>NZ_JAYRQR010000050.1:0-269223 GCF_041910485.1 Dongia sp.
ATCCGGGGGATCGGGCCTTGTGGCCGCCGACCAAGCCTGCCCCTCTCAAACAGGGGCCGATGCATTCGGCCTGCGCCCATCGCTGGACTTGCGCCGAGGGACAACCGAGCGGCTCCGGATGGGGAGCCAGGGTGATGTGTGTGCACAGCTCTATTAGTACAACATTCCTAGTTCTTTGTCAAGAACAAAATAGGAACTTGTTCGGAAACCGCCAAGCTCGTTCAGCGCAGGAGGGCTTGCGCGGTGGTTTCGTCGGTGATGAGGCCGTTGAGGATGCGGCCTTTCAGGGCGGCGCGCATGGCCGTCACCTTGCCGGGGCCGAAGGCGGCGCCGACGGTGAGGGCCTCGGCGGGGACGCGCAAGGGGACCGAGGTGACGCGGCGGTTGGTGCCGGCGTCGATGACCTTGCCGGCCGCATCGAAGGCCCAGCCGGTCACTTCACCGACCGCGCCGAGGCGCATCAGTTCGAGGAGTTCCTCGCGCGAGATGAAGCCGTCGACATGGAGCTGCGCCCCCTGGTCGATCTGGCCGATGCCGACGAGACGCAAATCGGCATTCTCGGCGATGGCGCGCACGCGCGCGACGGCCGAGATCCGCAGCAATTGCTGGCATTCGCCATCGCTGCCGACGATGACGGGAAGCGGTGTCGGATAATGCCTCGCCTTGGTGAGATCGGCGAGGCGCGCCAGGGGATCGAAGAAGCTTGCCGAGCCGTCGGGCGAGATGTTGCCGACCAGCGAGACCAATTGGTGGTTGGGGCAGTCCATCGGCGTCAGCTGTTCGACGGCGGCGCGCATGATACGGCCCGTGCCGATGGCGATGATGACGGGCTTTTCCGAGCGCAAGGTCTGTTCGAGCAATGCCGCCGCGCGTTCGGCGATGCCCGCCGGATTGGCGGGGTTGGCGAGATCGGTCGGCGCCACTTCGCAATATTTGAGGCCGAAATGATCCTTGAGGCGCCGCGCCAGTTCCATGCAGGCGGCAATCGGATGTTCAAGGCGGAAGGTGATCAGCCGTTCGGAGAGGCAGAGCGAAACCAAACGCTGTGCGGTTGCGCGCGAGACATGGAGTTTCTTGGCGATCTCGTCCTGCGTATGGCCGGCGATGTAATAGAGCCAGCCCGCGCGCGCGGCATCGTCGAGCCTGGAATTGTCGCCATCGCCGATCGCCATGATCAACCCTCGTTGAACCGCAGTGCGGCCTCTATATCGGACATGTGCGCAAAGATGCGCGCGGCCCCGGCCCACTCAAGGCGTACCACACTGGCTTCACCGGCATGATGGCTGCCGCCGACAAATCCCCAGACGCTCATTCCCGCCGCCTTCGCGGCCTCGATGCCGCTGACGCTGTCTTCGATCACCAGGCAGCGCCCGGGATCGCACCCCATGCGCTTCGCCGCCAGCAGAAAGAGATCGGGCGCCGGCTTCGCGGCCGCCACCTCGCTTGCGGTGAAGATGCGGCCTTTGAAGTAGGGGTAAAGACCCGCCAAGCGCAAGGAGAATTCGACGCGCTCCGGATCGCTCGACGAGGCGAGGCAAAAAGGAATGTCGAGATGCTGCAGCAGCGTCGAGACATAGGGCATCGCTGCCAGATGCTCGGTAAAGGCCAAGCGCATCTCGTCACGCAGCGCGGCGACAAAGGATGCCGGCAGCGGCTGGCTCCAATGCGCCTCATAGTAGCGCTGGACTTCGGCAAAGCTCCGCCCCAGGAAGCGGGCCATGATGTCGGCATGGGCGAGATCGATACCGTGACGGGAGAGCTGTTGCCGCACGGCTTCGCAGGCCAGCACCTCGCTGTCGATCAGCACGCCGTCGCAATCGAAGATGATGAGGTCGAACGCGCGCATCCGCCGCCAGCTTCCTTCGCATAATCCCTGGCGGGCATTAAACCACGCCGGGAACCCCCGGAAAACCGGCGCCTCAGCCGAGGCGGACGGTGCGCTCCTCGCGCGCGGACGTTGCGGCGGCCTCGACGATGCGCATGGTTTCGAAACCGTCCCTGAGGCCGACGCGCGGCTTGCCGTGACCGGCCGTCAAATCGCGCAATTCGTCGAGATAGACTTCATTGATGGCGAAACCGTCCGGCGCGCCGACGGAGCTGGGCTCGCCGCCCAGCGGCCGGTGCGTGAGCTTCGCCTGTACGAAATCGAGCTCCAGACTGCCGGTATCGCCGTCTATATAGATGAAACGACGCGGCACCCGGCGATAGAGATCGAGATGGACCGAGGCCACGACCTCCTGCCCGTGATAGCGATGGCGCGTGATGATCTCAGCCACGTCGTCGACATCGGTTTCAAGTTCGCTGATGCGCGCGAGCACGGCGGTGACCGCGTGCGGGGTCCCGAGCAGGGCGCGGACCAGGTCAAGCTCGTGGCTGAGTTCCATGAGGGCGCCGCCGCCCAGAATCTTCTGCGCGCTGACACCGAAGCGATAGTCGGTGCCGGGCCGCCAATTGGGAAGATACTGGCCCACTTCGGCGCGCAGGTTGTAGACGCGGCCGATCACCTTGTCGGCCAAGGCTTTCTCGAGCGCCTGGAAGACCGGATGGTAGCGCAGGCAGTAGCCGACCAGCATCGGCGCCTTGCCCGCCGCGTCGATGGCGAGGAGCGGCGCGCATTCGGCGGTGTCGGCGCCAAGCGGCTTTTCGATGAGGGTGGGAATCCCGCGCTGGGTCAGTGCAATCGCCTGCTGCACGTGATAGGGCGCCGGGGTGGCGACCACCGCCAGGTCGGCCGGCGTTTCGAGCGCCGCGTTGAGATCGCTGTACCGCTCGGCCACCAGCGCGTCGATTTCAGGCGGGATCACCGCGCCGGCCAGCCGCTCGACCACGACCAGACGGGCGTCCGGAAAAAGCTGGCGCAGATTGCGCAGATGGCGTTTGGCGATGCTGCCGGTCCCGGTAACGATGGCGCGCATTCTTTGTGTCAATTCCCCGATCCTGGCGCCAACAGCGAGCGCACGAAAGTCTCGAACCGGGCCGAGGCGGTGGTATCCGCTTCGACCAGGGAATGACGGCTGAACCGCGCCAGGCGTTGCTCCAGCGTGCCTTTGGGGGCCAGTTGGCCCGCCTCGGCTTCCTTGAGCAGGGCGTCGAGTTCCGCCATCGAGCGCGGGAAGTAGCAGACCCCGGCATCATCGGCATTGCCGGGGTGCAGGAGACTGGCAGACGGGTCGCGCTCGGAATCACTCCAGACCGGGACTACCACAGCGCAGCTTCCGAGCAAACCCTCAAGTACGGCCAGGGTGTTGAAGCCGATGATGACCCGGGAATTGGTCACGATCTCGGGCAGCGGCGTATCGGCGACGATTTCGATGCCCAGCTCATCGATATCGGGCCGGATGTCGCGGATGTAACCATCCTCGTTGCGCTTCTTCATCTTGATGACGAAGCGCAGCCGCTCGGCCGGTGGCAAGGCCGCTTGCCGCTCAGCCGCGGCGGCAAAGACCTGCAGGACGTCGCGGAAATTGGCGGCGGCATACTGGACCTGGATCGGGTCGCCATAGGCCATCAGCGTGATGCAGCGCCGCTCGGAGAGCGGCGGGACCGGATAATCGCGCCAGGCGTCGTAGCGCGGCCAGCCGGTGGCCGAGATCGCGGCATCGCGCATCGCCGGCTGGCCGAGCATGAACTGGCGGCAAACCTCGGACGCGACGGCACAGCCGGTGCCGTTGAAGTAGAAGTTTCCATCCTTGTAGTTCTTGGACACGAACTCGCGGCCGCGGCCGATGCCGTAGCTTTCCCGCGACAGGACAATGAAAGGTATGCCCAGCTTACGGCATCCCATGCGCACGGCTTCATCCTGCCAGTAGTCGGTGTTGGCGGCAGCGACCGCATCGATCGGATGGCGCGCGCCGGCCGCCTTGAGAAAGGCCGTGCCGAAGGCTTCGAGACGGTCGCGGGTGCGCGGCAAATGCGCGTTGAGATCGTGCCAGAGCCACGCCTGACGGCGCCAGAAGGGGCCCACCCATTTCTCCTGCGGCGCCTTGACCGCGTTCACATGGATGCAGGGCAGATTGAGATCGGTCCGCTTCTTGAGTTCGGCGATGTCCTTGGCAAACAGCGCGCGCTCGAGGCAGAGGACGGTCGGCCGGCCGGGACGCCAATCGCCCCACTTGATCGCGTCGGCAACTTCACGCGCCGCCTTGTCGAGCCGGCCGCTGGCATGATCGAACGCGGCGCGCGCGGCATATGCTAGATCGCTGAACGGCATCGCCTGGGTTTAGGCCTTCGTGGCAAGAGCGGCGGCCAGGGCGATATCCTCGGGCGTGTCGATATCGATCGCGTCGCGCCAATCCATCGCCCAGAAGCGATGGCCCGGACCATAGAAGGTGCGCGATTGCAGGAGCGCCGGCACCCGGGCGATCCAGATGGCGCCCGACGGGCAATAGACCGTTTCGAGATCCTGCGAGCGCGTCGTCATCGCCTGCGGATGCAGCGGGCGCGGCGTCCCGTCCTGGGCGATCGAGATCGCCCACCAGGGGTTCAAGGGACCGTAATCGGTGCAGCTCAACATGAAATCGGCATAGCCGCGATGGAAGGCATCGAGACTGTCGCGCACATGCTGTTCGTTGCGCAAGGGACAGGTCGGCAGCAGTTGCATCACCAGTTCGGCCGGCCGGCCGCGCCAGGCCGCGTATTGCTCCAGCGCCTCGATGGTCGCAAGCGACACCGGCGAATGATCGTCGCCGGTCTTCTGCCGCAGGAACGGAACGCTCGCCCCATAGGCGCGGCCGATCTCGGCGATCTCGGGATCGTCGGTGCCGACCAGCACGGTCTCGAAGCGACCGCTCTTCAGGGCCGCTTCGATCGACCAGGCGATCAGCGGCTTGCCCATGAATTCGGCGATGTTCTTTCTGGGGATGCGGCGCGATCCGCCGCGCGCTGGAATGATGGCAATGCTGTCAGGAATCATCATGCGCGTAGTTCCTGCGCCCGTCCGCGCTCGATAATGTCGGTCACGGCCAAGGTCCGTGCCAGGTTGAAGCGGCGCTCCCGGTGACGCACGCCCTCGCAGAATTGTTCGAGCGCATTGCGGAACGCAGAAAAGGAATCGGTAAAGACCAACTGACGATGGCCTGTCTCGCCATGCGCGGTCAAGGCGATCGGGGCATTGAGGCCGCCCATCGCGGCAAATTGAGCGCTAAAACCCTCATCATGCCAGACGGCGTTCACCAGCCGGACGGTGCCGTGCCCGGTTGCCATCAGTTCGTCCGGCGCCCGCTCGAGCCCCAGCAATTGCAGCGCCGGCTCGATGATGTGGACACCGTACGTGTCCCAATATTTCGGGGTGACGCCGCTGACATGGCGGACGCCGCCGAGTTGCCGGCGTTCCTCTGCCGAAAGGGTCATCTCGGCCGCCCAGGCCACCGCCGTCCCGGCAAAGATCTGGCCGGGATAGCGTTCCTCGGCCAGCAATTCGTCAGCCACCTGACGGCTGAGCGCCAGCGGCTTGTCGATGCAGACCGGCAGGCCCGCCCGCAAAAAGGGCAGCGCGAACCGGCGGTGATTCTCGGCATCGTCCCGCGCCAGCAGGAGCCCGTCGACGGCGCTGATCATATCCTCGGGATTTTCGACAATTTGCGGGATCAGGCTCGCGGCCGCGATATGGCGCGACTGGGCAGGATCCTGGGTCCACAGATGCGTGACGGCCACCGCCTTCAGCCGGTCCTCGGGGAAACGGCGTTGGGCGAGATAGGCTGGAATGCCCGGATAGGGGCAATCGGCCATCGCCTTGTCGTTATAGCCATTGCAAATCGCTGCCCAGGAATAGGGGTGCCCGTTACCCGGACTGGAACCGATGACCCCCAATCGGAGGGGCTGTGGCGAGGTTGCAGCGGCTGGGGTAACGGTTTGCGGCATAAGGCTATCGGCGGCGCGGTCTGCTGCCGAACCAAGCATTTCCGGCAACCTGTTGGGAGCAGAGACGAATTTCTAACAAATCAGAGGTCTACTTGCCCATCCGACCCGGTATTTGTCAACGAACATCGCACGCGCGCGCCGACGCGCCGCGGCCAGCCGTCCCAGCCGCCCCTCCCAACCCTATCCCTTCGTCGCGATTGGATTTTTACCCTAGCGCCCCCCTATTTCTTCACGATCCATTCGTGCTGGGGGTCGTTCTTGAAGCACCAGCGGCGTTCCGGGCCGGCCATGACGTTGAGGTAATAGAGGTCGTAGCCATGTGGGGCGCCGACCGGGTGATAGCCTTCAGGCACCATCACCACGTCGCCATCCTCGACCGCCATCGTCTGGTCGATGGAACGGTCGTCGGTATAGACGCGCTGGAAGGCGAAGCCCTGGGACGGGTTGAGGCGGTGGTAATAGGTTTCCTCGAGCTTGGTCTCGGTCGGTGCCGCCGACGTGTCGTGCTTGTGCGGCGGGTAGGACGACCAATTGCCGCCGGGCGTCACCACTTCAACCACCAGCAGGCTGTCGGCGGCGGCCGTCTCGGGGAGGATGTTGTAGACGTGGCGGATGTTCGAGCCCTTGCCGCGTTCCTCATAGCCAACATCCTTGGGCGCGATGAGGCGCACGGGCGAGCTGCCCTTGCCGCCGGGCGCCGAGCAGATGGCGAGTTCGACATCGCCGATGGCCGTGACCGAGCATGGAATGCCGGCGGGCGCGTAGACGGAATATGGCGCCTTCCCCTCGAAGGGTGAGTTGCGCTCGCCGATATTGCGGAAGGCCTCGTTGCCGGCGCTGATATCGGCCTTACCGGCGACGAGGACGAGGCAATGCTCGCGCCCGTCCGCCGGCAGATCGAGGGTCTGCTTGTTCTTCAACCGATAGAGATCGAAGCCGACATGGCCCCAGCCGGCACTTTGCGGAGTGATGTGATGAACGCGTCCCGCTTCGTCCGGGGCCTTCGCCTTCACCAGGAGGTCGCGCTGGGGCATGATCGGCTCTCTCTTTCAGCCAACAACTTTGAGCTTGGCAGCCTTGGCCGTCGCACGCAAATGAGCATTGCCGAGTTCGGCATAGACCCGGGGATTGAACAGGCGGGGATCCTGCTCGGCCTCCTGCACCAGCCAGCCTTTGTAGCCGGCCTTGGAGAGGTGCCCCAGCACCTTTGCGTAATCGACAATGCCGTCACCGGGCGCGGTGAAGAGGCCGCACAGCACCGCCTCGGAGAAGCTGGTGTCGCGCCTGCGGCAGGCTTCGAGGGCGTAGCGGCGCACATCCTTGCAATGGACGTGTTTGATGCGCTTGGCGTGCTTCTTGGCGACCGCCACGGGATCGCCGCCCGCCACCGTCATGTGGCCGGTATCGAGGAGGAGACCGACCGCCGCATTGGTGTTCTCCATCAGCCGGTCGACATCCTGCTGGCTCTCGATCGGCGTTCCCATATGGTGATGGACGGCCATCTGCACACCTTGCCCCAGCATGTAATCGGCGACCTCATTCATGCGTTGGCCGAGCTTCTTCCACTCGGCGGCGCTACTGACCTTCGGGCGCTGGGAGAAGCCGGCGGCAACATTGAGGACGATGTCGCCGGTGGTTTCGGCGAAGACCATGACCTTTGCGCCACAGCCCTTCATGAGGGCGAGATGGTCCTGCATCGCGGCAATCTCGGCCTTGGTATCGCGTTCAAGGAGGCGCGCCGAATACCAGCCGGAAACGAGCGTCAGATCATGCTTGTCGAGAAGGCTTTTGAGTTTCTTCGGTTCCTTCGGATATTTGCGCCCCAGCTCGACACCGCTGAAACCGGCGGCGCGGGCTTCCGACAGAAGCGTGTTCAAGGGGATGAGATCGCCGAGCCAGGCCATGCAATCGTTGGTCCAGCCGATAGGGTTGATGCCGAGTGTGACGGTCATGATCTTCTTTTCCGTTGGGGTTGGTGTGTTTACTTCTGCCCGGTGAGGGCTTTTTCGTATTTGGCGCGCGCAGCATCGACTTGCGCCCGCGTCGAGACTTCCGGCACCGGCACGTCCCACCAGGCGCCGCCATCGGGTGTCGAATCCAGGGGGTCGGTATCGATGACGATGACGCTGGTCCGGTCGTGGCCCTTGGCGCGGGTGAGCGCCGCTTCGAGATCGGCGATCGAGTTCACCTTCTCGGCGACGGCGCCCATCGCCGCGGCATGGGCGGCGAAGTCGATCTTGACGTCGCGCACGCGCTTCACGTCTTCAAAGAGGTTGTTGAAAGGCCGGCCACCACACGCCTGCTGCAGGCGGTTGATGCAGCCGAAACCGCTATTGTCGGTGATGACGATGTCGAGCTTCGCCCCCATCATCACCGAGGAGACGATCTCGGAATTCATCATAAGGTAAGAGCCGTCGCCGACGAAGACGATGACGCGACGATCCGGATGCGCCAGCTTGATGCCGAGGCCGCCGGCAATCTCGTAGCCCATGCAGGAATAGCCGTATTCGAGGTGATAGCCCTCCGGCCGATGCGCGCGCCACAGCTTGTGGAGCTCGCCCGGCATGCCGCCCGCCGCGTTGATCATGATGTCTTCCGGCGCAGCCGTGCGGTTGACGGCACCCAGCACCTCGGCATCGCTAGGGAGGGCATTGCCGCTCAATTGCCGCGGCGCCGTACGGGCCGACACAGCATCGTTCCAGGCCTTCGCCCCTTGCTGCGCCTTCAGGGACCAGCTGCCGGGCACTTTCCAGCCTTCGAGCCCCGCCTGCAGCGCTTCGATCCCGGCCCTGGCATCGGCGACGAGCGGCAGCGCGCCCTGCTTCACCGCGTCGAAGGGGGTCGTGTTAAGCTGGATGAGCTTGGCCCCGCCACCCCAGAGGGCGTGCGAGCCGGTGGTGAAATCCTGGAGGCGCGTGCCGATGGCGAGGATGCAATCGGCATGGCGGGCCAGATCGTTGGCGGCACTGGAGCCGGTGACGCCGACACCGCCCATCTGCAGCGGATGATCCCACGGGAGCACGCCTTTCCCCGCCTGCGTCTCGGCAAGCGGCAGATCGTAGCTCTCGACGAGCTTGCACAAGGCGTCGCCGGCGAGACTGTATTTGACGCCGCCGCCGGCAATGACGAGGGGGGCCTTAGCGGATTTCAGCGCCTGGAGGGCTGCCGCCAGTTCCATTGTGTCCGGGGACGGCCGGCGCCAATGGTGCAGCTTCGTCTCGAAGAAGGCGGCGGGATAGTCGAAGGCCTCGGTCTGCACATCCTGCGGCAGGCACAGCGTCACCGGACCGCATTCGACCGGATCGGTCAGCACGCGGATGGCCTGCGGCAAGGTCGCGAGCAGCTGTTCGGGCCGCGTGATGCGGTCCCAATAGCGCGAGACGGGCTTGAAGCAATCGTTGGCGGAGAGGGTCGCGTCCTGGAAGCTTTCGATCTGCTGCAGCACCGGATCGGGTCGGCGGTTGGCGAAGATGTCGCCGGGCAGCAGCAGCAGCGGCAGGCGGTTGACATGGGCGACGGCGGCGGCCGTCACCATGTTGGTGGCGCCCGGCCCGACCGAGGTTGTGCAGCCGAGGATGCGGCGGCGGTTCTGCGCCTTGGTGAAGGCGATGGCGGCGTGGGCCATCGCCTGTTCGTTCTGGGCGCGATAGGTCGGGAACCTGTCGGCGACATCGGCCAGCGCTTCACCCAGGCCCGCCACATTGCCGTGCCCGAAGATCGCGAACATGCCAGCCAGAATGGGCTGGCGCACGCCGTCGATCTCGACCTCCTGCGCGCGGAAATAGCGCAGCAGGGCCTGGGCCATTGTCAATCGGATGGTCTTCATGGAGAGACGGTCCTTCAAGCAACAGCGCTGCGGCCGTTTCGGGCGCCGCGCCAGACATCGATCAGGCGACGATAGCGCGCCGCCACTTCGGCCACGAATTCGGCGTCGCTCAGCCGGTTCTGCAGCCAGCTTTCGGCCGGCTGCGAGAAGACCGAGCGGCCGATGGCGAAGCCCTTGCAGATCGGCTGCGCAGCGGCGGCCGTGAGAGTCCGCACCAGATCCGGCTCCGGCGCATCGAGGCCCAGCAGCAGCACGCCCCGGCAATCGGCATCGTGGGATGTGACCGCGTCGGTGATCGCCGCCCAGCCAGTCGTATCGTCCGGTGCCGCGAGCTTCCACCAATCCGGCTTCAGCCCGACCTCATAGTAGCGGCGGATCATGGCGGCGACCATCGCCCCATCGCCGGGTTTGCTTTTATCGGGGATGATTTCGAGCAGGAGTTCATGGCCAGTGGCACGGCAGGCTTCGAACAAGGCGAGGAGGCGATCTTCCTGGGGTCCCGCGATCGCGGGGGCGTCATCCGGCTTCTGGTAGACGAGACACTTCACCGTATGTTCGAGCGGCCATTCGCGCAGCACGCTGCCGATGTCGCGGCCGTTCTCGAAGACGAGCGGGATCTGCTCGGGGAGTTCGACCGGCCGCGCGATCCAATGGCCGCGCCCCGTCGCATGGGCCAGCACGTCATCGCCAAAACGGTCGTCCAGGATGATGCCGAAGGCGGAATCGTCGCCGAAAGCCTTGGCGGCACCGTCATAGATGAGCCGCTTCAAGACCGGGATGCGGGTCTGCGAGGCACCCACCTGACCGGCGAGGCGTTCCAACTGGACGCGGTGATCGAAGGCCAGCGCGCAGATCTCCGGCGAGACATGGCGCCGCGTGGTCGCCCAGTGGAGATCGTTAAGGATCGGGTCTTTGCGCAGCGCGTGATAGGTGCTGCCACGATCAAGGAAATGGCGGAGTTCGCGCCATGTGGGGCTCGCGGGCGCGCAGCCGTGGCGCGAGACGACCAGGGCGCCACAGGCATTGGCCATGCGCAGCGCCGCTGGGATGCTCTCACCACCGAGCAATCCACGCAGGAGCCCGCTCATGAAGCCGTCGCCGGCCCCCAGCACATTGTAGACTTCGACCGGGAAGCCGTTATCGACCAGGGCGCCGTCGACCGAGGCCGGAATGGCGCCCGGAAAGGCGACACAACCCAGGGGGCCGCGCTTCATGACGATGAGGGCTGGTGTCTTGGCGCGGATGTTGCGCAACGCAGTCAGCGTGTCGGTCGAACCGCCGGCGATGTGCACCTCCTCCTCGGTTCCCACCACGATGTCGCAATCGGAGAGGATCGATTGCAGATGAGCACTGACCGCCGCGCTGTCGACGAAGCGCACTTCGCCCGTGCCGTGACCGCCGATGCCCCAGAGGACCGGGCGGTAATCGATGTCGAGGATGGTGACGGCCTTGTTCCCGCGCGCGAGCTGCATGGCGCGGCGGCTGGCGGCCGCGAGATTGGGCTTGGAAAGGTGCGTGCCCGTCACCAGGACGGCGCGCGCCTCGGCGATGAAGGCGGGGTCGATCTGATCGGCTTCGAGCGCCATGTCGGCGCAATTCTCGCGATAGAAGATAAGCGGGAAATGTTCCTTGTCGCGGATGCCGAGGATGACGAGGGCGGTCAGGCGCGTGGGATCGGTGGCGACGCCGCGCACGTCGACCCCTTCGGCCTGCAATTGCTCGCGGATGAAGCGGCCCATATGCTCGTCGCCCACGCGTGTGATGACGGCCGAGCGCAGGCCCAGCCTCGCGGCACCGACGGCGATGTTGGTGGGACAGCCACCGACATATTTGGCGAACGACGCCATGTCTTCGAGCCGGCCACCGGCCTGCTGACCATAGAGGTCGACGGAGGAGCGACCGAGGGTGATGATGTCGAGCTTGCGCTCGGATGCGGAGGGGAACTTCATGCGGCGCTCGCCGCCTTCAACTCGGCTTCGAGATCGACCAGTTCCTTGCCGCCCGCCATCATCTCAAGAACGGCATCGCGCGATACGTCGGCCTTGCGGAAGGTGCCGACGGATCGGCCCCGATTGAGGATCGTGAACTCGTCGGCGACGGGATAGGCGTGGTGCACATTGTGCGTAATGAAGATGACGGCAAGACCCCGCGCCCGCGCGCGGACGATGATGCGGAGCACAACGGAGGCCTGATGGACACCGAGTGCCGAGGTCGGCTCGTCGAGGATGAGCACGCGGGCGCCGAAATGCACGGCGCGGGCAATGGCGAGGCATTGCCTCTCCCCCCCCGAGAGCGTGCCCACGGCCTGGGTCGGATCGCGCACGTCGATGCCGAGGTCGGCCATCTCGTCACGCGTGGTGTTGCACATGAAATCCCAATCGAGGCGGCGGAACGGCCCCTTCCCCGTCGTCGGCTCGCGACCCATGAAGAAATTGCGGGCGATGCTCATCAACGGCACGGTGGCGAGGTCCTGGAACACGGTGGCGATGCCGCGATCGAGGGCATCGCGCGGCGATTCCAGTTCGACCTTCGCACCGTCGATGAGGATGCTGCCTTCGCTGGGCTTGTGGACACCGGACAAGGTTTTGATCAGCGTCGATTTGCCGGCACCATTGTCGCCGAGGAGGCACAGCACCTCGCCGGCCTTGGCCGCGATGGAGACATCGCGCAGGGCGATGACGGTGCCGAAGAACTTGCTGACATTCTGCAGCGCGAGAACGGGGGTCGATTCAGTCATGGCTTGGGTCATGATTCACCTCACCGCGAGCCCGTCGCGCGTTTGCGGACGTAATTGTTGAAGAGAACGGCGACCAGAACCATGATGCCGAGGAAGACCTTGAACCAGTCGGTGTCGACGCCGGTATAGAAGATGCCCATCTGCACGGTGCCGAAGATGAGCGCGCCAAAGGAAGCCCCCACCGCCGAACCATAGCCGCCCGTGAGCAGCGTGCCGCCGACGACCACGGCGATGATCGCCTCGAATTCCTTCTGCGTGCCGCGCAGCGTGTCGGCGGAACCCGAATCGAGCACCTGGATCGCGGCGAAGAGGGTCGCCGTCATCGCCATCGCCATGAAGAGCAGGATTTTCACGCGCGCCACGGGCACGCCGACATTGCGCGCCGCCACCGGATCGCCGCCGGTCGCGAAGATCCAATTGCCGAAGCGTGTCCGCAGCAGAATCCAGGTGGCAAGGGCGGTGAGGCCCACCCACCAGACCACTGAAACCGGCAGGCCCGTGGCGAGCGGCAGGCCATCGGCGCGCGCCTCGATCCAGCCGACGCTGGCCATCCATTGGAAGAAGCCTTGAAGCACGTCACCGGAGAAGAAATGGCCGATCGGATCCGTGGCGACCAGCTCGGAAACGCCCGATACCTGGGTGCGGTTGGTGATGGCGCGGGTGAGCGCCAGGGTGAGGCCGCGCAGCACGAAGAGACCGGCCAGAGTAACGATGAAGGACGGCAGGCCCGTGCGCACGACGATGAGGCCGTTGATAAAGCCGATGAGCGCCGACAAGGCGAAGGCGAAGAGGATGCAAGCCCAGAGCGGCCAGCCCCAGATCAATGAGGGAATGGCGATGACCATGCCGGAGAAGGCGATCATCGAGCCCACGGACAAGTCGAACTCGCCACCGATCATCAGGAGGGCGGCAACCGCCGCCAGGATGCCGAGCTGGGCCGAGACTTCGAGGAAGTTCATCATGCCCTTGGCGCTGAACATGCCGGAATCGCCGGCGACGATCAGGAAGAAGATGAAGACGAGGATGGTGCCGGCAATGGACCCGAGTTCCGGCCGAGTCATCACCTTGCGCCAGGTTGAGACGTGCCGCAGCCGCTCGTCCCCCCGGGCACTGCCCGGCACTGCCTGAACCTGTGCGGCCTGGACCGGCGCCGCCTGAATCGGGACCGCGGCGGCGGGATTTTCCGGCTGGCTCATCATATGCTCCCCTGTCTGCCGCAATGCGTGTCGCGCTTGATTTGCGGCTGTCGTTTCTATTTACTGGCCATGATGGAACAAAATTTCCAAATTTCAACAAAAATCGCGCGCCGCGTTTTGCGGCCGACAAAATGGGAAGAGACGCTATGACTCGTTTGCGTATCGGAGTATTCGGCGCCGGCATGGTGGCGCAGGTGGAGCATGTGCCCAATCTGCTGCACCTGCGCGAGAAGTTCGATCTGGTCGCCGTCGCCGACCCCAGTTCCAAGGCACGCGCCTTCATCGAGAGCCGTTTCGGTGTTGCGACCGACCCTTCGCTTGATGCCCTGCTCGGGCGCAAACTCGATGCGCTGCTCATCGCGGCGCCGGACTTCTGCCATGTGAGCGCCGTCGAAAAGGCCTTGAAAGCCGGCCTTCATGTGATGGCGGAAAAGCCGCTCTGCTATGACCCAGCCGATGCCGACCGCCTGGCCCACGCGCAGAATGCGGCAGGCCGGCTCGTGCAGGTCGCCTATATGAAGCGATTCGACACCAGCTATCTCGCAGCCCTTTCCCTGGTCGAAGGCATGGGCGCACGGTTGCGCTACATCTCGGTCGAGAAAACGGAACCCGACGCAGTCTACCAGATGGGCCATCACTTCTATCGCCCCAGCGATGACGTGACGGCGGAGATGATCGCGGAAGGACGCGCGGAGACGCAGCGGCAAGTGACGGCGGCCCTCGGCCGCAGCATCAGCGGCGCGGTCTTCCGCGGCTATACCGGCGCCTTCTGTTCAAGCCTGGTCCACGATTTCAACCTGGTGCACGGCCTTCTCGATCACATGGGCATCGAGGATGTGCAAGCGGTCGCAGCGCAGGTCTTTGCCGATGCCGAAGGTGCCAGCGCCACCCTGCGCATCAACAACGATCAAGCGCTGTGGCAGTTGACGCATCTCAACGTGCCACATCTCGCCGAGTATCGCGAGCGCGTGGCGATCCATTTCGACGACCGGATCCTGGAACTGATCTTCCCGGCGCCCTATCTCAACCATCAGCCGACGCGGCTCATCGTGCAACGATCCGACGGTCATCGCTATGAGCAGGCCGAGATCCGCGATGGCTATGTCGAGCCATATATCGCGGAACTGGAGGGTTTCCACGCAGCGGTCACAGAAGGAGCACCGGTGAGGACCGGGATCGCGCACGCGCGCAAAGATATGGCCCTTATCGCTTCGATCGGCCGCTTGGCTGCCGCTTGAGAGCGGCCGCTTCGAGGCGGTGGCCGAGGGCGAGAATGATCGCCACTGCCAGGGAGGTCGTCGCGGTGGGGGAGCGGATGCCTTTGATCTGCGCCTCCTCCACCTCGAAGCGGATATCGGCGAGCGAGACCAGGGGGCTCAGCCCCTTGTCGGTGATGGCGATGATCTTGGCCCCTTGCGCCTTGGCCTGGCCGACGACCGACAGCGTCTCCGGCGCATAAGGCGTGAAGCTCACGGCGATGAGGGCATCGCCCGCGGAGAGGAGGCGCGCCTGCTCGCCGCTCATGCCGCCGATGCTGTCGAGCAGCACGGCGCGCTGGCCAAGATGCGACAGCGCATAAGAAAGATAGGACGCCACCGGAAAGGAGCGTCGCTGCGCCGTGACGCCGACAATGCGCGCGTTGGCCAGGAGTTCCGCCACGCGCTCAAGATCGGCTGGCGGCACGTCCCGGCGCAGGCGTTCAAGCGAGTTCGCATCGGCCGCAATGAGTTGTTCGAGCACATTGTCGGAAGGTGGTACCGCATCGTCGGATTCCGCGGCACGGATGCGTTCGCCGTAACTGACGACCCGGTCGATCAGGCGCGAGCGGAAAACCTGCTGCATGTCGGAAAAGCCGTCGAAGCCGAACAGCTTGGCAAAGCGGATGAGGCTCGATGGCTGCACCTTGGCCTTGTCGGCGATGTTGGCCACGGTTTCGAGCGCCACGAAATCCGGCTGCTCCATCGTGAACTGGGCGATCTGCAGCAAACGCTTGGGCAACTGGTCGTGCCGCTCGGCGATTTCCTGCTTCAATGATTCGTAATTGCGTTCCACACGTTTCTCCTGGCCCCGTCCAATTCCGGGGGCGCCGTGCTAATGCCGCGAGCCACCCGCGAAATCAAGTGCCTGGCGGCGATCCAATCCAACGCCGGAATGAATACTTAAATGCTCTGTTGATAATGGAACAAAATTTCTGTATCGTCCAGCCGACAGAATAAGTTTTCGCAATGCGGCACGAAGACCGGGCGCGAGAACTTGTGGGCGCAGACGGCGGGGAGACCGGTTCAACATGCAGCAGCAACAAGCGGCCGCGAAGCAGATTGTGGTGCACGAGGATGATCTCGGCATGTGCCACGGCGCCAACGCGGCTTTTCTGGATCTTTCCAAGCGTGGCGTCTGCACGGCGGGCTCTGTCATGGTGCCTTGCCCCTGGTTCCTGGAAATTGCCGCGATGCAGGCCGAGCATCCGGAGCTCGATATCGGCGTCCATCTGACGCTCAACGCGGAAAAATCATTCTATCGCTGGCGGCCGCTCACCAAAACCAGCCGCGCCGCCGGCCTTGCCGACGATGACGGCTATTGCTGGCGGACCGTCGGTGAGTTGCGCCGCCGCGCCGCGCCGGAGGCGGTCGAGACGGAGCTGCGCGCCCAGATCGACGCGGCGATCGCCGCCGGCATCGACGTGACGCATGTCGACAGCCATATGGGCGCGCTGATCTGCCCGGAATTCGTTGAGACCTATGTGAAGGTGGCGTTGGATTACGCGCTGCCTGCGCTGCTGACGCGCTCCTATGCCGATTACGATCCGCGGCACAATCTGGGCGATCTCAGCGACACGGCACCGATGGCGCGCGCCCTGGCGCTTGCCGAGACGGCTGGAATCGTCCCGGCCGATCAGGTCCTGGAAACACCGTTCGGCCGCAATGGCGCGGCGCGCCCCGCCTATGACGCGCTGATGGCGCGGATCGAGCCGGGTCTCACCTTCCTTGCCATGCATTTCAATGCGCCGGGCGAGATCGAGGCGATCGAGCCGAAATCATCGCACATCCGCACCGAGGAATTCGCGCTGTTCCAAGATCCGCACTTCACCGGTCCGCTACTGGCGGGGTGCGAATTGCTGGGCATGCGCGGCTTCCGCGACCGGATGCGGGCCGGAAAGAAAGAGAAAGTCGTTCACTAAGGCCCCAACGGCGAAACCAAGGGGTCCAACAAGAAGAAGCGCGGAAATTGCGAGGCGTTCACCAAGCGTAACCGACAACAGCACCCGATGGGCAACGTATATAAGGGAGGTAGGCATGCGCATGTTCGGATTAAAATCGGTCATCACGGCTCTTTCCATGGCAACTTCGCTGCTGTGGGCAGGCGATGCCCTGGCCCAGGCCAAGGAAGCCAAGGATGTCCGTATCGTGTTCGTCACCCACGGCCAGGCCAATGACGTCTATTGGTCGGTTGTGAAGAACGGCGTCCAAGCCGCCGCCAAGGCGATGGGCGCCCAAGTCGAATATCACGCCCCGGAAGTCTGGGACGTCGTGCAGATGGCCCAGATGATCGACGCCGCCGTCGCCTCGAAGCCCGATGGCATCGTCGTCTCGATCCCCGACGCGGCGGGTCTCAAGCAATCGGTCATGAGTGCCAAGGATGCCGGCATCCCGATCGTCGTGATCGATTCCGGCGAGGATCAGGCCGTCGAATGGAAGCTCGACCTCTATGTCGGCGGCGGTTCGGAATATGAGAACGGCAAGCGGGCCGGCAAACTGATGGGCGAAAACGGCGTCAAGCTCGGCGTCTGCATCAACCATGAAGTGGGCAATGTCAGCCTCGATCAGCGTTGCCAAGGCTACACCGACGGTCTCGCCGAAAGCGGCGGCAAGGTTGAAGTGCTGGCAACGACGATGGACCCGACCGAATCGGCCGGCCGCGTCGAGGCTTACCTCAGCGCCCATTCGGACGCCACCGGCCTCCTCACCCTGGGGCCAACCGTCGCCTCGCCGATCCTCAACCGGCTGCGCGAACTGGGAACCCTGTCGAAGATGAAGTTCGGCACCTTCGACCTGTCGCCCGACGTGCTGACCGCCATCGACAAGGGCGAGATGATGTTCGGCATCGACAACCAACAATACATGATGGGCTATCTGCCGGTCGTGTTTCTGACCACCAAGGCGATGTACGGCACCTTCCCGACCGACACCGTGCGGACGGGTCCCTCGTTCATCACCAAGGCCGATGCCAAGACCGTGCTGGAACTGAGCAAGCAGGGCATCCGCTAACCCAAGAAGTCGATTTGTCGCAACCGGCGGGCCTCGACAGCCCGCCGGTTTTCTTATCCGCTAGGCATCCCATTCGCAGTCAGGAGTAAAAACATGTCTCGATCGATCGGCGTCGGCATTGTCGGCACGGGCTTCATGGGCCAGGCCCACGCCATGGCCTTTCAATCAGCACCGCTGATCTTCGGGACATCGGTCAACGTCCGCCTGGTCGCCATCGCCGACATCAATCTGGCCGCGGCGCAGGCAACGGCGAAGCGGTTCGGCTTTGCAAAGGCACTCGGCTCGTGGCAGGAACTGATCGCCGATCCCGAGATCGAGCTGGTCGCCATCACCACGCCCAACGCGCTTCATGCCGACATCGCCATCGCGGCGTTTGCCGCCGGCAAACATGTCTATTGCGAAAAGCCGCTGTCGGCCGACCTCAAATCCGCCGAAGCAATGGTCGCCGCCGCCGGCAAGGCCGGCACCAAGAGCCTGGTCGGCTACAATTACCTGCGCTCGCCTGCCATCGCCTATGCCAAAAAACTCATCGCCGACGGCGCCATCGGCCACGTCACCTATTTCCACGGCATCTGCGACGAGGATTACATGGCCGATGCCAGCACGCCCTTCTCGTGGCGCTGCCGCCAGGACACGGCGGGCTTCGGCGCGCTTGGCGATCTGGCCTCGCACCTGGTCAGCGTCGCGCGCGATCTCGTCGGCCCGATCACGCGCGTGGTTGCCGACCAGAAGACCTTTATCGAAAAGCGCCCCGTGCCGTCGGCCGGCGACGGCACCGAGAAGCGCGACGGCTCGGCCGTGGCCACAACCGGCGAAATGCGCAAGGTGGAGAATGAAGACACCGCGCACGCCCTCGTCCAATTCAAAGGGGGCGCCATGGGAACATTGATCACCAGCCGTGCCCATTGGGGCCGCAAGGCGCATCTGGCTTTCGAGATCTTCGGCACCGAAGGATCGATCCTGCTCGATCACGAGCGGATGAACGAATTGCAGATCTATTCGAAGAAGAGCGACGATCCGGCCACGAACGGCTATCGGCGCATTCCGATCGGGCCGGAGCATCCCTTCTATGGCAAGTTCTCGCCGGCCAAGGGGCACGGCATCGGGTTCAACGATCTGAAGATCATCGAAGTTGCCTTGCTGCTGGAAACGTTGGGCGGCGGGGCTGCCGCCTATCCCAGCATTCCGCAGGCGATGGAGATCGAGCGCGTGCTCCACGGCATCGTGGAATCAGCCAGCAGCGGAAAGTGGGTGGAGCTCGGTTAAGTCCCGAGCCGTTCACATCTTCGCGCGAGCGGTGATCTTCAGGCTGGGCACCGGCGCCACCGCGCTGGTCATGAAGACGAAGGTCATCTCCGCCGTTACCTCGACCGTGTTCGTATCGGCATCAATGGTGGCCTTGACCGTGCCGGGCGTGATGCCGACCATCTCCTGCTTGGCATAATCCTCAATCGCCGACGCGGTGCCGGTGATATGGAACACGCCCCAGCGCGCGGCCTGGGCGCAGCCGAATTCCAGCGTGTTGTAGGCGTACATGTAGCGCCCCCACTCGATGATGCCGAGCAGGAAGAGGATGAGCGCCGGGGCAATGAGCGCGAATTCGACCGAGATGAGGCCGCGACTGTCCCGGCGGAAACCGTGCCGACGCTTCATGGCTGGGCCCGCGCCATCGCGTTGGCGGAGAGCGACAGGGTGTCCGGGAAGAGGAAATAGTCGAGCAGCATGCTGTACTGCTCAGTGACATTCACGGTCAGGTAATAGTCCGGATAGCCACCGCCGCCGCAGGTCGTGGTCTTGGTGCAGCTATCGCCCGAGCCGGTCATGGAGCCGTCGCAATAGCAGCTCGCGAAACTGTCGACCGTGACATTGTCCTGCTTGGCCGTGTCGGTCGAGTACGCGTTCTTGACCGCCACCGAGATCGCATCCTTGTCCCAGATATTGCCGAAGCCCTTTTGCAGACCGGCGCGCGCGGCCGCCTCGATATCGGACTTCGCGCGGACAGCCAGACCAAAATCAATCAGACCACAGGTGAGCATCAGAAGAATCGGCGCCGTCAGGGCGAACTCGACCGCCGGACTGCCGCTATTGTCACGCAGAAAGCGCTTTAACCCAGTGACGAATTTGCGCATGAGACTCACTCCACCAGAACCGGCACGGACTTCGCTGTGAGGTCCGCATTGGGGTTCTTTTTTGGGCAGTTCGCGCCGCCACCGGTCAGCTGGGCGTTCGTGTCGCCGGTGAAGACAATGTTCTTGCCAATGATGCGGGTGCATTTGACCGCCCCCGTACTGGTGCCGCGATAGTCGATTTCCTGATTGGGAAAATAGAGGACGCCTTCGATGGCCGTATTACCGGTGCCGGAGAAGGAGGAAGTCGTCGTAGAACTCGCTGCCGCGTTGTAGAAGGCGATGCCGCCATAGCGGGGTGCCGGGCTGGAGCCGTAATCGGGTGCCTTGACCTGCACATCGGCATTGCCGTTGATCGTCACCTTCGAGCTTGAATCCGTCAGAACGAAAGTGCAGGTGCAACTGACCTTGGCACCGGCATTGATCTTCATCTCGCCCTTGACATAGACCTCGCGGACAGAGCTTGGAATGGTGACATTGGCTTGACTGCCGAAGGTCAGACCGCTGGAGAAATAAGGGGCATTGGCGGAACCGACAGCGCCTTCCCACGTATCGTTCTTGCCGAATTTGGGATCGCTCTTCGTGGCGCCCGGTGCCGGCACATCGAGCAGATCCTTGAACGGATCCTGCATCGGGGCTTGACCAGTGAGCGGCGGCTCGGTGTCGAGAACCGGATCGGCACTGCCGTTCGCCTTGTAACCGCCAACCATGGCGAAATAGTCGGCGACGACCTGCAATTGGGCACCACCCGCCGTCGTCATCGACGTGGCCGACGTGGCGTTCGAGAACATGCCGCATCCGTCGAGATGCATATTGGCACTGCCGGAAAGCTGGATACCGATCGGGGCGGAGGGCGAGAGCGACAGCACGCAGGCCTCGCCCAGGATCTTCACCTCGGCCACGGAACGAACGCTGAGATCGACAGCGCTGCCGAGCAAAGACGTGAACAACAGCTCCGGGCTCTCGACGATGGTCACTTCGACGGCGCTCGTCTTGCCGACATAATTGCCGCTGGTGGGCGGAGAGACAGCCGTAACGGTGACATCGTCGCCGACCTCGACGCCGTTGAGTGCCGCATCGGTTTCTGCCGAGCTTTGCACATGGTCGGCATTGCCGGTCTTGTACATGTTGTAGGCGGCACCCAGCGCCGCCGCATCCGCAGCAGTCTGGTTGTGACGCTTCGTGGCGTACCAGGAGCCAACCTCAACGCCGAAGCCGACCATGCCAACGAGCATGGCCAAAGACAGGCCGACGACAATCGCCGCTGCGCCTTGCTCATCGCGCAGGAATGCCCGACGCGCAGCCCATTTGCCCGGGGCGGACAGTCGACAATTCCGTGGGTTTTTAAGGAGATTCATGGGATCTCGCCACCTTCCGCATCGCTTTGGAAAGAACGATTCCGAGACCCTATCTATTCCGCTTGGCCGTCTTATTCCCGCCTGGTTTTATTCCCCAGGAATACTTCCCTCGGCCTCTATTCCACTGCCGGCATCAACGCGATGCTGTTGTCGATGTGATCGATCAGCGCAGCGAGTCCAGCGTCCACCGCAGCTTCCCGGCATGCGTTGAGCCGGCCCAGCGCCGCACGCGTTTCGCCAGCCGCGACCGCCTGCACGATATCGTTGAGGATTGGGACGAGCACGCTGTATACCGAGCCCGAGGTCAAGGTCGGATCACCGA
This sequence comes from Dongia sp., assembly GCF_041910485.1. Lineage (GTDB taxonomy): Bacteria > Pseudomonadota > Alphaproteobacteria > Dongiales > Dongiaceae > Dongia. The sequence continues at coordinate 21,690 of NZ_JAYRQR010000050.1, forward strand.
TCAATGCCAGGATCTCGGCACTTTCCGCCTTACCCTTCACAGTGACTTCGCCCAAGGAAAGCGTCGCAAAGCCGGGGGCAAGGGCCGCCGTGGCGCGCCCTACGACAATGTCGACCCCGAATTGCTTCGATAGCCCCTCGATGCGCGCAGCCAAATTCACACCATCGCCGATCACGGAATAGCTGAAGCGCTGCTGCGAACCGAGATTTCCCACGAGGCATTCGTCCGAGTTGATGCCGATGCCCATGCGCAACGGTCGATGCGGGACGCCTTTCGCCTCGGCTTCAAGTTCCAGTTGGGCATTGAGCAAGGCGAGCCTGCGGCGCATGTCGAGCGCGGCTAGACAGGCGTGCGTCGCATGATCAGCATCATCGAGAGGCGCGTTCCAGAACGCCATAATGCTATCGCCGATATATTTGTCGATCGTGCCGCCATGACTGAGCACCGCATCGGTCATCGGCGTCAGGAACCGGTTGAGGAGCTGGGTCAACGCCTCGGGCTCGGTGCGCTCTGAGATGCTGGTGAAGTCGCGAATGTCGCAAAATAGGATGGTTACCAACCGCATTTCGCCACCCAGACGCAGTTTGTCTGGATCCGCAGCCAGCTGTTCCACCATCTCCGGTGCAAGATAGTGGCTGAAGGCCGTTCTGACCGAGCGCCGCTCGGTATCAGAGCGGAAGTAGGAAGACATGGCGCCGGTAATGAAGACCAGCAGCACGGCGAGGCTTGGATAGATGGGGTCGAACAGCTGGCCTTCCAACTTGAAGGCATACCAGGCCGCGCCGATGGCGATGGTCATGGCCAGTGCCCCCAACGCCGCGCATCCGGCCGGCCCCACGCGCGGCAACAAGGCGATCATAGCGGTTCCCAGCACGATCAGAAAGCCCAGCTCAGGCAGAATCGTCCAATAGGGACGATTGAGGGAGATCCCGGTCAAGATTTGCTCGGTGATCTGCGCGTGGATTTCAACCCCGGGCGTTACCGGGTCGTTGGGCGTCGAGCGAAGATCAAGGAGGCCCGGCGCGGAGGTACCGACGAACAGAATGGTACCGGCCAGATCGATCGGCTCGCCTTCAAGAATGCGCCAAGCCGGAATAGTCCTCTGCGCAATCCGGCCGCTGTCGTAGAGCCAGATCTGACCATGCTCGTCCGTCAGCGGTTTCATCGCCCCGATTTTCACTTCGGCGATACCTTCGACATCCACCAGGCCGCCGGCAAGCTGCTGCCACCAAGCTGTGTAACCGGCGGCACCCGAAGATTTGACGACAATGGTCGACGCCTTTTGCGCGACCCGCAACGTGTCGGCGACGAGGCTGGGATAGAGCGTATTGCGCCCGTTGATCAGCAGAGGCAAGCGCCGCACGATGCCGTCGCCCTCCGTAAAGACGTTGATGCTGCCTTGACCACGGGCATTGGCCTGAAAGTCCGGCAAGCTGGCGATGGCGGCATTGAAGCGGCGGACGAAGTTGCGCGGATCGCGACCGGCGGCGGCACCGGTAACGGCCATGCCGCTCTTGCGCCTGGGCATGGCACCACCCTCGTCCACATCGTTGACTAGGATGAAGCCGAGAACACTGGGGGTCGATTTGACGGCGTCGGCAAAGATTTTGTCCGGGTCCATCACACGCTGCTCGATGGTCCGCGCGAGCGGGTCATCTTCTGCGATACCCCAGCCGGCCAGGGCATTGCGCGGCGCCGTACGATCTTGCTCGGAAAAGACAATATCAAGCGCGATGGCCCTGGCACCGGCCTGGGTCAGACGGTGCAACAGTTCGGCCGTGCGGCTGCGCGGCCAGGGCCACTGCCCATAGCGTTGCAAACTTTCATTGTCGATATCGATCACCCTGACGGGCGTATCGGTATAGGTGCGTGGTTTTATGCGTTGGAACACATCGAAGGTACGCAACCTGATTTCGGACAGAAAGGCAGGATCATCGATCCGCAACAGGAGTGCGCCCAATAGCACCAGGATCGGGAGGCCGTGCTGGATGATATGCTTCATCTTTCCACAGGATATCCTTCAGGCCGTCGATCGCGTTCCATTCGCCCAATTGCTCAGAAGATCACTCGGAGGCACCGCTGGGTCGACATGAATATTTTTTCCGCTCGCACCTGCGGAATAAGTGGCGACATCATTCGTACTCGTACGCGTCCTTTGTACGCAGGCTGCAGATCAGGGGCTGCAACCAACACCTTAAAACCATTCTAAGATCGGATCGAACATGAAAGGTTTTATGGCTCCAGCCTTCGGCGTGGCGCTGCTGACAGCCGCGTCCGCCATTGCCCTTGCCGCCACACAGGAGACACCTCCGGTCGCCGAAGTTGTGGACGTGGTGAAGAACGCGTTCCACACCCCGCCGGGAGGCAATGAAGCCGCGGCCAATATCGGCGATAAGCTGATGGCCGACGAGGCCATCCGAACCGGGGCCGATTCTGCAATCGAGATGAGCTTCCCCGACGGTGCGACCCTGCGCCTGGAGGCAGACAGCGACCTGGTCCTCGACTCATACGTCTTCGACCCCACCGCGCTGAAATCTGCCGCCAACATCAACATCCCCAGCGGTATTGCCCGCTACACGACCGGCGAGACGTCGACCGACGATACCGGTGTCGCGTTCAACACGCCGGTGGCGACGGTCGGCATTCGCGGCACGGATATCGTCGTGAGCGTCGGTGCAAACGGCGCCACCGTGATCGATGTCCTCTCCGGCAAGGTGAATGCAAAGCCGATCAACAATTCGACGGCGGTCGATGCGCTGGAAGGCCAAAGCATCTTGGTGGGGAATGCGAATGAGGAGCCCAAAGTCGGCAACATCGGTGATTTCTCCACGGCGGCTGGCCCGGCGCCGGCTGCTCCCGGGCCAACCAATACCGGAGACGATGCTTCCCGCGGTGCCACCAAGAGGTCTGCGAGCAATGCGCCCAGCAGCAGCAATGCAGGCGGCAACTCGGGTGGCGACAACTCAGGTGGTGGCAACTCAGGTGGCGAGAACTCGGGCGGTGGCAACGCCGGCGGTTCCGACAGCGATGGCGATGGCAACAATGGCCACGGCGACAACCCCAGCGGTCACGACAATGATAATCCCGGGAAAGGCGGTGGCGGTGGCGGCGGTGGTAAGGGCGGCGGAAAGGGCAATAACAAGTAAGGCTGGATTGCCCAACTAGCGGCCGGCCAGGGAACATTTGGATGCAGCCTGGAGAAGGCCAAACCCATAGGTCGGATCACGCCCCGGCGCACCCAGATCGACCGCGCTCTGGACGAGCGATTCCAGATCGTTGTCCGACGCGGCCAGTGCGGCAGCGACGTATGGTGCCGCGAAGGACGTACCGCTGAGAATTTTGCCGTCAGGGCTGCTTGTGGCTTCCGCGGGAACCCACAAGTCGACGCCGGGTGCAGCGAACGCCACAAATGTTCCTTTGTTGGCCCGTTTGAACACCTGCCTCTCAGCATCGACGGCTGTCACACCGATGACGCCATCATAGGCAGCCGGATAGCGCGGCACGTCCGACAATCCATCGTTTCCGACGGCAGCGACGATGCGCATGTTCTGATTCAGAGCCGCGTGTACCGCCATCGCGACGAGCTTGTTGTCCGGCCCGCTCAAGCTCGTATTGACGGTTTTAACACCCTGCTCCGCCAGCCAATTCAATCCCTTGATGAAGGAAGTGGCGCTGGCAATCGGTTGATCGTCCTGGTCCAGCGTGAAAATTCCCGCGACCGAAAGCGCCGCGCGGGGCAGAAGACCAAAATTGGATTGACCGACGAGGATGGAGGCAACAGCAGTGCCGTGATCGACGGCAGCCTCGACCGCGTCAGCATCGATGAATGACATCTGCGTGAGGCGCGCGCCCTTGAGAAGAGAGGAGTCGAGCTTGGCCAATGTATCCAGCATGCCGACATGCAGCGCCGCTGCGTCGCAATCTTGCAGCGCAGACGACCATTGGATCTCCTTGCGCGCGAAATCTTCCGCCGGCAGAGACATGCTCACCTGAGGCGAATAGACGTGATTGTAATCGATCGATGCGCCCGGGAAGGCTGCTTCAATACTCTTCTTCGCGGTTGCCAGGTTGATTTCGGCCGGGACCGAAACGCGCGCCACGGAAAAGCCAAGCGCGCTCATCGTCTCTTGCGACACAACGGACATGCCGTTGGATTGGGCGAACTGGGCAAGCGCCGGGCTTGCATTGGCAACCACGATTTCATGCGCCAGCGCGCGTGCGCCACTACCGACATTGTTCGGGTTGCTGGTCGGCGTTGCATCCACATTGGTCGTGCTCGCCGCGACGGTATTGGCCTTCTTCTCCTGACCGGGCTTGGTTCCCTTTACGCTGGCCCCAGGAGCATTGGCGCTGTTGCCCCCGGCATTGTTCGCCCCGTTGCCGTTGCCGTTGCCGCCGCTGTTGCCACCACCATTGCCGCCGCCGTTACCGCCGCCATTGCCACCACCGTTACCGCCACCATTGCCGCCGCCATTGCCGCCGCCATTGCCGCCGCCGTTACCACCACCGTTGCCACCACCGTTGCCACCACCGTTACCACCGCCATTGCCGTTTCCATTGCCGGCCCAGACCTTGTCCGCAAAAGACATGACTGTAGCGACGGTGCCCATTTGCAAGGCACCGGCATAAGCGAGCACGAGGACGCTCACGATCAATTGACGATAGCGCGACAACCCGACTGGCTCCTTCACCGCCGGCGCGGCGGCAATACGCTACGCTGGTCGGTCAGTTACTGTTTGGCCGGGACAGTGACGATTTCCCAGCCCTGCTTGCTTTGGCAGGCAACGCCGCCGGCAAGAACTTGCCCGGCTTCTTCCTGGTTGAACTCGGCGCAGGTTGCGCCGGATGCCAGGTCGAACCAGCGCAGCACGGAAACGCGGCCTTCCATATTGCCTTCATCCACCAGAACATATGAATGGGCAGTTAAGGCCGGCTTCGCCTGCAAGGCGGCGAAGAGCGCACCACGGAATTCATTGCTGAAGCCGTCATCATGCGGCGCTTCGGCCCCGGCAAGGCGCATGCCGTCGTCGGATCGATCGAACGAAGACAGCATTCCCAAAGCCGCGGCGCCGACCGCAATCCCCATGATCGCCGCTGCCAGGCGACCGTGCAGGAATTCCCGCACAATGCCTCGCTGCGGTGTCGTTGCCGGTGCCACGATCGACCGGGCCAAGGCAAAGGGAACGGGCTGCTTATCAAGCACACCCATCGTTTGTTTCGCGAGGTCCGCACCGGCCGCAAAGTCGGCCGCCAGGGCCTGGAGAGCCGGATCGGCTTCGATCGCGCGCGCTACATCGGCTGCGTCCTGCGGCGAGAGGGTCCCGTCGCAGTACTGCATCACTTTAACCATCATATCGTCACCAATTTCCTGAAGCTGGTCAGTCATTGATATTCCCAACGATGAGAGGGTCATTTCTATTCCGCATCCGCACCACGAACCTGCTTGACCAAGGCGAGCCGTGCGCGGGCAAGCCGGCTCATGACGGTGCCGATAGGGATCTCCAACATGTCCGCAGCTTCTTGATAGCCGAAGCCTTCTACTGTCACCAACAGCAGCACTTGGCGCTGCTCTTCCGGCAGGCGCTTGATCGCTTCCCAAGTGCGCTTAAGGTCTTGGCGCGCCTCGAGTTCCACCGCGAGAGGAGCTCCTGGAATTTGCTCCCACAAGCCTTCTCCCGGTACCGAGAGCCGGCTGGCGGCAGATCGCCGACGATCGATCCAGATGTTCATGATGATCTTGTAGACCCAGCTGTCGAGGCGCGAGTCCGGCTGCCATTGGGTATAGCGCTCGAGCGCCTTGAGACACGCTTGTTGCACAAGGTCGTCGCCTTCTTCCGCCGAACCGCTGAGCCCGATCGCAAAGCGCCGCAAGCGCGGCAGCAGGCTGATCAGACCGAGCTCGATATCCTTTCGCTTCGTCAATGGTTCGGTCCAGAGAATGGCGTGGAATCAAATAGTAAGGGAGACAGGCACGGCGACTCAGCCCACAGATCTTTCACCGTCATACCGGACAGATTCAGCAAATGCACGCCGCGATGGAACCCAGGTTCTTTGACACCATCAGATTGGCGAATGGCGTCAAGCGATTAAACATAATTCCACTCACACGATATTGCAGATGTGAAGAGTATTTGTCTCGAATTGTCGGAATAGGCTCTGCCGCACCTTCGTTTAAGGACTGATGCGCTGACCGCTCCTTGCTGGAAGGGGAACCCAAATGGTCGATCACTCCGAGAACGCGACGCCTGCCGCGAATCCATTGGCCCGATCCGTGGTCGATGTTGCCTATCGCCTCGACGTGCGATCGCAAGGTGCCTCGAGCGGCCTCACGGATCTCGCGACCGGAGGCGACATCTATCTGTTCCTGGTCCAGGACGAAGTCGTCGGGCGTACCGCCACGGATGCCGCACAAGCGGCAGATGGTCCTATTGTCTTCTCGCTGAGGGTCCGCCGGGATGGTGATATCGCGCTCGAGCAATGGCGTGCCGTTACAGCGCCAGGAATTCTCGCATCACCCGATCTCATTACGCTGACCGCCATTGTGACCGGCGAGGCAGGTATCGAAGACCGGGCCGCGGCGAAGATCGGCGGCACGTTGAAGTTTGATGTCGCCGCACCTCAGACATTCATCGAACGTCGCCGTACGCCGCGGCAGGTTTCGTTCGACACGGTCGATTCCGAACACGACAATGATGATCATGTGTCGGGCATTGTCTATGAATTAAGTCTCGCCGCCCCCGGAAGCGAAACCGGACTGCTCGACCACGCCACGGGCGAGGCCATTTTTCTTTTCTCGTCCGGCCCGGAAATCCTCGCACGCAGTGGAACGAACGCGAACCTCGCCGCAGACGGCGAGATTGTCTTCGTCATCTCCGTCGACGGCAGCGGCAATGTGATCCTGGACCAGCGTCGCGATGTCGCGCCGACGGATGAACGCGAGGCGGCAAACCGCGATGCGTCGCTGCGTCCTGACCTGATCCGACTTACCGCCCGCATGGGTGGGTCTTCGACCTCCTTCGATGCTGCCAGCGCCAATATTGCCGGCGCCCTCAAATTCGGCGGGCGCGGGGCGAGAGCCGGTATTTCAATCGGTTCCGCGCTCTATTTCGGCGACCGGCCGCGCAGCCAGGCGGGGACTCCGATGCCGGGCAAAACCCTCTCCTGGCCCCAGCACCGTCAAGCGGATAAAAGAGAGTCCCCGCACACAATCATGTAGGCAGCCGGCGATATTCGCCTCAAATTTTCGGAATACCCACCCCTCTCCCCTCGTTTTCCCACCGAAGCACGACCACCGGTCCGTGCATGGGAAAACCCGCTGAATTCAGCGCCTTTGGGGAGCCTGTCATGGCCACTGATACGACCAACCTGACGACCGAATCCGCCGGCACCGTTCACGAAGGCGACGTGAGCCAGAGCCAGCTCACTCAGTCGAATGCGGCACCGGTTCAAGTGCAGGTCCCGGCTGGCGAAAACGTTGTTCGGGTCCAGGTGACACCGGGCGAGACGGTCCAGCTCCCCTTCCCGATCGACGCCGTGGTCGCTCGGCTTGGCGAAAACGGCAATCTCGCGGTGAAGGTCGGTGACGTCACCGTCATCCTCCTCGGCTATGCCGAAGCGACCGGTCAGGCCGAAGTCACCATCATCGGCACCGACGCGCGCCCGATGGACGTCGCCGCCGTTCTCGCCGCGACGGATCCCAATCTCGATATCCAGACGGCCGCCGGCCCCGGCGCCGGCGACGCTGGCGCGGGTGTGGACAACAATGGCGGCCTCTTCTCGCCCTTCGATCCATTGGCGGGTATCGGCGGTCTCAATGCGGTTGGCGGCCTCAATCCGACCGCCCTCAACTACAACCTCATCCAGAACGAATATCGCGAGATCATCGAGAACGATACGGTGGCCGACAATTCGCCCACCATTCTCCAGATCGACCCCGTTCTGATCAACGAAGACGATTTCATCGGCGGTGAATACAACGACTATTCCCGCGAACAGAGCTTCGGCTTTGGCGGCGGTGGCCATAACGGCAACGACCAATACGACAGCGACGACAATGATCAAGACGGCGCTTCCGGCCCGACCGACGGGACCGGCAACAATGACGATTCCGACAAGGAGCCGACGGCCAAAATCATCGGCATCACGGTCGATTTCCACGGCGAGGTTCCGGGCGATCTGAAGCTGCTCGACAGCAACCTGCCATCGGATTGGAAGTCCGACGGAATGCCCATCACCTGGTCACTCTCGCTCGACGGCCACACGCTCATCGGCTCGGCCAATGGCATGAACGTCGTTGTCGTCGAGGTGCTGAACGCCCCCAGCATGGACGGCAATTTCCAGGTGTTGGTCGAACTCCTCGCGCCGTTGGACCATCCGAACACGGGCGAAAGCCCGAACGTGCAAGACCTGCTGACCGCCAATATCGGCTTCGAGGTCATCGATTCCAACGGGTCGACCGCGCAAGCCACCTTCCCGGCCACGTTTGAAGATGACGTCCCGTTCGATGCGCAAGTTGGCTACTACCAGGAATCCGAGAGCAATCCGGGTCAAGGTCACATCGACGAAGACGCGCTGAAAGGCGGCGTTCAAGGCGACGGCGAAAATGGCGATGATGACGGCTCGTCATACGTCGAAGGTCATATCTCGGTCGCATTCGGCGGTGACGGCCCGGCCAATGTCGACCCGTTCAAATTCAGCGTCCCGGTTGGCGAGCCGACGGGATTGTTCACCGCGACCGGCGACGTCATCCTTTGGGGTGTGGATGGAAATCAGCGCGTTTTCGGCTATGTCGCTGGCAACGAGAACGATCACATTTTCGAAGCCGTGATCTACGACAGCGGCTATTTCGAATTCTGGCTCAACCAGCCGCTGCAGCATGACGGCCACGAAAACCCGAATGACGAGAATGCGACTGGCTACGAAGACAATCTGGTGATTTCGATCCCCGTCATTGCGACCGACAATGACGGCGACACGCTGACGACCGGCATCGCCATCAATGTCGATGACGACATGCCGAAGATCACGACCATCGGCACGGACGAAGGCACGTCCCTGTTCCTCTTGACCTCGGACGAGACAGTTGGCGGGGCGGACAATTATGATGTTCCCGGCGGCGGAAGCACCGTCGAAAACGATGAAAAGTTCGTCACGGAGCCGGCCGCCCTCGCTGGGAACTACGGAAATGTCATCGGTGGCAGTTCCGGGTCGCTGACCAACGTCTTCTCCTATCAAGCCGGTGCCGATGGCGAAAAGAGCCATGAGTACGGCCTTGATATCATCAATGCCCAGACGAACATCACGGACACGCTGACCGGCCTTCCCGTGACGTTGGTCGAGGGGCCCGGCGATGGCGTGGTTCGGGGCGTTGTCAACGACAATGGCACCGAACTGACCGTCTTTGCGTTGGTGGTCGATGATCAAACCGGTGACATCACCTTCGTCCAATACCGCGCCGTCGATCATGGATCGGATGGATCCAACTCATACCCCGACGAAGTGACCTATCTGGCCGATGGCCATTTGGCGGCGACATTGTCGGTCACGGACAAAGACGGCGACACGGTTACCGCCAGTTCCGATCTCGGCAACAAGATCCTGTTCGAAGATGACGGTCCCGCCGTCGGCGATCTCGGGACGGTCTATTTCGACGACGACCTTCTGCCCGGCGGCAATCCGGGCGGCACGGATGACGATGCGCCCAATGCCGGCGACCTCCTGCTCGACAATGACGGGCATCCCTACATCGAAGGTACCTTCCCGGTCGATTTCGGGTCAGATGGTCCAGAGTCAACAAAGCTTCAGTTCGTGAGCTTCTTCCCAATCGAAGGGATGAGCTTCGGTTCTGGGGTCGCAACAATATCTGGCACCGGTTCGCCTCTGGAAGTCCGTTTGGATGGCGTGCTCATTCTGCGAGTCGAGATTGTTGATCAAGACGCAGGTACCTATCGCATCACCCAATTCGCTCCAGTCCCGCATACCGGCGGCGGAGATGAAAACGACGCCACTTTCCAGTTCGCCGTAAAATTCACCGATGGCGATGGTGACTTCGTAGTCAAAACGATGACGATCCAGTTTGACGACGACACACCGACCATCGGCCTCAAAGATGTGGCGACGCCGGATCTCGTGGTTGACGAAACGGATTTGACGGCTGATGCCACGGCCTCCTTTGCTGGCTTGTTCAACACGTCGGCTGGCGCCGACGGTCAGAAGGGCGACATCGCCTATGTGCTTGGCGTGAAATCCGCGGGTGCGGAAAGCGGCCTCATCGACATCGCCACCGGCAACAAGGTCTATCTGTTCCTTGAAGGTGGCGTCGTCGTCGGTCGCGAAGGCACCGATGCTATGGATGCCGAAACCGGCGAAATCGTCTTCACCGTGACGGTCGCCGCCAATGGCGATGTAACGCTGGATCAGCAGCGTGCCGTCCAGCACGATGACCCGAATGACCCGGATGAATCGACTTCGCCGGCCACGCTGTCGTCGAGCGATCTCATCACCCTGACCGCCACCATCACCGACAAAGACAATGACACGGCCAGTGTTCCAGCCAATATCGGCTCCGCCCTCAAGTTCGAGGACGATGGCCCCAGCGTTCAATTGAAGGATGTCTCGGCCCCCAGCCTCACCGTCGATGAAACGGATCTGACGACCAACGACACCAAATCCTTCGCCGGTCTGTTCCAGGGGTCCGGCGGCACCGATGGCCAGAAGGGCGACATCACCTACGCCCTGGGTGTGAAAGACACAGGCGCCCTGAGCGGTCTGGTCGACATCGCAACCGGCCACGCCGTGTTCCTGTTCATCGAAAGCGGCAAGGTGGTCGGCCGTGAAGGCACCGACGCGACGGACGCCGCCAGCGGCGACATCGTCTTCACCGTGTCGGTTGACGGCAGTGGCAACGTAACGCTCGACCAGGCGCGCGCCGTCGAACATGATGACCCGCTAGATCCAGACGAAGCGACTTCGCCGGCGCATCTGTCGGCGGCCGATCTCATCACCTTGACGGCCACCATCACCGATAAGGACGACGATACGGCCAGCGTCCCGGCCAATATCGGCCTGGCCTTCAATTTCCGTGACGATGGCCCGACCGTCGTTGAGGTCATCTACTCGGATTACGAAGACCCCAATCATCTCTACCAGGGCAATCTCATCGACGAAGACGATTTGACCGGTCCGTTCGTCAAATATCAGGGCAATGGCGACAATGCGCCGGGCGATGACGACGTCAACCCGAACGGGCTGCAGACCACGGCCCGCGTCGAGGGCTTCGTCGGTGTCGATTTCGGCGCCGACGGTCCCGCCGCCACCGACTCTTTCAAGTTCGATGTCGTCCAAGATGCCGACACCGGTTTGAAGAACTCGGAAGGCAAAACGATCTATTGGAATATTGTCGATCCGCAGCATATCGAAGGCGTGATCGACGGCCAGACAGACCCGGTGTTCACGGTCGAGCTCCAGCTCAGCCCGATTCCCGGCTACTTCCTCTTCCAGCTGAACGAGGGCCTCTATCATCCTGGCCACGACGACCCGTCGACGACCGACGTGACCGAGACGGCTTATGAGGACAATCTCGACATCTACATCCCAGTCATCGCGACCGACAAGGATGGCGATCACGTCTCGACCGATATCCATGTCATCGTTGACGACGACATGGCGATCGCCCGCAACGACTATGACAGCGTTGCAAACCTGCTGACCACAGACGGCAACGTCATCACTGGTGTTGGGACAAGCGACCCTGCCAATGGTTCGGACAAGCTCGGCGCCGATAATGGCACAGTGACGGGCATTGCTTCCGTCGAAGTTCCGGGCAATACGTCCACACCCGTCACCGACCAGGTCCATGGCAACGGCTTTGAGATCGACGGCGAGTTCGGCACGCTGACGATTTATGAAGACGGCTACTATACCTATACCCGCTTCGATGGCGTTCCGTTGATCGAAGACGACCACTTCACCTACACCCTGACGGACGGAGATGGCGACGCCACGAATGCGGTCCTCACCATCAACATCTATGATGAAGGAACCGATCTCGACACCAATCCGGATGGCGAGAACGACAATGATGTCGACGAAAAGGGCATGCCGGTCCGCAATGGCGAACCAGCAGGCACTGGTGAAGCCGCTGACGGCAATGGCAGCGACGATGACGACACGTCCGAGAAGGCCTTGGGCCAGTTGGTCTTCAACACGCCGGACGGTTTCGGCTCGCTGACCATCGAAGACAAGGATGGCAACGCAATCGCCATTGCAAGCGTCGGTCAGATCATCCACGGCAAGTATGGCGATCTTGAGGTTACGGCCTTCGACAGTGCCGCCGGTACCATGAGCTATACCTACAAGCTGCTGGACAATGTCGATCATTCCAACGGTGCGGTGAAGGACGAGCTTAAGGTCGTCGTCACCGACAGCGACGGCGATCATTCCAACGGCACGATCAGCATCGACATCATCGATGACGCGCCGATCGCCAGCAACGATTTCGGCGGGTCGGTGAACACGGGCTCGTCCATCAACATGACCAACCCGGCCAATGGCGTTCTCGCCAACGATCTGTTCGGTGCGGACGGCGCCAAATCCGGTGGTGGTCTGATCGGCGTCGTGGCCGGTAACGGCAACACACAATCGACAACAGGCATCAATTCGTCGGTTGTCTCGGCCCTGGGTACCTTGGTGCTTCATGCCGACGGCACCTATACCTACACGCCGAAGGCGAACGCCAACGGGACCGACTATTTCACCTACACGATCGAGGATGGCGACGGCGACCGGACGACAGCGGTCTTGAGCTTCACGGTCACGGATCCGGCGACGGGCACGTTCGACCCGATCGTCGCCTGGACCTATGAAGACGGTCAGCCGAATCAGCATACGGGCGATACCGCGACCAGCTTTGCCGGTCTGCCCAATGCGTCCGGTATCAACTTCGCCGGCGCCTTCCACCCGTCCGACAATGAAGTGATCACGCAGATCACCTTCGGCGTACCGGCCGGCGTGACCCTGGTCTTCTGGGATGGCACAACGGCGACGACGAAGGCCGTCGGACCGACCACCTTTGTTGTGGCGGCGGCGGATCTCTCGAAAGTCCAGTTCATTGCCGGACCCAATGTCGATGGCGATCAGCCGATCACGATGGATGTCGCGATTAAGGACAATGACTCCAACCTGACCAATGTCCTGTTGGGTCAGTCTCTGACGCTGAAGGTAGATGCCGTGGCCGACAAGCCGACGGCCGTCGACATCACGCTCACCGACAGCGGCGGCAATGGCATCTTCAGTGTCGGAGAGGCCGGTACCATCAACATCAAGGCAAGCTTCGCCGATGGCGACGGTTCCGAGACCCACACGCTGGTCCTCAAAGTGCCCGCCGGCTTCAATCTCACCGATTGGAACGGCAGCAGCTGGGCCGGGCTACCCGCCAATGGTGTCAGCGTTCTCAGCGTGACCGGCTCTGCTTTGGCCGGGTGGACGGTGACATTCGCGGTTGCCGACGCCACGACAAGCGTCAATCTCGACGTCCATGTCACCAACACGGCGGCGGCCGCATCCAACGCCCAGTTCACGGTTGACGCGAAGTCGGGCGAAGAGGCGACCGTCGCCGGACCGAACGGCAATGGCAGCGGTTCGGAGTTCACCAACACGAACAACAACGCCATTACTTCCGACTCGGTCGGTGTCGTCTCGGCGCGAATCCTCAACGGCCAGCTTGTCACCAACACGCCGAGTGCCCAACAGGGCGACCAGGCGATGATCCTGACCTTCGTCCAGGATGGACACCCGCTCAACGTCTACGCCCAGGTTGTCGTCCGCGACACCCAGGGCCAGCAGGGCGCGGTGTTGGCCGACTCCGGCTTCAACATCAATCCCAGTGCTGACTTCAACGTTTCGCTTGAGAATGCGCTGGAAGGCCACAAGATCATCGTGACCGACTTCAATCTGGAAGGTGTCACGCTCGATGTCTCGGGCGGCAACATCCAGATCGAGCATGAAGACGCTTCCAACAAACCAATGGGCGTCTATGCGCAGATGAGCCCGAATGATGGCGGCACTGTCATCGTCACGGACTCGATCGACGGCACCAGCGGCAACAATGCCGCGCACAACGGAACGACCGGCCAGGACTACCTCTATGGCGGTGCCGGCAACGACACGTTGAATGGCGGCAATGAGGACGATGTCCTCAATGGCGGGATCGGCAACGACATCCTGAACGGAGATGCCGGCAATGATGTCCTGGTGTGGAATGGCGGCCTGCAGACGGATGCCAACAATCCGGCCTTGGGCGACACCTACCACGGTGGGGCCGACTTCGACCTGCTTCGGATCGATCAGGGTGCGTTGTACAACTCGACGATCGGCGGCAAGACGAGCATCGACTTCTTCCCCGATCAGGCATCGGATGCAACCGTCGATCTGCGCGGCGCGCATATTGACGGAATCGAGGGCATTCTCATCACCGAGGAAGCCGTGATCAGCGGATCGGGCCAGTCCGGCTCCGATGCCCTCGGCACCAAGGTCCTCATCAATGCCAAGGATGTGTTCGACTTCTCCGACAACGACACGATCTATGTGATCGGTTCCAAGGGCGACACGGTCGACATCGACAATGCGACCGGCGTCAACCAGGGCGCGACGAACTGGGTCAAGGGCGGCGACATTACGCCTGAAGCCGGTGGCGTCACCTTTACCCAATGGACCGGAACCTTCACCGACAATGGCGGCACGCACAATGTGACGCTCTATGTCGACAAGGATGTGCAGGTCGTCTGATCTGCCAGGAGGTGCAAGTGCGGCGCTGGCTGAGAGGGCACAAGCCCCCGGCCGGCGCCCCAAAGACGGTGCGGCCGGGATCGCCCCAAGTAACCGGTCGCATCAATCGCCGCGCTGTGGGTCGTGCCACAGCGCGGCGCCTTTTTTTCTGCGCAGTGCCTCACGTCATTGCGATTTGCGTTGGATTGCCGGAGAGCCCATCTCCGGCGCTTGAATAGATGGGAGGAATCAGATGCGGTTGATATTTCCGATGCTGGCCGTCGCGGCCTTGCTGAGCGTCGGCGGCGCGCCGGCCCTTGCCGACAACGCGCCGGAGCCCGGCGCCAGCCCGCCTGCCGGCAGCAATCCCAGCATCGGCGATATCGTCATCGGCGAAATCGAGCGGCGTATTTTGCGCGACTATTACCAGCGCCAGTATGACGATTGGGAACATGAACAGGGTGGCAAGGGAAAAGGCCAGGGCAAGGATAAAGGCCATAAGGACAAGGGCGCCAAGGGCCTGCCACCGGGCCTTGCCAAGCGTGGCGAGCTGCCGCCGGGCCTGGCCAAGCAGCTGGTGCGGAACGGCCATCTGCCGCCGGGCCTGGAAGGGCGTGATCTGCCGCCGGATCTGCTCTCGCGCCTGCCGGCGCTCGATCCGGCTTATCGCTACGTGATTGCCGACAACAAGGTGATGCTGGTGCGCCGCGCAACCAACCTCATTCTCGAC
This sequence comes from Dongia sp., assembly GCF_041910485.1. Taxonomy (GTDB): domain Bacteria; phylum Pseudomonadota; class Alphaproteobacteria; order Dongiales; family Dongiaceae; genus Dongia. The sequence goes on from NZ_JAYRQR010000050.1 coordinate 37,183, forward strand.
GTTCTCACCGTCGCCGCCGTCGATCTCATCAACTGATATCCGGAATTCCAGAACCTAGGCGCCGAGGCGCCGGCTTCCCTCTGCAGCGGGCCGGCCCTTGGCGTCCCCCTTCCCGCCAAGCTCACGATCGATGAGGTCGGTCATCGAGGAGAGAACAACCGGTCTCGGCCCATTGCTCCGCCGTATCGACGCCAATCGCAGGCGCACGGTTCCCGCATCGTAATAGACGGTGACGCCGCTGCTGAAGGTGATGAAGTCGAAGCCGGAGATATCGCCCTGCTCGGCGAAGATTCCTTCCGGGGCGATCCCGCGGAGCTTGACGCCGTCATAGTCGGTTAGGACCACAGTCAAGCTTTCGCCATCGCTTTGGATCACGACGGCGCCGGTACGATCCGGCATCAGATCCGAAAGTGACAAGGTGATCGTGTTGGCGGCCTCGTCCAAGGCATCCATATCCCGTTCCGTACCCGCCTCGTATTTTTCCTGCCGTGGCATGGTGCCATCCCAAAACGAGGGTTCCGACCGGACAACGATCTAGATTGGGTTTTATGCCAACAGCTTATGGCGTTCGATTTATGCCGATACTGAGGATTTTTCGCATCGCAGACATGGATTGCAGGGCTCGGCCCTTCCCACCATCCTTCGCGAGAAATGCTGCTGGGAACGCCGGTAATCCAAGAGTTTTCCTCTGGTCACGGACTGAGCGATAATGCTTAGGCTGAATGATGTGCTGCTTGGCGCCGCCGCCGAATGAGGAAAGACCATCCATGAATGCCGAGACTCCCGCTTTGCGGCTGCCGATCCTGGACTTTCGCCGCGTCGACGGACCGGGGAGACCGCAATTCCTCGAAGATCTGCGCCGTGCCGCCCATGAGACCGGCTTCTTCTATCTGACCGGGCATGGGATCGAGCGGAGCTTCCTCGACGATCTCTTCGCCTTGTCGCGCCGTTTCTTCAACCTGCCGGAGGCGGAGAAGATTGCCATCGAGATGGTGAACTCACCGCATTTTCGCGGCTATACGCGCACCGGCTGGGAGCATACGCGGGGTGCGCGCGACTGGCGCGAACAGCTCGACGTCGGTGCCGAGCGCGAACGCGTGACGGTGGCGGCCAATGAGCCGGCCTGGCTGCGCCTGCAGGGACCCAACCAGTGGCCGGCGGCCTTGCCGGAACTGCGGCCCGCCATCCTGCGCTGGCAGCAAGAGGCGACCCAGCTTGCCATCCGCCTGGTCCGCGCCTTTGCCGCCTCTCTCGGCCAGCCGGAAGATATCTTCGAACCGATCTATGCCGAACGCCCCAACCAGCTGGTCAAGATCATCCGCTATCCGGGACGGGATGCGACCGAGAGCGAACAGGGTGTCGGCGCCCACAAGGATAGCAGCTTCGTCACCATCCTGCTGCAGCACGAGCAAAGCGGCCTGGAGGTCGAAGGGCCTGACGGCTGGATCGGCGCGCCACCCTTACGCGGAAGCTTCATCATCAACATCGGCGAGTTGCTGGAGATGGCCTCGAACGGCTATCTCCGCGCCACGATCCACCGCGTGACGACACCTCCGGCGGGCCGCGATCGCTTGTCGGTTGCCTTCTTCCTCGGTGCCCGGCTCGATTCAACCGTCCCAGTGTTGGATCTGCCGCCGGCCCTGGCTGCGGCCGCCAAGGGAGTGGCCCAGGACCCGATGAACCCGCTCTTCCGCGAAGTCGGCAAGAATTATCTGAAAGGCCGCCTGCGCTCGCATCCCGATGTGGCACGGCGGCACCATGCCGATCTCCTCTCGGCAGAGGAGCTCGCCAAGCCAGCGGGTCCCGGTGGCGCCTACTGACGCGGGTCAGTTGATCCTGAGGCCGCTTGCCGGATCGAAGAGACTCGCTTTCGCGGTTTCGATCTGAAAACGCGCCACCGCACCTGGCTGCTCCACATCGGCCGGACGTAGCCGAGCGGTGATTTGTGTATTGCCGAGTTTCAAACTGGCCAACGTATCGGCCCCGGTCGGCTCGAGCACATCGATCAAGGCCGCGATCTCGGCGATGCCCGACGCGACGCTCGGTTGGCCAAGCGCCAGCGAGATCGTCTCCGGACGGATGCCCAGGACGACCGCCTGCCCCGGCTTGGCCCCACCAACAATGTGTGCCGGGAGCGGTAGATGGGCCGGTTGCCCATTGCCATCTTCCGCCAACCGGAAGCTGGATCCCCCGTCACTGCCTTCGATGGTGCCGTGCAGGAAGTTCATGCCCGGCGAGCCGATGAAGCCGGCCACGTAGAGATTGGCCGGCCGCTCATAGATCTCCTGCGGCGGGGCGAATTGCTGCACGATGCCGTCCCGCATGATGGCGATACGCGTCGCCAGGGTCATCGCTTCGATCTGGTCGTGGGTAACATAGACGATTGTCGTGCCCAACCGCTGGTGCAACTTCTTCAGCTCGGTCCGCATCTCAACACGCAATTTGGCGTCCAGGTTGGAGAGCGGTTCGTCGAACAGAAAGACCTTTGGCTCGCGCACCATGGCGCGGCCGATGGCGACGCGCTGGCGTTGGCCGCCGGACAGTGCGGCAGGCTTCCGATCCAGCAAATGATCGATCTGCAGAATGCCGGCGACCTTTTCAATGGCAGCCTGACGCGCACTCTTATCGACACCGCGCATTTCCAGGCCGAAACCCAGATTGCGCGCGACGCTCATGTTCGGATAGAGCGCATAGGATTGGAACACCATGGCGATATTGCGGTCCTTGGGATGCACCCGCAGGATCGATTGACCGTCGATCAGCACGTCGCCGCCGCTTGGCTCGATGAGGCCCGCAACGATATTGAGAAGGGTCGACTTGCCGCAACCCGACGAGCCGAGCAGGACAAGGAACTCGCCATCGGCAAGGTCAAGGTCGATCCCCTTCAGGGTCTCGACGGGACCATAGCGCTTGGTGATGTTCTTGATGGTCAATGTTGCCATGAATTGCCCTGTCCCTGAATCCCCTGCCCTCGAACTCTTCAGCCCATCAGGCCGCAACGCTGTCATAGCGCCGCGGCAGCGTGGAGATGGCGCGCGAAGCGATGCCGACTCCCGCTGCCAAGGCCGCCTGCAGATCCAATCCCCTGGCCGCTGCGGCCAGATACCCGGCATTGAACACGTCGCCGGCCCCGATCGTATCGACCGGCGATACGGAAGGCGCCGGAACGGCAGCCATCTGCCGCGCGCCACCGGGCAGGATGCGGCACCCCTTGGCACCGGCGGCACCCAGCTTGGCGACGATTGTCACCGACCGGAGCGATGAAATCGACAAAAGGTCCATCGCCGCGTCGATATCGTCGGCGCCGGTCAACGACATGATCTCGACTTCGTTGAGAAGAACATGGGTGCAGGCAGGCAACCAGCTTTGCACGCGGGCGCGGGTCTCCTCTGTCCAGCCTGCTGGCGGCCACCCCGTGTCGAGGGCGATCTCGATCTCGTGCGCCGACAGCCAGGCGAACAGCGCCGGATAGTCGACCGTCAGGTGATCGGTCAGGAAACTGCCGCAGATGAGTGCGATGCCGCCTCGCAATTGGTCAATGTCGAGCGAGCGGCGAACCGTCCCCAAATCCAGATGCGGCATGTGGCCGGGAATGGTGAAGAAGGTGCGCTCACCGTCCGGATGCGTGACGCCGACCGAGAAGGTCGTCGGGGTCTGCTCCACCGGCCAATTCTTGCTGTGATCGGGGAAACTCTGTCGCAACCAGGTGCCGAATTGATCGTTGCCGGTATTGCCGGCGATCTGGAAATCGACTCCCATCGCCTGCCAGGCCAGAGCCGCATTGCCGGCGGCACCGCCGACGCGCACCTCACCATGATCGACCAGGATCTCAGTGCCCGGCTGCGGCCAAGGTTCCGCCGCGCCGATGATGATATCGACGTTGACGTTGCCGATCACGGCAAGCGGCCGCGTTGCCATGTTCACCGCGCCGCTCATTCGACGCGCGTCACTTTGCTGCTGCGGACCGGTGTGCCGACATCGGCAACGCGCTGCGCTGCCAGTCCGATCACCAGGCGTTGCGCCGCCGGCAGCATGGCAAGGCTGGCCGACATGCCCCGCGCTGGCTTGAATGCGATGTGCAAAGCCCCTACCCCGGCTGCCTTGCTGGCTGCACCGCTGGCATCGAAGAGAATGGTCGGCGATCCGGCGGTGACGGTCTGCAACGCCAGATCGTCGCCAAGGGCCGCAGCCTCCTCATCGGCGCGGAAAATGACGGCACCGATCTTCGGCCCCAAGATTTCCATCGGGCCGTGGCGGAATTGGCCACCTTCCAAGGCATAGGCCGGCATGCGCCCCAATTCCATCGCACCCAGGGCCGCCGCTTCGCCAAGGCCCCGCTGGCCGCGCCCCGAAAAGACGATGGCGGTGCAATCCTTCAGGCGTGCACAGGCTGCGTCGATGGATGGCTCCTGCGGGGCTTCAAGGATTGCCAGCGCCGGTCGCGTATCCCCACCCAATTTTCCGACGACCAGCTGGTGCAGGGTCAGGCAGATGAGAAGACTGCGCGTGGCACAGAAGGCCTGTTCGGATCCGCCGGCGCCGATCAGCGACGGGCAAGCCTTCGCCAAAGCCGAGCCCACCTCCATCGTGATACCGAACATGTCGCCATGCGGTGCCTTGTTGGCAAACAGGCGGTGCACCTCGGCTGATTCACCCGATTGCGAGGTCAGAAGCACGGTCGCATTCTCGAGCGACAGCGGCGAATAGAGCTGTTCCGACAGCGACAGAGCAACGGCCGGCAACCCTAAGGCCCGATAATCGGGTTCGGCCATGCGATTGACGGCGTGGGAACCACCCATCCCCAGCAGAACGAGCCGCCCGGTCCGGCGCAGCGATGCGGCGATCTTTCCGGCTACGTCGTCGTTGGCGCGGAAAGAGGCCAGGGCATCGCGATGCTGCTTGGCCATTTCGGCATGGAGGGCAGCCAAACCCGGGCCGATCTGGACCGCGACGGAACTCGACATGAAAATCATCCTTTCACGCCGCCGGTCGTGAGGCCGGCGACGAGTGAGCGTTGCAGGAAAAAGCCGATCAGCACGGGCGGAATGGCCGCGAGCACACCGGCCGTGGCAATGAGGCCGTAATCGGCGATGCGGCCACCGGCCAGATCGGCAATGGCGACGGTCAGCGTCTTGGCGCGCTGATCGGATGTGAACAACAGGGCATAGAAGAACTCGTCCCAGGCGAGCAGGAAGGCAAAGAGCGCAGCTGTGGCAAGCGACGGTCCGGCCAGCGGCAAGGTGATGCGGCGCAGGATCTGGTCGAGCCGCGCACCGTCCATCATGGCGGCAAGCTCGATCTCGGCCGGAATATTGTCGAAGCTGCTCTTCAGCAGCCAGGTCGTGAAGGGGGCCAGGATGGTGAGATAGATCACCGCTAGGCTGAAGACCGAGTTGAGGGCACCGAGCGCACTCAGGGCAAAGTAGATCGGCACCACAAGGGCGACCGGGGGCAGCATATAAGTCGCAACGACGGCGTATAGCGCATAGCGCTGTACCCCCGGCGAGCGCGATACCGACCAGGCGGCCGGAATGGCGGCCACCAAGGCGCCGGCGGTTGCCATCGCCGCAACCATCAGGCTGTTCCGCATCGCCGCGAGGAAAGCGGCGCCCGCGCTATTGTCAGCAATCGTCAACAGCTCGACATAGCGATGAAAGTCGAGCTGCTGCGGCAACCAGCGCAACGGGACCGTCGTCAGGTCGCTGGTCGAGCTGACGCTCATGACCAGCATCCACAGGATGGGTGCGGCAATGAAAATGGCCAGCACGAACGCAGCCACATAGATAAAGGCAAGAAACAGGGGAGACTGCCGTTCCATCGGGGCCCGTCTATTTCAGCTCGCCCTGCTTGCGCAGCAGCGTGACATAGAGCGCGATGAGCACGGCACTGACCAGCACCATGAGAAGCGCAATTGACCCGCCGAGACCGGCGCGTTGCAGTGAGAAGGCCTGCTGGTAGACCAGGATGGCGATCGTCTTGGTGCTGTCCGCCGGACCGCCATGCGTCATGATCCAGATGATGTCGAAGACCTTGAACGCCTCGATCGTGCGCAGGACGATGGCGACGGTGAGCGGCCCGACCAGAAAAGGTAAGATAACGGCCCGGAATCGCGACCAGGCACCAGCCCCGTCGATGACGGCCGCCGCCTTCAACTCGCGCGGCACCGATTGCAGGGCCGCCAGCGCAATGAGGGCCACGAGCGGGAAATTCTTCCAGACATCGGCAAAACAGACGGCAAGCAGGGCCGAGCCCGGCTCGCCCAGCCATGACCGATAGGCATCAATGAGCCCGATCTGCGTCAGCAGCGCGTTGAAGGCGCCGAAATCGGGATTGAAGATCAGGCGCCACATCGTGGCGTTGACGACGGTCGGCAGCGCCCAGGGCAGGATGAGGAGCGCGCGCAGGATGTTGCGCCCGGCGAATTTCTGATCAAGCAGCAGGGCCGCAAGGAGCCCCAGGACGAATTCGGCGCCGACCGAAATCAGTACGAAACGGATAGTGGTCGAGAGGACCTCGTAGAAGGCCGGCGCGGTGAGGACCCGCTGATAGTTGGCAAGTCCCACCCAATTCACGTTACCGCTGAGGAGCTGTGCGTCCGTGAAGCTCAGCGCCAGGGTTTTGGCCATCGGCCAGCCGATGATGAAGGTCATGATGGCGAGGAGCGGTGCCAGCAACAGCCAGCTGCGCATACTCATCCAACGATTGTTCATCACCGGCTGCCCGATCGGCTCAATACGTCACTGGCGCGATCAGAGACCACCACCGGCGGCGGCGTCGGCCGCGGCCTTCAGCGCATCTTCCGGCGACGCCTGCTTCAGCAAGGCCTGATGGATGGCCTTCTGCAGCTCAGTCGACATCTGGGTGTAGGTCGGCGTCGTCGGGCGCGGATACATCAGGCCCAGCGACGTGTTGGCCGCCTTCACCAGTTCTTCCTGGCCGGTCACGACTGCTGCATCGCTGTAGGACGATGCCCAGATCGGCAGGCTGAGCTTGGCATACTTGTTCTGCACCGGCTGCGAAGTGATGAAGGTGATGTATTTCCACGCTTCATCCTGGTGCTGGCTGGTGGTCGGAATGCCGAGGCCCATCGACCCGTTGACGGCCGAGGCTTCGCTCTTGCCGGCAACACCCGGTGCCGGTGCCACGCCAACCTTGCCGACGATCTTCGATTCCTTCGGGTCGGTATTGGCGAGGTTGTACATATAGGTCCAATTGAGCGCGAAGGCCGCCTCGCCCGCCGAGAAGACACGGCGCACATCCTCTTCGAGATATTCTTTCGAATTCGGATTGGTGAGGCCCTTGTCGATCGAATCGACCATGTATTTCAGCGCATCGAGACCGCCGCCGTTCTGGAAGGCGGGCTTCCCCGCTTCATCCAGGAACTGGCCGGCATTGGCGGCGACCAGTGTGGTATAGTCGCAGATCACCGCTTCCTGCTGCGCCCAGCTCCAGACGATCGGATATTCGACGATCTTCTTTTCCTTGAGGATCGCGGCATCTTCCAGCAGTTCCGCCCAGGTCTTCGGCGGGTTGGCGATGCCCGCCTTCTGCAGCATCTCGGTGTTGTAGTAGAGGTATTTGGTATCGAGAATCCACGGCATGCCATAGGCATGGCCGTTATAATCGACCGTCGTCCACGCACCGGGCAGCACGCCCTTCTTCATCTCGTCGGTGATCTTGTCGCTGACATCGACCAGCACCTTGTTCTGGGCATATTCGGCCGGCCAGATGACGTCGAAGAGGACGACGTCGTAACCGCTGCCCGCCCCTTGCGCCAAGGTGGTCTTGTCGTGCAGGCCTTCATAGGGCACGAACTCGGCATTCACCTTGATGCCGGGATTGGCGGCTTCGAAATCTTTCGTCATCGCACGCACATCCGCCTCGCTATAGGCCGCCTGGGCCATGAACAAGGCGTTGATGGTGGTATCGGCCAACGCCGCCGTGACGGCAAAGCCCTGCAACCCGGCCAAAGCGGTGCCGGCAATCAGCGCCCGCACCATCGTCCTACGCAGTTTCTGCGACATCTTGAAACCTCCCTCGTGAAAACCGGCCCCGCGACGGAAGCCGGCATGTGGCAATCGTCTCTGCAGAGAGGGGCTTGCATCGCCCCGATTATTAATTCAATTTGTTTGACTTAATAAGTCTCGGGCAAATCCGCGCCCCTGTCAATGGCGCGTCGGCGGGGTGTTTTCGGGTATCAAAAGGGGCGTTTCCGGGGCCATTTCGGGAGGTGTTTTTGAAGCGATCGATCATCGCCACGGCGGGGACCAATCTGGGCGGCGCCAGCGCGCACAACCGCCGCGTGGTGTTCGACGCCCTGCGCCTCAACGGCACCCTGTCGCGGGCCGAGATCGCCCGGGCCACCCAGCTGACCCCGCAGACAGTGAGCAACATCGTCGATGCCTTGACCGAGGAAGGCCTGATCGCCCCTGACGCACCCGTGCGCGGTGGGCGCGGCCAGCCGGCAACGCCCTATCGGATCGTCGCCACCGGCGCCTATGCGATCGGCATCCAGATCGACCGCCACCAAGTGCTGGGGATCGGCGCCGACCTTACCGGCCGCACCTTGAGCCGGCGCCGGCAACGCCTCCCCGCCGGCGGACCGGCGAAGGGATTTGCCATCGTCCTCAACCTAATCGCCGCCATCCGCCGCGACCTTGCCAAGAGCGATCCGGAGTCTCCTGAGCGCCTGCTCGGCCTCGGCGTCGCCATGCCGGGACCGTTCGGGCAGCGGCTCGACCCGGCGCATCCGCCGCTGGACCCGCTGGTCGATCCCTGGGTGATGCGGGCCTGGCATGAATTCCCGCTGCTGGAGCGGTTGGAGGAAGAGACGGGCTTGAAGGCCGGTCTGCAGAACGATGCAGGTGCCGGGGCCATCGCCGAGAAGATGTACGGGGCGGCGAGCGGGCTCGACAATTTCGTCTATCTTTTTCTCGGCTACGGCCTTGGCGCAGGGCTCATCATCCAGGGCGAGATCTATGCCGGCGCCGCCGGCAATGCGGGCGAGATCGGCCAGCTGCCGGCCTTTGCCGCTGGCGATCCGCCGGACGCCAACGGCCAGCCGCAAACGCTGGAGCATTACATCTCCATCCTGGCCGCCTGCCGGCATCTCGGCCTCGACCCGGGAGAAGGCGACCTCTTTACGCATCTGGAAAGCCTGCACGCAGCACGTCACCCGGCCCTGCTGCACTGGTGCCGCCAGGCGGCACCGCATCTTCGCCAAGCCGTCCAGACGCTGGAAGCGATGTTCGATCCGGAGACGATCGTGCTGGGCGGTCAGTTGCCGGACGGGATCCTGCGCGATATCGCCGCCCATGTGCCGCCGCTGCTGCCCTCGGTCGCCGATCGCCAGACGCGCTCGTTGCCGCGCCTCGTCATCGGCACGGCCGATTTGTGGACGGTCGCCCAGGGTGCGGCGATGGCGCCCATCTCCCGCACGTTCGACCCGCAATTCAAGGCGATCCTGAAACTCGGCTGACCGACAGGCCCGGCGGCGCGGTTCTATCCGCGCGATTTGAAGGCGTCGGAGAGCGAAATGATGCGCCGGGCCCGCTCAAGCACCGGGCGGTCGATCATCGCGCCGTTCAACTGCATGGCCCCGCCACTCCCTGACAAGTCGATCACCTGGCGCGCCCAAAGAAGGGTTTCGTCGTTGGGGAGGAAAGCCCGCAGGGCCGGCGCGATCTGACGCGGATGGATCATCAGCTTGCCGCCGAAGCCAAGTGCAATGGCGCGCTCCGTATCCGCTTGCACCTGATCGGCATCGTCGAGCACGGTGGTGACACCGTCTATCGGCGCCGCCAAGCCGGCCAGGCGCGAACGGAAGACGATCTCGCTGCGGGCCGCCAGCATCGGCTCCCAGCTTGGACTGCAGCCGAGGTCCATCGCATAGTCGAGCGCACCGAAGGCCACGACGCCGACGCCGGAGGCGCCCATGATTTCGGACAGCGCGGCAAGGCCGACCGCCGTCTCGATGAGCGGCACCACCGGCACGATGCGCCCCAGCCCTTCGTGCACCGCCCTGATATCGGCAGCGCTGTTGGTCTTGGGCAGCATGATGGCCGTGAAATGCACGTTCTGCAGCGCTGCCAGATCGTCCTCGAAGCAAGGCGATTCGCAAGCATTGATGCGCACGATCACCGGCACACCGCGAATCTCGTGACGGGCGAGGCTAACCCGGGCCAATGCCTTGTTGTCCGGCGAAACGGCGTCCTCAAGATCGACGATGATCGCATCCGCGCCGCTTTGCACCGCCTTGGCATAGCGTTCCGGCCTGTCGCCGGGAACGAAGAGCGGCACGATGGGCGATTGAAAGCTCGCTACCATTGGATTTCCCCCTGCATGTTCACCGGGCCGCCGGATCTTTGCGTCCAACACTCTGCCCGCTCGCCTGCCAGATCGACGACGATGTCGAAATCCGCGCCACTGGTCAGCGGCGCCAAACCGCGATAGCTGAATTTCCTGGCTGGTGCCCCTTTGCCCGCCACCGCCCGGTTGAGCATCAGCGTCGCCTGCAAGGGACCGTGCACCACCAGATCGTCATAGCCTTCGACCCCGGTCGCATAGGGGCGGTCGTAATGAATCCGGTGCCCGTTGAAGGTCATGGCCGAATAGCGGAAGAGGAGCGTCGGCGACGGCGTCACCCGGCACGTCTGCGCCCCTGGCGGCAGCGCCCGGTCCGCTGGTGCCGCTTTGGCAGGCCGCTCGCCCCCCGGGCCGGCGGCTTCTCGGTAGACGATATTGTGCAGCTCAGAGAGCGCCAGGCCGCGCGGTGTCAGATATTCGTGCTCGACCCCGACAAAGCAGAGCGGTCCCGAGCGCCCTTCCTTCATCTCGATGCTGGCGATGGTCGAACGGCGTCGGACCTCGTCGCCGATCTTGATCGGCCCGTGAAAATCGATATAGCCACCGGCCCACATGCGCCGGGGCAAGGGAACCGGCGGCAGGAAGCCACCTTTCCGCGGGTGCCCGTCTGCTCCCAATTCATCGGCGGGCGCGAGAGACGGCGACAGGCACCAATGGAATCCGAGCGGCGCCTCATCTTCCGGCTGGGGCGCCAGGAACGGTGCGAAGGTCACGCGATACTCTTCGACCAGCCGGGGCGTGACGAGATCCGTCACCTCCACCGACTTGCCGATCCAGCTCGAAAAATCGCTTTGCGATGGCATGGCGTGTTCCTGGTCCCTGATGCCGGTCAGAAGGAGCGCGGCAATTGCAACACATGCTCCGAAATGAACGACAGGATCAAATTGGTTGAGATCGGCGCCACCTGATAGAGACGCGTTTCCCGGAACTTGCGTTCGACGTCGAACTCCTCGGCAAAGCCGAAGCCGCCAAAGGTCTGGATGCAGGCATTCGCCGCCTCGAACGACGCATCGGCCGCCAGCATCTTCGCCATATTGGCCTCGGCCCCGCAATTGGCACCGGCTTCATAGAGCCGGATACCTTCGCGCACCATCAGCTCCGCCGCCCGCATGTTGGCATAAGCGCGGGCCAGCGGGAATTGCACCCCCTGGTTCTGCCCGATGGGACGGCCGAACAGCACGCGCTCCTTGGCATAAGTCGTTGCCTTGTCGAGAAACCATTTGGCGTCGCCCACGCATTCCGCCCCGATCAGCAGGCGTTCGGCATTCATGCCGGAGAGAATATAGCGAAAGCCCTTCCCCTCCTCGCCGACCAGATTCTTCGCCGGAATGCGGACATTGTCGAAGAATACTTCCGTGGTGGAGTGATTCATCATGGTGCGGATCGGCCGAATGCTGAGACCGGCTTTCCGCGCCTCGCGCATATCGAGGATGAAGACGGAGAGTCCATCGGTCCGCTTGGCGACCTGGTCCTTGGGCGTCGTGCGGGCGAGGAGCAGCATGAGGTCGGAATATTCGGCCCGGCTGGTCCAGATCTTCTGGCCGTTGATCACATATTCATCACCGTCGCGAACGGCCGTCGTGCGCAGCGAGCCGGTATCGGTGCCGCTCGTAGGCTCTGTCACGCCAAACGCCTGCAGGCGCAGGCTGCCGTCGGCGATCTGCGGCAGATAGGTCGCCTTCTGCTCGGCCGAGCCATGCCGCAGGACGGTGCCCATAATGTACATCTGCGCGTGGCAGGTGGCACCATTGCAGCCGGCGTGTTGAATTTCCTCAAGGATCGCGGCCGCCGCCGAGAGCGGCAGGCCGGCACCGCCGAACTCCTCGGGGATCAGGGCAGCAAGGAAGCCGGACTCGGTCAGCGCATCAATGAAAGCCTGCGGATAGGCGCTCTCGCGGTCGAGTTTGCGCCAATATTCGCCAGGGAACTGTTCGCAGAGCTTGCGGACGGACGCCCTGATATCGGCGTAATTCAATTCTTCCTGCACCACGTCGGGTTCCTTCCAGGCACGCTGTCTGTTGATTGGGCTTAGACGACCAGATGCTCGAGGCGCAGGTCACGGACCGGCCGGTCGTCGAGAAGGGCGAAGACGGCATCGGTGAAGCGTGCCACTTCGGCCGCCGAGATGCCGGCCGCCTGCATCAGCTGTGCTGACTTCTCGCGGAGATCGTTTGGCGTCACTGGGTTGCCGGGATCGCCCTTGCATTCGCGCCGTTGCGCCCGCAGGCGGCGACCGCTCTTTGTCTCGACGGTCACGACCGTTCCCCACGCATCGGGATAGCCGGCATTGACCTGCAGATCGACGCCGACCGAAACGCGTCCACGCAGATCGGCAAGGTCAGCGCGGGCGGCACTCTCGAAGGAGTCCGAGATGACACGACCGGTCGCCAGTGCCGCCGCCACGCAATGCTGCAATGAGAAGCGCGCGCCATAGGGTTCGGTCGGATCCGGCCGGTCGCAAACATCGATAGCCGCCTGATAGGTGCCAACCTCGATCTGCGTGATTTCTTCGCCACCCAGAACATGATGCAACTCAATCGCCGCATCGATCGTCGGATGCGTATGGCGGCAGCAGGGCCAGGGTTTGATGGAAGTTTGCACCAGCTGCCAGGGAGCGTCAGCATCGCGCAGCACCGCGCCGGGATCGGGATCGGGACACAAGCCCTTGAAGAAGCCCTTCTCGCCCTCAAGGATGAGCGCCGGGCCGGTAAAGCCTTCCTTGGCCAGCCGCGCCGCCATCAGCCCCGCCTGGGCACCGCGCGCCGTGTGCAGATGTTTGCTCATGGCGCCCGCCGCGAGAAACTCCCAGAGGCCAGCCGATTGCGTGCCGGCATTGCCAAGCGCCCACACCGTTTCGCGGTCGTCGAGTTCGCCCAGTATGGCGACAGCCATCGCCGAGCCGAACGGACCGCATGTCGCCGTATTGTGCCAGACGCGGTAATGCTCCTTGCCGACCGCCATGCCGACGCGGGTACAGGCTTCGTACCCGGCAAGCACGGCCTGCAGGAATGCTTTGCCGCCAAGGTCTTTGAGATGCGCAAAGGCCCAGGCTGCCGGAATCACGACACTGCCCGGATGCGTTACCGAGGCGCGGTGGAGATCGTCCATCTCGAGGATGTGAGCGACGCCACCCACATAGAAGGAGCTCTTATCCACATCGTCGACCTTGGGCGGCGATATGCGGCCGAGAATCTGGGCTGGCTTCGTCTGCCGGGCACCGATGGCACAGGCCAGCGTATCGAGGACAAAGAGGGCGGCGCTTTCCAGATCGGCCGGCGCAATCGCCTTACCTCGGATGAGCGCATTGAGGCCTTCTGTCAGTGTCTGCGGCGGCATGAATGAATGGCTCCCATCAAGCTTTCAAGAAGCCGTTGCTGCCGCTGGCGCGAATTCACGACGCAAGGCTTCATCGTGCTCGCCAAGACGCGGAACACGACCGAGGGCGGGGCGCTCACCGTCGATGATGACGGGTGGGGCCAAGACTTCGACCGTGCCCGCTTCCGTCTCAATCGGCAGGAACACGGCACTTTGATGTTGCAGCAGATCGCCCATCGTCGACACCATGCCGAAGGCGATCTTGGCATTGTTGAGATCCTGGGTGACGTCCGCCGCCGCCCGTTCCGCAAGGATCTTCTGGACGCAGGCATCGACAGCGGCGCGGTTGCGCACACGCTTGACGTTACTGTCGAAGCGTTCGTCCTTTGCCAGGGCTGGATCGTGTAGCACGTCAGCGCAAAGGATCTGCCACTCCCGTTCACTTTGCACGGCGATCAGGATGGAGCCATCCTTCAGCGTAAAGCTGCCATAGGGTGCGATTGAAGGATGAGCGAGACCGAGACGCGACGGTTCGCGACCGCCATAGCGGCGCGTCAGGTAGGGGACGTTCATGTAGTCGGCAATCGTGTCGAACAGCGATACCTGGAGATGCGACCCTTCACCGGTGCGGTCGCGCCGGATGATCGCTTCAAGGATGGCGCCATACGCCGCCTGTCCGGTTGTGATGTCACAGATCGAAATGCCGACGCGGCTGGGGCCGGAAAGATCCGTGCCGGTGATGTGGGCGAGACCCACTTCGGCCTGGATCAGCAGATCGTAGGCCTTGCGGTAATAGCTCGGCGTGCCCGGCGCATAGCCGCTGACATCGCAGACGATGAGGCGCGGATAGCGCGCGCGCAGCGCCTTGCTGCCGATACCCAGACGATCGGTGGCGCCCGGCGCCAGATTCTGAATGAAGACATCCGCCTTGGCGATCATCGTTTCGACCAGTGCGCGATCTTCTGCTGTGTTGAGATCGACGCGGCAGGATTCCTTGCCGCGATTCATCCAGACAAAATACGAAGACTGTCCCAGAGCAAAATCGTCATAGCCGCGCGCGAAGTCGCCGTCGGGCCGTTCCAGCTTTATGACGCGGGCACCAGCATCGGCCAGACGCGATGTTGCGATGGGGGCGGCAACCGCCTGTTCGAGCGCAACGACGAGAACATCTTTGAGGGCGTGAGACATTTCAGATCCGCAATTTTGTCGCCTCTGAAACTCGCTGATCCCACCTTTAAGTCAAATATGTTTTCGCGATAAATCATATAGGGAAAGGTTCAATCGCCGGTACTGCAATGCGATATGGCGGATGGCTTTGAAACGCGCCGCACTGCACTTCAAAGATAGAGCGACGGGCGATTGCTTTCCTCAGTCAGATTGGCAGCCCAGACACCGTCATCCACCAGCGCCCGCAGCGTATCCCAGGCGAGCTGACCAATCGCACGCACCGCCGCCGGCAGCGGCCGTTCGGTCGAATAAGCGAGAAATACGCGGCGGGTCAGTTGCGGTGCGGTAAGCGGCCAACTGATCACGAACCCATCCTGCTCCTCGCGCGCGATGGCCGTGCGGGGAAGAATGCCATAGCCACGGCCATGCAGGACCAAACGCTTGATCTGCGCGTAGGAATCGATCTCGATCGCCGGCCAGATCGGCGCATTGACGGACAAAGCCGCCTCTTCGATGAGATCGCGCAAGCCATGCGCCGGACCCGGCAGGATGAGATCCAGCTTGCTGGCCTCGGACAATGTCACCGGCTGGCCCTTGGGAACCGCGCAGGCCGTCAGCTGGGGCGCGCCGAAAAGACACAATTCCTCGGTGAGGACATGGTGCACGGCAAGGCCGCTGACATTGGCGGCGCCATAGATCATGGCGAGGTCGATCTCGCCACGCCGCAGCCAGTCGAGGATATAGCCGCTCATCGCCTCGGCAATGCGGATGCGAACCGTCGGATAGCGCGCCTGCGCCGCTTCGATGAGCGGCACGCTGAGGAGTTCACTGACGGTCCCCGGTATGCCGAAGCGGACTTCGCCCACCGGCACACTCTTTTCACCGCGCACCGTGTCGCGCAGCTCACCGAATTCTGTGAGGATCGTCTTCGCGCGCTGCAACAGCCTTTCACCGGCCTCTGTCGGCAACACGCCGCGCGTACCGCGATGGAGGAGCGTGATGCCGAGTTCCTCCTCCATGTGCCGCAGATGCTGGCTCAAGGCCGGCTGCGCCACGCGCAATTGATTGGCCGCCTTGGAGAAAGAACCGTGTTCGACAATCGCCACGAAATAGCGCAGCTGGCGCAAATCCATTCACATCTCCCGGTCCCGGCGCCGCATACCGCAGCGCGAGAACAAAATCTTCGCGTTTCTTATCCGCGATTATTCCGGTGCGCGCAAGCACACCCGGCCGGGAAACGAGGTTCAACGCAGAACGAAAGGATTGGCCTGCTCGGCGCCGTAATCGATCCATACCGCCTTGGTTTCGAGATATTCGTGAATGGCCTCCTGCCCGCTCTCGCGCCCCTGACCGGATGCCTTGAATCCGCCGAAGGGCGACATGTAGCTCACGGTCCGGTAGCAATTGGTCCAGATCATGCCGGCACGCAGCTTTTTGGCCGCCGTGAACATGCGCTTCTGATCCTGCGTCCAGACACCCGCCGCCAGCCCATAGGGCGTGTCGTTGGCGAGGCGCCAGGCTTCGTCATCGTCGCGGAACTTCATGATCGAGAGAACCGGGCCAAAGACTTCCGTCTTGGCGATGGCCATTTCCGCCGTCACGCCGGTAAAGACAGTGGGTTCGATGAACCAGCCGTCGCCGCATTCGGCGCGTGTGGCGCGACCGCCGCCCATGACACAGGTGGCACCGCCGCTCTGCGCCATGTCGATGCAATCGAGGATGCGCTGGAATTGCGGCGGGGTCGTCACCGGCCCCACCTGGGTCGCCGTATCGAGCGGATCGCCCATCCGCGCCGTCGAAGCCAGCTTCACGAATTCCTCGACGAAGCGATCATGAATCGATTCATGGACGATGACGCGCGAACCGGCGATGCAGGTCTGTCCCGACGCCGCGAAGATACCGGAGACGACACCGCGCACGGCGCTTTCAAGCTTGGCATCGGGGAAGATGACTTGTGCGGACTTGCCGCCGAGCTCCAGGGTCAGCCGCTTGAACGTGTCGGCGGCCGTCTTGGCGATGGCCCGGCCCGATCCTTCGCCGCCGGTGAAGGCAATCTTGTCGACGCCCGGATGGGAGACAAGCGCCGAACCAGCCTCCGGTCCGAAGCCGGTCACGACATTGATGACGCCCGGCGGAATGCCGGCCTCCTCGACGAGTCGCATGAGTTCCAAAGTCGAGGCGGAGGTGAATTCGGACGGCTTGATCACCATCGTGCAGCCGGCCGCGAGCGCCGGCGCCATCTTCCAGGTGAGGAGCAAGAGAGGCGAGTTCCACGGCGTGATGGCGGCCACGACACCCACCGGCTCGTGCCGCGTGTAGGTGAACATGTCCGGCTTGTCGATGGGCAGGACGGCCCCTTCGATCTTGTCGGCAAGACCGCCGAAATAATAGAACCATTGCGGGATGTAGCCACATTGGCCGCGCATCTCGGCCCAGAGCTTGCCATTGTCGCGCACTTCGGTGAAGGCGAGATGATCGGCATCGCGCGCGATGAGATCGCCGAGGCGCCGCAACAAGGCCCCGCGCTGGGTGGGGTGCATGGTGGCCCAAGGGCCCGATTCCAGTGCCGCGCGCGCCGCCTGCACGGCGCGGTCGACATCGGCCGCATCGCAGCGGGGGATGCGCGCCCAGGTCTTGGCCGTGAAGGGATCGACGCTGTCGAACAGGCCACCGCTGACGGCCGGCGACCATTTACCGTCGATGAAAACCTGATAGTCCTTAACCTGCTGGTCTCTTTGACGCATGTCTCAATCCTTGAACTCGATGACCTGGCGGATGGCTTCGCCGCGATGCAGGCGATCGAACCCTTCGTTGATCTCATCCAATGTGATGCTGTGGGTCATCAATTTCTCAACCGGCAGCCGCCCGCGCCGATGCAATCCCAGGAAGCGCGGAATATCACGCTGCGGCACGCCGGAACCGAGATAGGAGCCGCGCAAGGTGCGTTCCTCGGCGACCAGGGAGAGGGGCGAGATGTTAAGGACCGCCTTCGGGTTGGGCAGGCCCGCCGTGATGGTGGTGCCGCCACGCCGCGTCATCGCATAGGCGCCTTCGAGCGCACGCGCCGAACCGGCAAATTCCAGCGCCGCATCGACACCGCCCGATGTCGCTTCCTTTACCTTGGCGACAAGATCCGGATCGGTCGCGAGATAGGCGTGCGTCGCGCCCAGTTCACGCGCCAGGCCCAGCTTCGATTCCAGCGTGTCGATGGCAACGATGGTCTCCGCCCCGGCCGCCACGGCGCCGAGGATCGCGGCGAGACCGACCCCGCCGAGCCCCACCACCGCGGTGCGGCTGCCGGGCTGCACGGCGCCCATGTTGAAGACGGCGCCGGCACCGGTCAGCACCGCGCAGCCCATCAAGGCCGCGACATTCAGCGGCAACTCGCGGTCGATCTTCACCAGCGAGCGGCGGGAAATCACCGCATGGGTCGCATAAGAAGCGACGCCGGTCATGTGATGAACGGGCTGGCCGTTGCGGCTGAGCCGCGTGCCGCCGGCCAACATCTCACCCTTGCCGTTCGAGGCCGCACCCGGCTCGCACAAGGCCGGCCGGCCCGTGCCGCAGGGACCGCAATGACCGCAGGACGGCACGAAGACGAAGACGACGTGATCGCCCGGCACTAGGTCGGTGACACCCTCGCCCACTTTTTCCACGATGCCGGCGCCCTCATGCCCCAGCACCATCGGCACGGGACGCGGCCGGTCGCCATTGATGACGGACAGGTCGGAATGGCAGAGGCCCGCCGCAGCGATCTTGACCAGCACTTCGCCCGTCTGGGGTGGCGCGAGATCGATTTCACCCACCGTCAGCGGGCGCGTCTCGGCATAGGGGCCGGGCCGGCCGATTTCTTCCAGCACGGCAGCTCTGATCTTCATCGAACGCATCTCCTTCGCCGCCGCCTCAATGGACGGCCGCGTACATGATCTTTTCTTCGGTCGCTTCCTCGATGCCGAATTCCTCGACAACGCGCCCCTGGCGGGCCACCAGCACCCGGTCCGCAAGGTTCATGACTTCCGGCAGGTAGGAGGAAATGACGACGACCGCCAATCCTGCCTCAGCCAGTTCATTGATGGCAGCATGAATTTCGGCGATGGCGCCGACATCGACACCGCGCGTCGGCTCGTCGAAAATGATGATCTTGGGCTTCTGCACCAGTGATTTGGCGATCACCACTTTCTGCTGGTTGCCGCCGGAAAGCTCGATCACGCGGGCATTTCCGTCGATTGCGCGGACGTTGAGCTGCTGCGTCCACTGCTTCGACAGGTTCATCATCTCGCTGTAGGAAATGACCGGCGCCTGGTTGAGATCGGCGCCCAGCAGGCCGAGATAGATGTTCTCCGCGATCGATTTTGTTTCGAAGAAACCTTCCAGCTTGCGGTCCTCGGTCACGTAGACGATGCCGTCCTTCACCGCCGGCCGCGGCGTCCGGTAGCGCTTTGACTGGCCTTCCAGGCGGATTTCGCCACCGTGCAGGAAGTCGCGCTTCACGACACCGGAGATGATCTTCGCCGTTTCGGTCCGGCCCGATCCGATGAGACCGAAGATGCCC
This sequence comes from Dongia sp., assembly GCF_041910485.1. GTDB lineage: Bacteria > Pseudomonadota > Alphaproteobacteria > Dongiales > Dongiaceae > Dongia. The sequence goes on from NZ_JAYRQR010000050.1 coordinate 56,582, forward strand.
GTCACCTGCCCGGAATAGATTGAGAAGGATGTGTTACGCACCATGCGACCCATGGAGAGATTCTGCACCGACAGGATCTTCCGGCCATAGGGTCGCGCCTTGCGCGCGCCCTTGGCGTAGATCTCCTCGGTCAGCGTGCGGCCCACCATATGGCTGATGATCTTGTCCCGGTCGAAGGCGCGGGCATCGTCGGTGATGACATGCCGGCCGTCGCGCAGGATCGTGATCCGGTCGGAGATGGCGAGCGCCTCCTCCAGCGCATGGCTGATGAAGATGATCGAGACGCCGTCGGCCTTCAACCGCTTCACCAGTTCGAAGAAATGGTGCTTTTCCTCCGGCGTCAACGTGGCCGTCGGCTCATCGAAAATGATCACCCGCGCCTTGTGATGAACGGCCCGCGCGATCTCGACCATCTGCTTTTGCGCAGCCCCCAGCTGGCTCACATACATCGTCGGATCGACATTGAAGTTGAGCGACTGCAGGAATTGCTGGGCGGCGATATAGATGCCGCGCAACCGGTTGAGAAACTTCTCGTTGCCGAGATAGATGTTCTGCGCCACGGTCAACGAAGGAACCAGCGAGGTTTCCTGGAAAACCATCGCGATGCCGTTGTGGAGCGCGTCGGCCGGCCTGGCAAAGGCAAGCTTCGCCCCCTTCAGCAGAACCTCGCCCCGGGTCGGCGGATGCACACCGGCGATGATCTTGGTCAGCGTCGACTTGCCGGCCCCGTTCTCACCCAGCAACGCATGGATCTCGCCCGGCATCAGCGTGAAGCTGACATCGGTCAAGGCCGGAACGCTGTGGAATTCCTTGGTGACGCCGCGCAACTCGATGATCGGTTGTGGCGAAGTCGGGGTCATAACGGTTGCCATCTGGTTCATGCCGCCATCCCCCGCCCGAGCGCAATCTTCAGAACTTCGTCGCCGCCCTTGGACGTGGCCCACAGCGTGCCATCCAATTCGACGACGCTGGTGACGCCATGACGCCGCCCGCCGGCGCGCGAGTGGAAGCTTTGAATGGGTGTGAAGGAGCGATCGAGTTCCACCACAAGACCGTATGACCGCGTCGGCGCCCAGGGCTTCAGAATGCCCATCTGCTTGAGGGCGCCCCCTTGCATGGGTTCGCGGAACGAATAGCCGGATTTGAGGGCTGGCGCGATCCAGAATTCCGGCTCGACCTCGGCCATCATGGCGCGGCGGTAGGCGGGCTCGCGCAGGACGAGCTCCAGGAGAGGCCCGCGCGGCGCGAAGATGGCCAGCCAATAGCCGCCCGACGAAGACGGCGCGATGCCGGCGGGGTAGCCCGGCAGATCTTCCATCAGCTGCGAGATGCGACCTGCGCCATCGATGCGGATGAGATGCTTGGCCCAGGATTCGCTGACGATGACGCCATCGCCCGCGGGGAGAATACCCTTTGGGTGGCCGAGCTTGGCCGCCACGAGCTTCATAGTCCCCGTGCCGATATCGAAGCGCAGCACCTGGCCGGCGCGGCGCAGTTCGAGGAAGTCGCGCGACCAGTCGGTATATTTGTGGAGCGTCGAACCAATGGCAATCCAGAGAACATCCTCGCCGTCAAAGGCAAGTGCCGTCACGCAGGCGAGGTCGGCCAGTGCCTTTGGCACGATGCCATCAATGGCGACACCGCCGTCGATGCTCGCGACCGCGACCCTGCCCGCCGGTGAAGCCGCCAGCGCCGTGATCTCGCCGCCCGCTTGCCCGATCGGACCGGTTTCGGCCTGAATGCGGTTCCCCTCCGCCCATACAATTTGTCCGCCCCTCACGGCGAGACAGTCGGGCGCCTCGCCCCGGATGCCCGCAGGCAATTCCTCAAGGCGATTGTTCGGCTTCAGAGCACCATCAAGCGGCGGCACCGTCAAGGCGGCTGAACCGCGGCCAAGAAACCGGTCAGCAAAGCCTTTCAATGCTTCGATCATGCCTTGCCTCCCCAGTAATCACGCCAGGCCGACCAATTCGCATCGGCCTTGGGCAGACGGATACGGCCGATGCGGTTGTTGGTGATGCCGCCCAGATACAGCCAGCCCTTATGCTCGCGCATCGAGGTGATCATCGGATGATTCTTGGCACCCTGATCCCAAAGCGATTCCAGGACTTCGCCGGCATCGTTGAAACGGATGACGCAGCCGATATTAAGATTGGGATAGAGCCACTGGTCGGGCGCGATGCGACGCGACATGCGGCGGCGGAAACCCGGCATGCGCAAGGCGACGTCCAGGGCCGGTGAGCGCATGCCCATGATGGCACACCAATAGGTCCCGTCCGAGGCTCGGTTGATGTTGTCCGGATAGCCCGGCAGGCGGTCGACCACGGTTTCGACCTGACCTGCCTTGGGACCGGCGATCCAATAGCGCTTGATGCGACAGGCCCAGCTTTCGGCAAACAGGATCGACTGCCCGTCGCGCGCCGTGCAAATGCCGTTCGGGAAGATAAGCTTGCGCACCTCGGTGCGCGTCTTTCCGGTCGCGGGATCATAACTGATGATGCGGCCGTTACCACGGCTCTCCAGTGCGTCCACCGGCCAATCATGCATTTCGTAGCGGATGGTGGCTTCCGAGAAGTAGATCTTGCCGTTGGGAGCGATATCGCAATCGTCGGCAAGACGCAGCCGGCTGTCGTCAACCACGGAAAAGGTCGAGCGCGTCGTTTCATCGGTCAACCGCGATACCGCGCCTTGGGGCGATATCTGGTAGAGACCCATGCCGCCGACGCAGACGATGAGATTGCGGTCCTTGTCAAAGCTCATGCCCAGAGGTGACCCGCCGATATGGGCGAACACGTCATGCCGTTTATAGTCAGGCGGATAAAATCGGACGATGTCGCCGTGACGGGTGCCGCAATAGAGCACGTCATCTTCATCGAGGATGACATCCTCGGGGCTTTCGACATCGCCGAGACCGATGATTTCGACATCCGCCAAGCGATCGTTGAGAGCAAAGGCGCCTTCGGCAGTCGAGCGCGGCTTGGGCATCTCGACCAAGGTTGGCGAGACATAGACCTTGTTGAGGAGCTTGTCGCGGTTCTTGTTCCAGCGCACATCGATGAAGACAGCGAAAATCAGCAGCAGGCCCAGAACCATCGGGCCGGAACCGGAGTTGAGGCCGAGGCGCAGCACGCCGTTGGTCATGACCAGGACGATGACGGCACCGATCAGGGCTTTGACGATCGACCCGCGCCCGCCACCCAGCGAGTTGCCCCCCAGAACGGCGGCGGTCAGAGCCATGATCTCCATGCCCATGCCCGTATCGGATCCGGCACCGGACAATCTGGCGGCATAGAGCAATCCGGCGAGCCCACATAGCATGCCCGAGATCGTATAGGCCGAGCAGATGATGCCACGGACCGGCAGCCCGATATTGTGCGCCGAGCGACGCGACCCGCCGATGGCCATAGCCCGCCAGCCGGGACGCGAGCGGGTGATGAGAATGTGCCCGACAAGGGCCACCACAATGAGGAGAAAGAAAGAGAAAGGGAGACCCAGCACATTGCCCATGCCGATCCGGTCCCAGGCGGCGCTGTCGACGAAACTCAAAGACATAGCCTGGGCGTATTTCAGCAACAGCATATCGACAATGGCGCGGACGATGATCAACGTCACCAAGGTCGTCATGAAAGCCCGAAGTCGCAGATAGCCGATGAGGACACCGTTGATGAACCCAACGGATCCGCAGATCAGGATGACCGCCGGGATGGTTGCCCAGACAGGCCAGCCGGCGAGATTGAGCAAGGCCAGGGCGGTGAAATTGCCCAGCGCAAAGTTGGACCCAACGGAAAGGTCGATGCCGCCGACCACGATCACTGCCATCATGGCGATGCAGAGCAGTGCGAACTCGCCAAGCTGGCGCGCCGTGATGGAGAGGTTGCCGGCGGAGAAGAAATTGGGGATGAGCGACCCGAAGACGATGATGACCGCGACCAGCACCAGGAACGGAATGGTGTTGTCGATCCACTTCTTCGACAGAATTTCGCCGAGCACATGATCGGGAATGAAGCGGTAACGGAGTTTCGTCAGGGTGCCAGCTTGCGCCACGATCGACCTCTTGGAGTTGGAATGACCGGCCGCGGGGCAGTCGGGCCCGCGGCCGGCGGTCGAGATGCCCTGCCCTCAAGGCAGGGCATCGTCACCCGTCATCAGCGAAGGATCTTGGCGTACTCTTCAGGATTAAAGCACGTACCGTCGCGGACATCGTCCTTCGTCATGTAGCGATAGGGTGAATAGATCTGGGTCTTGATCGCGCCACCGCCCTGCTTGTTCTGCAGTGCCACCATGATCGCGGTCCAGGCATCGCGGCCCATGCCCACGGCATCATAGTTGTAGGCGGCCGAAAAAGTACCGTCCTTCAACTTATCGCACATGGATTGCGCACCGCCGCCCGACGTGATGAAGAACACCTTGTCCGACAAACCGGCCTGTTGAATGGCAGCACCAGTGCCGACGCCCTGACCGTCCCAGACGTCGATGACGGCGCAGATGTCCGGATGCTGCTGCAGCACGGTCTCGGTGATGGCGCGAGCCTTCGTCGCATCCCAGTCGGCTGCCTGGCTGGAGACAACCTGGATTTCCGGATGTTCGGCGAAGACCTTGTTGATGCCCTGGACCTGATAAAAGCTGACGCCGCCGGTCAGCACGCCCTGGACGATCGAGACCTTGTGCGAAGTGTTGGTGTCCTTGCCGCAACGGTCGAGCACTTTCTGGGCGATCTGTTCACCCATACCGATGAAGTCCGGGGCCACGACGGCATCGGTCTGCACGGCACCCGCCATGTTGAGCTGGATGACGACGATGCCTTCGGAGTTCGCCTGCTTCATCAGGCGCGCCAGCGACTGCATGTCGGGGTTCTGGGTCACGATAACGTCCGGATGCTCGGCGAGCAGTGCGGTAAAGCCTTGGGCCATCGCATCCGTGTTCCAGTTCGGATCCTGCGACGTGAATTCCATGCCGTAGACTTGCGACTGCTGCTTGACCACGCCACCCCAGGCCTGGGCGAGGTCGAAGCCGATCGAGATCGGCAGATAGGCGATCTTCTTGCCCTTCAACGATTCCAGCGCCGGATCGCGGAACGGGTCGTTGATTTCCTGGGCGATGGCTGCCGTCGATGTGGCAAGGGTCGCGATCGCGGCCGCTACCAGCCCTAATTTACGCAATGCTTTCATCTTGTTCTCCCTGACAGATTGGTGTTCCGCAATGACTCGAATTGTGGGCGATTCGTCAGATGTCGCCCTGTTGCCCCGTCTGTTCATCGCGGGGATTGAGGATGCTGTCGGCCACGATGGCCAACAGCAGGATCAGGCTCTTGATCACGTTCTGCAGCGTGTACTGGATATCCATGATGGTCATGCCGTTCATCAGCACGCCGATGAGAAGCGTGCCGACCACGACGTTACGGACATTGCCGCGCCCGCCGGACAGGCCGACGCCACCCAGCACAACGACCAGGATGACGTCATAGATCATGTTCGAATTGACGACGCGCGTGTTCATTGCCGCCACCGAGGTCGCCGTGATGATGCCGGCAATGAAGGAGATCGCTCCCGAAATGACATATTGCGCAACCAGCATGGGTCGGACGGGAAGACCCGTGATGCGCGCAGCCTGGCTGTTGTCGCCAATCGCATAGATAAAGCGCCCTGGCTTGGTAAAACGCAGGAAGCACCAGAATGTCATGGCAACGGCAAAGGCGACGATGACGGGGACCGGAATGCCGAGCACATTTCCCTGGCCCAGTTCTTTGATCCAGCCGATATCATTCGGCATGTAGACGACATCGGTGCCGGTGATGAGGTGGGCGCGCCCAAACCCATAGATGAAGGTCCCCATCGCCAGCGTGGTGAAGAGTGGGGGAATATCGCCGTAGGCGATGAGCAGGCCGCTGATGAGGCTCATGAGCAGCGCAAGCCCAAGGCCAAGACTGAGTGCCTCGCCAAGCGATGTGCCGGTTCCGGCCATCTGCATGGCCCAGGCGACCGAGATCGCCATGTTGGCGACCATCGACAGGTCGATACCGCGACCCAGCACGACCACGAGCATGCCAATGCCGAGGATTCCGAGCACTGAAACGGAACGCAGGAGTGACAGCATGTTCTCCGCTGTCAGAAACTTCGGAAGCACAAATGTAAAGGCGCCAAACAGCACCACTGTCAGCAGGAGAACGATTCGCTCCTGATTGAGATGGCGTGTAAAGCCCGAACCCTTCATCCCGCTTTCCTCCCCTGCCCGGCATTTGCGCCGGGTTCTGTGCGTCGCCCTGATGCCGGAAACATCTCCAGCCGGGAAAAACACGCACGCAGGTCGTTCTCGACCCATTTCATGGCAGGGAAGCTAGCAACAGCCCGATAGAGCCGGAATTACTAATTAAATATCTTCGCTATTGTCTTTTGTTATATTGCGCTGCAACTCGAGATTTCGATCGTCGCCAGCGCCCCTTTTTTGGGCATGTTCATTTTGTATGACCATGCATCGCGACATCGCGCGGCAACTTGCCCATTGATTGAGCATTTCCCGGTCGAATGCTGACGTTCGACCTCATTTGGAAATTTATCGTTGCACGCAAAGGCCCATCGGAAACGTTCTGCCACCTGCGCAACCTGAGTACGCTCTGCTCATCCTTCAGCCCAATCGCGCTGTGGCAATCACGCCCTGACCAAATGATAGCCCCCCGTCACCGCTAGGCACGTTCCTGTGGGCTAGGACCTTGTATCCTTTGTCGTGAAGTACATCGGACACACCCTCCAGCAGCAATCGGTTGCAGAAGACACCCCCGGAAAGTGCAATGGTCGAAAAACGCATGTCCCTTGCCAAAGCCGTGACGCTCTCACAAACAGCCGCAACCAGCGTGTTGTGGAACCGCCGTGCAATGTGTGCCGGCGCTGTGCCGGCGGCGACATCCGCAAGTAGATCGCGCCACATTTGATCCCACTCAACTTCAAGGATCGACGTGCGCGCTATGGTGAAGCCGTAGCGGTGAGCCTCATCCCTGACACCAAGTGCCAGGGCTTCAAGCTTTTGCGCCGCTTCTCCTTCGAAACTCAATTCATCTGGGGCGATGTCCAGAATTGCCGCGACCGCGTCGATCAATCGTCCTGCCGAGCTCGCCAGGGGTGCGTTGATACTGCGGCTGAGCGACACTTCTACCGCAGACAATTCTTTGGCCGATCGGCGCCGAATGGCTGGAAGATCGCAGATCTCTCCGCCCCCCGGCAGCCGCTGCAAATGCGCGTAGGCATTGCGCCAAGGTTGCCGGTTGGCGAGGTCGCCGCCGGGCAGCGCAACGGGCACAAATCTTGCCAATCTGGTGAAGCTTTCATATGTGCATGAAAGAAATTCACCACCCCAAATGGTGCCGTCCGCCCCCATTCCGAGACCATCGAGGGCGACACCCAGGATCGGCGCCCCGCCCGCTTCCACTCCGTTCTCCGCCATGCAGGCCGCAATATGGGCATGGTGATGCTGGATACGCAGGAGCGGTTTGCCCATTTCGCTGGCGAGCACCTCGCCCACGATGCTTGCCGAATAATCAGGATGCATGTCGACGGCGATCGCATCCGGCACGAAATCGAGCATTTCCGTAAAGAGACCGAGGGCCTCCCGCCAATCCCGTTGCGTTGCGGGATTTCTGAGCTCGCCGATATGCGGCGACAGCAATGCCTCACCGTCTCGGCACAGGCAGAAGGTGTTCTTGAGATCTCCACCGACAGCCAGTATCGACCGCCCCCGCACCAATCCCTTGGGAAGGGGAAGCGGATTTGGAACGTGGCCGCGACCACGGCGCATGATCCTGGCAGCACCACCCACCACGCGCACAACCGAATCATCCAGCCTGCGGATGATGCGACGATCATGCATCAGGAACCCGTCCGCGATATCCTTGAGTCCATCGCGCGCCCCTTCATTGCTGATCACCTGCGGTTCGTCGCGACCGTTTCCCGATGTCATCACAAGCGGACCCGGCACCTCCGCCATCAACAGGTGATGCAGCGGCGAATAAGGCAACATGATCCCGATTTCGGCCTGGCCCGGCGCAATCTGGGCGGCAAGATCACGGACGGCCTGTCCGGGGCGTGGGCGCATCAACACAATCGGTGCTGCGACATGCTGAAGCGCGCCCAGTGCCGTCTCGTCGACCTCGGCATATCGACGAACTTCCTCGCCATTCCTCATCATCAAGGCGAAAGGTTTGTCACCGCGACGCTTGCGGCGACGCAGTTCGGCGACAGCATCGACGTTCATCGCATCGCATGCCAGATGAAAGCCGCCAATTCCCTTGATGGCCAGGATGGCGCCGGCACCCAGCATTTGCGCGGCCCTTGTCAGGGCATGCCGCTCCTCCACCAACCTTCCGTTCTTGTCTTCGAGCCAGAGTTTCGGACCACATTCTGGACAGGCGATAGGTTGTGCGTGAAAGCGGCGATCGGCCGGATTCTCGTATTCACCGCGGCAGGTTGCACACATGGCGAAATCGACCATGCTGGTATTGGCGCGATCATAGGGTATGCGGGTGACAATGCTGAGCCGTGGTCCGCAATGGGTGCAATTGGCAAAAGGATAGAGGTAGCGGCGGTCCCTGGAATCAAGCACCTCTGCCAAACAAGTTGGGCAGGTCGCAGCGTCCGGCGCGATGGCCACGGCGATCCTACCACCCGCACTTTCGGCGATGATAAAATCCGCGAACGCCTCGGCGTTGCCAAGCGGGCTGAAAACAACCTCGTCGATGCGGGCCAGCGCTGGTTTCTCGGCGACCAGGCGCGCACGAAACCGCTCGATCTCAACGGACCCGCCTTGGAGATGGATCAGGACACCTTCACCATCATTCAGCACCTGCCCCTTGAGGCCGAGTTCATGCGCGAGCCGCCAGACATGCGGGCGAAAGCCGACACCCTGGACCGCGCCGCGAACCCTGATCGACAAACCAATATCTGAGCTTTGCGCCATTGAAGCAATGCCGCGGCGCTAGTGAACGGTGCAGACCATGCACGGGTCGAACGACCGCACGACATGCTGCACCGAGACGGGATCGATCTCGCCGGATCTGACCGGTGCCCCGACGAGGGCCGCCTCCAATGCACCCGGCCTCCCCTCGGCATCTCGCGGCGAGAAGTTCCAGGTCGTCGGCGCAACGATCTGATAATTGATGATACGGCCGTGCTTCAGCTTGATCCAATGCCCGAGAGACCCGCGCGCAGCTTCAACGAGGCCGCAACCAGAGCCTTCGTCAGGCATCGTTCCCGTGACGCAATAGGCCTCCTTCGGGCACAATTGCCGCGCCCAATGTTCAAGCGCCAAGGCAATACGTGCAATTTCGATGAGTCGGGCGACGACACGGTTGCGGACATTGGCCCCGTCCCGCTGCGCCAATGCGCGGATGAGCGGCTGGCCATCGACGGCCTGCCTGGCAAAGGCACCCACTTCCACCACTTGGCCGGCCAATCTCGGCGCCTTGCACCAGCTGTATCCCTCTGCTTTTGCTGCGTCGGGCTCTGTCACGCCCTGATAGGGGTGCTGTGGGTCGTCACCGCCGGTCAGCCAGGCATGAGAAATGTCTTCGGCAATATCGGCCGGGTCGAACGTACCGGCACTGCCGTCGCTCAAGACAAGACCGCGATCGAAATGCGGCTTGCCCTCACTCCAATAGTTCCCATAGCTGAGATAGTGCGCCCCGGAGGCGCCGATACGGTCCAAATGCAGAGCATCTGCGATGTGAAGGAAATGCCTGAAATCTGCCGATTGCGCACCATCTTCCGCACGATAGGCTTCCAATGCCGCGATGCTGTCCAGCGAAGCTATCCGTTCGAGGCTGGCCCCAAATAGGACCCGTTCCAGGAAGCGACGGAATCCGCCGAGGATGAGGAGCAGGCGCATCTGCTCCTGCGCTTCGATGGCGCGGCTCGTACCGCCGGGCTGGATAGCCAGCGTATGTGGCCATTTTCCGGCCAGCAGCCCCATCACATGCATGAACTCGGCCCGGGCCGGCAATGCGTCGCGAGCCGCACTGCCTTTGATCGCAGCAAAGCGTTCGGCCGCCGCCGCGAACCAAGGCTCTGCGGCATAGGTCTCCCGGCAGAAATCGGGCATGAAGAAGAGATAGAAATGCGTCAGATGATCGGCGACATTCTCGGCCGCCAGAATGATATTGCGCGCCAGTTCGCCATTGGGCGTCGGACTGATCCCCAGCAATTCTCCCAGCGCCGTTGCCGCCGCGACCGATTGCGAAACCGAACAGATGCCGCAAATGCGTGGTGCGTAGACCAGCGCGTCCATCGGATTCTTGCCGTGCAGCATTCGCTCAAAACCGCGATAGAGCGGCGAGACGACCCAGGCACCGTCGACCCGTGCGTCGCTGATGTCGATCTTGACTTCAAGATCGCCCTCGACCCGGTTGAAAGGGCCGATGATCCGACGCGTCATTGGGCGTGCCTCATTGCGGCTTGCCGCGCCGGGATTCAGTCGGTGGAGCGACAACATGGTCGTGCACGGCATTTTGCCGCAATCGATCCGGTGTCGCCGCTTTGGCCAGCGATGCCAGCGCCACGAACCAGGCCTTTGGCATATCCGTCGGCAGGCCGATGGGAATGCCGGCAAATTTCGGCGTCGCCGCGAACGGATGTCCTGGCTCCTCGAAGCCAGGGGCCGTGCAATTGATGCAGGCATAACCGCCGCGCAGGCATGAGCCGTCACCGTTCCACAGGCGCGTGTTGCAATCACCGTGCGCCTGCGTTCCCTTGCAGCCCATATTTTCCATCATGCAGCCGAGATCGGAGGGTTGCTCGGCGCTAGCCTTGTATTCATAGAACTCGTTGCGCGGACAGCCGTGATGCACCAGATGATCGGCATAGGAGCGCGGCCGGTTGAACTGGTCCATATCCGTGCCGGCAAAATGGCCAAGCGCGATCTGCATCAACGTTTCAGTCACCCAGTTCGGATGCGTCGGGCAGCCGGCGATATTGACAACGGGCAGGCCGCTCTTGGCGCGGAAATCGGCGCCGAGCAATCCGCCCGCCTCAGCGCCACCAAAGGCGAGCCCGGTTGCCTCGGACGGATTGCCGCCACCAGCCGTGATACCGCCATAGGCGGCACAAGAGCCGACCGCCACCACATATTCGGCTAGCGGTGCCAGGTCGGCGATCCAGTCGCGCATGGGGCGACCGGTTCCGGCAAGGATGTGAAAGCGCCCGCTATTCTGTGGGCCGTTGATGACAGCGCCTTCCAGACAGAGAATGTCGAGCCGGATATTGCCGGCGCGAACACGCTCGAGAATCTCGATCACCTCGCGCCCGCTCGCCTGGCTTAAGGAGGGGTGCCAGAGAAGATCGATGTGCGCCGCTTCAAGAGCGGTGACGAGGTCGGGATTTTCCGCGTTGAACAAAGACAGCGTACAGCCGCCGCAGCCACCCGATTGCAGCCATAGCAGATTCATGCCGTCTCTCCGGCTTCGGCCTCAATATCGAATGCGAGCGGTATGGTCAGCAGAAACTCCACGCCGCCATCCGGGACATTGGCTACTTCCAGATGACCGCCCTGCTCTTCGGCCAGCCCGTAACTGACATAGAGTCCAAGGCCGGTTCCTTCCCCGACCGGTTTGGTCGTGAAGAAGGGCTCGAAAATTCGGTCCATCTCTTCCGCGCGGATGCCGGGCCCATTGTCGCACACCTTGATCCAGGCATCTCCATCGCCGATTCCGGCGCTGAGACGGATGATTGGGCGTTCGACCGCACTCAGCACGTCGACGGCATTCTGAACCAGGTTGATGATGATCTGGTGCACGGCGCGGCTGCGGCCAACGATATTGATCTGCTCCGGCATGTCGAATTCCAGATCCGGTTTGACGCGCGTCGCCTTCAGGACCCATTGCGTTGCTGTCTTCACCACACGAACCAAATCGTAGGTCTCGACATTCTCCTTTTGCGTCGACGAGAAGCGTCGCAGATCCTGCACAATCTCGCTGACCCGGGATGCACCTTCCAGCGTGCCATCGACCAAAGGACCGATATCCTGAATGATGCGGTCGATCTTCAGCTCGGCACGTAGCGCCTGAAGCTCCGGGGCCGGCGTTCCCTTGTCCACCGCCTGCAGATAGCGTGTGATACGCTCACCGTACCGCTTCATCGCGTGCATGTTGCCGAAGACGAACGAGATCGGATTGTTGAGCTCATGCGCGACTCCCGCTACCAATCGACCGAGAGCTGCCATCTTTTCGGCAAAGACGAGCTGCTGCTGGGTCCGGCGTAGACGGTCATGCGTCTGTTCTAGGGCAGCATAGGCGCGGTGCAGTTCACCCGTCGGGCGGCCGATCAGAACCATGCCCACCAATCGCCCAGAATGATCAAAGCGTGGCGAGCCGTTGACGGAGAGTGGCGCACCGCCACCCGTTGCATCGCGCAGCGAGACGTTCTTGTCGATGATCGGTTCGCCGCCACCAAGGCGCGTTGCCAGAAGCCCGGCAAAGGCAGCGGATTCGGGCGCCAGCAATTCTGCAAAGGGTCGACCTTTCAACGAATCCGCAGGTTTGCCATGCAGCTTCACCAGCGCCGCGTTGACTTCTTGAATAATGCCACGCGCGTCGATCACGATGAGCACATCAGTCATCGCGCTCAGGACGGAATCGATGAAGGCGCGCGCCTCCTCCAGTTCCGCATTCTTGCGCTCGAGTTCGACTTGATAGCCGACAAGATCGGCATAGACGGAATCCATCTTGCGGATGACGTCAATCCACGCCTCCTCCCCTTGCGAAGAAAGCGTCAGGGCCGAGGCCACTCCGGCCAGGTCGATGAGACCGGTCGGCTTTGCTGCAACTTCTCCTGAACTTCCCGTCGGCAAGTGCCTTGCCATTTTCGCCTGGTCCTAATTGGCCGCCTTGAGATCGCCACGCTGTGGAAAGGGCGCCACGCGATCAAGTTGATAGCGTTCCAGTTTGGAGCGTAACCCGACCCGAGACAAGCCCAGTTCCTTGGCTGCCCGGCTCTTGTTCCAACGGTGCCGAATGAGCGTCTCGCGCAAAATCCGCGCCTCAAGGGCTTCGACCCGGTCCTTGAGAGACCCGTCGAGACCTGTGATGAAATCGCCGTCTTCCGCATCGCCCTGCGCGGCAAAGCGTCCGGCCGGCGTACCCAGCAAGATGCGCGGAGATATCAAATTGGCATTCAGCCGATCTGCATCGCCAGCCATGATCAGCATGTGCCGAACTTCGTTCTGCAGTTCGCGGACATTGCCGGGCCAGTTGTAGTCGGCAAGAACGCGCAGCGCCTCGTCTGTGAAACACAGCCCTGGCTTGCCAAGTGCCGTACCGGCCTGCTGGAGGATCGCTTCGGCCAGAACGGGAATATCCATGCGCCGCTCCCGCAGGGCCGGCATCCTGACGGAAACACCCGCCAGGCGGTAATAGAGGTCCTCGCGGAATCGCCCTGCGCGCATCTCGGCTTCCAAGTCCCGGTTGGTCGCCGCAACCACCCGGACATCAATCTGCCGGGTCCGATTGCCACCGACTGGCCGAATTTCGCCGTTCTGCAGCACACGCAGCAGCTTCACCTGAAAGGCGGGGGAAATTTCACCGATTTCGTCGAGGAAGACGGTTCCGCCATCTGCACGCTCGAACAAGCCGACATGGTTCTCGACCGCGCCCGTAAAGGCGCCGCGGCGGTGCCCGAACAATTCGCTTTCCAGCAGCTGGTCGGGAAGGGCGCCGCAATTCTCCACGACAAAGGGCTTGTTCCAGCGCAGGCTGTTATAGTGGAGCGCCCGCGCCGCCAATTCCTTGCCCGTTCCGGATTCACCAACCAGCAGGATCGGCACATCGAAGGGTGCCACTTGCCGCAGCTTGTCGCAGATACCGCTGAGCGGGCTATCGGCAGCGCGAACAATACCGTCCTCAAACTGATATGTCTGCTTCAGTTCCTTCCTTTGCCGCGCGACGACGGCCTCAGCCCGGTCGGGAGACATTTTCATCTCCAGCGACATCAGTTCGTTCTCGCGCTGCAGGCGGAAGAGGGAGGCGGCACTCTTCAAAATCAAGATCAGATTGTCGGGCTGCCAGGGTTTGGTGATGTACTGGTAGATGCCGGCCTCGTTGATACCTGCAACCACATCATTTGTGTCCGTATAGCCAGAAATGATAATGCGGACGATATCAGGCCAGCGGTCGCGGACACGCTTCAGGAATTCGACACCGGTCATGTCCGGCATGCGCTGGTCACAGAGAACGACCTGGACCCATTCCTGTTCCAGCAGCGCCGTCGCCTGCTCGACATTTGCGGCGGTCTTGACATCGAAATCATCATTCAAGATGCGCGCCAGCGCTTCAAGGCTGCGCGGTTCGTCGTCAATGATGAGGATCGTGGGCAGACTCATGCATTCATCCTCAAACAATTTCTGTCAGCATATACGGGGCAATTGTTCGCCGTTGATCCAGTCGACCACGCGTCGCCCGCCCAGGACAGTCGTCATCTCAACCGGTGTCGCTGCCTGTTCGACCACCTCGCCGATGATGGAAGCGTTCCGTCCCAATTCGTGCGCGCGCATCGCCGCCAGAAGGGGCGCCGCAACCTCCGCCGGACAAAAGGCGACGAGTTTGCCTTCGTTGGCAATATGAAGTGGATCGAGGCCGATCAACTCACAAGCACCGGCGACAGTTGCCGAGACCGGCAGCGCTGCTTCGCGGATATGCATGGCATGACCTGATTCCTGAGCCAGTTCATTGAGCACTGCCGCCAGGCCGCCGCGCGTTGGGTCGCGCAGGCAATGGAGTTGCGGCGCTGCCGCCAGCATAGCTTGCACCAAATCGCCGAGGGGCGCAGAATCGGAGGCAATATCACCGTCGAACTCGAGATTCTCCCGCTGCGAGAGAATCGCCACGCCATGATCCCCAATCGTGCCGCTGACCAGGATCTTATCCCCGGCCGAGATGCGTGACGGCCCCAGATCGACACCATCCGCTAGAGCCCCGATGCCCGCCGTCGTGATGAAGACACCGTCACCCTTGCCGCGCTGGACGACCTTGGTGTCGCCGGCAACGACCCGAACACCGGCACGACGCGCGGCGGCTGCCATGCTGGCGGCGATCCGGTCGAGGTCCCGCAAGGGAAACCCCTCTTCGATGATGAAACCAGCGGTCAAATAGAGCGGAACGGCGCCGGACATCGCAATGTCGTTGACCGTTCCATGCACCGACAGCGACCCGACATCGCCACCCCGGAAGAAGAGCGGCGAGACGACATGACTGTCCGTGCTGGTCACTATTCGTCCCGGCACATGCCCCAGCATCGCCTGATCGCCGCCCTTGCACAGCAGCGGATCGTCGAGATGGTGTTGAAAGAGGTCGGCAACGAGTTGTGCGGTGGCCCTGCCACCGCCGCCGTGGATCATCTCGACCCGCCCGTCGAGATCGAGCCGCCGCACCCTGGCCTGCTTGCGCAGAAGATTCATGTCATCGCTCCCGTCATCGGGGAACGGCGGCACCTACTGCGAGGTGTCGCCGTTTGATTCACTCAGCTCGCCAACAGCATCGCACCGGCAACACAACCGACTGCACCAAAGATCCGGCCAGCCCAGGCACCGGTTCGGTTGCTGCGTGTGAATGCCTTGCCGAGAGCGATACCGATACCATGCAGGATCGTCGTCGCCAGCACAAAGCCCAACGCATAGCTCGCGAAACTCTCCATCGACACGCCCTCCGTCCCATGCGCGTGACCGTGGAACAAGGCGAATGTACCAACCATCACGGCGGAAGCCGGCAAAGGCAACCGAATATCAAATGCGAGCAATGCGCCCATGACAATGACGGAGACGGCAATGATCGGTTCGACATAAGGAAGCGCAAGGCCGCTGAATCCGAGCACACCACCGACGGCCATCAGAGCGACAAAGGCGGTGGGTACAAACCACAGGGCACGCCCACCTTGACGCGCGGCATAGAAACCGACGGCGACCATAGCCAGCAGATGATCGACGCCCGACAGCGGGTGTAGCGCGCCATGCGTGAAGTCACCGGTTTCGTGAAGGCCGATATGCGCAAAGGCCGGGCTGGCGGAAAGCGCCAGGATGGCGGCGATTGCAGTGATGCGAGGTAGTTTCATCTTCCATCTCCCTGTTGAATTGACAGAAACAGTTATCAGGCGGCCGAAGCGGTCTTGTGCTCGCTATCGCCCTGCCGGAAGCGGCCATAGGTCCAATACGCGGCGCAGGCACCTTCGGATGAGACCATGCACGACCCGATCGGATTTTCGGGCGTGCAGGTCGTACCGAAGAGCTTGCAGTCGACCGGCTTCTTGATCCCACGCAGAATGGCGGGGCATTCGCAGCTTTTGGCTTCCCGCGCTGGATATTGCTTCAGCTCGAAACGTTTCTCGGCGTCGAAGGCAGCATATTTATCGGCGATACGGAGGGCGCTGTCGGGCACCTCGCCCAAGCCGCGCCACTCGAAACTGTCGCGCAAGGAAAAGACATCGGCCACCAGCGCCTGCGCCTTCTCATTGCCGGCGCGCGTCACGGCACGGGTATATTGGTTCTCGACCTCCGCACGCCCCTCATTGAGCTGGCGTATCACCATCAAGGTGGATTGCATCACGTCGAGCGGTTCGAAGCCGGCGATCACCACCGGTTTGGCATAGTCGGCAGCAACGAATTCATAGGGGCCGCTGCCGATCACGGTGCTGACATGGGAGGGGCCGAGGAAGCCATCGACCTGCACGCCGGTTTCCGGCCCTTCGTCCGCCGTCGCCATGATGCCTTTGATCGCCGCCGGCGTCAGGACATGGTTGCAAAAGACGGAGAAATTGCCGAGCTCCTCCCGCGCCGCCTGCTGAAGCGCCACGGCGGTGGGTGGCGTCGTTGTCTCGAAGCCGATCGCGAACAGCACGATCTGCCGCTCGGGATTTTCTCGGGCGATCTTCAGCGCGTCCTGAGTCGAATAGATCATGCGCACATCGGCGCCATCCGCCTTGGCCTTGAGGAGGCTTGCGCGGCGGCTGGCCGGGACGCGCATCATGTCGCCATAACTCAGCAGCGTGACACCCGGACGACGCGCAAGGTCGATCGCCATATCGAGGCGCGAGACGGGAAGGACGCAAACCGGACACCCCGGCCCGTGAACGAACTCGACGTTCGCTGGCATCAGATCCTGAACACCGTGGCGGAAGATGGCATGCGTGTGCCCGCCACAGAACTCCATGATGCGATATTGGCGCGCGGCATTGGCTTCGCGCGCGATCGCCGTCTGCAGTCCACGCGCCAGGTCCTGATCGCGGAATTCGTCGACATATCTCATGGCGCAACCTCCATCTGGCGTTCAGCATCCGCCTCGGCATCCAATCCGATCTCCGCCATCAACGCCAAGGTTCGCTCCGCCTCCTCGGCACTGATCTTGTGCAAGGCATAGCCCACATGGACAAGCACGAACTCGCCAACCTGCGGCTCCTCGATCAAGGCCAGCGAGATGCGCTTGCGGACGCCACCAAGCGCTACAACAGCGCTCTCCCCGTCAGGTTCGAGGGCAACAATCTGGGCCGGTAGCGCCAGGCACATGGGAAGCTCCTTACGCTACGCGGTCGAGCGCCGGATGACCGGCGAGCTCCCGCTGGCGCGTCGCAATCAGCCAGTCGAGCCAGTGATCGAGCCCCTCACCGCTGCGGGCCGAGACCGGCAGCATCTTGATCTTCGGGTTGACGCGCCGCGCCGCAGCCAGCGCCTTCTCGACATCGAAATCAACATGCGGCAGCAGATCAACCTTGTTGAGGAGCAGCAGGTCGGCGGCATGGAACATGTCCGGATATTTCAGCGGTTTGTCTTCGCCTTCCGTCACCGAAAGAACGACCACCTTGTGCGCCTCGCCAAGATCGAACGCTGCCGGACAGACCAGATTGCCGACATTCTCGATGAAGAGAACCCCACCGGCAGCGGGATTCAATTCGGCAAGGGCATGGCCCACCATGTGCGCGTCAAGGTGGCAGCCTTTGCCGGTGTTGATCTGCAGGGCCGGGGTGCCTGTCGCCCGAATACGGTCGGCATCGTTGGCCGTGGCCTGATCACCCTCAATCACCGCGACCGGAAAGCGTTTCCCGATCAGTTCAATCGAGCGCACCAGCAAACTCGTCTTGCCGGATCCCGGGCTGGAAAGAAGATTGAGCGCCAGGATGCCCCGCTCGGCCAAGAAGGCACGGTTTTCCGCGGCGAAGGAATTGTTCTTGGCAAGAATATCCTGTTCGATCTGCACCATGCGGGCTGGAGTCAAGCCCGGCGCATGCGCGCGCTGCGGTGAGTCCGGATGTGTGTGAGAATGGTCATGGTCATGATGCGCGTGATCGTGATGACCATGATCATGGTGGTGATGATCGTGGTGATGATCATGATGATCGTGGCCGTGCCCGGCATCTTGCCGGCGTTCAACCTTCGCTTCATGCCCGCCGCAACCGCATACCGTGCACATCAGTTGACCTCCAATTCCTTGATCCGCATTTCATCGCCGCTTTGCACCTGCAACTGGGCGCTGCCGCATTCGGGGCAGCTGTCGAGCCGGTGCTGGATGACGACACTCTTGCCGCAGGGCAGACACCAAGCT
Organism: Dongia sp.; assembly: GCF_041910485.1. Lineage (GTDB taxonomy): Bacteria > Pseudomonadota > Alphaproteobacteria > Dongiales > Dongiaceae > Dongia. Next base: position 75,138 of record NZ_JAYRQR010000050.1, read on the forward strand.
CGCGCCTCGGTTTCCAGAATCTCAAAGCGCGCGCCATCGGCAATGGTCCCGCGCGCCACGGCATCGAAGCAGAAGCGCAAGGCCTCCTTCTCGACACCGGCCAGCGGCCCGACTTCGATCCGCACGAGCGATACCTTCTCATAACCGTGCTGGCCGGCACCGGCCTCGATCGCCTGTACGATGCTTTCGCTCAGCGCCATTTCATGCATCACTGCACCATCAGCCGATAAGGCGCGCAAGGGTCGAACGCGTCGATCAACATACGGGCCCGCGATTCGGTGGCTGGCGCGCCATTGGATAGGCGGTCGAGGCGCCGCATCACCGGTCCCTCCGGGTGAAAGTTCCAATCCGTCGGCGCCAGGATGCGATAGTCAGCGATGTTCCCGTCCCTCAGTCGTACCGCGTGGATGAGCCGACCACGCGCCGTCTCAACTGCAGCAAAACCTTCGCCCGTCCCTGACGGTGCATCAGCGAGCCGGAAGGGCGCTGAACCAAGATCGCATGCAGGATCGAGTCGCGCCATATCTGTAACGAGGGTCACGACTTCCAGCTGGCGCGCGACAATGCGGGTAAGCAGTCCGTCGCCAAAGCGCGCCTTGAGTCCAGCAACGAGCGGCGCGTCCTGGAGCCGGATGAAGGACGTCGTCTCCGGTTGTCCGCCATCGACTCCCGGCCGCGTCGAAAAGCTGTCGCCGTCCGGACCCAAGAGCCGCGCGCCGATTTCATCAACGGCCAGGTCCGCAACATTCCGGGATGGCTTCCCTTCGGCACCGAGCGTCGCCGCGTCATGATCGAGCAAATGCTGGCAGAAACGAGCGAGCGGCCGGTCGTTGCCTTCGAGCCAGTTCAGAAAGCGGGCAGGTTCGTCCGCCGCTGCCGGCACATAGAGATGGCGCGTCACCAGATCCGTCACATGGGCGCGGATCGCACGCTTTTCCACCTGCCATTGCGGGAGGGGCCGCTCTTCGACGGCGCGCCGCAGGGCGCCGGCAAGGCCGCGCAGGGCCGCGAGATCCTCGGGCGATGCGGGCACGCCCAGCGATTTCGGGGTTTCGACGAGCAGTCGCAACAAATGTTCCCGCGCCGCTTCGGCCTTGACCAGAAAGGCTCTCTTGGCGACGAGTGCCGCCGCCGCCGGAACGCCGAGTGCGTTCTCGCAGGCCTCTGCCGCCGCGGCACCCTGCGCCAGCGCACAGACGGCAAAGAGCCTTGGCAGCAGGGCCGAGACTTCGGCCGGCGCGCGCCCGTGCGTCAATGCGTCCGGCAGCGCACGGCGCCCCGAAATGATGTCGACCCCGCGGCCCTTGCCGCTCAGCACAATATCGATGCTGCCTGCAGCACTCATCGGCCGGCCTCCACTTTGTCGAGACCGAAGAGAGAGCGTCGCGAACGCGACACCGCGCCCGTCTCCTTCGCTGGCGTATCTTTTGGCTCAGGCGGCGTCAACAACTCGCCCATCGCCGCTTCTGCGGTTGCGATGGCAGCCGCCTGATCGACGAATTCCAGCATCGGCGAGAAAAGCGAGCACATCAGAAACGGACCGAGCTCAGGTTCGGTGCCGGCGATGAAACTGTATGTGCCGCTGGGCAGCCGCATCTTCACCGTGTCGCCGGGACGTGCTTCCGTCCATCCCTCACTCGACGCCACATCGGGCAGAATGAGAATGTTCATGCACCAGGGCGTCACCAGGATCGACAGCCATTTGCCCGCCCAAGCCTGTGTCCCGACAGCCGCCACGGCAAGGCGGTGATTGAGGATCGGTACATCAGCCATGCGCGTCTGCTGGATCGAGTGAAAGACCGTCTCGATCCGAGCCGCCACACAGGCCGCCGTTACCGATTCCTGCTGCATGTCCCTACGCCTCCACCACCAGGAAGGCGTCGCGCTGGCCGGCACAGACGGGGCAGGCCCAATCGGGCGGCAAGGCAGTAAACGGCGTCGCCGGGGGAATCTGGTGGACGGGATCTCCCACAGCCGGATCATAGACCCACCAGCAGATACGGCATTCGAGCAGGCTCGCATCGTTGAGCTGGGCATCGTCGCCGCCATAGGAACCGGCAAAGAAGCTGCGCGTCACCGATAAATCTCCAGGATTTCGTCAAGGCGCTCGGCACTGTCGGCGATGTCCTCCATGGCCGCGCAAGCGACTTCCGGGACACCTGATATCTCGATCGTGTTGAGGATGAGAGCGTCTTGCGAATTATAGTACTGCACCCACCAGACGTTGCGGGTCCCCGTGCTGGAGATCCGGCAATTGCCATAGCCGCGCGACAGGATGACGACGGATCCACCACCCAGGCTGTTGGCAAGGTGCGCCAGATCTTCCTCGGTATGTGGCAACAGCGACAGGTTGATAGTGTAGGCACCGCCATCGGCAGGCGGATGCGCCAGATTGTCATTGATTTCGCTAAGCAGGGCGCCGGCACTCTGCGCTTCTGCGGGCGGAACGCTGTCATTGATGGCCACGAAGTGGGGAGCCGAGCCGAAAGCCGCAGTCCACAGCCCGGAGGGCACGTGACCGACCTCGACCGCATCGGCGGCAATGCGCCCGTCCGGACCGGCATGGCGAACACGCCAGATGCCGGCCATCACCGCCTCCTGGATCTGGGCGTCATTGCCAGCGACGATACTGACTTCGCCACTGCCCAGGAGCTGATCGACGAAGCGCAGATTGTTCGGATCGAGATGAGAAAGATCGATGCGCCGCGCCTCATCGCCGCGCCGATAAGTACGCAGCGACTGCAGCACTGATTCCAGCACCGCCTTGGCGCCGACAAGATTCTCGACATCCTCCGGCTCCGGCGTATTCGGCTGGCTGAAGGTCATCATGCCGTCGGGCATCTGCATGTATTCGAGGACGCTGCCGTCCTCTTCTGCTGGTTGGCTGCCTGCACCGGTCAGGGAAAACGGCGGGTTGCTCATGTCGCTAGTCCTTTCTCAGTGCGGGGCCGCCTGCAGGTTGCCGCAACCTCGGGCCAGTTCGAATTGCGGCGGCGGCGATGCCTGGCGCTGCAGGATTTCGGGGATTTCGACCATGTATTCCGGCCAATCGCGCATGCGCGTCAGGGTGCCCAAATATTGGCCGTTGCGCAGGAAGATCAGCGCTGGGAACAAGCTGAACCCGAAACGCATTTGAAAATGCCGTTCCGCCTGCGGCGTTGCCACCAATCCCGTGACGCGATCACCGAAAGCTTTCAGCAGTTCAGGAGCGACGACGGCAAGATCCAACGCCTCGCCCGTCACCTGCGGGTTGCCGCAAATGACCAGCATCGCCATATCGAGCGGGCCGGCAACATCGTCAAGTGAACGCTCATCCACGGCGGTGAAACCGTGTCGCGCGCCCAAGGCGTCGATCAGCGGATGCATGGTCAGTCCGTCTCCTTGTTGGCAATGGCTGCGGTGGGGCGCAGAAAATCGGGCAACTGTGGCGTGCGATCGATGAGATCGGCAAAGAGTGCTTCGGGCGGCGTACCGCCGCGCATGCTGATCTCCAGCGCCAATAAGGCATCGGCGATCCGCTGCGCCTCCTCGGCATCGAGTATTTCGCGCGCGGCACCCAGAAAGGTCAGCACCCAGGTTCCCGGCTGTTGCGCGCCGACCAAGCGCATGTCGATCTCGGCGCGCCGCCCGCTGCCCTCGCACAAGGCCGCAAATCCGTTACCTGAGATGACCCGCATGGGAATGCCGATGCACATCAGTTCGGCGCCCCGCTCAGATCCGGGTCGCCCTTGCCCAATCCGGCAAGGATGCGTTCGTCGCCGGTGCGGCAGGCCGCAGCTTCACTCGGCCGCTCACCCTCATAGCGACCGAGCGACAATTCACCGGTGAGGTCGGTCTGCGGCCTGTCTTCGCGCGCGGTCGGACAAATATCGAATTTGGCGAGATAGTCGAGAGCGGCGGCGATGGCCGGCTCGATCTGCGCCTTGACGGAATCTGTTAGGCTGCCGCCGAAATCCTCAAGCTGTGCAGGCTGGACACCGACCAGCAGGATATGCGCCGGATAGTCCCCAAGCATCGCCGCCATCGCCAGCACCTCCTGGAAGCCGGTCTGATGGAGACTCATTTTCTTGGCGCCGAGAAAGGCTGGGACGTCGTCGTCGTGGATGAGTTTCAGTGTGCCGGGGACGAGGCCGTAATCGATGGCATCGAACACGACGAGGATATCGGTCTCGCGAATGTCCTGGACCAGGTAGATGCCTTGGGTGCCACCGTCGAGCAGGCGGACACGACTGGGAAAGCGGAAGCGCCGGTCAAGTTCCTCGACCACCCGCACCCCAAAGCCCTCGTCGGCCCAGAGCAGATTGCCGATGCCGAGCACCAGAACCGCCTTCGGTTCGTCCCGCATGTGTCCCCCGTCAGATTTGCAGCGTTTGCTGCTTTTTTCACTCCCAGTGGAAAGCTGAACTGCAGGGCGCGTGCCAATTTGTCTCAGGGCTAACCATTTGTTCTGGAACAATGATTTCCATAAGTTCAAAAAGAAATGGAAATCAACTTATCATTTTTAGGACAAATCGGAAAGATACCATCCAATAAAGAAGGCGGGCCATTGGCCCGCCTTGAGGGGGATCTCGTTGCAGGTTGATTAAGGGTGGTCATCCTCTAGCGGCCGGTCGTCCTTGAATTGGCGCCAGCCGGAAATCATCGAACTGACGATGCTCTGCCGGGACATGATGTCCTCCCGAATCGCCGCATAGATGTGCACCAAGGCGAAGCAGACGATCACCCACATGACCAGATGATGGAAAGTGTGAACGTCCTGGCTCTGCCCCATCAGGGGAATGACCCAGCTTGAGAAGAACTGGAACTGCCAAGAATCCATGCCGGCGCCTTCGCCGTAGAGCGCGAAGCCCGTGACGATCATGAAGATGATGCCCCAGACGAACATGAAATGCATGACCAGCGTCGCCAGTGGATTGTGCCCGGCATACTTCCGCGGCTCCTTGGCGAGGAACAGGTACCACTTCATCTCGTGAAAGACGCCGCCCCACCAATCCAGCCGATGCACGGGCGGCAGGAAGATTTGGCGCGCATGCGAATTGCCGACGAAGATCCAATAGAGGCGCAGCACGAAGAACACCGCCAGCACATAGCCGGCGCTGAAGTGGGCGAAACGAAAGTAGCCCATCAAGAAATGGGCACTCGCCTCGCCCGGTACACTGGGCAGCGGTGAGCCGATGAAATAGCCGGTCACCGCTAGAACCGTGATGGCCAGCGCATTGATCCAGTGCCAGAGGCGAACTGGAGCCTCATAGATATAGACCGCTTCCATCGACTGGACGATCCGGCGCAATTTCCGCCTACCCTGACCCGTGCTTGTTGCATTGGCCATGTTTGCCTCCCTCAGCGGACGCGGACGTGCGCCAATTCCCTGCCATCCTCGCTCATCACGTGGGTCGAGCAGGCAAGGCATGGGTCAAAGCTGTGGATGGTGCGCAGAATTTCGACCGGTTCTTCCGGCCGTTCGACCTTGGTGTTCATCAAGGCCGCCTCAAAGGCACCGATATTGCCATTGAGATCGCGCGGCGAACCGTTCCAGGTCGTCGGCACGACGCACTGGTAATTCTCGATCTTGGTGTCCTTGATCTTGATCCAGTGACCGAGCGCACCACGCGGCGCCTCCGTGAAGCCAACGCCCTTGGCTTCCTTCGGCCAGGACTTGGGCTCCCACATATCGATATTGGCCGTCGAGGAATCGCCCGCCTTGATGGTGCCGATGAGCTTGTCGAAGAAATAGCGCTGCAACCGCGCGCAACGCTGCGCCTCGAGTGCCCGCGCCGCGGTGCGGCCCAGCGTCGAAAACAGCGCCGTCACCGGCACATCCAGCGTCTTCAACACCATGTTGATTTGCTCGGTAATTTCCTTGTGGCCTTTGGCATAGGCGATGACATAGCGGGCGAGCGGCCCGACTTCCATCGCATGGCCTTTCCAGCGCGGCGCTTTGATCCACGAATATTTGCCGGCCTCGTCGAGCTGCTCGATGTTCGTCTTGCTGCCCTTGAAATTGGGCCCAAGCTCGAACTTCGCCTCAGTGATGCCGTCCCAAGGATGCAGGCCCTTTTGCTCGTCCGGATAGGTGTACCAGGAATGCGGCACGAATTCCTGGATCTCTTCCGGGTTCCGCAAATCGACCGGGAAGACTTCCTTCAAATTGCCGTTGATGATGGCGCCCGGCGTCATGTGCAGGCTGTCGGGCGAATAGTCGTTGGCACGCTCGGGAATGTCGCCATAGGCCAACACACTTTGACCCGACAGGCCGCCGCCATAGAGCCAGCCTTTGTAGAACTGAGCGATCGCCAGAACATCGGGGATATAGACGTTCTCGACGAACTCGATCGTGCGGTCGATGACCGAAGCGATGAAGTTGAGCCGCTCCATGTTGAGGGCGCCCACAGCACCCGTCCCGTCGACATTGATGGCGCAGGGAACGCCGCCCACCAGCCAGTTCGGATGCGGGTCCTTGCCGCCCAGGATGGTGCGTGTCTTGATGATTTCCTTCTGGAAATCCAACGCTTCCAGATAATGCGTCACCGCCATCAGGTTCGCTTCCGGCGGCAGCAGGTAGGCCGGGTTGTCCCAATGGCCATTCTTGAACGGTCCCAATTGGCCGCTTTCGACGAACTTTTTCAGCCTGTTCTGCACATCGCGGAAATAGCCGGGCGAGGCATTGGGATGGCTGGGCGAAGTCGCAACCTGAAGGTCCGACGTCGCCTTCGGGTCCGCCTTCAGCGCTGTTACCGGATTGACCCAGTCAAGCGCATGAAGATGATAGAAATGGACCAGATGGTCATGCACCTGCAGCGACAGCTGCATGATGTTGCGGATCGAGTTCGCGTTCTCCGGAATCTTGATGCTGAGCGCATCCTCGACAGCGCGAACCGAGGTAAGCGCATGTGTGCCGGTGCACACGCCGCAGATTCGCTGGGTGAAGGCCCAGGCATCGCGCGGATCGCGGCCCTTCAGGATGACCTCGAGGCCACGCCACATCGTGCCGGTCGAGACGGCGTTGCGGATGATGTTATCGTCACCGATATTCACCTCGCAACGCATATGCCCTTCGATACGGGTGACAGGGTCGACGACGACGCGCTTGCCGCTATCGTCCAGGGTGAAGCCGTTGGGGGTCTGCAGCGTACTCATTATTCCTGCCCTCCGTTCTCACGGGCGCGCTTGATGGCGCTGACGGCGGCGTGCGCGGCAATGGCGGCGCCGACGGTGCCAGCGGCAGCCACGCCGACCTTGTCCGCATTCGCCTCGATCCCGAACTGATTGATGCCGGTCAGGCGGTCGTAGAACGAACCCTTGTCCCAGAAACCGTCCTCAGAGCAGCCGATGCAGCCGTGGCCGGACTGGATGGGGAAGGAAAGGCCGCCGTTCCAACGCACTGTCGAGCAGGCATTATAGGTGGTCGGCCCCTTGCAACCCATTTTGTAGAGGCAATAGCCCTTGCGCGCCCCCTCATCGTCCCAGTTCTCGACGAACTGGCCGGCATCGAAATGCGGCCGGCGATAGCATTTGTCGTGGATGCGCTGGCTGTAGAACATCTTCGGCCGCCCCTGGCGGTCGAGCTCGGGGATCTTGTCGAAGGTCAGCATGTAGGTAACGACGGCCGTCATCACTTCGGCGATGGGTGGGCAGCCCGGCACCTTGATGATCGGCTTGTCGAGAATGACCTCGTGCACCGGTGTCGCGCGGGTCGGATTGGGCCGAGCCGCCTGGACGCAGCCCCAGGAGGCGCAGGAACCCCAGGAAATGATCGCCTTGGCGTCGGCTGCCGCATAGCGCAGCTGCTCGACGAACGGCTTGCCGCCGATGATGCAGAACATCCCGTCTTCGTTGAGCGGCGGATTGCCTTCGACGGCGAGGATGTAATTGCCTTTATACGTGGTGACGATCTCTTCGACGATCGCCTCGGCCGCGCGACCGGCTGCGGCCATGATCGTATCGTCGTAGTCGAGCGACAGCATTGAAAGAACGACGTCCTTGACCAGCGGATGGCCGGAACGGATGAAGGATTCCGAGCAGCAGGTGCATTCAAGGCCGTGCAGCCACAAAACCGGGATGCGAGGCTTGGTCTCCATTGCATGCGCGATCTGCGGCGCAAAGGCCGGCCCAAGGCCGAGCGAGGCTGCCGTCAGACTGCAGAATTTCGTGAAGCTGCGCCGCGTGATCCCCTGCCGGCGCATGACGTCATAGAACGTCTCGGTCATCTGGCCCATCTTGTGGCGCCCTCCCCTTGCTGCTGGCCGCGCATTCTTGATGGTTTTCGGTGGCGCGGCCGGTAAGAGGACAAGGCAGATCGCGTGCCAGCTTTCCGGCTAGGGGATTTCTATTTCATTCCAATAAATTAGCATAACCAGGCAAGGGTGGCGCTGGTGATCCGCTTTCCAGTTGGTCTGGATTGAGGTGCCAAGAAACTTTCCAGCGGCATCGGTCGTGGCACTTCTTCGCTGGCTGCTGACGGAACATCTGTCAGCCAGGCTTTGTCTTCCCAGCCAAAGCCTGGCGGCGCCATCATCAACCGGGCAGCAGTTGGTCGACCATCGCCCGGACCATGCGTGGCAGATCGTAGGGAAAGCGCGCTGTGATGAGATTGCCATCGACGACGCAAGGTTCATCGAGCACGGTCGCGCCGGCATTTTCCAGGTCGATCTGGATATTCCAGACAGCGGTTGCGCGGCGACCTTTCAAAATCTTGGCGCTCACCATGACCCACTGGCCATGGCAGATGGCACAAGTGGGCTTCTTTGCCTCGAACATCGCACGTACCAGTTCGCGCGCATGCGGGTCCATGCGCAGGGCATCCGGATTCCAGCACCCGCCCGGCAGAATGATGGCATCGTAATCCGCCGCCTTGGCCTCGTCGGTATAGCGGTCGATCTTAAGCCAGCCGGCATTTTCCATGAGACGGATCGCCAACACATGGGTCGCACATTGCGGTGGAAAGCGAAGTCCAAGAGTTGGGTGAAACTCCCCGATGCGCGGCGCAACGATATGCACGGTGGCACCATGTTCGCTGAGCCAGCAAAGCGCGCCTAGAATTTCCACTTCCTCGACGCCATTGGTGCAGCTGATAGCGATGCGCTTGCCCTTGAGCAGATGTGGATCGGTCGGCGGGTCGAAGAGGAAGGCATTGAGTTCGCGATTGAGCTCGCCATCGGCAGTCACCAATAGTTCCGTTGAGATCGACGGAACCGGCGAGGTCGACATCAATTGCTGCATGCGATTGAAGGCGGAAAATTTTGGCGGCGTATCCATTGCCCACTCTCCCCTGCTGAAGGCCGATTGTCCGGCGCGGCTTGTTCAGCATCATCGAAACATTCGCCAGGAGGATTTTCAATGCCGAGCTTTGGCTGAGGTGTTCCACCTCAGAAACAGCTTATCCAAAGCCTCCAATGCCGCAGAGGTCAGTTGGCTTCAATCGATCTGGCTTCTTATCGGCCAATGTTGCTGGGTGAATCAGAGCTCGCTTGCTCAACGAGCGCATGACGTGGGTCTAGAGGCTGAAGCGGCTCTCGCGATCGAAGAGCCACGTTCGCAAGCGATGGTGTTTCGCCGTCTGTCGGTCCCTACGAGATCAAGCCAGCGATGATCGCCTTTTGGTGCGTGAGAGCATAGATCATGTCGATGGTCGGTGTCGGCACGCCAACGAGCCCGCCCAGTTCAGCAACCGCCGCGACGATCGCGTCGAGTTCGATCGGGCGGCCGCGTTCGAAATCCTGCAGCATCGATGTCTTGTGGGCGCCGATGGCGCCGGCACCGTCGATACGCCGTTCGATGTCGACCGGCATCTTGACGCCCAGGGCATTTGCCACGGCTTCGGCCTCCAGCATCATCGCCTTGGCAACACCGCGCGTTCCCGGATCGGCACAAAGGCGATCGAGCGTGGCACCGGTCAATGCCGACAGCGGATTGAACGCCACATTGCCCCAGAGCTTCACCCATATTTCGGTGCGGATGTCGGCCCTGACCGGCGCCTTGAGACCGGAAGCGATGAGTGCCTGGCTCAACTTGGTCACACGTTCGGTTTTTTCGCCGTTCGGCTCACCGAGCGTGAAACGGTCGCCCTCGACATGCTTCAGAACGCCCGGCTCGACGATCTCCGCCGCAGGATAAACCACACAGCCGATGACACGTTCGGGACCGATATGTCTCCACTGCATATCTCCTGGATCGACGCTGGCAAGGCGACGCCCTTCGAGGGCTCCGCCGACGCCGTGGAAGTACCACCAGGGGACACCATTGACCGCCATGACCACTGCCGTTTCCGGCCCCAGCATCGGGGCAAGCTTGTCGGCCAGAGGCGGCACGGACTGCGCCTTCAACGCGATGATGACGTAATCCTGCTGACCGGCGACCGCAGGGTCATCGGTTAGGGCCGGATGAACGGTGAAGCTGTCGTCGCCGCGCTGGACCGAAAGACCCTTCTCCTTCATCGCGGCGAGATGCGCACCGCGCGCGATCAGGGTCACCTCTTCGCCGGCGCGCGCCAGATGGGCGCCGAGCAATCCGCCGATGGCGCCAGCACCGTAGATCGCAATTTTCATGATGCGAGACCCAGCTTCTGGGCTAGGCCGATCCGCTGCAGCTTGCCGGTCGCACCCTTGGGAATCTCCGGGAGAAAAACGATTTTCTGCGGCACTTTGAAATCGGCCAATCGCTTGGCCGCGAAATCCCGCAGGTCGCGTTCGCTGGCCGTCGCCCCTTCCTTGAGGACCACGGCGGCGGCCACCACCTCACCCAGCTTGTCATGAGGCATGGCGAAGGTGACGATCTGGGCGACGGCTGGGTGTTCCATGATCACGTCATCCACTTCACGCGGCGAAATCTTCTCGCCGCCGCGATTGATGATCTCCTTCAGGCGCCCCGTAAGGCTGACATAGCCCTCCGCATCCATGATGCCTTGATCGCCGGTGCGGAACCAGCCGTCGCGAAAGGCCTCGGCATTCGCCTTTGGATTGTTGGCATAACCCAGCGTGACGTTTGCGCCCTTGATGACGATTTCGCCGACCTCACCCGACTTCAGGAGGCGCCCCGACTCATCCATGATGGCCACCTCCGGACCGGCGGCAATACCGACCGAGCCTGGCTTGCGCGCGGCGGGCGGCAGCGGGTTGCTGGCCATCTGATGCGCGGCTTCGGTCATGCCGTAGGATTCGATCACGGGGCAGCCGAATGTTGCCTCGAGTTCCTTCATGACCGGCGGCGGCAGCGAAGCCGAGGAAGACCGGATGAAGCGCAGCTTGCGCCGCGCAATGACATCCGCATTACCCTTTGCTCGCGCGAGGACCGTCTGATGCATCGTCGGCACCGCCGAATACCACGTCGCCTCGGCCATATCGAGCTGGGCGAAGAACTTCAAGGCGTTGAAACCGGCCGGGCAGTAGACCGAGCCACCGGCGTGCAATGACGAAAGCAGCGCACCCACCAATCCGTGGATGTGGAAGAGCGGCATGACGACGAGGCTCCGATCGCTCGGGGTGAGCGCCAATGTCCGCGCGATATTGCCGGCCGACGTCATCAAGTTGCGCTGGGTGAGCGGGACGATCTTTGGGCGTGAGGTGGTGCCGGAAGTATGCAGTACCAGGGCAACATCGTCTGCCGCCGCCGGATCCACCACCTTGCCACCCGCCGGGATGGACAGGGTAAAGCTGCCGGCCGGCCCGGCCAGATCAGGCGCCAACTCGATGACCGGAATGTTGCGCGTGCCGGCCACTTGGCGCGCGGGCGTGTCCATTCCCGCCGGCAGGATCAGTGCCTTTGCATCGAGATCGCCGAGGTAGAAATCAAATTCGTCGGCCCGGTAGGCGGCGTTGAGAGGTGCGGCGATGCAGGCGGCTGCCACGGCAAGAAAGGCAGCGGCCATTTCCGGTCCATTTGGCATGACGATGGCAACGGCATCCCGGCGCGTGATCCCGATGCCGCGAAGATCCGCACCGACCCGCGCCATCAGGCTCGACAATTGGCCACGCGACATGTCGCTGCGATCTGGTGCACCGATGGCTGGTGCGGCCGCATCGCCCTGACGCATCATTTCGGCAATGCCGGAAAAACCGCTCATTCTGTTCCCTCCGATCAACCCAGACTTAAATTTATCCTTCTCCGGCCGCCGGCAACGATCAATCCGCTGCCTTGGCCTTCAAGGGTTCGCAAACGATCCTGCCGCCACCTTCCGGAAGAGCGCAGCGCGCTTCCAGAATGTCAACCTTTTGGCCGCGGGCGGGTGCGAAATCGACCTGGCCAACTGTTTCTTTCCAGTTGGGGTAGCTGGCGCACTGCACGGTTTCAATCATCATGCGCTTGCGCCCGTCCGGCCGCATCGTGAAGAAGGCACCGTCACTGGCCTGCTGTCGAAATCTGTCCGCATGGAAAGCGCCCGGCGCCAAATCCCCATAGTCGCGTTCCACCCAATGGCCGTAGATGAGACGGCAGGAAATCGGTTGTCTGCCGGTGTTCTGCAGGTTGAAGACGACATCATGCGCATCCGCCCCGGCATCCTCGCCCCCCGCGCAGCCGGCGAGCGCCAAGGCGAAGGCAAGGAGCGCCGGGATTGCCTGCCGCACGCCGCTGTGCCGGTGAAGACGGATCTGACGCAACGTTCAACTCCTAAATCGATGGCCGCGCCGGCGGCAGAACCGGTTGCCCGGCCAGCAGATCGGCAAAGCGCTCGGCCATCGCGACGATCGCCGCGTTGACCGGCCCGGTCGTGATCGTGGGAATGACCGAGGCGTCACATATATATAGGCCCTGGATGCCACGCACAGCGAGGGCAGTATCCACGACCGCCGCCGAATCACTCCCCATCCGGCACGTTCCAACCGGATGATGGTGGGTAAAAGCCGCCTTTTCCAGGAAGGCGAGCTTGTCGGCGCGGCTGGTGCAAGCTGGTCCCGGCAGGACTTCCTCGGCCCGCCAATCATCGAAAGCACGCGCTGCCCCGATATCCCGCGCGGTATCGAGGGCCTCGAGATAGGCCTCGCGATCGTAGCTTTCCGCCAGATAGTTGGGATTGATCAAGGGCATGACCTTGGGATCGGCGGAAGCCAAGCGAATGCTGCCACGGCTTTTGGGGTGGGTGAACCCGAACATCAGCGTATAGGCCTCGCCGAGGGGCGGGGCTTGGAACTGCTCAGTAATGACCGGCGCCACGACACAGGCCAGGACCATCTCGGGCGCCGTCGCCCGGTCGGCACCGGCCCGGTGCAGATACATCAGCGATTCCGAATTCTGATAACGTGACGGCGGGACCGGCTTCTTCGACCGATAGACATTGCCGCCCGACAGAAGATGGTCGTGCAGGTTGCGTCCCACCGCCGGCACATCGAGGCGGACGGATAAGCCCAACGCCTTCAATTCGTCGGCCGGTCCAATGCCCGATCGCATGAGCAGAAGCGGCGATCCGATCGCCCCGGTTGCGAGAACGATTTTGTCGGCGAAATAAACGGTGTCGCCGGCACGGACGCCGGTCACACGGTTCTTCTCTACCACCAGCTCGGTGATTTCGACCGTCTGCAGGATGGTCAGGTTCTTGCGCCCCAGGACAGGTGTCAGGTAGGCGTCGGCAATCGTCTGCCGCTTGCCGTCTTTGATGGTCAGCGTGTTGAGGCAAGGACCGTCCATCCGCGCGCCGTTATGGTCGGGCGTGGGTTCGCGACCGCGTTCCATCCCGGCTGCCATATAGGCGCGTGTGACCGGGTTGGGTTCGGTGGGTCTGATCAGGTGCAAGGGCCCGTTCTGCCCGTGATAGGGATCGGCCCCTGCCGTGTAGGTCTCGGATTTGACGAAATAGGGAAATAGGTCGGCAAAACCCCAGCCGGCGCAGCCCTCCGCCGCCCATCGATCGAAATCCGAAGGGTGGCCGCGGACATGGGCCATGGCATTGATGGCCGTGGAACCACCAATCACCCGCCCGCGCGGCCAATCGTGAACCCGGCCCGCCGTGTGCTGTTGCGGCAGGGTTCGGTAGCCCCAATCTATGTCACTGCCTTGCAGGAGCGGCCATTTGGTCGGTTCGGCGATCAGCGGATGGGTCGCCGCCCCGCCGGCCTCGATCAGGCCGACCTTCAGCGCGGGATCGGCGGCAAGTCGCCCTGCCAGCACCGCCCCCGCCGTGCCTGAACCAATAATCAGAATATCGAACCATTTATCCTGTGCTGTCGCCATGGTGTCCGCACCAATTCCCCTTATTGTGCGGATAAGTATTTTCACTTTCCTGCGCGCCAGTCTATCATTCATTACAGATGTACAACATCGCGGTCGAAATTGACCGCTACGAACCAAATCAGGGGAGGCCGAACCAAATGCCGTTCAAAGCCAGCGTCAAGGAGCCGGTGATCACACTGTCCGCGGGACCAGTCGCCACTTATCCCAGCATTCTCCAGGCCCTGTCGCGTCCGGTGCACTATGATTATGACCCTTGGTTCCAGGAATTCTACGAATCCGTCGCGCGGAAGTGCGCCAAGGCGCTCAAGGTCGATCAGCCGGCCCTGATCCTGCACTGCGAGCCGGCACCTGGGATCGAAGCAACCGCCGCCTCCCTGATCAGCCCCAACGACACGGTGCTCAACCTGGCGTCGGGTGTCTATGGCAAGGGCTTCGGCTACTGGTCAGCCCGCTATCACAAGGACATGGTCGAAATCGAGGTTCCCTTCAACGAATCGATCTCGCCCGATGCCGTGGCCGCAGCCTTCAAGCAGCGCCCGGACATCAAGGTCGTTTCGCTGGTGCACCACGACACGCCTTCCGGCACGATCAACCCGGCCCGCGAAATCGGCAAGATCGTGCGCGATCATGACGCGTTGCTGATCGTCGACGCGGTCTCTTCCTTCGGCGGCATGGACATTCACCCCAATGATTGCTTCGCCGACGTCTTCATCACTGGGCCCGGTAAGTGCCTGGGCGGTGCGCCGGGCCTCACGGTCATGGCCGTCAGCGACCGCGCCTGGAAGCATATCGAGGCCAATCCGAAGGCGCCCTTCGCCTCGGCACTCTCCCTGAAGGATTGGAAGGACGCCTGGAGCAAGTCCAAGCCCTTTCCCTTCACGCCATCGGTTGCAGAAGTGAATGGGCTCGATGCCGCGCTCGACCAATACCTTGACGAAGGGGCGGAAAAGGTCTGGCACCGCCACGCCCTGACCGCCAAAGCGACACGCGCCGGCATCCTCGCGATGGGCCAGGAATTGTGGGCCAAGACGGAATCCATCGCCTCGCCAACCTGCACCGCCGTCAAGGTGCCGGCGGGCATCAAGGACAGCGATATCATCGCTGCGGCACGCGCCGAATATGGCGTCGTCTTCTCGACCGGGCGCAACGACACGCTCGGCAAGTTGATCCGCATTGGCCATATGGGCCCGGTGGCGGAGCCGATCTATGCAATCGTCGCGCTGACGGCGTTCGGTGGCGCCCTGCGCAAACTGGGACGCAAGGCCGACGTCGGTGCCGGCATCGAAGCGGCAATGGCCGTGATCAGCGCCGGCAAGATCTAAGAAACAAACGAAGCAGAGGGAGCTTGAAATGCGGAGATTCGAAGGTCGCGTAGCGGTGGTAAGCGGCGCCGCGCAGGGCATGGGCAAGGCTGTCGCCCTGCGTCTGGGGTCCGAGGGGGCAACCGTCATCGCGGCCGATATCAATGGCGCCGGGGCCGAGGCAACGGCCAAGGAGATCGGCGGCAAATCGTTCGGCCATCAGGTCGATATCGGCGACCCGGACTCAGTGGCGAATCTGTTCGGGACTGTCGCCGCCAAGGCGGGCAAGCTCGACATTCTGGTCAATGTCGCGGCTATTGTTCCCTTCGTGAAGTGGGATGATTTGACGTTCGAGGAATGGCGCCGTGTCGCCCGCGTGAACTATGACGGGCTCTACCTCATGTGCCGGGCGGGGTCCGACCTGATGCGCAAGAACAATTATGGGCGAATCGTCAATTTCGGCTCCAACTCGATGCTGGCAGGCACGCCCAACATGGCTCACTACGTCGCGTCGAAGGGCGGTGTCCTTGCCTTCGGTCGGGCACTGGCGACCGAACTTGGCGCCCATAAGATCACGGTCAATACCGTGATGCCCGGCCTCGTCGACACCGAGGGTGTTCAGACCACCCCTCACAAGGACGCCTTTGATTTCGTCGAGATGCTGCAGGCGATCAAGGGACACGGCAAGCCCAAGGACATCGTGCCGGCGGTCGCCTTCCTCGCTTCCGAGGAAGCGCACTGGATCACCGGTCAGGCCCTCAACGTCGACGCTGGCATGGTACGATACTAAGGAGATTTCCTGGAGCAAAAATGCTCTAAAAACTAAGGCCCGCCTCCAGCCGGAGGCGGGCCTTTTCTTTGCCGGAGGCGGAAGCCTCAGGAATAGAAGTTAGCGCCCGTCTGGTAGGTCTTGAAGCTCTCGAGATCGTGCGAATAGAAGAGCTCGGCATCATATTTTTCCGCCAGCGCCTTGAGCCGCTTCATGGAATTGAGGCTCGCCGTCGGATCGAGATGGAAGCTCGAAATGCACATCATATCCATGTTCTTCTTGCTGTAGCATGCGTCGGCCGTAAACAGCATGGGACGGCGATTCTTCAACTCCACCATCAGACTGTAGTGACCGGCCGTATGGCCCGGGGTCTCGAACAGCCAGATGCCTTTCGCAATTTCCTGGTCACCGCTCAATGTCTCGAACTTCGGCGTATAGACATCAAGCACCGGGTCCGGCGGCAGTTGGACATTCTTCGCCTTCATGATCTCCGGCGAGAAAGTCAGGTCCGAATAGCCGAGATGTTCGAAGGGCTGGCAATTGGCGCTCTGCTCCAGTTCCTTCGCATGGCAGATGGTGCAAGCATTGTGGAGGTGCTTGTTGCCGCCGCAATGGTCGAAGTGATAGTGCGAATTGATGACATAGTTGATGTCGCCTGGCTTAAGGCCAATTTTGGCCAGCTGCCCTGGGATCTTCTGGCTATCGTCCTGGATCGGCTTTTCGAACGGCAGGACGCGCATGACATGGTCGAAATCGTAACCCGTGTCGAACATGTAGCGCCCATCCTTATGCTCGATCACCACGGAATAGCAGGGAAAGCGCACTTCACCGGCCGGTCCACGGTTCCAGAAGGCGTGAAAGCCGTCGATCACCAAGGTCCCGCCATCCAGCAGATAGACTTTCGTATCCGTCATTTTTCCAACCTCCCTTGCATCGTCGCGTCTTTGGTCGAGTTCGGTCCGTTTTCAGCGATCACCGCGCACATAAGGCAGTCCCAGCGCCGGTGGCAAGACGCTGTGGCGGGCAAAGATTACCAGAACCAGCATCACCATGGCGAATGGCAGCATCTGCACCACGTCGGTCGGGATGTTGACGCCAGCGACCTGCAGCGCCGTCGTCATAGAAAGGCTGATGCCGAACAGCAACGCACCCAACAGGACCCAAATGGGCCGACCACGTGCCAGCATCGCCAATACGATGCCGATGAAGCCCGCGCCGCCGGTCATGAAGGGTACGAAGATTCCGGCACCGACATTGGCCATATAGGCACCTCCGATTCCGGCCAAGCAGCCGGTGCAGAGGACTGCAATCGTACGGGTCTTAATAACGTCGATCCCGGCAGCATCCAGGGCCGCCGGCTTGTTGCCGGCGGCTTCCAGATTGAGGCCGAAATAGGTGTGCCGAAAGGCCCAGCCCAACACGCCCACCAGGATGACGGCGAGATAGACCATGGCGTTGTGGCTGAACAGGCCCGGACCGATGACCGGTATATCGACGAGGCCGGGAATGCTGACGACCGGTGACGCCGAAAGACGCGGATAGGTTCGGCTGAACTGGAAATGATGCAGGATGGCAGTCAGACCCTCAATGCCGAGGGTCACGGCGATACCGATTACGATCTGGTTGAGGCCGAACCGAATGCACAACAGCACCACCAGGGCGGCAACCAGCACACCACCGAGGCCACCGACGACATAGCCGGCGAAAAATGAGTCGGTATAGTAGGCGGCGACGAAGCCGGCATAGGCACCAAAGAGCATCATGCCCTCAATGCCGATATTGAGGACGCCCGCCTTCTCGGATATCTGTTCGCCGAGCCCTGCGAGAAGCAGTGGGACGCCGGCGGTGATAGCACCGAAGATCAGTGCCGTAAGGAACGGCTGGGTGAGAAGCGCTTCCATGTCAGGCCCCCGCTCTCTTGCGGCGCAGATGGTCCAGATATTCGACCACCGCCAGGAAGATCAGCAGCAGGGCCACAAGAACCAGGACAAAGTCATTGGGCACGCCGACACGGCGCGCGGCGCTTTCGCCACCAATCATGAGGACGGAAAAGAACAGCGTGAAGCCGATCGTTGCATAACCGTTGAATCGCGCCAGAAAGACCAGCGGCACGACGAGGAGGCCGAAGGCCGGATTCCAGTCGGCCCGCACCACACCCCAGACACCGAGAATCTCCACCGACCCACCGAGGCCGATCAAGCCGGCACTGATGGCGAAGGTGGCAATGGTCAGCCAACCCACCTTGAGGCCGGCATGCACAGCTGCCGCCGGATTGGCGCCGACCACTTGCAGCTTCAATCCGAAGGACGTGCGCGTCATCATGATGTGCACCCCGATGATGGCGACGAGGGCGATGAACAGGCCGAGATGAATCGTGGTGTCGAAAAGGCGCGGCAGTCGGTCTTCGACAGCAAGGCTTTGGGTTTGCGGCACCGTGGTCGCTGGATCGCGAAAAAACAACTTCACCAGCACATTGGCGAAACTGACGCCGAGAAAGCTCATCATCAGCGACGTGATAATCTCGTTGATTCCATAGCGCGCCTTCAGGATCGCCGGAATGAGGGACCAGAGTGCCGCCACCAATGTCGACACCAACATGCAGATGATGAGGGTCAGCGCATCGGGCAGCACGGTGATGAGTGCCGGAGCCAGCGCCGCCGTCACCACCGCGGCAAGGAGGAACTGACCGTCGGAGCCCAAGTTCCAGATGCCGGCCCGGAAGGCGACGATCAGCCCGGACGCGATCAGAAGCAGAGGGGCCATGCGGGTCAGGGTCTCCTGCAGGCCGCCCCAGGTGAGCAAGCCGCGACGCACGACGAAGCCGTAATAATCGAGCGGATTCTTGCCAAGGATCAGCAGAATGATGCCACCCATGACAAGGGCCGCAATGACCGGAATGGCCACGCGCAGGACAGAAGCAGCGAACTCGCGCCGACGCTCCCGGCGCTCCAGTTCGTCGGTGTTCGAATCGATTTCGGCACTGGCGCTCATGCCGCTTCCACTCCCGTCATCAATAGGCCGACCCGTCTTTCGACATCCGGTCCGTTCTCGACAATGCCGGCCAGGCGTCCCTGATACATGACGCCGATGCGGTCACTCACCTTGATCAATTCATCGAGGTCGGTCGAAATCACCACGATGGCCATGCCCTGGTCGGCACTGGCGATGATGCGCTCATGCGCCAGCTTAGTATTCTGCAGATCGAGGCCATAGGTCGGTTTGTTGAAGACCACGACTTGGGCCTCGCTGTTGATTTCGCGCGCGAGCAGGACCTTCTGTATGTTGCCCCCGGACAGCTTGGCAACCGGCGTCTTTTCCGACGGCGTGCGGATATCGTTACGCCCGATCTGGCCACGCGCATGATCATGGATGCCGTCCCAATCGCTCCACCCTTTACGCCAATAGGGCGGGCGGCCGATTTCCTTCAGCACCAGATTGGTGGCGACGGAGAAGATCCCCACCGTTCCCTCGCCGAGGCGCTCGTCGGTGACGTAGCGGATACCCAGCTGCCGGCGTTCCGGCACACCGTCTTTCGTGATGTCGCGGCCACCGAGTTCCAGCTTGCCCGCCTCGGCGGACCGCTGCCCTGCCAAAACCTCCGCCAGATGCTTCTGGCCGTTGCCATCAACACCGGCAATGCCCAGCACCTCGCCCGGCCACAGATCGAAGCTGACATGGCGCAACGGACATTCGCCGCGCACAGCCTCGGTCTCGATCTCCCGCGCGACCAGCCGCGGCGCGCCCGCGCGGTTGACCCTGCGCTGGTGGTGCGCCGTATCGACCAGTGCATCGGCCTCGCCGGAGCGGGCGGCGTCCTTGCCGAACATCAGCTCGATGATGGCATCGGTCGCCTCGGTCTCGCTCATCGCGGAAAGACGGGCGGGCTCAATATCACCGACGACCCGCCCGAGGCGCAGGACCGAGATGCGATCGCCGAATTCGTATGCTTCCAAGAGCTTGTGCGTGATGAGGATGATCGCAACGCCCTTGGCGCGCAGACGCTTTATCACCTCGCCGAGATCGCGAACGCCTTGGGGCGTCAGCATCGACGTGGGTTCGTCGAGAATGAGAACTTTCTCACCGCGCCACAGGGCGCGCATGATTTCAACCTGCTGCTGTTCGCCGAGCGAGAGACGACCGACGGTCGCATCCGGGTCGATGGCGACACCGAGGAGCGCTGAAAGCTCGCTGAATCGCTTGAGGGCCGGCGCCTTGTTGAGGCGACTCCACCAACCGCTGCCCAGCATCAGATTTTCGATGACCGTGAGACTCGGCACCAGCAGAACGTGCTGGAAGACGGTGCCGATGCCGAACTCAAGGCTTTGCCGGGGCGAGCCGATGCGCATGGGCTGCCCGTCGATCAGGATTTCGCCTTCGTCCGGCTGCTGCATGCCGGCAAGGATGCCGATCAGCGTCGACTTGCCGGCGCCGTTTTCGCCAAGCAAGACATGCACTTCGCCGGCCCTGAATTCCAAGGAAATGCGGTCGTTCGCCAGGACACCGGGAAACCGCTTGGTGACGCCGCGAACCGCCACGACTGGTGTCGGCAAAATGGTCGTATTCATCTATCCGCTCGACAAGCGGGCCACGCCGTGCACCAGGGCATGGCGTGGCCCCCAAAAGGTCGTCGCCACCGGCGACGTTACGCTTTGATGTTACTGCGCCGGCGCGTCGGTGACCGAGCTCATCAGAGCGCGGACATCCTTGGCATCCCACACCGGTTCGATCTTGAGGCTGCCGCCGATGATCTCGGCCTTGGCCTTTTCGACCTCAGCCCAGGCCGCATCGCCGACATGCGGGCTCTTCAACAGCTTCACGGAATCGTCCTTGAGCTGGATCGAATAGCCGTGGGTGCCGAATTTGTCCGCTTTCAGATCCTCGACCATCGCCGAATAGACCGGTTCCAGGTTCCAGATGACCGACGAAAGCAGATGGCCCTTGTCGATCGCCGTCTTGTCGCCGATCACGTCGATGAACCAGACCTTGCCGCCCTTCGTGGATTTGGTGGTCTCGACAGCCTGCAGCATGCCGAACGTCGCGCCGTCACCCTGGCCGAAAATCACGTCGGCGCCGGCACCGATCACCTGCTCGGTGACGCGGCGACCGCCGGCGGCATCGGAATAGGCGGCCGGGCCGATCACGGCGTAGAGAATCTTCACACCGCCATCGGCAGCCTTTACACCCTGGGCAAAGGCGGCCGATTGCGAGTTCCATGACGGCGGCTCACCGGAGACCACAATGCCCACCGTCTTGGTCTCGGAAGTCTTGGCAGCGAGGATGCCCGCGAGATAGGCGCCTTCATGGCCGCTCAGCGTATAGTCGGCGATGGCGCCCGGCTTGTTGGCATCGGGACGATCGACGATCGCAACTGCGACGCCCTTTTCGGCGCCAACTTCGGGTGCTGCCGTGTTGTAGCCGCTGGCGTGGGCGATGATGAGACTGGCACCATCGTCGGCCACTTCACGCAGCTGCGGATGCACATCGCCATAGCCGAGGCCCGTTGCCGGGATGAATTCCAGGCCGTACTTGGCCGCCACAGCCTTGGCGGCGTCGTTGCCTTGCTGGTTCCAGCCGTAATCGGTGGGCTCTTCGGGCGTCAAAATGGCGATGGACTTCACGTCTGCCGCCAGCGCACCGCCGGTCAATGCAAACATGCTGGTCATCATCGCTGCCGCCAGCGCAGACCGTGCTGCATTCCGTCTCGAGATCTTGATCATGTGGAAAGCCTCCTGCTTTTCATTGCTGTTGTGCTCGTCTCAAACAGGGTCGTCCAACCCAGGTATTGATCGTCACTTACTTGTTTGCCTCTTGCGGCCGGATCTCGGGCTCCCGCCGGTACTGCTTGGTTCCTCCCGCCCGTTTATTCCTGCAAAATCCGCCGGATCGCGACCAGTTTCCGCGCGCGCTCCTCGCGCAAGGCAGCGATTTTTTCGGGCGTGTAGCCGAAAATTCCGCCCCCGGTCTTCATGCCCAATTTGCCCTCGGCAACGCGCTGCGTGACATAGGGTGCCACATCCGAGCGGTCGCACAATTCACGATTCAGGTAGGAGCCGACGGCGTTGTAGATATCGAGCCCGGCCATATCGAGAAGCGCCATGGGCCCTACCACCGCCAGCTTATAGCCGATGCCCCAGGAGACGCAGGTATCTAGGTCTTCCGGATCGATGACCCCGCGTTCGACCAGGTCGACACATTCGCGCATGACCGAATAGAGCACCCTATTCTCGACGAAACCGGGCACGTCCTTTTTGATCACGACCGGCAGATGGCCGATGCGGCGCACGAAGTCCTTCATCCAGGCGACGGTCTCGGGCGCCGTCTCGCGGCCGGCAATCACCTCGATCATCGGGATGATATGCGGTGGGTTTGACCAGTGCATGCCGATGATCCGGCCGGGATTGGCCATGCCGGATTGAATGTCGGTAATCGGAATGCCGGAGGTGTCGCTGGCGATGATCGTTCCCGGCGCCACCAACCGGCAGATCGCCGCGAAAATCTCGCGCTTCAGGTCCAGTTTCTCCGGCACGTTCTCAATGACGAGATCCGCACCGGCCACGGCCGTCTCCAGGGAATCGGCCAATTGGACCGACCCACCTCCGACCAACTTGACTCCGAGTTTCTCCAAAACCTGCGTCGCCAGGTCGAGCATGGCCGGCGCCTTGGCGCGCTGCTCCGCGCTCAGATCGAAGGCGACCACACTCACCCCGGCCCGCGCGAGCGTCGCGCAGATGCCGGGTCCCATCGTGCCCAAGCCGATAACGGCTGCCTTGGTCATGCCGCCCCCAGAAGGAGTAGAGCCCAAACCTGTCGTAACCGCGTGTTATTCAATGGTGGTCTTGTCGCCACCTTGGCAACGGGCAGTTCTGCCTCAGCCGACGGCCTTCTTGAAGGCCGGACGAGACGTCACCTTGTCGCGCCAGGCCCGCAACCCATCGAGGCCCGGCAGATCGACCGGAAAATCGAGACAGCGATGCACGATCGGCGCCAGACACACATCGGCCAGCGAAAAGTCATTGCCCGCGAGGAACGGCCGGCCGGCCGTGGCCTTGGCGAGGATTTCAAGCTGTGTCCGCAGTTCCTTCGCGTCGGCATCCCAACTCGGGCCGCGCTCATTGGCGGGCTTCTTCGCTTCCTTGAAGATCGCGACATAAGGTGCGTTGAGCGAGGCCAGGAGCCAATCCATCCAGCGCTCGACCTGCGTGCGCTGGACGAGGTCGGTCGGATAGAGCGCGCTTTTGTTCTTCGCGGCGAGGTAGCGCAGGATCGTGTTGGATTCCCAGATCACGGTATCGCCATCCACCAGCGTCGGGACTTTGCCGTTCGGATTGAGGGAGAGATAGGTGGCGTCCTGGGTATTGTTGAACTGGCGGCCGTAATCTTCGCGTTGATAAGGCACGCCCAGTTCCTCAAGCAGGAACAGGACCTTCTGTACGTTGCCTGACGTCGCGCGACCCAGAACTCGCAGCATCTTCATTCTCCTTTTCGCGGCGGCAAATCGCTCCGCCGGTTTGCATTTCTTATCACAGACGCCTTAAGCCTTCGGCTTGTAGGCGACGGCATCCATCTCGATCTTGCATTCAATGACGGCGCGCGCCTCGACGGTGGTCCGCGAAACGCGCCCCTCCGGAAAGTACTCGGCAAAAATCCTGTTGTAGCGCCCGAAGTTGCGCGCATCCTCAAGATAGACTGTCACCTTCACCACATCGCTGAGATCGGCCCCATCCAGAGCCAGGATGCGACGGATCGATTCGATCGTCCAGCGCGTTTCCTCTTCGATATTGCCGTGGCACATGTTGCCGTTCTCGTCCTTGGCAACTTGTCCCGAGACAAAGATGAAGTCTCCCGCCCGGACCGCCGGATGGAAGGGAAGATTGGGGTTCTTCTTGCCGATGGTGGTGATATCGCTCATGTCCGCTTTCCCTCGTCCTTCAAAGGACTGACGTCTCGATGATGTCGACGCCGCGCTGCCGGTCGATCAGATAGCACAGGCCGCGGCTGTCGATCGTGACGTCATTGGATGATGACAATTCGAAACCCTTCGGCGCATCCGGCTCGTAGAAGGCGACTTCCTTCGGGTTGAAGGGGTCGGCGATATCCAGGATGCGCAACCCTTGGGCGAACCAGGCAAAGGGAATGACACTTCCCTTGAAGCGCTCCGATGGCTGGTGACACCCCATCATCGGCGGCTGCGGCGAGCCATCCCGATCAAGCCCTTCCACCTGGAAGGTCGAAATTGGAATCGGGCAATGCTCGTTGGTGATGTCGTAGATCCAGGTAAAGGCGGGCGCCGCCGGCCACAGCTTGGCCACATCCTCGTCCGCCACGACCATGATGCGGCGGCCCTTGAGCGGCTCCGGGATCGGCAGGCAGGTATGCGTGGGATGCGGGAACGTCGGCGAGGTGTTGACCGCTGAAATCAATTGCGGCTTCGACATGTCGGCGATGTCGAGAATATAGAAACCGTGATGCCAATAGCTGACATAGAGCCGGTCGCCCATGCGCAGCGGATGATGGCAGCGCGGCGGGGTCCAACTGTCCCAGGGATATTCCTCCCCGCCCGCTTTCCATTGTCCGGGAATCCACCAACGCCCCACCTCCTCCGGCTTTTCCGGATTCTTGAGGTCGAGGATCATGGCGATATTGCCGACATATCCTTCGGCCGTCGGTGAGATATAGGCGTAACGGCCGTCGAAATCGTAACGGTGCACGCCCTTGCCATGGGTGCGCCACTTCGAAATCAGGCGTGGATTGGCCGGGTTGGAGACGTCAAAAATGCCGAGGCCGCCGCCGAATTCCGCATCGCCCTCCATGCCCTGGCGTTCATGATTGACCACCATGATGCCGTCCGAAACGCGCACCTTGTGCGAATGCCATCCGACCGGCATTTCGACGCGCGAAAGGACCTTCGGGTTTTTCGGGTCCGCGACGTCGACAATGGTCGTGCCGCTGGGCTGCCGCATGTGGCCGATATAAAGGATATGACCGTCAACCCAGACCTGACCGCCACCCGGGCAATCAATGTTCGCCAACAGCTTGGTGTTTTTTGCGCGTGCCATGAATTCCGTCCGTTGCGCTCGGCGTGATCAAGGGTCAGGCGAGTCTGACGACGTCGCCTTTCTGGTTCCTGCCGTGCTTTTGATAAAAGGCGAGCGCCTTCAAGGCCGGTTCGTCGCTGGCAACGAACAGAATGGCGGGATCGCGGTCCGACGTATTGACGTGCTGGCACCAGGAGGCACCGGGCACGGCCACCGTGTCGAACTGGTTCCACGCGATCTTCTGATCGTTGACGAGGCTGTAACCTTGTCCCTCGAACGGCGAAACGACCAGGCTGGCGCTTTGTTTCAGCGGCAGCGTTTTCTCGCCGGGCCGCAGCATCTGCATGAAGAACGTGACGGTCTTGAAGACGGGCTGTCCGCTGGTGGGATCGACATATTCGATCATGATGCCTTCATAAGGATCGCCGTCCCAGTTGCGGAACTTTTCGAGCGCCTCACGCATCATATCATAGCGATAGACATACATCGGCGAGGCATTGCCGGCGCCGCGATTGTGCGAAACAAAGCGCGGCAGCAGGCCACCGTGCCCGTAGACCATCTGCGAATAGGTCGCCGGGAAGCGCTCCGACTGCATCTTGCGGGCAACACGGATGCCTTCTTCTTCTTCCGTGTAATCGTGCTCGAAATACATGCAGTTCATTGTCTCGGCGAGCGGCAGATCGAGAACCGACAGGTTGATCGCGTTCTCGTCACCCTTGTTGCCGTGATTGTGCCACGTATCGTGCGGCGTCAGCACCAGATCGCCCGGACCGAAGGTGATGTTCTCGCCCTCGACGCCCGTGAAGTTCTGCTGGCCGGAGAGGCCGAGACGGATGGCGTTGGGCGAGTGCCGATGCGGCGGCATGATCTCGCGCGGATCGTTGAGGCGATAGGAGACGTACATGTTGGTGGTGGTGGCGCGCTTCGGCGCCAGGCCCGGATTGACCAGCACCAGCGAGCGGCGCTCCGAACTCTCGGTCGTGATCAACTCGGCCGAACGGTAGAGCAGCGGCTCGATATCCGTCTTGTATTTCCACGAGAACGGGATGGCCTTGCGCTTGTCCATCACCTGGCGGTCTTCGTCATTCTTGACGGTTCGGTCGACGACCCAATAGCCGGCCATATTGGCCTTTTCGACATCCGCGTGAAGCTTGTCGAGCGCCGCCTGAAGATTGTCACCCTCAAGCCGAGCGCCGGTCTTGCCGCTTTGTACCGACATATCCACCCTCCGCTGTCCGATGCGGTAACCGGAACTGGCCGTCCCGACCCGCCCCTCGAACCAATTTCGTATTGGTTCGCCCTTTTGGGCCTTCTTGTTGCCGGCAACGTAACCATTTCTTCTCGGCACCGTCAACGCCTAGCTGACTCGATGGGGCGGTTTTGCGCTCTGGTGGCGGCCCAATTGCTGCCCGGTCCATCATGCAGCGCAATATCGACCGTCATTGGTGCGACAATTGTCGATACGGCAGGATCGTGGTATCCATTGCATCTGCAACTGGTACCAATGGTGCCTTTTGCCCCAACCAGGAAGCCCGAACCAGGACTGAGCCCAGGACCGAGCATGGAGCGCGTGGACCCCACCCTCACGAAACTCAGGCGGCTGATCGCCAGCCAGGACGCCGATTCGCGCATGCCGCCGGAGCGGGCTTTGGCGCTGGAACTCGGTGTCGGTCGACGTTCCTTGCGCCGCGCGCTGGATATCCTCGAACAAGAAGGTTACATCTCGCGCCAGCAGGGCCGCGGGACCTTCATCAGCCGCCAGCGGAACGGTGACGGCACCAATGGCATGCCGGTCGCCAGTGCGGCCTATAACAGCAGCCGAATTTCCCTGGGCGCACTTGCCAATGCGGCCGTCATGGGTGGCTTCGAAGGGATTCTCGATCACACCAATCCGCTGGAAGTGATCGAAGTCCGTCTCGCCATCGAGCCCGTCATGGCGCGCCTTGCCGCCTTTCGCGCATCCCAGGCCGAGATCAACCGCCTGCTGGCTCTGGTCGACGAAACGCGCCACGCCGGCGATACCGCCACCTATCAGAATGCGGATCTGCTGTTCCACCGGACGATCGCCGAGATCGCCCGCAATACCCTGTTTCTGGCGATCTTCGACACGCTGCAATCCAGCCAGCGCAAGGCCAACTGGCAGCGCATGGGCGAGAATGCCAATTGCTTTAAGCGGCAGGCCGTCTATGCCGACTATCACCGCGATATCGCCGAGGCGATCGCCGCTCGTCAGGGCGATCGCGCCCAAGAATTGATGTGCCAGCATCTCAGCGACGTGCAGCGTTATATCTTCCAGCACGCCTTCCCGGCCGGCAGCACGCAGCAGTAATCGACCGGCGGCAAGCGCCGCCGACTTGTCCAGCCACCACAACCCGTGTTAACGATTGGTCGCGGCACCGGTTAAAATTGGTTCGCCTGCAACAAGGCGACGAACCAATCCGGCCGATCGACCGACAACGACCCGCGCAGCACCAAGGCCGGGCAACATACGGGATGGCAATCGTGGCGCGGGATGTGGAGTACGATTATATCATCGTCGGCGCCGGCTCGGCCGGCTGCGTGCTCGCCAATCGGCTGAGTGAAGAGAGCGGCATTTCCGTTCTGATCCTTGAGGCTGGCGACTGGGACCGCGACCCCTGGATCCACATTCCCCTGGGCTGGGGAAAGATTCTGCAAAAGCGCCTGCACGACTGGATGTATTTCTGCGAACCGGAACCGAGTGTCGAAGGCCGCGCGGTCGAATGCGCGCGCGGCAAAGTCGTCGGCGGTTGCTCCTCCACCAATGCGATGGCGTATGTGCGCGGCAACCGGGGCGATTTCGATCGCTGGGCGGCGAGTGGGTTGCGGGATTGGTCGTTTGATTCCGTGCTCCCCTATTTCAGACGGCAAGAAACCTGGGAAGGCGGCGCCGACGCTTTTCGCGGCGGCGATGGCCCACTCGGAACGCAATTCTGTCACTATCAGGATCCGCTGCTCGATGGCTTCGCCGAGGCCGGTCGGCGCGCCGGCCATACTTGGACGGAAGATTACAACGGCGCCACCCAGGAAGGCTTCGGGCGGCTGCAGATGACCATTCGCAACGGTCGGCGCTCCAGCTGCGCCACCGCCTATTTGAAGCCCGCGCGACAGCGCGGCAATCTGTCGATCGAAGTGCGCGCCCTCACCACGCGCCTGGTCATGGACGGCACGCGCGCCGTCGGGGTCGAATATGTACAGGACGGCATCACGCGCACCGCACGTGCTGGTCGCGAGGTCATTTTGGCGGGCGGCGTCATCAACACGCCGCAGCTCCTCAATCTCTCAGGGATCGGCGATCCCGTGGAGCTGGGCCGCCACGACATCCCGGTCCGGCTTGCATTGCCGGGCGTCGGCAAGAACCTGCAGGACCATGTTTCTGTCATCCTGATGTATCACCGCAAGGATCCGGGCCCCTTCCTGCCGATGATGCGCTACGATCGCATCGCCAAGGAATTGGGAAAGGCCTATTTTCTCGGCAAGGGCTTCGCAGCCGACGTACCCGGTGGCATTACGGCTTTCCTCAAGAGCAGCGAAGACGTTCCGCTGCCCGACCTCCAATTCCTGCTGACGGCCGCGCCGCTTGGCGCCTATCCCTACATGAAGCCGTTCAAGCAACCCTTCAAGGACGGCTTCGCCTGCCGCATCGTCATGCTGCATCCGGAAAGCCGCGGCATGGTTGCCTTGCAGTCGCGCGATCCGAGTGCACACCCCCGCATCCTGCAACGCTTCATGTCGACACCGAATGATTGGAAGGTGCTCCGTGCCGGCGTGCGCCAAGCGCGCGAAGTGGCGGCCCAGCCATCGATGCAGCGGTTCATCGAGCGCGAATTCTTCCCCGGCAACGACAAGAATGGGGACGAAGACATCGACACCCATATCCGCAAGACATCGATCACCGTGCACCATCCCCTGGGAACCTGCCGGATGGGCGATGCGAACGATGACATGGCGGTTGTCGATCCAACCTTGCGCGTTCGGGGTGCCGAGGGCCTGCGCGTGGTCGATGCGTCGGTCATGCCCGACATGATCACCGGCAATATCAATGCCGCCGTGGTGATGATCGCCGAGCGGGCCTCGGATATCATCCGCGCAACGCATTCAGCCGGCTGAACAAATCGGCCGGCGACGGCTGCGGAAATCTTTCGGGGATATGGGCGCTGGAACGAGCCGGCCTGGATGAAACCGGATTTTTCGGCTTCGTGGCGATTTGGCGTCCCCAACGGGATTCGAACCCGTGTCTTCACCGTGAAAGGGTGATGTCCTAGGCCCCTAGACGATGGGGACGTCTGGGCTGTGCGGGGGCCTTTTAACCGCTCGATTGGCGGATTGCAACGGTCGAATGACCTCGCCGCCACTCTATTCTTTAACGCCCCTTTGCGCGCCACCGCCTGATCGGCATAATGCGCCGCCCGGCCGGGCCCGAAAGCCTTGCGCTGAATTCGGTCCTGGCCTGAATTTCTTCCATTTTTCAATACATTAGAGGTCTACATGTCACTGAAGCGTCTGGGCGATCCGTCGGTCATCAGCGATGCCGTTATCCATAACAACGTCGTCTATCTGGCCGGCCAGGTGGCGGAGGAGCCGGTTTCGGCTTCCGTCTACGAGCAGACCAAGAACATCCTGGCCCAGATCGACGCCCTTCTGAAGGAAGCCGGCACCGACAAGACCAAGCTCATCAAGACCAACATCTGGCTCTCCGACATCTCCACGTTCCAGGACATGAACAAGGCCTGGAAGGAATGGGTCGTGAAGGGCGAAGCCCCGGCCCGCGCCACGGTCGAGGCGAAGCTCGCCGACCCGAAGTGGAAGGTCGAGATCATGGTGACCGCGGCGATCTAACGCTCGAAATCTCGTGCCTTTGAGCGCCCGCGCCGTTACTGGTGCGGGCGTTTTCTTTTCACGCCGCTGCGCCAGGTCATCAACAGCGCGGCCGCCAGGGCGCCAATCGTCAGCAGACCGAACCAGGCGACCCAGGCAATCTTGGCCGGCCAGACCATCAGGCATAGTCCCAGCGACAGCGCCAGTAGGATGCCGCCCGTGGCCCGCATCAGCCGGCGCAAGGGTGACGTCAGCGCCGGGAGAAGCCCCGCATGCCGCTGCATCGCGCAGTCAATGAGCGAGAAGCCCATAGCAGCCATTGTGGCGGCCAGCATGCTCATCGGCGGCCCACCTTGCGCGCAACGAGAGCCAGAAAGGCAGCGCTCGCCAGCAGCGCGAAATCGACGCCGGCGCGTGCCCAATCGTCCGCCCCGATCGCGCTGACGAGGCCGTGCGATGTGCGGGTCGCGTGCAGGAGCGGCAAGGCCAGATAGAGAAGTGCCGCAGCACCGAATTGCTCGCGCCAGGCCGATCCCGCCGGTCGCAGAAAGGCATGGCCCTGTGCCACCGCCCAGACGGCGAAGAAGACCTGCGCCTCCGTGTCGGCACGGTTTTCCCAAGCGATTGGCAAGATCTGGTTGGCGGCAAAGAAGGCACCGATCGCGAGCGGCAAGCCGGCAATCGTCGCAATGTTGAGGCCCTCGACAAGCCGCAAACCCTTGCCGCCGCGCGCCGCGCGCTTACGCGTCCACAGGATGAGGCCGGTCGCGACCATGCCCGTCCCGGCCATGCCGGAGAGAAAGAAGATCCAGCGCAAGGTCGGATCGGCAAAGCGCGCGATATGGAGCCCGTAGAGGGCATAGAAGGTGCCGGCGGCGGCATTGAGGTTCCGATCGTCGTTGAGAATATTGCCGCTGACGCCATCGATCACCACACGGTTGCGGGCGTGAGAAATATGATTGGCGTCGTTGGCGATCATGACGATGCGCGCATCTGCACGGCCGGGACGCGTAACTTCGATGCGACCGACGCGAGGGCGATAGTCATCCTCCACCCACATCTTCTCGACCCTGGCGACGATCGGTCCTAGCGGCAGAAGCGCCGCCGCTCTGGCGTCTGTCACCGGCGCCGGGTCACCGAGAAGCGCTGTCTCGAAAGCACGCACGTCGCCGCCATAGTGACGTTCGATTCCCCAAGGCAGATATAGAAACATAAAGATGACGAGACCCGAATACGTGATCATCAGGTGATAGGGCAGTGCCAGGACGCCCAGCGCGTTATGGCCGTCGAGCCAGGCGCGCTGTGGCTTCGCCCAGGGGCGGAAGGTGAAGAAATCGGCAAAGATGCGGCGATGCGTGATGACTCCGCTGACGATGGCCACCAGCATGGCCATCGTGGCAATACCGACCAGCAGACGCCCCCAGATGCTTGGCATTTGCAGGTCGAAATGGAAGTAGTAGAGAAAATCACCGCCATAGGTGTCGCGCGGATGCCAGGGCTCGCCGTTGGCGGGATCTACCATTTCGTGCTGAAAGGTCGGTGGCGTCGCCTGCCAGATAAAGAGATGTGCCGCCGGATCGCGGGCATCCGGCAATTCAATCATCCAGCGATCCGCATGGGGGCCGATTGCCTGTAGGCGCCCCTCGGCCAGACTGGACGCCACGTCACTTGGAACCTCGCTCGGCACCGGCAATTCTGGGCGCATCCAGAGCGAGATCTCCTGCCGGAAATAGCTGATCGTGCCGGTGAGAAAGATCGCAAAAAGCAGCCAGCCGAAGATGAGGCCGGCCCAATTGTGCAGCCAAGCCATGGAGGCACGGAAACCAGCCTTCATGAGACGCCGCTGACCAGTACGACCAGGACTATCGTGGGCAGCAGGATGCCGGCCCAGGCGCGCCAGGCGGAATGAACAGCAAAGGCCCAGAGGATCGCGCCGCAACAGAATGCGAAGCTGAGCATCATGGCGACGGCGACAGCCTCAGCCTTCGGCAATGGCAACACGGTAGGCAGACCGATCACGATGGCTGTCGCCAGACCGTACCCACCCAGAACAGCTGCCAAGATGCGTGCGGCTATATCCAGCCGCATCTTCACCATGTGTATTTTACCGTGCCGATGATGGTGCGACCGGCGCCATAGAAGCAGCGATCAATGCCGATGCAGGAGGCCACATACTTGTTGTCGGCGATGTTGCTGGCATTGAGCTGCGCGATCCAGCCATCGAGTGAAGGGCTGAGCTCGCCGAAATCGTAGCGGACGGCCGCGTCGAACAGCAGATAATCGGGAACCTTGTAACTGTTGGCATCATCGCCATAGGTCTCACCGACATAGCGCGCACCGGCACCAAGGCCTAGTCCGGCAAAATCACCTTCTTGGAAAGTGTAGTTGACCCAGACCGAACCCGCATGCGTGGGAATGGCAGCCTTCTGCTTGCCCTCGACATCGTGGTCGTCGCCGTCGATGCCGGTTGCCGTGTCGCCGCTTTTGAGGATTTCGGTATCGAGGTAGGTATAGGCGAAGGTGGCATCGAGGCCCTCGGCAAGGCTCGCCTTCGCTTCCAGTTCGATGCCGCGTGACCCGATCTCCCCGGTCTGGGTCGATACGCTCGGATTCACCGGATCTGCCGTCACCACATTCTGTCGTTTGATGTCGAAGGCCGAAAGCGTGATGAAGCTGTCATAGCCGGGGGGTTGGTATTTGATACCGACTTCGAACTGCTGGCCGGTGGTGGGCTTGAACGGCTTGCCGTCCTGGTCAGTGCCGATCTCCGGCTCGAAGGATTCCGAATAGCTGAAGTAAGGCGAGAAGCCGCTCTCAAAAGCGTAGAGCACGCCGGCCCGCCAAGTGAAGGCGTCATCGGTCTGCTTCGTCGTTTCGTCCGTAATTCGGTTGGTCAATTCGCCCGACGTCCAATCCTGACGCCCACCGAATGTCAGAATGAGATCATCCCATTTGAATTGTTCTTGAGCATAGAGGCCCAGCTGTTTGCTGAGCTGCGCCTGGCTGCGCCAAGGCGCCACCGTGTTGGCAAAGTTGTCGTTATCTGGATCGAAGACATCGAGATCGGTCCAGGCGCCGAGTTCGCGCTTGGTGTCATTGTCGAGTATCTGGCCATCGACACCCAGCAGAAAGGTATGCTCCACCGGACCAGTTTCGAATTTGGCTTCCAGCTGGTTATCAAGCGTCCAGTCGTTGGAATGCTCCACCATGCCGAATGCGTAGCGGCTGCCGTTGATCAAATCGGCGTCCAGTCTCTGGATGTAGACACCCTTGAAGTCGAGCCGGTTATGATTGTAGCGAAAATTCTGGCGAACGGTGAATGTATCGTCGAAGGCATGCTCGGCCAGATAGCCGATGGCGTAGGAATCACGATCCCATTCCTGATAATTCGTGTCACCGGTGTAAAGGCTGCTCGAGATATCGCCGTAAGGATTATCGAGCACCGTACCGCGTGTCGGCAACCAGTTGAGTGGCGACGAGTCAAAATCATCCTTCTGCATGCGCGCGAGCATGGTAATGCTGGTGTCTTCATTGGGCCGCCACGTCAGCGCCGGTGCCAGGGCATAGCGTCGGCGATCCGAAAAATCGACCTCGGTATCGTTGTCCCATCCCGTCGCCGTCAGGCGATAGAGGAATTCTTTATCCCCGTCCACGGCGCCACTGACATCGAGAATGCCCTGGAAGAGGTCATTGCTGCCGGCCTGAAAACCGATTTCGCCCTGAAAATCCTCGGTCGGACGCTTGCTGACCATGTTGAAGATGCCGCCAGGCGTCGACTGGCCGTAAAGTACCGAGGCTGGCCCTTTCAACACTTCGACACGCTCGAAGAAATAAGGATCAAAGGCGGACGTCACATAGCCGGTGCCGGCCAGCTTGAGACCGTCGATATATTCGTTGCTGGAGGGGCCTGTCGTACCGTCGCCACCAAATCCACGAATCGCCACGGTATCGCCGCCGATCGCACCGGATGTGCCGTGACCGCCACTGATCAGGCCTGACGTGTAGGCGAGTGCTTGCGACATATCGGTCACATTGCGCGCCTCCATCTCGTCACGCGTGACGACCGAGATCGATTGCGGGGTTTCAATGAGCGGCGTGTCCGTCTTGGTGCCGGTGGTGCTTTGCTTGGCGACGTAACCATCGACCGGACCCCAGGCAGTTTCGGTTTCGGCTGTATCCTGGACGTCGAGCGGCGCCAGCTCAGTGCTGTCGCCCGGGACGAGGTCGAGGGTCACGGCATTGGTTCCGGACACACGGTAGTCGAACGCGGTGCCCGCTAAGACTGCCCGCAAGGCCGCCTCGGTGGTCAACACCCCGCTGGCGCCAGCGCTGTTGATTCCGCTGATCTTGGCCGCGTCGAAGACAATCTGCAGACCCGTCTGTGCCGCGAGTTGATTGAGCGCCGATGCCAGTGTCTGCGGTGCGATGTCAATTTTGTGAGTCTGCGACAGAAGCGGCGGCGTGCTTTGCGCCCATGCCATGTCCGCTACCGTACCAATCAGCAGGCATGAAGACAGCAGCAGTGCGCGCAGGTTCTTTCTCGGCATTCCATCCCCCAAATTCCAACGGGACCCGGATGCCGACGCGGCAGTCCAGATATCGCCCCCGATATCGAAGACACACAGCGAGCGCTCTTGAGGACGTACAGTTCGAAAATAGTTTGAGTTGGGCTCAGCCGTGCAGGACGACGAGCAGCGAACCGATGCCGGAATACTCGATGCCTAGACTGCGGCAGAGCAGTTCGATGGCGGCAACGGGGTCGCGGGTATCGAATGTGCCGCCGATGCGACGCGCCTTCAGATCGTCACCCAGGATGACGATGCGGGTATTGGTATGACGCTGCAACCGTTCGACGACCGAGGCCAGGCTTTCATCCTCGATCACGATCTTGCCGGACCGCCAGTCTAGTCCGTTGATGTCGATGCGGCGGGTCTCGCCGATGGTGCCGTTTTTGTCGAAGCGCAGGCTTTCGCCGGCCCGCACAATGACCTGGGTATCATTTGGTGTTTCGACGCGCACCGCGTGTACCAGCACTTTGACTTCCGCCGCACCACCAGCCCCTTCCGCAGGATCGCTGAGCCTGACATCGAACTCGGTGCCCAGGGCCGTTGCGGCGCCACCGGCCGCTTCGACGATGAAGGGTCGGGCCGGATCCTTGGTGACCGTGAAATAGGCTTCGCCCCGCAGCAAGCGCACCACGCGCTGCTTCGCGCTGAAGGTGAAGGCGACCGCAGAACCGGCATTCAGTTGCAGCAATGAACCGTCGGCCAATGTCACGGCCGGCAGCGCTTCGGTCCCGGATCGCAGATCGGCCAGCAGCCGCATCGGGCCGTCGAACAACAGAAAGAGCGCCAATGACGCCGCAACGGCGGCACCCATCGGTAACCAGGCGCGTAGCCGGGGCATCTTCGCGGATAGCGTCGGAACGTCTTCCAGGGCGGCAAATGCCTGCGGCGCCAATTGCAGAACGGCCTGCGCCCGCGCCAAGGCCGCGGCGTGCCGCTCGTCGCCGGCCAGCCAGGCATCGAGAGTCTGGCGATCTTGGGCGGAGAAATCGGGTGCCTGCATGCGCAATAGCCAATCGGCCGCTTCCGCGTTCAGCGCCTTCATATCTTGCCTGCTGGCTCGTGCGCGCACGGGCGATCCTTAATTCTGGTCTGCCGACGTTGTCGGGAGCTTCTATCTGAAAGACACGCCAGCGTCACTTTTGGGGACGTATCCTGCGCAGCAGTCTCGCCTGAAAGTGTCATTGCAGGTCGTCCTGCCCCAAATCCGGCATGCGTTCGAGGCAACGCGCAATCGCAAGGCGCAAATGCCGCTCCACCATGTTGCGGCTGATACCGAGCCGTTCGGCAATTTCCGGCGGACTTAGATGATGCAAGGCATGAAGGCGAAAAGCTTCGCGCTGGCGCGGCGGTAGCTCTGCGATCGCCTGGGTGAGCGCCGTCAATTGGGCCCGGCCGTCAAAAATCCGGTCCTGGAGCGGCGCCCGGTCGGCCACGAGGGCCAGTTCCACCTCGGGATTGGCCGCCATTGGCAGCACGCGCTGATGACGCCGCTGGTTGACGGCGAGATTGGCGGCCGTGCGGAACAGATAGGCGCGCGGATCCGCGATCGGCGCCCGGGGCTTAGCCTGCATGACCCTCAGGAAGGCTTCCTGGGCGATATCCGCCGCCAAATCGGGACTGGTGACCCGACGCTGGAGGAATCGGGTCAAGTCCTTCGCATAGCGGCGAAACAGGGCATTGAAATCCTCGACGCGCATAGCCCTTCCGGTGCATCCCCGGGCGGCCGGAAATGCGCCACCCGGCTAGGGCTATATCGCAATTAAGAATTAGTCGCAACAACCCTCTTGCCCGCGCTATCGTTTATGGGTGGCTTTAACGACCGTTATGCCGCTCGCGCCAGGCATCCATCGCCTGATAGGCCCAATAGGTAAGCTGCGCCGCGGCACGGCCGATATGCCCGCCTGCCCAGTCGAGGCCGAAGGGTTCATAGAGGCGGATGCGATCGCCCTCGCCGCTGATCGCCTGCGCCACGACCCGGCCGGCGATCGCCGTCGTGTTCATGCCGTGGCCGCCGAAGCCTGTGGCATGCCACAGCCCTGCGTCGAGCCGTCCGATCTGCGGCATCAAATGCCGTGCATAGGACATGAGCCCGGACCAGGCGAGGTCGACCTTCACCTCTCCAAGCTGCGGATAGGTCCCGACCATCTGCCGCCGCAGCAGGGTGGCGAGATCGGCGGGGTCGGCGACCCGCGTGGTGATGCGTCCGCCCCACAGGATCCGGTCGCCATCCACGACACGGTAATAGTCGCCGGCACGCCGGTCGTCGGCGATCGCAGCCTCGGTGCGGATCGCTTCTTTAAGGAGCGGCCCCAGTTTTTCTGTGAGCAAGACATAGGTGGCGATGGGGAGATAAGCACGCCGGAGGCGCCGCTCCAGCCCGTCGGTATAGCCGCCGCCACAATGGACGATGTGCCGTGCCGTCACCCTGGCGCCCGGCACCTGGGCGATGTGCTTGCCGCCGATGCTCTCAATGCCGATGACCGGCGTCCCTTCCGCCACGATGCCGCCCAGCCGCGCGATCTCCGCGGCAAGGCCCAGCGCATAGTTCAGCGGGTGGAAATGGAAGCCGCTCTCTTCATAGAGGCCCTGGTGATAGACGGGGCTTGCGGTCAGCGCCTGCACCTCCTCGCGCGCGAGATAGCGCATCTCCTCGCCGAAGCGCCGCGCCATCTCGTCGCGATAGGCTTTGATACCGTCGCCGCCGTCATAGCGGATGACGCGGAGGATGCCCGGTGTCGGATCGACGCCCTTGATGTCGAGCGCCGAGATATTGTCGCGCACCATCTCGACGCCTTCCATCGACAGGCGATAGAGCGCGTCCGCGTCTGCGGCATTCACGCGACGGCGGATGGTCTCCAGCCCCGTCGCATAGCCGGCGGTGACGAAGCCGCCATTGCGCCCCGAGGCGCCCCAGGCGATGCGATGCCGTTCGAGGAGTGCCACCTTCAGCCCCCGCCGCGCGCATTCGAGCGCCGTGGAGAGGCCGGCCAGGCCACCGCCGACCACCGCCACATCGACCGCGACATCGCGTGCGAGCACCGGATAGGGCTGGTTTGCAACCAGCGAGCGGCGGTAATAGGTGTCGATATAATCCGCCGCCATTTGGCCTCACCCTTCCAGGCTGCTGCGCCGGTCCTCAAGCTCCAGCCATTTGAGCTCGGTCGCTTCCAGCTCCTGCTTCTTGGCCGAGAGCAGCGCCGACGCTTTCTCGAACTTCGCCGGATCGCGCGCATAGAGATTGGGATCGGCCAGCGCCGTCTCGATCGTCTTCACCTCGGCTTCCAAGGTCGTCATGCGGTCCGCCGCCTGGTCGAGGGCCCGCTGATCCTTCGACGACCAGCGCTCGGCCTCGACCTTCGCGGCGGGCTTCGCTGCCGGCGCCTTGGGCTTCAGCGCCTCGGCATGGCGCTCGGCCACTTTGCGCTGGTCGAGATAATCGGAATAGCCGCCCGGATATTCCTCCACCACCCCATCGCCCTCGACCGCGATGATCGAGGTCGCCAGCCGGTCGAGGAAGTCGCGGTCATGGCTGACCACGATCACCGTCCCGTCGAAATCGCCAAGCACCTCCTGGAGGAGGTCCAACGTATCCATGTCGAGATCGTTGGTCGGTTCGTCGAGGATGATGAGATTGGCCGGCTGCGCGAAGAGCTTGGCGAGCAGCAACCGCGCCCGCTCGCCACCCGAGAGGGCGCGGACCGGCATCGTTGCCTGCTTCTCGTCGAAAAGGAAGTCACGCAGGTAGGCGACCACGTGCCGCGAGCGCCCTTGCGCGATGATGCTGTCGCCGCCACCCGGCGCCAATGTCTGCCACAGGCTCTTGTCGAGGTCGAAACTCTCGCGCTTCTGGTCGAGATAGAGCCGGGTCACATTGGTGCCGAGGCGAATGTTGCCCGTGTCCGGGGCCAGATCGCCCGTCAGCATCTTGATGAGCGTCGTCTTGCCGGCGCCGTTCGGGCCGATAATGCCGATGCGGTCGCCGCGCTGGATGCGGGTCGAGAAATCCTTGGCGATGAGGCGCTGGGTGCCGTCGGTGCGCGTGAAGCTCTTGCCGATCTTCTCCGCCTCGATGACCAACTGCCCGCCCTGCACCGCCTCGCCGAGTTCGAGCTTGGCACGGCCGATGGCACGCAGCGCCTCGGCGCGTTGCTTGCGCAGCGCCATGAGGCCGCGCCGGCGCCCTTCATTGCGCGCACGCCGCGCGGTCACACCGCGCGCCATCCAATATTCTTCCTGCTCGATCCGCTTTTCGAGGCGCCGCGCCTCGGCCGCTTCCTGGGCGATGATCCCCGCCGACCATTCCTCGAAACCGGCGAAATTCCCGTCCATCTCGAACATGCGGCCGCGATCGAGCCACAGCACGCGTTTCGAGAGCGCGTTGAGGAAGGTGCGGTCATGGCTGATCATCAGGATGCCGCCACCGAACTGCGCCAACTCCTGTTCCAGCCATTCGATGGTAGGGAGATCGAGATGGTTGGTGGGCTCGTCGAGGAGCAGGATTTCCGGCTCTGCCACCAGCGCCCGCGCCATCGCTGCGCGGCGCCCCTCGCCGCCCGACAAGGTCGCCGTATCGCGTCCCGGCGCAAGGTCCAAATGATCGAGCACCCGGGCGATGCGGTAATCGTCGATCTCCGCCCCGGGGAGCGCCGCGGCCACGAAATCCGCCACCGTCCCGCCACCGGAGAGATCCGGATTTTGCATCAGATAGCCGATGCGGGTGCCCGGCTGCAGGAACCGCACCCCGCCATCAAGTTCGATCGCCCCCGCCAACGCCTTGAGAATGGTCGATTTTCCCGACCCGTTGGCCCCAACCAAGGCAACGCGTTCACCCTTCCCCAGGGTCAGCGTGATGCCGGAAAAAAGCGGTTTGCCGCCGAAAGTGACGGCGGCATCGCGAAGGGCAACGAGCGGTGGGGCGGGGGGCATGTGGGCAGGACACTGTTTGGATCAAAAAGGTCCGGCTGACCTACTTGATGCCGCGTTCCTTGGCAATCCTGTCATAGGCGGCGTTGAGAGTGGCCACTTTCTCATTGGCGAGCGCCACGAACTCGGTGGGCAGGCCCTGCGCCACCAGTTTGTCGGGGTGGTTTTCGCGCATCAGGCGGCGCCATTCGGCCTTGATTTCCTCATCCGTCTGCTCGCGACGCACGCCCAGCACCGTATAAGGGTCAGCCTGGTCCGGCCCGACATTCACCTCGCGCAGGCGCGCAAAATCGGCATCCGAAAAACCGAAGATACGCGCCACTTCGCCGATGAAGGCAATCTCGCTTTCATGCACCTCGCCATCGGCGCGGGCGATGTGGAAGAGCCCGTCGATCAGTTCTTCCAGCACGGGATGCCGTTCGTTGAACATGCTGGCAAGCTGCCGCGCATAGGCATCGAACCCGGCGACATCGCGCTTGGCCTGGTCGAAGACGCGGGCGACGTTGGCCAGCTCTTCCGGCGGCACCTGAAAGACCTGCTTGAAGGCCGCGACTTCCGAACGGGTCACGGTGCCGTCGGCCTTGGCCATTTTGGCGCCCAAGGCAATGACGGCGATGGTAAAGGCAATCTCGCGCGTGGCGCGGCGGTCGTCATGCGCCGCCGGCAGCACATCCTCTTCCAGGGATTTGTCGATGGCGTGGCCGGCCAAGGCGCCAAGCAGCGCGCCGAGCGGACCGCCCAACGCGAAAAACCCGGCCGCCCCGCCGATGATCTTGCCCCAGATGCTCATTTGGCCCGGAAAGACATGGATGTTGCCCTGCCGCGAACCATAACGGGCAAGGTGGTGGATTGCCAGTGTCGCGGGCAGCACTGAGCCCACCCCCACCCCTGTCGGCGCATGCCGACATTCGTCGGCGGACCCTCCCCCTGAAGGGAGAGGGAATCTCACCGAGTTTGCTCAAGCAGCGGTGAGAAACTGGCTGCAGTCCCCTCTCCCTTCAGGGGGAGGGTCAGGGTGGGGGTGCGCGCCAGCGAATCTTCCTTCACCCCCGATTATCCTCGCCCAGGATCAACGCCGCTCCCTTCTCGCCCACCATCATGGTCGGTGCATTGGTGTTGGCGGAGGGAATCGACGGAAAGATCGACGCATCGATGATGCGCAACCCGTCGAGCCCGTGCACCTTTAGGCGCGCGTCGACCACGCTGTCTGCGGCATTGGGTCCCATGCGGCAGGTACCGCTGGGGTGGAAGATCGAATAGGTCGACTCCCGGATATAGGCGGCCAGTTCCGCTTCCGATCGCGCCAAATTTCCAGGCTTCGTCTCGCTGCGGATGATGGCACCGAGCGCCTTGGTGTTGGCAAGGCGCCGCATCAATTGCGCCCCCTCGACCGCTTCCGCGAGATCGTCCGGGTGCGACAGCAGATTGGGCTGGATCTCCGGCGAGACGCCGATCTCGGCGCTCTTCAGCTTCAGATGGCCGCGGCTCTTCGGCCGGCAGGGCGAGATGGAGAGTGAAAAGGCCGGTGTCGAGCGCACGATGATGAGCTGCTTGCTCTCCGGCCCCACCTTCTCATAGGCGAGCGGACAAAAATAAAGCTGGATGTTGGGTCGCGCATGCGCGGGTGACGACCGCACGAAACCACCCGCTTGGTTGAGGCTCTGCGACAAGGGCCCACGCCGCTGCAACGCATAGCGCGCACCAGCGAGGATCCGTCCGCCCCAATTCCCCAGCGACGAATTCAGCGTCGGTACTGTGGCCTCGAAATAATGATCGTAGCAGATGTGATCCATCAAATTGCGACCGACCGCGGGCAGATCGTGCGTGACCGCGATGCCCAGCGCCTTCAACTCCTCGGCCGGCCCGATGCCGGAATGAAGCAGCAGATAAGGCGATCCGATGGCGCCGGCCGCCAGGATCACCTCGCGCTGCGCCCGGACTTCATGCACGGTCCCGTCCAACCGATAGCGCAGCCCCGCAACGTGCCGGCCTTCGACGATAAGACCCAGCACCAGCGCGTTGGTGACGACTTTCAGATTCGGGCGCTTCAGCGCCGGGCGCAGATAGGCCTTTGCCGAGGAATGGCGCTGACCCTTTTTGATATTGACCTGGTAATGCCCCACCCCTTCGGTTTCGGCACCGTTGAGGTCGCTGAGATGCTTGAAGCCCAGCTCCTGCGCCGCCTTGAAGAAGCTTTCGCAAATGGGATGCGTGTCGCGCCCCATCTGCGTCACATGCAGCGGA
Source organism: Dongia sp. (assembly GCF_041910485.1). Classification (GTDB taxonomy): domain Bacteria; phylum Pseudomonadota; class Alphaproteobacteria; order Dongiales; family Dongiaceae; genus Dongia. The sequence continues at coordinate 116,974 of NZ_JAYRQR010000050.1, forward strand.
CCGTTGCCGCCATGCAATTCGCTTTCGCCGAAATCATGCTCTTCCATTTGCCGGTAATGGGGCAGCACGTCGCGCCAACCCCAGCCGGGATTACCCGCCTTTTCCCAATCGTCGAAATCCTCCGGCTGGCCACGCGCGAAGACCATGGCGTTGATCGAACCGGATCCGCCCAGCACCTTGCCACGCGGATAATAGACGATGCGGTTGCCCAGCGCCGGCACGGGTGCGCTGTCGAACATCCAATTGACCTTGGGGTCGCGGAAGCTGTGGGCATAGCCGATCGGCACATCGATATCGACGCGGCGGTCGCTGGGTCCCGCTTCGATCAGCAGCACCTTGTGGCGCCCGTTCTCGCTCAGGCGCGCCGCCAGCACGCAGCCGGCCGATCCGCCGCCGACAATGATGAAGTCGGCGCTGTTCAAGTCACTTGCCATGATTTCTCCGTCGACGCCCCGTACCCGCGTGGCTGCGGGGCGGGTTCTCTGATGTGGATGTCGCGGCGGCCTCGGCCGCCAATTCCTGGCGCAGCCAATCGGTGAAGAGCAGCGCCTCGGCTCGCGGCGCTTCCGAATTCTGCGGATTGAGCAGGTAATGCGATTGATCGTGCGGCAGTTCGATCCCCGGCACCCGCTTGACGCGGCCCGTTGCCTCAAAGGCGGCGGCAAAGCGGGAAAGGACCAGCGCCGCACCGTGGCCCGACGCCACGATCTCAAGCGCGGCAAGGCTGGTATCGACCGAAATACCGGCGCCACCCTTGGGCAGTTCCATGCCTTCCGCTTCGAAGAGGTGCAGCCAATCGCTCTCGACCCCCATGATCTGGATCATCTCGTTGCTGCCGATATCGCGCACTGAGCGGATGCGCGAATTCGGGACCGTCACCAACACGATGGGATCGTTGACCAGGATCTGCGCGCTCGATCCCGGCCAATTGCCGTAGCCGAAGCGGATATCGACATCCGCTTTGTCGGCCGGCAGCGCGTCCGCCCAGATCGCCGAGAAGAGGCGCAGCCGGATGCCGGGATGAGCGGTCGCGAAACGGGCGAGGCGCGGTGTCATCCACAGCACCGCAAAGGAAACCGGCACGCGGACATTCAGCACCGTCTCGCCCTCAGGCCCGAAGATGCTCAGGGTCGAAATCGACAGTTCGCTGAAGGCCTGCCGCACCGGCACCAGATAGGCTTTGCCAAGGTCGGTGAGACGCAATCCCCGCGCCAGCCGCTCGAACAGCGGATAGCCCAGTTCCTGCTCCAGCGAGCGCATCTGATGACTGACCGCCGCCGAGGTCAGGCCCAGTTCATCGGCCGCGGCGGCGAAGGATCCCCGCCGGGCCGAAGCCTCGAAGGCGCGCAACCAGGGCAGGGGTGGCAGGCGGTAGGACATGGAGCACTTCAGCGACAAATAAAGTTTGGCCTTAGGGCCATAATACATCGTTTGATTTTTGGTGTTGTCAAGGGCTGCAATGACCGCAGCCGCCCCGACGCCACCCTTCCTGCATAAGGTGGCGATGCGGGCGCGTGCCAATGCAGAAACCGCAAACGCAAGGGAGAAAAGCTTCATGGATATCAAGTCGATGACCAAGCTGGCGGCGAAGGGGAAGATGTCGCGCCGCGATTTCGTGCAACTTGCCATGGCGGCCGGCGTCACTGCCGCCACCGCGCAAACCATGTTCGCCAAGGCGGCGCGCGCCGAACCCAAGAAGGGCGGCCGTTTCCGCATGGCGCTGGGTTCCGGCGCCACCACCGACACGCTCGATCCGGCAACCTTCCCGGACACGTTCAACGGCGTCTATGGCTGGGGCTCGCTCCGTTCCAGCCTCACCGAAGTGTCGCCGGACGGCAAAGTGGTTCCGGATCTTGCCGAGGGCTTCGAAGCCTCGAAGGATGCCAAGACCTGGGTCTTCACCCTGCGCAACGGCACCCAGTTCCATTCCGGCAAGTCGGTCGACGCCGAGGATGTCGTCGCCTCGATCAACCATCACCGCTCGCCGGATTCGAAGTCGGCGGCGAAATCGCTGCTGACCACGGTCACCGACGTGAAGGCCGACGGCAAGAACAAGGTCGTCGTCACCTTGAGCGAAGGCAGCGCCGATTTCCCCTTCGTCATCTCCGACTATCACATGCCGATCATGCCGGCGAAGGACGGCAAGGCCGATTGGCAATCGGGCGACGGCACCGGCCCCTATGTCATGAGCAAGTACCAGCCGGGCGTCAGCGCCGAAGGCAAGCGCTACGCCAATTACCATCGCGAAACCTATTTCGATGAAATCGAAATCCGCGCCATTACCGACGTGGTGGCGCGCAGCAACGCGCTCTCCAGCGGCGATGTCGATTATATCGACCGCGTCGATCTGAAGACCGCCGACCTGATGACGCGCGGCGGCAATATCGACCTTTCTGAAGTCTCCGGCTTTGCCCATTACGTGGCACCCATGAACTGCACGGTGGCGCCCTTCGACAATGTCGATGTGCGGCTGGCCTTGAAATACGCGATCGACCGCGAGGAGATCGTCAAGAAGGTGCTGCGGGGTCACGGGTCGGTCGGCAACGACAATCCGATCGCCTCGGGCGTTCCCTATTTCAAGGAACCGAAGGCCAAGCATGCATTCGACCCCGAAAAGGTGAAGTTCCACCTGAAGAAGGCTGGCCTCACCTCGCTCAAGGTCGATCTCTCGACCTCCGACGCGGCTTTCGCCGGTGCCGTCGACGTCGCCCAGTTGATGGCTGAATCGGCCAAGAAATGCGGCATCGACATCAATGTCATCCGCGAGGCGGGCGACGCCTATTGGGATGCCGTCTGGATGAAGAAGCCCTGGTGCATGTCCTACTGGTCGGGCCGCCCGACCCCGGACCTGATGTTCTCGACTGCCTATGCGGCCGATGCCGCCTGGAACGACAGCTTCTGGAAGAACGACCAGTTCAACAAGCTGCTGGTGGCGGGCCGTGGCGAGCTCGACCAAGCGAAGCGCGCCGAGATCTATGGCGAGATGCAGGATATCGTCGCCGAAGACGGCGGCGTCATCGTGCTCATGTTCTATAATTACATGAACGCATGCGCTAAATCCGTTGCACATCCCGACGTCATCGCTCCAAACTGGGACGTCGACGGCATGAAGATCACCCAGCGCTGGTGGTTTGCCTAAGCGACCCGAATGACCGGTTGCGGGCCGATCGGTTGTGCGGCCCGCAACCGCCCATTCCCCAAGCCAGTCAGACACACCCATGAAAATCGCCGGTCTCAAGACGTTCGTCGTCGGTAATCCGCCGCCCTCCTTCGGCGGCCAGTATTTCATATTCGTGAAGCTCGTGACCGATACCGGCATCGAGGGCCTGGGCGAGGTCTACGGCACCGCCTTCGGGCCGAAGACGATGGTCGCCGCCATCGAGGACATGTATCAGCGCTATGTCGAAGGGATGGACCCCTTCCATATCGAGAAACTGTGGCGCCTCGCCTACGGCTCCGGCTACACGCTCCGCCCCGATGTGACGGCCATGAGCGTCCTCTCGGCGATTGAAATCGCCCTCTGGGACATCAAGGGCAAGGCGACGGGGAAACCCGTCTATGAGCTTCTGGGCGGCGGGGTGCATGAGCGCCTGCGTGCCTACACCTATATCTATCCGGATGTGGCGAAGGGCCAGGATTCATCCATCTATTGGAACCCGGAAGCCTCGGCCGAACGCGCCGCGCATTATGTGAAGATGGGCTTCACCGGCATCAAGTTCGATCCGGCGGCCCCCTACTCTCCTTTCGATCCACGGCAGCCGTCGCTGGAATCGATGGATCTCTGCGAAAAGTTCTGCAAACTGATCCGCGAAGCGGTGGGGTCGAAGGCCGATCTTCTCTTCGGCACACACGGCCAGTTCACCACAGCCGGCGCCATCCGCTTTGCCCAACGGATCGAAAAGTACGAACCCCTCTGGTTCGAGGAGCCGACGCCGCCGGAAAAGCCCGAAGAAATGGCTCTCGTCGCCCGTGGCACCAAGATCCCGATCGCGACCGGCGAGCGCCTTGTCACCAAGTACGAATTCGCCCGCGTGCTCGAACAGCGTGCCGCCTCCATCCTGCAGATGCAGGTCGGCCGCGTCGGCGGCTTGCTCGAGGCCAAGAAGATCACCAGCATGGCCGAAGCCTATTACGCGCAGATCGCCCCCCACCTCTATGCCGGTCCCGTGATCGGCATGGCGAACGTGCATCTGGCGACCGCCAGCCCCAATTTCCTGATCCTCGAGAGCATCGAGACCTGGGGCGGCTTCCACGCCAAGATCCTGAAGAAACCCGTCAGGTGCGAAGACGGCTATGTCATCCCGCCGACCGAACCGGGCCTCGGGATCGAGCTCGACGAGAAGGTCGCCGAGGCGCATCCTTACACGGGCAAGAATCTGCATTTGGAAATGACGAACAAGGTCATTCAGTAGCGAAGCAAAGGGGAGGAACTACATGCGTTACGGTTTCATCGGGCTGGGCCATATCGGCCGTCATCTGGCTTCGAGCCTGCAGCGCGGTGGTTTTCCCCTGATCGTCCACGATATCCGCAAGGAAGCGGCCCAGCCCCTGCTCGATCTCGGCGCCAAATGGGCCGATTGCCCACGCAGCTTGGCCGAACAGGTCGATACCGTCATCACCTGTCTGCCCTCGCCTTCGGCCACCCAGCATGTGCTCGCCGACAAGGACGGTATCCTCGGCGGTCTCGCCGATGGCGGGCATTGGATCGAGATGGGCACGCTGGGGCGCGACGAGATCCTGCGCTTTGCCGAGATGGCCAAGCAACACGGCATCCGCACGATGGAATCGCCCATCACCGGCGGCATTCACCTTGCCGCGAGCGGCGACGTGACGGTGCTGGCGGGCGGCGACAAGGACCTCTTCGAGACGCACCAGCCGGCCCTGGCCAAGATGGGTCGCAAGATATTTCACATGGGGCCGCTGGGTTCCGCCGCCATCATCAAGGTCATCACCAACATGCTGGCCTTCATCCATCTGAAGGCTGTGGGCGAGGCCTTGATGCTCGCCAAGCGTGGCGGGCTTGACTTGGCGCAGGCTTATCACGCCATTGCCGCTTCGTCGGGCAATTCCTTCGTCCACGAGACCGAGGGCCAGCTCATCTTGAACGGCTCCTACGATATCGGCTTCTCGATGGATCTCGCACTCAAGGATCTGGGCTTCGCCTTGACCTTCGGGCGCGAGTTCGGCGTACCGCTCGAGCTCGCCTCGATCACCAACCAGACCTATGTGCTGGCCAAGGCCGCCTATGGCGGCCAAGCGGAATCGCCGATGATCGCCAAGCTGCTCGAAGACATGCTGAAGACCGATCTCCGCGCGCCCGGCTTCCCCGCGAAGCTGCTCTAGTCCAGTGTCGACTCTCAGGGATAGATAGGCCGTGGATCGGTTCGCGCTTTCGGCGGGGCAACCGCATATGAAGGCCATCGTGACCACGGGGCCGGGCGGTTATGACACGCTTGTCTATCGCGATGTACCCATCCCGGTCCCAGCAGCGGGCGAGGCATTGGTCCAGGTCCTGGCGGCCGGCGTCAACAACACCGATATCAACACACGCCTCGGCTGGTATGCGTCGAGTGTAACGGCCGGCACGGCTGAGGCCACTGAAAGCCAGCCGGCAGCGAATGGTGGCTGGAACGGTGCCAGCCCCTTCCCCTTCATCCAGGGCACGGATTGCTGCGGCCTCGTTGCCGCAATCGGCCCCGGTGGCGATGCATCATTGCTCGGGCGGCGCATCCTGGTGCGACCCTGCATGCGCAGCAACGGCTTCGGCAGCCTTGAGACGATATGGATGGCATCCAATTTCGATGGCGCCTTTGCCGATTATGTTGTCGTGCCGCAAGTGGAGGCCTTTCCAGTGGCCAGCGGCTGGAGCGACGCCGAATTGGCAACTATTCCCTGCGCCTATGGCACGGCAGAGAACATGCTGCATCGGGCCGGCGTCTCAGCGGGCGAGAAGGTGCTCGTGACTGGTGCTTCTGGCGGTGTCGGCTCGGCGGCAGTGCAGCTTGCCAAGCGACGGGGTGCCTGGGTCGCGGCGGTGACCACAGCCGAGAAGAGCGCGGCGCTTCGGGATCTCGGCGCGGATCATGTGATCGATCGCGCTCTTGGCATTCCGGCGGAATTGGTGGGCACCTTTGCAGTTGCCATCGACAATGTGGCTGGGCCTGGCTTCGGCGACGTCTTGAATGCTCTCGCGCGCGGCGGTCGCTATGTCACCTCCGGTGCCATCGCCGGCCCCGTCGTGGCGCTCGATATGCGCAGCCTCTATCTGCGCGATCTTACGTTGATCGGCTGCACCGCTTGGGACGAGCCGGTTTTTCCAAATCTCATCGGATATATCGAACGCAACGAAATCAAGCCCTTGGTCGCCGGCGTCTTTGCGCTGAAAGACATCGCCGATGCCCAGCGCGCATTTCTCGAGAAACGGCATGTCGGCAATTTCGTCCTGCTGCCGCCGGGCACGCCGCTAGAGCAGTAGCTTTCCCAGTCGCTGCGCTTCCTTCTGCAACATCGCCAGCAAGTTCGCCTGTCGCGCCGCGCCGAAGCGCTGCGACGGGCCGTGCAGACTGAGTGTTGCCCGGATATGGCCGCCGGCATCAATGATGGGGACGGCGATCGCCACCGTGTCGGCCGTATACTCATCCTCCTCGAGGGCGTAGCCCAGCTCGCGGATCTTGGCGAATTCCTTCTTCAACCGTTTGACGTCGCCGATCGTCTTCTGCGTCATCTTGGTGAGGTTGATCGTCTCCAGGATCGCCTGCTGCACGTCGAAGGTGGCGAAGGCGAGGAAGCACTTGCCCGACGCCGTGCCATGCATGGGCAAGTCGCGCCCTTTGAGCGGTGTCGTCTTCAGGAACACCTTGCCCTCGAGGCTCTCCACCACGACCATGCTGGTGACGGAGGGGACGAGGAGGTTCACCATCTCCCCCGTCTGTTGGCAGAGGCGGATGAGGGCCGGCCGGGCGAGGGTGATGATGTCGAGCCGCGCCTCGACCTTGCGCCCCAGTTGCAGGAGCCGGGGGCCGAGGCGGTAGCGCCCCCGGGGGCCGACCTGCTCGGCAAGTTTGAGGGCGACCAGGGTCTGGAGGAGCGAGAGGGTGGTCACCGGCTTCAATCCGGTGATCTCGGCCACGTCCTGGAGCCGCCAACCGTCGCCGGGAGCGTGAAAGAGCGCTTCCAGGATGGAATCGGCGCGTTTTAGGGACTGAATTTTGACCTTTTTCATCCCCTCATATTCTACATTGTAGAATAAATGTCACTTGGCGCTTGGGCTGGGGTGGGGCGGATGGTCTGCTCGTCGCCGACCCAACCCCCATCCGGAGACCGACCGATGCCCCTCCATTTCACCCGGGACGAATTCGCCGCCCGCCGCGCCGCCACCATCAAGACTCTCGACGCGCGCGGCCTCGCCGGCCTCCTCATGTTCCGGCAGGAGAGCATGTACTACCTCTCCGGCTACGATACGTTCGGCTATGTTTTCTTTCAGTGCTACTATTTGGGGGCCGACGGGCGGCAGTTCCTGCTGACCCGCGCGCCGGACCTCAGGCAGGCGCAGCTCACCTCCGACATCGCCGACATCCGCGTCTGGGTCGATGGGCCGGATGCCAATCCCGCCCATGAACTCAAGGACATGCTGGCGAAATGGGGGCTTGCGGGAAAGAAGCTCGGCATCGAATGGGATGCCTATGGCCTCACCGCCAAGAACGGCATGCGCATGGCCGCCGCCTTCGACGGCTTCGCAACCCTCATCGACGCGAGCGACATCGTCTCGAAGCAGCGGCTGGTGAAGTCGGCCACTGAGATCGCCTATGTCGAGAAAGCGGCGCATCTGGCTGATCTCGCACTCGATGAAGCGCATCGGCTGACGGCGCCGGGCGTTTCGGAAGCGGAGATTCTGGCGGCCATGCAGAGCATCATCATCCGCAATGACGGCGACGATCCGGCCAATGAATTCATCATCGGCTCCGGCCCCGAAGCATTGCTCTGCCGCTATCATTCGGGCCGCCGGGTCCTCGACAAAGACGATCAGCTGACGCTCGAGTTCGCCGGTGTTTTCCGGCATTACCATTCAGCGCTGATGCGCACGATCCCGGTGGGTAAAGTGCCGCCGCGGCAAGTGGAGATGCACAAGGTCGCGGTCGATGCGCTGGAGGCCTGCAAGGCGGCCTTGAAACCGGGCCGGCCGATCGGCGAAGTGTTCGATGCGCACGCCAAGGTGCTGGATGCGGCGGGCTATCAGGCACACCGAATGAACGCGACGGGCTACAGCCTCGGCACCACGTTCGCACCCAACTGGATGGATTATCCGATGTTCTATCACGGCAATCCGGAGGTGGCGGCGCCCAATCAGGTCTTCTTCATCCACCTCATCATCTTCGACAGCGAGCGCAATCTTGCCATGACGTCGGGGCAGACGGTGGTGGTGACGGAAACCGGCTGCTGCGTGCTGTCGAAGCGGTCAACGGATCTGGTGACACGGTAAAAGCAGATGAGCTGGCAGTTCTGGATCGATCGCGGCGGGACCTTCACCGATATCGTGGCGAAGGCGCCCGATGGCAAGCTCATCACGCATAAGCTTCTGTCGGAGAATCCGGAACGCTACAGGGATGCGGCGATGGCGGGGATCCGCGCGATCCTGGGTCTCGCCCCCGATGCGCCGCTGCCCGCCGACGTAGCGGCGATCAAGATGGGAACGACCGTCGCCACCAACGCCCTTCTCGAGCGGAAGGGCGAGGCGGTGGTGCTGGCCGTCACCAGGGGCTTCAGGGATGCGCTGCGCATCGCCTACCAGAACCGGCCGAAGATCTTCGCGCGCAAGATCGAACTGCCTGAACTGCTGCACCGGGACGTGATCGAGATCGATGAGCGGGTCGATACCAACGGCACGGTGCTGACGCCGCTCGATCTCAATAAAGCGCGCAGCGATTTCGCGGCAGCTCATAAGAAGGGCTACCGCGCCATCGCCATCCTGCTGATGCATGGCTTCCGCTATCACGCCCATGAACAGGCCCTGAAGAAACTGGCCGAGGAGATCGGCTTCACCCAGATCTCGGTGAGTCACGAAGTCTCGCCGCTGATGAAGCTGGTGAGCCGGGGCGATACGACGGTGGTCGATGCGTATCTTTCGCCGATCCTGCGGCGCTATGTCGACCAGGTGGCGGGCGAGATCGGCAACAAGACGACCCGCCTGATGTTCATGCAGTCGAATGGGGGCCTCACCGACGCGGCGAAGTTCCAGGGCAAGGACAGCATCCTCTCAGGTCCCGCCGGCGGCATCGTCGGCGCGGTGGAGACAGCACGCCAAGCAGGCTTCAACGAGATCATCGGCTTCGACATGGGCGGAACCTCGACCGACGTCTCGCATTTCAACGGCCAGTTCGAACGATCCTATGAGGCGCAGGTCGCGGGCGTGCGCATGCGCGCGCCGATGATGCTCATTCATACCGTCGCGGCAGGCGGCGGCTCGATCCTGCATTTCGATGGGTCACGTTATCGGGTGGGTCCAGATTCGGCCGGCGCCAATCCGGGTCCGGCCTCCTATCGGCGCGGCGGGCCGCTGGCGGTGACCGACTGCAACGTGATGATGGGGCGGCTCCACCCCGATTTCTTCCCCAAGGTCTTCGGCCCCGAGGGCGACCAGCCGCTCGACCGCGAGGTGGTGGTCGAGAAATTCACCCAACTCGCGGGCCAGATCGCCAAGGCGACGGGCAAGCAGCCACGGGCGGAAGACGTGGCGGAAGGCTTCCTCGACATCGCCGTCGCCAACATGGCCAATGCGATCAAGGAAATCTCGATCCAGCGCGGCTATGACGTCAGCAAGTATGCGCTGGCCTGCTTCGGCGGTGCCGGCGGCCAGCATGCGTGCCGGGTAGCCGATGCGCTCGGCATGACCCGGATTTTCCTGCACCCGCTGGCGGGCGTGCTCTCGGCCTATGGCATGGGGTTGGCGGACATCCGCGCCATTCGCCACAAGAGCGTGGAAGGCGTGCTCGACCAGCAACTGACCGAAGGCCTCGCTGCCGAACTCGATGCGATGGCGGAAGCCGCGCGTGCCGAGATCGGATCCCAGGGGATTACCGCCGACAAGATCGAGATCCAGCGCCAGGTGCATGTGAAATATGCCGGCACCGACGCGCCGCTCATCACCACCTTCGGCACGGCCGCCGACATCAAGGCCGGCTTCGAGGAGGCGCACCGCCAGCGTTACGGTTTCATCGTTCCGGCCAAGGCGCTCATCGTCGATTCCATTTCGGTCGAGGCGATCGGCAAGACCGAGCAGGTGAGCGATCCGCTGCTGACCCCGCGCGCCGCCGACGCGGCACCGCTTGCGACCGTCCCCTTCTGGGCGCATGGCGAAGCCCTAAGCGCGCCCGTCTATGACCGTGCCGACTTGCGCGCCGGACAGAAGATTGATGGACCGGCCATCATCCTGGAACCCATCTCGACCAATGTCGTCGAGCCAGGCTGGCGCGCGATCCTGAACGATCGCGGGCATCTGGTGATGGAACGCTATGTCGCAGCGCTCCGCCGACACGCCATCGGAACCGAGGTCGATCCGGTGATGCTGGAGATCTTCAACAATCTCTTCATGTCGATCGCCGAGCAGATGGGATCGACCCTGGAGAAGACCAGCCATTCCGTGAACATCAAGGAGCGGCTCGATTTCTCCTGCGCACTGTTCGATGCGGCGGGGCATCTCATCGCCAATGCGCCGCACATGCCGGTGCATCTGGGCTCGATGGGCGAGAGCGTCGAAAGTGTCATCCGCGCCCACCGCACGAAGGACGGCGGTACCGATATGCGGCCGGGCGACGTCTTCGTGCTGAACGCACCCTATAATGGCGGCACGCATCTTCCTGACATCACGGTGGTGACGCCGGTCTTCGACCAGACCGGCGCGCGCATCCTCTTCTATGTGGCAAGCCGCGGGCACCATGCCGATATCGGCGGCCTCACGCCCGGTTCCATGCCGCCCTACAGCAAGAGCGTCGAGGAGGAAGGAATCCTCATCGACAATGTGAAGCTGGTCGACCGCGGCGTCATGCTGGAGAAGGAGATGCGCGCCCTGCTCGCCTCCGGCAAATATCCGGCGCGCAATCCGGACCAGAACATTGCCGATCTCGGCGCGCAGATCGCCGCCAATGAGAAGGGTGTCCAGGAACTGCATCGCATGGTCGGGCAATTCGGTCTCGGTGTGGTTGAAGCCTATATGAACCATGTGAAGGCCAATGCCGCCGAGCAGGTCAGGCGCGTGCTCGACCGGTTGAAGGATGGCAGCTTCGCCTATGAGATGGATGACGGCGCCGTCATCAAGGTGGCGGTGACGGTCGATCACAGCGCGCGCCGTGCCAAGGTCGATTTCACCGGCACATCGGCGCAGCTTGCTACCAATTTCAACGCGCCCTCCGCCGTCGCCAAGGCAGCCGTGCTCTATGTCTTCCGCACGCTGATCGATGACGAGATCCCGATGAACCAGGGCTGCCTGGATCCACTCGACATCGTCATTCCGGAAGGCTCGATGCTGCGGCCCGCTTACCCGGCTGCGGTGGTCGCGGGGAATGTCGAGACCTCGCAATGCATCACCGACGCGCTCTATGGCGCCATGAATGTGATGGCGGCGGCGCAGGGGACGATGAACAATTTCACCTTCGGCAACCAACGCCATCAATATTACGAGACCATCGCCGGCGGTTCCGGCGCCGGGCCTGATTTCGACGGCACGGATGCGGTGCAGACACACATGACCAACTCGCGCCTCACCGACCCGGAGGTGCTGGAATTCCGTTTCCCCGTGCTGCTGGAGGATTTCCATATCCGGCGCGGCAGCGGCGGCCAGGGTAAGCAAAGAGGCGGCGACGGTGTCGTGCGCCGCGTGCGCTTCCTGGAACAAATGACCGCCGGCATCCTCTCCGGCCACCGCCGCGTGCCGCCCTATGGATTGGCGGGTGGCGGCGAAGGCGCCGTGGGGAAGAACAGCGTCATCCGCTCGGATGGCCGTGTCGAGGTGCTGAAGGGCACGGACGGTGCGGAGATGCAGCCGGGCGATGTGTTCCTCGTCGAGACGCCGGGCGGCGGGGGGTATGGGCGGGAGTGAGGCGGTCGCCACTTCGCCACTAACTCGCTTGCGCGACACTCGCTCGCTTCGCGATACCCCCACCCTAACCCTCCCCCTGAAGGGAGAGGGCACTAGAGCCGGTTTTGCACCAACGCCTCAGCGAACTCCGTGAAATTCCCTCTCCCTTCAGGGGGAGGGTTAGGGTCGGGGTGCAGCCGTAGTTCACCTCGCCGCGAGATCAGCCGCTTCAGCCTGCCACTTGGCGCGCAATCCATCGCCCTGCCCGCGGAAATCTTCCTTGAGCAGGCGGCACGCTTCGATGCGGTCGAGGCGGAAGTGGCGAAGGGCGCGGCGTTTTTCGCACCAGGCCACCAGCACGACGACTTCGATCCAATAGATGATGCCGATGGGGCGCAGCTTGCGAGTGGAGCGCCGGCCTCTTTCATCGACATAGCGAATGCCGAGCTTGCGTTCCTCCCGGATCGCCTGGCGCAGCTGGCCCATGTCGAGCTTGATGTCGGTGGCAACGCCCCAGCGCGAGACCTGCAGATGGCGGCCGTCGAGCAGCTTCGACCGGTCCGGCGGCAGCACGGTGCCGAGCTTGCTTCCCACCCGTCCCGCCGCCTTGAGGAGCGCCTTGTCGCCGGTCCGTGCCAGCAGCGAGAGACCCACCAGGATTGCCTCCACCTCCTCGGCATCGAAATTGACCGGGGGCAGGTCGAAGCCGCTCCGCATCACATAGCCGATGCCGGCAGCACCTTCGACGGGCACCCGCATGGATTGGAGGGCCGCCATGTCGCGATAGATCGTGCGTTCCGTCACTTCGAGCGAGCGGGCGAGATCGGCGGCGCGCAGCGGCTTCTTCGCCGCCCGCAGGCGCTGGATAAGATCAAAGAGGCGGTCGGAGCGGGACATGGGCGCCAGTCTAGCATCACTCCTGACAAAAGGTTGTCAGGAGTGATGGGATAGATCTCGCTGGCCGCGACAGAAAGGAGGCGGCCGCTTCATGCAGAACAGCTATCGCCTGGGTCTTATCCTCACCACGTGCTCGGCGATTGCCTGGAGCACCTCGGGTTTTTTCACCACCTGGCTCGGGCTCGACAATTGGTCGCTGCTGTTGTGGCGCGGCATCTTCGGGGCATTCGGCATCCTCGCCTTCATGGCGATGCGGGGCGGCCACGCGGCTTGGGGCGACCTTCGCCGGCTGGGCGTGCCCGGCTGGCTTTATGCCGCCATCTCCGGCATCGGCATGCTGTGCTTCATCACCGCGCTGACGCTGACCAGCGTCGCCCATGTCGCCATCATTTATGGCACCGCCCCCTTCATCGCCGCCGCCACCGGCTGGCTGGTGTTGCGCATCCGGCCGGGAAAGGCCGCCATGATTGCAGCTGGCGTTGCGTTCATCGGCGTCGTCATCATGGTCGTCCCCGGCCTGTCATCGGGGGCTGGCTTGATTGGCATCGGTTTGTGGGGCGATTTGCTGGCCTTCGGCATGACCCTGTGCCTGGCGCTGATGATGATCGTCGCCAAGCGGTTCGACGGCATCCCCACCCTGGCGGCGGCGGCCCTGTCGGCGGCATTGAGCGCCCTGGTGGCCCTGCCCTTCGCGGGCGATCCGGCACTCTACAGCGCGCCGGTTTGGGCGATGTTCGTTCTGTTCGGGTTGGTCAATTCGGCCCTGGGTCTTGTGCTCTTCACCCTGGGGGCGCGGCTGCTGCCGCCGGTCGAGACAGCCCTCATCGGCGCCCTCGATGCGCCGCTGGCGCCGGTCTGGGTGTGGATAGCGTTCGGAATCATGCCGGATAGCTACACGATGATTGGGGGCTTGCTCGTTTTCGGGGCGGTCACCGCGCATATTCTGAGGTCACGGCGGCAGGCGGTGTGATAGGGTTTAGGAAAGTTCGCTTGCGCGCACCCCCACCCTGACCCTCCCCCTCGCAGGGAGAGGGGATATCACCGAGTTTGCAGAAGCGTCCGTGCGAACTCGCTTAAGGTTCCCTCTCCCTTCAGGGGGAGGGTCAGGGTGGGGGTTCTCTCCGCAGACAGATTTCGACAAGGACCCGCACCATGACCGCTATCGCCCGCCCGCAGCGCAATTTGAATGTTCCCGGCCTCGTCGAGGCGTTGCAGAAGATTCTGAAGGCCGATCAGGTTTCGACCAATGCCGGCATCCGCGACCGGCATGGGCACGACGAATCCTATCATGCGAGCCACGCACCCGATGTGGTGGTGTTTCCGGAATCGACGGAAGAGGTTTCGGCCATCGCCAAAGTGGCCGCGGAGTTCGGCGCGCCGATCATCCCCTTCGGCGTCGGCACGTCGCTCGAGGGTCATGTGGCAGCACTCGACGGCGGCATCAGCATCGACATGGGCCGCATGAACAAGGTGGTCGAGGTGAATGCCGACGATCTCGACGTGAAGGTCCAGGCGGGCGTGACGCGGAAGCAGCTCAACGCCTATATCAAGGATCAGGGCCTCTTCTTTCCGATCGATCCCGGCGCCGACGCCACCATCGGCGGCATGACGGCGACGCGGGCCAGCGGCACGAATGCGGTGCGTTACGGCACCATGCGCGAGAACGTGCTGGGCCTCACCGTCGTGCTGGCGGACGGGCGCATCATCCAGACCGGCGGGCGGTCACGGAAATCGGCCGCGGGTTATGATCTGACGCGCCTCTTCGTCGGCTCCGAAGGGACGCTCGGCATCATCACCGAAATCCGCCTGCGTCTTTACGGCGTACCGGAAGCGATGGCCGCGGCGGTTGCGAACTTCCCCGATATCGGGTCGGCGGTGAACACGGTCATCCGCGTCATCCAGGCGGGCGTGCCGGTGGCGCGTATCGAACTCCTCGACGAGGTCCAGATCGACGCCATCAACAAATATTCGAAGCTCGATTTCGCCGTCCGCCCCACTCTCTTCTTCGAATTCCACGGCACCGAGAAAGGTGTCGCCGAACAATCGGAATTGGTGGGCGAGATCGGCGGCGAATTCGGCATGAGCGATTTCAAATGGACCTCGAAAGCGGAGGACCGCACCAAGATGTGGCAGGCGCGGCATGACGCTTTCTATGCCGGTCTCGCCTTGCGCCCCGGCGCCAAGGGCTGGCCGACCGATGTCTGCGTGCCGATCTCAAGACTTGCCGATTGCATCCTGGAGACGAAGGAAGATGTCGCAAAGTCCGGCCTGCTGACACCGCTTGTCGGCCATGTCGGCGACGGCAACTTCCATCTCTGCATCATCCTCAACCCCGACGATCCGGAGGAAGCGGCGCGGGCAGAAGCATTGACCGACCGCCTCGCCCACCGCGCGATCGCGATGGGCGGCACCTGCACCGGCGAACACGGGATCGGCTTCGGCAAGATCCCCTTCCTCGAAGCCGAGCACGGCTCGGCCGTCGCGGTGATGCGGCAGTTGAAGACGACGCTCGATCCGGACAACCGGATGAATCCGGGGAAGATTTTCAGGGCGTGAGGTGGCGACGTTGGAGCCGGTGGTGATCACGGGCCTCAATCACCTAACACTTGCGGTCCGAGACCTAGATGTTTCGTTTCGCTTCTATGCGGAGGTTCTGGGCCTGAAGGCGGTCGCCCGCTGGCCGAAGGGTGCCTATCTCGCGGCGGGCGATCTGTGGCTGGCACTTACGCTCGACGACAAAACACGCGCTGGACCGCTACCTGAATACACACATGCCGCGTTTACAGTTTCGCCAGAGAATTTTCAGGCGATGCGGGAACGCATCATCGCATCCGGCGCGGAAACCTGGCAGCAGAACAGCAGCGAGGGTGAATCGCATTATTTCATCGATCCGAATGGTCACAAACTGGAGATCCACGTCTCCGGTCTCGCCGCGCGTATTGCCGCAGCGAAGAAACAGCCTTGGGACGGCCTGCAGTTTTTCGACTGAGGAAAACCAAGCAATCGAACCACGGCTTAGGCAACTCACCTCCCCCTTGAGGGGGAGGTCGCGCGGAACGCGCTGGCGGGGGATATGGCGCATCTCAGTCACCGCTCTTTCGCTTTGGTGGAGCGATACCCCCCCTCCCTGGCCCTCCCCCTCAAGGGGGGAGGGGATGTGTGCGTGAAGGCAGAGGACGAATAGCGGAAACACCCCCTCTCCCCGACCCTCCCCCACGTTGGGGGGAGGGAGCTCACCGAGTTCGCGATAGCATTGCGTTCAAGCTCGCTGAGATTCCCTCCCCCCAACGTGGGGGAGGGCTAGGGAGAGGGGGCTTGCTTAGATCGCGCGTGTCGCCTCGTTCAGCCAGGCGAGATCGCTGCCAGAGAGTTGCGGGGCCAAAGCCGCGCGGACGCGGGCATGATAGGCGTTGAGCCAGGCGATTTCTTCCGCGGTCAGCAGCTTCTTCTCGATCGCGTTCAAGTCGATCGGCGCCAAAGTGAGCGTTTCGAATTCGAGCCAGCCCGGATGGTCTTTCACGTCCCGCACGACGACGAGATTCTCGATACGGATGCCGAACTCGCCTTCCTTGTAATAGCCGGGCTCGTTCGAAATGATCATGCCGGGCTCGAGGGCGACGCGGTTCGGCACCTTGGAGATGCGCTGCGGGCCTTCATGCACCGAGAGGTAGGAGCCGACACCGTGGCCGGTGCCGTGATCGTAATCGAGGCCCACATCCCAGAGCGGCTTCCGGGCAAGCGCATCGAGCGCCGAGCCGGTGGTGCCGCGCGGGAAGCGTGCGGTGCCGAGCGCGATGTGGCCTTTGAGCACCCGCGTGAAGCACTCCTTCATTTCCTGGGTCGGCGTCCCCACCGCCACCGTGCGCGTGATGTCGGTGGTGCCGTCGAGATATTGCCCGCCTGAATCGATGAGATAGAGCGAGTTCACCGGAATCTCGCGCTGCGTCTCGGGCATAGCATGGTAATGGCAGATGGCGCCATTGGGGCCGGCCGCCGAGATGCTGTCGAAGGAGAGGTTGCGGAAATACTCGTTGCCGTGGCGGTAGCTTGCCAGCTGGTCCGAGGCTTCGATCTCCTTCAAGCCACCTTTCGGCGCGCGGACCGAGAGCCAGGCGAGATAGCGCGCGATGGAGGCGCCGTCGCGTGTATGGGCGTTGCGCGAACCCTGGACTTCCGTCTCGTTCTTCGCTGCCTTGGGCAAAGCGCAGACGCATTCGCCGACGCTGACGCGGGCGCCGGATTTGGCGAGCGTGTCATAGACCCATTCGGAGGCCGTCGCGCCATCGATGGCAATGCTGGCCTTCGACGAGCCGAGTGCCGCAAGCCCATCACCGAACGCGTCGGGCGGCATCACGGCGACTTCATTGCCGAGATGGGCGAGCGCCGAGGGCGTCAGCTTGCGCCGGTCCATGTAGAGATCGACGCGGGCATCGTCATGGAGCACGGCGAAGCCCAGGGCAAAGGGTGTCCGCGGCACATCGGCGCCGCGGATGTTGAGGAGCCAGCAGAGCGAATCCGGGCCGGAGATGACGGCGGCCTTTCTGCCGTCGGCCTTCAGCCGTTCGGCCAAGCGCCGGCGCTTCTCGCCCGAGGCCTCACCGGCGAATTTGATATCGTGGGGAAGGACCGGAGAAATGGGATCGGCCGGGCGGCCGGCCCAGATCTCATCGACCGGGTTCTTCGCGACGGCGACGAGATCGGCCCCCGCCCGCTTGGCGGCGGCGCGGAAACGGCCGGCCTGGTCGGGGGTGAAGAGCTTGGGATCGAAGCCGATTTTCTGCCCGGGCTTGGCCTCGGCGGCGATGTAGGCATCGGCCGGCTCGGTCACGAGGTGGCGGTATATATAGAGTGCCGGGTCGACCTGGTCCTTCACCTGGATCGTGTAGCGGCCGTCGACGAAGATCGCGGCCTTGTCGCCCAGGACCACCGCCATGCCGGCCGAACCGGTGAAGCCGGAGACATAGGCGAGGCGCTCGGCATTCTTGGGAACATATTCACCCTGATGCTCGTCGGCCCGCCCGATGATGAAGCCGTCGAGGCCCTGCCGCTTCAGCGCCTCGCGCAGGAGGGTGAGGCGTGCCGCGATCGGTTGGGCGCGGGTCGTGGCCTCGCGCGATTCCTTCTCGCGCCGGAAGGCCTGGAGCTGGGCGATGAGGGCCGGGCTCGGATTGTGGGCCACGAGGTCGATCCAGGCATCCGCCTTCTCGCCGGCGGGGGCCGCCGCGATCCCCGGCAAAAGTTCAGTAAGAGCGTTAATGTTCAGGTGGGCTTGGTGCTTTTTCAGCAATCCAGCCAGCGCTTCATCCCCTTGATAAGTCTCACGGCACGCTGAATCCGGGGAAGTTACCATCTCAATCTCCTAATTAACCATAATTAGTGTGACTGCTAAGTCACTATAACTTCTTAATTAGTTCTTAGTGATATGCATCACACTGCCATCTTGACCGTTTTGCATGCGCCAGACGCATTGCTGCGATGCGGCGAAACCACTACTAAACGGGTGGGGTAAAGATTATGTTCTGCCTGTCCGCACAACAGAAGTGATGGCAACGGTGCCATCTGAACTTAAGAGCCGGATTGGAAGGTTACTATGAATCGGATCGTGATCAATCAGAACGTGGCGTCGAACGTGGCCCTCAACGTGCCTGCCGCCACCAAGGAAACCGGCCTCGCTGCCTTTGCGCGTTTTGGCCGGGCCATTGCCGACGCGGGTCGCCGCTTCTATGCGCGTACCCAGTTGGAGAACGAGCTTTACGCCCTCGATGACCGGTCGCTCAACGACATCGGCATCGGCCGCGGCGCCATCCCGGCCCTCGCTCGCGAGGCGCTGCCGACGGGTGAGAACGGCGACCTCTTCGCCGAATTCAGCCGCCTGGTGGTCAACGGCCTGATGCGCCCGCTGATCGACTGGAACCGCCGCCGCAAGGCGCGCGCCACCCTCGAGGCGCTCGATGACCGCTTGCTGGCCGATATCGGCCTCGCCCGCCACGAGATCGAGGCCCATGTGGCCCGTCTCTCCGGCGCCATCAGCGGCCCGCTGCCCGCTTCGGTCCAGGCGATGGAAGAAGACGTCACCGCGCCGCTCAAGGCTTGGTCGGCGGCTCGCGCCACGGCGAAGGAACTGTCGCGTCTCACCGATCGCCAGCTGATGGATATCGGTGTCATCCGCGGCGATATCGACGAACTGGCCGGCAACCTTGCCGAGCGCGGCCTCGCTGCCAACAGCAACGACGTCCACGCCCCGAAGGCGGCCTAAACAACTACTACTGAGTTTCCCCTAAGTAGTGCGCCGAAACGGCGGTCCGGAGAGATCCGGGCCGCCGTTTCACTTTGCGCGGGATTTGCGCTTCAGGACCAGGACCGACCAATCGTTCTGGCGGATGCGGAAATCGAGTTCCAGCCCCACCGCCTGATGCGCCGCCAGCACATCCTTCTCCTGGGTCTTCAAGAGCCCTGAGAGAATGGCGCGGCCGTTCCGCCCAAGATTCTTGGCAAGATCCGGCGCCAGGGAGATGAGCGGATTGGCCAGGATATTGGCGGTAATAAGGTCATAGGGCGCACCGTCGCGGATGGCCTTGGCCCGGTAACCGTCCGAAGCCACGATACGGATCGACTTCTTGAGGCCGTTGATGGCGGCATTCTCACGCGCGACACGGACGGCGTCCTTGTCATTGTCGCCGGCCATGACCGGCACGTGAAAAAGGTGATGCGCCGCGAAGGCCAGGATGCCCGTACCGGTGCCGATATCGAGCGCCTTCTTCACCTTCATCGATTTGGAGAGCTTCAAGAGCGCCTTGACGCAGCCGCTGGTCGTTTCGTGCCGGCCCGTGCCGAAGGCCATGCCGGCATCGATTTCGAGCGGGATGACCTTCTTCGGCGCCTTGCCCCGGTCATGTTCGCCGTGGATGAAGAAGGGGCCCATTTTGATGGGCGCCAATCCCTTGCGGCTTTCGGCGAGCCAATCCTTGTCCGGCACAGGGGCGATCACGGCCTGTAACTTGCCAAAGGGCTTCAACGCGGCCTTGACCGCGGCAGCCGCCGGCTTTTCCTCGCCGATCACCTCGATATGCCAGCCCTTGCCGCCGTCCGTCTCGAAACTGACCAGGGCGGCGCCGAAGGGTTCCAGCGCCTCTTCAAGCGCCAGCCGCCAAGCGGTTTCCGGCTTGAAGTCGAAATCGACCGTCACCGCGTAAAGTTTCACCTTGGCACTCATCCCCTCACCCCGCCTTTTCCGCCGGCATCACGAAGCCGGCCATGACCTTTTTGACACCCGCCTTGTCGAAGGCGATTTCGAGCTTGTCGCCTTCGGCGGTCAAGACCTTGCCGTAGCCGAACTTCTGATGGAAGACCCGCGCGCCCGGCGGATAGGTGCCGGAAGTCGTGGGCAGGATTTCCGCCTCAAGATCGATCGTCTGGGACTTCCGCTGCGCAAAGGAACGGCCGTTGCCGACCCAGCCCGCGGCATTGCCGCCCCAGTTTGACGATGCAAATCCCGCCGAAGCGAAATTCGAGGTACGTGCCGGCGCGAAGCCGGCATGGTCCTGGCGGTCGATATGCTCCTTGGGAAGTTCAGCGAGGAAGCGCGACGGCAGCGAATTCTGCCATTGGTTATGGATGCGGCGCGAACCGGCATGACCGATGATGGCAAGCTTCCGCGCCCGGGTGATGCCGACATAAGCGAGGCGACGCTCTTCCTCGAGCCCCTTGATGCCGTTCTCGTCGAGCGAGCGGGGATGGGGAAAGAGCCCCTCCTCCCAGCCCGGCAGGAAGACGACGTCGAATTCCAGCCCCTTGGCGCCGTGGAGGGTCATGATCGAGACCTGGTCGCGGGGGCCGCTCTCGGCATTCTCCATCACGAGGGAGACGTGATCGAGGAAGCTTTCGAGACTGTCGAAGTCTTCGAGGGCGTGGACGAGTTCCTTCAAATTCTCGAGCCGCCCCGGCGCTTCGATCGATTTGTCCTGCTTCCACATAGCGGTGTAGCCGCTCTCATCGAGGATGATCTGAGCCAGCTCGGCGTGATGCATGGTGGCAGCCATCTGCCGCCAGCGCGCAACATCGTTCATGAAGGTGCCGAGCGCGCGGCGGGCTGCCGGCTTCAATTCATCGGTCGAGACGATCTGGCGCGCCACTTCCGGGATCGAGAGCGATTGCACGCGGGCAATCTCGTTGAGCTGCTTCAAGGTCGTGTCGCCGATGCCCCGGCGCGGTGTGTTGACGATGCGCTCAAAGGCAAGGCCGTCATCGGCCTGATGAATGAGACGGAGATAGGCGAGCGCGTCGCGGATTTCCTGGCGCTCGTAGAAGCGCGGCCCGCCGATGACACGGTAGGGAATGCCCAGCGTGATGAAACGCTCTTCGAACTCGCGGGTCTGGAAGCCGGCACGAACGAGGATCGCGATATCCTTCAACTCCGTGCCGCGGCGCTGCAGGCTTTCGACCTCCTCACCGATCTGGCGCGCTTCCTCGGTACCGTCCCACGAGCCGATGATGCGCACCTTCTCGCCATCGGCCACATCGGTCCACAGCGTCTTGCCCAAGCGGCCTTCGTTATGGGCGATGAGACCGGAGGCCGCCGCGAGGATATGCGGGGTCGAACGGTAATTCTGTTCGAGGCGGATGACCTTGGCGCCGGGGAGGTCCTTCTCGAACTTCAGGATGTTCTCGACCTCGGCACCGCGCCAACCGTAGACGGACTGATCGTCGTCACCGACGCAGCAGATGTTCTTGTGACCCTGGGCCAAGGCACGGAGCCACAGATATTGGGCGACGTTGGTGTCCTGATACTCGTCGACCAGGATATAGCGGAATTGCTGCTGGTACTTCTCGAGCCGGTCGGGCGCCCGCTGGAAAATGGTGAGGTTGTGCAGCAGCAGATCGCCGAAATCGCACGCGTTCAGCGTCAGCAGGCGCTGCTGATAGGCGTGATAGAGATCGAGAATGCGGCCCGAGGCCATCTCGGCCAGTTCGGCACGGCTCACCTTGTCAGGCGTCAGGCCGCGATCCTTCCAACGCTCGATGAGGCCGAGGACGACGCGCGAGGGCCAGCGCTGTGAATCGAGCCCTTCGGCCTCGATCAGCTGTTTGACCAAGCGAAGCTGATCATCGGTCGAAACGATCGTGAAATTGGGCTTCAGTCCCACCAATTCGGCCTGCGCGCGCAAGATGCGGGCGGCCAGCGCATGGAAGGTGCCGAGCCACCAGCCTTCGACCGGTCGGCCGATGAGCAGGCCGATACGCTCCTTCATCTCGTTGGCGGCCTTGTTGGTAAAGGTCACTGCCAGGATCTGCGAGGGCCAAGCTAATCCGGAGTTGAGGATATGCGCGAGCCTTGTCGTGAGGACGCGTGTCTTGCCCGTCCCGGCGCCGGAGAGGACGAGCACCGGCCCGTCAACCGCAAGAACAGCTTCGCGCTGTCGGTCATTGAGGCCGGAAAGATAAGGATTGGCTGCGGATATGTTGGTCGATTCGTTCATGCGTCCTTATAGCATTCCGGACGGCACGAAAGGTCGCGATCTTCGGGCGTTAACAGGTCTCCGTTAACGGCCGGCACGGGGTTGACAGAGCGGGTCCGGATCGGCCCAATGCCCCCGAAAATTGGGAGAATAGTCCATCATGAGCAAGAGCATCGAGCGCATTTCGCTGGGGTCCATGAGCCCGGGCACCGAACGGTTCCTGTTGGTCCACCGTTATGGGGCGAAGGGCGCGCGACCCAAGGCCTATGTGCAGGCCTCGCTGCATTCAGACGAAATCCCGGGCATGCTGGCCGCCCATCATCTCATCCGCCAGCTCGATGCCGCCGACGCCAAGGGAGAGATCAAGGGCGAGATCATCGTCGTGCCCGTCGCCAACCCGGTCGGTCTGGGTCAGATCATCAACGGCGCCCATAGCGGCCGCTATGAGCTGCGCGGCGGCGGCAATTTCAACCGTCAATGGCCCGACCTGTTCGACGGCCTGCTGGACGCCGTCCGTAGCAAGCTGGGTCCGGATGTCGAGGCCAATGTGAAAGCGGTGCGCGCGGCCATCGGCGCCAAGATCAACCAGATGAACCCGGATACCGAACTGGCCCGGCTGAAGGTCGAGCTGGCGCGCCTCGCACACGATGCGGACATGGTGCTGGACCTCCATTGCGACGACGAAGCCCTGATGCATGTCTACATGCAGCCGATGCATTGGAAGGAGTTCTCCGACCTTGCCGCCGAACTCGGCGCGCGCGCCGGCCTGCTCTGCGTGGATTCCAAGGCGCAGAGCTTCGATGAAACCTTCTCGCTACCCTGGAGCAAGCTGCAGGACGCCGTGGGCGACAAGTTCCCCATCCCCAATGCCTGCTTCGGGACGACCGTCGAGTTCCGCGGTCAAGCCGACGTTTTCGACGAAATGGCCGTTGCGGACGCGGCCGGGCTCTATCGATTCCTGCAGCGGCATGGTGCGGTTGCCGGCAATCCGGGGGCGGCACCGGCCCTGCTATGCGACGGCACGGATTTGGAGGCGACCGATATCGTGCGGGCGCCCAAGGCGGGCGTCATCGCCTACAAGGTTGCGCTGGGCGCCGAGGTGAAGCAAGGCGACATTGTCGCCGAACTGGTCGATCCGCTGGCCGAAGATCAGAGCAAGGCGCGCACGGCGATCCGTGCCGTCAATGACGGGCTGGTTCTGTCGCGATGCCTCAGAAAGCTGGTCTCGCCCGGCGACGGCATTTCAATGATCGTCGGCAAGACAAAGCTGGCGCATCGCAAGGGCGGCACGCTGCTCAGCGATTGAGGGCTTGTTCAGGCGTGCACGGAGACCGGCTCGCTCAGCATATCCGCGATGATCTGCGACAGCTCGCTGATGCGATAGGGTTTGGCGAGGAAGAGATCGCCGGCCGGGAGGGCATTGTCCATGCCACCCTCGGTTCCGTTGAAGCCTGAGGTGAACAATACCTTGATATCGGGGCGTTGCCGCCGGGCGGCGACGACCAGCGCGGCACCGTTCATCGGTCCGGGCAGAACGATATCGCTGAAGATGAGAGCGATGTCGCCATGTTGGGCCAGGGCCTGCATCGCCTGGGCACCGTCACTGGCGGTCACGCATTGATAGCCGAGCTGCTGCAGGGCCGCGCTGCAATAGCTCATGATGCCGGGATCGTCCTCGACGATCAGGATCTTCTCGCCCTGCCCGCGCCGGGCAGCGAGCGCATCATGGTCGCCGCCGGCTTCGGTCTCGTCGGGTTCGCCGCTGGCGCAAGGCAGGAACAACCCGACCGTCGTACCGCGCCCCACCTGGCTGTCAATCTCGACATGGCCGCCCGATTGCTTGGCAAAGCCATGCACCATGCTGAGGCCGAGGCCGGAGCCCTTGCCGACCGGCTTGGTGGTGAAAAAGGGTTCGAAGACGTGCTGCAACACCTCGCGCGTCATGCCGGTGCCGTTGTCGGCGACGACGATCATGATCTGCGGCGTCGGCACCGGTTCGGTCGGGTCGATCGCCATCGTCACATTGGCGGTCTCGATGGTAAGGCGCCCACCGGCCGGCATCGCATCGCGGGCATTGACGGCAAGATTGAGGATCGCCGCTTCGAGCTGCACTTGATCGACGCGCGAGAATGGATGATCGGCGCTGGTGCGGATGGTGATCGAATGGGTGGGACCCAGCGAATGTTCGAGCAGCTGGCGCATGCCCTGAATCTGCTCGTTGATGTCGATGAAGCGCGGCGACAGGGTCTGCCGCCGCGAGAAAGCCAGCAGGCGTTGGATCAGAGCCGCACCGCGCTCGGCCGATGAGACGGCGCGCGCCACCAGTTCGGCAGCAGCCGGGCGGTCTTCGACCTGCAGCGCCAGGAGATCGAGATTGCCGATGATGGCACCGAGCAGGTTGTTGAAATCATGCGCCATGCCGCCGGTGAGCTGGCCGACCAGCTCCATCTTCTGCGCCTGCTGCAAGGCCGCTTCGGCCGCGCGTTGTTCGGTGAGGTCGAGCGAAATCGTACCGACCGCCGTAACGACACCGTTGTGAAGGATCGGGAAATGAGTAAAGACGCAGTCGCGGTTGCCCATATTCTCAGGGGTACGCGCCTCGTAGGTGACGGGCTTCAGCGATCGGATGACCTCACCCTTCTTTTCGTCCAGCCGCCGCGCCGGCATCGGACCGAAGATATCGAGAGCCGTATGGCCGATAACGTCCGCTTCCTCACGGCCAAGCTTCTCCAAGAAGCGGCGATTGACCATCGTGTAGCGGCCGTCCGTATCGCTGAGCGACAATGTCACCGGCACATGGTCGAAGATGGCGCGCAGCCGCGTCTCGCTTTCGCGCAACGCCAGCTCCGCTTTCTTCTGCTCGGTGATGTCGACGGCAAAGCCGCCGATCGCGTTTATGCCACCATCGGCATTGCGGATCGGGAATTCGATCTCGAGGCTCCAATGATAGCGGTCGCGGCCCGGAAGCTCGATCTCGGTCTGC
The DNA here is from genome assembly GCF_041910485.1 of Dongia sp. GTDB lineage: Bacteria > Pseudomonadota > Alphaproteobacteria > Dongiales > Dongiaceae > Dongia. The sequence continues at coordinate 142,379 of NZ_JAYRQR010000050.1, forward strand.
TGGGCGCGACCTGACCGTACGACTTCGCGGCTCATCGCCGTGATGGCCCGGCCGCTAGCGTCGGGCATCAATTCCTCGGTGCGGTGACCGCGCAGCTTGTCCTGCGGCGCGTCGTAACTTGTGGCACCTTCGCGGTTGATCATCTGCAGGCGCCCTTCCAGGTCCTTGATGGACATGATGAAGGGCGCATTTTCCATGAAGGCGGAAAGCCGCGCCTCGCTGTCGCGCTGAGCGAGTTCCGCGCGCTTGCGGTTGGTCACGTCCTGCAGCATGCCAAGGACCTGGAGAACCTCCTCGCCCTCGCCCGCCATGCGCTCGACGATTTCGATGACGTAGCGCACCTCGCCCGTGGGGAGCACGATCCGGTATTCGATCGGCTCCGACCCCAGCAGATGCCGCCGGAAATCGTGCATGTAGGTGTGATAGAGGCCGGCCTGATCGTCCGGATGCACGAAGCGACGGATGAATTCGTCATCGGGAATGATCAAGTCAGCCGGCGTCACGCCGAAGATCGCCGCGGCAGCCGGCGAATAGCGCAGGCCCTTGTGCCAAAGAGGACTGTCTTTCTCCTCGTCCACCTTTCGCCAAGTATAGTGCCCGATCTTGGCCAGCGCCTGCGCCCGCGCCAACTGGGATTCGCGTTCGACCAACTCGGTCGTGCGCTGTTCGATGAGATGTTCGAGCTGGTCGTTGAGGCGCCGCAGCCGGTCTTCGTCCCGGCGCTGATCGGTCACGTCCTGCAGCGTTCCGAATTCCCAGGTCACGTCGCCTTCCGAGACCATTCTTTCGCCGGTCTCGCGAATGGTGAGTTGGGCGCCGTCGGAACGGACGATGCGATATTCGACCTCGTAACTGTCGACATCACGCTCATAGGTGGCCAGGACCTGGGCAAGATCATCGGGGTGGATGAGCCGCTTCATGTCGAGAAGATCGTGCGTCCGCACACCCGATGGCAGACCGAGAATGGATGCCGCCTGTGGAGAATATTCAATGCTGCCGGTCGCCCAGTCGCCCGTGGTGTGAAGCAGGCGCCAATGACCGAGCCGCGCGATGCGTTCGGCATGACGGTGACGCGCATCGCTTTCGTCGAGATCGGCCAGCGCCTGGTGTCGCTCGGTAACGTCATTGAGCGTCAGCAAGGCACCGGGCAGGCCGCCATCGTCGAAGAAACGCGCGCTGAAATCGAACCAGCGATCCAGACGGGACACACAGCGCATATCCTTGACAATGAAATTCGCCTGCCGCCCCTGCAGCAGATTGCGCAACGATGCTGCGATCTCCACGGCGCCGACCGTCCGGCAATGCGCGAGGCAATCTTGATCCGTCCTGAGGTCGCCCAAGCCGCCACCGGCCGCGGCAAGTTCCCGCCAGACGCGATTGGCCGACCTGACGATGCCGTGTTGGTCGATCGTCGCCACAGCAAGCGGCAAGGTTTCCAGGGCGCGGCGCGCTTCCTGCAACGGACAAGGCGCGGCTGCAGCAGCTGTCAACTGCTCTTCCACCGCCGTCATGCGTGCCTGAGATTGATCCATTCCGTCCGCGATCCAATCCGGCTTCAACTCTAAGCCAATTTAGCGCACTTGCATTGCGAATTTCACAAGACGGACAAAAGTCTGCGCCAAGCGGCCGCAGGTCGGCAGACTGGCCCATTCGCTCATTTTTTCAATGAGATAGAGCCGCGGCGGCAAACCACCAATGAGGGTGCTGGCTGACAAGAAGCTGTCGTGCCGCTTCGGCCTCGGCCGCCGTTTGGTAAAGACCGAAACAGGTGGCACCGCTGCCCGACAGCCGGGAGAGGAGGCAATTGGGTGTGGCGGCGATCGCCGCCAGTACATTGGCGACGACCGGCGCCACGACAATTGCCGGCTCGGTCAGGTCGTTGCGGCGGGCATCGAGATAGGTCGCCAGGGCTTCGGCGTTTGGCGGCACGCTTTGCCAGCGGGCCGGCGCGCTGAAATCGCCCCGGCGCGCCTTGAAGACCGCCGGCGTCGGCGTTTCGACCAGGGGATTGACCAGCAGGATATGGGTTTCCGGAAGCCGCCCGGCGGAGGCGATCTCTTCGCCGATCCCGCCCACGAAGCTCGCACGTCCGGCAAGGCAGACGGGCACATCGGCGCCGAGCTTTTCAGCCAGCCTCATCAAGGCCGCTTCGTCCGGCTTCACCCGCCAAAGCTCGATGAGTGCGCGCAAGGTCGCCGCCGCATCGGCCGAGCCGCCGCCGATACCGGAGGCAAGCGGCAAATTCTTGGTGAGGTGGATCGCAGCTCCCCGTTTGGTGTCGGTAAGCTCGCGCAGCGCAAGTGCTGCACGCATCACCAGATTGCCGGCATCCTTGGTGAGACCGGCACCGAACGGGCCGTCGATGGCGAGCGACAGGTCGCCCGCCTCGGCCACCTTGATCTCGTCGCCCGTCTCGGCAAAGACGATGAGGGAGTCGAGAAGGTGATAGCCGTCGTCGCGCTTGCCGACGACATGGAGATAGAGATTGATCTTGGCGCGGGCCAGCATGGGATGACGCTTGCGAGTGGAGGAACCGGCGAACGATCAGCCGCCCGAGGGCGCCGTCGCTTCCGGCTTTGCCGCATCAAGGCCGCTCTTCAGCTTTTCCTCGATAAGGCCGACCTGATCGGCTTCCGGCTTGAACGACAGCGAGCGGTGCCATTGAAAGCGCGCTTCGTTCTTGCGCCCGACGCGCCAATAGGCATCGCCCAGATGATCGTTGAGGACCGGGTCGGTCGGCTGCAGTTCGACTGCGCGCTCAAGATAGGTGACGGCCTTCTCGAAATCGCCGAGTTGGAAATAGGCCCAGCCCAAGCTGTCGACAATGAAGCCCTCTTCGGGGCGCTGCTCGACCGCCGAATTCAGCATCTTCAGCGCCTGGTCGAGATTCTCGCGGCGCTCGACCCAGGTATAGGCGAGATAGTTGAGGACATAAGGTTGGTCGGGTGAGAGCTCCAACGCCTTCTTGAAATCCGGCTCGGCCTTGTCCCATTGCTTGTTGCGCTCATGCGCGACGCCGCGCGCGTAGAAAAGCGACCAATCGTCGGGCTTAGCGTCCTTGATGCCGCCAATGACCTGATCATAGGCACCGACCGCCTCGGCAAAGCGCTTCTCGCGGCGATAAAGATCGCCAAGTTCGACGATCGCCTCGCGCCGCTGCGGGCGGGATTGCACCAGATCCTTCAAAGTCGCGATGGCGCCGTCGACATCTTCGAGCTTCTGCTGGCAATCAGCGACGGAAATCTCGGCCGACCAGCGGTAGATCGATTCCTTCGGGATCGAGCGATACATGGCGACCGCGTCTTCGTAGCGCTCGGCCTGCTGCATCATATTGCCGAGCAGAAGACGCGCGATATCGAGTTTGGGATCGAGCTCCAGGGCGAGGCGCGCAAAGAGCTTTGCCTGATCCTCGGCATTCTCCGACTGCAGGATGGAGCCGAGATCGAACATCGCCTCGGCAAGACCCTCGGCCGGGGTGGCGACGATCGGCCCCTGCTGCGCCGGTCGCGACAGGCGATCGGCAAGTGGGTCGGCGATGGCGCCGGCAACGCCGGAATTGCTGCTGCGGAAGGCATCAAGGAAGGCCGCGGCCTCCTTCGCCTTGCCGGCGCGGTGCAGGAATTCGACATAGAGCTCGACGAAGCGGGCACTGCCGGCACCGGCATCGGCCGCGCCCTTCATGCGCTCGAGAGCCGCCGGTGACCGGCCGAGTTGGTCTTCCATCAGCGCGGTGTGCTGCGTCACCACGGCACCGAGGCCGTTGAATTCAGAGAGCGGCTTCAAGGCATCGGTCGCCGGCTCCAACTGGCCCGTGCGGCCAAGTTCGACCCAGGCGCCAAGGAAGGGCTTGGTGACGCGGCCGATGCCGTCGTCGCTCAAACTGTCGATCGCCGCCTTGGCGGCCTTGTAATCCCCGGCCTCAACGCGGTCGACGAGTTCGACCAAGGCGATGAAGGGCGTCTTCGCACCTTGCGCCTTGATTTCGGCGGCAAGCTTCACGGCGTCCTTGAACTGGCCCGCATTGATCATGGCAGCAAGCGTGCGCGTCGCCAGGACCTGGTCGCCGGGGGCCGCTTCCCGCGCGATACCGAGGAGCTTCGCCGCCATCGCATCATCGCCCTGGGCAAAGGCAAAACGACCGGCGAGCAGCGCGCCCGAAAGCGACCATTGCGGTTCGACCGGCGTGGTGACAGCGGTATTGGTCGAGGAATCCGCCCGCGCGGTCCCGTCCCCGTCTTCCTTACCGGCGCAGGCGATCATCGCCGGTAACAGCGCCAGAGCGAGGAGAGCCGGTTTGAGACGCGGCGCGGCGGGTCGGATTTTCATGAGCGGAACGGCCTTAAGGTGTTGAAACGCTTTTCCAACAGCCTTCTTAGCAGGAAGTGCCCAAAGCAGAAAGGGGCCGCCATCACAGTTGGATAGCGGCCCCATTTCGATGGGTCTGGCTTACATATTCGGATAGTTCGGGCCCCCGCCGCCTTCCGGCGTCACCCAGTTGATGTTCTGGGTCGGGTCCTTGATGTCGCAGGTCTTGCAGTGGACGCAGTTCTGCGCGTTGATCTGCAGGCGCGGGTTGGAGCCATCCGTTTCGCGCACGATTTCATAGACGCCGGCCGGGCAATAGCGCTGTTCCGGTGCGTCATAGAGCGGCAGATTGACCTCGATCGGCACCTTCGGGTCCTTCAAGGTCAGATGGCAGGGCTGATCTTCCTCATGATTGGTCGAGGAGAGGAAGACCGACGACAGGCGATCGAAGGACAGCTTGTTGTCCGGCTTCGGATAGTCGATCGGCTTGAACGCGTCCTTCTTCTTGATCTTGGCATTGTCCGGCGTCTTATTGCGGAGCGTCCAGGGCGCCTTGCCGCCGAAGAGCTTCTGGTCCATGCCGGCCATCAACGTGCCGACGATAAGCCCCTTGTTCATCCAGGGCTTGAAGTTGCGGGCCTTGTAGAGCTCGTCATAGAGCCAGGAATTCTCGAAAGCCTCCGGATAGGCGGCCAATTCGTCATGCGAGCGCTCGGCGGCAAGAGCCGCGAAGGCAGCTTCCGCCGCCAGCATGCCGGTCTTGATCGCGGCGTGGCTGCCTTTGATGCGCGGCACGTTGAGGAAGCCGGCATTGTCGCCGATAAGCGCACCACCGGGGAAGGTGAGCTTGGGCAAGGCCTGAAGACCGCCCGTGACGATGGCGCGGGCCCCGTAGGCGACCCGGCGGCCACCTTCCAGAAACTGCGCGATCTCCGGATGATGCTTGTAACGCTGGAATTCCTCGAACGGATAGAGATAGGGGTTCTGATAGCCGAGGCCGATGACGAAGCCGACCATCACCTGGTTGTTGTCGCCGTGATAGAGGAACGAACCGCCATAGGTGCTGGTGTCCATCGGCCAGCCGGCCGTGTGCATGGCAAGACCCGGAACGTGCTTCTTGGGGTCGATGTCCCAGAGTTCCTTGATACCGATCGAATAGCTTTGCGCATCGCGGCCGTCATCAAGCTTGAAATGCTGGATGAGGCGCTTACCGAGCGAACCGCGGCAGCCTTCGGCAAAGAGCGTGTACTTGCCGGTCAAGGCCATGCCGGGGGTGAACTCGGCCTTTTCGCTGCCATCCTTGGCCCGGCCCATGTCGCCGGTAATGATGCCGAGGACCTTCTGCTTGGTGTCGTCGAACAGGATGTCGGCGGCAGCGAAGCCCGGGAAGATCTCGACGCCGAGAGCTTCGGCCTGGGTCGCCAGCCAGCGGCAGACATTGCCGAGGCTGATGATGTAGTTGCCTTCGTTGTGGAGCGAAGCCGGCAACATGGCATTGGGGAAGCGGATCGAGTTCTGGTCGTTGGTGAGGAAGAGGAAGCGATCCTCGGTCACCGGGCAGGTGAGCGGCGCCCCCTGGTCTTTCCAATCCGGGATCAGCTCGGTCAGGGCCTTGGGGTCCATGATCGCCCCGGAAAGGATATGGGCGCCGATTTCCGAGCCCTTCTCGATGACGACGACCGAGACTTCCTTGCCGGCTTCCGCGGCCAGTTGCTTGATCTTGATGGCGGCGCTCAAGCCAGCGGGACCACCGCCGACGATCACCACATCATATTCCATCACTTCCCGGTCCATGGGCCCCTCCCCTGATAAGCGGCTTGCCCGGCCCGACATTCCCGGCCGGCGCGGCGTGGTTGCTTACAACGGCAGACGGACCCATGCAACCGACCGCCGTTATATATAGTGTGGCGCGGTCGCCTAGACCGGCACTGGCAGCGATGCTAGCCTTGGCGCATGGAGCCGACCGTCCCCAATTCCGACACATCGACGCCTTTTTACGACGCCTCCCAGGCGATCGAGTGGCTGCGATTCTACCTCGATGCCGGGGCGGATGCGGCAATCGACGAGGCCCCGGTCAACCGCTTTGCCCTCCCCGCCGCAAAAAGCCCGCCGATCCAAGCGGCAGCGGCCGCAGCGCCAGCCGGAACACCGGCCGCGCCGCGCGGCGCGGTCACGCAAAGTGCGGCGATTCTTGGCAATAATGACCGGGCGCTGGCAGAATCGGCCCGTTCGGCCGCGCGCGAGGCGCGCTCGCTCGACGAACTCAAGGAAATCCTGCAGCGTTTCGAGGGGATCGAGAGCCTGCGCGGCCGGGCGACCAATCTTGTCTTCGCCGATGGCAACCCCGCCGCCCGCGTCATGCTGGTCGGCGAAGCACCGGGCGCCGACGAGGACCGGCTGGGCAAGCCCTTTGTCGGCGTTTCGGGGCAACTCCTCGACCGGATGCTGGGTGCAATCGGCCTCGATCGAACCAGTTTTTACATCACCAATGTCTGTTTCTGGCGCCCGCCGGGCAACCGGAAGCCCACAGAAGCCGAATTGGTGGCCCAGGCGCCCTTCGTGGAGCGGCATATCGAATTGGTGGCCCCACAGGTGTTGGTAATGGTCGGCGCGGCCTCGGCACATTCGCTTTTGGGCACCAATGACGGCATCACCCGGCTTCGCGGGCGCTGGTTCGACTACAAATCGGGCGGCATGGCCGCCGCCATTCCGGCCCTGCCCATCTTCCATCCGGCCTTCCTGCTGCGCCAGCCGGCGCAGAAACGGGAAACCTGGGCGGACCTGCTGAAGCTCAAAGCACGCCTCGCCCAACTTGGTTAACGACCCGGCGAAACGCCGGCCGTTCTCCGATCCGCCGGCGTTAAGGTTTGCGGCGGATTTGTGATAAAGCCGCGACCTGCGACCCGTTCACATAAAATTTTATCGAGCAAATCAATATATAGTGGTTAACGCTACCTGCGACACCATATCTGTAGATCGCGGTGGGCGTTTTTTCTGGACGTCACAGCTTCGAATCGGTAACGCTGGGAACCAGACAAGAAGACAACTCGTTAATTCCGCGCTTCGGACGGGCTCCCTGAGAGGGCCCAAGTGCGGTTCGCTCTGAGGGGGGCGAAAGATTGCAAATTAAGATTCGACATCACGGCTGGCGCCGGGTTCTGGCGTCGACCGCGGCGGTGGTGCTGTTGTCCCAGGTCCATGTCCTGGGCGCCGCACAAGCCAAGGCCGACGAACTGAGCGCCGCCACTCTGGGCAACGGCAGCAGCACGACTGCTTCGCTGCAGACCGGCCCGGATATGCTGGGGGCCTCGCTGCCCCAGCCGCTCGATGCCATCAATGCCGACCGTTATCGCCAGATCTTCCGCCTGCAGGCTGCGGGCGATTTCACGTCGTCCGACCGGTTGATCAGCGATCTCAACGATCCGGTTCTCCTTGGCCATGTGCTCGCCGATCGCTATCTGGCGCCCGGCTACAAGGCCAAGCCGAAGGAGCTCGCCGACTGGCTGAAGAACTATTCGGCGCTGCCGGAAGCCGATTCCATCTACACCCTGGCCGCGCGCAAGGGTGTGAAGAAGGCAGCACTGACCAAGCCGAAATTCGACATCACGCGCGTCGGTTCGCCGGACGAGAATTCGGCCGACAACGACCCGAATTGGCAGGCCGGCCTCAATGCCTGGCGTGTCCGCAATTACAATGCAGCGGCAACTTTCTTTGAGAAGGCGGCGATCCGCACGTCTTCCTCGCAATGGGACCGCGCAGCTGCCGCCTATTGGGCCAGCCGCGCCCATGTGCGGGCCAAGAATCCGGACAAGGTCAGCCACTGGCTGAAAGTCGCGGCCGAGTTCCCGCGCACCTTCTATGGCCAGCTTGCTACACGCGCGCTGGGCCTGGAGCCCAGCTTCGATTGGCGGGTGCCGACGCTGATGAGCAATCACGGCGCGCTGCTCATGTCCTCGCGCATCGGCAAGCGCGCGCTGGCGCTGCTGCAGGTGGGCGAGATGGATCTCGCCGAAAAGGAACTGCTGATCCTGCAAAGCGAATCCAAGGTCGATGTCAGCGATGCGCTGGTTGCCATCAGCCAGGCCTATCGCTTGCCCTCGCTGGCGTTGAAGATCGGCGCCTGGCGTAGCCTGAAAGGTGGGGCGCGCATGGATGCGGCGCTCTATCCGCTGCCGTCGTGGCAGCCGGCCAACGGTTTCACTGTCGATCAGGCGCTGCTCTTTGCGGTGATGCGCCAGGAATCGGGCTTCAATCCGAACGCCGTTTCGGGCGCCGGCGCCGTGGGCCTGATGCAGTTGATGCCGGGTACGGCGAAAGCCATCGGCGCGCCGACGGGCGTGAAGCTCAAGGACCCGCTGACCTCGCTCGCTTACGGCCAGAAGTATATCCAGCGCCTGCTTGACGACTCGTCGGTCAAAGGCGACCTCTTCATGATGGCGGCGGCCTACAATGCCGGCCCCGGCAATCTCGCCAAATGGAAGAAGAGCATTCGCGGCAGCGAGGACCCGCTCCTTTTCATCGAGAGCCTGCCGTCCCGTGAGACGCGCAACTTCGTCGAGCGCGTGATGGGTGCCTATTGGGTCTATCAGGCCCGCCTCGGTCAGCCGGCCCGGTCGCTGGAATCGGTCGCCAACGGTGCTTGGCCGACCTATCAGCGCGGCGGCAACATCGCGGCGGCTGCCAACTAAGCCAATCATGTCCCGGATCGACGAGACGCGACCGTTCCTGCCCGTGCGTATCGCGGTGCTGACGGTTTCCGATACGCGTACGGCCGCCGACGACAAATCCGGCAACACCCTGGTCGAACTGCTGACGCGCGACGGACATAAGCTCGCCGCCCGCGCCATCGTGAAAGACGATGTCGGCGCCATCACCGGGCAGCTCAAGCTCTGGATCGCCGACGCGGATGTCGATGTCGTCATCTCGACCGGCGGCACCGGCGTCACGGGGCGCGACGTCACACCAGAAGCCTTCGAAAGCATCTTCGAGAAAAAGATCGACGGTTTCGGCGAGCTCTTCCGCTGGATCTCCTATCAGAAGATCAAGACCTCGACGATCCAGTCGCGGGCCGTGGGCGGCGTTGCCGGCGGCACCTACCTCTTTGCCCTGCCCGGTTCGCCGAGCGCCTGCCGTGACGGTTGGGAAGAGATCCTAAAATGGCAACTCGACTACCGGCACCTGCCCTGCAATCTGGTCGAGCTGATGCCGCGCCTCACCGAGCATCTCTTCAAATAGGGTTTGTTCTTGAAATGTTCTAGTTGTCATGGCAGGATTTTGCCATGCGCTACGAACGTGACCCCATCGATCCCTTTGCCGATTCTCCGCTCCCCAATCTGGCGCGGAAAGGACGTGGTGCGGCCAGCAACCGGGCCGGCCGTTTCGAACCCGGTGAGCGGCCGCTGGAAGAGGATGGCTGGGACGAGACGCGCACGGGCGATGGCGAGGCCTTCTCAGGTCTCACCTTCAAAGGCGTCCCGCTCAACCTCTCGGCCAAGCCCATCCCCCAAGGCAAGAGTGGGGGTGGCGACGATGACGAACTGCCATCACTAAAAACTCAGGTAGCGCTCGATACGGCGCGCTCGATCATCGCCCGCAACAATTCGCCCGACATTCCCTTCGATCAATCGATCAACCCCTATCGGGGCTGCGAGCATGGCTGCATCTATTGCTATGCGCGGCCGACACACGCCTATCTCGGCCACTCGCCCGGCCTCGATTTCGAGACGAAGCTCTATATGAAGGCCGATGCGGCGAAGCTCTTGGAGAAGGAGCTGCGCAAGCCCGGCTATAAACCCAGCGTCATCGCGCTTGGCGCCAACACCGATTGCTATCAGCCGATCGAGAAGCGCTATGGCATCACGCGGGAAGTGCTGCATGTATTGGCCGCCTACAATCACCCCGTCGGCATCACGACCAAATCAGCCAATGTCTGTCGTGACATCGACATCCTGGCACCAATGGCGGCGAAAAATCTCGCCAAGGTTTATATCTCGGTAACGACGCTGGACCGCGACCTCGCCCGCGTGATGGAACCCCGTGCCTCGACACCGATGAAACGGCTGGATGCCATCAAGCGCTTGAGCGATGCCGGCATCCCCGTCGGTGTCTCGGTCGCGCCGATCATCCCGGGCCTCACCGATCATGAGATTGAGACGATCATCGAGAAAGCGGCAGCCGCCGGTGCGGCCAGCGTCAACTGGACGCTTCTGCGCCTGCCGCTCGAGATCAAGGATCTCTTCCGCGAATGGTTGGAGGAGCATCACCCGCTGAAAGCCAAGCGCGTCCTCGACCTCATGCGCGAATGCCGCGACGGCGCGCTCTACAAGGCGGAGTTCGGCGAGCGCATGAAAGGGAGCGGCCCCTATGCCGCCCTCATCCGCCAGCGCGTCGTGGCGATGGCCAAGAAGCTGAACCTCAACAATTATCGCTGGGACGTCGACACGACCCAGTTCAAAGCCCCCGCCGGCCGCCTCACCGGACCGGAGACGGAAGCCGAAAAGGCGCAGCTGAATTTGTTCGGGTGAGTATGCCTGAGACGCCCCCTCTCCCTAACCCTCCCCCACGTTGGGGGGAGGGGATTCGAGCCAGACTGTCACCAAAGCCGCAGCAAGCTCGGTGAGTTCCCTCCCCCAACGTGGGGGAGGGTCGGGGAGAGGGGGAGCAGCCGCTCCGATATTGCCGAGTTTCTTTGGTTAACACCCAAACAGGTGCAAAACGCCTGGAACATCGCAGCCGGCCACGCATTATTGCCGGCAGAACCCCTGACGTGCGAGGCCTGCCCATGAGCAAGATCAGGACGATTGTCGTTTTCAGCGCACTCTTTGCCACCATCGGGATCGGTGGCGCGCTGTCACCGGCCCTGGCCGACAACACCGTCACGACGCAGCCCACCGATCTCGGCACGCAGAACGGCAACAATTGCACCAATGGCGAGGTGATCGACGGCTCGACCGCTGAAGAGGCGATCGCCAAGTTCAAGGCCGCCGGCTATAGCGACGTGCAGATTCTGGAAAAGGGCTGCGACAATTTCTGGCACGCCACCGGCACCAAGGGCGGCCAGGGCGGCAACATCGTGCTGTCGCCAAGCGGCGAGGTGATGCCGGAGGGGAATTGACCCCGGTTCACCACGAAACAGCCACATTGTCCCCATGATCAATTGTTGAACTCACCCCAAAGCAATGGGGGAGCGATCCGTGCGATTTGCGAGAAGAGGAATCAGTGCGGCGACAATTCTAGTCATCGGTCTTCTTTTGACCGTCCTTACGCAGGTCGGCGGCGTCATTTTTGGTCTATCGCTAGCGTTTAGCTACCTCTTCCGACGGCATTGCCCGCACTTGTGGCGGCGCTACATCGTAACAACCGCAATCTTCCTGTCGCTCTATCTGTTTGCCTGTATCATCGTCGTGCCGGCATTGGCCCGTCATTTCAATCGCGTACCGCTGAGTTGTTTCCCCACGTCCGACGCACCTTATGCCGCCAACACAGGATTGTATTGCCTCCTCAATCGCCACTATGTGCGGCCCGAAATCCGCGCAATCGTCGAGAAAATTGCGAGCAGACTCAGCGCGCGGTTTCCAGGGACAACCCTTACCTATCTGGACGCGGGCTTTCCATTCGGAAGCGCCATTCCGATGCCGCCGCATCTCAGCCACAAGGATGGGCGAAAGGTCGATTTTGCGCTTTTCTACAACGGACGACCTAGTGGAGGCGCTTGGCCCCTGGGCTATTGGGCCTTTGGCGCACCGCGCCGACCTGGCAACGACGTTTGCCCGCAGAGTGGCCTCATGCGCTGGGATATGGATTGGTTGCAGCCTTTCCTGCCGCGCTTGGAGTTAGACGAAATGCGAAGCCGCGCCTTGGTTAGGGAGATTCTCGCGACCGCGCCGCAAAAGAGCTTCCTGGAGCCATATCTGGTTGAGCGCTTGGGGCTGCAGGGTCAGGGCGTGATTTTCGCCGGCTGTCACGCGGCCCGTCACGACGACCACATTCATGTACAGTGGCAATGATTGGACACCCTTTCCATTGGCAGCTCCGAAACGAAAATGATAGCCAGAGAAGTTAAATCGGGGCGAGGGTCGCTACATGCCCAATTGGGCCTATGAAATCGCCGCCGGCATGGAAGCCGGTGCGCTCGTCTGCGGTGTCGATGAGGTGGGGCGCGGACCCTTGGCGGGGCCGGTGCTCGCCTGTGCCGTGATCCTCGATCCGGCGCGGGTACCGAAGGCGCTGCAGAAGCGGCTCGATGATTCCAAAAAGTTGTCGGCGGCCTTGCGCGAAGAGTTCGCCGCCGCCTTGCGCGAGATCGCGGTTTTTTCGATCGCCGAGGCGAGTGTCGCCGAGATCGACGAGATCAACATCCTGCAGGCGACGCACCTCGCCATGCGCCGCGCCGTGGAAGGCCTGGCGCAAAAACCGGCCCATGCACTCATCGACGGCAACCGGGCCCCCAAACTTTTCTGCCCGACCACCTGCGTCGTCGGCGGGGACGCGAAGTCCCTCTCCATCGCCGCCGCCTCGATTCTCGCGAAGGTGGAGCGGGACAAGATCATGAGTCAGCTCAGCCTTGCCCATACCGTATATGGGTGGGAGCGCAATGCCGGGTACGGAACGACCGAGCATCTTGCGGCCATTCGGACCCACGGGATCACCCCCCATCATCGCCAGTCGTTTCGACCGATCTCTGAGAACATTATGATAACCTGCTGACTCATAACACTTTATCATTGACAGCCCGAGTCGCGTGACTCAGGATCGGCGCCATGACAAAGAAAGCGCCGAAGCCAAACCTCACCGCTCTCCCCCTCGATTCCATCATCGGCGGGGACAGTATCGAAGCCCTCAATTCGCTGCCGGAACGGTCGATCGACATGATCTTCGCGGATCCGCCATACAACCTTCAGTTGAGTGGCGAGCTGCACCGGCCGAATAACAGCCGTGTCGATGGGGTCGACAACGATTGGGACAAGTTTGCCGATTTCGCGACCTATGACCGCTTCACCGTGGATTGGCTGAAGGCCGCCCGCCGGGTCCTCAAGGATGACGGCTCGCTCTGGGTCATCGGCTCCTATCACAACATCTTCCGCGTCGGCGCCAAGCTCCAGGATCTGGGCTTCTGGATGCTCAACGACGTGATCTGGCGCAAGACCAACCCGATGCCGAACTTCCGCGGCCGGCGCTTTACCAATGCCCATGAAACGATGATCTGGTGCGCGAAATCGGCCGACAGCCGCCACCAGTTCAATTACGAAGCCATGAAGACGCTCAATGACGATCTGCAGATGCGCTCCGACTGGCTCATCCCGATCTGCTCAGGGTCGGAGCGCTTGAAAGGCGAGGATGGCGTCAAGAGCCACCCCACCCAGAAGCCCGAGGCCCTGCTCTACCGCGTCATCATGGCGGCAACGAAGCCCGGCGACGTCGTGCTCGACCCCTTTTTCGGCAGCGGCACCACGGGTGCGGTCGCCAAGAAGATGGGGCGCCACTATATCGGCATCGAACGCGATCCGAATTACATCAAGGTCGCCCGCGCCCGCATCGCCAAGGTGCAGCCGGTGTCCGAAAAGGAAATGCTGCAGATCACCTCGAAGCGCGAGGAGCCGCGCATTCCCTTCGGCTGGCTCATCGAGCGCGGCCTTCTGGAACCCGGCACGGTGCTGACCAGCAACAACGGCCGCTTCACCGCCAAGGTGCGCGCCGATGGCACCCTGATCTCATCCGATCATCGCGGCTCGATCCATCAGGTCGGTGCTGCCGTGCAAGGAGCGCCCGCCTGCAACGGCTGGCAATTCTGGTGCGTGCCGCGCGAAGGCCAACTGATCCCGATCGACTATTTCCGCCAGCAACTGCGCGCGGAACTGCACTGAGACTATTCATGCCTAAGCCATCCACAATCGTTGGCTTCGGTATTTTCGATTTTTCACCGAACCCGACACTCCTCATTGTCGGCGATAGTGGCGGCCTCGCATTGCTTGTGCGCCATTTGGAAGTGCTTGTGCCGCAGTCACGACTGTTGCCTGATTGGTTTCAGCCTCTCAATGGGTATGACCTAATCGTTCAGCATACCGCCAGCCGCTCCGAATTATCGGTTACCGGACTCGTCATCGATTGGAAGATCTCAAGCGAGGCGGCTGGCGAGTACTCGACGCTACTGAGAGCACTATCAGCTCATCACGGGCCGGCGCATCAATTTCTCCCTATCGACAAAACGTCGGCTCACGAGATCCGCGTCTCGAAAGACGAGTACGCTGCGGACTTCTTCAGGCAGGTCTAGTGCGCGGACATGCGCTGACTTTGAAGTCGCCTCAGAAAAATCTCGTCATGGTACGCGAAGGCGTACCATCCACGAGTTTCTCTCATCAGTCGCGATCAAACTCGTGGATGGTCGGCCTGCGCCGACCATGACGGGCGTGGTCAGACCAGCTTTGCCAACCCGTGCGCGACAACTTTCCGCATGACGCTGGGCAGCGCCACATTGCCGAGCTCATCAACGCCGACCCATTGATAGCGCGCATCTGCTTTGACGCCCGTCGCGGCGAAGAGCGTCAGATGCAAGGCGAAATGGGTGAAGACATGAGTGACGCCGCCCTCTAGCTGGCGCCACTTAGCCTTCATCGGCGCCAGTTTCTCCGCCTCATCGACAGCGAGTGGTGACCCGAGCCAGTCGCTGGTCGGCACCTGCACCATGCCGCCGAGAAGCCCTTTTTCCGGCCGTTTCTCCAGCGCGATGCGGCCATCCCCGTCGATCATCACAAAGCAGAATCCGAAACGTTGAGGGCGTGCGGCCTTTGGCGATTTCTTCGGATAGCTCTCCATGTCGCCGGCCGCATGTGCCGCGCAATCTGTGCGCCAGGGGCATAAGAAACATTTGGGCTTCGTTGGCGTGCAGACGGTGGCGCCGAGATCCATGATCCCTTGTGCGTAATCGCCGGGGCGGATATCCGGCGTGTAGCGTGCGGCAAGCGCCCGCAACTCTTCCTTTGCCTTTGGCAGGGGTGCTTCAACACGGTGCAGGCGCGCCATGACACGCTCGACATTGCCGTCGAGGATCGTGGCCTTGCGATCGAAGGCGATGGCGGAGATCGCTGCAGCGGTATAGGGGCCGATGCCGGGAAGATCCAGCAGACCAGCTTCCGTGTCCGGAAAGCGCCCACCGTGCTCGGCCACCACGACTTCGGCACATTTCTTCAAGTTCCGCGCCCGGGCGTAATAGCCGAGCCCCGCCCAAGCCGTGAGCACATCGTCGAGCGGTGCGGCGGCCAGGTCTTCGATGCGCGGCCAGCGTTTGAGGAAATCGCTGTAATAGGGGCCGACCGTCACCACCGTGGTCTGCTGCAGCATGATTTCGGACAGCCAGACGTGATAGGGATCCGCCGTCTCGCCGGGGCCGGAGCGCCAGGGCAGATGCCGGCGATGCCGGTCGTACCATTCGAGCAGCCTTTCTGCGGGCGACTGGCGAGCTATGGTTCGTTTGCGCTGCATGGGGCGCGACCTTAGACTGTGCCCCATGAGCACCCAAGCGGAAAAACCCAAGAGAAAGGACGAGCCGGAGCGGCGCAACCGGCTCTCGGCCTTGGCCAGTAATGTCCCGGCGCTGACCAAGCTGGCGCTCGGTCGTAAGGGCTTTGCCGAGGCAAGCCTCATCAGCGAGTGGACGGTCATCGTGGGCGAGGATATCGCCCGGCTCTGCATCCCCGTGAAGATGCGCCTGCCGCGTCCGAAGAAGGATGAGAAACCGGTGGGCGCGGTCCCGGCCAATGTGGCGGGCGGCACACTCACCTTGCGCGCCAGTCCGGCGGCGGGCCTGGAGGTGCAGCATTTGAAGCCGCGCATCCTGGAACGCATCCAGCGTTATTTCGGCTATCCGCTCATCAACGACATCAAGATCGAGATCGGCGAGCGCAAAAAGGCTGCAAAACCCCGCCGTCCCTTGCTGGCGCCGATGGGGCCGCCCGACCTCTCCCGCGTCACAGACCCCGACATCAAGGCGGCCCTGGAGCGACTCGGGGCGGCGCGCGCCAAACGCCGTTGAGACTTCGCCCGAAGCACTGAGAACATCACTAAAACATGGCATTTCCGTGAATTTCCGGCTGGACAGGATGCGACTCGCCCGAATCCAACGGCTTATCGGGCGACGTTCAGAAATCATCCACAGGCCGGCGCCAAGATCACGGAAGCCCTTCTTGCATGCCCTTCTGAATCCTGCCAAATAGCGGCGAAATCGGTCCCGTCCCCAGCCGGGGACGCGAGGCCCAAATGGAGGCGACATTGAACGCGCGCAATCTGGTCATCGGTGTGGTGGTACTGGCCCTGGTCGGTGTCGGCGGTTTCTATGCCTGGACGCATTACGGCCCCGGCGCCGCACCCGCCGCGAGCAGCGATCCGGCCTTGGCGGGCCTCCCCGCCCCGGTCGACAGCCCCTTTGCCAAGGTGATGGACGGCGACATGGTGCTGGGCGATGCCAATGCACCCGTCACCTTCATTGAATATTCGTCACTCTCTTGCCCGCACTGCGCCCGGCACCACAAGGAAGTGCTGCCGCTGATCAAGAAGAACTATATCGACACCGGCAAGGTGAAGCTGGTGGTGCGCGACTTTCCGCTGAACGGCCCGGCCGTGCAGGCATCGTTGCTCGCCCATTGCGTTTCGCCGCTGGCCTATTGGGGCATGACCGAGCAGCTCTTCGCGACGCAAGCACAATGGGTCAACGACCAGTCGCTGCCGATCCTTGCCGGCATGGCCGCCGCCGCCGGCATCAACGGTCAGGATTTCCAGCAATGCCTCAACGACAAGGCGGCGAAGGATAAGATCATCGCCTCGGCTGAAAATGCGGATAAGGCGTTCAAGGTGGATTCGACCCCGACCTTCATCGTCAACGGCATCGTGGTGAAGGGCGAGAAGACCTATGACGAGTTCGCCAAGATCTTCGACGCCGTCGCCGCCCAAGCTCATTGATCGTTCGATTTTCTAGGGAAGCCCAGCCTTGGTCCATTTCAACAAGCTTCGCCTGACCGGCTTCAAATCCTTCGTCGAGCCCACGGAACTCTCGATCCAGGCGGGCATGACGGGGATCGTCGGCCCCAATGGCTGCGGCAAGTCGAATCTGGTCGAAGCCCTGCGCTGGGTCATGGGTGAAACTTCCGCCAAGCGCATGCGCGGCGGTGAAATGGACGATGTCATCTTCGGCGGCAGCGGCAATCGCCCGGCGCGCAATGTGGCAGAAGTCATCCTGACGCTCGACAATGCCGACCGCCGCGCCTCGGCCCAGTTCAACGAGAGCGATGATCTGGAGATCTCGCGCCGCATCGATCGCGGTGAGGGTTCGACCTACAAGGTGAACGGCAAGGAAGCGCGCGCCCGCGATGTGCAGCTGCTGTTCCAGGACATCTCGGCCGGTGCCCATTCGACCGCGCTGGTGAGCCAGGGCCGCGTCGGCGCCATCGTCAACGCCAAGCCCACCGACCGTCGCTCGCTTCTTGAAGAAGCGGCCGGCATCACCGGCCTGCACACGCGCCGGCACGAGGCCGAGCTGCGCTTGAAGGCGGCGGAAGCCAATCTCGCCCGCCTCGACGACGTCATCATCACGCTGGAAAGCCAGCTGGGCCAGTTGAAGAAGCAGGCGCGCCAGGCGTCGCGCTATCGCAACCTGCAGGACCATATCCGTCGCGCCGAGGCGATCCTCTTCCATCTGCAATGGCTCGACGCACGCCAGCGCCTGGAATATTCCGAGCAGACCTTGATGGCGGCGGAAACCGCCGTCGTCTCGCTGACGTCGGCAGCGGCGATTGCCGCCACACGCCAGTCGGAAGCGGCGACTGTGCTGCCCAGCCTCCGTCAGGCGGAAGCTGAAGCCGCCGCCGAACTGCAGCGCCTGACCATCGCGCGTGGTGCGCTCGACAAGGAAGAAGAGCGCATTCAACAGGCGCGGCTCGATGCCGACCGGCAGCTGCGCGAGAATGAAGCCGACCATGCCCGCGAGCAGGCGCTGACCACCGACGCCATTGCCGCCGCCGAGCGCCTCAATGATGAACGCGCGACGATTGAAGCGACCGCCGGCGAAGAGGCCGCGATCGGTGAGGAAACACAACGCCGCGTCGAAGCGGCGCAGGGCGAGGTCGACGAAAGCGAAGCGGAACTCGCGCGCCTGACGCAGGATATGGCGGCAGCGGAAGCCCGCGCCCAGAGCCTTACCCGGCGCCTCGATGAATTGCAGCAGCGCCGCCAGCGCCTGGGCAATCGCGCGCAGGAAGTCGATGCCGAGCGCCAGCGCCTCTCCGCCGAGATCGAGAACGATGCCGAGACGCAAGCCGCCCGCGCGGCCGTCGCCGAGGCCGAAGCAGCCCTTGAGGAAGCCCAATCCGTCCTGGCTGAGATCGAGGCCCAGCGCGGCCTTGCCGGCGAGGCGGAGACGCAAGCCCGCGCCCAGTTGCAGACGGCGCAGGATCAGCGCCAGCGCCTGAAGGCCGAGGCCGATGCGCTCTCCTCCATTTTTGCCACGTCTGATTCAGAGATGTGGCCGCCGCTCATCGACAGCCTTACCGTGGCGCCGGGCTATGAAACGGCCCTGGCCGCTGCCCTTGGTGACGATCTGCAGGCCTCGACCGACCTCGGTGCCCCCACCCATTGGCGGGGTGGCGAAGTGGGCGCCGGCGCACCTGGCCTGCCGTCCAATGCCGAACCGCTGTCGCGCTTCGTCACCGGCTCCAACGCCTTGTCGCGTCGTCTGGCGCAGATTGCCGTCGTCGATGACGAAGCTGCCTGTCGCGCATTGGGCCAACAACTCGCCCAGGGCCAGCGGGTCGTCTCGAAGGACGGCGCCATGTGGCGCTGGGACGGTTTCACCATCGCCGCCGGGACCGAGACAGCCGCCGCCACGCGCCTGAAGCAGCGCAACCGTTTGCGCGAACTCGATGAGGCCTTGCAGGTCGCCGAGGCGACGCTGGCCGAAGTCGAGGCGCAATTCGGTTCCGCGCGCGACGAAGCGCAAGGTCTCATCGATCGCGAGCGCAGCCAGCGCCAGACGCTGCAGACCGCCTATAACACCGCGCGGCAGGCCCGCGATGCCGCTGCCCGCGTCGAGCAGCGCGCGACGCAGATGCAATCGCGCCTTGCCGCCATCGCCGAACAGGCGGAAGCGGTTGCCGGCGATATCGCGGAACTGGAAGGCCAGCTGGAAGCCGCCGCCGCCGAGCGCGCGGAACTGCCGGACCTTGAAGCGGCCCGCCAGCAGATCAACACCCTGCGCCCGGAAGTGGCCGAGCGCCGCACGCGTCTGGTCGAAGCGCGTTCCGCCCTTGATCGCCTGCAGCGCGAGGCGCAGCAGCGCCAGCAGCGCCTGCTTGCCATCGCCGACGAACTGCGCTCGTGGGAAAACCGCAGCCAGCGCGCGCAACAGCATCTCGACGAACTGGTCGAGCGCCGCGCCCATATCGAGGCCGAGATCGAGCGCCTGGCCGCCCTTCCGGAAGAAATCGCCCAGCAGCGCCGCGACCTCATGGACCTTCTGGAGGTCTCCGAAGCCAAGCGCCGCGATGCGGCCGACGCCTTGGCTGCCGCCGAGACGGCTCTGTCGGAAGCCGATCGCGGTCTCAAGGGCGAAGAGCATCGGCTCATCGAAGCGCGCGAGCAGCGTGTCCGCGCCGAAGCGGCCATCGCCCAAGCCAAGGAAGCTGCCGACACATTGACCGAGCGCATCCGCGAGAAGCTGGAATGCTCGCCCGAGGAAGTGCTGACCCTGGCAGAGCTTGATCCCAGCGAGCCGCTGCCGGCCCGGGACGAGACCGAACAGCGCCTCTCCAAGCTGCTGCGCGAGCGCGAGAATATCGGCCCGGTGAACCTGCGCGCCGAAACGGAATCGAACGAGCTCGACCAGCAGCTCGCCGGCATGCAGACCGAGCGTTCGGATCTCATCAACGCCATCTCGCGCCTGCGCCAGGGCATCGCGTCGCTCAACCGCGAAGGCCGCGAGCGATTGCTGGCCGCGTTCGAATTGGTGAACGGCCACTTCACCTCGCTGTTCACGCGCCTCTTCGGCGGCGGCAAGGCGCATCTGCAATTGACCGAGGCCGAGGATCCGCTCGATGCGGGCCTCGAAATCTTCGCGAGCCCCCCGGGCAAGAAGCTGCAGATCCTGTCGCTGCTCTCAGGTGGCGAGCAGGCGCTGACGGCCCTCGCTTTGCTCTTCGCCGTCTTCCTCGTCAACCCGGCACCAATCTGCGTACTGGACGAAGTCGACGCGCCGCTCGACGACGCCAACGTCGAACGTTTCTGCAATCTGGTGCAGGAACTGGCCGAGGCTTCTGGCACGCGCTTCCTGGTCATCACCCACCACCGCCTGACCATGGCCCGCATGGACCGCCTCTACGGCGTCACCATGGCAGAGCGTGGCGTCAGCCAGCTGGTCTCGGTCGATCTCCAGGAAATCGGTGAATTGAAGGCCGCCTCTTAAACGCTCGTCGCCCCCTCATCGCGGGTCATGACAGCTGGAATTTGGACGAGTTGAACGTCTCGTTTCGCCTAGTAGGCAGTTGCGGTTGAATTCACTGCCAATGCATCGGCATGGTGCAGAAGACGTAGATTCCATAGCCCCAGGCAAGCATGCCCAGCAGGGCTAGGCCTTGCCCGACGCGCCCCCAACGCCGCCGGTCGGGATGGTCGGCGAAGAACCAGAACGGTACCCGCCCCATCAAAAAGGCGACAAAGGCCCCCGTGGCGAGGGCCAGCGGCAGGTAGACCGGCAGGAAGGGATAAATCGGATCAGTGATGAGGACGGCCATGATGCCGGCCCCAGCCATCAGGACCATGCCGCCAAGGGCAATGAGAATGGCGACGACCCAGGCACCGATTTTCTTCACCCGCACCCCCAGCAAAGCGTTCTTGGCAAAATTTCCCTAGTCCCGATATCCCCAGCGAATCGGCGCTCGGCCGGGCCGAACCGGACCGCCCGCAGACTGTCGAAGATGGCCGCTTGTGCCAAGCTCCCGGATGCCAAAGCCCCTCGCCTGGCGCCGGAAACGCGCCATTTGTGGCTTTCCGGGGGATGTTGGGTCCAAGTTGGGCCTCTGACCGCCGGAAACCAGACCGCGCTTGCCGGGTTGATGCTGCAGGTGCGATTCCGCAGCACTTGGAAGAGCCCCTGCCAGGAGCTTGCAATCCGCCGATTTTCTCATTATCCATCAATGTGTTAGATGGACCCAAATCACCTTGACAGCCCAGCACCCCTTGCCTATGTTGCGCGCGCTTCCGCCGGTTTTTTCCGACGGGGGTAGCGGCTTGTTGCTCGGGGGATACCTTGAGGATCGGCAACGATGACCGAACAGCAGCCTGATAAGCTCGATCAGTTCAACGCGAAGCTTCAAGAAGCGCGCGAGCGGATCGAGGGGTCGGGCACCCAGGAATTGGCCAAGGAAGGCACGTCCCTGGGATATGGTTTCCGCCTCAGCGTTGAATTGCTGGCGGGCCTGCTGGTGGGTCTGGGGATGGGCTATGTCATCGATGGATGGCTCGGTACACGCCCCTGGTTGATGCTGGTTTTCATGATCCTGGGCCTGGGTGGGGGCGTCCTTAATGTGATGCGCGTGACCAGGCAGATGGAGCAGCTTGAAGCTTCCAAGAAGGATCAACGTTAAGCGTCGACCCTTCGGGCCTGGCTTTGCGGCGCACGCCGGTTTAGGCGCGCTCTTTCCACGGTTCGCGGGCGGCAACAACCGGGGATGACATCGTGGCCGAAGCCCATTCACCGCTCGCCCAATTCGAGATCAAGACGCTCGCCGACCTGCATCTGGGCGGCATCGATGCCTCCTTCACCAACGCCTCGCTGATCATGGTGGTGGTGGTCGGTCTCATCACGCTCTTCATTGCCGCCGGCATGCGCAACGCGACGATCGTCCCGGGCCGCTTCCAGGGCATGGTCGAGTTCTTCTATGAATTCATCGCGAATTTGATCAAGGAGAACACCGGCAGCGCCGGCAAGCAGTTCTTCCCGCTGATCTTCTCGCTGTTCATGTTCATCCTTGGCGCCAACCTCATCGGCCTCTTCGGCGCCATCACGATCACCAGCCATATCGTCGTCACCTTTGCGCTGGCCTTCATGGTGATCACGATCGTCACCATCGTCGGTTTCGCCCGCCACGGCAGCCACTATCTCAGCTATTTCGCCCCGTCTGGCGCGCCGATGTGGCTGATGCCGCTGATGATTCCCTTGGAAATCATCTCCTACCTCATCCGCCCGATCAGCCTGTCGGTCCGACTGTTCGCCAACATGGTGGCCGGCCACGTGATGCTGGCGGTGCTCGGCACCTTCGTTGTCGGCCTCGGCGGCCTGTTCTTCGCGCTGGGCGCCATTCCGCTCGCGGCCATTCCGCTGATCTTCGCCCTCGAGGTGCTGGTTGCCCTCCTGCAGGCCTACGTCTTCGCCATTCTCACCTGCATCTATCTCAACGACGCCATTCACCTGGCGCACTGAGATCGGGGCGGGGAAGAAGATTTCCGTCAACACCAAGCAACGTTAATCCCAAGAAAGGACATCCATCATGGAACTCGAAGCCGCGAAAATGATCGGCGCCGGTATCGCAGCCCTCGCCCTCGGTGGCGCTGGCGTCGGTCTCGGCAACCTGTTCGGCAGCTACATGCAGGGCGCCTTCCGCAACCCGGAAGCCCAGAGCAAGCTGAAGGTCAACCCGATGCTCGCCTTCGCGCTGATCGAAGCCACCGGTCTGTTCGGCTTCGTCATCGCCATGATCATCCTGTTCGGCTAATTGCCGACCAGACGATCTGACTAACGTTGCGATCTACGACTGGCCGGCGCGTATTTTAAGAGCGCCGGCCAGTTTGTAATTTCCAGTTGGGAGGGCCACCGATGCCCCAATTCGATCCCGCCATTTTCTCGCCGCTGCTGGTCTGGCTCGTCGTGACCTTCGTGGCCCTCTATGTGCTGATGTCGAAGTTTGCGCTGCCGAAGGTGGCGAACATCATCGACCAGCGCTCAGAGCGTATCGAGGGCAACCTCGCCAAGGCCGAACAGCTGAAGTCGGAAGCCGCCGCGGTTCTCGCCGCCTATGAAAAGGCGATTGCCGACGCCAAGGCACAGGCCCAGGCCGAACTTGCCAAGTCGGCGGCTGCCGTCGCCGCCGATACCGCACGCCGCGAAACTGAATTCGCTGCCCGCCTTGCCGAGCAGACCAAATCGGCCGAAGGCCGCATCAAGGCCGCCCAGGCCGAAGCGATGGCCCAGGTCAAATCGATTGCGACCGATCTTGCCGCCGGTATCGCGGCCAAGTTGACCGGTGCCAGCGCCGATCAGGCTGCGGCCAGTGCCGCCGTCGAATCCGCGATCAAGGAGCGCTGAGTGATGGAACACGAAGTCGGTTTCTTCGCCAATCCGCATACCTGGGTCAATATCGGCGGCCTGATTTTCCTGGCCTTCGCCGGCCCGAAGATCTGGAAGGCCCTTGCCCAGATGCTCGACCAGCGCGCGATCAAGATCAAAGCCGATCTCGACGAAGCGCAGAAGCTCAAGGACGAAGCGCAGGCCCTGCTTGGCGAATATCAGCGCAAGCAGAAGGACGCCTTGAAGGAAGCGGCCGAGATCATCGAGACCGCGAAGGCGGTTGCCGAGCGTCAGGCCAAGGATGCTGCCGCCAACCTCGAAGCGGCCCTTGCCCGCCGCGAGAAGCTGGCCCTGGAGAAGATCACCCAGGCCGAAGCCGCCGCCATCGCCGAAGTCCGCCGCGAGGCGGTCGATGTCGCGGCAGTCGCTGCCCGCAAGCTGATTACGGCGAGTCTCAACGACGCCCGCGCCAACGCGCTGGTCGATGCGGCCATCAAGGATGTGAACCAGCGCCTGCACTAAGCGGCCCAGGTTTCCGAACGAACAGAAGGCCCGGATCCGACAGGACCCGGGCCTTTTGCTTTTGCGCTCGGCAGTTTCGGATGCTGGCGCTCCAGGCCTAACGGCCCGCTGCCGTCCCGTGTCGGGGCCGCCCACATCACGGCTGCATCTGCTGGGACGACGGCAAAAGAAAACCGCCCGCATCGTTCCCGATGCGGGCGGCTTCTATTTTACCTTGGCGGGACTTTCGCCCCGCCGCAAGCCGATGGCTTGATTACTTCTTCGCGGCCTTGGCGATCGCGGCCTTCACTTCGTCGATCTGGGCGACGAAACGGCCCTGGATCAGCTCGGCGACTTCCTCGCCCGACTTCTGGACGAGGTCGGTGATCTCGCGGAGGTTCGAAACGGCCTGCTCGAAACCGGCCTTGGTGATCTCGGCCTGCTTCACGAGCTTTTCTTCAGCGCTGGTCGGCTCAGCCAATTCCTTGGCGACCTTGCTGAAGTCCTCGACAGCCTTGCGGGCGATCTCGGCCTGGCGCTGGGCAACGGCCTTGACGCCTTCGAAAGCGGCCTGATTGGCAGCGGTCATGACTTCGAAGTTCTTCTTCTGGGCGGCGACGACGCCGTCGATGTCGAAGAAGCCCTTACCGTTGGTGAAGGCCTTGCTGTAGTCACCGAACCACTTGCCGAAATCGGCCTGGATCTTGGTGAAGTCGAACTTGGTGAAGTCCGGGAAAGTCGGGGTGGTCGTGTTCTCGAACGTGGTCTGGGCTTTAGCCATGATGCGTCTCCTCAGGGATATAGGTTCTGGGGGCAATTGATTTATTGTGCAGCGCACAATCTGGAGGTTATATGAGCCAGTCCGTTGGCGAAATCAAGGGCTTTTTTGTTGCGCCGCAGCAATTGAACCCATCATCATTATATTTCAATATGTTACAATCTGTTTTCGGGTCAGTTGCAATGCCCTGACAGAGCGATGACGGCCGCGGGCGCAACAACGGCGCTCAAAGAGCGGCAAACGACGCAGCTGAGCGAGCCGATCGGCACAATCGCTTCTATACAAATGTTCAATATCGACCACGCATAGCCGGCGTGATAGCCATGCCGACACAGTGAACCCTGGATTGCGCAAGAAGGAGAGACCCATGGGTGAAGGCCCGCTTCATGTCAGCCGCAACGGCGCCGTGCTGGAAGTCATTTTCGACCGGCCCAAGGCCAACGCCATCGATGCCGGGACCAGCCGCAAGATGGGCGAGGTCTTCGCCAGCTTCCGCGACGACCCCAGCCTGCGTGTCGCCATCCTGACTGGTGGCGGCGAGAAGTTCTTTTGCGCCGGCTGGGACCTGAAAGCCGCGGCAGCGGGCGAGGCACCGGATTCCGATTACGGTGTCGGCGGCTTCGGTGGGCTGCAGATGCTGCCCAACCTCAACAAGCCGGTCATCGCCGCCGTCAACGGCATGGCCGTGGGTGGCGGGTTCGAACTCGCCCTTTCCGCCGACATCATCATCGCCGCCGATCATGCCCGCTTTGCCCTGCCCGAGATCCGCTCCGGCACACTGGCCGATGCCGCCACGGTCCGCCTGCCCAAGCGCATGCCCTATCACATCGCGATGGACCTGCTCTTCACCGGCCGGTGGATGGAGGTTGGCGAGGCGCAGCGCTGGGGTCTCGTCAACGACGTGGTGCCGGCAGCCGATCTCATGACGCGCGCCAGGGAGATGGCGGCGGTACTGGCCGGCGGCCCGCCGCTCGTCTATGCCGCCATCAAGGAAGTGCTCCGCGCGGCCGAGAACCAGGATTTCCGAACGGTGATGGACCGGATCGCCACTCGCGATTTCCCGACCATCGCCAAGCTTTACAGCAGCGAGGATCAGCTGGAAGGCGCCCGTGCCTTTGCCGAAAAGCGTGATCCGGTCTGGAAGGGCCACTGACGCGGCGATTTAGGAAGGGGAGCGGTCGCCGCTCCCCTTTCTTCATTCGCCATAGGGGATCCAGATATTCTTCACCTGCACCGCTTGGCGCAGGAAGATCGGCCCTTCCGCCGCCGCTCGGTCGAACCAGTCGATGGCGAACCCGTAATCGGTAAAGATCCGCTTCAGATTGCCGATCGAGAGCCTCTCCGCCACCGTCGCATCCTCAGGCGTCGCGAACACCCACAGCGCATCCACATCGTCATGCTGCGCCAGGGTCTTCACCAGCTCGCCGCGCGGACCGGTGACGATGTTGATGACCCCGGCCGGCACATCCGAAGTCTCGATGATTTGATAGAGGTCGGTGGCGCTCAACGGATGCCGCTCCGATGCCACGATAACCACCCGGTTGCCCAAGGCGATGAGAGGGGCGACCAGCGATATCAGAGAGAGGAGCGGTGCTTCGTCGGGGCAGGCGACACCGACGACACCGATCGGCTCATGCATCGCCAGGGCCACGCCCCGGATTGGCGGCACATGCACGCTGCCTTCGAACTTGTCGGCCCAGGCACCGTATGAGAAGAGACGGTTGATGGTGGCCTCAACCTCGTGCTGGGCCTCACCGGCACCGCACCCGGTCATGGCGTCGATGCGATCCGCAAACTCGGCGGTTCGCGCCGACAGATTCTCCGCCAGATAATAGAGGATCTGCGCCCGGTTGTGAGCACTCACCTTGGCCCAGCCATCAGCGCCACGCGCTGCTGCGACAGCGTTGCGGATATCCTTGCGCGACCCCTCGCCTACCTCGCCGAGCAGCCTTCCATCCGGCGCCAGGACCGGCCGCACATAATTGCCGTCCGGACGCACCTGCTTGCCGGCGATGAAGAGCTTGGCCGTCCGGTCGATGGACGGCAGGCCGGTTCCGGCGGCTGTCTCTTTCTGTGGCGGTTGCGGCAGCGCCTTGCGCTGCTTGCGCCCCGCCCAGGCGCGGGGCTTCAGATACTCATAGGCACCTTCGCGGCCACCCTCGCGCCCATAGCCGGATTCGCGGTAGCCGCCGAAGCCGACGGCAGCGTCGAAAAGATTGGTGCCGTTGATCCACACGACGCCAGCCAACAGTTTCGGCGCGATATCGAGGGCAAGGCCGATGGTCTCGCTCCAGACACTGGCGGCAAGGCCAAAGCGGGAATTGTTGGCGAGCATCACCGCCTCATCCGGCGTGCGGAAGGTCATGGCGACGAGCACGGGGCCGAAAATTTCCTCCTGCGCCACACGCGACGCCGTTTCGACGCCGGTCAGCAATGTAGGCGGGTAGAAACAGCCGTCCTGCGGCAGATCGAGCGACGGCTGATAGCAATCCGCCCCATCGGCGATGCCGGCCGCCACCAATTCCTTGATCCGCGCCAGTTGGACAGGGGCCACGATGGCACCCAGATCGATCGATTTATCGAGCGGCGCGCCGACGCGGAGCTTGCCCATACGATCCTTGAGGCGCGCCAGGAATGGCTCGGCAATGCCCTCTTGCACCAACAGACGCGAACCCGCGCAGCAGACCTGCCCCTGGTTGAACCAGATACCGTCGACAATGCCCTCGATGGCGGCATCGATATCGGCATCCTCGAAAACGATGAAGGGCGACTTGCCACCGAGTTCCAGCGTCAGCGACTTGCCCGACCCGGCTGATTGCTCGCGGATGAGGCGGCCCACGTCCGTTGAACCGGTAAAGGCGATCTTGTCGATTCCCGGATGCACCACAAGGGCCGCACCCGTCGACCCGTCGCCGGTAACAATGTTGAGGATACCGGGCGGGAGGCCTGCGGCCGCCGCGATTTCGGCAAAGAGCAAGGCAGTGAGTGGCGTGAACTCGGCAGGTTTCAAGACCACCGTGTTGCCGAGCGCCAAGGCCGGCGCCACCTTCCATGCCAGCATCAGCAGCGGGAAATTCCACGGAATGATCTGGCCGACGACACCGACCGGCATCTGATCGGCAAATTCCGTCTCCTGCAGCTGCGCCCAGCCAGCATGATGATAGAAGTGCCGCGCCACCAGCGGCACGTCGATATCGCGCGCCTCGCGGATCGGCTTGCCATTGTCCAAGGCCTCGACGACGGCGAAAAGCCGCGCATGACGCTGTACCGCGCGCGCCAAGGCATAGAGATGCCGTGCGCGCGCATGACCGGGGAGTGCCGCCCAACCCGTCTGTGCCGCGCGGGCGGCCTTAACCGCTGCATCGATATCGGCCGCATCCCCTTGCGCCACGCGTGCCAACGGCTTGTCCTTTGCCGGATCACTGGTGTCGAAATAGCCTCCATTCTGTGGCGCCACGAACTGGCCGCCGATGAAATGACCGAAGCCGGCCACATGTCGCGCCAGCCAAGCGCGCGCTTCCGCATCCGATTCCGGCGCAGGGCCATAGCTCATCTCGTCGAAAAAACGGGCGACGCTCATTTCTTAACCTGCGGCATGGCGGTTGAAGGCGGAATAGCGGCCGGTCACATGATGTTCCAGCTGCCGCTCGATATCGGCAAGGAGACTCGACGCACCGATGCGGAAGAGATCGGGTTCGAGCCACGGGCGTCCCAGTTCCTCCTTCATCAGGATCTGGTAGTTGAGCACGTCCTTGGCGGCGGAAATGCCGCCCGCCGGCTTGAAGCCGATGCGCGTGCCGGTCCGCTCGTGATAGGCGCGGATCATGCGCAGCATGACGAGGCTGACCGGCAGGGTCGCATTGACGCCCTCCTTGCCCGTCGACGTCTTGATGAAATCGGCCCCCGCCATCATGCAGACGAGCGAGGCGCGGGCGACGTTGCGCAGGGTCTTGAGATCACCCGTCGCCAGGATGGCCTTCACATGCGCCGGGCCGCAGGCGGCGCGGAAGTCGCGCATCTCGTCATAGAGAGCTTGCCAATTGCCGGTCAGCACATGCTCGCGCGTGATGACGATATCGATCTCCGCCGCCCCATCGCGCACCGAGGCCTCGATCTCCTTCAACTTCACCTCATGGGGGACCAGTCCGGCCGGAAATCCGGTCGACACGGCGGCAACCGGTATACCGGAACCTGCCAGCGCCTCGACCGCGGTCGCGACAAAACGGTGATAGACGCAGATGGCGCCCGTGGTGATGCGCCGCTCGCCCATGCCCATCGCCGCCAGCAAATCCCCACGCACCGGTGCCTTCGCCTTGGCGCAGAGGCGTTTCACCCGACCAGCCGTGTCGTCGCCACTCAGCGTGGTGAGGTCGATGCAAGTGACGGCTTTGAGCAGCCACGCCGCTTGCGCATCTTTCTTGACCGACCGGCGCCCCGGCAACGTCGCCGCCCGCCGTTCAGCAGCCGACAGATTGATGCGGACATCGCCGAGCCAGCCGAGATCGAGCGGCATCCCCGCGTTGCGCCGATGCGGGTCGGTATTGCTTGCCGCGATCTTCAATTCCGCCATCTGACCGTTCCTTGCAATGGGCTAGGGATGCGCCCGGGGCCTTGCCAGCGTCAACCGGAAAATCTCCTTGGGGAGGGGTGAAAACGGGTGGCCGAAAGGTGCAAAAAAGGGCGAAAAGGGAGGCCTTGGCAGACGGCGGACTTTCGCCGGGCGGAGCTTTCCGGCAGTATGGCGCGCCCGCTGCGGCAGCCATATCCCTTCCTATTTCCCGGTCTTTTCATGTCGGCGCAACCCAACATGCTCTCTGTTCTCCGGAACAGGGACTTCTTCTTCCTCGAAGCCAACGCGTTCTTCTCGATTCTCGCCGCTGAGATCCTGACGGTGGCGCTGGGCTGGCGCATTTATGAAATGTCGAACGATGCCTTTGCGCTGGGCCTCGTGGGCCTTGCGCAATTCGTGCCGACGCCGCTCCTGGTCATGCTGACCGGCACCTTCGCCGACCGCTATTCGCGCCGTCGCATCATCACCATCTGCATGGCGGTGGAGTTCGCCGCCATGGCCGGCATCGCCTGGGTGACCCAGCTTCCCGGCAGCGATATCTGGCCGATCCTGGCCCTGCTCGTGCTGCTCGGTGCGGGCCGTGCCTTTCTCGCACCCGCCTCCCGCGCCTTAGCACCGACATTGGTCGCGCGCGAGGAAATCGGCGCCGCCGTTTCCTGCTCGACGGCGATCTGGCAATTCTGCTCGATCAGCGGACCGGCCCTCGGTGGCCTGCTCTATGGTGTTTCGCCGATGACGGCCTATGGCACCGCCCTGTTCATGGTGGCCTTGGCGGCACTTGCGACACTCTTCATCCGGCCGGTCCCACAGACGCCGCTGCAGGAAGAAAGCATGGTCGACGCCCTGATGGGCGGCCTCCGTTACATGAAGGCCGAGAAGATCGTGCTCGGCGCCACGACGCTCGATCTCTTTGCCGTTCTCCTCGGCACCACGGTAGGCCTGCTGCCGATTTTCGCCCGCGACATCCTGCTGGCCGACGCGCTTGAGCTTGGCGTGCTAAGATCGGCCATCGGCATCGGGGCCCTCGGCATGGCGCTTTTCCTCGGCATCTTTCCGGTCCGCCGCCATGCCGGGCGCATCATGTTCGCAACCGTTGCCGTCTTCGGCCTGGGCACGATCATCTTCGGCCTGTCACATTCGCTGTATCTATCGGTAGGGGCCCTCATCGTCATGGGGGCGAGCGACATGATCAGCGTCTATATCCGCGAGGTGCTGCTGCAATTGTGGACGCCGGACCAGCTGCGCGGCCGCGTCACAGCCGTCAACTCGGTGGCCATCTCGGCATCGAACGAGCTCGGCACCTTCCGGGCCGGTGCCTCGGCCGATCTCTTCGGGCCCGTCATTGCGACCGTGCTGGGCGGCGTCTGTACCCTGGGCGTCACGTTGATGTGGATGTACCTGTTCCCCAGGCTGCGCAAGGCCGACCACCTCACCGGCATTGAAGCCGATGACGGCACCGCCAAGGAAGGCTGAGGAAAAGCCCGACTATGCTGCCGCGCGGCGGCGGGCCTCGAACATCTCGGTGATCTTCACTGCCTGCGAAAGACGCTTGTCGATCTCCGCCATCGTCTTCGAGAGATCAGGGCTGTCATCGCGCCGCCAGGCACGCAGGCCGGCGGCATAGATCGCGATCAACCCCTGGACACGCAATAACCCGCGCAGGCCGGAGGCACTGACACCGGCCGTTTCCAGTGTGAGGCTCATGGAGCGCGCCACCTGGCACGACATCTCGGCCGCTTCGATCGGCGTCGTCGGCAATTCACGCAACAGGGTCGCGTAGGCGTCGCGATGCTGCTGCAGATGATCGAAGCGCCGCATCAGGAGGTCGAACAGCCGGTCCTTGCCGGTTCCATCCAGCGGATCAACCTTGAGACCGTCCAGAATCTCGGCATCGGTTGCCCGCGCCAGCCCTTTGAGGAGAGCTGCCTTGGTCGGATAGGTCGCATGCGCCGTCGCCATGTCGAGCCCGGCCGCCTCGGCGATTTCAGCGAGCGACAGGTCGCGCCAACCCTGCGTTGCCACCAGCTCGAGCAGGGCCGCCCGCATCGCCGCTGCCGGATCGTTCGGCCGCGCGTGTCTTGCAGCCGGCTTCTTCGCTGTCTTCTTCTTCGTCGCCCGTCTAGCCATGATGGCCTCCGCTATCCCGGACAATTCGGCAGCAATGATACAGGCGGAACCTGAACAGCGACAAGCCGGGTACAGTTCCCGGTAAGCCCGGGTCAATCCGGCAGAGCCACGGGACCGATCCGCTCATAGACATCGCCCGGGCCGGGGTTTTCCTTGTGCGTATGCCCGCCGAAATGGGTCATGACGCCCCAGACGGCATTGAGTGCCGTCTGCACAGCACCTTCGACCCAGGCCGGAATCCAGGCCACATCATCGCCGGCCATGAAAATGCCGCGTTCGGCGGGCGGCATGCCCTTCTGCATGAAATGACCGAACATGCGGTGGTTGTAACGGTAATGCCCCGGCAGCGCGCCCTTGAAGGCGCCGAGGAAATGCGGGTCGGCCTCCCACGAGACGGTGATCGGGTCGCCGATGATGTGCTTGGCGATATCGACCTGCGGATAGATCTTGGAAAGAGCCGACAGCGCCAGCTCCACGCGCCGCTCGACGGGGAGCGGCAACATCTTCAAAGCGTCCGACATCCAGCTATAGGTCAAACAGATGACACCGGGCTTATCCGGCCCATTGTCGAAGAGATAGGTACCCCGGGTCAGGCGATCGGTCAGTGTCATGCTCATGACATCGCGCCCCGTCAGCGGATCTTTGTCCTTCCAGAACGGCCGATCGACCATCACGAAGGTCTTGGAGGATTGCATGTAGCGCGTGCGATCGAGGGCCATCCAGATCTTCTGCGAAAAGACGGATTCATCGGTGTCGATGCTGGTGGTGAGAAGCCAGGATTGGCAGGTGGCGACGATGGCGGCGAACTGCTTGCGCCGACCCCAGCGGTCGACCACATCGAAATCGCCGTCGGCACGACGTTTGATATGCGCCACGCCGGGCAGCGGCGCGCCGCCATGCAGGCTGGAGAGCGAGGTACCCTTCGGCCAATGCTGGAGGCGTTCGGGCTGGCGGCGCCAGATTCCCTGCGGCACCTGCTCGACGCCACCAACGATATAGCGCTGATGATCGTCACACTCGGTCACATTGACGCGCAGGATTTCCAGCATCGAATTGGGGAAATCGGAATCCCAGCCGCCGGTGCCGAAGCCGACCTGGCCGAAGACCTCGCGGTGATGGAAACTGAGCTTCGAGAAAGCCTGCGAACGGGTGACGAAATCGTAGAAGGTGCGCTCGTCCCATTCCTTGACCAGCGGATTCCAGATTTCCTTGATCGCGGCGACATCGCGCCGGCGGATGGCCTGCTGCAGCTGCGAATATTGTGCATGTTCTTCAAGCGCCGCGTGGTAGGCATCGGCCACTTCGCGAAACAATTTCGGCAGATCGTCGATCGTGCGGGCGTAATAGGTCTCACCCTCGAGATTGATGACCGTGCTGCCGGCTGCTTCCGTGAGCGGATTCGGGAAGGGGCGAGAGTCGAGGCCGAGGCGATCGACATAGTGATAAAAGGCGGTCGAGGAGACCGGGAAGCGCATGCCGCCCAATTCGGCGATGACGCCATCGGGGGCACCTTCGAAGGGCTGTGAGCGCAGGCGGCCGCCCAGCTGCGAGGCTTCGTAGACGACCGGTTTCAAGCCGAGCTTCATCAATTCGTAGGCGGCGATCAGGCCGGAGATGCCCGCACCGATGATGGCCACTTCGGCACCGTGCCTGTCGGCCGGGATCGCTCCCAGGCCCGCCGGGTGCTTGATCCAATCGTCGAACGGGAACGGAAAGTCAGGGCCGAAGATGGTCACCGGCTGCTGTTCGGTCGATGGAGTGGCGGCCATGATGCTGCTCTTTCCGCAAAATTCGGAGGGTCTTGTCATCGAATAAGCCCCGGAGGCCCCGGGAATCAACCCGGCATGTGCGTCCGGCGGAAGAGTGTCGACGAGATGCGCGTTTCACCGGTAAGTTGCCGGCAAGAACGCGGCGAAACGCCATCGCGACCGGCGAATGGCAAATGCCCAAGAAATGAGACGGAGACGATCCAAGATGAAACTCTATTTCTCACCCCATTCATGCGCCCTCGCCTCTCACATCGCGCTGGAGGAAGCCGGGGCCGATTTCGAAGCAATCCGGGTGGATTTTGCCAGCAACGAGCAACGCGGCGAGGCCTTCCTGAAGATCAATCCCAAAGGGCGCGTCCCGGCACTTGTCACCGAACGCGGGATTCTCACGGAGACGCCGGCGATTCTCTTCTACATCGCGCAAACGCATCCGACGGCACAGCTGGCACCGTTCGACGATCCTTTTGCCTTGGGCCAGGCGCTTTCCTTCGCTAGCTATCTGTGCGCCACAGTTCATGTCGCCCACGCCCATCGCACGCGCGGATATCGATGGGTGGACGATGTGGCGGCAATCGAAGCCATGAAGAAAAAAGCAGCGGGAAATGTCGCCGAATGTTTCCGCCTGATCGAGACCGAGATGCTGGTTGGCCCTTATGTCCTGGGCGAACGCTATTCGGTCTGCGATCCCTATCTCTTCACCCTGGCAACTTGGCTGGAAGCTGACGGGGTCGATCCGACACAATTCCCCAAGGTCCTCGCACATCGGAAATTGATGGCACAGAGAGCCGCCGTGGTGCGCGCGCTGAAGCTGCATGAATGAAGCGGCAGAGGAAAGTCCTCACAGGCGCTGGGGAATTTAAACCGGCCACACTGACAAAGATATCTCTGCATACATCCAGACTTGCATAGGGTTCTATATCTCCCCACTATAAGCAGCATTGCGCCTTCTGCTAACAGCTGTGGAGGAAACGGCATTGCCCGCTGCCGCCAACGGCCTGAAGGAATCGACAACAGATCACCCAGCCGGCGAGTCACGATTTCGCCGGGTCGTTGAGGCGTCCCCCAGCGCCATGATCATGGTCAGTCCGGAAGGCCGGATTGAAATGGTCAATGTTCAAGCAGAACGGGTCTTCGGCTATACCCGGTCGGAACTGATCGGCCAGCAGCTAGAGATTTTGCTGCCGCATCGCTTTCGCACACAGCACCCATCGTTGCGCACGGCATATTTTGGTGAACCGCAATCGCGGCCGATGGGAATGGGGCGCGAGCTCTTTGCTCGCCGGAAAGACGGCAGCGAATTTCCCGTCGAGATCGGACTGAACCCGATCGAGATGGAAGAAGGCACGATGGTTCTCTCAACCGTCGTCGATATTTCCGAACGCAAAAGATCCGAAGAGCGTTTCCGTCTGGTCGTCGAAGCTGCTCCAAATGCGATGGTGATGATCAATCCACGCGGCCAGATTGAGATGGTCAATGCGCAGGCCGAGCGGGTTTTCGGCTATAGCCGGACCGAAATGCTGGGCCAGCCCGTGGAGATGCTGGTACCGGAGCGTTTTCGCGGTGGCCACCCGGCGCTCCGGGCCACGTTTGCCGGTGCCGCCAACGCACGGCCGATGGGCGCTGGCCGCGATCTTTATGCCCGGCGCAAGGATGGCAGCGACTTTCCCGTGGAAATCGGACTGAACCCGATCGAGACCGAAGACGGAACGATGGTTCTTTCCGCGATCGTCGACATTTCCGACCGCAAGCACCGCGAAGAGAGCATCCAGCAATCGCTCAAGGAGAAGGATCTGCTTCTGGGCGAGATTCACCACCGCGTTAAAAACAATCTGCAGATCGTCTACAGCCTCCTCGATCTCCAGGCCGGCCAGATCGACGATCCGGTCGTTATCGCCACGTTGCGCGACAGTCAGCACCGGATCCGTTCCATGGCGTTGATCCATCAAACGCTTTACCAATCGCGAGACTTCGCCAAAGTCGATTTCGCCACTTTTCTCGACAGCTTTGTTCCAACCCTGATTTCCTCCTACGCCTTGTCGAGCAACCAGGTGAATGTCGAAATTCTTGCTGATGACATATTTCTTCCTATCAATTCGGCCATCCCGTGCGGCCTGATCGTCAACGAGCTGACCACCAACGCGTTGAAGCATGGCTTCCCGGACGGCCGCACCGGAAATATCCAGATTCACTTTGGGTTAACGAATGATGACGGGTATGAGTTGAGCATCCGGGATGATGGGATTGGCCTGCCAAACGGCATCGACATCGAAAAACAGGCGACTCTCGGGTTGCAGTTGGTGACGATGCTGGCGGCGCAAATTCGTGGACATCTGTCTGTGCAGGCGAACAGTCCGACCTGCTTCAGCATCCGATTCCCACGACCGGCATGAGGTTGACGGCATGAACGCGCCCTATTCTCCCATGATCATGGTCGTCGAAGACGAGCGGATTGTTGCGCTCAATCTGTGCCGCAGCCTGAACAAGCTCGGCTACAATGCCTCGATCATCGTCTCCAATGGTGAAGATGCGCTGCGCAGCATACATGCGCACAAGCCCGATGTGGTCTTGATGGACATCCACATCGACGGCGAAATGGACGGGATCGAGACCGCCGCCCACATCCCGCAAGACCTGATGGTTCCGGTCATCTATCTGACGGCCTATACCGAAGAAGCAACGCTTGAGCGCGCCAGGCAGACCAAGCCCTATGGTTATTTGGTCAAGCCATTTTCCGAACGTGAGTTACACGCCACGATCAAGATGGCCCTGCACAGACGCGAGAGCGATATTGCCGTTCGTCGTAGCGAGGAGCGATTGCGACTGGCCCTCACCGCGGCTGAGCTCGGCTCATGGGAAGTGCAGCCAGATACGAGCGCGATCATATGCCGTTCACACACCGATTGGGTACACGGCATTCCCGGCCACCAGGCCGCAGATAGCCTCGATGAATTCCTGGCGAGTCTTCACCATGAAGACCGGGAGATGGTCAAAGAGGCCTACCGCGTCGCGCACGACAGCGAAGAAATGTGCGAAGTGGAGTTTCGCCGCGACCTGGGTGACGGTGAAATGCGCTGGTATCGTGCTGCCGGCAAGATGTCGCATGTCGATTCCGATGGCACCAAGCGTCTGCTCGGCGTCATTCGGGACATCACCATCTTCAAGAAGGCGGCCGACGAACGAAGGCACTCGGACCAGAACTACCGGGATCTCATCTCGACCATCAACGGCATTGTGTGGGAAGCCGACTTAGCGCGCGATCACATGACCTATGTCAGTGACAGCACCGAGCGGATCCTGGGTTATTCACCAACAGACTGGCTGACCATCCCCCTGTTTTGGGAGACTCACGTACATCCCGACGATCGCGCCCAGGCGATTGCGGAATATCACCTCGGCACTGCAAACACGGGCTCGTACCAGTCGACCTATCGCATGATCGATGCCAATGGGGACATCGTGTGGATTCACGAAGTCGTCTCCGTTATCGACCGCAATGGCGGCACAAACCTGGTGCGCGGGCTGATGGTCGACATCACCGATCTGAAGAAGGCGGAATCTGATATCGAGGCTGCGAACTTGCGGCTGGCAGAAAGCGAAAAGCGTCTGGCAACTATCTTGGATACAGCTGCCGTCGGCATCATATCGATCGACGAACATTTGCGCATCATCGCATTCAACCGCGAAGCAGAACGAATCTTCGGCTACGGCGCCGCGACCATGATCGGAACCACGCTCGATCGGCTGATTCCACCGCATCTCGTATATGCGCATCAGGAGCACATGAAGGCATTCCTGAAAA
The DNA here is from genome assembly GCF_041910485.1 of Dongia sp. Lineage (GTDB taxonomy): Bacteria > Pseudomonadota > Alphaproteobacteria > Dongiales > Dongiaceae > Dongia. The sequence goes on from NZ_JAYRQR010000050.1 coordinate 179,552, forward strand.
GTGATGAGGTCAGCCGCGAGATGGGTGATTGGCGTGAAGTGCAGGGGCTGCACGCCAACGGCAGCGTCATTCCATTGGCGGCCATCATTTCTCGGGTCGAGGTCGCAGGGCGGGTGACGCTGACAGCAATCATGCGCGACATGACGCAGATCCAGAAGTCAGAGATGGAGCTGCGGCGTTTGCTCGCCGATCGGGAACTGGCCGTCGAACGTGCCGAGGAAGCCAGCCGCGCGAAGTCCAGCTTCCTGGCTGTCATGAGTCACGAATTGCGCACGCCGCTCAATGCCATCATCGGATTCTCGGAACTGATGGAGCGGGAGATTGGCGGCCCGATCGATAATCCCAGCTACCGGGAATATATCGCCGACATCCATCAAAGCGGGCAGCTCTTGCTGGATCACGTCAACGGCATTCTCGATCTGTCGCGCATCGAATCAGGGAAACACGACCTCAAGCTCAGCCCGGTCACGTTACAGGACGTCTGGGCACCAATCTCCGGCACCCTCTTGGCCAACGCCAACACCAAGGGGGTCGAACTCAAGCTCATCGAGCCCGCGGATCAAATCGTCTTGAAAGCCGACGTCAAGGCGGTTTGCCAGATCATCATCAACCTGGTCTCGAACGGCATCAAGTTCACGCCGGCGGGCGGGCTGGTGGAAGTGGGCATTGCCGACGTCGAAGGCCCCACCATTTTTGTGCGCGATACTGGCCGCGGCATTCCGGAAGACAAATTGGCCGACGTCGTGAAGCCGTTCTATCAAGTATCCGACGCAATGGTTCGCGACACGGGTGGTGTCGGCCTGGGTCTCGCTATCTGCAAGTCGTTGGTCGAGGCAATGTCAGGACGCATCGCCATCAACAGCGAGATCGGCCGCGGGACGACAGTCAGCGTGTTCTTGCCACGCTGGCAGGATGTGCATCACTGACTTTTCAGTGTTCGGATCGTGCCTGGTGCAGTTCATGGGCCAGTCGGACTTTCGCGATCCAAGTAAAAAGGGACCCTGTCGGGACCCAGCTAGGCTTGTCGAGCCCCAGCGCCGTCTCGACCAGCGGCGATCTTTCCCCGCTGGCATGTTCCGCCATGAGACGGCCCAGCAGGGTTCCCCGCGCCACGCCTGCGCCGTTATAGCACCCAGCCGCGTAAAGGCCCGGTGAAACCTGCTCGAACACGAACGTCCAGTTTCGGCTCGCAGCCATATGGCCGGACCAGGTGAACTCGATCGCATCCTTGCCCAGAAAGGGAAAGCGATGCCGCAGCCCCATTTCGTGCCACGCCTTGCGCTTGGCCAGCATGGCCTCGCTGATGCCATCAGGCTCGTATTCGGCCGTGTTGCGCATGAGGATGCGCCGATCGGCCGTGAGGCGAACGGTTGCCCCGCCTTCGACCGGGCAGAGACCGCCCCAAGGCGCTGCCTTGCGGATGGCGTTCTCTTCTTCTTCGGTGAGCGGGCGGGTAAGGCTGGCGGTGAGCGAGATGGGGAATACGCGATCACGCTTCAATCCCAAGCGCGGCATGAAGGCGTTGAGCCCGACGATCACCCGACGTGCCTTGACCTGCCCATCAGGCAGATGGACGACGACGCCACCACCGGCGGCCGATTCAATGCGCAGCGCTTCCGTGTTCTCAAAACATTCGATCTGCGGCGGCAGGGTATCGATCAAGCCTTTTGCGAACTTGGCCGGCTGCAGCAGGGCGTTGCCACCACCCAACCATAGTCCGTGATTATAGAAGCCGATGCCGAGCCGCGCCTTCAGCGCCTCATGGTCGAGAACGCGTGCTTCACCACCCAGATCGTTGATCATCCGGGCGCGCTCTTCAAGGGCCTGGAACTTCGCCCGCTCGCGCACGGCGAAAATGTAGCCACCGGAATCATAATCGCAATCGATGCCGAGTTCGCTCACGAGCCGCTTCACCTCGGCGCCGGCCGCCTGATGGATGGCGGCATTGGCAAGATAGACGGCCCGGTCCTTCTGATGGCGGATTTCGGCGGGACCAGGCATCTCGCGCGCCACGGCAAAGCCCGAATTGCGCCCGCTTGCCCCCTGCCCCAACCGCTTCCGGTCGATGAGCATGATGCGGTCGTTGGGATGCAGTTCGGCCAGGCGGCGCGCAGCGGCAAGACCGGTGAAACCACCGCCGATGACGAGCCAGTCGGTCGAGCTGTTGCCGGCCAAGGCCGGGAAATGGCGATAGGTACCGGCAAGTGCCACCCAGCCGCTACGATCGGTCACGCGCTCGCTCATACCTTCACCTCAACGACTTGCCCCTGTGTCACCCGCGCGAGATCGGCCGGCGTCAATCTGAAGACGGCATTCGGTGCGCCGGCCGCCGCCCAGATTTCGGCATATTGCAGCAGGTCCGCGTCGATCAATACCTGGACCGGACCGACCGTCCCAAGCGGTGCTACGCCACCGATGGCAAAGCCGGTCTCACTGCGCACGAAGTCGGCATCGGCCTTGCCGATTTTCTCACCTACCAGAACCGCGAGCTTCTTCTCATCCACGCGATTGGTGCCGGAGGCGATGACCAGGATGGCCCGGTTGCTGGCGGTGGCACGGAAGACTAGCGACTTGGCGATTTGCGCCTGGGCGCAGCCGATCGCCGCCGCCGCATCGGCCGAGGTCCGGGTCGAAGCATCGAATTCCTTGATATCCGCCCTGCACCCGGCAGCCACCAGGGCGGCGCGCACGCGATCGACGCTGCTGCTCATCTCTTCCGCCCCCGATCAGGTGGCGAGTTCGCGCGAGCGTCGGGTCGCCGCGGCAATGGCGCGGTTCATCAGCGGCTGAATGCCATCCTCGGCCATCAGCACATTGATCGCCTCAAGGGTGGTGCCCTTGGGGCTCATCACCGCCTGTCGCAGCGCAGTAGCCGACTCAGGTGACTGATGGGCAAGCTCGCCCGACCCGCAGACGGTCGAACGGGCCAATTGCATGGCAAGGTCCGCCGGCAGGCCATTGACGCGGCCCGCCTCGGCAAGCGCTTCGATCAGCAAGAACACATAGGCCGGGCCACCGCCGGAAACGGCCGTCACCTGGTTGAGCAGCGCCTCATCATCCACCCAGGCAATTTCGCCCACGGCGCTGAGGAGCTCCCCGCACAGATCGAGCGTTGGCGCCGGCACGCCCGGATCGCGGCACAGCACGGTCATGCCGCGGCTGACGGCAGCCGGCGTGTTGGGCATCGAGCGCACGATAAGCGCATCCGCACCCAGCATCTTCTTGAAATAGGCGACGGTCTTGCCGGCGGCGATGGAAAGGAAGGTCGTGCCCGGCCCGGCGAATTTCTTGTAGTGCGCCAGGGCCTCGTCCATGAATTGCGGCTTGACCGCCAGAAGAATGATCGCGGGCTTGAGGTCGCCCGGCAACTGGTCGGGGGCCGTCAGGATATGAACGCCGGCCGCCTTGACGTCGTCGAGGTCCTTGGGCGCCAGATCGACCACGTAGACCTGATCGGCCTTCACGCCCTGCTTCAGCCAGCCCCTCAGCAGCGCGCCGCCCATCTTGCCGCAGCCGACGAGCAGCAGCGCGCCCGGTAATTGCAGTGTCGCCATATCATCCCCGCCCGTTTCTTTGCTGGGCGGTGACGAAATCAGGCCGTGCCGACCGTGTCGAGCAGCGCTGCTTCAACCGCCTCCTGCGGTTTCTTACCGCCCCAGAGCAGGAATTGGAAGGCGGGGTAGAACCTTTCGCACTCATTGATGGCAGCTTCCATCAAATCCTCGAGCTGCTCGGCCGAAACGCCGGCCGTCCCGCGCAGGAGAATGGTGTGGCGGAACATCGGCGCCAGTTCCTCGGAGCAGAGGTCGAAATGACCCAGCCACAGGCGCTCGTTGATATAGCTCAGCAGCTCGGCCACCCCGGCACGCTTCCCCACCGGAATCTTGGTGTCGAACAGGCACGAAAAATACAAAGCTCCGAGATCCTCCTGCCAGACGAAGAACATGCGGTATTCGCACCACTGGCCGGTGAATTCGACGATCATCTCCTCGTCGGTCGAGCGGTCGTAACGCCATTCGTTGGCGTTGACCAATTCTTCCATCATGTCGAGGGGATTAGCGGTCGGGGCCAGGGTCGATTCGTGGTTCAACTGCATCGGAAGCGCCCTCCATGCGGGTGGCTGCCGGGCGAACCGGCCGCCTATGATCGACCAGACTCATGCCTCGCGGAGCCGCCACTCATGGGGCGCGCGACCCCTAAGGCTTGGTGGAGAATGGTTAATTCGCCACCACATTTAGAGTCGCAAATTTGGCGGTGCAGCGCAAGAGGCATTTACGAAGTTTAATACGACTGCCGCATTTCTTCCGAAGCGGCCCCCAAAAGGCCCGTTCAGAGCGCCGGTTTCGGCCCTTCTGCGGCGGCCAGTTTGGCTTCAAGGGCCGCCAAGCGGCGTTCCAGCTTGATCTGCTCTTCGCGGGCGGCCTGGGCGACCGCCTTCATGGTCTCGAATTCCTCACGGCTGACCAGGTTCATGCGCCCGAGCAGGCGTTCCAACTGATGCTGAATCTTGGTCTCGATCTCGGTCCGGAGGCCCGTGAGCGATCCGATGGCGCCACCGGCCACCTTGGCCATGTCATCAAGAATGCGGTTATCGCTCTGCATGGTGAAACTTCCTAAACTTGTGGCCCATTCCCCTGGGCCTTATATAACCGAGCCCGTGGCCGCTGACGAGTGTACAGAATGACGCCGGAAACCAGCTATTTCATCTTTCCCGAATTCGATCCGGTGGCCATCGCCCTCGGCCCCATCGTGATCCGCTGGTATGCGCTGGCCTATATCTTCGGCATCCTCATCGGCTGGCGCTACATGCTCTATCTCGCCAAGAAGCCGCCCGCGATCGTCAAGCCGAACCATTGCGAGGACATGATCACCTGGGCGACGCTCGGCACGATCATCGGCGGCAGGCTCGGCCATGTGCTGCTGTGGGACCCGGGTTACTATTTCGCGCATCCGCTGGAGATCCTGATGGTCTGGAAGGGCGGCATGGCCTTCCACGGCGGCCTCGTCGGCGTCATCACCGCCATGTTCATCTATGCGCGCCGCGCGGGCATCCCCTTCTTCGCCCTGGCCGATCTTGCCGCCGCGGCGACGCCGATCGGCCTCGGCCTCGGTCGCCTTGCCAATTTCATCAACGGCGAACTGGTCGGGCGGCCAACGGATGTTCCCTGGGCGGTGATCTTTCCGCATGTCGACAATCTGCCGCGCCATCCGAGCCAGATCTATGAGGCCTTGACCGAGGGGCTGCTCCTCTTCCTGATACTCGCCGTGCTGGCACACCGTCGGACTGTGCGCGAACGGCTCGGCACCCTGTCCGGCGTCTTTCTCATCGGCTATGCGCTGGCCCGTGTCCTTTCCGAAATGTTCCGCGAGCCGGAAGCCTTTCGCGGCACGCTGGTCGAAACGACCTGGGGACAATGGCTGTCGGTGCCGATGCTGGTTTACGGCCTCTACCTCATCTGGCGCGGCCGCCGCGTCGCCACTGCCTGATGCCGATGAACGCCGTCGAGCGCAGCATCCGCCAACGTATCGCCCTGGAAGGGCCGCTGACGGTGGCGCAGCTGATGCAGGAGGCGCTCGCCGGCCGCGGCGGCTATTACCGCGACAACGATCCGCTGGGGCCGGAAGGCGATTTCGTCACCGCACCGGAAGTCAGCCAGATGTTCGGCGAACTGATCGGCCTGTGGTGCGTCGATACCTGGCAGCGGCTGGGGGCGCCCGCCAAATTCCATCTGGTCGAGATCGGCCCTGGACGCGGCACGCTGATGGCCGATGCCCTGCGGGCAGCGCGCGTGGCACCTGCCTTCCTGGCTGCTAAACAATTGCATCTGGTGGAGATCAACGCGGCCTTGCGGCAGCAGCAGGCGGAAAGACTCGTCGATCACACGCCCATTTGGCATGAGACCTTGGGCAGCGTGCCGGAAGGGCCGATGCTGCTCATCGCCAACGAACTTTTCGATGCACTGCCGATCCATCAATTGGTCATGACCGACGATGGATGGCGGGAACGCGTTGTCGCCGAGAATAGCAGCGGCCTCGCTTTCGGCGTGACGGCGCCGAGCAGCGCCATCGGCCTTCTGCGACCGGCACACCGGAATGCCAAGAGCGGTGCGGTTGCGGAAGTGAGCCCCGCCGCGATTGCCCTCATCGACGCGATCGCCCGCCGCCTGGTCCGCGACAATGGGGCAGCACTCATCATCGATTACGGCCCGGCCGAAAGCGGCCTTGGCGATTCCTTCCAGGCGCTGAAGCGGCACAAATTCCATCTGCCGCTGGAAGCACTGGGCGAGGCCGATCTCACGGCCCATGTCGATTTCGGCGCCCTCACGGATGCGGCGGCGGAAGCCGGTGCCCAGGTGTTCGGCCCGACGGCACAAGGCGACTTCCTGCGCGCCCTCGGCATCGAACTCCGCGCCAATATGCTGGCGCAGAAAGCGGATGCGGCGACGGGCGAAATCCTGCACCGCCAAGTCCACCGCTTGATTGCGCCGGAACAAATGGGCAGGCTGTTCAAGGTGATCGGCTTGGCCGGTCCGCAACTCAATATTGAACGTGCGGGAGGCTTGGCCGGATTATGATCGTGACCGTGGGTGAACTCGATCGGCTGCCCGGCATCCGGCACGGTTTCCTGACCCGCAATGGCGGCGTCAGTGACGGGATTTACGATTCCTTGAATTGCGGCCTCGGCACCACCGACGAGCGCGACCGGGTCATGGAAAACCGGGCACGTGCCGTGAAGGCCGCCGGATTGACCGACACGCCGCTCAGCACAGCCTATCAAGTGCATTCGGCCAAGGTCCTCGTGGTCGACCGTCCCCTTGACCAGTCGAACCGCCCGGAAGTGGACGGCCTTGTGACCAACACCCAAGGCGTCAATTTGGGTGTGCTGACCGCCGATTGCGGCCCGGTTCTATTCGCCGATGCCGCAGCCGGCGTGGTCGGCGCCGCCCATGCCGGTTGGAAGGGCGCCGTCGGCGGCGTCCTTGAAGAGACTGTGCGCGTCATGGAAACGCTCGGCGCGCGCCGCGAGAACATCGTCGCCGCGATCGGCCCCTGCATCGGGCAAGCATCCTACGAAGTCGGGACGGAGTTTCCGGCACCGTTCATCGCACAGGATCCCGCCAACGCCCGCTTTTTCGCTGCAAATGCCTGCCGCAAGTTCCAATTCGATCTTGCCGGCTATTGCGCGAGCCGCCTTGAGAAACTGGGCCTCGGCACCGTCATCGCCACCGGGCACGATACCTGTGCGCTGGAGGATGATTTTTTCAGCTACCGCCGCAAGACCAAGCGCGGCGAACCGGACTATGGTCGGCAGGTATCGGTCATCGGCCTCCTCTGAGGCTACGGCAAGGAGAGCGGCATGTCAGGCGCGCATGAAGAATGGAAACCGGGGCGGCGCATCATCCACACCCGGATCAAGCCTTTCGCACCCTATGACATGGAAGGGCCGGTACAACGCGACATGTCCGTGATCGAGCTTTCCTACGATCGCGATGACCGGCAAGGCGCCTACCTCATCCGCATGGAACCTGGTGCCGAGACCATCGCCCATGAACATCCCTTCCGCGAGGAATTCATCATCCTGGAGGGAGAGCTCATCGAGAGCGATGGGACCATCCTAAAGGCCGGCGATTTCGTGATGTACGAGCCGGGCACGGTTCATAACAGCCGTACGGAGAAGGGATGTTTGCTGCTTGGAATCGATTGGAAGCGGGGCTAGGAGAGTTGCGCCTCTCTCCAGCTTAACCGCGGGACAATAGCAGCCGTAATCCGGCGTAGCTGAACAAGCAAGCGAGCGAGCCTTCGATCCAGCGCCGGGCCTTGGTATAGATGCGCACCATCGGCGCCGTCGAGAAGAGCAGTGCATAACCGCCGAAGATCGCGGTCCCGAGCATCGCACAACCGGCGAGGATGGCGGGCAGGATGAAAGCCGGTGAATTCGGCTGCAGTCCCAACGACATGACCGCGAGCCAGGACATGACTGCCTTTGGATTGCTGAGATGCATGAAGAGGCCGCGACGGTAAAGTGACGCATGCGGCGCCTTGATCGCCGCCTTCTCCTTGGCCAGCCACGCACTGCGGCCGGATTTCCAGGCGAGATAGAGCAGATAGAGGCCGCCGCAGATCTTGATCGCGAGGAGTGCGTCGGCATAGGTCGCGAGCACCGCCGAGAGACCAGTCGCCGCCAGCGCTGCCCAGCTCAGCGAGCCCGTCATGACGCCCGCCGCCAGAGTCAACGCCGGGCGCCTGCCATACTGCATGGCAACCGCCATGATCGTCATGTTGCTGGGACCTGGGCTCGCCGTGCCGAGGATATAGACGGCATAAACCATCAACAGGTGGTGCACATATTCCATCGTCAAGGCCTCCGGTAGCTTGGGCGGGTCGATCGTAGCCACGGATCGAATCCGGCCAAAGCAGAATCATGTCTGGAGACAATAGGTTGAGGGGTTTGACGCGGGCGGGGTTTCTGGGAAGATGGGCAAGGTAAGGGGCTGAGGAAGGGAACCCGCGAGATTATGACCTCCAATTTCCTCTCTTACATCGGCTGGACGGTCGCGACCTTGCTGCCGATCATCAATCCGATCTCGGCGGCCGGCATGCTGATCGGCATTACCGGCAATCTCACCACAATCGAGCGCAATCGGCAGATCACCATGGCCTGCCTCTATATGACCGCCATCCTGCTGGTCTTCCTGCTGGCCGGCGTCCTGATCATGGATCTATTCGGCATCTCGATCCCGGGCTTGCGCATTGCCGGCGGAATGATCGTCGCATTCCTCGGATTCCGCATGCTGTTTCCGCAGGAAAATCCGCTCGATACCGATTCCGATATCGAGGCTCGACAAAAGATGGACATATCCTTCACGCCACTGGCGATGCCAGGCCTCTCAGGTCCAGGTTCCATTGCACTCGTCATCACTATGTCGACGACCGTGCAGCAATCGGGTGAACTTTCGACGCCTATGACCTATGTGGTGATTTCGGTCGGCATCATCATCACGGCGATCATCATCTGGTTCTGTCTGCGCGCCGCAGGCCTCTTCAATCGGCTGCTGGGCGCCAACGGCATCGCCGCCATTTCCCGCATCATGGGATTCCTGATGGTCTGCATCGGCGTGCAGTTTGTCATCAACGGTATCCAGGATCTCTTGCACGATCCCGATTTCTGGCCGGCGAGCTTTCCGCCGGCGGCCGACAGTTCATCCAACTAGGACAGCACCGTCGGTCCGCCGGGGAAATCGCCGGTCACGGCTTCATCAGGCCGTGCGAACCCCATCAAGGAACTGGCTGACCGACTGGCGCAACGTGTCGGCTTGCCGCGAGAGAGTCGAGGCCGTGCCGAGTACCTGGCTCGATGCCGCCCCGGTTTCGCCGGCCGCCTGGGTGACGCCACCGATATTGGTGGAGACGTCCTGGGTTCCCTGCGCCGCCTGCTGAACGTTGCGCGCGATTTCCTGCGTCGCAGCGCCCTGTTCCTGAACGGCGGAAGCAATCGTGGTGGTGATTTCGCTCATCTGCCCGATGATGTTCGATATCCCCTTGATGGCGCTGACGGCTTCTTCCGTGCTGGCTTGCATGCCGCTGATCTGCGCGCTGATATCGTCGGTGGCCTTTGCCGTCTGGGTGGCGAGATTCTTCACTTCAGACGCCACGACGGCAAAGCCCTTGCCGGCCTCACCCGCACGCGCCGCCTCGATGGTGGCGTTGAGCGCAAGGAGATTGGTCTGGCTCGCAATCTCGTTGATGAGACCGACAACGGCGCCGATCTTCTGCGCAGCTTCCGCAAGAATGCGGACGGCGGCATCGGTGCGTTCCGCATCGGCGACCGCCTTGCCGGCAATCTGGGTCGATTGTTCGACCTGGCGGCTGATCTCGGCCACCGAGGCCGAGAGCTCGTCGGCGGCCGCAGCCACCGTCTGCACGTTGGCCGAAGCCTGTTCCGAAGCGGCGGCAACAGCCGTCGCCTGGCGGCTCGTTTCCTCGGCGGTCGAGGACATGCTTTGTGCCGTCGCCTGCAGCTCGGTCGAGGCGGAGGTCAATTGTGTGAGTTCGGCCGACATGGTGTCGTCGAACGTGCGGATCAGGCCGTCGATGACACCCTGCCGGCGTTCCTTGGCGCGCTGTTCCTCGGCCTGTTCGGCACGAAGAGCCTCGGCTGCGGTCGCCGTATCCTTGAAGACCTGCAAGGCGCGGGCAATGTCGCCGATTTCATCGGCGCGGTTGCCGCCCGTGATGTCGATGGTGAGATCACCCTGCGACAGACGGTTGAGATTGTCGATCGACAGGCTGAGCGGCTTGCTGATACCGATCGTGGCCAGGAGATAGCCGAAGGCCAGGCCGCCGACAACACCGGCAATGGCCACGACAATCATCAAGGTCTGGGCGAAGGCCGCATCGGCTGCCGCCTGGGACGAAATTTCATTGCCCTGTTTGATGACGAAATCGGAGTAAGCACGGACGGTTTTCTGCAGCGCATCGGCCTTAGGGCGGCTGGCCATGACGGCATCGAGCAGCGCTTGCTGCGCTTCACCCAACTGGACATTGCCCCCGATCTTTTTGGCGAGTGCAAAGGTGGCCTCGACGCCGGCGTTATAGTCGGCATAGCTGGCCTCGACGTCATCGAGGAGCTTGTTGCGCGTCTCGCCGGCCGTGGTGCGCAATTGCGCGAGGCGTTCCGAGAAAAGCTGCCGGTCCTCGGCAAGACGCTTCAACCGCGCCTCGATCCCCTGTTCAGACGGATCTAGGGCAAGAAAATACTCAGTCCGGTTCAGGGCAATGACATTCTGGTTGAGGCGGGCACCGGTCACCCCTTCGACGGCACTGATTGTCACTTTGCCGAGGTCGGTCGCGGCACTTCTGAGATAGATCACGCCCACACCGGCCACCGTGCCGATGATCAGCGCCATGATGCCGACCAGCAGAATCAACTTCGAGCGCATTTTCCAATTGCTGAGATTCATGGTGACGGCGCCTCCTGGATCGCCGGCAGCAGACGCATCAGGCGCCAGCCGCTTTCAAATGAAACCTGTGTCGGATGGGTTTGGATCAGGGCCGCGCTCCCGCAGCCGATACCGGTAGCTTTCCGGACGGACCTTCACGTGGCGGGATCGTCGCCTGCAAACGCATGAGCGCCGCAACGACTTCGCGGCCGGTTGACTCGAATTGAACGAGGACGGGGGCCATTGCCGCCCCCGTGCGGGCCGCACGCCGAACATTGTCGATGGCGACCTGGTAGGAGACGGCGAGTGCCGCAAGAAGCGGCGCGTCCCCGAGTGCCGCAAACGTATGCAGTTCTCCGACCAATCGTTCGGCTGACAGAGCCAGAACTTCACTGCGGGCGGCGAGGATCCCCTCTCGACGCTGCTTGAACCGCGTGTGCATGGGCCCCCCAAGCCTTAGCCGACCGCGTTAATGGGACGGACCAGTACAAAAAGCACCAAGCGTTAATGGCTTGGGAACTATGTCCGCAGATAAGAAAATCGTCCGTGAGTATTAATGATTTATTGATCGAATAAGTAACGACGACATGCCCCACTTGATTTTTCTTCATTGGTCAAATCTTGCTTCTTCTAGAGGCAAACAAAGGGCACGGCGCTGCCTGAAAATGCCCGCGGCAGGATTGTCGTCACAGATCAAAGGGGACCGCTGCGCGATGGCGCTCAAGGAGCAATCGGCGCGTAGCGCGTGGGCGGCGCGACTGCGGTCAAAAAAATCCGCATGCCGGCATCGGCTGGAGCCGATTTGATGTCGGACCAACTGCCGGGTCAGCAGCATTCATTGTCATACGCGAGCGAAAACCTGCCGCCGGCGATGCGCGCGGCCGCATTGGAAAGAATCCTGGCGCAGATACCACTTGCCATGTCGATCAGTGCCCAGATGGACCAGCCGTTCCAAGCGACGCTGAAGGTCCGGCAGTTACACGACCTTGCCATCTTAAATTTAGACGCGAACGCGCATCGGGGTTTTTTCAACCGGGACCAGGCTTCGACCCTGCTCACGGCGCGCTGCCTGTTGCTGATCCCGTTGAGCGGCAATATCGAGATCAGCCTTGCGCGCCGCGAACTGGTTATCGGTGAGCGGGACATGGCGCTGATCGATCTGACGGCGGACTTTGCGTATGAGTTCGCCGAACAAGGAGAGCTATTGGGCCTCTTGATGCCGCGGCACATGCTGATCGAAAGAATTCCGCAACTTTCCCATGTCACGGGCCTGCCGCTGCCGAGAAACCATGTCTTGCAGCCATTGCTGTCCAACTTCCTCGGCAAGCTCTTTGAGACTCTCGGCAATGTCGATTTGCGGCAGCCGATGTCGCTGCGCCTCGCCGGCCATGCGATGGACCTGCTGGGCATCCTGCTCGCCGATCAGCTTGAGAACCGGCCCGCCGTATCGCCCTATCGCGCCTCGCTCCTTCGGCGCATCAAGGATTTTATCGAGTTGGAGCTTCATGAACCGACATTCGGCGTGCAGGCGGTGGCCGCCAAGTACCGCATCACCACGCGCTATATTGCCATGCTGTTCCAGGAAGACGGCACCACCTTCAGCGATTTCCTGCGGCAGCGTCGGCTCGAACAATGTCGCCGTCAATTGGAACGGCCGGACGAAGAAAGGCGTCAGATCGGCGAGATCGCGCTTGGCGCCGGCTTCACCAGCCAGGCCCATTTCAGCAGGTTATTCCGCGCCACCTACCAGAAGACGCCGCGCCAGTATCGCAGCGCCTTCGAGCGCCACCCCGACCCGCCGCCGGCACGATCGGCGGCGGCGAAATCGGAGAGCGAAGCGGTTTGACCCCTTTAGACCCGGTTGATGGAAAGGCCGCCGTCAACCAGCGTCGCCGTGCCGGTGACGAAGCTTGCGTCATCGGATGCCAGGAACAAGGCCGCGCGGGCCAGCTCTTCCGGCTTGCCTTCCCGCTTCAAGGCATGAAGGCCCTTGATGAAAGTCTGTTCGGTCTCGGTGCTGTTCTTCTCGCGGTACATGGGCGTGTCGACCGCCCCCGGCAGGACGGCATTCACCCGGATGTTCTTCGCGCCATATTCCGTGGCAAGCGCCTGCGTGAGACCGATGAGGCCGGACTTGCTCGCAGAATAGGCCGCCATGCCCGGGAAGGAGGCCGTGTAACCGACGAAGGTCGAGGTGAAGAGCAGCGACCCGCCGCCGCGCTTTTCCATGGCCGGGATCTGGTGCTTGGCGGCGAGGAAGGAACCGGTGAGGTTGACGGCAATGGCGGCATTGAAGTCAGCCTCGGTCACTTCGTGGCTGGGACCGACCGGGCCCAAGGTGCCGGCATTGTTGAAGGCGATGTCGAGCCCGCCATAGCTCTTCTCCGCCGTCGCGACCAGAGCGGCCTGATAGCTTTCCGAGGCAACATCGCCGGCAACGGCAATGGCCTCGCCACCCGCCGCCTTGATCTCGGCGACCAGGCTGTCGAGTTCGCTTTGGCGGCGGGCGCCGACAACGACCTTGGCGCCTTCGGCGGCAAAAAGCTTGGCGGTTTCACGGCCGATGCCCGAGCTGGCACCAGTCACGATGGCGACTTTCCCAGAGAGACGATTCATGACGCTTCTTCCTTGCTTTGGCGGCCGTGGAGCCCATCGCTCCGGCCTGATGAGGAGAAGCTAGGCCTGATCAGGACTTGAATGAAGGCACAGGAAATGATCATATCATTCAGTTTTTATGAATAATGGTGCAGTCTCTTGGACCGTCTTCGCGCCTTTGAGGTCTTTGCGACCGTTGTCGCCAAGGGAAGCTTCACCAAGGCGGCCGACGCCCTCGACACGTCGCCGGCCAACGTGACGCGCTATGTGAACGAACTGGAGGGGCATCTCAGCACCCGGCTCCTCAATCGCTCGTCGCGACGGCTGTCCCTGACGGAGAGCGGCACGGCCCTCTACGAGCGGTGCCGGTCGATCCTCGATGATGTGGCGGAGGCGGAGGCCATCGCCGGCAGCACGACGCTGAACCCGCGGGGAAAGCTGCGCATCAATGCCGGAGTCACGTTCGGCATCAAGCATCTGTCGCCGCTCTGGCCCCGCTTCATGAAGATGTATCCGGAGATCGAACTCGACATCGATCTCATCGACCGCGTGGTCGACATGGTGGAGGAAGGCTACGACCTCGCCATCCGCGTCTCGCAGGCGATGAACCCCGCCAATCTCATCGCCAAGAAACTCGCCACCTCGCGCAATCTGGTCTGCGCAGCGCCGGCCTATCTCAAAGCGCACGGCACACCCAAACAGCCGCGCGATCTCGCCGACCATGCCTGCCTCGGCTTCTCCTACGCCGCGACCGGCGACGAATGGCACTTCACCGACCGGACTGGCGCAGCGCAGCGCGTGCGCGTCAATTGCGCCTTCCATACCAATAACGGCGAGACCCTGCGCGCCGCGGCACTGGCCGGGCACGGCATCATCCGGCCGGCAGCCTTCCTGGTCGGCGAAGACATCCGCGCCGGGCGCCTGGTGCGCCTGTTGCCGGACCATGATATCAGCGACACGGATTTGCTGGCGCTCTATCCCAGCCGGCGCCATGTCAGCGCCAAGGTGCGGGTGATGGTCGACTTCCTCGGCGACGCGTTCAAGGGGACACCGCCCTGGGACCGGGATCTGCTGCCCTATCGCGGTTGAGTCTTCGCCCCGCGATCCAGGGTCGTCGCGATCACACCGGCGACGATCACCAGCCCGCCGCCCCAGGTGGCAATGCCGTATGCCTCACCCAGCAGGAAGGTGCCGACGATGAGGCTTGTCGCCGCGGCGACATAGCCGATCTGGCTGAGATAGACCGGCCCGCCGGCGACCTGCAGCCGGAAGAAGAGCGCGAACATGAGGGCGGCGATGGCGATCTGCGCCATGACGAGCAGCGGCTGTGCCGCCAATGCCGCAAACGGCGCTTGCCCATCGAACAAGAAGGCCGCGAGGATGAGGAAGAACGCCGCCATCGCATTGCTGCCCATCGCGAGCACCAAGGGGGCTGCCCCCTCCGGCCAATCGATGGTGCGGTAGACATTGCCCGCGGCGAGGCTGAACGGAATGACCAGAGCGCCGATCGCCCAGCTGATATCAGCGGGCCGTCCCACCTGCCCCTTCGAGAGGACCACAATCAGCGCACCGATACATCCCAGCACAATACCCGCAGCGCCCAACGCCCCAGGTCGTTTCGTGCCCAAAGCAATGGCGAACCCCAAGGTCATGATCGGCGACAGCGTGAAATAGATCGACGTCATGCCAGCACCCAGATGCGGGATGGCCGCATAGATGATGAGATTGGGAATGACGTAGGAGAGCAGCGCCGTGATGAGATAATAGCGCCAATGCTGCCGATCGAAACGAATGGCCTGCCGGCGCAACAGAATGACGGAAAGAAGAACCAGAGCGCCACCGCCGGCAATGGCGAAGGCCCAGCCAGCGGCCGAAATTCCGGCCTCGCGGCCAAGCTTGCCGAGCGGCGCATTGAGCCCCAGCAAGATTCCGGTGGATAGCAGCAGCCGCAGGGCGAGCAATCTTTGGGCAGGTGGCATGGCCGGTCCGAAAACAAGAGGGGCGACCGGTCGCCCCTCTCGCAATCTCAATTGATGGAAGGTGAAAGTACCCTAGTTAGGCCACCGTATCGACATGCCCCGCTTCGCCGGCAGGCTTAGCGTCGCCTTTCGCAACCCCGACCAAGGCCGGGCGCAGCAGCCGGTCGTGCATCGTGTAGCCCGCCTGCAGGACCTGAACCACCGTGCCGCTCGGCTGCGATGTCCCCGGCACCTCAAACATGGCTTGGTGGAGATTGCTGTCGAACTTCTCACCTTCCGGCCAGATGCGCTTGACGTGCTGCCGCGTAAAAGCTGCGTCCAACTGGCGCTCGGTCGCCGACACGCCGTCGAAGAGCGACTTCAGCACTTCATCCTTCGCCAGCGCCTCGGCCGGAATGGCCGCCAGGGCGCGGTGCAGATTGTCGGCAACGTCCAGCATCTCCTTGGCGAAGCTCGAAGCGGCATATTTCGCCGTCTCGTCGCGCTCGCGCGTCAAGCGCCGGCGCGTATTTTCGGTCTCAGCCACCGCGCGCAGAAGTTGGTCTTTGATAGCGACATATTCAGCCTGGAGCGCAGCCAAATCGACCGGTCCATCACCGGCTGCTTCCGGCTTGTCCTCAGCCCCGCTGACGGGATTGTCGATAAATTCCTTTTCCTCAGAACCCGTCATGTCGAACTCGAACTCCCGATTGCAGACGTTTGATTGATCTATCAGCCGAGAATCCGGCCGATGACCTTGGCGGTATAATCCACCATAGGGATAATGCGCGCATAATTTATACGGCTGGGACCGATAACGCCGATGGCGCCAATCAGCCGCCGCTGGCTGTCGCGATATGGCGATATCACCGCCGAACAGCCAGCCAGGCCGAAAAGATCGTTCTCGGCACCGATATAAATCTGCACGCCATCGGCCACTTCGGCCGCCTCGACCAATTTAAGAAGCTGCTCCTTGGTTTCAAGTGCGGCAAAAAGCGAGCGCAGGCGCTCCAGGTCGCCGATTCCGGTAACGTCTTCAAGGAGATGCGACTGCCCACGCACGATCAAGGCACCGCTATTCTCCTCCTTGGCCCAGGAGGCAAGACCGGCCGCCACCACTTTTTTGGCCAGGGCATCGAGCGCTGCACGCTCCGTCTCGAGCTCGGAGAGGATCTGATCGCGCCCCATGCCCAGAGTCCGACCCGCCAACCGCGTGGTGAGATAGTTGGTGGCTTCGAGGAGGGCCGAGGACGGCAGCCCGAGCGGCACATCGACGATACGGTTTTCGACCATCCCGCCCTCGGTCACGATCACGACGAGGGCCCGGCCAGGTGCCAGATGCACGAATTCGATATGCTTCAGGGGCCGATCGGTCTTCGGTGCCACGACCATGCCGGCGCAGCGCGACAGGCCCGAGAGCATCAGCGTCGCCTGGTCGAGCACCTCAGGCAGCGATCTCCCGGTAGCAGCACATTGCACATCGATCGAGGCGCGGTCGGCCTCAGTCAAACCACCTGTTTCCATGAGCCCGTCGACGAACAGCCTGAGGCCGAGATCGGTCGGCAAACGACCCGCCGAGGTGTGGGGCGCAAACAGCAACCCCAATTCCTCCAGATCCGCCATGACGTTGCGAATCGTGGCCGGCGACAATTGGCCGCCAGCCAGCTGGCCGAGGCGCCGCGACAGGGTCCGCGACCCGACCGGCTCACCGGTTTCGACATAGGCTTCGACGATGGTCCGGAAAATGTCGCGTGAACGGGCCGACAGCTCGCTGAGGACAGGTCGGTGCTGAGTCGGATGAACGGTCGAATTCGGTCGGTATTGCATGGCGTTACCTACATTTCCCGGCACTATCTAGGCGGCCCGTCGGGAAGGTTCAATATGTCGACTCATTATGCGGCCACCACCCTCTCAGGGCAAATAGCGGTGATTCATTAATGAATATTAACCATAGTGATTGCGGCGTAATGACGCAGACCAGTGCCGCTTTGACCGGTCGGGGGCGCGAAGATGCAATTTCAGGGCTCTTTTCAGGCACTTCCTGCGACGTTTAGCCCTTGCCGATGCTTGAGCTAGATCAAGGTCCCGTGTAGTTTCAGCCTGCTTGCGGTCGGGATCCACGCATCTGTCGCCGCAGCACTGAAATCGAAGAGGGGATGCGCGGTTCGAACGGCAGCCAAAGGCGGCCCGCCGGATCGCGGAATTGATCATGCCAGGGCGATTGGCGAAAATCCGGATGACAGGATTTATTGCCTATCTACCCTAGCCATAACGGATGGGACCGATATGTTTCTCACGCGCATGAATAATGGTGTGGCCAAGACCGCCAAGTCCTGGACACGGATGACCGGTGCCGCGGCCTTGCTGGGCGCCACCGTGCTGGGGGCCGGTCAGGCTCTGGCCCAAGAAGCTGTGATCGGCGCGGCCAAGCCCGAACAGCTTGGTATGCAAGAAGCGGCGACCTCGATCGCGGCCGACAGCCATCA
The DNA here is from genome assembly GCF_041910485.1 of Dongia sp. GTDB lineage: Bacteria > Pseudomonadota > Alphaproteobacteria > Dongiales > Dongiaceae > Dongia. Next base: position 197,531 of record NZ_JAYRQR010000050.1, read on the forward strand.
CTTCCACAATGTGGTGCTGCTGCCGATCATCACGGTCATCACGATCTTCGTGCTGCTGTTGCTGCTCTACATCATGTTCCGCTTCCGCGCGTCGAAGAACCCGGTGCCGTCGAAGACCACGCACCACACCGGCCTTGAGATCGCCTGGACCGTCATCCCCGTCCTGATCCTCATCGTCGTCGCGATCCCCAGCTTCAAGTTGCTCTACAAGCAGCTGGACCTGCCCCAGGCCGACCTGACCATCCGGGCGATCGGCCATCAGTGGTACTGGTCCTATGAATATCCGGACAACGGCAACTTCACCTTCGACGCCAACATGGTGCCGACCGACAAGTTGCAGCCGGGTCAGTTGCGCCTCCTTGAGACCGACAATGAAGTCGTCGTCCCGGTTGGCAAGAACATCCGCATCCAGATCACCTCGACCGACGTGATCCATTCCTGGACCGTGCCCAGCTTCGGCATCAAGCACGACGCCGTGCCGGGTCGCGTCAACGAAAGCTGGTTCAACATCGATACCGACAAGCCGGGTCTCTATTACGGTCAGTGCTCGGAGCTCTGCGGCACGGCGCATGCCTTCATGCCGATCAAGATCCGCGCCGTGACGGATGCCGAATTCCAGGCCTGGGTCGCAGAGGCCCAGAAGAAGTTCGCCAAGGTAGACGGGGTCACAGTCCCGGGCAGCAACCCGACCGACGTTGCGGTCGCCGCCCCGGTTTCGACCCAGCCGGCCAACTAAGACCATAGCCAATCCGAGTAGGGACAAGAGCCATGAGCCCCGTCAGTACACATCATCACGACGCCCATCACGACCATCATCCAACCGGTCTGGGCCGTTACCTCTTCTCGACGAACCATAAGGACATCGGCACGATGTACCTTATCTTCGCGATCTGCGCCGGCCTCATCGGCGGTGCATTCTCGATCTACATGCGCGCCGAGCTGATGCATCCCGGCATCCAGTATTTCGGCACCGACGCGCAGGTCGACGGCCAGCTGTGGAACGTCGTCATCACCGCCCACGCCCTCATCATGATCTTCTTCACGGTCATGCCGGCGCTCATCGGCGGTTTCGGCAACTGGTTCGTGCCGCTCATGATCGGCGCCCCCGACATGGCGTTCCCGCGCATGAACAACATCAGCTTCTGGCTGCTCATCCCGTCGATCGCCCTGCTGATCGGCTCGGCTTTCGTGGATGGCGGTGTCGGTGGCGGCTGGACGCTCTACCCGCCGCTGTCCGATGAAGGACAGCCGGGCATGGCGGTCGATATGGCGATCTTCTCGATGCACCTTGCCGGTGCCTCGTCGATCCTGGGCGCCATCAACTTCATCACCACCATCTTCAACATGCGCGCGCCGGGCATGACCCTGCACAAGATGCCGCTGTTCGTGTGGTCGGTGCTGGTGACCGCGTTCCTGCTGCTGCTCTCGCTGCCGGTCTTCGGCGGCGCCATCACGATGCTGCTCACCGACCGCAATTTCGGCACGGCCTTCTTCAAGCCGGACCAGGGCGGTGATCCGATCCTCTTCCAGCACCTGTTCTGGTTCTTCGGCCATCCGGAAGTGTACATTCTCATTCTTCCGGGCTTCGGCATCATCAGCCAGATCGTCTCGACCTTCTCGAAGAAGCCGGTGTTCGGCTATCTCGGCATGGCCTACGCGATGGTTGCCATCGGCTTCGTCGGCTTCGTCGTCTGGGCGCACCACATGTATACGGTGGGCCTCGACGTCGACACCCGCGCCTACTTCACCGCCGCCACCATGGTCATCGCCGTGCCGACGGGTGTGAAGATCTTCTCGTGGATCGCCACGATGTGGGGCGGATCGATCGAGTTCAAGGTCCCGATGGTCTGGGCCTTCGGCTTCATCTTCCTGTTCACCGTCGGTGGCGTCACCGGCGTGGTGCTGGCCAACGGCGGTCTCGACCAGAGCCTCCATGACACCTACTACGTGGTGGCCCACTTCCACTACGTCCTCAGCCTGGGTGCCGTGTTCTCGATCTTTGCCGCCTACTACTACTGGATCAGCAAGATCACCGGCCGCGAGCATCCCGCCTGGGCCGGTTACCTGCACTTCATCACCACCTTCATCGGCGTGAACCTGACCTTCTTCCCGCAGCACTTCCTGGGGTTGGCTGGTATGCCGCGTCGTTATCCCGATTACCCGGACGCCTATGCGTTCTGGAACGAGATTTCGTCGATCGGTTCGTTCATCGCCTTTGCTTCGACCATCTTCTTCGTGGTGATGGCGATCTACACGGTGTTTGCCGGCCGCAAGGCCGTCGCCAATCCGTGGGGCGTGGGCGCCACGACCCTGGAATGGACGCTGCCGTCGCCGCCGCCGTTCCACACGTTCGAGGAACTGCCGGTCATCGAATCGGCAAAGCATCACTAAGCGTTACCAAGCGGGCGGCGGAGCAACCCTCCGCCGCCCGAAAGTTTTCTAGGTCCTGTTCGAATGGCTAAAGTGCGTCGCAACGCGCTCGATATGTCGCTTGAAGGCGAGGCTGCATCGGAACTGGTGCTGGCCGGCGCGCGCGTGGGCGATTTCTGGGCTCTGCTGAAGCCGCGCGTCATGTCGCTGGTGGTCTTCTCCGGGTTCGCCGGCCTCTACGTGGCGCCCGGCCATATTCATCCGCTGATCGGCGCCGTCGCCGTTCTGTGCATCGCGGTTGCCGCCGGCGCCTCGGGTGCCATGAACATGTGGTACGACCGCGACATCGACAGCGTCATGAGCCGCACCTGCGGCCGCCCGATCCCGAAAGGCTATGTGGCGCCCGAACAAGCGCTCGCCTTCGGCCTCACTCTTTCCATCTTCTCGGTGATGCTGATGGGCCTCGCGGTCAATTTGACCGCGGCGGCGCTCCTCGCCTTCACCATCTTCTTCTACGTCGTCGTCTATACGATGTGGCTGAAGCGCCGCACGCCGCAGAACATCGTCATCGGCGGCGCCTCCGGCGCCTTCCCGCCGATGATCGGCTGGGCCGCCGTGACGGGCAGCATCGACATTGCCTCGATCGCGCTGTTCCTTCTCATCTTCATGTGGACGCCGCCGCATTTCTGGGCGCTCGCCCTGTGGCGCAACCCGGATTACACCAAGGCCGGCGTGCCGATGATGCCGGTCGTGGCCGGCATGAAATCGACCAAGAAGCAGATGCTGGTCTATACGCTGCTGCTGGCGCCGATCGCCCTCGCCCCCGTGTTTCTGGGTGTTGCCGGCTGGATCTACGGCGCCACGGCAATCGCGCTCAACCTGGGCTTCATCTACTACGCCGTCCGCGTGTTGACGTCGGACGATCTTAAATGGGCGAAGCGGATGTTCGGCTTCTCGCTCCTTTATCTCTTCCTGCATTTTGCCGTGCTGATGATCGACCGGGCACCCGGGCTCGTTGCGCTGCTGGGCGGGGGCTTCTGATCATGAGCGGTGAGGATCGCGTGGAACTCGAACGTCAAAAGCGTCTGAAGCAACGCAATTGGGCATTGGCCGGCGCGCTGCTGCTGTTCGTGGCGCTCGTCTTCATCGTTTCCATCGTGAAGATGGGAGGCGCCTGATGGCCAAGACCGCACCCAACAGCCTAGCGCGCCGCAACCGAAATCTGATGATGTCGCTGGCCGGCATCGTCTGCGGGATGACCGGCCTCGCCTATGCGTCGGTGCCGCTCTACGACCTTTTCTGCAAGGCGACCGGTTTCGGCGGTACGCCCCAGCGCGCGGCCGAGAATAAAAGCGTTGTCGGCAATCGGGAAATGCGTGTCACCTTCAACACCGACCTTGGTGCCGGCATGCCGTGGCATTTCAGCCCGGAAGTGCGGTCGATGGAAGTGCGCACGGGCGTTACCTACAAGGCGCTCTTCATCGCCGAGAACCCGACCAATGAGACCGTGACCGGATCGGCGACGTTCAACGTTTCGCCGGATGTGTTCGGACAGTATTTCGTGAAGGTGCAGTGCTTCTGCTTCGACAAGCAGGTACTGAAGCCAGGCGAACGCGTGGAGATGCCGGTGGTGTTCTTCCTCGACCCGAAGCTCGAGGAAGATCCCTATCTGTCGCGTCTCGGCGACGTGACCCTGGCCTATACCTTCTTCAAGGTTCCCAATGCCGATTCAGACCAGGTTGTGGGTGGGGTCGGCAAGGAAGCACAGCCGGCGCAAGCTGGCCAAGGTGGCGGCAGTTAAGTAGATTGTCAGGAAATCCGGTCGATCAGGGGGACAGTCCCGGGGTGATCGGTCGTTTTGAAAGAGAGAGTAGAAGCCATGAGCGACGCGGCACATAAGCCAAATCATCCCTATCATCTGGTCAATCCCAGCCCGTGGCCGCTGGTCGGCAGCCTTGCCGGCGGCGTGTTCTTCATGGGCATGGTCCTCTACATGCACGACAAGTTGCCGCTCTATGCGATCGTGCCGGGCCTCGTCATGATCCTGGGGACCATGTTCGGCTGGTGGCGCGACGTGGTGCGCGAAGCCGAGATCGACAAGGCGCACAACCCGGTCGTGCAGATCGGCCTGCGCTATGGCATGGCCCTCTTCATCGCCTCGGAAGTCATGTTCTTCGTGGCCTTCTTCTGGGCCTTCTTCGACTCCTCGCTCTTCCCCAAGGAAGCGATCGGCGGCGTCTGGCCGCCCAAGGGCGTCCAAGTCCTCGACCCGTTCGAGATTCCGCTGCTCAACACGATGATCCTGCTGCTGTCGGGTTGCACCGTCACCTGGGCGCACCATGCGCTCCGCGAAGGTGACCGCAAGAGCTTCATCCAGGGTCTGTCGATCACGGTTCTGCTGGGGCTCATCTTCACCAGCCTGCAGGCCTTCGAATACGCCCACGCGCCGTTCGCCTTCAAGGACGGTATCTATTCGTCGACCTTCTTCATGGCGACCGGTTTTCACGGTTTCCACGTCATCGTCGGCACCCTGTTTCTGCTGGTCTGCCTGATCCGCGGCATCAAGGGGCAATTCACGCCGGATCATCATTTCGGCTTCGAAGCGGCCGCCTGGTACTGGCACTTCGTCGACGTGGTCTGGCTGTTCCTGTTTACGTTCGTCTATATCTGGGGCTCCGGCTCCAACTATTGATGAACCTCGTTGCTCAGCTGGGGTGAGGGGTCTCATGGCGCCCTCACCCATTCTGACCGGATTGGCCTGCCGTTGCCCGCGCTGCGGGCGAGGCAGGCTTTTTCGTGGCATCCTCGCGCTCAACGATACCTGCCCGGCCTGCGGCGCCGATCTGAAATCGGCCGATAGTGGCGACGGACCGGCCGTCTTCATCATCCTCATTCTGGGTGCCCTGGTGATGCCGCTGGTCTTCTGGGTCGAATTCTCCTTTGAACCGCCCCTCTGGGTGCATATCCTCATTTGGCCCATTGTGGTGGGTGGCGGCGCCATCGGATTGTTGCGCCCCATGAAAGGCGTCCTGGTGGCGCTGCAATTTCATCACCAGGCGGCCGAACACCGCAACGAATAAGCTATTCCCGGTTTTCCAATGACCCAGCGCTCTTTCCGACCCGGCCTGTGGCCGACCTTGTTCACGATTCCGGCTGTTCTCTTCATGCTGGCGCTCTGCGTCTGGCAGGTGCAGCGGCTCTACTGGAAGGAAGCGCTGATTGCCGAGCGGGTCGAACGCACAACCGCCGGCCCCGTCGCCGTGCCGGCGCCTGGCGCGGACCTCAAGCTGGCCGAATTCCACCGCGTCGCGCTCAACGGTCATTTCGACCATGCCCATGAATTCTACATGCCGGCGCGATCGCAGAACGGCAATGTGGGCTATTGGATCGTGACACCTTTCCAGCCGGCGGACGGCAGCCAGACCTTGCTCGTCAATCGGGGCTGGGTGCCGGAGGAACGCCGCGATCCCGCGACGCGGCCCGACGGCCAGTTCACCGGCGACGTTGCCTTCGATGGTATCATCCGCCTGCCACAGCAGCAGGGCTGGATCCAACCGCCGAACGAGCCGCAGAAGAACCGCTGGTTCTATCTGGCGCCGGCCGAAATGGCAGCCGCGAGCAACCTTCCCTTCCGCACCGATTTCTACCTCGACGCCGTCAAGACGGAGATTCCGGGGAACTATCCGCTGGGTGGACAGACGCGGATCAATCTCCCCAATGATCATTTGCAATATGCGATCACCTGGGGTTCGCTGGCCCTGACGCTCAGCATCATCTACGTCATCCACGGCCTCAAGGCCGGTCAAGCGCGGAACGAGCAGCAGGAATAGGCGGCATGAGCAGCAGAAACGCGACAACCGGGGCCTACCAGCGGCTGGAGAAGCGCTTCGCGCGCATGGGCGCCCTGCAGGAGGCGGCCGGCATGCTGCATTGGGACATGGCAGCCGTGATGCCGGAAGGCGGCCATGAATCGCGCGCAGAGCAGCTTGCCGTCATCAACGTCATCGCCCACGAAATGCTGACTGCCTCGGAAACCGACGATTTATTGGCCCAAGCTGACGAAGCGGAATTGGACGACTGGCAATCAGCCAACCTCCATGAGATGCGGCGTATCCATACCCATGCAACCGCCCTGTCGCCGGACCTGGTCGAGGCCAGCACCAAGGCCCGCGCCGCTTGCGAAAAGACTTGGCGCGAGGCGCGGCCCAAGGGCGACTTCAAGCTGGTGGCGCCAAAGCTCAAAGCGGTTCTCGACCTCACACGCGAAGCCGCCGCGGCAAAGGCCGACAAGCTGGGCTTGAGCCCCTATGACGCGCTGATGGACGAATTCGAGCCGGGCGCCCGCGCTGTCGACATCACGCCCATCTTCGACGCCTATGCGGCCTTCCTGCCGGGCTTTCTGGGAGAGGTGCTGGAGCATCAGGCGCGCCGGCCGGCCGTGATCGAGCCGCAGGGGCCCTTCAGCATCGAGTCCCAGAAGAAGCTTGGCGAAAAGCTGATGGCCACCATCGGCTTCGATTTCGCGCATGGGCGCCTCGACACCTCACTCCACCCTTTCTGCGGCGGCACGCCGGACGATGTGCGCATCACCACGCGCTACAACGAGGCCCAGTTCGCCGATGCCATGATGGGTGTCGTCCACGAGACCGGCCACGCGATGTACGAACGCGGCCTTCCAGCCGCATGGCGGCGCCAGCCGGTCGGCAATGCCCGCGGCATGGCACTCCATGAAAGCCAGTCGCTCATCGTTGAGATGCAGGCGGCCCGCAGCACCGCTTTCTGCCGCTTTCTGTCGCCGCTGCTCAACGCGACCTATCCGGGCAACGAGGCGGCCTTCACGCCCGAGAACCTTGCCCGCTTCTATACGCGGGTCGAGCCCGGCTTCATCCGCGTCTCCGCCGATGAAGTGACCTATCCCGCCCATGTGATCCTGCGCTATCGCCTGGAACAGGCGCTGGTGGCGGGCGATCTCAGCCTCGACGATCTGCCGGCAGCCTGGAATGCCGGCATGAAGGAGCTGCTGGGCCTCACCGTCGAAAACGACCGGGAGGGGTGCCTCCAGGACATCCATTGGTTCGACGGAGCCTTCGGCTATTTCCCCTGCTACAGCCTCGGCGCCATGACCGCTGCCCAGTTCTTTGCCGCTGCCGTGGCGGCCGTGCCGGGCATCCCCGCCGCTCTCGAAAGGGGCGATTTCGGGCCCCTGATGGGGTGGTTACGGACCAATGTGCACGAGCGGGCGTCCAGCCTTAGTTCGCCCGATATCGTCCGTGCGGCGACCGGTAAGCCGCTCGATGCCGGGGTCTTCCGGCGCCATCTCGAACAGCGCTACCTGGATCGTTAATATTTGGAAAGATTTGGGCCTGCCAAGGCCTAGCGGCGCACACCCCAATCTGTAAGCCGACGAAGAAACTACTTAAGTGCTTGAGTCGCATCGCCGCCCTTGGCAGCATGGCGCACTTGGCTGGGGCGGATGAGAAAAAACAGCAGATCCTGGGCGGCAATTGAACCGGCACGGCGGCCCTATGTGGCGCTGCTGGCGGTTCTCGGCACGGCCTATGCCTACCGCATCGGCGCCGATATCGCCAGTTTCTGGCCGACCACGGCGCCACTGCTCTGGGGCGCGCCCGCGCTGCTGCTGGCGCCGCTTTTGCTCCTCGGCTGGCGATTTAGCCCGGCACTCCTCATCCTCGCCATCGTTGCCCGGTATCTCATCCAGAACGACTGGCAAGTTGCGGTCCTCGCCGGCCTTGCCGATCTCGTTGGCGCCGGACTTGTCTATCTTACCGTCCAGGTCGCGGTGCCGATCGACCTGCGCCTGCGCTGGCAGCGCGACCTCGGCAAATTGCTGGTCCTCGGGGCGGTCCTGGTCCCAGCTGCAGTTTTCGCCGTCACGGCGAGCATCGCGGTCTCTCTAGGCGCTGTTCCGGAGGCATTGCCGGCCATCGCCGTGATGATGGTCGCCAATGCCACCATCCTGCTCGCAGTCGTACCCTTCGTCCTTATTTGGGTAACACAGGCGCAGGCTCGTTCGCCTTTCCGGTCGGAGCTGTTCTGGGTCGCCGTCGCCACGGGCCTTTTCCTGTGGCTGGCGCTGCAACCGACGCTCGCCATCATCCGCGAACTTGTGTTCGCCTGTATCCTGGCCCTGCCCATCGCCTTTTACGCGCTGACCCATTACGGCCGGCGCGGGGCGAGCCTCGCCGCCCTCACCTTCGCGCTGGTCATCATCACCGGATCGCACCACGGCGCCATTCTCTTCCATCATATTGCCGGTGCGCATGAGCATGCAGCGCTGATGCTGTTCGTCCTCAGCTGCGAACTGGGGCTTATTGCCGTTGCCGTCGCACGCTCCGAACACGATCGCCAGCTGGACCGCATCGCTGAGAACGAGTCCCGTTTGCGCATTCTCATCGACAATAACAAGGTCGCGGCCTATGCGATGCCGGGGCCGGAATTCATTACGTACAGCTTCATCAGCGACCGCATTGAATCCATGACCGGCTATGCCGTGGCGGATTGGCACAAGCCGAAGGCCTGGTTCGGTTTCATGCATCCCGAAGACCGCGAGCGGATGGAACTCATCACCGGGCGCGACCTCAAACCCGACCAGGACTATGAGTGGGAGTATCGGCTGGTCCATCGCGACGGGTCGCCCATCTGGATCCGCGATCTTTTCCGCATCGAGCGCAAGGTCGACGGATCGATGGAACTGCGCGGCATGATGATCGACGTCACCGTGCTGAAAAGCCGCGAGCTTGTTCTGGCGCAGCGGGAGTCGGAACTGCAGGAGGCGCGCCAGCACGCCGAACAGGCCAATCGCGCCAAGTCGAGTTTCCTGGCCTCGATGAGCCATGAGTTAAGGACGCCGATGAACTCGATCATCGGCTTTGCCGAAGTGCTCAACGCCGAGGCCTTCGGCACGCTGACGCCCAAACAGCGCGAATATATCGAGGACATTGCCGAATCCGGCCAGCATCTGCTGACGCTCATCAACGACATCCTCGACATGTCAAAGATCGAGGCGGGGCGCTTCGAACTCAATGAGGAACTCGGCGAATTGACCCCGATCATCACCGCCTCGGTGCGGCTGAACGATCGGGAAGCGGTCAAACGCAAGGTCACTATTGCCGTCAACAACCCGGTCGGTGCCGTCGGCCTCTTTGCAGATCAACGCAGCATCCGGCAGATCCTCATCAATTTCATCTCCAACGCGGTCAAGTTCAGCCCGCAGGGCGGGACCATCACCATCGCTGTAAGCCGGCCGCCGGCCGGCCAGACGAACGGGATCGCCATTTCCGTCATCGATCAGGGCATCGGCATGAATGCCGAGACTGTCTCCCGCATCTTCGAGCCCTTCTTCCAGGGGTCTGGTGCCGATTTCCGGCACAAACGCGAGGGGACGGGATTAGGGCTCGCCATCTCGCAAAAGCTTGCTCTCATGCATGGCGGCCAAATCCTGATCGACAGCGAATTGGGACGGGGGACGACCGTGACGCTGATCCTGCCGGAAGACCGGCTCCATTCCCTTGAAACGACGGCAGGGCCATCGACGCGGCACGGCAATGCGCCGGCCGATCAGGCCGTATGATTATTTCGCAGCCCGTCCGCCTTGTCAGCGCCAGCCGCCACCCCTAATTTGGGGCCGGTTTTGCTCTGACGAGACGAGGTTCCCTTGCGTTACATCAGCACCCGCGGCCAGGCCCCGAAGCTCAATTTCGAGGCGGCCATGCTTACCGGCCTTGCCCGGGACGGCGGCCTTTACGTGCCGGAAAGCTGGCCGCAATGGAGCGACGCCCAATTCGCGAAGCTGGCCGGAAAGCCATATCGCCAGGTTGCCGCTGCGGTCATGAAGCCTTTCGTCGGCAATTCCCTGACCGCTGCCGAGCTCGACAAGGCGATCGGTGCCGCCTATGCGACCTTCCGCCATCAGGCCGTCGCACCGCTGATCGAGGTCGACGAATCCCTGTGGCTGATGGAGCTGTTCCACGGGCCCACTCTTGCCTTCAAGGATGTGGCGCTGCAGCTCCTAGGGCAACTCTACGACATCGTCCTCAAGGCGCGCGGCGAACGCATCACGGTGGTCGGCGCCACCTCCGGCGACACCGGTTCTGCGGCACTCGAAGCGTGCAAGAACCGCCAATCGATTGACATTTTCATCCTGCACCCCAAGGGCCGTGTTTCCGAAGTCCAGCGCCGCCAGATGACCACGATCGATGCAGGCAATGTCCACAATATCGCCATCGACGGCTCGTTCGACGACTGCCAGGACATGGTCAAGGCCATGTTCAATGACCCCGCATTTCGTGACCGCATCAACATGTCGGCAGTCAATTCGATCAACTGGGCGCGCGTTATGGCCCAGATTGTCTATTACGTGACCGGTGCGCTGGCCTTGGGTGCGCCGGGCCGCTCCGTCAATTTCGCCGTGCCGTCGGGTAATTTCGGCAATGTGTTCGCCGGCTATGCGGCGCGCGCGATGGGGTTGCCGATCGACGAACTCATCATCGGGTCGAACCGCAATGATATCCTGACCCGGTTCTTCAATTCCGGCGCTATGAGGATCAGCAAGGTTACGCCATCTTTGTCGCCGTCCATGGACATCCAGGTTTCGAGCAATCTCGAACGCCTCCTCTTCGATCTCTTCGACCGCAAGGGCGAGAAGCTCGGCGCCGCCATGACTGATTTCCGCAAGACCGGTACCTTTGCGGCCCCGAAAAAGGGTTGGCCGAGGACGGCCAAGCTCTTCAAGGCGCATCGTCTTGATGATCGCGAGACGCTCTCCGCCATGAGGGACATGTATAAGCGCACCGGGATGCTGATCGATCCGCATTCCGCCATCGGCCTTGCGGCCGCCATGGCCGCCGGAAAGGGCCGGAAGAACGCGACACCGACCATTGCGCTCGCCACCGCGCACCCAGCCAAGTTCCCCGATGCGGTTGAGAAGGCTACCGGCATTCGCCCCGCGCTGCCGGCGCATCTTGCCGATCTTCTGGGCCGCAAGGAGCGGCTTTCCGAGCTACCCAACGACCTCAAGAAGGTGCAAGACTATGTCCTGGCGCATACGCGCCTCGGCCACAACAGGTAACGGACATTCCGGCATTGAATAAAATCACCCCCTCACCCGAGATCGGCATCGACGTCACGACGCTTGAGAATGGTTTCCGCATTGCGACCGATCGGATGGGCTCCGTTGAGACCGTTTCCCTGGGTGTCTGGGTGGGCATCGGCACGCGCAACGAAGACGCGGCCGAGAACGGCGTTTCACACCTGCTCGAACACATGGCGTTCAAAGGCACCGCGCGCCGATCCGCACGCGATATCGCGGTAGAGATCGAGAATGTAGGCGGCGTCCTCAATGCCTATACCGGGCGCGAACAAACCGCCTATTACGCCAAGGTGCTGGCGGGCGATTTGCCCCTGGCGATCGACATCATCGCCGACATTCTGCAGCACTCGACCTATGACGCGGCGGAGTTGGAGCGGGAGCGCGGCGTCATCCTGCAGGAGATCGGCCAAGCCGAGGATACGCCCGACGATATCGTCTACGACTATTTCCAGGAGGCGGCCTTTCCGGACCAGAGCATGGGCCGTCCTGTGCTGGGCAAGTCGGAAATCATCGCAGCACTCAGCGCCGAGCAGATCGGTGCCTATCAGCGGAGGCATTATCGCCCCGGCAACATGGTCCTTGCTGCCGCCGGCAACCTGGAGCATGCGCGGCTGGTCGATCTTGCGGTCAAGGCGTTCGACAGCCTGCCGCAAGGCCAGCAACGCAACCCGGAACCGGCCCAGTATGCGGGCGGCGAGACGCTTTACGACCGCGATCTTGAGCAGACGCATATTCTGGTCGGCTTCGAGGGGATCGGCATCCACGATCCGGACTATTACACCAGCGCCGTGCTGTCGCAGCTTTTCGGCGGCGGCATGTCATCCCGTCTGTTTCAGGAGGTGCGCGAAAAGCGCGGCCTTGTTTACGGCATCCATTCCTTTGCCAGCGCCTGGACCGATGCCGGCCTGTTCGGCATCTACGCCGGCACGGGCGAGAAGGAAGCGCGTGATTTGTTGCCGATCGTCTGCGACGAATTGCTGAAGCTGCCGCACGATATCAGTGCCGAGGAACTCGCCCGCGCCGCGGCACAGCTGAAGGCCGGCATATTGATGGCCCGTGAAAAGACCAGCGCGCGCTGCGAGCAGTTGGCCGCACAATTGCTGATCTACGATCGCGTCCTGTCGCCGGCCGAAATCGTTGCCAAGGTCGACGCGGTGACGCTGGACGATCTCTCGCGCGTGGCACGCCGCCTGACCGCGAGCAAGCCGACATTGACGGCGATGGGGCCGGTCGGCGAGGTCATGGACCTTGCATCTTTGCGCGCGCGCCTGCAGGCTTGATCCGTCCTGCCGACCTTGGGGTGGCCGTGGCGCGAGGGTAAGCCATGTTCTTTTTTGAACCGACCTATCGGCCCGCGCCGCCGAAGCTGGCCGGAGCGTATGTCTATCTGCGCCCGCCCGTGATGGCTGACTACCCGGCCTGGGCCGATCTGCGTGGCAGCAGCCGGACATTTCTCGAGCCCTGGGAGCCGTCCTGGGGCGACAATGCGCTGTCGCGCGCGACCTTCCGCCACCGCATCAATCGTGTCGTGCGCGAATGGAATACGGATCAAGGCTACGCCTTCCATATCTTCGCCACAGGGCGCAACGGCCTGCCGCAACATGCTCTGCTGGGCGGCATCAACCTCAACAATGTGCGGCGTCTGTCGGCGCAGAGCTGCGCTCTCGGCTATTGGATGGGCGCGCCCTTTGCCGGTCGCGGCCTGATGCACGCGGCCCTCGACCTGCTGCTGCCCTATGCCTTTGCCTCAAGCACTGCGGAAAGGCCCGGCCTCGATCTGCACCGGATCGACGCCGCCTGCATCCCTGACAATGAACCCAGCCGCAATCTGCTGCGCCGCTGCGGCTTTCGCGAGGTGGGATTGGCGCCGAACTATCTCAAGATTAATGGCGATTGGCGCGACCATGTCTGCCATCAATTGCTGGCGGAGGATTTCGCCGACCGGGACTTGCGCTCAAATGGTGCCTAGGCGTGGCCGATTTCGCCTGACAGGGCCGAGAGGTGAACGCCGAGCTTGCCGATGCAGCGCTCCCACTTCTCGTTGAGATCGTCGTCGAAGATGAGTTCCTCGTCGGCCGGAACGTTGAGCCAAGCATTGGCCTGCATTTCGGCATCCAATTGTCCAGGTCCCCAACCGGCATAGCCCAGCGCCAAGACCGAGCGACGCGGGCCCTGCCCCGCCGCGATGTCGCGCAGGATGTCGAGTGTTGCCGTCAGACCGATCTCCGATCCGACCTTGAGCGTCGCATCCTCGACGTAATCAGCCGAATGCAGGACGAAGCCACGCCCGGTCTCGACCGGACCACCGGAACGGATGCGGATATGGTCGGCCCCGGGCACGGAATCGATCCCGAGCTGGCTCAATAGGTCCGGGAAAGTCAGCGCACCGACCAGGCGATTGAGAATCAGCCCCATCGCGCCATCGCTCGTATGGGCGCAGAGGTAGATAACGGTGCGGGTAAATCGGGCGTCCCGCATCTGCGGCATCGCGACGAGCAGTTGCCCCGTCATAAAGCCTTGATGTAAAAGCCCTTTATACATGGCGGCCCATCCATTCTAAGCGGCGTCTTGACGCGCCGTCGCTGAAACAAGCCGGCAGCGCCAACCGTACTTCCAAGGGTATAATTGCTTCCGAAAGTTGGCAAATAGTGAATCACCCTAACGACATCAAGTCTTTGCGATCGTTGACGAAATGGGTCCGTAACGGGATTCTTTCGGCACTTTGCGCCGCTTTGGCCGCGTATTCGAGCCCCGCCTTGGCGCAAGACTCGGCGGCGACAGACCAGACAAAAGTGCGTCTGATTTCGGCCGTTACCGCCGCCGGCTCCCTGTCGAAGATTCCGTTCGGGGTCCAGATCGACCTCAAGGACGGCTGGAAGACCTATTGGCGCAGCCCCGGCGATGCCGGCTTCGCCCCGACCATCGACACCAGCGGATCGGTCAATGTCGCCACGGCCGAACTTGCCTATCCGGTCCCGCACCGGTTCGAACTCTTCGGCCTGCAGACCTTCGGCTATGGCAAGCAGGTCGTTTATCCCCTGACCGTGACACCCCAGCATCCGGGTGAGCCGGTCAGCCTCAAGGCCAAGCTGCGCTACTTGGTGTGCGAGCAGATCTGCATTCCTTATGAACATGATCTGTCGCTCGAACTGCCGGCTGGCGATGCAGGCGTCAGCAGCGACGCGCCCTTGCTCAGCCAGTACCAATCTTTAGTGCCCGACCAGGGAGCCCGCGCCCGATTTGCCGTTACCGGCCTCGCTGTTCGAGGTCAGCAACTGGAGATAACGTTGCGCTCAGACGGCGCCCCGTTTGAAAATCCGGACGCCGTCATCGAAGCACCCAACGGTCTCTTTTTCGACAAGCCTGTCGTGAGGGTCGACGTGTCCCGGCAGACCGCAAATCTCAGCTTGCCATTTGAGAGGCAAACCGATGGGCCGGACCCAGCCAGCACGGCGCTGACGATCACGGCCTTCGACGGTACGCGTGCCTTGGAGCAAACGCTGGTACCACAGCTTTTCTCGGCGGGTTCAGACAGTGAAGTTGCCGCAGCCGAGACGGCTGGGGAACCTGGTATCGTCAGCATGCTGCTCATCGCGCTCCTGGGCGGCCTCATCCTCAATGTCATGCCCTGCGTCCTCCCGGTGCTGCTGCTCAAACTCAGCCATGTTTTGGAGCAGGTGGGCGCTGCCCGCCGGCACATGCGGCTCAGCTTCGTTGCCAGCGCGGGCGGCATTGTGGCGGCGTTCATGGGCCTTGCTGCCATCCTCATTGCGGTCAAGGCGGCAGGTCATTCAATCGGCTGGGGCATCCAGTTCCAGCAGCCGCTCTTCCTCGGCACCCTGGCCCTGCTGTGCTTCGTCATGGCGGCCAATATCTGGGGACTGTTCCAGATTCCCATTCCGGCGATTGCCGGCGCCCTCGGCAATGTCGTCGACCATGCCGAGCCGCGCCGCCCGCTGCTGGCCAGCTTCCTGACCGGCATTCTCGCCACAATTCTCGCCACGCCCTGCTCGGCGCCCTTTGTCGGTACGGCCGTAGGCTTTGCCCTCTCGCGAGGCACAGTTGAAATTGCCGCCATCTTCGCTGCACTCGGCATCGGCCTGGCTCTGCCCTATCTGGCGATCGCCGCCTTCCCAAAGCTGGTTGCCTGGCTGCCAAGGCCCGGCGCCTGGATGCGCTGGCTGAAGCGTATATTGGGTCTTTCCTTGGCTGGCACCGGATTGTGGCTGGGTTTTGTCCTGTTACAACAGACGGGGGCCATCGCCACCGTCCGTGACACCGACGGCATCGCCTGGAAGAAGTTCGATGCCGCCACGGTTCCCGACCTGGTCAAATCTGGCAAGATCGTCTTCGTGGATGTGACGGCGGAATGGTGCATCACCTGCAAGGCGAACAAGGAATTCGTTCTGTCGCAGGAACCGGTCGTCAGTGCGCTGGGCGGCACCGTCGCCCTCAAGGCCGATTGGACACGTCCTGACCCCGCCATCAGCGCCTATCTCGCCAGTTTCGGCCGCTTCGGCATTCCGATGAACGTCATCTATGGACCAAGTGCGCCGGAAGGCATTCTGCTGCCGGAACTTCTTTCCAGTGACATTGTCATGAAGGCCCTGGAACAGGCAAAATAACCGCAATTGTTTGAGTGACTTTGCACGCTTGGCAGTCTGCGCCCCCGGGGCCTATATCTTGGGGGGCCTATATCTAGACGCACGCAAGGAACACCGGAGGGATGCGGCATGCACCCTGCGGAAAGAACCCAACGAAAGGAAATGCCGATGACGATCAAGGTTGGTGACAAGATTCCGTCCGTATCGCTGAAGACCATGGACAAGGACGGCATGCAGACCCTTTCCACGGACGACATCTTCAAAGGCAAGAAGGTCGTGCTGTTCGCGCTGCCCGGCGCATTCACGCCGACTTGCTCCGCCAAGCACCTGCCGGGCTTCGTCTCCAATGCCGAAGCGATTCGGCAGAAGGGCGTCGACACGATCGCCTGCCTTTCCGTCAATGACGCATTTGTCATGGACGCCTGGGGCAAGGCGCAGAATGCCGGCGACAAGGTGCTGATGCTGGCCGACGGCAATGCCGATTTCTCGAAGGCCGTGGGCCTCACCATGGACGGCACGGGCTATGGCATGGGGCTGCGCGCCAGCCGCTACGCGATGGTGGTCGACAATGGCGTGGTCAAGACGCTCAACGTCGAAGCGCCGGGCGCGTTCGAGGTTTCCAGCGCCGAAGCGATCATGAAAGCCATCTGATCCTTTCCGGACTTGCTCGTTCAGGGGCGGTGGCGCAAGCTGCCGCCCTTTCTCATTGCCCGTGGAATTCATGACGGCCGATTCGCCGCACATCCCCCAATCCCCAGCGCTCGACATTCTGCAGCGCGTCTATGGCCATGACCAATTCCGGGGCCGCCAGGCGGATATCATCGATCATGTCGCCAGCGGCGGCGACGCGCTGGTGCTGATGCCGACGGGTGGGGGCAAATCGATCTGCTATCAGATCCCCGCCATGCTGCGGGACGGTGTCGGGATCGTCGTCTCGCCGCTCATCGCCCTCATGCAGGACCAGGTGGCGGCGCTGCAGCAAATGGGGGTCGCCGCTGCCGTGCTCAATTCGAGCCTAAGCCTCGATGAAATGCGCGAGGTCGAGGGCGAGCTCCGCCGCGGCACCCTGCAATTGGTCTATGTCGCCCCGGAACGATTGCTGACGCCGCGTTTCCTCGATCTGCTGCACACGCTGAAGATCGCGCTCTTCGCCATCGACGAGGCGCATTGCGTTTCGCAATGGGGGCATGATTTCCGGCCGGAATACATCCAGCTTTCTGTCCTGCACCAGCAATTTCCGGACGTGCCGCGCATCGCGCTCACCGCCACGGCGGACCGCGAGACACGGGAAGAGATCCGCCAGCGCCTGGCGCTACAGGAAGCCGAGGTCTACCTCACCTCCTTCGACCGGCCGAACATCCGCTACCGCGTCACCGAACGGACCGACGCCAAGCGGCAATTGCTGGCGCTTATCGAGACCGACCATCGCGGCGAAGCCGGCATCGTCTATTGCCAATCCCGCAAGAAGGTCGAGGAAACCGCCGCCTGGCTGCAGCAGAAGGGGTTGAAGGCCCTTCCCTATCACGCCGGCATGGATGCCGAGCTGCGCCGCCGCAACCAGGAGCGCTTCCTGCGCGAAGACGGGATCGTCATGGTGGCGACGATCGCCTTCGGCATGGGGATCGACAAGCCGGATGTCCGCTTTGTCGCGCATCTCGATCTCCCGAGTTCGATCGAAGCCTATTATCAGGAGACGGGCCGGGCCGGTCGCGACGGGGCACCTGCCGAAGCCTGGCTCGCTTTCGGTCTTCAGGATGTTGTCCTGCTGCGTCGACGCATCGAGGAATCCGAGCTGTCCGACCAGCGCAAGACCGTCAGTCGTCGCAAGCTCGACGCTTTGCTGGCCTTTTGCGAAGCGACCGCCTGTCGCCGTGTCGCCCTTCTGGCCTATCTCGGCGAGGCGTCCGAGCCTTGCGGCAACTGCGATATCTGCCTGGAGCCGGGAGACACATGGGATGCGACGGTCCCGGCGCAGAAACTGCTGTCCACTTGCTGGCGTACCGGGCAGCGCTTCGGCATCGGCCATTTGATCGATGTGCTGCGGGGCGAGGCGACCGAGAAGGTGACGCGCTTCGGTCACGACCAGTTGCCAGTCTTTGGGATTGGCCGCGATATCGACACACAGGTTTGGAAGACGCTCGGCCGGCAGCTCGTTTCGCTCGGCTACCTCATCGTGGATACCGAACAGTTCAACACGCTTGCGATCAGTGAAACGGCACGCCCCCTGTTGAAAGGCGAAGCTCGGCTCACCATGCGTCGGCCGACGGTAAAGATGGGCCGGGGCAATCGGCGCCCGCGCGGCTCGACCGAGGCAACGGTCGCTGCAGCTCTCACCCGTGCCGACGTGGCGCCCGATCTATGGGAAGCCTTGCGCGACCGCCGCCGCGATCTGGCGGCAGCACAGAATCTGCCGCCCTATGTCATCTTTCATGATGCGACATTGCTCGCCATCGCCCAGGCACGACCGCAGCGGCTGGAAGATTTTCTCCACATTCCCGGCATCGGTGAGCGCAAGATGAAGCGCTATGGCGCCGACTTCCTGGAGGTGCTGGCGGCGTTCCGCTGATCGCTAGAAGGCAATCTCGGCCGCTTTCTGGAGACTGACCGTCTTCGAACCGGCATCAAAGCCGTTCAGCAGCATGTTGTGATGGGCGATGATCTGGTCGTAGGTGAGCGCGCCCTTGTCGCCGGTCATGTGCCCGTCACCGACCAGCGTCACGTCATAGCCCATGGTGACGGCCCGGCGCGTCGTCGTATCGACGCAATATTGCGTCATGCAGCCACCGATCACCAAATGTGTGATGCCGCGTTTCTGCAGTTCGTCCTGCAGATTGGTCTCGTAGAAGGCATCGCAAGCGGTCTTGTGCACCAGCGCCTCGCCCGGCAGCGGTGCGATCTCGGGCCGCAACTCCCAGCCCGGCTGACCCTTGGCGAGGCGATGATCCCCCTGGTCATCATGTTGCACGACAATGACAGGCACGCCGGCCTTTCGCGCCCTCTGTTCCAGATCGTGAAGCCGTCCCACGACCGCGTCGAGTGCACGGTCGAGCACCGGCTGGCGTTCCGCCGTGCCCGCCCCATCGAGGATCGCCTTCTGCACATCGATGATCAGCAAGGCTTTCGTCATAGGGCACTCTCCTTTTTTATCGGCGGGGAACGGCGGCCCGGGCCAACGCATCGGCCCGTTCGTTCTCGTCGTGGCCGCTGTGACCCTTGACCCAGATCCAATCGATCTTATGGCCTTTGATGGCGGCGTCCAGCCTCTGCCACAGTTCGGCATTCTTGACGGTTTTTTTGTCCGCCGTTTTCCAGCCGCTGCGTTTCCAATTGTGGATCCAGCTGGTGATGCCGTTCTTCACATACTGGCTGTCGGTATGGAGCCGCACATGAACGGTGCCCTTCAGCGCCTCCAGCGCCGCGATCGCTGCCATCAACTCCATGCGGTTGTTGGTGGTCTGCGGCTCGCCGCCGGAAAGTTCCTTCTCCACCTCGCCGTAGCGCAGGATAGCTCCCCAGCCGCCTGGACCGGGATTGCCGCTGCAGGCGCCGTCGGTGAAGACGTCGACCACCTTGAGCGCGGCGTCGCTCATAGGCCGTAGGCAGCGACGCTTGTCGCCTGCTGATGAAAACGGAGTTTCTTCAGATATTCGAGCGGATCCTTCGGCTGCACGAAGGCGCCCGGCGGATGATTGAGCCAGTCATAGAGACGGGTGAGCAGGAAGCGCAGCGCCGATCCGCGCGCCAGGATCGGCATCGCCGCCAGTTCCTGCGGCGGCAAGGGCCGCAGCTTGCGATAGCTCTCGATGAGAAGCTTCGCCTTCGTGACGTTGAACTCGCTCTTCTGCTCGAAGCACCAAGCATTGAGGCAGATCGCGACATCGTAGGCGAGGAAATCTGTGCAGGCGAAATAGAAGTCGATGAGGCCCGACAAACGGTCGCCGAGGAAGAAAACATTGTCCGGGAAGAGGTCGGCATGGATCACGCCGATCTCCAGATCCTTGGGCCAGTTCTCCGCCAGGAATGCCAACTCGTCCTGGATCGTGCGCGAGAGGCCCGGCGCCACTTCGTCGGCGCGGTCCTTGGTGCTGGCAACCAGTGTCCGCCAACCCGAAACCGACAGATTGTTCGGTCGCTTAAGCGGGAAATCGCGCCCCTTCAGATGGAATTCGGCCAAGGCCGAACCCAGAAGTTGGCAGTGGCGTTCGGTTGGGCGACGCGGCCACATGCCTTCGAGAAACGAAATGATCGCCGCCGGACGGCCACACAATTCGCGCAAAGCCGCGCCGTCCGTTGCCTTGATCGGCGTCGGGCAGCTCAGCCCCTTGGCCGCAAGATGCTCCATGAGGCCCAGAAAGAACGGCAAATCTTCCGGATGCACGCGCTTTTCATAAAGGGTCAGGATAAAGCTGCCCTTGGTGGTGTGCATGAGGAAGTTCGAATTCTCGACGCCCTCGGCGATGCCTTTGCAGGAAATAACCTCGCCGATGTCATAGGCTTTGACAAAGGCAGCAAGCTCTCCATCCGGCACTTCGGTATAGACGGCCATGGTGAAGTCCCGGTTCGGTCAGGCGGTTAAGGCGCGGGGCAGTTTGAAATGCGTCGTTTCGGTCGTCACCGACACTTCATGCGAATCGATATCGAACCGGTCGCGCAAGGCGGCAATCACTTCCTGCACCAGGATCTCCGGCGCCGAAGCACCCGCCGTGATGCCGACGGTTTTCACACTGTCGAACCAGGTCCAGTCGATTTCCGCGGCCTTCTGCACGAGATGCGCTTCAGGGCAGCCGGCAACGCGCGCCACTTCCACCAGCCGGCGCGAGTTGGAGGAATTCGGCGCGCCGATCACCAGCAAGAGATCGCATTTCTCGGCGATCGCCTTTACCGCCTGCTGGCGGTTGGTGGTGGCGTAGCAGATATCTTCCTTGCGCGGCCCGTGAATCTCGGGAAAGCGACGCTTCAGCACCGCGATGATGCCGATCGTATCGTCGATCGACAGCGTCGTCTGCGTGATGAAGGCCAGGTTCTTCGGATCCTTGACCACGATGTTTTCCGCATCCTCGGCGGTTTCGACCAGCGAGACGGCCCCGTCCGGCAACTGACCTATCGTGCCGATCACTTCCGGATGTCCGGCATGACCAATGAGGATGATGTGCTGGCCGGCAGCAAAATGCCCCTCGGCCTCGCGGTGGACCTTGGAGACCAGCGGGCAGGTTGCGTCGAGATACATGAGTTCGCGCCGCTCGGCGTCGGCCGGCACCGATTTGGGGACGCCGTGGGCGGAAAAGACCACGGGATATTTCCCGGGAATCTCGTCGAGCTCTTCGACAAAGACGGCGCCCTGCTTTTCCAGCGCTTCGACTACATGCCTGTTGTGGACGATTTCGTGACGGACATAGACCGGGGCGCCATAGCGCTCCAGCGCCCGCTCGACGATCTGGATGGCGCGATCGACGCCGGCGCAAAAACCGCGCGGGGCGGCCAAGTAGACGTTCAGCTTGCTTTTGCTCATGCGGGCCCGGGCCGGTCGAGTTAATTTGCTTGGAATATAGGGTTTCCGCCCCTCGAAGCAATGCCGAAGGGCTCATCCCGGGATCGAATTCCGTCACCTTCCCGCCGCGTCTTGTCGAAGCCGCCTGCCTCCACTAAAGTCTTGGCGTAAAGTTAATTTTTGGTCGGATTCGTCCGATGTCCGGCCAGTCGCTAGGGGCATTTGCAGCTATGACGGATCCGCAGATCGCGCAAAAAGCGCCGTTCAAGGTCGATGTGGAAGCAGGCAAATCCTATTTCTGGTGTGCCTGCGGCCGTAGCCAGAAGCAACCCTTCTGCGATGGCTCACACAAGGGAACCGGCTTCAGCCCCGTCAAGTTCGACGCCACCGAGGCGAAGGCCGTCTTCTTCTGCGGCTGCAAGCACTCCCACAAGGCCCCGCTTTGCGACGGGACGCATTCGAAACTCTGAGTGCGGCTCGGCTCGCGCGGAAAGGACGACGGTGACTTCGATGACCTCTTGGGGGAAGAATTTCCTTGGCTTGATCGGCGGGGCGGTATTGCTCAGCGGCTGCGTCGATCCGATTGCCCAGCAATCGCGCCCCTGCCCCGCAGTCAAGGTCGTTCAAGACGCCGCCTACATGACCCGCTTTGCCGGCGAGAGCGAAGATCTGGCCGAAACTTCGTTCGAGGCGCGCCTTTCCCGCTCGCAATCCATGTGCAGCTATGTCTGGGATACGGATACCGGTGACACGGTGATTCGCAGCGAAGTCAGCGTCGAGTTCACAGCCTCGCGCGGCCCGAAGAACCCGGACAGCGCGGCCAAGTTCAATTACTGGGTCCGCGTCACGGGTCCCGGCGGCAGTCAGCTTTCGAGCCAGACCCTTGATGTTGAGATCCCTTTCACCGCAGCCAAAATTCAAGGCAGCGTTCAGGATCAGGTGACCATCATGGTTCCCTTGAAAAAGGGAGAAACCGGCGATTTCTACCGCATCTATCTGGGGCTGGCGGTGAACGAAAAGGAACTCGCCTACAATCGTCGCAATCCCCAGTTCTAAAGCGACCCAATTCCGACCAACGCGGCCGATGCCGCATCTGCACATAAAAATGACGCTTGACGGATAGTCGAGCGGCGGCCCATGTTGCGCGCGGCAAAACCCGTCGTCGGGAGAGACCTCGCCCCAGCCAGAGTGACTGGGGTCAGGCGCCGAAGGAGCAACCGCCCCCGGAAACTCTCAGGCAAAAGGACCGACCTCGGGGAAAAACTCTGGAAAGCGGATGGCCCCACACCTGGGCTTCATCCCACCGAAGGAGTAAACCGCCAGCTTTGAGCAGGCGCCTTGGGCGCCGATGAAGCAGACGGCCAATCTCTCAGGTTCCGAAGACAGAGGGGGGTCGCGCGGGCAACGGCAACGTTCCCGGTCGCGGTCGCCATTCGTCGGAGGGTTCACCTTGAGTGCCAGTTCCGGGGCCGACGCGCCCCTTCTTTCCACCGTACTTCATGATCTGCATGTCGAATTGGGCGCCAAGATGGTGCCATTCGCCGGCTATGACATGCCCGTGCAATATCCGGCCGGCATCATGGCCGAGCATCTCCACACGCGCGCGGCGGCCGGTCTTTTCGACGTTTCGCACATGGGCCAGGTCCGCATCCGCGCCGAGAGCTTTACAGCGGCGGCAGCGGCGGTCGAGCGCCTCTGCCCGGCAGATTTTCAGGCGCTGAAACCCGGCCAGCAGCGCTACAGCTTCTTCACCGACAATAGCGGCGGCATCCTCGACGATCTGATGGTGACGCGCATGGGGGCAGGCGACGATCGTGACCATCTGTTCATGGTCGTCAATGCCGGCTGCAAGGAAGCCGACATCGCGCATTTGAAGGCCAATCTCGGCGCCCGCTGCGAGATCGAGGTGCTGGCCGACCGCTCGCTCGTTGCCTTGCAGGGCCCGCAGGCAGCCGCCGTCTTTGCGCGGTTGGCGCCCGACAGCGCCAAGCTCAAATTCATGAACGGCGGCGCCATGAAGGCTGCCGGTTTCGACGTCATCGCCACCCGCTCGGGCTATACCGGCGAGGACGGGTTCGAAATCTCGGTCGCCAACAGCGATATCCTCGCCTTCACGAAGAAGCTGCTGGCCGAGCCGGAGGTGAAGCCGATCGGCCTGGGCGCCCGCGATTCATTGCGTCTTGAGGCAGGCCTTTGTCTTTATGGCAACGACATCACCGAAAAGACCAATCCGGTCGAGGCGAATCTCGTCTGGGCGATGCAGAAGCGCCGCCGCGAAGAGGGTGGATTTCCCGGCGCTGGCATCGTTCAGCGCCTACTTGCTGATGGGCCTTCGCGCCTGCGCGTCGGCATCCTGCCGGAAGGCAAGGCACCGGCCCGCGCCCATACCGAGATTACGGATGCCGGCGGTCGCGTCATCGGCGAAGTCACTTCGGGTGGATTTGGCCCCAGCCTTGGGGCGCCGCTCGCTATGGGTTATGTCGACAAGGCACACGCCTCCGTCGGCACATCCGTCAACCTGATGGTGCGCGGCAAGGCGCTGCCGGCAAAAATCGCCGCCATGCCTTTCGTCGCCCATCGCTATCAACGCTGACCGGTCATGGTCAGCTTCACCGGGGAAAGGCGCGACGATCCGTCGAAGCGCCGCAACACAAACGAGGAGAGTTCGATGAGCGGTATCCGCTTTGCCAAGGATCATGAGTGGGTGAAGGTCGAAGGCGACGTCGCCACAGTCGGTATCAGCCCCTATGCGCAGGAACAGCTGGGCGACGTCGTTTTCGTGGACTTGCCCGCCATCGGCAAGAAGGTGGAAAAGGGCAAGGAACTGGCCGTCGTCGAATCCGTGAAAGCCGCCAGCGAAGTCTATGCGCCGATCTCCGGCGAAGTGATCGAAGTGAACGAAGCCCTGGGCGATGCGCCCGGCACCGTCAACGAGGATGCCCTGGGCAAGGGCTGGTTCGCCAAGGTGAAGATGTCGAACAAGGCGGAGCTCGACGCCCTCATGGACGAAGCCGCCTACAAGACCTTCTGCGAGGGGCTGCATTGAAATGCGTTACCTGCCGCTGACCGAGGCCGACCGCCAGGCGATGCTGGCGAAGATCGGCGTGCCTTCGGTCGAAAGCCTCTATGCCGACGTGCCGAACGGCGCGCTGCAGAAGGCACCCATCGCCGGTCTCTCCAACCACATGGCGGAGATGGAAGTCGAACGCGCCGTGGGTGCCATGGCCCGCAAGAATCTCGGCACCAACGATGTGCCGAGTTTCCTCGGTGCCGGCGCCTATCGGCACCATGTGCCGGCCTCGGTGGATCATCTGATCCAGCGCGGTGAGTTCCTCACCTCCTACACGCCCTATCAGCCGGAAGTGGCACAGGGGACGTTGCAGTATCTCTTCGAGTTCCAGACCCAGGTCGCCATGCTCACCGGCATGGATGTCGCCAATGCCTCGATGTATGACGGCGCCACTTCGACCACCGAAGCGGTCGCCATGGCGAACCGGGTGACGCGGCGCAAGAAGGCGGTCCTTTCCGGCGGCCTTCATCCGCACTACCGCGAGGTCGTGGAAACGCATGGACGGCACACCGGCTTTGAAACCGTCTCGGCTCCGCTCGATGCCACCGGCAAAGAGGATCTCGCCAAGCTGCTGGGGCCGGATGTCTCTTGCGTCGTCGTGCAGAACCCCAGTTTCTTCGGGCATGTGCACGATTTGAAGGCTCTGTCCGATGCCGTCCATGCGGCGGGTGCGCTGCTTATCGTGGTGGTGACGGAGATCGTCTCGCTGGGTCTCATCACGCCGCCGGGCGAGATGGGCGCCGACATCGTCACGGCGGAAGGCCAGTCGATCGGCAATCCGCTGGGCTTCGGCGGTCCCTATGTCGGTCTTTTCGCCGCGCGCGAAAAATTCCTGCGCCAGATGCCGGGGCGCCTTGCCGGGCAGACGGTCGATGTCGACGGCCGGCGCGGCTGGGTGCTCACACTTTCGACCCGCGAACAGCATATCCGGCGCGAGAAAGCGACCAGCAACATCTGCACCAACTCCGGCCTCTGCGCGCTGGCCTTCACCATTCACATGACGCTGCTGGGGGAAACCGGGCTCAACCATCTGGCGCGTCTCAATCACGCCAATGCCAGCATCCTTGCCGACCGACTCACAACCATTCCCGGCGTCAAACTCTTGAACGACAGTTTCTTCAACGAGTTCACGCTGCAATTGCCGAAGGCTGCGATAGCAGTGGTCGAGGAACTGGCCAAGCGCCGGATTCTCGGCGGCGTCCCCGTTGCCCGACTGGTCAAGGACAAGGCGGCCGAGAACCTGCTGCTTGTCGCCGCGACCGAGCTCACCACCGAGGCCGAGATGACAGCCCTCGAATCCGGTCTCAGCGCTGTATTGCAGGGGGAGGTGCTGAAATGACGAACCCGAACACCAATACCATTTCCGGCAATCGCGGCCTCATGATCGAAGAGCCGCTGATTTTCGAAATGGATGCGCCAGGCCGATCCGGTGTCGATCTGCCGGCCGTGCCGCAGCACAAGGAACGCCTCGGCGGCATGAAGCGCAAGGGTGAAGTCGGCCTACCGGGCCTCGGCGAAAGCCAGGTCGTGCGCCACTACACCAAGCTCAGCCAGAAGAACTATGCGATCGACATGTCGGTCTATCCGCTGGGTTCGTGCACGATGAAGCACAATCCGCGCCTCAACGAGAAGATCGCGCGCCTGCCCGGCATCGCCGATCTGCACCCGATGCAGCCGGTATCGACCGTGCAGGGTGCGCTAGAGGTCATCGACACGCTGGCACACTGGCTCAAAACGTTGACCGGCATGCCGGCCATCGCCATGTCGCCTGCGGCCGGTGCGCATGGCGAGCTTTGCGGCATGCTGACGATCCGCGCCGCGCATCTCGCCAAGGGCGATGCCAGAAAGCGCATCCTGGTGCCGGAATCAGCCCACGGCACCAACCCGGCGACAGCCGCCTCCATCGGCTACGAGGTCGATCCGGTCCCCGCGGACGAGCGCGGTCGTGTCGATCTTGCCGCCTTCAAGGCGAAGCTCGGCCCCGACGTCGCCGGCACCATGATCACCAACCCCAACACCTGTGGCCTCTTTGAGAACGACATCATCGACATCGCCGACGCGATCCACGGGGCCGGTGGTTATTTCTACTGCGACGGTGCCAATTTCAACGCCATCGTCGGCCGGGTGCGCCCGGGTGATCTCGGCGTTGATGCGATGCATATCAACCTTCACAAGACCTTCTCGACGCCGCATGGCGGCGGCGGTCCGGGTGCGGGCCCGGTCGTGCTCTCGGCGGCACTCGCGCCTTATGCACCGCTCCCCTACGTGACGCATGGAGCGAACGGCTTCGATCTGGTCGAGCATGACGCAACCGGCAAGGCCTTTGGCCGCCTCAAGGGCTTCCACGGCCAGATGGGCATGTTCACCCGGGCCCTGGCCTATATCCTCAGCCACGGCGCGGACGGCCTGCGCCAAGTCTCGGGGGACGCGGTCCTCAACGCCAACTATCTGCAGGCAAGCCTGCGCGGCGACCTGACCGCCGCCTTCCCCGGCACCTGCATGCACGAGGCACTCTTCAATGACGACTTCCTGGAAGGAACCGGCGTCACCACGCTCGACTTCGCCAAGGCGATGATCGACGAAGGCTATCACCCGATGACCATGTACTTCCCACTGGTCGTGCATGGCGCCCTGCTGATGGAACCGACCGAGACCGAAAGCAAGATCGGCCTCGATCGCTATATCGAGGTCGTTCAGGGATTGGCGCGCCGTGCCAAGGGTGGCGAGACCGCCTATTTCCAGGGCGCTCCCTACCACACGCCGCGCCGGCGCCTCGACGAGACGCTGGCGGCCCGCCAACCGGTCCTGCGCTGGAAACCGGAGCCGACGAAGAAGGCGGCAGAATAACATGTGTCCACCCCTCGCCCTTCCAAAGGCGAGGGGTTCTTGCTTCGGACGCGCAAGCTCGCTTACATGCGACTCCGTCAGCTTCAGATCTGGGTCGCAATCATGTCCGAATCCACCGAACCCGTTGCAGCCGAAATCACTTACGACGATTTCCGTAAGGTCGATATCCGGGTCGGGACCATCTTGGCGGTGGAACCTTATCCCGAAGCGCGACGCCCGGCCTACAAGCTCACGATTGATTTCGGGCCGGAGATCGGCGTCAAACGTTCCTCCGCCCAGATCACCAAGCGCTATACGCTCGAAGAATTGGTCGGCCGTCAGGTTGCTGCCGTCGCCAACTTTCCCAAGAAGCAGATCGGCAAGTTCATGTCCGAGGTGCTGGTGCTCGGTTTTCCGGATGAAAACGGCGAGGTCGTGCTGATCGCCCCCACCCTCGGCATCCCGAACGGCGGGCGCCTCTACTGACCGGCAATGGCGTGCTTTTCCCGTGGATCCGGATTCGGTCCGGGCCGCGGGAGTGATGCCCGTCGCATTTGCCGGGCAAAAGGTTCAAACCTACGCCACTAAAGCGTGACGCCGCGCACTGGACGGTGTTGCCCCCGGCGCCTATCTTTTTAGGCAAGGACGGCAACACCGGTCATCACCCATGTCACCCGATTCATCTCCCCTTGCCCTGCTGGCGAGGCCCATCGCGATCTCCATTTCGGGCCGCGATGCGGAACTTCGCCCCAGCGTCTGCCATGCGTATGGCTGCCGGCTCATCGACGGCGGACGACGCATTCGCCTCTTCGTCCTGCGTGACGAAGCGCGCCAATTGCTGGCTGACATCGCTGCCAATGGTGAGGTGGCGACCGTCTATAGCGACGTGCGCTCATTCCGCTCCCTGCAGATCAAAGGTCGTGACGCGATCACGGATACGTTCAACGAGGCCGATGCCGCCGCGCATATCGAACACCATCGGATCACGGCGGAGGAACTGGTTGCCCTCGGCTATGCCGCGCCGCTGGCCAATGGCTATTTCAGCGTGCCGCGCAATCCCGATCTCATCGCCATCGAATTCACGCCGAAGGACATTTTCCAGCAGACGCCGGGTCCCGGCGCCGGCGCCAAGATCAACGAAACCGACAAGGCGATCAAATGAGGCGCGTTGACCTCACCAGTTTGCGCGCCAGCCTTGAAGGCGCCATCCCGTCGGAGATCGCCACGTGCGACGCGCACGGCGTGCCGAACGTCAGCGTCATCTCGGATGTCCACTTCATCGACGCAAACCATGTCGCGATCTCGTATCAGTTCTTCAGCAAGACGCGGGCGAACATTCTCGCCAATCCCCAGGCGACCGTCCTGCTGAAACACCCGCATACCTGTGCGCAGTATCGGATCTATCTGCGGTATCTGCGCACCGAATATGAAGGTCCATTGTTCGAAACCATGCGCGCCAAACTTGCCGGCATAGCGTCGCATGAAGGCATGTCCGGCATCTTCAAACTCCTAGGTGCTGATATTTACCACGTCGAAGAGGCTGAAATCGTGCGCGGCGACTTGCTGCCTTTGCCACCATCGCATGCACCGCTCCTGGCGGCACTGCGTCAAACCTTGCCACGCCTCAAGGCGGCACGCGATCTCGATGCGCTTGTTGCCGCTCTGCTATCGTCTCTGCGCAGCGAGTTCCGACTGCCCCATGTGATGTTGCTGATGACCGACAATGGGTGTGATCGCCTCTATACGGTGGCGAGCCTCGGCTACGAAGAATCCGGCGTCGGCGCCGAGATTCTGCCGGGACAAGGCGTCATCGGCGTCGCGGCGCGCGAGCGGACGCCAATTCGCCTTACCCACGCGACCCGTGAATATCTCTATGGCCGTGCCATACGGGATGCGCTGCGCGAAAGCCCGATGGCGGCACAGCTCGAAACTCATATTCCGTTGCCGGGCCTTCCCGACAGCGGCAGCCAGATCGCCGTGCCCATTCTCAATGGTGATACCCTGCTGGCCGTCATCTATGCCGAAAGTCCTGAACCCGGTCGCTTCGGCTATGACGAGGAAGATGCCCTGATGATCCTTGCGGCCGAGACCGCTATCGCCATGCAAGCGTTGCAGGGTGACGCCGAGGAAGCGGCCCCGGCAATGCGGGCGGAAACGGCGACCGGCAGCGGTCAGCCGATGGTGGTCAGACACTACGCCGCCGACGACAGCGTCTTCATCGACGATGAATATGTGATCAAGGGTGTCGCCGGTGCCATTCTCTGGTTCCTGCTCGGCGAATTTGCCAAGACCGGCCGGCTGGAGTTCAGCAACAAGGAATTGCGCCTAGCCCCGCAGATCCGCCTGCCGGAATTTTCGGAAAATCTTGAGGCCCGGCTCATCCTGCTGCGCCGCCGTCTTGCCGAGCGTAACCAGCAGGTCACGCTCGACAAAGCCGGCCGCGGCCGCTTCCGCCTCAATCTCGGCCGTCCCGTGCAACTCGTCGAGGCGGAAGGCTAGGCCGAACTCCATCAGGCGAGATCGACGGCAAGCGCCACGCGCTCGGCATCGGTGAGATACGGCTTCACCATCTCAAGGACACCCCCAAATAGCTCGGCCGGCATGCCCGCCTGCATGCCACGCATCATGACCGCGCGTTGCTGCCGGCTGACATGGGGCAGAATCCAGCGCAGCCAGATCATCATTCGCTCCGGCTTGATATGCGCATGGATCTGGTGCTCGATTGCTAACAGCTCGGCGTCGCCGTAATGTTTCTGCAGGAGCGCCGTATTGCTGCTCTCCTCGATCTCCATATGCGCGAAGTTCTCGGCAACGAAGGTCGCCAGCAGGCGATAAAGCACCTTCAGTGCGCGCTCACGCGCGAGTGGGGTTGCCGCGCGGGCCTCGCGCAGGCGCTCGCCCAGATCGGCAATGGATTTGACGTGATGGGCGTGGTCGTCGGCACAGCAGCGTGACGAACCTGGCACGGCCTTTTCCATAGCCGTATGGAGAAAGGCATTTTCATGTTCAAGATGCTCGCGGCAAAGCCCCAGCAGATCCTCAACTGCGCTACATACAAGCGCGACATTTTCGGAATTTGCATTGTCGACGCGGCCAAGACGCACCAGCGCATCGCTCATCGCTGCGCGCAGGCCCTTATGGACCAGATGGTAGATTTCGTGGCGCTGCGGCACCGCAGAGGCGTCGTTGGCGGCCATCTCCTGGATGAAATCGGGTCGGGCAATGGCTTTGGGCGTATCGCAGGCCGCATAGGACGGGACGTGCGGGAAATCTTTCGCCTGGGCGGCGTTTCGGGTGCTCATGGGACGTTTCCTTGGGCTGGGAGTTGCCCCCGCATCGCCGTGCGGGGATGCGCCGGAACGTGCCCGCGAAGCCCGGTTAAGGCACCCTAAATTGGCCCTCACCGAACCCTAACTTTTCCCTAAGACAGCGCTGTCCGCCGTTCGCTTCAGAGCGGCAGGCGCAAGACGGCCCTGAGGCCGCCGCCCGGCGCATCGGACAGAACAAGATCGCCGCCGTGGCCGCGCACGATATCGCGGGCGATGGTGAGGCCGAGGCCGGTGCCGCCAGTTTCCTGGTTGCGCGATTGTTCCAGGCGGAAGAAGGGCTTGAACACATCCTCCCGCGCCTCCGGCGGGATCCCGGGCCCGTCATCGTCGACCATCACTTCGACATGGCGGGGACGCAAGGCCAGCGTTACGCCGATCGCGCCGGCATAGCGATGCGCGTTGCCGATGACATTGTCGAGCGCGCGGCGGAAGGCATCGCGACGAAGCGGCACGATGATGCTGCGGCCAGGCAACTTCAGATCGATCGTCGCCCCCTGCCGGCGGGCATCGGCTGCAATTTCAGCCACCACTTCGGTGAGATCCGTCGGCGCCGGCTGCTCCATCCCCTCGCCGCGCGCGAACGCAAGATAGGCGCCGATCATGCGTTCCATGTCAGCGACGTCCTTCTTAAGGTCTGTCGTCTCCCCGCTATCACCCATCATGGCCAGTTGCAGCTTCATGCGCGTGAGCGGTGTCCGGAGATCGTGGCTCACCCCCGCCAGCATCTCGGTGCGCTGCACGATCTGGCGACGAATTCGGTTGCGCATCTGGTTGAAGGCCTGCCCCGCCAACACGACTTCGGTGGCGCCGTCTGTACGGAAATCCTCGACCTCGCGCCCCTTGCCGAAATCGTCCGCAGCCTGGGCCAGCCGCTTGATCGGCTTCACCTGGTTGCGCATGAAGAGCGTCGCCACGGCCAGGAGAGCCAGCGACGTACCGACCATCCACAGGAGAAACACATAAGTGGTCGAGCTGAAGAGGCGCCGGCGCAGCACCACGACATGGAGAACGCCGTCGGCCAATTGCACGTGGATCTCGATATATTTCTCCAGGCTGCGGCTGTCGATGATGAAGGGGCGCTCGACCCGGTCCTCAAGCGCGCGTGCCAACTGCCGGTCGACCAGGTTCTGCCGCATGATGGTAGGATCGTTGGGCAGGATCTCGCCGGGCTTGAATTCAAGCGCCAGCCCCATATCGTCCCGTGCCGTTTCGAACAGCGACTTGATCGTCACCTCGTTTTCGCCGGGTGCCGCGCCCGTGCGCGGCATCAATCGCGTCACCGCGGCGACCTCGCCGGCCACCGACTGCGCCAGGCGCTTAGTCACCGTGTTCCAATGGCTGTCGTAAAAGACCCAGGCTGAGATCACCTGAAGCAGCACGATGGGCGTCACGATGATGAGGATGGAGCGGCCGAGCAGCGAGCGCGGCAGCATGCGCTCGATCCCGATCAGCCAATCCTGCAGCAGCGCGTTCATGGAACTCAATCCGGCCTCAGCACATAGCCGATGCCACGCACCGTTTGGAGATAGCGCGGGAAACGCGGATCATCCTCGATCTTGCGCCGCAGGCGGGTCATCTGCACGTCGATGAGGCGCGAGGCGCCGGTATCGGCGGCACTTGCCTCCGCATTCTCCGCTTGCGCTTCGTCACCATCGCTTCCTGTCCGGCTCGACAATTCATCGCGGCTGACCGGCTGGCCGGCACGACGCGCCAGCAGCAGCAGCAATTCGCTCTCACCCTCGGTCAAGTGCACGATATCGCCACCCTTATAGAGGCGCCGACGCTCCAGCTCGAAGGCATAGCTGCCGAACTTCACGGTGCCGGCGACCGGCACCACCACACCCGCGCGCGGTTTGGCGCGCTTCAGAATGGCGTTGATGCGCAGCACCAGCTCCTTGGGTTCGAAGGGTTTGCCAAGATAGTCGTCGGCACCGGTCTCAAGCCCGGCGATGCGGTCCTGCACCTCGCCCATGGCCGTAAGCAGCAAAATTGGCACAGCATCTTCCGCGCGCAGCGCCCGCGTCAGATCAAGCCCACTTTCCCCCGGCATCATGATGTCGAGCACGATGAGATCGAAGGCGATGCTCTTGAGCTTCGCCCGAGCTTCGGCCGCATCGACGGCGACGGTGACGCGGAATCCCTGCTCGCCCAGGTACCGCGCAATGAGTTCGCGCAAGCGCTTGTCGTCATCGACGACCAGAATATGGGCGTGGGCACTCATTCCCTAGCGCGACCCGGTATTGCCCGAACCCTGACCTTGCCCCTGGCCCGTCGGACCGGCGGCACCGGCGCCGGGACCGGCCGGGTTCTGCATACGGAAACGCCCGCGGTCCTCTTCATTGATGAGGCCGAGAAGCACCTTCTTGAAGCCCTCGACCGCCTCGGCACCGGCCGCCTTATAGGCCCGCGCCACCAGGGCGCGCTGATCCTCCGTCAGGCGCCGCTCCAGTTCCGCACCTTTGTCGGTCAGGCTGAGAAGCCGCTGCCGCCGGTCCGTCGTTCCCGGCCGCTGCACGATGAAGCCTTCCCGGACCAGCTGGGAGAGGACACGGCTGAGGCTTTGCTTGGTGATTTTGAGGATGTCGAGCAGATCCGAGACCGTCATCCCCGGGTTGCGGCCAACGAAATAGATGACCCGGTGGTGAGCGCGGCCAAAATTATAGGCAGCCAGGGTCTGGTCGGCCCGGGCCGTGAAATCGCGATAGCCGAAAAACAGCAGCTCGATTCCCTGCCGCAATTCATCGTCCCGCAGGAACAAGGGGTTAGGCGTCGATTTCAAATCAGCCATTTTTTATGTCAGCCATGTTGACTTATCAGATCGAATATTTTAAAACGTGGTCATTCCGGGTTCATTTATAACCCGATTGGTAGCCCTGTGGAGGAATTCATGAGTTTAGTGCCTTTCGACGATCGTGACGGTGAGATCTGGATG
Source organism: Dongia sp. (assembly GCF_041910485.1). Taxonomy (GTDB): domain Bacteria; phylum Pseudomonadota; class Alphaproteobacteria; order Dongiales; family Dongiaceae; genus Dongia. The sequence goes on from NZ_JAYRQR010000050.1 coordinate 231,259, forward strand.
GACGGCAAATTCGTGCCCTGGCGGGAAGCGAAGCTGCACGTCCTGACGCATGGTCTCCATTATGCCTCAGCCGTGTTCGAAGGCGAACGCTCCTATAACGGCAAGGTGTTCAAGTCCCGCGCCCACACCGAGCGCCTGCACCGCTCGGCTGAGATCGTCGGCTACCAGATCCCCTATTCGGTGGACGCCATCGAAGAAGCCAAGACCGAGCTCGTCCGCCGGACGGGCTTCAAGAACTGCTATATCCGGGCCATTGCCTGGCGCGGCAGCGAGATGATGGGCGTCTCGGCCCAGAACAACACGATCCATGTGGCCATCGCCGCCTGGGAATGGCCATCCTACTTCTCGCCGGAACTGCTCACCAACGGCATCCGCCTGAAATGGGCCAAATATCGCCGCCCGGCCCCCGACACCGCGCCGACGGCCGCCAAGGCTTCGGGCCTCTATCAGATCTGCACGATCTCGAAGCATGAGGCCGAGCGCGAAGGCTTCCAGGACGCCATGATGCTGGACTATCGCGGCCTTCTGGCCGAGGCGACCGGCGCCAATGTCTTCCTGGTGCAGAACGGCGAATTGCACACGCCCAAGCCCGATTGCTTCCTCAACGGCCTCACCCGCCAGACGGTGATCGAGCTTGCCCAGCGCCGGCAGATCAAGGTCGTCGAACGGGCGATCCAGCCGGAAGAACTGGCCAAGACCGACGAAGTCTTCCTGGTGGGATCGGCTGCCGAAGTGACCCCGGTCGGCCAGATCGGCGACTACAAGTTCACGCCTGGCCCGATGACGCGGCAGATGCGCGAGGATTATCTGAAAGAAGTCGGCGCCTGAAACGCGGCGCCACGACCTGAATAAGAAGCGCGGGAAGCCATCTTCCCGCGCTTTTTCTTTTGCCCTGTCCGCGCAAAAACCCCAGTGCGCACAAAAAAAGACGGGGCGCTGCGGCGCAGCGCCCCGGGGACAGTCGGAGGAACAACAAGTCGACAGGGAAGTTCGAACCGGGAAGTTCGAACTGGGAAGTTCGAGGGTAGAAAGGGCGGCCGACGTCGGTGGGGGATGGGGATACCAACGTCGGCCTGACCGGGCACCGAGGCAGGAGGCAGTTCCTGCTTGGACAGGGGCGGTGTCGGCGCCCGGCCATTGTTCTTTTAAGTACTCAAGCTTGCTTCAGGTTGACGGCGATGAAATGGTCGCGACCGTCCCGGTTCACCAGCATCACCAGCACCGGCTTGTCGCTCTTCTTCGCCGCCTCGGCGAGACGCGTGATCTGGGCCGGATCGGTGACTTCGCTATTGCCGATACGTTCGATCACGTCGCCAGGTTTCAGTCCCTGATCGACCAGCGGCGAATTTTCTTCGAGATCAACGATGACGACCCCCTGGGTCTTGTCATCGACATTGAAGGCCTGGCGTGCCTCCGGTGTCAGGGCCGCGAGCTTGGCACCCAGGACCGCGCTGACCGCACCGTCGCCGGTATCGTCACCATTGTCCTGATTGTCGTTGGCAGCGACCTTCTCCGGTTTCAGCTTGCCGATCTCGACCGAGATCTCTTTCTCATGCCCATCGCGCAGAATATCCAGGGTGGCCTTGCTGCCTGGGTCGGCATCGGCCACCAAACGCGGCAGGTCACGCATTTCCTTGACCTTGCTGCCGTTGAAGGCCAGCACCACGTCGCCCGGCTTCAGATCAGCCTTGGCTGCGGGCGAGCTCGGATCGATATTGGCAACCAGCGCGCCCTTGGGTTCATCAAGGCCGATCCCTTGCGCCAGATCCGGCGTCACCTGCTGGATTTCGACGCCGAGCCAGCCGCGTTCGATCGATCCCTTCTCTTTCAATTCGGCCACCACGGTCTTCGCCAGGTTGCTGGGGATCGCGAAGCCAATACCGACCGACCCGCCGGAAGGCGAGACGATCGCCGTGTTGATGCCGACCACATGGCCGCTCATATCAAAGGTCGGGCCACCGGAATTGCCCTGGTTGATCGCGGCGTCGATCTGCAGGAAGTCGTCGAACGGCCCTTCATGGATGTCGCGGCTCCGCGCCGAAACGATGCCGGTCGTGACCGATCCGCCAAGACCGAACGGGTTGCCGACGGCCATAACCCAGTCGCCCACGCGGGCCTTGTCGGAATCGCCCCAGGGAACGAAAGGCAACGGCTTCTTGGCTTCGACCTTGAGCAGCGCGAGATCGGTCTTCGGATCCGTGCCGATGAGCTTGGCGGGATATTCGGTACCGTCGGCGAGGGTCGCCGTGATGTCGGTCGAATCCTCGATCACATGGTTGTTGGTAACGATATAGCCCGCCGGGTCGACGACGAAGCCGGAACCCAGGGACATGGCCTTATGCATCTGCTTGTGGCCGCCGCCCTGCTGTTCCTGGAACTGGCGGAAGAAATCCTCGAAGGGCGATCCCTTGGGAAAATTGAACGGCATGTCCGGCGTATCGGCCTCGGCTACCTTGCGCGAGGACGAAATGTTCACGACCGCCGGTGTCACCTGGGCGGCAAGATCGGCAAAGCTCGCCGGCCGCGTCTGGTCTGCGCCAAGCAACTGGTCCGCCTTGGCGTCGGCTACATGGGCGAGACTGAGGGCTGGCGGCACGAAGGCCAGGGCACCCATGAAGAGAGCCGCGCGACCAACGGTGGCGAACAGACGCGAACGGCTCTTTTCGGCGTCCCTTTGGGTCTTTTCGGGCAGTATCTCGGTCATCTATCTCTCCATTCTCGGCCGGGTCGATAGACAGTTCGTCCGGCCGCCTTGGAACGGATATTGTTCTTGCCGTGTCACAGCGCCATGTCCGCCTGCATGCTATTTGGCAACGGATTGCGACCAGCGCACGTCTTGTTACAAACTGTTACCAAATAGGCTGGCGCCACCGGGAAAGCGTAGATAAATCTGATCCATGGCCGACAAGACACCGCATATCCTCATCGTCGACGACGATCGCGAAATCCGCGACCTTCTTTCCCGCTTCCTGGAAAAGCACGGTTTCCGCTGCAGCCAGGCAGCGGACGGGCGGGACATGCGGCGCGTCTTGGCGGACGCGAAGATCGACCTTCTGGTTCTCGACGTGATGATGCCGGGCGAAACGGGGCTGCAGCTTTGTGCCCAGCTGCGGGCCGAGCGCAACACGTCGCTCTCGCGTATCCCTATCATCATGCTGACAGCGGCCGGCGAGGAGACGGACCGGATCGTCGGGCTGGAGATGGGTGCCGACGATTACCTGCCCAAGCCCTTCTCGCCGCGCGAGCTGCTGGCCCGCATCCGCGCCGTCCTGCGCCGGGGCGGGATGGACGGGAGCAGCCTTGATGAAAACAGCGGCGGCGAGACCGTGCCGATGCTGGTCTTCGACAATTGGCGCGTCGACCTGTCGGCGCGCCGTGTCCACGGGCCCGACGGCGAGGTTGAATTGTCGACGGGCGAGTTCGACCTACTCGTGGCGCTCGCCGAACGGGCCCAGCGCGTTCTCTCACGCGACCAGCTGCTAGATCTCACCAAGGGGCGCGCGGCGCAACCTTTCGACCGCAGCATCGACGTGCAAATCGGTCGCCTGCGCCGCAAGATCGAAGCCGACCCCGCGCAGCCGAAATTCATCACCACGGTGCGCGGCGGCGGCTACATGTTCGCCGCCAAGGTCAGCCGGGAAAACCATCCGGCATGACGCGGCGCTTCTTCCCCGACAGCATCCTCGCCTGGCTGCTTCTCATCCTCGTGGCTGGTGTCATGGCCAGCCAAGCGGTGACGATGCTGCTGCACAATCTCAACCGCAATGAAGTGTTGCTGCGGCTTGAGGATCAGCGCGCGGCCGAGCGGATCGCCGCTCTTGCGGTCTTTCTGGGACATACGACCCCGGCCCTGCGGCAGGGCGTTGCCGATGCAATGAGCGGCCCCTCGCTCGACGCGCGCATATCGAACCGCCCGCTGGTCGCAACCGCCGACGCGCCGCGCGAGTTGGCACCGCTCGCCAAAGCGGTGGTCGATCGCCTGAAAGGCATCAACTGGCAGGAAGTCCGCGTCGGTACCGGCGAGCCCAGCGAAAAGGAGCGTGCTGCCGCCTTGGTGCCTGTCCGTGTCGCGGTCGGTCTCACCGACGGCACTTGGCTCAATTTCGAATTCCCGATGGTGGCGAGCCTCCCTTGGGCGTCGCCGCAGCTTCTCGGCCTCACCGTCGCGGCGATCATCGCCGTGCTCGGCCTCTGCCTCTACGCCCTGTTGCGCCTGATGCGACCGCTTGAGCGGCTCACTGCCGCGGCTGAGGCCCTCGGCCGCTCTGGCTCGGCACAGGAGATTCCCGAGACAGGTGTGGGTGAAGTGCGCCGGGCCGCCCGTGCCTTCAATCGCATGCAGGGCCGTATCAGCCGCCTCATCGAAGACCGCCTCCAGATGATCGCGGCGATCTCGCATGACCTCAAGACACCGATCACGCGTCTGCGTTTGCGCGCCGAGTTCATGGACGACGAGACGGCGCGCCAGAAGCTCCTCAAGGATCTCGACGAGATGGAGCTGATGATCGGTTCGACCCTCGCCTTCGCCCGCGAGGAAGGCAATCCGGAACCGCGCCAGACGCTCGATCTGCGCGCGCTGGTCAAGGAAGCCGGCGAACACCAGCCGCAAATGCGCCTTGGCATCGCCGGTGCCGGCCCGTGGGAAATCAACGCCCAACCGCTGGCTTTGAAACGCGCCATCGCCAACCTTATCGACAACGCAGTCAAATATGGCAACGACGCACAAGTGACCCTCGCGCGCAGCAAGGATCAGGACGGCGTCCCGGTGTTCGAGATCAGAATCGATGATTCCGGCCCCGGCATTCCCGCTTCCGAGATGGAGCGCGTCTTCCGCCCCTTCTATCGCATCGAGGCCTCGCGCAACCGCGATTCGGGAGGCACCGGGCTCGGTCTTGCCATCGCCCGCAGCGCCATTTTGGCGCAGGGCGGCAGTCTTAATCTGCACAATCGTACAAGAACTGACGGCACAATTGCAGGTTTGACGGCGCTTGTGTCACTGCCAGTGTGAGGGAAGTATCCGTTAACAATGAATACTATCCGTTAACAGTTTTTTCACCATTAACCGCTCTTGTTGATTGCAGCGCCATGCATTACTCAGTGCTGCAACCGAAGAATAGCGCGGCATTCGGTGCTTTCTGCAGATGTGCAGGATGCACATGCCTAAGCTGTCACATGGTCGAAATCTAAAAAAAACAGAACACCGGTAGGTACGCGGGAAACGCGGTCAATACCGATTTCACCGGTGCAGCGGGGCGGCAAAGAATGGCGTCGAGTTCCGAGCTGATTGAGCTGATGGCGGAGCGCAAGCAGGAAGAAGCGCTCAAGGATGCCGAACAGCGAATCCTGCGCGCAATCGTCGAAGATGTACCTTTGCCGGACATTCTTGATCTGGCTTGCCGCGCGCTTGAAAGCGTGTTGGACGAAGCCCTGTGCTCGGTCCTGCTCGTGTCGCGCGATGGAAAGCACCTGATGCATGGTGCAGCACCGCACCTCCCCAAGGCCTACAGCGCAGCGATCGACGGCGCGCCGATCGGTCCCAATGTCGGTTCGTGCGGCACGGCGGCCTACACCGGCGAGACCGTCGTCGTTGAGGATATCGCGACCGATCCCCTCTGGGCCGACTACAAAGGCATCGCACTGCCACATGAGCTGCGCGCCTGCTGGTCGATCCCGCTGAAGTCAAAAGGCGGCGCCGTGCTCGGCACCTTTGCCACCTATCACCGCCACACGCATCGTCCCGCCCAGCGCGAACTCAGCATCGCCTGGCGCTTGGCCGCCTCGACCGCGATCGCCATCCAGCGCAAGCAGCTTTATGAGGCCCTGATCGAAGAAAAGGAAAAGGCCGAGGCGGCGAGCCGCGCCAAATCCGAATTCCTTGCCAACATGAGCCACGAGCTCAGAACCCCGCTCAACGCCATTCTCGGCTTTTCCGAGGCGATCGACCAGATTCTGCTCAACCCGGAGAAGACGCGCGAATATGCGCGCGATATCCATCGCAGCGGTCGGCAGCTCCTTGAACTCATCAACGATCTCCTGGACGTGGGCCGCATCGAATCAGGTACCGCCAAGCTCAATCGCCAGCGGTTCCCGCTCGCTGCCAATTTGGCCGAACAGGTCGATCTCGTCCGCCACGCCTTTCCCGACGCGGCCCCTATCGGCATCGACATCGAACCGGATTGCCCGGAAATCCTGGTCGATACCCGCAGCATCCGGCAGGTCGTTCTCAACATCGTCGGCAATGCCGCAAAGTTCACGCCGGGCAGCGGCAGCATCAACATTCGCGTCGATGCGAGAGAGCCGGGCCTGCGCATCATCGTCAGCGATACCGGCCCTGGCATTCCGCCCGATATCTTGCACGATCTCGGCCAGCCCTTCCGCTCAGGCGAAGCCGCCTACAGCCGCAAATATGGCGGCAGTGGCCTCGGCCTCTATATCAGCCGCAAGCTGGTGCAGAGCCACGGCGGTGCGCTTGAGGTCGAGAGCGAAGTGGGCAAAGGCACGCGCATCGTCATCAGCCTGCCCGAAGGCTCGGTACTGCGAGCAGGGGCACACAGCCCGGACTAAGCTCTTATTCGGCAGCCCGGTCGCTGTTCCGGACCATTTGCGCCCGCGGCCGCGCCGCCTCGGCACGTTCCCAATCGAACATATAGTCGCGCGTCACCGGCACGGCCTCGATGCCGCGCGCCAGCTGCATCTGGAAGACCATGTTGTAGTCGTGGCGGAACGATAGCTCGCTGCCGACCAAATAGAACTCCCACATGCGGCAGAAGCGTTCGTCATAGAGTGCGCGGATCTCGGCGCGGTTCGCCTCGAAATTCTCCCGCCAGGCCTTGAGCGTCTCGGCATAGTGAAGGCGCAGGATCTCGATGTCGGTGACCCAAAGTCCCGTTTGCTCGACCACCGGCAGCACTTCGGACAGGGCCGGTGAATAACCGCCCGGGAAAATGTACTTCCTGAGCCACGGGTTGGTATGGCCCGGCCCATCGCGCCGGCCGATCGCATGCAGCAGGGCGACGCCGCCCTCGACCAGCGACTGCTCCACCTTGGCGAAGAATTCCGGGAAGTGCTTGAGGCCTACATGCTCGAACATGCCGACTGAGACGATACGGTCGAAACGTTCGGGCACCAGGCGGTAATCCTGCAGCCTGAACTCGACCTGGTCTTCGAGGCCCGCCGCCTTGACGCGGGCGCAGGCAACCTCGTGCTGCTCCTTCGAGAGTGTCACTCCGATCACCTCCACGCCGACGGTCTTGGCGAGATAAATGCCAAGGCCACCCCAGCCGCAGCCGATGTCGAGCACCTTCTGACCCGGCTTCAGGATCAGCTTCGAGGCGATGTGACGCATCTTGGCCTGTTGCGCATCCGCCAGTGCGGTGCCGGGTGTTGGAAAATAGGCGCAGGAATATTGCATGCTCTCATCGAGGAAGAGCTCGAAGAGCTTGCGGCTGAGATCGTAATGGTGCGCCACATTCTGCTGCGCCGTGCCGATCGGGTTGTGCTGATGCCACCAGCGCAGCAGACGATTGAGAATGCTGAAAGCCTTCTGCCATCTGAGGCTGGTGAGCCCTTGCGTATTCTTCATCGCGATTTCGATGAAGTCGTAGAGCGTCCCTTCCTCGATGGTGAGGGAGCCATCCATATAGGCTTCGCCCACGCGCAGCCAGGGATTGAGTCCCAATTGCCAGCCAAGTTTCGGGTCATGGAGGCGCAGCGCCACCGCCGGCGAACCGCTACCGAACTCCTCGCGGTGGCCTCGGTGATCAATGACTGCCAGTCGACCCTGTCGAATGCCGGCACGCAAGAGTTTGGCAAAAAGCATCGCCCACCCCCTCAAACATGCCGGCGCCCATCCCGCGACCGGCACTGTCATTTTGGTTAAGGATAGGTAAGGAAACTTTCCCGCGTCAATCTCGGAAAGGCACACCAGCCTTGCCTCTCAAGCAAAGCTGATATCGAATTATTACTTTACCACAATGAGATCGGGTGTTTTCTGGAAGATCTATAGAGAGTGGTTGACGTGGTTCCACTCAGCCATAACGTTGGGATCGCTTTCCCGTTCCAGCCATCGATCGCGCGCGGCAGCAAACTGGTCTGCCTCCGAAAGCCGGGCCAATGCCCAGACCGCCGCCCCCCGCACGACGGGTGCCGGATCGTCGATGAGGCTCTCCGCAACCACCCTCAACGCCCCGTCGCCGCTGTTGCCGATGGCGATGAGGACGTTTCGCACAAACCTATCCCGGCCGATCCGCTTGACGGGCGATCCGGAGAAACGAGCGCGGAAGGCCGCGTCGTCGAGACGTGCAAGCGCGGCAAGGCGCGGCGCGGCGAGATCGGCCCGCGCCATGAGCGGCAACTCCTTCGTCGCTCGCGCAAACTTGTTCCAGGGACAAACGCCGAGGCAATCGTCGCAGCCATAGATGCGATTGCCCAGCAGCGGCCGAAGCTCATGCGGGATCGGCCCGTCATGCTCGATGGTGAGATAGGAGATGCAGCGCCGCGCATCGAGCTGATAGGGCGCCGGGAAGGCTGCCGTCGGGCATGCATCGAGACAGCGCTGGCAGGCGCCGCAATGATCCTCCTCCGCCGCGTCGGGTGCCAGATCGAGGGCGAGGTAGATCTCGCCCAGGAACAGCCAGGACCCGAAATCGCGCGAGACCAGATTGGTATGCTTCCCCTGCCAACCGATCCCGCCCAGCATGGCGAGCGGCTTTTCCATCACCGGCGCCGTGTCGACAAAGACCTTGATCTCGCATTGCCAGGTGGCGGCGATCCAGCGCCCCACCTCCTTCAGCTTTTTCTTCACCACATCATGGTAGTCGCGGTTCTGCGCATAGACCGAGATGGCGCCGGCATCGCGCTCATTGAGAATAGCGAGCGGGTCACCGCTGGGGCCGTAATTGAGACCGAGGACGACAACGCTCCGCGCATCCGGCCACAGGGTTTTGGGATCGCCGCGACGGTCGGCCTTCTCGACCATCCAGCCCATGTCGCCATGCCGGCCGGCGGCGATGAAGTCCTTGAGGTGCTGGCGCGTCTCGGCAGCTAGCTGCGCCGGCGCAAAGCCCACGGCGTCGAACCCCACCGCCAGCGCCTGCGCACGAATGGCGGCCTTGATGTCCGCCCGGTCCATGCCTCAGCCGCGCCCGCGATAAGGGGCGACGCCCTGATCCGGGATGACCAGATCCTTCGGCCGCTTGCCATGTTCGAAGAAGACGTCGATCGGAACGCCGCCGCGCGGATACCAATAGCCGCCGATCCTCAACCATTTCGGCTTGGCGACGGCAATGAACTTCTTCGCGATATCGATGGTCGTTCCTTCGTGGAAGCCGCCATGATTGCGATACGAGGTCAGATAGAGCTTCAGCGATTTTGATTCGATGAGCCACTTGTCCGGCACGTAGTCGATGACGAGATGCGCAAAATCAGGCTGCCCCGTCACCGGGCAGAGGCAGGTGAATTCCGGGGCCGTATAACGCGCCACATAGACGGTGCGGGGATGCGGGTTGGGCACGCGCTCCAGCACGGCCACTTCCGGCGAGGCGGCGGTTTCTACCTTGGCGCCGAGCTGGGTCAGCCCCGCATATGCCGCTTTCTTCGCCATCTTCTTCTCCTTCAAGCCGGGATATCGCCCAGCGCCTGTTGGCGATGGAAATCTTCCGTGAAGGCCGCTAGCACGCCTTGCTCGATGGCGGACCGCATGCCCTGCATCAGTTCCTGATAATAATGGAGATTGTGCCAGGTGAGCAGCATCGCCCCCAGGATCTCCTTGGTCTTCATCAGATGGTGGATATAGCCGCGCACATAGGAAGTGCAGGCCGGGCATTTGCACAAGGGGTCGATCGGCCGATCATCCGTCGCGTGGCGGGCGTTGCGCATATTGAGATCGCCATAGCGCGTATGCGCCAGGCCCGTTCGGCCCGAGCGCGTCGGCATCACGCAATCGAACATGTCGATGCCGCGGGCGACGGCGCCGACAAGATCGCTGGGCTTGCCCACCCCCATCAGATAGCGGGGCTTGTCGACGGGGAGGAAATCCGGCGTGTAGTCGAGGACGCTGAACATCTGCTGCTGCCCCTCGCCGATGGCAAGGCCCCCGATGGCATAGCCGTCGAAGCCGATGGCGGTCAGCGCCTTGGCCGATTCCTCGCGCAAATGCGGATAGATGCCGCCCTGCACGATGCCGAAGAGGAGATAACCGTCGCGGTCGCGGAAGGCCTTGCGGCAACGCTCGGCCCAGCGCATCGAGCGGCGCATCGACGATGCCGCTTCATCAGGCGTTGCCGGGAAAGCGGTGCACTCATCGAGCACCATCGTGATATTGGAATCGAGGAGATCCTGAATCTCGACCGAGCGCTCGGGCGTCAGCATGTGCTTGGAGCCGTCGATATGCGAGCGGAACTCGACGCCGTTCTCGTTGATCTTGCGCAGATCCGACAGGCTCATCGCCTGGAAGCCGCCGCTGTCAGTCAGGATCGGCCCCGGCCAGTTCATGAATTTGTGCAGGCCGCCGAAACTTGCGACACGCTCGGCCCCTGGCCGCAGCATCAAATGATAGGTGTTGCCGAGCACGATCTCGGCCCCGGTCGCCTTCACCGATTCCGGGAGCATCGCCTTCACCGTGCCAGCGGTCCCCACCGGCATGAAGGCCGGCGTGTTGACGATGCCGTGCGCGGTATGGATACGCCCGCGCCGTGCCTTGCCGTCGGTGGTGATGAGGTCGAATTTCCCGCTCATGCGTCACGCTCCAGCAACGAGGCATCGCCATAGGAGAAGAAGCGATAGCCTTCAGCGATCGCGTGGGCATAGGCCGCTTTCATGCGTTCCCGCCCGGCAAAGGCGGAGACCAGCATGAAGAGGGTCGATTTCGGCAGATGGAAATTGGTCATGAGCAAGTCGACGATCTGAAACTTGAAACCAGGCGTGATGAAGATATCGGTGGAATCCGCAAAGGGCAAAAGCCTGCCTGCCCTGGCGGCACTCTCAAGAAGCCGCAGGCTGGTGGTACCCACGGCGACGATACGCCGCCCATCGGCTCGGGCGCGATTGACGGCCTCCGCCGTGGCGGCGCTGACCTCGCCATATTCGGCATGCATCTTGTGGGCGGCGACATCGTCGACCTTCACCGGCAGGAAGGTGCCGGCGCCGACATGGAGCGTCACGCGCTGCTGCTCGATCCCCTTCGCGGTCAGAAGCGCCAGCAGATCCGGCGTGAAGTGCAGGCCCGCCGTGGGTGCGGCCACGGCACCTTCGCGCGCGGCGAAAATGGTCTGGTAGTCGGCATCGTCCCGCCGCTCGACCGCGCGCGATTTCCGGATATAGGGCGGCAGCGGCATCCAGCCATGCCGCGCCAGGTTCGCGCCGAAGGTCGGCTCGTCGGTCCCGAAATCGAGCCGGACCTGGCCGTCCTCGGCCTTCTCGCGGACGATCGCCCTGAAGTCCGGCGCGAAAGCGACTTCTTCGCCGAGACGCAATTTCTTCCCCGGCCGGGCGAAGGCCCACCAATTAACCGTATTTTTGTCGCTGTTTTGCGCGGGGACCTCAGTCAGCAACGTGACTTCGATCCTGGCCTCGCCCCTTCTGCCTTCCAATTGGGCGGGGATGACCTTCGTGTCGTTCGAGACCAGAACATCACCTTCCCGCAGCAGATCGGGGAGATCGCGCACGATCCTGTCGGAAAGACCGTGCCCCTGGACATGAAGCAACCGCGCCGCGTCGCGCGGCTCCACGGGGTGGAGAGCGATGCGGTCGGGGGGCAGGTCGAAGTCGAAATCAGAGAGGCGCATGGGCCGGTTTTTAGCCAGCGGGACGGGCGCCCGCCACCAAAATCGCCGCTTGGCGCTGGCGCAGCCGGGCGCTATAACCCCGGAAAATCCAGCATTTCCGAAAGAAGACCGCGATGACCGCCACCAGCCCAGGCGCGCTTTCCAACCGCCATTCGACCCTGTTCGTGGTCGTGGTCGCCCTGTTCGTGACCGACCTCATCATCTCGAACGTCATCGCCGTGAAAGCGATCAATATCTTCGGCTATTCGCTGCAGGCGGCGGACCTCATCTTCCCCATCACCTATATCCTCGGCGACGTGCTGACCGAGGTCTACGGTTATGCCCGCGCCCGCCGCGCCATCTGGATCGGCTTCGGCTGCAATCTCTTTGCCGTGGCAGCGATCACGCTGGGGCAGGCGCTGCCCTCCGATCCCAGCTGGGGCGATCAGGCCGCGTATGAAGCGATCCTGGGCAGCCAGTCGCGCATCCTCGCCGCATCCTTCGCCGCTTATTTGGTGGGCGAGTTCGTCAATTCCTACATCCTTGCCAAGATGAAAGTCTGGACCAAGGGGCGCTTCCTCTGGGCCCGCACCATCGGCTCCACGCTCTTCGGCCAGGGTTGCGACACGGCGATCTTCCTGACCATCGCCTTCTATGGCGATTGGCCGAACGAGCTGCTCGCCGCCGTCATCCTCAACCAATGGCTCTTCAAGGTCGGCTACGAGACTCTGGCGACACCCTTCACCTATCTCATCGTCAATAAGCTGAAGCGGGCCGAGGGTATCGACGTCTACGACACGAACACCCATTTCAGCCCCTTCGCCGTCAGGGAATAGATCCGCTCAGGGACTAGAAGCGCTCAGGGAATAGCGCCGCTTAGGAGACAGATATCTCCAGGCGCGCCAGATCCTGCATCGCGATATGCCAGTCCGCGCACCAGCGGACATGGGGTTCCGTGCAGACGCGGCGATAGGCAGCGGCGGCTTCTTGCCGGTTTCCCTGCATTTCCTGCATCAGGCCCTGAAATCGGTCGACGATGGCGCGGTTCTCGGCCCGCCTTGTGATCGAAAGCTGACCCAGTGCCGCCGCGAGATCCGTGCCATCCGCCGCCTCTTGCAGATAGAGCCAGGCGAGGCTTGGCCATTCCTCAGGCGCTGCAGCAAAGGCAGCGAGTACCGCGTCGCGCGGGGTGGTGCGACCGAGATAGCGATCGAGCATCCCCAGCCACAAAGCGAGTTCAGGTCCCGGCTCCCCATCCTCGGCCAAGGCGAGATCAAGACACGCGGCGAGTGCCGCGCGATTGCCGTCCAACCGATGCAACTCCGCGCGCATGAGGGCCAGGCGGCAGCGATATTCGGCGCTGCTCTCGGCAAGGTCGCGCGACGTCTCCGCGAGCGCCAACGTTGGACCGAGCCCCGCATCGGCAAGAGCGAGAACAAGCGCGTACTGCGCGGCAAAGGCTGCATCCTCGCCGGCATCGGCCGCAGCAGCCAGTGCCTGCCGCGCCTCGCCATAGCGCCCTTGCGCGGCCAGCGCGAAGGACCGATAGCGATGCGCCTCGTTGTGATATGAACAATCTTCCAGCAGAGCCCCCTCGGCTTCCGCAACGGCGGGGATGACAAATCCCGCATCGAACAAATGTGAGGCGAAGAGCAGCCGGAAATCGGCGCGCGCCCGGCAAGGCGGACAGATGCCGATCGCCTGCTGATAGGCTTGGAGCGCACCGCCGACATTGCCGTCCGCGAACATCTCATCAGCGGTATGGATCATCATCGCGGCCGCCAGAAAGCGCCGCTTCGGCGAATTGGGCGCCCCGAGATTGCAGCTTGAACCTGCGCCAACCTCTTCTCCATTGTTGTTCGCTGGCCGTCGCATGCCTTCCTCATTTATGTTGCCTATATGTTCCAGACAATGAACAAGCATCTTTTAGTTGTAAATACTGGAATGTCGACATTCGATGGAGGAATCGCGAATCAACCGGCGCGAAGGTCAGGGCTGGGTCTTGAGGGCAGTGTCTTCCGCCTGCGCCAGGGTGGCGAGCGGCGTGCCGGGATCGCAGGCCTGGACCGCCTTGTCGATGAGGCGCTGGGCGAACTTCCTCTCATCGTCCGCAGCGGCGAATGTGCCAGCGTAGAAGGACAGTTCGCAGATTTGCTGGCGCTTCACCTCGAACATGTTGCCGGAACGGCGGATCTCGTCCGCAACATCCTGCAGTTTGCGCGCCCCCAGCAGATAGGCGATGACCGGCCGCGGCCAGGCATTGCTTTCGTGGGCAGCGATGGCGGCCCCCATCAAGCTGCGCCCGTCGCCCCCCATGCGCTGGGCGATAAGCCCCTGGAGCAGCGCCAGCCGGTTGAAACTGTCATTGTCGGCGATGGCGATGGCGGCACGGATCTTCTCATCGGCTGCGCCATATTCGCCGGCCAGCAAGCCATTCACCGCCGCTTGTTCCAGATCGGCAACGGCCTTGGCATCCTCGGCAGCGGCGGGTTGAGCGAGAAGGAAGGTGACGAGAAGCCCTCCGGCTATAAGGCCGAGCTCGGCCAGATGCATGATCCTCAAGCGCCCCCCAATCGGGCGAGCGCCGTCAGTTCGCCCGCAGTTTGCGGGCCTGTCGGCCGCTGGCCCATCCCAATCCGGCAATCGCCAACAGGATAAGCCCCATCCCCACCCCTTCGACAAGCCCCGGCCTCTCACCCAGTTGCAGGCCGGAGAGGACAATGCCGAGAAGCGGCGTCAGCATGATGCCGAGCGAGGCGAGCCCCGCACTCAGCCGGCTGATGAGCGTGAACCAGATGACATAGGCCAAGGGGGTGGCCGGACCGATATTGTAGAGGATCGCCGCGATGAAGGCCGGGGTCCAGTTGATCGGCGGTTCCGGCACCAGCAAGGCGACGACGGTCAGGAAGATTGCACCGACCAGCATCTGCCAAGCCGTGAGCGCCATGGTATCGAGCGGCGGCTCGCCGGGGCTCCCATGTTTCATCGCCCGCTTGGTGATGATGACACCGATGCCCCAAGTCAAACCGGCAGCAAGACCAAGCCCGACATTGAAGAGGTCGCCCGTCTTGCCCCCGGCGAAGACGATGCAGCCGATGCCGACGACGGCCACCGCCGCCGCCACCCATTGCGCCGCCGGCACCTTCTCTTTGAGGAAGGCCACGGAGAAGAGCAGCACCCAGACCGACATGGTGTAGTTAAGCACGGCGGCACGGCCGGCGGTCCCGGTCGAAATGGCCCAGGTGATGAAGCCGAAGCAGCAGGCGGTCTGGAAAAAGCCGACCATGAGCACGGTCGGCCAGCGCCGCAGCATCTGGCGCAATTTGAGGTCGCGCCCCATCAGCTTGAAGGTCGCCAGAAGGACGATCGCCCCGCCCAGGAAGCGCAGCGACGCAAAGGCGAAGGGTGGCGCGTCATGCACCGCCACCTTCATCATGACCCAATTGTAGCCCCAGATGAGCGACAACGCGGAGATCAGCGCCAGGGCCTGCCAGCGGGGAAATTGCTCTTTTTCCGTCATGGCGGCGAGCCTAGCCCGCCGACCCGCGCCGGGACGAGCCGCAATTTCGGCGCGCCAGCCTGCCGAAAACGCATCGCTGTCCTGTCGGCAACGACGCGCCCGACCAATCGCCGTCTCAGTCGCCCGTGACGAGCCGTTCGACCAGCTGCTTCACCGTGGGGACGAAACCGTTCGCATAGAACGGATCGTCGCGGAAGCGATAGGCGTTGTGGCCGGCGAACATCAGCTGGTCCTCGATCTTGTCCGAGTGGCTGATTTCCTGCAGCGTCTTCTGGATGCAGAAGCTCCTGGGATCGGCCTTGTGGCCGGTGGTCCCTTCCTCGTTCTGGGCCCAGTTCGAGAAGTTGCAGGCCGAAAGGCAGCCCATGCAATCGATCTGGTCCTTGAGGATCTCGTTGGCCTTGTCGCGGGCCACGAAGATCAGGGTCGATTCCGGCGTGCGCAGGGCTTCGGTGAAACCGGCGGCGATCCAACCTTCGGCGCGCAGCTTGTCGGCGGCGGTGACGAACACCTCGCGGCCGCGCGCGCCGATGGCCAGCGGCCATTCATGCTCGCCCACTTTGTGCTGCGAATAGGCGATCTGGCGCTCCGAACGGTCGCGCAATTCCTGGATGAAGTCGTTGTTGACTGCCGACGAATAGAAACCCGTCGGGCTGAAGCGATTGAGGAACACGTCGCCCTTTTTCAGCGACACCAGCCGCTTCTTCCAGGCATCAGAAATCGGGCTCTCTTGCGTGAGCAGCGGCCGGGTTCCGAACTGGAAAGCGACTGGACCCAAATCCGGGTTGCCGATCCAATCCTCCCATTCGCGCAAGCACCAAACGCCGCCCGCCATGATGATCGGCGTTTCGGCGAGGCCGCATTCGTCCCTCATTGTCTTTCTGAGCTCGCGCACGCGCTCAAACGGCGGCTGCGGCTTGGTCGGGTCCTCGACATTGGAAAGGCCGTTGTGCCCGCCCGCCAGCCACGGATCCTCATAGACGACACCGCCCAGGAGATGGCTGAATTTGTGATAGGCGCGCTTCCACAGAGCGCGGAAGGCGCGTGCCGACGAAACGATCGGATAATAGTGAACATTGTACTGGGCGCAGATCTCGGCGATGCGATAGGGCATGCCGGCGCCGCAGGTCACACCATGGATCAGGCCCTTGGCCCCTTCCAGGACACCGTGCAGCACGCGCTCGGCCCCACCCATCTCCCACAGCACGTTTATGTGCAGGCGGCCGTTATTGCCCATGCAATCATGCGCGATCTTCGCTTGGGCGATGCCGCCCTTGATGGCATAGTCGAGCAGTTCCTCGTGGCGTTCGCGGCGCGTCTTGCCACGATAGACCTGCGGGATCGGGTTGCCGTTCTCGTCATAGGAATCGGCATTGACGCCCGAGAAGGTGCCGACGCCGCCGGCCAGTGCCCAGGCACCGGAAGATTGGCCGTTCGAGACCGAGATACCCTTGCCGCCTTCAATCAGCGGCAGGACCTCGCGACCCGAGATCATCAACGGCTTCAATGCTTTCACCCCAACCTCCCATGGCCTGGGCAAATCGCCCGGCTGCAACTCACTTTATATAATTATTGGCCGACCGCCGCCAAGATGCGGGCCGGCGCATCGGTGAAAACCCCGTCGACGCCCCAGGCAATCAGCTGCTTGGCGCGCGCAGCATCGTTCACCGTATAGACCAGCAGGCCATAGCCTTCCTGCTTGATCTCCGCCACCCACTCGGCCGTCGCGGCGCCGTCCCAGATATTGACCGTATCCGCCTTGAGATTCTGCGCAAGGTCCAGCCAATTGACCGGATGATCCTCGAGCAGCAGGCCGCGAGGATAATCGGGCGCCGTGTCCCGCGCGATCTCCAGGCATTCCAGCACGAAGCTTGAGATGAGCGGCTTGGGCTTGGCCGCAGGCCACAGATGGTTGAGTTCGTCGAGGATGATCTTCGCCGTATCGCGGGCGCGGCCCGGGCAAGGTTTCAATTCCAGATTGAACTGAATGTCTTCCTGGGCGAAGAGCGCCAGAGCCTCGGCGAGGAGCGGCATCTTCTCGCCGGCAAATTGCGGTCCTTTCCAGCTGCCGGCATCGAGCACGCGGATCTCATCATATGTGAGCGCGCGCGCCGGCCCGGTCGCATTGCTGGTGCGGTCGATATTGTCGTCATGCAGAAGGAATGCGCGATCGTCGACCGACAGCTTGGCGTCGAATTCGACCCAGCTTGCACCCTGGCGCTTCGCTTCGCGAAAGCTTGCCAGCGTGTTTTCGGGAGCCGCTTCCGCGGCGCCGCGATGACCGATGACCTTGGGGAGCGAGAGAGGTCGAATTGGCATCTGGCCAGCCTCGTTCAGTCAAGGGGGCGGGATGGCGGCAACCGCCGCCATCCCGATCCAACCTTAGGACTCGGCCTTTTCGGCGTTGCGCTGGGCGCGACGCTCGGCATCGGCCTTGGCGATCTCTTCCGAGATATCCTTGCCGGTCGCCTGGTCGACGACGCGCATCGAGAGCTTCACCTTGCCGCGATCGTCCATGCCCAGCACCTTCACCTTCACGGCCTGGCCGACTTCAACGACGTCGGAGGTCTGCTTGACGCGGTGGGCGGCGAGTTCGCTGATATGGACGAGACCGTCCTTGGAACCCAGGAAGTTCACGAAGGCGCCGAAATCCATCAGCTTGACGACCTTGCCGTCATAGATGACGCCGACTTCCGGCTCCGCGACGATGCCGCGGATCCAGTTGATCGCCGCTTCGCCGGCCTTGCCGTCGACCGCCGCCACCTTGATCGTACCATCGTCCTCGATGTCGATCTTGGCGCCGGTCACTTCGCAAATCTCGCGGATGACCTTGCCGCCCTGGCCGATCACTTCGCGGATCTTGTCCTTCGGGATGTTGATGACGGTGATGCGCGGGGCGTTCTGGTTGACGCCTTCGCGGGCACCGGTCAGGCCCTTGGCCATCTCGCCGAGGATGTGGATGCGGCCGTCCTTCGCCTGGGCGAGCGCGATCTTCATGATCTCGGATGTGATCGACGTGATCTTGATGTCCATCTGCAGGGCGGTGATGCCCTCGCTGGTACCGGCCACCTTGAAGTCCATGTCGCCGAGGTGATCTTCGTCACCGAGGATGTCGGAGAGAACGGCATAGCCGTCCTTTTCCTTGATGAGGCCCATGGCGATGCCGGCGATCGGACGGCCGAGCGGCACGCCCGCATCCATCAGCGCCAGCGACGAGCCGCAAACGGTCGCCATCGAGGACGAGCCGTTCGATTCCGTGATCTCCGAAACGACGCGGATCGTGTAGGGGAAGTTCTCCTTGCCCGGGAGCAGCGGATGCACTGCGCGCCAGGCGAGCTTGCCGTGACCGATTTCGCGGCGGCCCGGCGAACCCATGCGGCCGGCTTCGCCGGTCGAATAGGGCGGGAAGTTGTAGTGCAGCATGAAGGTTTCGCGGAATTCGCCTTCCAGCGCGTCGATGATCTGTTCGTCATCACCGGTGCCCAGCGTGGTGACGACCAGCGCCTGGGTCTCGCCGCGGGTGAATAGCGCCGAGCCGTGGGCGCGCGGCAGCACGCCGACTTCCGCCGTGATCGGGCGGACGGTCTTGGTGTCGCGGCCGTCGATGCGCAGGCCCGTCTTCAGGATGTTGCCGCGGACGATGTCCTTCTCCAGCTCCTTGAACAGCTTGCCGACCAGTTCGGCCTTCTTGTCGTCGGTGCCGATGGCAGCCTTCGCGTCGGCCTTCACAGCAGCGACCTTGTCGGTGCGCGCCTGCTTGGCGGTTTCGCGGTAGGCTTCGGCGAGCTTGTCGCTGAACTGGGCCTTCAAAGCGCCGAACACTTCGATCGCGGCGGCGTCCGGCGGCGTCAATTCGCGCGGATCCTTGGCGCACTGTTCGGCCAGCTCGATGATCGCGTTGATGACGTGCTGGAATTCCTTGTGGCCGTAATTGACGGCACCCAGCATGACGTCTTCGGAAAGTTCCTGCGCTTCCGACTCAACCATCAGCACGCCTTCGGCCGTACCGGCGACGACGAGGTCGAGCTTCGAGTTGGGGAGATCCGAACGCTTCGGGTTGAGGACGTATTCGCCGTCGATATAGCCGACGCGCGCCGCACCGATGGGACCTAAGAACGGGATGCCGGAAATGGTGAGAGCGGCCGAGGCGCCGATGAGAGCCACGATGTCCGGATCGTTCTCGAGATCGTGGCTCAAGGTCGTGCAGACGACCTGCGTCTCGTTGCGATAGGTCTCGTGGAACAGCGGGCGGATCGGGCGGTCGATCAGGCGGCTGGTCAGCACTTCCTTTTCAGTGGGACGGCCTTCGCGCTTGAAGAAACCACCCGGGATCTTGCCGGCGGCGAACGCCTTTTCCTGGTAGTTGACGGTGAGCGGGAAGAAGTCGACGCCGGGCTTCGGGGCCTTGGCGCCGACGGCGGTGCAAAGAACGACAGTCTCGCCATAGGTGGCAAGCACGGCGCCGTCAGCCTGGCGGGCAATGCGGCCGGTTTCGAGGGTCAGCTTGCGACCGCCCCACATCAGTTCCTTGCGATAGATCTTGAACATTTCAAAAGTCCTTTCTGGCCGGCGCCCGTTTCATGTTTCGGCGGCGGCCAACATCCTACGACCGGTGGGATGCCGGACCCGCGCAAGCAACGCGAACTTCCGTTGGCGTTGCTTGCGTCGGCCCGGCTCGTTTACGGCTTGTGGCGCGGCGGTCGATGGACCGCGCCGGCCGGTTCAGTCTTGGGGGAATGCCGATTGTCTCAAGAGAATCCGCGATTCCCCACATACGACGATCCCGCCCAGAGCATCTGTCCCGGGCGGGATCCTCGATTGGTTAGCGGCGCAGGCCCAGTTTCGAAACGATGTCCTGGTAGCGCTGGTTGTTCTTCTTCTTGAGATAGTCCAGCAACCGGCGGCGCTGGCCGACCATCACCAGGAGACCACGACGCGAGTGGAAATCCTTGTCATGGCTCTGCAGATGCTCGGTCAGATTCTTGATGCGCTCGGAAAGGAGCGCGATCTGCACCTCGGGCGAACCGGTGTCGTTGTTGCCCTTGGCGAATTCCTTCAGAACTTCCTGCTTACGTTCGGCAGTGATCGACATCGACCTTCTCCTTTTCGGTCCTAATGGTTGATGACGCGCACCGGGACGAGTTCGCCTGCCTCGAAACGAGTCAGAGCGACAATCTTGCCTTCCGACATGGCGCAAACCATGCAGCCGGGAACGAAGTCCCGAAATCGATCGCGGTCTTGGCGGTGGATTAATCCAACCGGTTGCCCGGACCGAAGGCGTATCGCCTCGGTGGCCGACAAGGCCAGTGCCGGGATGTCGTCCAGCGCGGTCTCGATCGGCAATAGTTGCTCAAAAGCGGCCGGACTATGCCCCAACGCCTTCAGGGCGTCCAGCGAAATCGCCTGTTTTTCCGTGAAACCCCCAACAGATAGACGCCGGAGGGCCGAAATATGGCCCCGGGACCCAAGATGTTGAGCCAGATCGCGCGCGAGGCTCCGCATATAGGCGCCCTTGCCCGAGGTGACCTCGAAAACGGCCTCGTCGGGGCTCAAGATTTGGCTGAGACGGAAGTCATCGATGCGGATCCGGCGGGGGGCGAGGTCGACCTTTTCCCCGTCCCGGGCCAGGTCATAGGCCCGTTCGCCCGCGACCTTGATCGCAGAAAACTGGGGTGGGACCTGCTCGATCTCACCGATGAAGGCCGGCAGGGCGGCTTCGATCTCAGCCGGTGTCGGCCGCACGTCGGAGCGGGCAATGACCTCGCCCTCGGCATCGTCGGTCGAGCGCGCTTCACCGAACTTCAGGGTGAAGCGATAAGTCTTGGTGCCGTCCATGACGTAGGGCACGGTCTTGGTCGCCTCGCCGAGCGCAATCGGCAGGATGCCGGTCGCCAGCGGATCGAGCGTCCCGCCATGCCCGGCCTTCTGCGCGTCGAACAGGCGTCGCACCACGTTCACCGCCTGCGTTGAGGTGATCTCCAGCGGCTTGTCGAGGATCAGCCAGCCATCGACCTTCTGGCCTCGTTTGCGCCGGCTCATTCTTCGGCTTCGGGGTCCGGCTTCTTGGCAAGATCCGCCCGCACGACCGGGTCGTGCAGCAGCTTCTCGATGCGGCTCGCCTCGTCGAAACTGTCGTCGATCTTGAAACGGAGCTGGGGCGAGACGCGCATCTCGACCGCATGCGCCAATTCGCCCCGGAAATAGCCGGCCGCGCGATTGAGCGCGCGCACGACGATTTCGGCATCGCCGCCACCGAAGGGCAGGATGAAGATGGTGGCGTTCCTCAAATCCGGGCTGATCTTGACCGACGTCACCGTGACCATCCGCCCGACGAGATCGGGATCGGACAGGCTGTTATCGGCAATGATCTCGGCCAACGCATGGCGGAGTTCCTCGCCAATGCGCAATTGCCGCTGACCGGCCTTCGGTGTGATGGTCTTCTTGCGTGGCATGATGTCGTCTGGCTCAAAAAGTTGATGCCCGGGCCTGGGAAGACCCCAACGGCCCGGGCATCAAACACTTCCGCGTTAAGCGAGTTCGCGGGCGACTTCTTCCATCTCGAAGCACTCGATGACGTCGCCTTTCTCGATATTGTCGTAATTCTCGAAGGCCATGCCGCATTCGAAGCCTTCCTTCACTTCGCGGACTTCGTCCTTGAAGCGACGCAGCGTCTTCAGCGTGCCTTCGTGGATCACGACGTTGTCGCGCAGCAGGCGGACCTTGCCGCCGCGCTTGACCATGCCTTCGGTGACCATGCAACCCGCGACCTTGCCGGTCTTGGTGATGTTGAAGATCTCGCGGATCTCGGCATTGCCCAGGAACTTTTCGCGCAAGGTCGGCGCCAGCATGCCCGACATCGCCGCTTTGATATCGTCGACCACGTTGTAGATGATCGAGTAATAGCGGATGTCGACATGGTCGCGCCGCGCCATTTCGCGCGCCTGCGGGTTGGCACGGACGTTGAAGCCGATGATCATGCCGCCCGAGGCACGGGCCAGCGTGATGTCGCTTTCGTTGATACCGCCCACCGCCGCATGGAGGATGCGGACCTTGACCTCGTCGTTGCCGAGCTGGCGCAGACTGCCGGAGATGGCTTCGACCGAACCCTGCACGTCGGCCTTGATGACCACGGGCACTTCCTTGGCTTCGCCGGCCTGGATCTTCGAGAACATCTGCTCCAGCGTCGAACGGCCGGCGGCAGCGGCCAGCTTCTCGCGCTGGCGATGCAGACGGAATTCGGTGATCTCGCGGGCGCGGGCTTCAGAGTCGACGACGACGAAGACGTCACCGGCCTGCGGCGTGCCCTGGAGACCCAGCACTTCGACCGGGGTCGCCGGACCGGCGCTCTCAATGTTGCGGCCGCGATCGTCGAGGAGCGCGCGGACACGGCCCCATTCGGACCCGGCCACGAAGATGTCGCCGATCTTCAGCGTACCCTTCTGCACCAGCAGCGTCGCCACGGTGCCGCGGCCACGCTCGACCTTGGCTTCGACGACAGCACCGGCCGCTTCGCGGTTCGGATTGGCCTTGAGGTCGAGGATTTCGGCCTGCAGCAGCAGCGTTTCCTCAAGCTTGTCGAGATTGGTCTTGGCCTTGGCCGAGACTTCGACCGCCAGCACGTCGCCGCCCATGTCTTCGGTGACGAGCTCGTGATTGAGGAGCTCATTGCGCACGCGGCGGGAATCGGCGCCGGGCTTGTCCATCTTGTTGATGGCGACGATGATCGGCACCTTCGCCGCCTTGGCGTGATGAATGGCCTCGATCGTCTGCGGCATGATGCCGTCATCGGCGGCAACGACCAGCACCACGATATCGGTCACGTTGGCACCGCGCGCGCGCATCTCGGTGAAGGCGGCGTGGCCCGGCGTGTCGATGAAGGTGATCTTCTTGCCCGTGGGCAGGTTCACCTGATAGGCGCCGATATGCTGCGTGATGCCGCCGGCTTCGTGGGCGGCGACGTCCGTCTGGCGCAGCGCGTCCAAAAGCGACGTTTTGCCGTGATCGACATGGCCCATGATGGTGACGACCGGCGGACGTGCCACCAAGGTCTCTTCGGCATCGGTATCGCCTTCGAGGCCCACTTCGACATCCGACGCCGAGACGCGGCGCACGGTATGGCCGAATTCGCCGATGACGAGCTCGGCGGTATCCGCATCGATCGTCTGGTTGATGGTCGCCATGACGCCCATCTTCATCAGCGCCTTGATTACGTCGGCGCCGCGCTCGGCCATGCGGGAGGCGAGCTCTTGGACAGTGATGACTTCCGGTAGGGTTACTTCGCGCAAGACTTTTGCCTGTGATTGAGCGCTGCCCATCATGGCGCGCTTTTCTTTTTCTGTGCGGCGTCGGAAGGACGCGAGCGAACGTTGGCGCTCGCTGCCTTCGCTGTCGAGCGCCTGTGTGACCGACATTTTGCCGCCACCGCGACGTTGGTCGCCGCGACCGCGGGTCGCCATCGGCTTGGGCGCCGGGGCCCGATGGCCGGTGGTCCGCCGGCGGTTGGCCTCCTCGGCCTCCTCCTCGGATTCTGTGGCGACGGCCTTGGCCAAGTGCATGCGGCCGGTATGCGGCACGGCGCTGGTCGGGGCCGCTTCGGTCTTCGTTTCGGCCGGTTTCGCCTTCTGGGCGACCTCGGCTGCCTCGCGCGCCTTCTTGGCGGCCTCTTCGGCCGCCTTGCGTTCCTCTTCCTCGCGGCGACGGCGATCGACCTCGGCCTTTTCGCGCTCGGCCCGTTCGGCGGCGCGCTTGGCTTCCTCGACCTCGGTCAGCTTGCGGGCGTCCTCGTCCTTCTTGGCCTGCTCGAGGACCTTGAGGCGGTTCTGACGCTCCTGGTCGGTGAGGTTATGGTGCCGTTCGTCGACTTCCGGCGGCGCGACCGGGGCCGGGGTCGGGGCAGGCGCGTGAACCTTCTGCTCCACTTCCGGAGCCGCCTCGGCGAGCTTGCCGCCGGCGCCAGCCGTGTAGGTGCGCTTCTTCTTCACCTCGACCGCGACGGTCTTGGTCCGGCCGTGCGGGAAGCTCTGGCGCACATTGTCGACCTGCACCGTCTTCTTCAGCTCGAGCTTGCCGGGCGAAGAAAGCTTCAGCGGTTTGCGGGTCGGCGTATCGGTATCACTGGACATGCTGCGCGTGTTTCCGTTCTCAAAAGTCGTCGTCTGTCTATAGCTTTTGGCCGCTTTGGGCAATTCCCGGCCCGGTAAACCCGGCAAGGCGTCGCAAAGTGACGCTCAAGCGCTCTGCCATGCCACCAGGCTTCACCGCCACATGGATCGCATGCTGCCGGCCAAGTGCCGGCGCCAGCGCCTCCGAAGGCAGTGGAGCCCATATCTCTACTCCAGGACCGGCCAGTCTGGCCAGCTTGCCCCGGCCATCGGCGGCGCCATCGCTGGCCTCCAGCAGGAATTTCACCTGTCCCGCCCGGAGCGCCGCCTCGACCTTGTCGAAACCCGCGACCAGATGGCCCGATTTCTTGGCAAGACCCAGTTGATCGAGCAACTGCCGTTCCAGCAGCGCCGCCACCCGGTCCGTCAGTCCCGCATCGGCCCTGGCCTGGCCTTTCGTAACCTTGGTAAAGGCGTTTTTCTTGACCGCCTCGTCCAAGATCCCGCGCTCAGCCGTGACCCAGAGGCCCCGCCCCGGCAGATCGCCCTTGAGGTCGGGGACAATCGCACCATCGGGCGACGCCACGAAGCGGATCATCCGCTCCTTGTCGCGCACTTCCCGCGTGACGATGCAGGTTCTCTCGGGCGCTTTCGTGCCCGTCAGAGCGTCCTCTGCGAGGCTGTCATCAGCCGCCATCGGATCCATTTCATCCGACGCTGCCATGACGCTGTCCTGCCGTCCCGCGAAATCCATGCCGCCTCGTTACTTTCCGTCCTCGAACCAATGGGCGCGGGCCGCCATGATGATGGCGTTGGCGTCGTCGGCCGTGAGGTCGAATTCCTTCAGGATGCCGTCCTTCGCATCCACCAATTCGTCGGCGGCGAGGTCGGCGAGGTCGTCGAGGGTCTTCACCCCCTTCTCGCCGAGGGCCACCAGCATCGGCGGGGTCAGCTTGTCGACGGCCGCCACCTCGTCGGTGACGCCCAATTCCTTGCGCTTCGTGGTCGAACGCTCGGATTCGGCCTCGATCCAGGCCTGGGCGCGCGCCTTCAGTTCCTCGGCAACGTCGGCGTCGAAGCCTTCGATGCCAGCCAGATCCTCGGTCGGCACGAAAGCCACTTCCTCGACCGACGCGAAGCCTTCGGTCACCAGCAGGTGAGCGATGACATCGTCGACGTCGAGCGCATCCATGAAGGTCTGCGACCGCGACTTGAACTCTTCCTGGCGGCGCTCGGATTCCTGCGCTTCGGTCAGGATGTCGATGTCGAAGCCGGTGAGCTGCGACGCGAGGCGTACATTCTGGCCGCGGCGGCCGATGGCCAGACTCAATTGGTCATCCGGCACCACGACTTCAATGCGGCCCGTGTCTTCGTCGATGACGACCTTCGAAACTTCGGCCGGGGCGAGGGCGTTGACCACGAAGGTGGCCTGGTCCTGGCTCCATGGGATGATGTCGATCTTTTCACCCTGCAGTTCCTGGACGACCGCCTGGACGCGGCTGCCGCGCATACCGACGCAGGCGCCCACGGGATCGATCGAGCTGTCGTTCGACATGACGGCGATCTTGGCGCGGCTGCCCGGGTCGCGGGCCACCGATTTGATCTCGATGATGCCGTCATAGACTTCCGGCACTTCCTGGGCGAAGAGCTTCGCCATGAAGTCGGGATGGGTGCGGCTGAGGAAAATCTGCGGCCCGCGCTGTTCTTCGCGCACGTCGAAGATGATGGCGCGGACGCGGTCGCCGGTGCGGAAGGTTTCGCGCGGCAGCAGCTCGTCGCGGCGCAGCATGGCTTCGCCACGGCCGAGGTCGACGGTGATGTTGCCGAACTCGACGCGCTTCACCAGGCCGTTGATGACCTCGCCCTTGCGGTCCTTGAACTCGTCGAACTGGCGCTTACGCTCAGATTCGCGCACCTTCTGGACGATGACCTGCTTCGCCGTCTGGGCGGCGATGCGGCCGAAATCGATCGGCGGCAATTCGTCGATGAGGAAGTCGCCGGCCTTGGCGTCGGGCTTCCTGCGAAGGGCTGCCTTGACCGGGACCTGAGTCACCTCGTTTTCCACGACGTCGACCACTTCCTGGACGCGGATCAGCTTGATCTCGCCGGTCTTGCGGTCGATCTGGGCACGGATGTCGTGCTCATGGCCGTATTTCGAGCGGCCGGCCTTTTGGATGGCCTGTTCCATAGCGGTCAGCACGTCGTCGCGGTCGATGCCCTTTTCGCGGGCGACCGCGTCGGCGACCTGCAGGAGCTCCATACGGGGAATGGCGATCGTTTCCATGGGATGTCTCGGTTATTTCCTCGGTTGGCGTCAGTTCATTTCGGCGGCTTCGGCTGCCTGATGTGCGGCAATGAGCGCATCGGTCAGCACCAGCTTGGCCTTGGCAATCTGGTTGAGCGGCAGGGCAACCACTGCCCCTTCGCTGTCGATCTTCACGGCATCGCCCTCAACACCTTTGAGGACGCCCTTGAAACGCTTGCGGCCCTCGACCGGTTCGTGGGTTTCGATCTTGGCCTCATGGCCCTTGAAACGGTCGTAATCCTTGGGGCGCGTCAGCGGCCGGTCGATACCGGGCGACGACACCTCCAGTGAATAGGCGCCGGAAATCGGGTCTTCGACGTCGAGGATCGCGGAAACGGCGCGGGAAACGCGCGCGCAATCCTCGACCGACATGATGCGCCCGTCCTGGGGCTCGGCCATGATCTGCAGCACCTTGCGCGTCGATCCGGCGAGCGTCACGCGCACCAGTTCATAGCCCAAGGCTTCGATGCTGGGGCCGATCATGTCGGCGATGTTATCGGTCAGGCTCATCCGGTCCGGCGGTCGTCGATATAATAGGGATTGAAGGTTGCAATCCCGCGGCGCCCGGTAAAAGCGGCCCAACAAAAAAGGCGGGCCGTTGGGCCCACCCTTTTGAATTGGGCCTCATTGGACCCTGGGATTTGTCCGGGAATATAGGGATTTCAAGGCGGGATGCAAGGAGATTCACCGGCCCTTAGCTGGGACACGCTCAGAGGCTGTCGGGGAAATTTCCCTTTTCTTTCAATCCGCGATCCGGCGCGGCAGCCGGATTTCAGCACGAAAGCCGCCCTCCGCCCGGTTAGCAAGCGTCAGTTGTCCGCCATAGGCCTCCAGCAATTCGCGGACGATCGCCAGGCCAAGTCCCGTCCCGGCCACCCGTTCATCGAGACGGACCCCGCGCCGGCCGAGTGCTGCCAGGGCATCGGGCGGAACACCCGGACCGTCATCCTCGATCGCCACCAACGCCACGGGACCGTCGGCCACGGTCTTGATGCGCACCTCGGCCGTGGCCCATTTGGCGGCATTGTCGATGAGATTGCCGAGGATCTCCGCCAGATCATGGCTGTCCACGGCGACGTCGCCGGCGACACCGAGGTCGAGGTCCCAGCTGCATCTTTCGCCCTGGGGCGAGCGTTTGATGGCGCCGACGATGCCGGTCAGCACCTTCCCAAGATCGGCCCGTGCCTCCTGCCGGCGGCTATTGGCCGCGACGCGCACCCGCGCCAGCTCATGATCGACATGGCGCTGCATCGCCTTCACCAGCCCCTCGATCTCGCCCGCCATCTCCCCCTCGCCGCGCCGGCGCAGCTTCTCGGCATCATGGGCGAGGATCGTGAGCGGGGTCTTGAGGCCGTGGGCAAGATCGGCGGCGCGCATGCGGGCGCGCTCGACCGTCTGGTCCTGTTCTGCAAGGAGATCGTTGACCTCGGCCACCAGCGGCATGATCTCATCGGGAAAGTCGGCGGAAAGGCGCCGCGCCTGCCGTGAGCGGATGGCGGCCACACCCTGGCGCACGGCTTCGAGCGGCTTCAGGCCGACATTGACCTGCAGCCAGGCGGCCGCCACCAGCACGAGGGCCAGAAGGCTCAGGGCCGGCACGATATCCTCGACGAATTCCCCACGCGCGTTGAGCAGTTCGCGCTGGTCGACGGCAACGACGATACGCAATTCGCGCTCGACGCCCCCCACCGGAAAGACGATGCGCCGTTCATAGGCGTGGAGCGCCTGCCCTTGCGGCCCGTCGAGATCGTAGCGCTGCGGATGGCCGGGATCGCCCTCGGGTGCCGGCAAGGCCAGCACCAGGTCCCACAGCGAGCGCGAGCGCAGGACCACCTGCCCCGCCTCGTCGATCTGCCAATAGAGGCCGCCATAGGGCCGCGCGAAACGCGGATCGGCCAGCGGCACGTTGACGGCCGGCGTCCCGTCGGCGCCGAACGCGACCGCCGCCGCGATCTGGTTGACGAAGGTATGGAGCTCGGCATTGATGCGCCGTTCGACATGGCGGTCGAACAGCGCCACCAGGCCGATCCCCGCCAGCACCAGCGCCAGGCCGACCGAGATCGACGCCGCCAGCAACAGTCTCAGGCGCAGCGACCGCCGCTTCATGCCGTGAGCGTCCTCAAGACGCGGCGCCGTTGATGATGTAGCCGAAGCCGCGCCGCGTCTCGATGATGTCGGTCTTGAGTTTCCGGCGCACGCGCCCGACCAGCACCTCGATCGCGTTGCTGTCGCGCTCGAAATCCTGGGCATAGAGATGTTCAGTGAGCTCGATCTGCGTCACCACGCGCCCGGCATGGTGCATGAGGTAGGAGAGCAGCCGGTATTCCTGGGGTGACAGGTTGATCGGCTGGCCGTCCTGGGTGACGCGCATCTGTCTGGGATCGAGGCTCAGATCGCCGATGCTGATCACCGTGCTGGCATTGTTGCCGGCCGAGCGGCGGATGATGGCGCGCAACCGCGCCAGCAATTCCGCCATGTGAAAGGGCTTGGGCAGATATTCGTCGGCGCCGCTGTCGATACCCTCGACCCGCTCGCTCCACGAGCCGCGCGCCGACAGAATGAGAATGGGGAAACGCCGGTCGTTGGCGCGCCACTTCTTCAGGATCGAAAGCCCATCCATGCCGGGAAGGCCAAGGTCGAGCACCACGGCGTCATATTCCTCGGTATCGCCCTTGAACCAGGCCGTCTCACCATCGCGGACCGTATCGACGATATAGCCGGCGGCACCCAGCGCCTCCGCCACCTCGTCCGCGATGCGGGTATCATCCTCGACCAGCAGGATCTTCATTCGTCGGGCGCCACATTGATCACGGCGCCGGTCCTGGCATCGACATCGACATCGCTGACGCGGCCATCTTCGCCGATGACCTCGATTTCATAGATCCATTGCCCTTTCTTGCGTTCGAGTTCGATCTCGACGATATCGCCGGGCACTTTGCCCTCGACCTTGGCGAGAACGGCGCTCAAGGGCAGGATCTCCTTGTTCTCCAGGGCTTTGCGCGCGATCTCCTGGTCTTGTGCCTCGTCTTCCGCCGGCGGTGCCGTTTCGGTCGCCGACTGCGCGGCGGCGCGCGAGGCCGGCAGGGTGACGAGCGGCAGCGCCAACAGGGCGGCAAGCGTCGTCAGGCGTAAGGTGATGGGCAACAAGTTCATCGTACTCGCACTCATGGAAACATCGATCATGGGAACATCGGTAACATCTTGGGTCCCTTGATGGCAAAACCAAGCTGACAGATCGCTGACAGGTACGGTTACCCGGCCGTCAGCCCCCACCCGCTAGCGTGCTCCTCGACGCGCCGCCTGATTCCTCAAGCGGCGCCGCCAATTGAGGGAGAGCATCATGTGGAAAATCACCTTGTCGGCCGCAGTTTTCTTCGGCCTGAGTTCACTGCCCGTCGTCGTCGGCCTCGCTTTGGCCAGCGACGACCACAGCTGCCGCGCGCCGCAGGGCGTCAGCGCCATGTCGCGCGAGGCGGCGGCGAAGTTCGGCGAATCCCTCGGCTATCGCATCACCAAGATCGAAACCGAACATGGCTGCTACGAACTCTCCGGCACCGACAAGCACGGCGCCGAGATCGAGCTGACACTCAATCCCTATGACGGCAATGTGGTGAAGAATGCGGAGGTCGCGCAATGAACGCGCCCCTCTTTCGTCGCCTGGTCGTCGATGGCAGCGGGCGCGTCGGGTCGCCCGCCGAGGCCTGGCGCGATTTCATCGCCAGCGAGCGCGCCAGACTGATTGATGCGAGACCGATCGATGCCGTGCTCAACCGGCCCAAGGAGCCGGGCAGAAGAGAAGGGCTGGGAAAATTGGGGCGCCGCCTCTTCCGCGATCTGGCACTTTACGACCGGCCGCGTCATCCCAATGTGAGGCTGCTGCATTGGCCGTTCCTGCACGAGGCTGCTCTCGGGGCCCATGCCCTCTATTGCTGGATGCGCCTCGGCCAGGAGGTGGCGCGCGCGCATGGCCGCCCGGTCCTCGCGCAGGCAGCCGACATCCTGCGCTTCGCCTGGACCGATGGCCTCGACGCCCAGACATATTACATGCAGGAACTCTACAAACCGGGTGCCGGGGCACGCGCGGCCGAGACGCTGACGCGGTTCGAAACCAAGAACGGCCTCTTCAGCGCGCTGAAGCGTCTCGCCCCCCGGCACAAGTCGGGGCGTGCGCCGCTCGGCGACAAGCTTGCTTTCCACGCCCGCTGCCGGCGGCACCATATCCCCACCGTGCCCGTTCTTCTCACCGCCATCGGCGGCGAGCTTTCGCCGCTGGATGCAGGGCTCGGTGCGGGCGGCGATCTCTTTGTGAAACCCCGCCGCGGCAAGGGCGCTCGTGGCACCACCCTCCTTACCCAGGTCGGCCGCGATCTCTACCTTCTCCCCGATGGCCGCCGCCTGTCGCTCGATGCCTATCTCGCCGAGCTGGCGCGCGCCTCACATGCGACCGACTATCTGGTGCAGCCGCGCCTCTTCAATCACCCTGATATCGCCGATCTCGCCACCCAATCGCTCATCGTCATCCGCGTCATCACCTGCCTCGACGCGGCAGGCGCGCCGCAAGTGACACACAGCATGCTGCGCGTCCTCGGCAAGCTCGAACCGCTATGGCGCGACGCCACCGAATATGGGGCCCCTATTGATCTTGAAACCGGCCGGCTCGGCGCCATGACCGGCGACAGGCTGGCAGGCGCCCTCGCTTGGCACGATCACCATCCGGCGACCGGCGCCCCCGTCAACGGGCGCCACATCGCGCAATGGCCGGCGGTGCGCGATGCGGCCATCGCCGCCCACCGCGCCTTCACCGACCGCATCCTGCTTGGCTGGGATATCGCCGTGACACCACAAGGGATCGTCATCGTCGAGGGGAATGCCGTGCCCGATGTCGCCTTCCTGCAGCGCGTCCACCGCCAGGCGCTGGGCATGAGCCCGCTCGCCCCCTTGCTGCGGCATCACCTGCAACGTTTGACGGAAGGGCGGACAGCGCCTAGACCGGCTCCCACTTCCCGCTCTTGGCGGCCGCAAACATGGCATCGATGACCCGCATGTTGAGGATCGCATCCTTGAGCCCGAATTCCAGATCGACCTTCCCGCGCACGGCGGCCGAGAAGGCCTCTCCCTGCAGCGTGTATTGATCGCAGGCGGGAAGAACCTCCGCCACGATGTTACGGCCGCTGAGGTCGGTGCCGTCGTCGAAGCGCAGGATCGTGGTCTGGCCCGGCGGCGCATTGAAGGGAATCATCACCTCGAGCCGCCCCTTGGTGCCCATGATCTGCACATGCTGGCGCGGCACCAATTGCGTGGCGGCGGAGAAGATGAGATGCCGCCCGCCCGGAAATTCGGCGATGGCCGACGTCAAGCGGTCGGTGCCGAACGTCTCGTCCCGGTTCATCACCGCACTGACGCGCACTGGTTCTGCGCCGAAGACGAAGCGCGCGGTGACGATCGGGTAGCAGCCGATGTCATAGAGCGCGCCGCCACCGATATCGCCCTGGTTGCGCACATTGGCGGGATCGACATTGTAATAGGAGAAGAGGCTGGCGATGAGGCTGACCTCGCCCAGCTTTCCGGACTGCGCGATCTCGCGGGCGCGCCGCCATTGCGGATGATGGCGCACCATGAAGGCCTCGGCGACGAGCTTGCCGGCCTTCTGCGCCGCCTGCGTCAGCTGCCCGGCTTCCGCGGCGGTGAGCGCGACCGGCTTCTCGCACAGCACATGCTTGCCGGCGGCGAGCGCCTGCAACGTCACCGGCACATGAAGATGATTGGGCAGCGGGTTATAGACCGCCTCGATCTCCGGATCGGCGAGCAGCGCCTCGTAACTGCCATAGGATTTGGGGATCCCCAGCTTCACCGCCACTGCTTTGGCCCGCGACTCGTCGCGCGAGGCGATGGCGGCAATCTCAACGCCCTTCGCGCGCAGCATGGCGGGGATCACTTTCTTCACGCCGATATCCGCCGTGCTGACGATGCCCCATTTGACCGCTTTCATCGCTTCATTCCCTTCATTGTCACCGGCCGAGCGCGCGGGCCAGCGCCGCTTCGGCATGGATGGTTGTCGTGTCGAACAGCGGCACGCTGGCATCCGCGGCGCCCACCAGCAGCATGATCTCGGTACAGCCCAGGATGATGGCCTCTGCCCCACCATCGACCAGATCCCGCATCACCGCGCGATAGGCTGCCCGCGATTCGTCGCGCACGATGCCCATCACCAGCTCATGATAGATGACGTCATGCACGATCTTGCGGCCGTCCGCCTCCGGCACGATCACGTCGAGGCCGAATTTGTCGACCAGGCGCTGCCGGTAGAAAGGCTGTTCCATGGTGAAACCCGTGCCCAGCAGCCCGACCCGCCTCAGGCCGGCGGCCTTGATGGCGGCACCGGTCGGATCGGCGATGTGCAGCAGCGGCGGTGTCACCGCCGTTTCGATGGCGCCTGCCATACGGTGCATGGTGTTGGAACAGATCACCAGGAAATCGGCGCCACCTCGTTCCAGGCGCCGCGCCGCATCGACCATCGCCGCTTCCGCCGCCGCCCAATCGCCCGCATGCTGCAGGGCCTCGATCTCGCCGAAATCGAAGGAATAGATCAGCGAGCGCGCCGAATGCACCCCGCCCAGCCGCACCTGCGCGCCCCTGTTGAGGATGCGGTAATATTCGGCGGTCGATTCCCAGGATAGGCCGCCGATGAGTCCGATCAGTTGCATATGCCACGCATTGCCAAGAATGGATTGATGCGCAGTGGACCACAGGCGCCAAGCCTGGTGCAATCCCGGCGCGGGATCGCGGCGACCTTCGGTCACATTTGCGTGTTTCCCCTAGGCTGCCGGACCAATCTGCGCGAACATCCGGTTCATGAAAGTCCACGCCCTTCTTGCAGCGGCCTGTTTCGCCCTTTCCGCCTGCGGCTATGATTCGTCACCGCCGCGCGGCATCGATGAACAGGTCAGCGCCAGCCTCACCGCCACGGATGACCGCGTCATCATCGTCAACGTGACGGATCCCCTCCCGGTGAAGGCCGCGCGCCTCATCGCGCCCAACGGCACCCAGACCGAAGCCTATGCGATCGATCGCGACACGCGGGATTACGGCGGGGGCGGCGGCTTGCGGCCCAATGTCGGCGTCGGTGTCACCGGCGGATCGAGCGGCGGCGTCTCGACCGGGATCGGCATCGGCTTTCCGATCTTCTCCTCGAACGACAACGGCCCGGCGCGGCGCCTGACCGAAAGCCGGGTGCGCATCCGCATTCCCGATACCGCCGACTACCGGCTCAACTGGCAGCGCTATGCTATCGCCGTCGATCTAGACGACGGCGTCAACCGCCGCACGTTCCAGATGGTGCCACCCGCGCCGCAATAAGCGGCGCAACCCTCAATTCGCGCCGCAATAGCCTCCGCTACGCAGCCGCCGCTTTCCGCCGCTTCAGCAGCATCGGTCCGACGATGCAGGCTGCCGTCAGGATGAGCAGCACCAGCGAAATTGGATGCGTCACGAAGACGCTCATATCGCCTTGGGCGATGGCATAGGCGCGGCGGAACTGTTCCTCGGCCATCGGCCCCAGGATGAGGCCCACCACCAGCGGCGCCACCGGATATTCGAACTGCCGCATCAGGAAGCCGACGCCGCCGATGCCGACCAGCAGCCACAGGTCGAAGACCGAATTCTTCAGCGAATAGACGCCGAGCATCGAGAGCACCATGATCCCGCCATAGAGCAGCGGTCGCGGGATATAGAGGAGCTTCGCCCAAAGACCCACCAACGGCAGGTTGAGGACCAGCAGCATGATGTTGCCGAGATAGAGGCTGGCGATGAGCGCCCAGACCAGCGCGCTGTTGCTGGTGAAGAGCAGCGGCCCCGGCTGGATACCATATTGCTGGAACGCGGCGAGCAGAATCGCCGCCGTGGCTGAGGTGGGAAGACCGAAGGAGAGAAGCGGCACCAGCACGCCGGCGACCGCGGCGTTGTTGGCGGCTTCTGGCCCGGCCACCGCCTCGATGGCGCCTTGCCCGAATTCCTGCGGCTTCTTCGAGAGCCGCTTCTCGATGAGATAGGAGAGGAAGGTCGGAATCTCGGTCCCGCCGGCTGGCAGCGCCCCCAATGGGAAGCCGAGCACGGTGCCGCGCAGCCACGGCTTCCACGACCGCGCCCAATCCTCGCGCGACATCCAGAGGCTCCCCGTCACACGGCTGATTTCCTCCGGTCGCCGCGCCTCGCGGAAGGCGACATGGAACGCCTCGCCGAGCGCAAAGACGCCGACCGCCACGACCACCACATCGATCCCGTCCAGGAGCGGCAGCAGGCCGAAGGTGAAGCGCGCCTGTCCCGTCTGCGTGTCGATGCCGACAAGGCCGATGGCAAGGCCGATGAAAAGCGAAGTGAGCCCCCGCTTGATCGATGAGCCCAAGAGCGCCGAAACGGTGACGAAAGCGAGCAGCATCAGGCTGAAATATTCCGCCGGCCCGAACAGCAGCGCCACCTTCACCATCAGCGGCGAGATGAAGCTCAACCCCACGGTGGCGAGCGTGCCCGCGACGAACGAGCCGATGGCGGCGGTGGCGAGCGCTGCGGCGGCGCGGCCCTTCTTCGCCATCATGTGCCCGTCGATGGCGGTAACGATGGAACCCGTCTCGCCCGGCACGTTGAGAAGGATCGATGTGGTCGAACTGCCATACATCGCCCCGTAATAGATGCCGCCGAAGATGATGAAGGCGGCCGTGGGGTCGAGGTGATAGGTAACGGGCAGCAGCAGCGCGATGGTCAGCGCCGGGCCGATCCCGGGCAGGACGCCGATCGCCGTGCCCAGGGTCACGCCCACCAGCGACCACATCAGGTGCGCCGGCGTGAAGGCGACGGCAAAACCCTGCAGCAGGGCGTCGAGCGTTCCCATCGGATCAATGCCCCCCGAGGATGGATTTCAGAATGCCGGTCGGCAGGTTGAGCCCCAGCCCCTTGGTGAAACCGAAGAAGGCGATGAGCACGACCACAAGACCGATGGCACCGTGCCGCCAATCCCATTTTCCGGCAAAACCGCGCGCGGTCAGGAAGAAGACGGCCCAGGCCGCCGGAATGAAACCGAGCGGCTTATAGGCCAGCGCACCGATCACAAGGCCGGCGACCATCCAGAGGAGGCTCGGCCAATGCCCTTCGTCGGCATGGCCTTCGCGATCGTCCATCTTCGCCGGGCGGAAATGCGCGAGGCCCAGCAGGATGAGCCCGCCGCCGATCAGCGCCGGAAAGAGGCGCGGCCCCAGACTGTCCTGTCCGGGGAGCGCGCTGACGCTGAACGTGCCGAAGATGATGCCGGCGCCGAGCACCAGCAGGACGAGGCCGATGGCCCCTTCCTGCCAGCGTTGCGCCCGCGAAGACTGGTTGTCGCTGCTCACGAAACCAGACCGATTTCCTTAAGCACCATCGTGACCCGCGCTTCCTCTTCCGTCAGATAGGCGGCAAAGGCATCGCCGGCGAGATAGGTATCCATCCAGCCCTTGGTTTCCAGCGTCTTCTTCCAGCCGTCGGACTTCACCATCTGATCGATGGCGCCAAGCAGCGACGCCTTGTCGGCATCGGCAAGTTCGCCCGCGCCGAAAACGGCACGCCAGTTGGCAAGCTCGACCTCGACGCCTGATTCCTTGAGGGTCGGCGCATCGAGGCCGGCAAGGCGCTCAGGCGAGGAGATGGCCAGCGCCCGAAGCTCGCCCGCCTTGATCTGCGCTTCAAACTCGCCAAGGCCGCTGACGCCGCAGGTGACATGGCCACCGACGATGGCCGCCAGTGCTTCGCCGCCGCCCGAGAAGGCGACATAGTTGAGCTTGGTGACATCGGCGCCCACTGCCTTCGCGACAAGGCCGGCGAGGATATGGTCCGTACCACCCGCCGAGCCGCCGCCCCACGAGACGGAACCGGTATCGGCCTTGAGCTTCGCCGCGAGATCGCCCATCGATTTGAGTTCGGACGCGGCCGGAACGACGATGACTTCATATTCACCGGTGAGACGCGCAAGCGGCGTCACGTCCTTGAGCGAGACCGGCGACTTGTTGGTGAGGATGGCGCCCAGCATGACCAGGCCGCCCACCAGCAGCGCCGAGGCATCGCCCTTCCGGTTGGTGAATTGCGCGAGGCCCACCGTGCCGCCGGCACCGGCCACGTTCTCGACCTGCACCGCCGAGGCGATGCCCGCCCCTTGCAGCACTTCCTGCATCGAGCGCGCGGTCTGGTCCCAGCCGCCGCCAGGCTTCGCCGGGGCAACGAGGGTGAGTTGATCGATGGCGGCAAAGGCGTCCCGCGCCGGCAGGAAACCGGCGGTCGCAATGATGGCGGCAAGGCCCGCGCCGGTCTTCAGGACCTGGCGACGCGAATAGTCTTTCATTTTTTACCTCCCAGATTGAGCTTCAGCTTGAACAACTGCGGCGCCACGATCCTCCCCCCAGCTTTGAACCACTGAGTATCGAGACACCGCTTGGTCAATTGTTGCCGCAAAGTGGAAGCACTCCCCTGCCCCGACCATGCTTGATCGAAGGCTGACAGGAGAAGCGACAGGAATCAATGCAGGAGGAGCCCTGCTTTAGTCGCAGCCGGTTTTCCCGGCCGCGCTGATCGAAAGCGGGACGCTGTGGTCGGCTGGACGATCAGGACGCGTTGGCGACGATGGTCGCGGCATTCCCCGTCTTGGCGTGAACGCCACCGGCGACCAGTCCGGTCAGCAGCAGGAGAGCGAGGCCCAGGCGGGCAAGATTGCGCAAAGTCATGTGTAGATACCTTGATATGATTTACACAATGGATAAGCATGACTTCGGCACTATTCAACGACTTTGACCCGCTAAATGAGCGAGATTTCCTCGTAGAAGCGTTAGAAAAACTTGTGCATACACCGATTTTTCATTTTAACATATTGATTTATTTGCAATATTAGGGACATCATTTTCGATCATATATCACATTATCATAATGTTATTTACCTTTTTTCGCCCCACCTTAGCGAAGCGCAATCAATTTAGTTCCCATTTTGTTCTTGACAAAGAATTAGGAATACTGTACTAGTAGAGCTGTGCACACATCACCCTGGCTCCCCATCCGGAGCCGCTCGGTTGTCCCTCGGCGCAAGTCCAGCGATGGACGCAGGCCGAAAGCATCCGCCCCTGGTTGAGAGGGGCAGGCTTGGTCGGCGGCCACAAGGCCCGGCCCCCCGGATCAGCGGGTGAGCGATCCTCCGCGAGTCCCGGGTCACAGGACGC
Source organism: Dongia sp. (assembly GCF_041910485.1). GTDB lineage: Bacteria > Pseudomonadota > Alphaproteobacteria > Dongiales > Dongiaceae > Dongia. The sequence continues at coordinate 269,175 of NZ_JAYRQR010000050.1, forward strand.
TCCCCCAGGGTTGCGGCGGTTAAGCCAGCCCCCGCCGGACCCGATGCGG
>NZ_JAYRQR010000051.1:0-106473 GCF_041910485.1 Dongia sp.
CACACATCACCCTGGCTCCCCATCCGGAGCCGCTCGGTTGTCCCTCGGCGCAAGTCCAGCGATGGGCGCAGGCCGAATGCATCGGCCCCTGTTTGAGAGGGGCAGGCTTGGTCGGCGGCCACAAGGCCCGATCCCCCGGATCAGCGGGTGAGCGATCCTCCGCGAGTCCCGGGTCACAGGACGCTCCCCCAGGGTTGCGGCGGTTACGCCAGCCCCCGCCGGACCCGATGCGGTGACCGGGTTCCCCTCCTGGATGGCAGGAAGCCATCCACGTCACAGCCGGCAACGTCACGGCTGCCAAAGCTGCCCGAGCGGGTCCGGATGGGGAGAGTGAAGAGAAGAGAATGAAACTGGCGGGAAATTTCAATTCCACCCCCACCCAACCCTCCCCCTGAAGGGAGAGGGCTTTGGTGCGGGGTTCGCACGCGCGTTTCCGCAAACTCGGTGAGGTCCCCTCTCCCTTCAGGGGGAGGGTCAGGGTGGGGGTGCGCACCAGCGGGGGGCCGAAGGCTGCGGACCTACGAACCGATCAAAAACTCGGCGGCGAGTTGGCCGTGACGACTTCGCATTCCTCATTGCCGACATTGCGGAAGCGATGCGGCGTGCGGCTGTCGAAATAATAGGCGTCGCCCGGGCCGAGTACGCGGACCTGGTCGCCGACCGTCACTTCCAGTTTACCGCGAATGACGACGCCGCCCTCTTCCGCCTCGTGGCTCAGCATCTGGGCACCCGTGTCGGCGGCGGGTTGGTAATGCTCATGCATCAGCTGGATGGCCTTCCCCGTCATGTCGCGGCCGACCTGACGGTAGGAGACGGGGCCGCCGGCCAGTTCGACCAATTCCGCAGATGCGAAGAAGATCTGCGGCCGGGGTTTGAGATCGTCGGCGAAGAATTCGGCCAAGCTCATGGGGAAGCCGTCGAGCAGCTTCTTCAGCATGCCGACCGAGGGCGACGAGCGGTTCTGCTCGATCATGGAGATGATGGCGTTGGAGACACCGGCACGCTTGGCCAGTTCCCGCTGCGAGAGATTGTGCGATTCGCGCAGGGATTTCAGGCGCGCCCCGAGGTCAAAGCCGTGGTTTTCGTCCATTTTCACCTCTGGCCAGCCTTCCAGCCGGTGTTCAACGCCCAAGCTCGAATGATCATTATATTAATCACACCAATCACAGAATCAACGTTTTTGCCCAGAAACTTTGCACCAATTGAATTGAGCGGCCTGCCGCTTGTTTATTTTCTTTAGCGTGGTAATGTCCGGCCATCCATCCGGTCCGGCCTCCGCGCTCGGGGCGCCGGCAAAGCTCGAGGGAAACCAGCCATGTCCAACCGCACCACGAAGTCGTTCGAGGCGACCCAGTTCAAGCCGTCACCGAACAACCTCGAAGCCTTCTTCATGCCGTTCACGTCGAACCGGCATTTCAAGGCCAACCCGCGCCTCTTCGTGAAGGCTGAGGGGATGCACTTCACCAACATCGAAGGCAAGCAGGTCCTCGACGCGACCGCCGGCCTCTGGTGCGTCAATGCCGGCCACGGCCGCAAGGAAATCTCGGAAGCCGTCTCGCGCCAGATCGTCGAGATGGACTATTCGCCGCCCTTCCAGATGGGCCACCCGGCTGCGTTCGAGCTCGCCTCGCGCGTCGCGGCCCTCGCCCCCACCGGTCTCGACCATGTCTTCTTCACGAATTCGGGTTCGGAATCGGTCGACACCGCGCTGAAGATGGCCTTGGCCTATCAGCGCGCCAAGGGTCAGGGCACCCGCACGCGCCTCATCGGCCGCGAGCGCGGCTACCACGGCGTCGGCTTCGGCGGCATTTCCGTCGGTGGCATGGTCAATAACCGCAAGTGGTTCGGCACCGCGCTCGGCGGCGTCGATCACCTGCCGCACACCTACAACCCCAAGGAAATGGCGTATTCGAAGAACCAGCCGAGCTGGGGCGCGCATCTCGCCGACGATCTGGAGCGCCTCATTGCCCTCCATGACGCCAGCTCCATCGCTGCCGTCATCGTCGAGCCGGTTGCCGGTTCCACGGGCGTCCTCATTCCGCCCAAGGGCTATCTCGAAAAGCTGCGCGAGATCTGCACCAAGCACGGCATCGTGCTGATTTTCGACGAAGTCATCACCGGCTTCGGTCGCCTCGGCACCAATTTCGGCGCCGACTATTTCGGCGTCACCCCGGACATCATCACCTGCGCCAAGGGCCTCACCAACGGTGCGATCCCGATGGGCGGTGTCATCGTCTCGAAGGACATCTACGACACCTTCTGCAACACGGCCGCTGAGAACGCGATCGAGCTCTTCCACGGCTACACCTACTCGGCCCACCCGGTCGCCTGCGCCGCGGGTCTTGCCGTCCTCGACATCTACAAGAACGAGGGCCTCTTTGACCGCGTGAAGGAGCTGACCCCGTACTGGGAGAACGCGATCCACAGCCTCAAGGGCACCAAGCACGTCATCGACCTGCGCAATGTCGGCCTCATCGGCGCGATCGAGCTTGAATCGCGTCCGGGCAAGCCCGGCGCGCGCGCGTTCGACGCGTTCCTCAAGGCCTATGAGAAGGGCATGCTGATCCGCGTCACCGGCGACATCATCGCCATGTCGCCGCCCTTCATCGTCGAGAAGAGCCACATCGACCAGGCCGTCTCGATCATGGCCGACGTTCTCAAATCCATCGACTAACCAAGCATCTGACGCACCGGCAGGTCCCCCGAATGGGCCGGCCGGTGCGTTTCTTATTGGAGAAGACCCATGCTTATCGGCGTTCCTAAGGAAATCAAAAACCACGAGTATCGCGTCGGCCTGGTGCCGTCCTCCGTGCGCGAACTCATCCATCATGGCCACAAGGTGCTGGTCGAGACTGGCGCCGGCGAAGGCATCGGCATGGATGACCGCGCCTACAAGGCGGCGGGCGCCACGATCGCGAAGTCGGCCGAAGATGTGTTCGCCAAGGCTGAGATGATCGTGAAGGTGAAGGAACCCCAGCCCAAGGAGACCAAGATGCTCCGCAAGGGCCAGATCCTTTACACCTACCTGCACCTGGCGCCGGATCCCGTGCAGACCGAAGGCCTGATCAAGTCGGGCTGCACCGCCATCGCCTATGAAACCATCACCAGCCCCCGCGGCGGCCTGCCGCTGCTGGCGCCGATGTCGGAAGTCGCCGGCCGCATGTCGGTCCAGGTGGGCGCCCACTATCTCGAGAAGGCCCAGGGCGGCGCCGGCATTCTGCTCGGCGGCGTGCCGGGCGTGCTGCCGGCCAAGGTCGTTGTCATCGGTGGCGGCGTCTCCGGCACCAACGCCGTGCGCATGGCGATGGGCATGGAAGCCAATGTCACCGTCATCGACCGTTCGGTTGACCGCCTGCGTCAGCTCGACGAGATGTTCGGCAGCAAGGTCTACACCTGCTACTCGACCCTCGATGCGATCGAAGAGCATGTCGTCAGCGCCGATCTCGTCATCGGTGCCGTGCTGGTGCCGGGCGCCGCGGCGCCGAAGCTCGTCACCCGCAAGATGATCAAGCAGATGCGTCCGGGTTCGGTCGTGGTCGATATCGCCATCGACCAGGGCGGCTGCTTCGAGACCTCGAAGGCGACGACGCATGCGGACCCCGTCTACAATGTCGACGGCGTCATCCACTATTGCGTCGCCAACATGCCGGGCGGCCTTAGCCGCACCTCGACCTTCGCCCTCAACAACGCCACCCTGCCCTTCGCCCTGGCGCTCGCCAACAAGGGTGCGAAGAAGGCCTTGGCCGACGATCCGCACCTCATGAACGGCCTCAATGTCCATGAAGGCAAGGTGACCTACAAGGCGGTGGCCGACGATCTGAAGAAGAAGTACGTGCCGGCGGCGGAAGCCCTCGGCCTCTAAGACGGCGTAAGCCGCAAGGAGCAAAGACGGCGGGGCCATCTGGTCCCGCCGTTTTCGTTTCTAGGGAAGCGTGATGCCGCCATCCTCGCTCAAAGGGAAGAACGGGTTCCACGCCAGCTCCCAGACATGCCCGTCCAAATCGGCGAAGTAACCGGAATACCCACCCCAGAAGACATCCTGCGGCTGCTTGAGCAGCTTGGCGCCGGCAGCGACCGCGCGCGCCATTGCCGCGTCGACGGCGGCCTTCGATTCGAAATTCTGCGCCACCGTGACCCCGCCGAAGCCGCGGCCGACATCGGTGAGATGCGCATCCTCAACGAGCGCTTGGCGCCCGAAGAGTCCCAGGCCCATCCCGCCCGCCAGTTGGAAGAACGCGACGGCATCGTTGCTGGCACTGGATGCCTTCCAGCCCAGGCCCACTTCGTAGAAATGTCTCGCACGCGCGAGATCGTCGACTCCGAGTGTCACAAGGCTGATACGCGGTTTCATTGACATCGCTTTCTTCCTTCACATCCGGTCAGTTAACAATTGCGCACGCGTTGCGCGCCGCGCATGGCGGCTCGGCTTGGACAAAATGCCCGGTTTGGGCTAGTTTCTGCCTCGCATTGCCGGTTTTTCTGACCGGCGCCAAAGGTCATATGCGACCATCACATTTGCCATAATGGTTCTTTATCATGAAGTATTTAGACGATTGGATCAGTGAACGGAAAGTGGACGAGGTCGAATGCCTCGTCCCCGATATGAACGGTATCCCGCGCGGCAAGATCCTCCCCGCGACCAAGTTCATGAAGGGTGTGCGCGACGACGGTCTGCGCCTGCCCAGCTCCGTCTTCCTGCAAACCGTGACCGGCGATTACCCGGACATCGATGAAGACGATATCGGCTCCTTCCAGGACCCGGATGTCTATCTGCGCCCGGACCCCAACACCATCCGTGTCGTGCCCTGGTACAACGATCCGACGGCGCAGGTCATCCACGATTGCTTCGACGTCAACGACAAGCCGGTCGAGCATGCCTCGCGCTATGTGCTGAAGCGCGTGCTGGAACTCTATGACGACAAGGGCTGGAAGCCCATCGTGGCACCGGAGCTTGAATTCTATCTGGTGCAGGTCAACACCGATCCCGATTTGCCGCTGCTGCCACCCATCGGCAAGTCCGGCCGCGCCGAAACCGGCAGCCAGGCCTACGGCATCGACGCGGTCAACGATTTCGACCACATCTTCGAGGACGTCTACGACTACTGCGAACGCTCGGAGATCGACGTCGACACGCTGGTCCATGAATCGGGCTCGGCGCAGATGGAGATCAACTTCAACCACGGCAACCCGCTGGAACTCGCCGACCAGGCGTTCCTGTTCAAGCGGACGGTGCGCCAGGCGGCGATGAAGCACGGCATCTATGCCACCTTCATGTCGAAGCCGCTCGCCAACCAGCCGGGCTCGTCGATGCACATCCATCAGTCGGTGGTGGAGAAGCGGACCGGCAAGACGCTGTTCGCGGATTCGAAGGGGCGCGATTCGGCCCTGTTCCGCGCGCATGTCGCGGGCCTGCAGAAGTATCTGCCGCAACTCATCCCGATGCTGGCGCCGAACGTGAACTCCTATCGCCGCCTGCGTCCGCAGTTCGACGCACCGATCAACGTGCAATGGGGTGTCGACAACCGTTCCTGCGGCCTGCGCGTGCCGGTCTCGAGCGGCCCGGGCCGTCGCATCGAGAACCGCCTCGCCGGTGCCGATGCGAACCCCTACCTCGCCATGGCGGCGTCGTTGGTGGCCGGTTATCTCGGCATGACCGAACGGTTGAAGCCGACCAACCAGATCACCGGCAGCGCCTATCGCATGGCACACACCCTGCCCAAGACGGCGCAGGAGGCCCTGCAGCGTTTCATGGCCTGCAAGCCGATCCGTCCGCTCCTTGGCGACAAGTTCATCAAGGCGCTGTGGATCGTGAAGATGGCCGAGCTCGAGGCCTATCAAAACGTCATCAGCTCGTGGGAACGCGAGCATCTCCTGCTCAACGTCTGACGAATGAACAAGAAGACTGGCAAAGTATTGATCAGCACCGCTGCCTCGATCGAGGCGGCGGTCAGCCGGTTTTCCCGGCGCAAAGAGATCCTCATCCTGACGGCACGGGTGAATTTCAATCCGTGATGGCGATCGTCGCACCAATTCGACCACAACCCATCACAGCAAGGAATTCATCATGACCGCACAAGCCAAGCGCAACAGCACCGCCGAATGGCAGGCCCAGGACCGCAAGCACCTGCATCCCTTCACCGATCACGCCGAACTCGGCCGCATCGGCGCCAAAGTGATCACCAAGGCGGAAGGCACCTATCTCTTCGATTCCGACGGCAACAAGATCCTCGACGCGTTCGCGGGTCTGTGGTGCGTCAATATCGGCTATGGCCGCTCGTCGATCGCCGACGTGGCGCACGCCCAGCTTCTTGAACTGCCCTACTACAACACCTTCTTCAAGACGACGCATCCGCCGGTCGCCGAGCTTTCGAAGCTGCTCGTCGAGATGACGCCGAAGCAGTTCAACCACGTCTTCTACGGCCTCTCGGGTTCGGATGCGAACGACACCATCGTGCGCATGGTGCGTTCCTATTGGAACCTCAAGAAGCAGCCGAAGAAGAAGACCATCATCAGCCGCTGGAACGGCTATCACGGTTCGACCATGGTGGCGGCGAGCCTCGGCGGCATGAACTATATGCATGAGCTGGCGGACCTGCCGCTCCCCGGTCACGCGCATATCAAGCAGCCCTATTGGTACGGCGAAGGTGGCGCGCAGACGCCGGAAGAATTCGGCCTCGCCGCCGCGAAGCTGCTGGAGGACAAGATCCTCGAGCTCGGCGCCGAAAACGTCGCGGCCTTCATCGGCGAACCGATCCAGGGTGCCGGCGGCGTCATCATTCCGCCCTCGACCTACTGGCCGGAAGTGCAGAAGATCTGCAAGAAGTACGATCTGCTGCTGATCGCCGACGAAGTCATCTGCGGCTTCGGCCGCACCGGCTACATGTTCGCGTCCGAACCCTTCCAGATCGAAGCGGACTTCATGACGCTGGCCAAGGGTCTCACCTCCGGCTACATGCCGCTGTCGGCCATCATGGTGGCGGACCGCGTGGCGGAAGTGCTGAATTCTTTCGGCGACTTCAATCACGGCTTCACCTATTCCGGTCACCCGGTCTCGTGCGCCGTGGCGATTGAGAACATCCGCATCATTCGCGAAGAGAAGATGGTCGAAACCGTCCATGACGAGACCGGCCCCTATCTGGCCAAGCGCCTGCAGGAATTCAAAGACCATCCGCTGGTCGGTGAAGTCCGCTCGATGGGCTTTGTCGGCGCCATCGAACTGGTGCAGGACAAGAAGACCCACAAGACGTTCGAGCCCATTGGCCGCGTCGGCACGATCTGCCGCGATCACTGCGTCAAGAACAACCTCATCATGCGCGCAACCCGCGACACGATGCTGCTGTCGCCGCCCCTGATGTGGACGAAGGGCCATATCGACGAGTTCATGAAGATCGCCAAGGTGGCACTCGATGCCACGGCGAAGGATCTCGGCATCTAAATAAATCTCACACGTCGCGTGAGACGATAGAGACCCATTCGACCATAGTGTCGGATGGGTCTTTTTTTGCGCCCCCCTCATGCATCCTGGACGCTTGTCCGCTCGATGCATCCGCATAAGTCTTTGGGCAACGGTTCAATTGCCCGAGAAGGATACCGCGATGATCGATCTCTATTATTGGCCGACGCCGAACGGCCACAAGATCACGATGTTCCTGGAAGAGACCGGTCTCGACTATCGCATCGTCCCGGTCGACATCAGTGCGGGCGACCAGTTCAAGCCCGACTTCCTCGCTTTTTCACCCAACAACCGCATGCCCGCCATCATCGATCACAAGCCCAGCGATGGCGGAGAAGCGGTGACTGTTTTCGAATCCGGCGCCATTCTCACCTACCTCGCCGAAAAGACCGGCCGGTTCCTGCCCAGCGATCTGCGCGGCCGCAAGCAGGTGATGGAGTGGCTGTTCTGGCAAGTCGGCGGTCTGGGGCCGATGGCCGGTCAGAACCACCACTTCGCCACCTACGCGCCGGAAAAACTGCCCTATGCCATCAAGCGCTATGTCAATGAAACGAACCGGCTCTATGGCGTGATGGACCGACAGCTCGCCAAAAATGCCTTCCTCGCCGGGCCGGATTATTCGATCGCCGATATGGCGGCCTATCCCTGGGTCGTGCCCTACGAACGGCAAGGGCAAAGGCTGGAGGATTTTCCGCATTTGAAGCGCTGGTTTGAGGCGATTGCCGCAAGGCCCGCGACCAAGGCCGCCTATGCGAAGGCCGAGCCGCTGCAATCGCGGCCTGCCGTCACCGATGCGGGCAAGAGCATCCTTTTCAACCAGACGGCAGCGAGTGTGGCAAACGCTGCACGATAGAAAACGGGCGCCCACGCCGACAGCGCGGGCGCCCGTTCGATTTCCTGCCCGCTTACATTGACGGCAGAGCGAGCTTCAGACGCAGGATCTTGGTCGTGCTCTTGCCGTCGATACCGAAATCATCGTCATTGATGATGACGAGGGTGTCGGGCGCGACGATCGCAACGCCTTCGATCTTGGCGGGCACTTCCTTTATGTCGCTGCTGTCGAACCAGAGCGTCTTGGTGAGCGGCTTCACGTCGGCAGCACCAAGGTCGACCTGCTCAAGGCTGGGGCTGGTCGCGACATCATCCCAGGCCGTGCCCAGGATATTGCTGCCGGTCGAGAGATCGACCAGCTGCAGCTTGGTCGTCTTGGCGATGCGTTCCAGCACGACGAGCTTGTCGGCCCCGATCGCCGTCACTTCCGACAGGCGGACGTCGGACTGCTTCTCCGCCTTCTTGTCGGCCTTGAAGCTGGTGTGCGGGTCGAGCTGGAAGACGAACTCGCCGACCGGTTTGCCGGTTGCCGCCTCGATCTTCAGGATGCGGGTCGCATTCGCCTTCTTGTAGGCATCGGCATCCGGGTTGGCGAGCGGGTTCTGCATCAAACCGTAGAGGAACTTTTCATCCGGCGAGACGGCAACACCTTCCATGCCACGGTTGAGTTGGCGCTTGGCGAGGATCGCCGGCAGAGTGCCGCTGATCTTGTAGGTGGCACCGGCATAGTCGCCCTCCGTCCCCTGGGGCACGAGCCGTTCGATGATCTTACCGTCGGCGGCTGCGTGCACGAGGCTCGGCCCATATTCGTCGGAGATCCAGAAGCTGCCGTCCGAGAGTCGCACCAGACCTTCGGTGTCGAGACCGTTGGGATCGAAATCAACCGGCTTGCCGTCCTTGTCATAGGCATGTTCGGTCTTGGCGACCTTCAGCGGATTAGGGAGGCCCGTGATCGGCTTGCCATTGGCGTCGCTGAGCTTGACCATGTCCTTGACAGCGAACTTGCCGCCTTCACCGAGTTCCAGGCGCTGGATGGTCGGCGTAAAGTCGGGCTGCGGGAAAATCTTGGCCTTCTCGTCGCCGGCACACATCTTGTTGAAGTCGGCGCCCAGCAATTCCCCCGCCTCGGCGCAATCGATGTTCGGGCCGCGATCGGTAATCGAGTAGAAGATATTGTCGGCGTCGCCCGGCATGTGGAACAGCGCACTGCCGACGCCGCGGCTCAGCTTCAGGAGCTTCGGCCCGGTCTGCACTTCACCCAGCGGCAGCGCCGGGTCGTCGCTGGTGAAGACCTCCGGCCCTTCGGCCTGGGCGATACCGGCCATCATGAGGGTGAAGAGCGAAACCATGCCAAAGCGGCGGGCAAATCTGTTCATCGAGCAAGCTCCCTGTCACGCATTACGATGCCGGACCGCGTAACAAGCATTTGTGACAGTTGAGCGACCATCCCGTGAAGCTGTCGAGACAGGCCCGCAGCCACTCAGCGCCCGAGGCTGTCGAGCGCCCCTTGCAGGATGAAGGCAGCGGCGGACTCATCGACGATCTTGGCGCGTTTGCCGCGACTGAGGTCGGCCGAGATCATGTCGCGCGTGACCGCCACCGTCGACAGCCGCTCGTCCCAGAAGGCCATCGGCAGATCGCGGAGCTTCGCCAGATTGTTGGCAAACTGCCGGACCGATTGGCAGCGCGGCCCCTCGGACCCGTCCATGTTGAGCGGCAGGCCGATGACGAGGCCACCCACCTGGCGATCATCGATCAGTTTGAGAAGTTGCTGGGCATCTTCCGAGAACTTCTTGCGCCGAATGGTCGTGACCGGTGTCGCGATCATGTGCCCGGGGTCGCCCACCGCGATGCCGATCGTCTTCTCGCCGAGATCAAGCCCCATCAGCCGGAAGTGGCGCGGCAGAGCGGCTTTGAGTTCCTGCGGCGAAGCGACGATCATGGCAGCAGTTCCGCAAGCTCCCGCTTGAAGGGCACCGCATCGCCGATATCCGGCGCGTCGAATTCCTCGGCATAGCGGCGCCCGGCATAGACGGCGGCGGCGATGGTCGAAGGCGCCCAGCAATCGCCGATGCCGCGCACCGATTTGATATCGCCCCAATCCGACTCGCGCGCTTTGAGATCGAGATAAAGGTGATCCTGCGGCAGGCGCGCTGTCACCAGCACCAGATCGTCACAGGCGAGCGTCATCGTCCTGCCGGTGAAGGTGCAGGCAAGTGCCACACCGCCGGCCTCGGCTGAGGCGACGGCGTGGCTCACGATGATCTCGACGCCCATGTTGATGAGCTTGGCCTGGATCTTATCCTGCTCCAACGTGTTGCGGGTCCAGGTGGAAACTTCGGTCGCCGGTGTAACGAAGGTGACTTGGTGCCCGGCCTTCACCAGCAGTTCGGCGCAGATGCCGCCCATGTAATAATGATCGTCGTCGAAGAGGACGACGCGCTTGCCCTTGGGCTTGGTACCCGCCATCAAATCGTCGGGTGTCAGCACCGGCATGCCGGTGTTGGGCATGGCCGCCAGATGGAAGTGCGCGACACCATCGCGCCGCCAATTGCTGCCCGTCGCCACAACGACATGTTCGAAGCCGAATTCCAGCACCTGATCCGCATCCAGCTTGCTGTCGAGATAGACGCTGACATTGGCCATCTTGTTGATCTGGCCCACGCGCCAGTCGCGCACACGGCCCCAGGCGCTCAAGGTCGGCAGGCGGCATTCGCGCGCGACACGGCCGCCGAGTTCGGTGCCGGCTTCGGCGAGCGCCACGTCATAGCCGCGCTGGCCCAGCGCCCGCGCTGCTTCAAGCCCAGCCGGGCCACCACCGACGACGAGCACGCGCGCATCGCTTTCGCGGAGACGGATGAATTCGGGATGCCACCCCTTGCGCCATTCCTCACCCATCGCCGGGTTCTGCGTGCAACGGCTGGGCGACATGGTCATGTCGCCGGAGACGCAGATGTTGCAGCCGATACATTCACGGATATCGTCAATGCGGCCTTCGTTGATCTTGTTGGGCAGGAACGGATCGGCGATCGAGGGCCGCGCCGCGCCGATGAGATCGAGAATGCCGCTTTTTACCTGGCGCACCATCAGATCGGGCGAGGTGAAACGCCCGACGCCGACCACGGGCTTGGTCGTGAGCTTCTTGATGCCGCGCACGAATTCTTCTTCCGCCGCTTCCTCGGTGAAGCGCGAGGTCCTTGAATCATTGCTCCAGTCGGAGAGCGTCACGTCCCAGAGATCGGGCGTTTCCGCCATGCGGCCGATGATATCCTCGACCTCGGCCTTGTGGAGGCCGCTCTCGCCCATCAATTCGTCGACGGCGATGCGGACCGCAACGGCAGCGGTGTCGCCCACCGCATCCTTCGTGTCCTCGGTGATCTCGCGCAGCAGGCGCATGCGGTTTTCGAGACTGCCGCCATACTCATCCGTCCGCGTGTTGTAGCGCCGCGACAGGAAATGCTGGATGACCGAGAAGCCGTGCGCCGCATAGACATAGATGATGTCGAAGCCGGCACGCTTGGCGCGGATCGCCGCGTTCTTGTGCCAGCGGCGCAAATTCCTGATGTCGGACAGATCCATCGCCCGCGCCTGGACCGGATCGTAATAGAAGGTGGCGATGGGAAGATGCGACGGACCCAGCGGCACTTCGCGCGTATAGAGGTTCGACCCGTTGGGGCCATTGTAAGCAAGCTCGATCCCCGCCAGCGCGTTCTCGGCATGGATCGCGTCGCTCATCTTCTGGAGCTGCGGAATGTCGCGATCGTCCCAGAGGCGTAGTTCGATGAACGGCGTGATCTCCGACGTGTGGTGGATTTCCGCCTGCTCGGTACAGAGCACGCCCCAGCCGCCCGCCGCCTTGTTGCCGCGCATCTTGGCGACGGCGGAAGGATCGCGATAGCCCTGACCGTTGCAATGCGGCACCTGATAGAAGCGGTTCTTCGCGGTGACGGGGCCGATCTTCACCGGCTCGAACAGGATATCGTAACGCGGGTCACGCGCCATTTTGCGTTGCCTTACATTGAAGCCCCAATGGGGCGTGGGAATGCGCGCTCAGTCCTTGAGAGGACCGGGGGCGAGATAGGTGCGGTCGCAATAGACCAGCGGCTTCACATTGCGGTAGGCGGCACCGACGACGCGGCCGATGAAGATGGTGTGCGAGCCGGCCTCGACAATGTCGTGGACGACACAATCGAGATTGGCGACGGCATCAACCAAGGCGGGCGCCGCCGTCGTCAGGTTGACCCATTGGGCCGAGGCGAAGTCGAACGGCTCGCCACTGCTGGGGCGACCGGCGAAGGTGTTGGCCAGTTCGCTCTGCTCGGCGGAAAGGGCGTTGATGCAGAAGACGCCGTTCTGCCGAATGGCGGTCACCGAGGGACTGCGGCGGTTGACGCAGGCGAGAATCAGCGGCGGCTCGGCCGAGACAGAGGTCATGGCACTGACGGTGACACCCGTCCGGCCCGCAGGCCCGTTCGAGGTGACGAGATTGACCGCGGCGGCCTGTACGCGCATCGCCCCCACGAAAGTGTCGACATCGACGCTTTCGAGCGATTCAGCGTTGCTCTCGACCTTAACCGTGGCCATCAACTCGATCCTTCCCATGGCGATTCCCCGTTTCGAAATCGATCATGGGCGACAGTCTGCCGCAGGGAAAGGTATTTAGGAAATCGAATTCGTCGAAGGTTTGGATCAATTTTCTCTATTCTCTAGCGGGACAGCGGAACGCAGGAAGAAGGCGGCCGCGATACAGGCGAGGCCAGCGACGATGGCGCCAGCACCGAAGACCCCAAAGGAACCGATTCGCACGATTTCGCCCGTGAGTGGGCCGCCGAATCCGGCCGCATTGCCGATGAGCCCCACGGCAGCGGCGCCGACGGCGCCACCCAAGCATTCGAGCGTCGGGATGGCGGTCGCTGTCGCATCCTCCTCGCCTGCCGGGGCTGCGGCCATGATGCGCTGGTTGATGAAAGAATGGGAAATGCCGAAGCCAATCCCGACCAGTGCCAGGGCGAAGCCGACATAGATGATCGGCACGCCGGTCATGGTGACGCTTTGCAATGCCAGGCCAGCTGCGAGCAGGGCCGGCCCGACGATGATCGCCAGACTGTGCCAGCGCGGCGCGAGGGCCGCGACGCAGAGGGCCGAGAACGACCAGGTGAGCGCATGGATGGCGCCGAAATAGCCGGCCCAGGTCGGCGAGAGGCCGCGATCGAGTTGCAGCAGATACGGCGTGTAGACAAAGACGCCCGCCTCGCCCATCGGCATGAGGATCAATATCCACAGACCCAGCGAGACGCGGTGCCGGAAACTTGGGAAGACGGTGGTGATGAGATGGGAATGAGCATGCCGGTCGAGCTTCAGCGCCAGCGCCACGGCAACGATGCCGGCTGCAATCGCTGCGGCACCGAGGACGGAACTGTGCAGCCGGTCTGCAACGGCAATGCCGATGACGCCCGCCCCCAGCAGGGAAACGCGCAGAAGCGGCGGCTTGCCGACAAAAACGCGTTCATGCTTCTCGCGCAGGATCATGTAGGCCAGTGCCTGCATCGGGAGCGGCAGCAAAGCGGCGCCGAGGAAGGCCACACGCCAGGAAAACAGCTCGGTCAACACGCCGCCGACCAAGGGACCGAGGAACACGGCACCACCCCAGGTCGCCGCCAGGGTGCCGAAGACGCGCGGGACGAGGCGATTGTCGAAGAGCTCGCGGGTGATGACATAGGAGAGCGCGATCAGCACGCCCTCGCCCAACCCCTGGATGGCGCGGCCGGCGAGGATCGTTGCAACACCAGGCGCCATCGCGGAGACGAGGCCACCCACCATGACGACGAAACCGGCGCCGAGCATCGCGTTGCGGGCGCCGAAATGACCTTTCAGCATCGCCGTGACGGCACCGCCCAGAATGGTCGTCACCAGATAGAGGCTGCCGACCCAACTTAGATATTCGGCGCCGCCGACATCGCCGATCGCGGTCGGCATGGCGGTCGAGGCCATGTACCAGATCACCGCATGGAGCCCGACGCCCAGATTGACCAGCGCCAGCGGCGCGATGTTGGCGCGCTGGAGAAGACGCGGTGGGGCGGCGTCGGGGATGGCGTCGAGGGCTGTCATGGCGCGGAACCTAGGCCGCTTATTTTGGAAAGTAAATGCTTTCTAAAATGAGTGCAGCGCGGTATTTTCAGGGATGGCAGATTTTGGTCCGACACGAGTGCTGGAAGTGCTGAAGGCGGAGGGGGCCCTCACCGCCGCCCATATCGGCCACCATCTCGACATGACCGCCGTGGGAGCCCGACAGCATCTCAATCGTCTGGCCGCCGCCGGCCTCGTCACTTTCGAGGACCGCCGCCGGGGCGTCGGGCGACCGCAGCGCCTGTGGTCGCTGAGCGATCAGGGCCATGCGCATTTCGACGACCGGCACCGCGACCTTGCCAGCGAATTGCTGACGGCGATCATCGCGTCGCAAGGCGACGATGGGCTGGCGCGCATCCTCACCGCCCGCGAAGAGCAGCAGGCGGCGCGCTATCGCGCGGCCTTGGGCGATGGTGGGACGCTTGCCGAACGCGTCCAGCGCCTGACCGACCTCCGGCGCATCGACGGTTATATGGCGGAATGCCAGATGGAAACGGACAAAGTGTGGCGCCTCATCGAGAACCACTGCCCGATCGCGCATGCGGCCAAGGCCTGCTCGGGCCTCTGCCATGCCGAATTGAAGCTATTTCAGGACGTCCTCGGCAATCTTGCCGAGGTGACGCGCATAGAGCACATGCTGGGCGGCGATCGCTGCTGCGCCTATCGGATCGCCGCGACTGAAAGCTAGGGAAAGCAGCACTTCCAGCTTGCTTTTGCCCGGAAGCCCCCCGACATTGGCGCGAAATCAGACCTGTCGGGGACCATCATGTCAGGACCGCTTGCCGGTATTCGCGTTTTCGATCTCAGCCGCATTCTTGCCGGGCCGACGGCGACCCAGATCCTCGGCGATCTCGGTGCCGACGTGATCAAGATCGAGCGGCCGGGTGCGGGCGACGATACGCGCAAATGGGGCCCACCCTTCGTCAAGGACAAGGACGGCAAGGACACGCATGAGAGCGGCTATTACCTCTCGATCAACCGCAACAAGCGCTCGGTGACGCTCGACGTCTCCAAGCCCGAGGGGCAGGAAATCGCCAAGCGCCTCATCGCGCGCTGCGACATCTTCGTCGAGAATTTCAAGGTCGGCGACATGGCGCGCTATGGCCTGGCCTATGAGCAGATCAAATACGATTTCCCGCGCCTTATCTATTGCTCGATCACCGGTTTCGGCCAGACCGGTCCCTATGCCCCGCTCGCCGGCTACGATTTCCTGGCGCAGGGCATGGGCGGCATCATGAGTGTGACGGGTGATCCCAGCGGCCAACCGACCAAGGTCGGCGTCGCCATCACCGATATCGTCTGCGGCATCTATTCGACGGTGGCGATCCTCGCCGCCCTCCATCACCGCACGGTGTCGGGCCACGGCCAGTTCTGCGACATGAGCCTGCTCGATGCCCAGGTCGGGTATCTCGCCAATATCGGTCTTCACTATCTGACCTCGGGCGAAGTGCCCAAGCGCCTCGGCAACGAACATCCCAACATCGTCCCCTATTCGGTCGTGCGCTGCTCGGATGGGTTCTTCATCCTGGCGGTCGGCAATGACAGCCAGTTCGAGAAGTTCTGCCAGTTCGCGGGCGTCCCCGACTGGGCCAAGGATGAGCGCTTTGCCACCAACCCGGCGCGCGTGCGCAACCGCACGCTCATCTACCAGATGATCAACGAACTCACCGAGAAGAAGACCCAGCAATATTGGATCGAGGGGCTCAATGAACTCGGCGTGCCGGTGGGGCCGGTCAACAATATCGACCAGGTCTTCAAGGACCCGCAGGTCCTCGCCCGCGAGATGAAGATCTCGATGCCGCACGCCGCCGCCGGTTCCGGCAAGGTCGATCTGATCGGCAGCCCGATCAAGCTTTCCGACACCCCGGTCGACTACCGCCTGGCCCCGCCCACCTGCGGCCAGGATACCGACGCGGTCCTGCGCGAATTGCTGTCGATGGGCGACGACGAGATCGGCCAATTGCGGGCGAAAAAGATCATTTGACCGAGTGGACAGGGCCTATTTGGGGAGCCGCCGCAGAATCGTTGACGGGGCGGTCGTTGGCACTATGATGCGCGCTCGATATGAGCGCTGAAGCACGCACGCCTAACCCCTTTTTCCCCCACAGGCATTTGCTGGGAATCGAGGGGCTTTCCGCCGCCGAAATCGAACGGCTCCTGGACCTTTCCAACCGCTACGCCGATATGACGAAGGACGATGCGACCGCCCGCGCCCTGTTGCGCGGCCGCACGGTCATGAACGTCTTCTTCGAAAATTCGACGCGGACGCAGACCAGCTTCGAGCTGGCGGCCAAGCGCCTGGGGGCGGACGTCACGAATATGTCGGTCGGCACCTCCTCCGTCAAAAAGGGTGAGACGCTGCTCGATACCGCCATGACGCTCAATGCCATGCGGCCCGATGTCATGATCGTGCGCCACCCGGATTCGGGCGCCATCAATTTGCTGTCACAAAAGGTCGACGGCGCCGTCATCAATGCCGGTGACGGGCGCCACGAGCACCCGACCCAGGCGCTGCTCGACGCCCTCACCATCCGCCGGCGCCTCGGCAAGTTGCAGGGCCTGCTGGTCGCCATCTGCGGCGACATCCTGCACAGCCGCGTCGCGCGCTCGAACATTCACCTCCTCACCAAGATGGGTGCCCGCGTGCGCGTGATCGCGCCCACGACCCTGCTGCCGTCGAACATCGACCGCATGGGCGTCGAGGTCTTCACCGATATGAGGAAGGGCCTCAAGGACGTGGACATCGTCATGATGCTGCGCCTGCAGCTGGAGCGCATGCAGGGCGCCTATGTACCGTCGGTGCGCGAATATTTCCATTTCTTCGGCCTCGATTACGAGAAGTTGTCGGTCGCGAAGCCCAACGCGCTCATCATGCATCCGGGTCCGATGAATCGCGGCGTCGAGATCGATTCCGAAGTCGCCGACGACATCAACCGCTCGGTCATCCGCGAGCAGGTCGAGATGGGTGTGGCGGTCCGTATGGCCTGCCTCGACGCCCTCACCCGCGGCATCGTGGGGCAGAACCGATGAGTGCGGAAAAGAAAAAGGGCGCGCGCCCTCTGCTGCTGGTCAATGCGCGCATCGTCGACCCGTCCGCCAACCGCGACGAACGCGGTGGCATCCTGGTCGATGGCAGCATGATCGCCGATATCGGCCCGCAGGTGACAAAGCAGAGCGCACCGGAAGGCGCCGAGATCGTCGATTGCGCCGGTCACGTGCTGATCCCGGGCCTGGTCGACATGCGCGTCCAACTGCGCGAACCGGGCAGCGAGCATCAGGAAACCATCGCCACCGGCAGCTTGTCTGCCGCAGCGGGCGGCGTCACCAGCATGGTGTGCCTGCCCAATACCGACCCGATCATCGACGACGTGTCGGGTGTCGAATACATCGCCCGTCGCGCCCGCGAAACGAAGCGCGCCAAGATCTATTGTTATGGGGCGCTGACACGCGACCTCAACGGCAAGGATCTGGTTGAGATGGGGCTGCTGTCGGAGTTCGGCGCGCTTGGGTTCACCAATGCGCTGCAGCCGGTCGCCGACGCCCAGGTGATGCGCCGCGCGCTCTATTACGCGCGTACCTTCGACCTCCTCATCGTGCAGCATCCGGAAGAACCGAGCCTTGCCGCTGGTGGCGCCATGAACAATGGCGAGCTTGCCACCCGCATCGGCCTGCCCGGCATTCCGCCTTGCGCCGAAGTGATGATGATCGAGCGCGATCTGCATCTGGTGCGCATGTCGGGTGCCCGCTATCACGTGGCGCATGTATCGACGGCCGCCGCAGTCGAGGCGATCCGTGCCGCCAAGCGCGAGGGCCTGCGCGTCACCTGCGACACCGCCCCGCCCTATTTCTCATTGAACGAGAACGAGATCGGCGACTATCGCACCTTTGCCAAACTGTCCCCGCCGCTCAGGAGCGAGAGCGATCGGCGCGCGGTGGCGGCGGCGGTTGCCGAAGGTGTCATCGATTGCATCGCCAGCGACCATGCACCCCATGACGTCGAGAGCAAGCGCGTGCCCTTCGTGCAGGCGGCGGCCGGTATCGTCGGCCTTGAAACCCTGCTGCCGGTCAGCCTGGAGCTTTATCACAAGGGGTCGCTGTCGCTCCTTGACCTGCTGAAATGCCTGACCAGCCGCCCGGCGGAAATCCTCGGCCTGCCCCAGGGGCGCCTCGCCAAGGGAGCGCCGGCCGACATGGTGCTGATCGATCTCGACAAGCCGCACCGGATCGATGTCGCGAATTTTAAGAGCAAGTCCAAGAACTCGCCCTATGATGGGCGCCCGGTGCAGGGACAGGTGCTGAAGACCTTCGTCGATGGTCGCATCGTCTATGCCAGTGACGGACAAGGCTGATGGAACCGGTCACAGAACTGCCACTCTGGACTTATGCCGCCGCCGCGATCCTCGGCTATCTGATGGGGTCGATTCCGTTCGGCCTGATCCTCACCAAGGCGGCTGGGCTCGGCGATATCCGCAATATCGGCTCCGGCAATATCGGCGCCACCAATGTGCTGCGCACGGGCAACAAGAAGATCGCCCTTGCGACCCTGTTGCTCGATGGCGGCAAGGGTGCGGTCGCGGCGCTGATCGCGGCGCATTTCGATCCGCTGCTCGCGGTCATTGCCGGTGGTGCTGCGCTGCTCGGCCACCTCTTCCCGGTGTGGCTGGGGTTCAAGGGCGGCAAGGGTGTGGCGACAACGCTCGGCACGCTGCTCGCGATCAACTGGATGGTGGGGATTGCCGCCTGCCTGACCTGGCTGGCGGTTGCCTTCGGCCTGCGCATTTCGTCGCTGTCGGCCCTCGTCGCCGTGGCCCTCTCGCCGCTCTATGCCTATATCCTCGGCACCGGCCCGCAAGTGGCACTCGCGGCCTTCGCCGCCGTGCTGGTCTGGATTCGCCACAGCGAGAATATCAGCCGGCTCCTCAAAGGCACCGAGCCTCGGATCGGCAAGAAAAAGACCGAGTAACACCTCTGGTTGTTTGTTCACGGTTGATTCTCGCGTCACCGTTCCTTAGGCTCCCCCGGCATGGAGCCTTTGTCCCGTCCTCTCACTGATTCCGAACGCCTCGACTGGTTGCGGCTTGCCCGCAGCGAGAATGTCGGGCCGGTCACTTTCCGCCGCCTGATCGACCGCTTTGGGTCTGCGAAACGCGCTCTGGAGCGGCTGCCGGATCTCGCCCGGAATGGGGGCCGGCGCAGCTATCGCCCTTGTCCCTTGAATCTGGCCCAGGAGGAATTGGCGCGCCTCGCGGAGATCGGTGGGCGGGCCATCGCCTGGGTCGAGCCGGATTATCCGGCTGCCTTGCGCGCCGTCGATGATGCGCCGGCCGTGATCACTGTCCGGGGCCGTGCCGACCTCCTCACCCACCCTAGAGAGGTAGCCCTGGTCGGGGCGCGCAATGCCTCCGCCAACGGGCGCCGCTTTGCCCATGACATGGCCCGCGAACTTGCGGAAGCCGGCTTGGTCGTCGTCTCCGGTCTCGCGCGCGGGATCGACGGCGCCGCCCATGCCGGTGCTCTCGCCGCGAAGGGCGGGACCATCGCCGTACTGGCGGGTGGCGTGGATGTGCTCTACCCGCCGGAGCATGCCGACCTTTATGACCGGATCGCCCGGGACGGGCTGATCGTCGCCGAGATGCCGCCGGGGACCGAACCGGGGGCGCGGCTCTTTCCGCGCCGCAACCGGATCATCTCCGGCCTGTCGCTCGGCACCGTGGTGATCGAGGCGGCACTCAAATCCGGCTCCCTCATCACCGCCCGTTTTGCCAACGAACAGGGGCGCGAAGTCATGGCCGTGCCGGGCTCGCCGCTCGACCCGCGCTGCCGGGGAACGAACCGTCTCATTCGCGAGGGCGCCCTGCTGGTCGAAGATGCCGCACAGGTTTTGGAGGCGATTGATGGGGTCAGAAACCTAAATCTCAACCTCTTCAATAACGTCAATGACGGCGATCAACTCGCTGATTCTGAAATAGAAAAAGAAACAGCCGACATACGTTCCAACATCCTCAACCTGTTGGGGCCGAGCCCGGTGGAGGTTGACGAACTGCTTCGGCAGTGTCATTGCTCCGCTCCCGTCATGGGAATGGTCCTGCTGGAATTGGACCTGGCGGGCCGCCTGGAGCGGCACCCCGGCAACCGGGTTTCGCTGCTCGCAAAGGTCGCCTGACCACCTATATATCCGGCGGACCGGCACCCCATAACGGCCGGTTTGGTGTCCACTTCTAGATCATCCCGAAAGCGGGTCCATGAAGGTCGTCGTCGTCGAATCCCCCGCCAAGGCCAAGACCATCAACAAATATCTGGGTAGCGATTACAAGGTCCTGGCCAGCTTCGGCCATGTCCGCGACCTGCCGCCCAAGGATGGCTCGGTCCGGCCGGACGAGGATTTCGCCATGACCTGGGACGCCGAGGGACGCGGCGCCAAGCAGATCAAGGAAATCGCCAGCGCCGCCGCGGGGGCCGACCAGCTCCTGCTCGCAACCGACCCTGATCGCGAAGGGGAGGCCATCTCCTGGCACCTCGCCCAGGAGCTCAAGGGCAAGAAGGCGCTGGCCAAGCTGCCGATGGCCCGCGTGGCCTTCAACGAAATCACCAAGAAGGCTGTCCTCGACGCCATCGCCAACCCCCGCGAGATCGACCAGGAACTGGTCGACGCCTATCTGGCGCGCCGGGCCCTCGACTATCTGGTGGGCTTCACCCTTTCCCCCATCCTGTGGCGCAAGATGCCGGGCAGCCGCTCGGCCGGCCGCGTCCAGTCGGTGGCGCTGCGCATCGTCTGCGAGCGCGAGGCGGAGATCGAAGCCTTCAAACCCCGCGAATATTGGACCATCGAGGCCGTCTTTACCGGCCCCGACGGGCAGAGTTTCGCCGCGCGCCTGACCCACCTCAACGGCAAGAAGCTCGACAAGTTCGACATCGCCGACGAAGCCGCCGCCAAGGCAGCCGTTGCCGCCGTCCAGGCCGGCGCCCCCTTCAAGGTGGGTGCGGTTGAGCGGAAATCGGTCCGCCGCAACCCGTCGCCGCCCTTCATCACCTCGACCCTGCAGCAGGAAGCCTCGCGGAAGCTGGGCTTCGGCGCGGCCCACACGATGAAGATCGCCCAGCGCCTCTATGAAGGTATCGATCTCGACGGCGAGACGGTCGGCCTCATCACCTATATGCGAACCGACGGCGTCAACCTCAGCCAGGAAGCCGTGGTCGCCGGCAGGAAGCTCATCGGCGAGCAATACGGCCAGAAATACCTGCCCGCCAGCCCGCGCATCTATAAGAGTGCGGCGAAGAACGCCCAGGAAGCCCACGAGGCGATCCGCCCCACCGACCTGTTCCGCCGCCCGGAGCAGGTGCGCAAGTATCTGCGCGACGAGGAGGCGAAGCTCTACGACCTCATCTGGAAGCGCACCCTCGCCAGCCAGATGGAATCGGCCGAGCTGGACCAGGTGGCGATCGATATCGTCTCGGCAGACGGGCGCCAGACCCTGCGCACGACCGGCTCGATCATCACCTTCGATGGCTTCCTGACGCTCTACCAGGAAGACCATGATGACCCGACCGAGGATGACGATAGCGGCAAGCGCCTGCCCAATTTGAAGCAGGGCGACGGTGTCAAATCGCAAGAGGTGAAGCCGGAGCAGCATTTCACCCAGCCGCCGCCCCGCTATTCTGAAGCGTCGCTGATCAAGCGCCTGGAAGAGCTCGGCATCGGCCGCCCGTCGACCTATACCTCGATCCTGCAGACGCTCGAAGACCGCGCCTATGTGAAGATCGAGAAGAAGCGCCTGATCCCCGAAGATCGCGGCCGCTTGGTCACGACCTTCCTCACCAATTTCTTCGACCGCTATGTCCAGTACGGCTTCACCGCCGATCTCGAGACCAAGCTCGACGATATTTCCGGCGGCCGCGCCCGCTGGAAGGACGTTCTGGCCGAATTCTGGAACGACTTCGCCCATCTCCATCAGGACGAGGCGAATGACGGCGGCAAGCTGCCCTCGATGCAGGAAGCGGTCGCGTTCCTCGACAAGGGCATCGGCACGCGCTCGGTCGTCATCGACGCACTCAATGATGCGCTGGCGCCGCATTTCTTCCCCGACCTTGGCAACGGCAAGCATCCGCGCGCCTGCCCTGCCTGCGGTTCCGGCGAACTCGGCATCAAGCTGGCGAAGAACGGCGCCTTCATCGGCTGCAACAATTACCCGGAATGCAAATACACGAAGCCCCTGGCCGTGCAGACCGAGGAAGAGATTGCGGCAGCCGCCGCCGGCCCGGTCGAGCTCGGCAAGGATCCGGCCGGCAAGAGCATCACCTTGCGCAAGGGGCCTTATGGCTTCTATGTGCAGCTGGGTGAGGCGGAAGATGGCGAGAAGCCCAAGCGCGTGTCGCTCACCCGCGATCTCGACCCCAATGCGGTGAGCCTGGAGATCGCCGAGAAGCTCTTGAGCCTGCCGCGTGTCGTCGGCCACCACCCCGAGACGCAGAAGCCGATCATGGCCGGCATCGGCCGCTTCGGCCCCTATCTCAATCACGACGGCAAGTTCAAATCGATTCCGAAGGATGACGACGTCCTTACCATCGGCATGAACCGCGCGGTCGAACTGCTCGCCCAAGAAAGCAAAGGTCGCGGTGGCCGACAGGCGGCACCCGGCAAGGAGATCGGCAAGCATCCGACATCGGGCGAAGCCGTGACCCTGCACGAAGGCCGCTACGGGCCTTATGTGAAGATGGGCGCCATCAACGCGACCTTGCCGAAATCGATCGAGCCCGGCGCCGTGACGCTTGAAGAGGCCCTGCAACTGATCGCCGCGCGCGAAGCGGCCGGCGGGGCTAAGGGCAAGAAAAAGGCGGCACCGAAAGCCGCGAAGAAAGCGGCCAAGAAGACCGCCGCAAAGCCGGACGATTCCGAGGCGAAGCCGGCGAAAAAGACCGCCGCCAAGAAGACGGCCAAGAAAGCCGTCAAGAAGGCCGCGAAGAAAACCGCCTGAACACGCCACCCTCCCTCGCCGAACGCGGCGAGGGAGTTGGCATAACCTACGTTGCGCGTTACTTCGTCACCGTGAAATGCGCCATCATGCCGGCCTCGAAATGGCCCTTGATGTTGCACATCAAGAGATATTCGCCGGCCTTGAGATCGGCGCTCATCTCGCCGGTCTTGCCCGGCTCCAGATCCTCGACCTCGCCCATCGATTTCAGCTTGTCTTCGTCGACGCGGTGCTTGCCCGCCATCATCGGGATCTTGTCGTTCTTGTGCTTCAGCTTGATCACGACCATCTCGTGATTGGTGGCGATGGCATCGTTCTTGACGACGAACGTCACCTTGCCGGCCGGCACGGATTCATGATCGAGCTTCATCCCCATCTTGTCGCCGGCATCGCCAGTGAGGTCGACATTGACGGTTGAGTCGGCAAAGGCCGGCAGGCTCGAGGCAACAAGGATTGCTGCGCCCAGCCACAGGCCGCGCATGGAATAGGTCGACATATAAGAAAGCTCCCAATGTGAATGTCTGGCCGGTCTCGGCCACGACCGCCAGCAACGGCCGCGAAAGAAACGCTAGCAAGACCGACTGACAGACAGCTTTCTGTTGCAAACGCCGACCAACAGCGCGCCGTCAGCTTGCGGAAAGGATACGTGCCGCCTCAATCCTCAGGGATGAGACCACCTTCTTCTTCATTGCGCTTGTCGTAGGCGGCGCCGTCGAACTCGGCACGGCAGGCCTGCAGCATCTGCCCGATCGTCGGCAACGCCTTGCGGTCGATCTGTGCCGCCGGATCCCACAGTTTGGAACGCGAGAGTGATTGCGAGCAATGCACGTAGGCGCGGTCGATCTCGATGATCAGCACCGAGCGCGGAATCTTGCCGTTGACGTCGGCGAAGCTGGCGACGAGATCCGGATCGACCGAGACCTTCGCGCGCCCGTTGACGCGCATCGTCTCACCCACACCCGGCACCAGGAACAGCAAGGCGACGCGCGGATCGCTGACGACGTTGCTCAAACTGTCGACGCGGTTGTTGCCGCTGCGGTCGGGAAGCATGAGAGTCTTTTTGTCGACGATGCGCACGAAGCCCGGCGGGCCGCCGCGCGGGCTGGCATCGAGACCTTCATCGCCGCTGGTCGACAGCACGACGAAGGGCGATGCCTTGATGAAGGCTGCGTAAAGCTCGGTGAGGAAGGTCATCTCCTTCACCAGCGAGGCCGGCACCGGCTCCCCGTAGAGATCACGCAAGGCATCGGCTTCCGAGATTTTGGTCTGATCGTTCATGGCCTTCCCTTCATGGCAAAACGGCGCCCGATCGTAGGTGACCGGGCGCCGATGTGGAAGGCAGGAATTGGCTAGGAAACGCTGGCTAGCCTGCCGCTTGTGTCCCTTAGGCGTCGACGGGCTCGACTGTCTCTTCGCGCGGGGAGGATTTGGATTCGACGATTTCGAAGGTGAGCTTCTGCTTCTCGGTATCGAAATCGACGCGCACCGTGCCGCCCTTTTCGAGCTTGCCGAACAGCAATTCCTCGGCGAGCGGCTTCTTGATGTGCTCCTGGATCGTGCGGGCGAGCGGCCGCGCGCCATAGAGCGGGTCGAAGCCGATATCGGCGAGGTGCTTCCGCGCCGCGTCGGTCAACTCGATATTGACGTGGCGATCGGCGAGCTGGGCCTCAAGCTGCATGACGAACTTGTCCACGACCTGCGCCACGATCTCCGGCGAGAGGTTCGAGAACGGAATGACGGCATCCAGACGGTTGCGGAATTCCGGCGCGAACAGGCGTTCGATTTCGGCCTGGTCCTCGCCCTCACGCTTGTCGCGCATGAAGCCAATCGCCGATTTCGCCATCATGGCGGCACCCGCATTCGTCGTCATGATGAGGATGACGTTGCGGAAATCGACGCCCTTGCCGTTATGGTCGGTGAGCTTGCCGTGATCCATCACCTGCAACAGGATGTTGAAAAGGTCCGGATGCGCTTTCTCGATTTCATCCAAAAGCAACACGGCATGCGGATGCTGATCGATGGCGTCGGTCAAAAGGCCGCCCTGATCGAAGCCGACATAGCCCGGAGGGGCGCCGAGCAGGCGCGAGACCGTGTGCCGCTCCATATATTCCGACATGTCGAAGCGGATGAGCTCGATGCCCATGATGCGGGCCAGTTGCTTTGCCACTTCGGTCTTGCCGACCCCGGTCGGACCTGAGAACAGGTACGAGCCAATGGGCTTGTCCGGTTCGCGGAGGCCCGCACGGGCGAGCTTGATCGCAGCACACAGCGCATCGATCGCCGGATCCTGGCCGAAGACCATCGTCTTCAGATCGCGTTCCAGCGACTTCAAGGCGACCTTGTCGTCCTTCGAGACGGACTTTGCCGGGATGCGCGCGATGACCGCGACCACCGCTTCGACATCCTTCACGGTTATGGTCTTCTTGCGTTTCGATTCAGGCAGCAGCATCTGCGCCGCACCCACTTCGTCGATGATGTCGATCGCCTTGTCGGGCAGCTTGCGGTCGCCGATATAACGGGCAGAGAGCTCGACCGCGGCGCGGATCGCCTCCGACGTGTAGCGGACGTTGTGGTGCTTTTCATAATAGGGCTTTAGCCCCCGCAGGATCTTCACCGCATCTTCCTGCGACGGCTCGTTGACGTCGATCTTCTGGAAGCGGCGGACCAGCGCGCGGTCCTTTTCGAAATGCTGGCGGTATTCCTTGTAGGTGGTCGAACCGATGCAACGCAGCGAACCCGATTGCAACGCCGGCTTCAACAGGTTCGAGGCATCCATCGAGCCGCCGGAGGTGGCACCGGCACCGATCACCGTATGGATTTCATCGATGAAGAGAATGGCGCCTTCGAGATTCTCGAGCTCCTTCACCACCGCCTTCAACCGTTCTTCGAAATCGCCGCGATAGCGGGTACCCGCCAGCAGCGAGCCCATATCGAGCGAGAAGATGGTGGCGTTCTTCAACACATCCGGCACGTCGCCCTTGACGATGCGGCGCGCGAGACCTTCGGCGATCGCCGTCTTGCCGACGCCCGGATCGCCCACGTAAAGCGGGTTGTTCTTGGTACGGCGGCACAGCACCTGGATGGTGCGCGAGACCTCGCCGTCACGGCCGATCAGCGGATCGATCTTGCCGTTCTGGGCCTTCTGGTTGAGGTTGACGCAATAGGCCTCGAGCGCCTCGGTTCCGGTCTTGGTTTGGGTTTCGCCTTCTTCCTTTTCGGCGGCGCCGCGCACGCGCTTCGGTTCGGCGCGGCCGGCGACCTTGGCGATGCCGTGGCTGATATAGTTGACGGCATCGAGGCGCGTCATCTCCTGCTCCTGCAGGAAATAGACGGCATGGCTTTCACGCTCGGAGAAGAGTGCCACCAGGATATTGGCGCCGGTCACTTCCTCGCGGCCGGAAGATTGCACATGAATGGCCGCGCGCTGAACGACACGCTGGAAGCCGGCGGTGGGTTTGGCCTCCGCCTGCTGCTTGCTGATGATGTTGGCGAGCTGGTTGTCGACATAGTCGACGAGATCACGCTTGAGCCGGTCGACATCGACATTGCAGGCACGCATCACGGCAACCGCGTCCTGGTCGTCGGTCAAGGCGAGGAGCAGATGCTCCAGCGTCGCGTAATCATGCCGTCGCTCGCTGGCCAGGGCCAGGGCACGGTGCAGGGTCTGTTCAAGATTGGGCGACAGCATGGGCCGGGATATCCTTCCTTGACTAACTATCTACCGTCACACGAGCCCCCGCCCGCGCGACATCCGATACACATGAACGACTGTTCCCCACTTCGCTCGTCTTCGACTGGCTATTCTTTCTCCATCGTGCATTGCAGCGGGTGCTGATGGCGGCGTGCGAAATCGATCACCTGCGAGACCTTCGTCTCGGCGATTTCGTACGTATAGATCCCGCACACCCCGACACCGCGGTGATGCACATGCAGCATGATCTCGGTCGCCGCTTCGCGGCTCTTGTTGAAAAAGCGCTCCAGGACATGCACGACGAACTCCATCGGCGTGTAATCGTCGTTGAGGAGCAGCACCCGGTACATGGAGGGCTTCTTGGTCTTCGGCTTCGCCTTGACCACCGTGCCCACGCCCGGCCGGCCGGCGCCACCCTGGTCGTGGTCGTCGCCATCTTCACCGGCCGTCAGCACGGGAAGGACCGCCTTGCGCGCCATGTCCTCAATATTCATCAAATCAGTGGACCCGGAATTGGCTATCATGGCTCTATCATATTGGATGCTAAGACCGAGTTAAAAGAGGCGGTTGCGATATAGTGGGGCTGCAATAATGCGGGGCTCCGATTTCCGAGCCCCATTCACAGCCCAGCCCGCCCTATTCCATCGGCCCGGAGTGTAATGACGAAAGCGCCGTTAAAATCCCTGTGCCGGCCTTTGCCCTGGTCGTTCTTGTCCATATAGGTGACCGGACGGGGCGGCAGATAGGCAACACCCGTTTGGTCATGCTTCAGCAGAAAGTCCAGAAACGCCGTGCGGGTAAGACTGATCGCCCGCGGCTTATCCGCCCAGGCGTTGATGAAGAATTTCCCACTCTCGCAGCCGGCGACCAGCCAGTAGAAATCCTGCGAATGCAGGCGCAAGCCCGCCTGGGAGCCGCTGGCGAACCCGGCCTGATGCAGCAGTTCACGCAGTTTTGACAATTCAGCGGCGCTGAGATCGCTGTCGGAGCGGCGGAAATTCCAGGGCCCCAGCAACTCATCGAAACTGTTGAAACCCATGTCCATCAGATTGCCGCTCTGACCCCGCGCCCGGGCGGTCAGATGCGGCTTTCCGGCCACCGCCAGATCGTAAGTCCGCACATGGTCATAATATTGGCCGTTATAGACGATCCGGTATTGATCCGGCCCGCCGGCGGCACAGGAATTGCGAATATCAGCACCGTCCAGATAGCTGAACCACGTGAATTTGCGCTCGATCGGATTGTCGATACTGCTGCCTGAACCGAGTTGCCCACTGGGCTGATAGGCGCAGCCGCCGAGAAGACTCGCGGCGAGCGCAAGGCCGGCCCAGATGCGCGCCTTGGAGCGGCGGCGCTGCCGGAGGCCGCTTGGATTTCTGAGGATCATCCGGTAGTCACCTGATTCCGTTGACGTCTTGTCGCAGTTTACCAGATTTTAGGAGGTAGTAAGCTATAGACAGGATTCTACGGTTAACGTAGGATCGGACACGAAATTGCCTAAATCTTTTCACCGGCTTAGGGGGAAAAGCACGATGTTTCTGCCGCGTCAGACCAAGCGGGGGTCGATTCTGTCCATTTTGCGCCTTTTTGGCGCCGCCCTTGCCGTTCTGGCACTGACCAGCGTCGTCTTTTCTCCGAATGCGCTCGCCAAGCCGGTTGCCGCCAGCATCGTGGTCGATGCCGAAACAGGTGAAGTTCTTTCCCGTTCCAACGCCGATGCCGTCACCTACCCGGCATCTTTGACCAAGATGATGACGCTCTACCTGCTGTTCGACGCTCTCGACGCGGGCACCATCAAGCTCAGCGACCGCATCACCTTCTCGAAGAACGCGGCAAGCGAACCGGCGACCAACATGAACGTCCAGGCCGGCGATACGATTTCGGTCGAGACCGCCATTCTCGCCATGGTCGTGCGTTCAGCCAATGACGTCTCAACGGCGGTGGGCGAGCGACTCGGCGGCACAGAAAGCGCGTTCGCCCGCATGATGACCGCGAAGGCGCGCCAGCTCGGCATGAGCAACACGACCTACCGCAATGCCAACGGCTTGCCCAATCCGGGTCAGATGACCACGGCGCGCGACCAAGCGACGCTGGGCATCGCCCTGCTGCGCGACCATCCCAAATATTACGGCTACTTCGGCCGCAACAGCTTCGTCTACCGTGGCAACACCTATGGCGGCCATAATCGCGTGATGAAGAAGTTCGCCGGCGCCGACGGCATCAAGACCGGCTATATCCGCGCCGCCGGCTTCAACCTTGTCTCCTCGGCCGAACGCAACGGTCGGCGCCTGGTTGGCGTCGTTCTGGGCGGGACCAGCGCGCCGATCCGCGACAAGCAGATGGTTGCCTTGCTGACGGACGGCTTCAAGACCCGCCAGGGCATTGGCGACGTACTCGTTGCCAAGGCCCCCGGCAGTGCCGCTCCGGTCAAGCAGGCGCCGATGGTGGCTGCCAATGATGATGGCGCGCCGGCTGGTGGGCAAGACACCGGCGCCCAAGACGATGGCGACATGGATGCGGTGGTGGCGAGCACCCTGGTGCCGACGCCGAAGCCGGCCACGCGCCAGGAAGATTCGATCGGCACGACGATTGCGACCATGGCCAGCGTTTCCCTGGCCCCCGCCGTCGCCAAGCCTGACACGCAGGATGTGGCGACCGTCTGGAGCCCTGAAAACCAGTTCGGCATCCAGGTTGGCGCCTATTCGAAGTTCAAGCCGGCGCAGAAGGCCGCCGAACGTGCGACCAAGGCCGTGCCGACGCTCCTTTCCGACGCGCGCATCGTGATCGATCGCGGCAACAGCAACATCTATCGCGCGCGGGTCTTCGGCCTCAGCAAGACCGATGCCGATGCCGCGTGCAAGAAGCTGAAGGCCAAGCAGACCGACTGCCTGGTCGTGAAGTCGGACAGCACCATCGCCCAATCGGTGCAGTAAGCCCAAACAACCGCGTTGTTGGGACCGGCGCCTTTCGCCCGTCCGATGGCCCCGCATCAATCGCCCAGGAACAGGCGGTAGACCGGGTTGAGCGTCTCGTCCTCATAAGGATAGCCAAGCCGATCGAGTGTCGCAGCAAAGCGCGCCCGCTCGGCCTGCGGCACCTGCAAGCCAGCCAGCACACGGCCATAGTCGGCGCCGTGATTGCGGTAGTGGAACAGCGTGATGTTCCAGTCGCTGCCGACGCCATTCAGGAACTTCATCAAGGCACCCGGCCGTTCGGGGAATTCGAAGCGCAGCAACACTTCGTCGCGCAGGCCCGGTGCCCGCCCGCCGACCATGTAGCGTATGTGGAGCTTGGCCGTCTCATCGGCGCTGATATCGAGCACCTTGTAGCCGAGAGCACGCAATTCATCGAGCAGCGACGCCTTCTCGGTTCCATCGCCGCGCAGTTTGAGACCGACAAAGACATGAGCCTCGCTGCCGGCGGCATAGCGGTAGTTGAATTCGGTGATGTTGCGATTGCCCAGCACTTCCACAAAGCGCCGATAGCTGCCTTGCCGCTCCGGGATGGTCACGGCGAGGAGGATTTCCCGCGCCTCGCCGATCTCCGCGCGCTCAGCGACATGGCGCAGCCGATCGAAGTTCATGTTGGCGCCGCTGTTGACGGCGACGAGCGCGCCGCTGCGCTGGGGATTGGCCATCGCATAGGCCTTGAGCCCTGCCAGCGACAAGGCGCCGGCCGGCTCGGCGATGACCCGCGTATCTTCAAAGATGTCTTTGACCGCGGCGCACATCTCGTCTGTGTCGGCCAATAGAATATCGTCGAGAAGGTTGCGGCACAGGCCGAACGTCTCGGCCCCCGCCTGGCGCACGGCGACGCCGTCCGCAAAGAGCCCGACACGATCGAGCATGACACGTTCGCCGGCAGCGATGGCCGCTTTCATCGATGCCGCATCGACCGGCTCGACGCCGATCACCTTGGTTTCGGGACGCAGGAACTTCACATATGACGCGATGCCGGCCGCGAGCCCCCCACCGCCGATCGGCACGAAGATCGCCTCGATCGGTCCGGCAAATTGCTGGAGCAGTTCCACCCCGATCGTCCCCTGCCCGGCAATCACATCCGGATCGTCGAACGGGTGAATGAAGGTGAGGCCTTGCTCGGCTTCCAATTGCTTGGCATGGGCGAAGGCGTCGTCGAACGTATCGCCACTGAGGACGACGCTGCCGCCAAGGCGGCGCACCGCGTCGATTTTGATCTGCGGCGTGGTCACCGGCATGACGATGGTGGCCGCAATACCGAGCCGCTGCGCCGACAAGGCAACACCCTGGGCATGATTGCCGGCCGACGCACAGATGACGCCGCGCTTTCGTGCCTCTGGGTCAAGCCGCGCGATGCGGTTGTAGGCACCCCGAATCTTGAAGGAAAAGATCGGCTGCAGGTCTTCGCGCTTCAGCAGGATTTCCGCATTGAGGCGCCCACCCAGGCGCGGCATGGAATCAAGCGGGGTATGCTCGGCAACGTCATAGACGCGGGCATCGAGGATACGGCGAACATAGTCGGCCATGCACTTGTCCCTTCAGATCACGCGCAGGTCCAAGGTGCCGACACCGTCCACGCCGCCTTGCAGATGCTGGCCGCGTTCGACCGGGCCGACCCCCGCCGGGGTACCGGTGAAGATGAGATCGCCGGCCCGCAAGGTGAACAGGTTGGAAAGATAGCTGATCATTTCGCCGATCTTCCAGATCATCTGACCGAGATCGCCCTGCTGACGCGTTTCACCATTCACCTTGAGCCAGATCGCCCCCGCCTGCGGATGGCCGATGCGCTCGGCGGGCTGGATGGCCGAGCAAGGTGCTGCATGGTCGAAGGCCTTCGCGACCTCCCAGGGCCGGCCGGCCTTCTTGGCCTCAGCCTGCAGATCGCGCCGCGTCATGTCGAGGCCGACGGCGTAGCCGAACACCCGCCCCAATGCTTCCTGCGGCGCGATTCCGACACCGCCGGAATGAAGGGCAACCACCAGTTCTATTTCATGATGCACATCCCGGGTCGCTGTCGGATAGGGGAAATCCGCCCCGGGCAGGATCAGCGAATCCGGGTTCTTCTGAAAAAAGAACGGGGCCTCCCGATTGGGATCATGCCCCATCTCGATCGCATGGTCGGCATAGTTCCGGCCGACACAATAGATGCGATGCACCGGGAACAGGGCGTCGGTGCCGGATATCGGCAGGACGGGGATCGGCGCCGGCGTGAACATGTAGGAGGCAGACATCGGCAAAACTCGCAGCCATCGTTT
This sequence comes from Dongia sp., assembly GCF_041910485.1. GTDB lineage: Bacteria > Pseudomonadota > Alphaproteobacteria > Dongiales > Dongiaceae > Dongia. The sequence goes on from NZ_JAYRQR010000051.1 coordinate 32,304, forward strand.
GATGACGGCAGAATAATGCCGCCAGGTCGGCGCCGCTAGCGCTCCGACGCGCTTCTCTCACCAAGGGCACCCGGCCCGCCGGCAAGCTTGGTCCGGATATCGGCCACCATCTTGAAGGATTTCAATCGCGCCTGGTGATCGAATATCTGGCCGGCCACCATGATTTCGTCGACCGCTGTGCCGGTCATGAAGTCGACGAGCCCACGTTCGACATTTTCCTGGGACCCAACCACCGCATAAGCCAGGGAATGATCGACCATTTCCTTTTCCAGCGGAGACCAGAAAGACTCCATATCGTCCCGCGGCGGCGGCAGCGGGCCGGGCCGGCCCCGGCGCAGATTGACGAACTGCTGCTGGAGCGAGGTGAACAACCACTTGGCCTCCGCATCTGTCTCCGCCGCAACCACGCTGAGACCAGCCATGACATAGGGTTTGGCAAGGTGAACGGAGGGTTTGAAGCGGCTGCGATAGAGGTCGAGTGCGCGCAGCAGGGAATCGGGCGCGAAATGCGAGGCAAAGGCGAACGGCAGCCCCATCTCCGCCGCCAGTTGCGCACTGAAGAGGCTGGAGCCCAACAGCCAGATCGGAATATCCAGTCCCGCCCCCGGCACGGCGCGGATGGCCTGGCCCGGCTCGACCGGTGCAAACCATCCCATCAGTTCGGCAACGTCTTGCGGGAATGAATCGTCGCTGCCCAGAAGATTGCGGCGGAGTGCCCGCGCCGTCCGTTGATCGGTGCCGGGCGCCCGCCCAAGGCCCAGATCGATGCGCCCCGGAAAGAGCGATTCCAGCGTGCCGAACTGTTCGGCAATCACCAGCGGCGCGTGATTGGGCAACATGATCCCGCCAGCGCCGACCCGAATGCGCTTGGTTGCCGCAGCGACATGACCGATGACGACGGAAGTTGCGGCGCTGGCAATGCCGGGCATGTTGTGATGCTCGGCCAGCCAAAAGCGGTGGTAACCCCAATCCTCGGCGTGCCGGGCAAGGTCGGCCGAATTGCGGAAGGCATCCGCGGCGCTCAACCCCTCGGGAATGGGCGACAGGTCCAGCACGGAAAACGGAATCATGGCTTCGCTCACAAAAGGATCGCTTTTCGTGGGGCGAGGATAGCAAGCGACGACGCCACAGGCTCCACGCCGATTTGGCCGACACCGCATGCCCAGGACGCAAATCCCCGTCCCCGCGAGGGACATGGGCGACATCGGGTGCTAGACTGGCGCGACTCGGAACCGAAGACCGCTCGAAACCAGTCCAGTCAGCCGTCGGGGGCCCATGAAGCAGATCGAGGTCAGGCTTGCCGTGGTGCTCTATGGCGGCGTTTCGCTGGCCGTCTACATCCACGGCGTCACCCGCGAATTGCTGAACCTTATTCGCGCCTCGAAACTCCTTCATGCCGAGACGGGTAAGGTGGGAGATCCGGGGGACAGCACCTCGGTCTATCTGGATATTCTCCGCACACTCCTGCCCGACGTCGATCTGCGCATCGTTATCGATCTCATTTCCGGCGCCTCGGCCGGTGGCATCAACGGCGTGATGCTGGCCCGCGCCCTTGCCCACGATCTGCCGCTCGACGCGCATCGCGAATTGTGGCTGCAGAATGCCGATGTGACCCAGCTTTCTGCACCTGCCAGCTTGTTCAGCCGGACTTGGAAGTCGGCCATGGGGCCGATGATCGACAAGATCCTGGTCCGCCGTTTCGGATCGCAGGTGGCGGAGCCGGAAACGCTGTCCAAGGTGCGGCGTTTCGTACAGGCGCGCTGGTTTACCCCACCCTTCTCCGGCCGGCGGTTTGCCGGCTGGATGTTGGACGCCTGCGACGCGATGGACGCAAGCGCCAGCGAAGGCATCAGCCTGTTGCCCCCGGGGCACAGGCTCGATCTCTTCGTGACCGTGACCGACTATCGCGGCCACCACCATCTGATCGCACTGCACGATCCGCCGGTCGTCGAAGAGACCGAGCATCGGCGCATCATCGCCTTCACCTGCCGCCGCACCCTTTCCGGCGAATTGCAGAGCGAATTCGGCGTCGACCATGTGCCGTCCCTGGTCTTTGCCTCGCGCGCCACGGCCTGTTTCCCCGGTGCCTTCGCACCGGCCACTGTGGCCGAAATGGACGATCTGTTGAGCGAACGCGGCCGCCCCTGGCCGGCGCGCCGGGCGCTCCTCGTCGACAAGCTGGGCGTCGATGGCGATTTGGATCAGGCGGCGGCCAACCGCTTCTTCATCGACGGCAGCGTCGTCATGAACAAGCCCTTTTCGCCCGTGATCCAGGCGTTGGGCGACCGGCCGGCGAGCCGGGAAGTCGTGCGGCGCATCATCTATGTCGATCCGAACCCGCGCAACGGCGGCAGGCAGCGCAGCGGCGAGGGCGCACCGGGATTTTTCCGCACGATCCTGGCATCGCTCGCCGTCATTCCGCGCAATGAACCGATCGCCGATGATCTGCTCGGCATCGAAGCGTGGAATGTTCGCGCCCGCCGCATGGCAGAAATCCTTGCTGCGGCAGACCCCGAAGTCGAACGCCTCGTCGACAGCATCGTACGCGCGGATCCAGACAATCCACCGACCATCGCGGAGGTCAGCCGTTATCGGTCCGAGGCGAATGAGGCGGCACACCGGGGTGCCGGCTACGCCTATCTGAGCTATATGAAGCTCAAGGTTCGTGGCGTCACCGATTCCCTCGCCAAGCTGGTGGCGGATCTGGCCCATAGCGACGGCGATTCCGTCACCGCGGCGGAAGTGGTGGTGGCGATCGACCGATGGCTGACGGACGATCCGGCATCGCCGGCGCGTACCATCCGCTTCCTTCGCGCGTTCGATGTCGAGTTTCGCCTGCGCCGCATTCGCTTCGTCATTCGACGGCTCAACGAACTCTATCGGGCGGCCGGCGAAGAAGGCATCGATGTGGGTTCGGCCGCGATCGACGATCTCAAAGGCGCGCTCTATGAAGCCATCGAGCGGGCGGCACCGCGCTGGGATGCCAGCAAGTACGCCGGAAAGCCAGTCGAAGCAGCGACCCGGCTGGCGGCATCGGCGCGGGCGGGCGGCGAATTCTCCGAGGCGGATCTCGCCGCTCTCGAGGAATCCTTCGGCCTCATTCCCATCGACCATTCGCTGGACGAGATCATCTCGGTCATGGGCTTTGCCTTTCTGCCGCCCATCGCCCGGCGCGCCGTCGCCAAGGCCTATGTCGGGTTCGCCTTCTTCGATCTCATCACCTTCCCGATCCTGCAATGGACCGACATGGATGAGATCAATGAGGTTCTTGTCGACCGCATCAGCCCGGACGATGCGCGCAGCCTCGGCGATGTCGTGCTGCGCGGCACATCGCTCATGAGCTTCGGCGCCTTCTTCAACCGGTCGTGGCGCGAGCATGACTTTCTGTGGGGCCGGCTCAATGCCGCGGAGCGCTGCCTCGATGTCATCTTGTCGGCCGTCGGCGCGCGGGTCGGCGCCAAGATCGATGCGGCACGCATGCGCGGTCGCTTGTTCCTCGCCATTCTCGATTCAGAGGAAGCGCACCTGCACGCTGATCCTGACCTGATCCCGCGCCTGCGCCGCGAGATCATGGCGCGCTACGGCTTCGAATAAGCGATCAAGCGGGTCGCTCCGCCGACCACAGCGCAACCGTCAGAGAGCCGCCCGCCAGATGCTGCGGCGGCAGCGGCATGAGACCGGCTGACTTGCACCAGGATGTTATCTGACTGTCGTCAAAACCCAGCCAGCGGTGGGCCTGCTCTTCGCGCAATTGTTCGAGGCTGTGCGTCACGAAATCGACAATCACCAGCCGCCCACCTTGCGCCAGCACGCGCGCCGCTTCAGCCAAAGCCGCATCCGGCCGATCCGCGAAATGCAGCACCATGTTCATCGTCACGGCCGTGAAAGCCGCGTCCTCGAAGGGCAGTGCGAACATATCGGCCTGCCGTACCTGACAATGGCGCAGGCCGGCGCGGAACAGATTCGATCGCGCCACATTCAACATCTCGCGCGAGCGGTCGACGCCCACTGCCGATTGGGCACGTTTGCCGACCAGGGACAAGACATGACCTGCCCCGGTGCCAACGTCGAGTAGGCTTTCGATCTGTCCTTCCGGCAAGGCTTTCAACAAGGCCGCATCGACGGCGGCCTGGTCGGCATGGAGCGAACGAATCTGCTCCCAATCGCCGGCATGCTGGCGGAAGAAATCGGCGACGCGGCTTGTCCAACCTTCCGAAATGGCCTGCAGGCGCTTCAAATCCTGGGCGTGCTGCCGATCATCGGACGGAAGCAAGTCGACGATGAGGCGTGCAAGCTCTCCACCCACACCCTCTTCCGGCAGGCGGTACCATGCCCACGGGCCCTCCTGGTTGCGAACCAGGACGCCGGCCTCGACCAGCAATTTGAGGTGTCGCGAGATGCGCGGCTGGGATTGGCCCAGAATCTCGACCAGATCGCTCACTGTCAGTTCAGCATGGGCGCACAGTCCCAGGATGCGCAGACGCGTTGCTTCGGCCGAGGCGCGCAGCCCCCTTAAAATCTCTTCCATATCTTCCCCGCCTATTGGCGGGATAAGAATATTTTTATGTGCTTATCTTTAGCAAGGCCGAACTGGGCCTCAAACCAAGCGGCAATGCGGGTCGATGGCCCGCATGGCCCGGGCCAGATCCTGATCAACCGCCTTCAGTCGTGCCCGCACGTGAACGTCGCTGGGGCGCTGGTCATAGGCAGCGGCGGTGTTGAACGCTTCGAGACTGATCAACAATTGCCGCAAGGTTGCCTCGGTCGGGTGCCCCAGCAATTCGACGATCTCCGCACCTTCGCGACTGAAGCTCGGCATCGGAATGGCTGACGAAATGTGGCCGGCAGCGAGAATTCGCGCGCGGCGATCCGTTTCCGCCTTCAGTTGCGCAAGTTCCCCCGAAATCACGCGTGCCAGATTGTGCGCCAGCGCGCGCTGCAGCGCGGCGGTACCGAGCATCGCCAAGCGAAATGCGAAATAGACGGCGAAAAGCGCCAGCATGACGGCCGCACCGCGCGCCACCCACTGATCATCGAATGCCCAATCCACCGTCTGCCGTACAACGATGACTACACCAGCCAACGCCCCGGCCAGCAGCAGGATGGACATCAGCCACCCAGCCCAGAAGGGTAACAGGCGCGCCCGCACGGATTTCGGCAACGACATATCCCGAATCTCCCAGGCGATCTGATGCGCCGCCTGCGCAAGATCGAGAATCGAGAAGAAGATGATCCGCCCCAATATCAGCGTCAGCAGAAGCGGCGCGAGCAAGATCGCGCCTGCAATCGTCAGCAACCGGCGCCAAATGGCCGACAGTTCGTCCATCATCAAGCAGTTCCCCCAATCAAACCAAGTCGACGCATCAGGAGATTGAGCAACAGACATCCGAGACCGAACAGATATGTCTCGATGAATATCAGTTCCGAAATGTCGGTCACTACATCCATCAAATTCTGCTCGAGCCCGGGAATTTGGTAGTTGAAGAGAAACCCATCCCCATCAGAAAGATCGATCACGTCGGAAATACATTGGAAGGCGAAACCCAGCTGCATGGCGCGCACAGCAATACGGGGCGCTTCTTCCAGCGAGCAGGCCGCATAGAGGCCGATCGGGGTCAGACAGAGGAACAGCAGGTCGGCATAGTCGTCGTCACCCCAGGCGCGCTCGATGCGATCGAAGATATTGAAGACCTCGTTCGCAGCAATCAATGCCAAGCCAAGCGTCGCACCCCACCAGAAAATGCGCGCACCGGAACGAGGCGGATGCTGATGCGCCAGGACCATAGCCAGGAGGGCGCCGATCCAAAGGGCAAGACCATTGGCGTATTCGGCCAACGCGTCGCTCACCGGCCAATTGCTGAAGGATTTGGCGACCAGGACGCAAACCGCCAGGAAAAAGCCGACCAGAACCACAGCAAAGGTTCGATAGATCGACTGGACGGCGGTCAGATTGAATATGTCGCGAACAGTCGACATGGTCCTCAACAGCACAAGGATCGTATCCCAGGCAAAATCACCTATGGCCACGACCTTCTGCCGGGGAGCCTAAGCAGCCCACCGGCAGAATGCAAGCTAGCTGACAAGCGTTGCAGGTCGTCCCGGATTCACAATTTCAAGCTGCTGGCGATGTCCGCCACCACCTGCCGCACGCTCTTGCCCAGGATGGGATGCGCGACGCCGAGGGCGATATTGGCCTCAATGAATCCGGCCTTGTCGCCGCAATCATAACGTTTGCCTGCGAAGCGATAGCCGTGGAAGGGCACCTGGCCGATCATGCGCGCCATGGAATCCGTCAGCTGAATCTCACCACCCGCCCCCGGCTCCTGCGCCTCAAGATGATGGAAGATTTCCGGCTGCAGGATGTAGCGGCCGATCACGGCGAGCCGCGACGGCGCCTTGTCGGGCGACGGTTTTTCGACCAACCCCTTTACCTCGACGAGACCGTCCTTGTCAGTGCCCGGTGAGAGGATCCCGTAGCGGCTGGTATGTTCCTGCGCCACTTCCATGACGGCAATGATGTTGCCGCCGACCTTCCGGTAAACATCCGCCATCTGCTTCAGGCACGAAACTTCACCGTGAACCAGATCGTCCGGCAGCAGCACCGCCACCGCTTCGTCCTTGATGAAATGGCGCGCGCACCAGACGGCGTGCCCCAATCCTTGCGGCTCCTGCTGGCGTACATAGGCGACGTTGCCGGCAAGCGGCAGCATTTTCTTGAGGAGTTCCAGTTCTGCCTTCTTGCCGCGGCGGGTCAGCGTATCCTCTAGCTCGTAGGAATGATCGAAATGGTCTTCCATCGCCGATTTGCCGCGACCGGTGACCAGGATCATCTCCTCGATCCCGGCAGCTTGCGCCTCTTCGACCGCATATTGGATCAGCGGCTTGTCGACCACCGTCAGCATTTCCTTCGGCATCGATTTCGTCGCCGGCAGGAATCGCGTGCCCAGTCCCGCGACCGGGAAGATGGCCTTCTTAAGCGGTTTGATCATTCCGTTTCCCTTTGATTGATGCGACGCAGCATTTCTGCCATGCCGCCGAAGACTGGCACAAGCGGGGAGCGCCGAATAATCGCGGATATTTCCCCAACTTCACGGGACGAACACAAAAGAAAGCAATTCGTGCCCTTGTTGTGTGACATCGCCAAAAAGTGGCTCGTCGGTTTTAAACTGCGCCTGATTCCGCATCCACAGGCACAAGATTGAGCGCCTCAAGCAGTTCGCGGACTTCCTGGCGCGCCGCCACATGGGACATGCGCCACTGGACGCCGGCATCCTGGCGCGAGAGGTCGAGCAGGGTCAGGCCACGCGGGAAGAGTTCGCGGAAGATCACGCGCTCGGTAAAACCAGGCGCAATGCGAAAGCCGATACGCTTGGCCAGTTGTTCCAGAAGCTTGCCGATGTCGCGCTTGTTGCGCGCGTCCAGGCTGGAGAGGCGATTGCGCATGACGACCCAGTCGATCGGCTTGCCGCCCGCCATCGCCCGGCGCTTGCGCTGCTCCCAGACCGTTTCGGCATAGACGCTGGGGCGGCGGATGCTGGCGCCTTCATCCTCGATACGGCCGAACAGGTCGAGATCCAGGAAGCTGTCGTTCAACGGCGATATCAGCGTATCGGCGCGGATATGCGCTGCACGCGACAGGGCGCTGTCGCTGCCGGGTGTATCGATGACGATGAAGTCATTCTCCTTGAGCTGATCCAGGGCCGCGGCAAGGTTCGCCTCGTCCTCCAGCTTCGCCACTTCGCGGCTGTCGGCCTGACTTTGATTGATGGGAATATGGGTCGGCATCGGCAAGGGAGTGAGCATCCCTTCGGCCGTCTTGCGCCGGTTTTCGACGTAGCGCGAGAGCGAGCCCTGCCGCGCATCGAGATCGATCGAACCGACCTTCTTGCCGGCAGCGAGCAAGGCGACGATGAGATGCATCGCCGTGGTCGATTTGCCCGACCCGCCCTTTTCATTCCCCAGGACGATGATATGCGGACCGATCTTGGCCATCGCCCTAGGCTGCCTTGACCCAGACAGCGGTATCGTGGAACACGGCGCCACCATCCGGCTTGCCGGGTTCGTCGGATACCAAGGCATTGACGCCGAGCCCGCCGGGGAAGTCGGCATTGCCCCACAGGCTTTCGATCACCACCACGCCAGGCAGCAGCCCGTCGAAGAATTTGGCATGGAGATCGATCGATCCCAGCTTGTTGCCGACCGAGATGGCGCCGCCGTCGCTGACACCATAGCGCGCGCCGTCCTGCGGATGAATGAGAAGCGTCGGCCGCCCTTCCCGCACCCGCGATGTCGGCGTCGGCGTGAAGGTCGAGTTCAGAAACTGCCGGGCCGGCGCCGTCACCAGCCGCAGCGGATGCTGATCGGTCGGCGCATCGGTCAAGGGCGCATGATCCGGCATGGCCGGCAACCCCTCGACATCGTCGCCGATCGCCGACCAATCCGGCTTGAAGCGGAATTTCTTATCCGGATGACCGAAGCCGTTGAGGAAATGCCCCGTTTCAAAATCGACGGCACAATCTTCCCAATGGGCGTCATACATATCCTGCGCGGATTTGTGGCCCGAGATCTTGAGCGTCTCGTCGATGATCTCCCACGCGCTCATGGCGAAGCCGCGATGCCGGCAATCCAAGCGCTTAGCGAGTTCAGAAATCACGTAATGATTGGGCATCGCTTGCCCCAGCGGTTCAATCACCTTGCGCGTGACCTGCAGATGCGTATGACCACTTGCACGATAAATATCGTCATGTTCGAGGAAAGTCGTCGCCGGCAGCACGATGTCGGCCATCGCGGCGGTCTCGGTCATGAATTGCTCATGAACGGCAACAAAGAGATCGTCCCGCATGAAGCCCTGCCGGACCAAGGCGGAATTCGGGCAGACATTCATCGGATTGGTATTCTGAACAATCATCGCCGTCACCGGCGGGCCGTTGCCCAGGTCCCGTTTGTCGCCGGTCAGGATCGCGCCAAGCCGCGACTGATCGAGCTCGCGCACGGAGCGATCGGCCATGTCCAAGCCCTGAATGAGCGTGTTATCGATATGGTAGATCGTGCGGTTCGAATAGTGCGCGCCACCGCCCTTCTCTGCCCAAGCGCCGGTCACGGTCGGCAGGCAGCTGACGGCGTGGAGATTGACCGCACCGTTCCGGGTTCGGGAAAAACCGTAGCCGACGCGGATGAAGCTCTTCTTGTGGCGGCCATACAATCTGGCGAATTCGCGGATGGTTGCTGCCGGTATGCCCGTGATCGTTTCGGCCCATTCCGGCGACCGCGTCGCGACATGGCGCTCCAACTCATCCGGCGCATCGGCGTGGCGTGCCAGATAGTCGCGGTCGGCAAAACCTTCGACAAAGAGAACATGCATGACAGCGACGGCAAGCGCCCCATCCGTGCCAGGGCGCAACATGAGATGCAGGTCAGCCGCTTCCGCCGTACCGGTGCGATAGGGATCGACCACGACCAGCTTCGCCCCGCGCGACTTGCGGGCACGAACAACGTGAGTCATGACATTGACTTGTGTTGCGACCGGATTGCCGCCCCAGACGATGACGAGATCGCTGTCCGCGATTTCGCGGCTATCGACACCACGCATGGTGCCGACACCCGCGGCCCAGCCGGCATCGGACAGCGCGACGCAGATCGTGCTCTTCTGGCGCGAATACTTCTTCTCATGCGTCAGACGGAAGATGCCGTCGCGTTGCACCAGCCCCATCGTGCCGGCGTAATAGTAGGGAAAGACCGCTTCCGCGCCGTAGCGCTTCTCAGCTTCCTGAAACTTCGCCGCAATCTCGTCGAGAGCGTCGCTCCAAGTCATAGGCTGGTAGGCCGCCCGACCCACCCCCTTGTCGCCGACCCGGCGCAGGGGCTCGGTCAGCCGATCCGGGTGATGCTGCCGTTCCGCATAGCGTGCCACCTTGGCGCAAATGACGCCGGCTGTGTACGAGTTCTCCTTGGCACCGTGAATGCGCCCAATCTGGGTCGGGGAGAGTCGCTCGACCTCCAGGGCGCAAGTAGAAGGACAATCATGTGGACAAGCTGAATGTACGATGTCGAAAGGCGCCATTTTTCAATGCCATAGCCAATTTGTGGCTGGGTAGCCATAATCGGCCGCACTCTACCCTTAAGACGTGGGACCGGCAACGTGATCGACAAAAGCGCCAAAATCCTTAACGGATCCTGCCTGTGCGGAACCGTCCGCTACGAGGTGGCAGATGATTTCCGCTACGCCATGAACTGCCATTGCTCGCTATGTCGGCGGGCAACCGGCGCCGCTTTCAAGCCATTCGGCGGCATTGAGATTTCGCAGTTCAAAATCTCCTCTGGCGCCGCACAGCTGGTCCGGTATGGAGACGGAATCGATCACGACTTCCATTGCGGCAAATGCGGTTCGCTCATTTATTCTGTGGTCCGCGAAGCTGCCTATGCGCATGTGACCTATGGGACACTCATCGATGCACCGAGCCTCGCTCCCAGGGCACACATCTTCGTCGGATCAAAGGCGCCGTGGTTTACCATCACCGACGACCTGCCGCAGCATCTCGGTTTCCCGGACTAAGCCCCGCCATAGCGATTGAGCGCGTCGACCACCAGCCCGTGAAAGTGATGCACGGCATGCTCGCTTTTATCGGTACGACCTTCATCGACGATGAAGCGACCCTGGTTGTAGCCTTTGCTGTGCAGGCCACGCTGGACGCTTTCGACCAGCGCGATGTCTTCGGCCTGCAGCACTTCATCGATATAGCGGATGGCGTCTTCCTGTTCCGGTGTCGGCATATCCGACTCCATATAGAACTCGAACACATGCCGGGTCTTCTCCGGCCCGATCGGCACGTGGTGGAAGATGTTCACGTTGGGCGCGCCAGGAAAGACCTCAATCGAGAGATTCGGCCACAGCAGCCAGGAGCCGAATTTCTGTGCGCGTGCATCGCCACTGTATTGATAGGCCTTGCTCGCACGATGCGATGAACGCCCGCAATGGCTGGAATAGATATCGTGGCAGATCGAGCGGTAACTATCCATGTCCACGAGGTCGCAGAAGTCCGAATGCGCCACGTGGCAGTGATAGCATTCCAGGAAATTGTCGACCGAGTTCTTCCAATTGCCTTCGATGTCATAGGTCATGACCCGGGCGAGCACCAGATGGTCGATCTCTGGGCAATAGCCGCGGATTTCGGATTCGAGCGCACCGCTCTGCGTCTTCAGTGACGGCGCGTCGGGGTCCAAATTGACGAAGACGAAGTTCGCCATCGTCTCGACCCGGACCGGTTTCAGGCAGAATTCGTCCTTGTTGAAGTTCGGCAGATTCTCGCTGCCGCGCGCCGTGCGCAGGCGGCCATCCGCGTGATAGGTCCAGGCATGGTAGGGACAGGTCAGCACCTTGGCCTGGCCGCTGCCTTTCACCAGTTCATGCGCCCGGTGCTGGCAGACATTGTAGAAGGCACGCAGATTGTCGTCCTTGCCGCGGATGACCAGAATGTTCTGGTCCGCGACCTTGGCGGTGATATAGCAGCCCGGTTCCTTCAACGAACCGACATGGCCGACATAGCACCAGCTGTGGCCAAATATGGCCTCCTGCTCCCACGCGTAAACGGAAGGCTCAAAATAGTACCGCGCCGGCAGCGTGTAGGATTTTTGCGGGTCGGGATCAAAGCCTTCGATCGGGGTCTTACCCGTCAGTGCCGTCACGGTCGCCATCCTGCTGCCTCCGCGGTTCAAATGAGAGCCTGCCCTATTTGGTATCGTCTCCCGGATCTCCCGGCACGCCATAGGCTGGGGCCGCATCGGGATTGAGAGCGCGGGTGATATAGGCGTCCATCTGGGGCTGATAATCCTCCCAGAGCCGCTTCAGGCGCACGATCGGGTTGTCATCGCTCCAATCGACGCGGAGATCGACGAGCGGCCAGGTTTGCTCGTGAACGACGAGAAGGCCCGCTGAATGCACCGGGCCCATTTCACCACCGGCCACGATGCCGGCTTCAAGCCCCAGCAGCAGGCGGTCAGCAAGATGGCGCCCTTTCGATTGGACGAAAGCCCTGGCCATCGCGGCCGGCACGTCCGGGTTCTGCAGCAGATTGCCCGCAGCGACGCAATCCTCACCTTCCGCCACATTGTTGGTGCCGAGCGTCTTGGTCCCGGTCCAATGCGCGGTGCGGCCCTTGGCATCGATGATGGTTACTTGCCTGTGCTGCGAGGACGGCGCCTTGGCCATCAGGGCCTTCAACGCGTCCGGCGCGCTCAACCCTTGCGCCAGCAGATCGAGTCCCTGATTGCCAAGCCGTGGGTCGGTGACGTTCTGGGTAGCGACAGCCCCCACGCCGGCCCTGGCCCAGGGACAGCGTGAGGCAACCGCGATCGACGAGGTGGTGATCGCCACCCCGAACATGCCGGTGTCGGCGCAACGGCCGACGAGCGAGAAGGTCATCCGAGCCCTTTCTTACTTCTTGCGGGTCGCCCTCTTCTTCGCTGCCTTCTTGGCGCGATCCGCTTTGTCGGCGGTATCCTTCCACTGCAACGCGGCAGGCGGCTCCTGGATGTTCTTCATACGACTTTCCGGGATCACCGCATAGGCGTCGATTTCCATGACCCATTCCGGACGCGCCAAGCCCTGGACGACAAGGCCGGTCGAAACCGGGTAAACGCCTTTGAGGTGCTTGCCGACGACCCGATACACATCCTCGCGATAGCGCGGATCGGTGATGTAGATGACGATCTTGCAGATATCGGCAAGCTTGCCACCCTGTTCCTCGAGAAGTTGCTTTACATTGCGCATCGCCTGTTCGGATTGGGCCGCGGCGTCACCGACGCCGACCATCGATCCATCGAGCGCCTGGCCGACCTGGCCGCGCAGGAAGATGGTGTTGCCCGCCCGGACCGACATCGAGAGGTCGTTATCGAGGCTTTGCTCCGGATAGGTCTTCTTGGTGTTGAACTTGCGCAAGCGAACGTGGCTGTAGGTCATTGTCTTACTTCTTCTTCCATTGATCCATGACGCGGTCCGACAAGCCAGCGCAATCCTTGACATAGGAAAGGGCGTTGGACATGTCGAAATTCATATAGATGTGATTGAGATGTGCAAAGGGCGGTGACTGGGCGAAGAGCTCGAACGTCACCATATGACCGGCGCGGTCGGAATTGAGCAGATCGCGCGCGAAGGCCAGCAGCTTGCGGCGGTCCTCAGCCTGCCAGAATTCATTGACTGAATAGTATTTCTGCATCCAATCCTTGATTTCCGGATTGTCGAAGGTCGCCTTATCCGGCGTCACGCAGATCTGACCACCGCACAGTTCCCGCGCCAGATGCATCATGGCCGGCAGCTGATTGATCGCAGCATAGCGCCCGGTGAAGAGCAGCGAAGAATTGGGCATCAGCAATCCGCCCGGACTCTTCTCCGCCATGGTGATGGAAGCGATAAGATGGGCGTTGATGGCCTCGCGGTACTGCATCAACAGCGCAAGCTTCTCACGCACGGCCTGCTGGGCATCGAGACCGGTCTGCTTGGCATTGAACGCCGCGGCACCCAGCATCAGGTCGGCGATATAGAGCAATCTCAGAGTAAAGGGATAGGCGCTGTACCGGTGCAGCGTGCCACGAATGAAGGCTGCCGCCTTGGTGTGCCGATAGAACAGCACATTCTCCCACGGGATGAGCACATCGTCGAACACGAGCAAGGTGTCGACCTCGTCCGCGCGATTCGAGAGCGGATAATCGTCGGCCGAAGCGCGACCGGTGAATCCGGTTCGGCAGATATGCTTCAAGCCCGGCGAACCCATATCGCAGATGAAACCCAGCGCGTAGTCGCTGAGCTTGTCGTCGCCCCAATTGGCGATAGTGGGTTTGACGAAAGCCTGGTTGGCATAAGCTGCTGCGGTTTCATACTTGGCACCGCGCACGATGATGCCCTTGTCGGTCTCCTTCACCAGATGCAGCAGCATGTCCGGATCCTGATCCTGCGGCCGCTTTGAACGATCGCCCTTGGGATCGGTATTGGCCGAAACATGGAAGGTGTCCGAATTGAGGACGTGCTGAATGTGATGCTCGATGTTCTTCGAGAATTGCGGATCGACTTCGTTGAGGATGTCGCGGCCGTCATAGAGCGACCACATCTCGCCCACGGTCTCGTCGCCGACGCGCACGGCATAGCCCCTGATATCGCGCATGACGGCGTCAATGGCGCGGCGCTTGGCGTGCCAGTCTTCCTGGGTGTGCGGCAGCTTGTAGCCGATGCAGTTTTCCTGGCCCGTCTTGCCGTCGCGATAGGACATGACCGATTTGGTCTTTTCCTCATGCGCCATGTCGTAGATACGGGCGCGCACATCGACGATCGGTTTGAAGGCCGGATGGGTCGTTACATCTTTTACCCGTTCGCCGTTGATCCAGACCTGCCGCCCGTCTTTGAGGCTATCCCGGTACTGGTTCCCTGTTCGCAGCATTGATGGCCTCTCCCTGCCGGACTGTCTGACGCCTTGGGATGCGTTCAATTCGCAACGTTACTGCCTGTGATCTTGCCTGCCGGGCGCGGCAATGAGAAAATCTTTTTATCATTCGAATTGTATCGGATTTGCCAATGCCGTTTACTCTGAAGCAATTGCGCTATTTCGTGGCAACCGCCGAGACGGGCTCGGTTACGCTGGCTGCCCAGCGGGTCAACATCTCGCAACCGTCCGTATCGGCAGCGATCGCCGAGCTCGAGTCCCGCTTCGGCGTCGACCTTTTCGTGCGCCACCATGCCCAGGGCCTCAGCCTCACTGCCGCCGGCCGCGAACTGCTGACCGACGCCAAGAGCCTGCTGGAGCATGCCGAGGATGTGCGCCTGGGCGCGATGGGGCTGGGCCAGGACGTCGCGGGCGAACTTCACATCGGCTGCTTCCAGACCGTCGCCCCCCTTGTTCTACCGCGTCTGATCGGCGCCCTTGCCAACAGCCATCCGGAGATCAGCGTGAAGCTGCACGAACATCACGTGCAGGGCGTCCTCGACGGATTACGGGCAGGCGAGTTCGAGTTCGCCCTGACCTACGATCTCGGCCTCGACGACGATTTGGAGTTTGATACCCTGACCGAGGTTCCGCTTCACTGCATCCTCGCGAAGAACCATCCGCTCGCCAAGCAGAAGGCCGTGGCCATTGCCGACCTCATCCACTATCCGATGGTCTTGCTCGGCCTGCCGCATAGTCGCGACTATTTTCTCTCGATCATCTATGGGCTTGGATTGCAGCCCCGGGTCGCCCATGAAACGCCGAGCTTTGAAATGGTGCGTGGACTGGTGGCTCATTCGGATGCATTTTCGATCATGCATTCGCGTCCTTTGAGCGAACTGACACTCGATGGGCGGCGCCTCGTCTTCCTTCCCATCAAGGAAAAACTGCGACCGACGCGCCTCGGCATCGCGCGCCTCAAGAAGCTGCGGCCCACGCGCCGTGCCCTCGCCTTTACCGAACTGTGCCGCGCCCATTTCCAGGGTGAACGTGGTTAATGGAATTCCGGGAATCGAAATTTCCCCGACTTACGCTTGGGTAGCAGCGCTAGTGGTCGGCGGGGTCTGAAACGCTGCAAGTTGCGCATCCGGTCAATTTCGCAGATGCAAAACGCGTATCCCATCACATTGAATCATCTCAAAAAGTTAACGCCGTCTTTACTTTTTCTTTATGCGGCGCATACTTCGCCGCATCCGATTGGCGGGAAATCGACCATCTGAGTCGAAAGAGGCCCCATCCATCCGGAGGGGGTCGGGTCTGTGCAGAGCCAACGGCGGGGAATTGCCGCTGCGCAGGACCGCAAACTGAGGGGGTTATAAATGTCTGTGCCTAGTCATCACGACGAGGACGTAAAAGTCCTCCACTCCATGGGTTATTCCCAGGAGCTGTCCCGCCGCATGGGCGGGTTCCAGAACTTCGCAATTTCGTTCTCCATCATCTGCATTCTCGCTGGCGGCATCGGCGCCTACACGGTGGCGTTCAGCGCCGGCGGCGGTGGCTCGATCGGTATTGGCTGGATCGTTGGCTCGGTCTTTGCCTTGCTCGTCGCAGCAGCAATGGGCCAGATCGCTTCCGCCTATCCAACGGCGGGTGGTCTCTATCACTGGGGTTCGATCCTCGGTGGCAAGGGCTGGGGCTGGGCCACAGCGTGGCTCAATCTCTTAGGCCTGCTTTTCGTCGTCGCTTCTGTGAACTACGGTGTCTATCTGCTGGCGCGCGACCTCATTCTGGTCGGTGTGCTCGGGATGGATCCCAACAGTTTCACTGGGACGCATCTGATCATCGCCGTGGCGTTGATCACCGCGACCCAAGCGATCCTCAACTATGTCGGCATCAAGGCGACGACGCTGCTGACGGACTTTTCTGGCTACCTCATCATGGCGGTCTCGTTCGTGCTGATCATCGGCCTCATCGTCGCCTCGCCGGTAGAACTCGACTTCTCGCGTCTGGTCACCTTCACCAACAACACAGGTGATGTCGGTGGCGGGACCTGGCCGCAGACCGGCAGCCTGTTCTTCGCCTTCATCCTGGGCCTGCTGCACGTCTGCTACACCATCACTGGCTTCGACGCTTCTGCTCACACTTCAGAAGAAACCCGCGATGCTCAGCGTGCGGTGCCGCGCGGCATGATCTCGGCCGTGTTCTGGTCAGCTCTGTTTGGCTGGCTCCTCGTCGCCGCGGTCCTGCTCGCCATGCCGGATACGACCGAAGGCGCCGCCAAGGGTTGGTCTGTGTTCTTCTACGTGCTTGACAGCAGTCTGATGCCGAAGGCACTCAAGGACCTGCTGGCAATCGGCATTGTGCTCGCCAACTATCTCTGCGCTCTCGCCGGCATGACATCGCTTTCGCGCATGATCTATGCCTTCGCGCGCGATGGTGGTATTCCGGGCGCATCGAAGTTCTTGCGCCAGGTCAGCCCGAAGTATCGCACACCGGGTGCCGCCATCTTGGTCGGCGCCATCCTGTGCTTCATTTTGGGCTGGGTTGCCGGCAGTGATGCCAACGCCTACATCATCCTCGCTTCGGGTTGCGCGGTGTTCCTCTACGTCTCCTACATCATGCCGATCGGCGCGGGTGTCCTCGCCGAAGGCAAGACCTGGACGAAGAAAGGCCCGTTCAATCTGGGTGTCTGGTCGAAACCCGTGGGCGTGCTCGCCGTGATCGGCGGCGCTGTCCTCGCTTTTGTCGGCTTCCAGCCCCCCTACCAGCTGGTCGGCTATTTCCTGGCCGGTGCTATCGCAGTGCTGATCGTCGTCTGGTTTGCCTTCGAGAAGAGCCGGTTCCCCGGCCCGCCGCTCACAGAGGCGGACGTCAAGGCCCGTCAGGCCGAGATCGCGAAGGAAGAAGCGGCAATTGGTGGCGCCGGCTGATTCCACAGCAAATCAACAAACGGAATGGGGAGGCAGTGCAAACTGCCTCCCTTTTTCCTTTTTCGGCTTGACGTTTCAACGGGGCAATCACACACTCCGCGCGCACAATCCTCCGACCTAGGGAGAGATCGACACCGCAATGGATGTCGGCGCCGAAGGAGCAACCGCCCCCGGAAACTCTCAGGCAAAAGGACCAGGTCGGAATCACCATCTCTGGAAAGCGGGCGCCGGACGTCGTCGCCTCACCGACGGAGTAAACTGGTTCTCCACCAGTGAATCTCTCAGGTCACAAGGACAGAGGGGGGCTGACCGGCGATGGAAACGGCCGGGCGCTGGAACCCGACGTCGGGGGAGCCGCACTCTAAATCCAACTCGCGATTGCCGCGCCATTTGCCGCGGCCTAAATTCCAATTCATTCGACAACAGGGGGTATTGAAAAAATGCCGTTGAAACCGGAACAAGTGAAAACCATTGCCCAGGCCAAGAAGATCGTGGAAGAGCGCGGCCTGACGCATATCAAAGTCGGCGTGTTCGATGGCGACGCCATCCTGCGCGGCAAGTACATGTCGAAGGCGAAGTTCTTCTCGGCCCTCGAAGGCGGCTTCGGCTTCTGCGACGTGGTGCTTGGCTGGGACAATCAGGACCAGCTGATCGACGGCCTCAACTATACCGGCTGGCACACGGCCTATCCTGACGCCTGGGCGCGCATCATCCCCGAGACCTGCCGCGACCTGCCGATGGAAGATAACGGCCTCTTCTTCATTGCTGAATTCGTCAACAAGGCCGAAGAGATCTGCCCTCGCGGTACGCTGCGCCGTGTCCTCAATCGGGCCGCAAAGCTGGGCTACGACGTCTATTCGGCGCTCGAGTTCGAATTCTTCATGTTCGACGAGACGCCCGAGAGCATCCGCGAGAAGAACTACAAGAATCTGACGCCGATGACTCCGGGCTGGTTCGGCTATTCGGTCATTCGCAATTCGGTCTGGTCGGAGCTCTACCAGGACATCCTCGACACCTGCGAAAAAATGCGCATGCCGATCGAAGGTCTGCACACCGAAACCGGTCCCGGCGTCTTGGAAGCAGCGCTCACCGTCGACAAGGCGCTTGAAGCTGCCGACCGCGCTGCTCTTTTCAAGACCTTCATGAAGGTCTTGGCGCAGCGTCGCGGCCTCCTTGCCACCTTCATGGCGAAATGGTCGAACTCCTATCCCGGCCAGTCGGGCCACATCCACATTTCCTTGAAGGGCAAGGACGGCAAGACCGTCTTCCACGACCCGAAGAAGGAACACAACATCTCGGACAAGATGCGCTGGTTCATCGGCGGTCAGCAGGCCTTGATGCCGGAACTTCTCGGCATGGTCTCGCCGACGGTCAACTCCTACTCGCGTCTCATCCCCGGCTTCTGGGCACCGACCAACGCGACCTGGGGCGTTGAAAACCGCACCTGTGCACTGCGCGTCATCCCGGGTTCGGAAAAGTCGCAGCGGGTCGAATATCGAATTGCCGCCGCCGACTGCAACCCGTACCTCGCCCTGGCTGCCGCGATCGGCTCGGGCCTCTACGGTATCGAGAACAAGATCG
Organism: Dongia sp.; assembly: GCF_041910485.1. GTDB lineage: Bacteria > Pseudomonadota > Alphaproteobacteria > Dongiales > Dongiaceae > Dongia. The sequence continues at coordinate 51,223 of NZ_JAYRQR010000051.1, forward strand.
AGCCGCTGCCGGCAATCGTCGGCAATTCCTACGAGATGAAGCACCCGGCGAAGCTCGACCTGCCGCAGACCCTGTGGGAAGCCGCCCAACGCCTGCGCAAGTCGAAGGCCGCCCGTGATCTCTTCGGCGACGCCTTTGTCGAGCATCATGCTGGCACCCGCGAACATGAGGAGCGCGAGTTCCGCAAGCACATCACTGATTGGGAACTTTCCCGCTATTTCGAAATCATCTGACCTTCGTTTCCGCGCCCGTCTCCTTCCGGAGGCGGGCGCTTTCTATTGCTGACGCATACCCCTCGAGGACATCATGGCCGCTACCCAGAAAACCATCTCGCCGGTCGACAATTCCGTCTATGTCGAACGCCCCTACGCCACCCCGGCGGAAATCAGCGCCACGCTAGCAACCGCCGCCAAGGCGCAGAAGGAATGGCGCAAGGTGTCGATCGCCGAGCGCGCCAAGATCATGAACCGTTTCGTTGACGAGTTCCTGAAGGACAAGGACAAGCACGCCACCGATATCACCCGCCAGATGGGCCGCCCGATCTCGCAGAGCCCCGGCGAAATGCGCGGCTTCGAAGAGCGCGCCCGCTTCATGATCAATCTGGCGCCGGAGGCCCTCGCCGATGTCTCCTTCACCGACAAGCCCGGTTTCACCCGCGTGCTGCATCGGGAGCCACTGGGCGTCGTCTTCATCGTGGCGCCGTGGAACTATCCCTATCTTACCTCGGTCAATGGCGTCGTTCCGGCCCTGATGGCTGGCAATGCCGTGATCCTCAAGCACTCGGCCCAGACGCCCATCTGCGCCGAAGATTTCCAGAAGGCACTCGACGCCGCGGGCCTGCCCAAGGGTGTTTTCCAGACCCTCGTCCTCACCCATGACGACACGGCGAAGGTCATCGCCGCCCCCGAGATCGCCTATTGCAACTTCACCGGCTCGGTTGCCGGCGGCCACGCCGTCCAGCAGGCGGCTGTGGGCAAGTTCATGGGCCTCGGCCTGGAACTGGGCGGTAAGGACCCGGCCTATGTCCGCGCCGATGCCAACCTCGCCCACGCGGTCGAGAATCTGGTCGACGGCGCCATGTTCAATTCGGGCCAATGCTGCTGCGCCATCGAACGCATCTATGTGCATGAAAGCCTCTACGACAAGTTCGTCGAGGGCTTCGTGGATCTCACCAAGGGCTACAAACTCGGCAACCCGCTCGACACGGCGACGAATCTCGGGCCGATGGTGCGAACCTCGGCCGCCGAATTCGTTCGCGGCCAGATCGCCGACGCCGTGAAGCATGGCGCCAAGGCACTCATCGATACCAAGTCCTTCGCGGCCGATAAGCCAGGCACCCCCTACCTCGCCCCGCAGGTCCTCGTGAATGTCGATCATTCCATGTCGGTAATGGCGGAGGAGAGCTTCGGCCCGGTCATCGGCATCATGAAGGTGAAGAATGACGATGAGGCCGTGAAGCTGATGAACGACAGCAAGTACGGCCTCACCGCGGCCCTCTGGACCATGGACGAGAAGGCGGCGCGCCAGATCGGCAATGAGATCGAGACCGGCACGGTCTATATGAACCGCTGCGACTATCTCGACCCGGCGCTGGCCTGGGTCGGCGTCAAGGATTCGGGCCGCGGCGCCACCTTGTCCCGCGTGGGCTATGAGATGCTCACCCGGCCGAAATCCTTCCACTTCCGCACCCAGCTTTAAGGACCCACAAAACGACGTCCAAATCACGCGCCGCCCCCTCGCGGCGCGTGATTTTTTTTCCTAGTCGTGGCAAACTGCCCCGCGACAGGGGACGAAAATTTGACCGAAACCAATCATGCCCAGGTGGTGATCATTGGCGGCGGGGTGGTGGGTTGCGCCATCTTCCGCAGGCTTGCTATGGGCGGCGCCCGCCCAGTCCTGTTGGAAGCCGGACGCGACATCCTCTCCGGCGCTTCCAAGGGCAACAGTGCCCTCCTCCATACCGGCTTCGACGCCCCGCACAATTCGCTCGAGCTGTCCTGCATGCAGAACGGCTACCGGGAATACCTGGCGATCCGCGAAAAGCTCAATCTGCCGCTGGTCCGCTCTGGCGCCATCGTCGTTGCCTGGAACGAGGAAGAGCTCGCCAAGCTCGACGGGATAGTCGCCAAGGCGCACGAGAATAAAGTGGCGGACGTCCAGCGCATCGACCGCGACCAATTGCGCCGCCAGGAGCCGCTGCTGTCGCCCAAGGCCGTGGGCGGCGTCCATGTCCCTGGCGAGCACATCATCGATCCTTGGTCGGCACCGCTTGCTTATGTGCGGCAGGGCATCGCCCATGGCGGCATCGTCCTGCGCAACTGCCGGGTGTCCGGCGGGCATTTCGACGGCGTCTGGCATCTGGAAACCTCGCAGGGCGAGGTGACAGCCGATTGCGTGATCAACGCGGCCGGCAATTACGGCGACATTGTCGAGGCGATCAACCGCCCCGCTCCCTTCAAGGTGACCCCACGCAAAGGGCAGTTCGTCGTCTTTGACAAACCTGCAGCCCGGCTGTTGAAGGCCATCATCCTGCCGGTCCCGACCGAGCGGACCAAGGGCATCGTCATTTGCCGCACTGCCTTCGGCAACGTCCTGGTGGGACCAACCGCCGAGGATCAGGAAGATCGGGCAAAAGCCAGCATCGACGAAGCCACCCTTCGGCAGTTGGTCGCGCGCGGTATCGAAATGCTGCCGGGTCTTGCCAATGTCGACGTCAACGCCGTTTATGCCGGCCTCCGACCGGCGACCGAATTCAAGGATTATCAGATCACGGCGCAACCGGACCGACGCTGGATCACTGTTGCCGGCATACGTTCAACGGGGCTGACCGGCGCCCTTGGCATCGCCCAGCACGTCAGCAGTCTTTACAATACCAGCTACCGCCGCCTGACGGAGGCCGAACCGATCTGGACGCCCGTGCCAAATCTCTGCGAGGAGAATGCGCGCCCCTATCAGGACGCGCTCGGCGCCGACATCGTCTGCCATTGCGAATTGGTCACGCGGCGTGAAATTGCCAATGCGCTCGACGGCGATTTTCCGGCGGGCGATATCGGCGGCCTCAAGCGACGGACCCGCGCCATGATGGGGCGGTGCCAGGGCTTCTATTGCAGCGCGCACGTTGCGGCGATGGCCGAAGGAAAGTTCGCGCCATGAAGACGCATGAGGTCGTCATCATCGGCGCTGGTCCCGCCGGCCTTTCCGCTGCCGCCGAACTGAAGCGGCTGGGTCATCGCGACATCGTCATCATTGATCGCGAAGCCCAGGGCGGCGGCATTCCCCGCCATTGCGGTCATAGCGGCTATGGCCTGCTGCAATATGGCCGACTGATGAGCGGCCCTGATTTCGCCAAGAATCTGGTTGACGACGTCGCCGACCTTGACCTGCGCCTTGGCCATACCGTTCTGAAGCTGGAACCCAATGGCCGCGTTCAGGTGACGGGCCCGAACGGTCCCGTGAATTTCCAGGCGCAGAAAGTCCTGCTGGCAATGGGTGCGCGCGAAACACCGCGCAGCGCGCGCCTCGTCTCCGGAACAAGGCCCTGGGGCGTCATGAACACGGGCGCCCTGCAGCAATTCGCCTATCTCTACAACAAGGCCCCCTTCCAGAATCCGGTCGTCATCGGCACCGAACTGGTTGCCTTTTCGACGCTTCTGACGCTCGGTCATGTTGGCGTGAAAGTGGCCGCCATGCTGGAAGAGCGCGACCGCATCACCGCATGGCGTCCCGGTGATTGGATCGCACGCATCGGCTTCGGCGTCCCCGTCATCACAGGATGCGCCGATCTCGCCATTATCGGCCAGGACCGGGTCGAAGGCATTTCATTCAAGCGCGGCGAAAAAGAACGAACTCTTTCATGTGACGGCATCATCTTCACGGGCCGCTTCCGGCCAGAAACGGCGCTGCTGACGCAAAGCCACCTGGAAATCGATCCCGGGACACGCGGCCCGATCATCGATCAGCACTACCGCTGCTCCGATCCCGTCTACTTCGCCGCGGGCAATTTGCTACGGGGCATCGAGACGGCGGGGCAATGTTTCCGCGAAGGCCGCTCAGTTGCACGGATCATTCATCGCGCCTTGACCGGCCATTTGCCACAGCCATTGGTGCCAATCCGGCTCGAAGCGGCCGGCAATCTCAGCTATGTGTATCCGCAGCGTCTGACCGGGCGGGGGCCCTATGATCCGCTTCTCTTCAAGGCGCGGGCGCGCGTCGCCACCAAGGGCCGGCTCCGTGTACTCGCCGACGGACGCGAAATCTGGTCGCGGCCGATCAACGTCCTGCCCGAGCGGCGCATCGCTTGGCGCGTCCCAGCGATCGACCTGACCGGCATCCATCAATTGACCATCGACCTCTCGCCACACGACTGACATGACCGATTTCGTTCTCGCCATCGATCAAGGCACCACCGGAACCAAACTGCATCGCCTTTATGCGGATGGGCTGTTTCAGACGCTCGATGGATTTGAACATCGGCAGATCCTGCCCCAGGCCGGTTGGGTTGAGCATGACCCTGAGGAGCTTATCACCCATCTCAATGCCTGTGTCGGCAGTACCGGCAAGGCCCGTGCGCTCGGCATCGCCAACCAGGGCGAAACGGTGGTGGCCTGGGATGCGCAGACCAAGCGCGCCATCTACAATGCGATCGTCTGGCAGGATGCACGCACCAACGAAGCCATCGCCTCGCTTAAGGAAGGTGGTCACGAAGAGACGACCCTGGCGCGCGCCGGTCTGCCGCTCGACCCCTATTTCTCAGCCAGCAAGCTGCGCTGGCTCATCGATAATGTCGACGAAGCGAAGTTGTTGCTCAAGCAGGGACGTTTGCGGCTCGGCACCAGCGATGCCTTCTTCCTGGACCGGCTCGCCGGAACTTTCGCAACCGATGTCACGACAGCATCGCGCACCAGCCTCATGAACCTTGAGACCCTGACCTGGGACCCGATCCTGTGTGACCTGTTCGGTGTGCCAATTGAATGCCTGCCGGAAATCAGATCGACGGCCGACGCGTTCGGTGAGGTTGGCGGGATCGCCATCACGGCCAACCTCGTCGACCAGCAGGCGGCTTTGTTTGGCCACGGCTGCCGCAAGGCGGGTGATGCGAAGATCACCTTCGGTACCGGCGCATTCGCCCTCTGCGTTGTCGGCGATAAACCGCTCCGCGATGTCGCCAGTGGATTGCTGCCGACCATAGCCTGGCGGCTCGGCAAATCTCCGCCCGCCTATGCACTCGACGGCGGCGTCTATAACGCTGCGTCGGCGGTCAACTGGGCGCGGAACCTGGGATTGTTCTCGGATTACGCCGACATTGACGATTTCTCTGCCGAAAGTGCGATCGCCCGGGATATTGCCTTCGTACCGGCCCTGAGCGGCCTCGGCTGCCCCTATTGGGACCGATCCGCTGCCGGCATGTGGCTGGGCCTCGGCCTCGACACCAGCAAGGCCGATATGATGCAGGCGCTGCTGGAAGGCATCGCCCTGCGTGCCGGTGAGGTCATCGACGCCATGTCGCGCCTGGCCCCGATCGGCGGCCGCATTTCCATCGACGGCGGCCTCGCCAAGAATGCCTATTTTGATCGCTTCGTGGCCGACGTTCTCAACCGCGAAGTGGCGGTCCCCGCCAGCACGGAACTAACGGGCCTGGGAACGGCGCAATTGGCGCTCATCGGCGCCGGCCTCGCCACAATCGAGACCCTGCCGCCGCCGCCCGCGCCCAAGGCCCAACTGCGCCCCGCCGGCAACGTCACCGACGCCCAGCGGATGAAGTACCGGACGGCCGTCTCCCGCAGCCGCAACTGGCGCTGACCACAATCCGCCTCGGCACGACCCCAACTTCGCCACAATCCGGTCCCGCTTTCGCCTATCTGAATGCTGATCCTCGTCGCCCAGGGGACAATCAGCAATAGAGGCGCCATCATGCGCAGGCAAATTCTCTTCACGCACATTCTGCTGTCATCGGCATTGATCCTCAATGCATGCGGTGCGGAGAACAGTCAGACAGCCGATTTGCAGGCGGCAGCCAAGGTGAAAGCCGCAGCGGAATCAGCTTCAAGCGATGCGGCTGACCTGGCGTCGAGCGATGTGACCGCCCCGACCGAGATGCGCAAAGTCGAGCCCGTACCGACACCTGGAATCACTGCCCAGGCGGTGCCCGGGCAGACCGAGAACTTCACTGCCAGCATCTATCCAGCGCAGCCCCAGAACAACGAAAAATACGCCCACGCTGACGACAACCCAGTGAAACGCGTTGCCGAGACACCTGTCTCCACTTTCTCCATCGATGTGGATACGGGCTCTTATGCGAACATTCGGCGCTTCCTGATGAATGGGCAGAAGCCACCGGCCGATGCCGTGCGTGTCGAGGAGATGCTGAATTACTTCAGCTACGACTACAAACCACCGCGCGATTCCTCCATCCCCTTCCGGGCCGATGCGGATGTGATGCCGACGCCTTGGAATCCCGACACCAAGCTGCTCCGCATCGCCATCAAAGGGTATCAACCACCGCTCGATCATCGACCCGCTGCCAATCTTGTCTTTCTCATCGACGTGTCAGGCTCGATGCAGGATCCGGACAAGCTGCCGCTGCTCAAGGCTGGCATGAAGATGCTGGTAGATCGACTGAATGCAGAGGACAAAGTCACCATCGTTACCTACGCCGGCAACGCCGGACTTGTTCTGCCACCTACCGCAGGTGATGAAAAAGAGGCCATTCATGCCGCCATCGACGGACTGGAGGCCGGTGGCAGCACCGCCGGTGGAGAAGGCATCGCGCTTGCCTATGCCAAGGCACGTGCAGCGAAGATCGATGGTGGGATCAACCGTATCCTGCTGGCCACCGATGGCGATTTCAATGTCGGCGTCACCGATATAGACGCGCTCAAATCGATGATCGAGGAGAACCGAAAATCAGGCATCGCACTCTCAACGCTCGGCTTTGGCGAAGGCAATTACAACGATGCGCTGATGGAACAGATCGCCGATGTCGGCAACGGCAATTACGGCTACATCGATTCACTCAACGAGGCGAAGCGTCAACTGGTCGACGGACTGCAGGCCAATTTGATGACCATCGCCAAGGACGTGAAGATCCAGATTGAGTTCAATCCGGCCATCGTCGCCGAGTATCGACTGATCGGCTACGAAAACCGCGCCCTTGCGCGCGAGGATTTCAACAACGACAAGAAAGATGCCGGCGAGATCGGCGCCGGCCATACCGTGACCGCGCTCTACGAAATTTCGCTTGTCGGATCGAAAGGTCAGACTGTCGACCCCTTGCGCTATCAGGACGATGGCAATGCGTCCACCGGCGTGAGAACTGATGAATTCGCCCTGCTGCGCTTGCGCTACAAGGAGCCAGAGGGTGACGTTTCCAAGCTCATCGAGACACCACTCCGGACCGTATGGCTGGACGGGGATAGAGAACCCGACGCCGACGATAATTTTGCCGCCGCCGTTGCAGCTTTTGGGCAGTATCTGAGAGGCGGCGACCGGCTCGGTCAATATGATCTCGGCCAGATTGCAAGTCTCGCTCGGGCCGGCCGCGGTGAAGATGCACGCGGCGAACGTGCCGAGTTCATCAATTTGGTTGAACTGACGGACGCACTGGCCCCGTCACAAAACAAGTAGACAACAATGCCGGCGATCGGTTCAGCTATGCATTGACTTCGTCGAGACCGAGCAAGGCGGATCGTGGATATATGCGGAATCAGCGTTTCTTGTGGCCGTTCTTGGGGCTGGCCATTGTTGCCGGCCTCGTTCTTCTCTATCGCGCCAATCCCGACACCTTTGCCAACGATGACAACAAACTGCGCCTGATCTACTTGATCTGCCTGTTGGCATCATTCGGCGGCGGATTGGCAGCTCGGCTGCGCTTCGACACGAATCGTACCGTGGCGCAATTCGGAATCTGGGTTGCGATATTCTCAGGCCTGATTCTTCTCTATTCGTTTCGAGGTGAGTTCAGCATGTTGGGTGCGCGGCTGTCAGGCGAGTTGATGCCACGCGACGGCCGGGTCGAAGGCCCGCATATCATGAGCTATCCGCTGGCCGAGATTGGACATTTCAGGGTCGCCGCGAAGGCCGATGGGACGCCGCTTGATTTCCTGATTGATACAGGCGCCACCGACATCGTGCTGACGCCGGCTGCAGCACAGAGGATGGGCTATGACCTTAGTCGCCTGCAATATAACAAGGTGACGGAGTCCGTGAATGGCTATGTCCGCGGCGCACCGATTGTGATTGGCGAGTTCCAGGTCGGCAACATCGTCATGCATGATTTGCCTGCGACGGTGAACGAAGTGGATATGTCTTATTCGTTGCTCGGCATGGCGTTCCTGAAGCGGCTCAAATCCTGGCGTGTCGACGGCGAGCGATTGACGCTTGAACAGTGATCAGCGCGGCAAGACCTGCCGGCAGGCTTTCTCACGTGCCTGCCAGCCCTTGCGCTGCAGTTCCGGTTCGACATGATCCTCGGCCGGATAGCCGAGACAGAGATAGGCGACGAAGCGCCAGCCTTGCGGAACGTCGAGCGCGGCCGTTGCGGCATCAGGATCGATGATCGAGACCCAGCCGAGGCCCAGCCCTTTTGCCCGGGCGGCCAGCCACAACGTATGGATGGCCAGCACGCTTGAATAGCGCAGCGTCTCCGGCATGGTCTGGCGGCCGAGGCCCGCACCCTGCGGCGTTGCCTCATCGCAAAAGACGGCGAAATGCCGTGGTGCTTCCTTGAGGCCCGCCAGCTTCAGCTTGGCATAAAGCTCCGCCTTCTCACCCTCATAGCAGGAAAGTGCTGCCTCATTGGCCTGCTGGAAATTGGCGATGATCGCCGCGCGCCGTGCCGGATCGTCGACGCTGACAAAGCGCCAAGGCTGCGCATTGCCGACCGACGGCGCCAGCGAGGTGAGGTCGAGCAGATGCTCGACGATCTCGATTGGAATCGGATCGGTCCTGAAATGGCGCACGTCCCGGCGCCATGCCAGCAATTCCTCGAACTCTTGGCAGAAATCCGGGCCGAAGTTGCGTTGCGTCATGCCGCCTGCGAGCGTTGGTCCACCAGGGTCACGATCCCCGCCATGATGGCGTTGAGATCGTAATCCTTGGGCGTATAGACCCGCGCGACACCGAATTCCAATAACCTTTTTTCATCCTCGGGCGGAATGATGCCGCCGACGACCACCGGCACGTCGGCAAGGCCCGCCGCCCGCATCCGGTTCATGACATCGCCCACCAGGGCGATATGGGAGCCGGACAGGATGGAAAGCCCCACCACATGCACGCTTTCCTCGACCGCGGCATTAACGATCTGGGCCGGTGTCAGGCGGATCCCCTCATAGACCACTTCCATGCCGGCGTCGCGAGCGCGGACGGCGATCTGCTCGGCCCCGTTGGAATGACCGTCGAGGCCGGGCTTCCCCACCAGGATCTTAATGCGCCGGCCAAGCCGGGCCGAGGCGGCATTCACCTGTTCCCGCACCGTGGCGATGGCAATGCTGCCCTGGTCGATCGCGGCCCTGGCAACACCCGTGGGCGCGCGGAATTCACCGAACACCTTGCGCAGGGCCTCGCCCCACTCGCCAGTCGTCACGCCGGCATGGGCGCAGGCGATCGAGGCTTCCATGATGTTCTTCCCGGACCGGGCATCGGCCTCGAGCGCCGCCAGCGCCTTTGCGACCGCGTTGCTGTCGCGTGCCGCGCGCCAAGCCTTCAGCGCTTCAACCTGATCATGCTCGGCCTTGTCATCAACCGACATGAAGCCGCCATCACCACCGGAAAGAAGGGGCGACGGCGCGCTCTCGGTATATTTGTTGACGCCGACCACGACCTGATCGCCCGTCTCGATCGCGGTGAGGCGCCGCGCGTTGGATTCGACCAGGCGCTGCTTCATATAGCTCGACTCAACAGCTGCGACAGCACCACCCATCTGCTCGATGCGGGCCAGTTCCTCGCGCGCCTCGGCCTTCAGTGCCTCGACCTTCTTCGTTATCTCCGTCGACCCGTCAAAGATATCGCCAAATTCAAGGAGATCCGTCTCGAAGGCCACGATCTGCTGCAGGCGCAGCGACCATTGCTGATCCCAGGGACGCGGCAGGCCCAACGCCTCATTCCAGGCAGGCAACTGCACAGCGCGGGCGCGCGCATTCTTCGACAGCGTCACCGCCAGCATCTCCAGGAGAATGCGATAGACATTGTTCTCCGGCTGCTGCTCGGTGAGGCCTAAGCTGTTCACCTGCACGCCATAGCGGAAACGGCGGAGCTTCGCATCCTCGACGCCGTACCGCTCGCGGCAGATATCGTCCCACATCTCGGTGAAGGCGCGCATCTTGCAGATCTCGGTGACGAAGCGCAGACCGGCATTGACGAAGAAGCTGATGCGTCCCACGACTTGCGGGAAATCGGCGGCCGGCACTTGGCCCGATGCCTTCACGTGATCCAGCACGGCAATGGCGGTCGCCAGCGCATAGGCCAGCTCCTGCACCGGTGTCGCACCGGCTTCCTGAAGGTGGTACGAGCAGACATTGGTCGGGTTCCATTTCGGAACCTCGCGATAGGTGAAGCTGATCACGTCGGTAATCAGCCGCAATGAGGGCTCAGGCGGAAAGATATAGGTCCCGCGCGAGAGATATTCCTTGATGATGTCGTTCTGCACGGTCCCCTGCAGAGCCGACCGGGCGGCACCCTGCTTCTCGGCCGCGGCGATATAGAGCGCCAGCAGCCAGGGTGCCGTCGCATTGATCGTCATCGACGTGTTCATCTCGGCGAGCGGCAATCCGTCGAAGAGCGCCGTCATGTCACCCAAATGGCTGATCGGCACGCCGACCTTTCCCACTTCGCCCTTCGCCAGCGGATGATCGGAATCGTAGCCGGTCTGGGTCGGCAGGTCGAAAGCGACGCTGAGGCCCGTCTGCCCGCGCTTCAAATTGGTGCGGTAAAGCTCGTTCGAAGCCTTGGCCGAGCTATGGCCGGAATAGGTCCTGAAAAGCCAGGGTTGCTCTTTCTTCGGCGCCGCACTCATGGTCGTTTCCATCCCAGAACTTGTTTTTGTGCGGCGCAATATAGATGCCTTTTGCCGCACTGCGCAAGATCAGGCCGGAAGCAGCGATAGATTTATAATATTATTACCTGTCGTAGGGCGCATCCCGTTCCCAACGGGGCAAATGATCGTCGATTTTCAACCACTTCACTTGATCGCTGACCCAACCATGTCCCGTCGGCGCCAAGCTCGTGGGGTCGTCCACCGTCCCCAGCATGATGCCGACGCTGTCCCCAGCCGGATCGGTCATGAAGACGGCGGAGCCACACCGATCGCAGAAATGTCGGATGCCGCGGCTTGAGGATTGATAAGTCCGCGCCGAGCCGCTGGTGATCTCGAACTGGCTCTCGGGGATCTGCGCCCAGGCGGTCACGGGCGCCCCGCTCCAGCGCTGGCACATCTTGCAATGGCAGTAGTCGGTCACGGCGCCCTTGGGATCAAAGCGAAAGCGCAGCGCGCCGCAAAGGCATTGTCCGGTCAGCATGTGCGTGTCATCCCTCGATCGTTCGTGGGATGACACTAGCACGAATTGCCTCAGACGGCCTTCAGCGCCGTCATGAGATCGTCGATCAGGTCCGCCGGATCCTCGAGCCCCACGGAGAGGCGGATGAGCCCGGCGCCAATGCCCTGCGTTTCCTTCTGCTCGGGCGAGAGACGCTGGTGTGTGGTCGTCGCCGGATGCGTGGCGAGCGATTTGGAATCGCCGAGATTGTTGGAAATGAGCACTAGTTCCAGCGCGTTGAGGAACTTGAACGCCGCCGCTTTGCCGCCGGCAAGCGAAAGCGACAGCATGGTACCGCCGGCGCTCATCTGCTTCCGCGCGAGCTCCAACTGGGCGAAACCTTCCAGGGTCGGATAGCTGACGTCCGAAAGCTTGCCGTGGCCTTTAAGCGCCTGTGCGATCTTCAAGGCGCTGTCGCATTGCTTGGTCACGCGCAGGTCCAATGTTTCCAAACCCTTCAACAGCGTCCAGGCATTCATCGGGCTGAGGCTGGGGCCGGTATGGCGAATGAAGGGCTGCAGCGTCTCATTGACGTACTTCTCGGTGCCGAGGATGACACCGCCCAGACACCGACCCTGCCCGTCGATATGCTTGGTCGCCGAATAGACGACGACGTCTGCGCCGAGTTGAAGCGGTTGCTGCAGCAAGGGTGTGGCGAACACATTGTCGACCACGACCGTGGCGCCTGCCTGGTGCGCCAGGTCGGCGACGGCTTTGAGGTCGACCAGGCGCAGGCCGGGATTGCTGGGGCTTTCCAGGAACACCGCCTTGGTCGGCTTGGACAGCGCCTTCTTCCATTGCTCGATCTCGCGCCCGTCGACGAACACCGTCTCGACGCCCCATTTCGGCAGGATTTCGGCAAGGATGAATTGGCACGAACCGAACAGCGCATCCGACGCCACCACCCGGTCGCCGGACTTCACCAGCGACGCCAGGGCTGCAAAGACGGCCGCCATCCCGGAAGATGTGGCACGCGCCGCTTCGGCGCCCTCAAGCGCCGCCATGCGGCCTTCGAACATCGAAACGGTCGGGTTGCCGAAGCGCGAATAGACAAAGCGCGGCTGACTGTTGTCGAAGGCAGCCTCGGCTTCCTCGGCGCTCTGATAGACATAGCCGGACGACATGTAGATCGCCTCGGCCGTCTCCTTGAACTGGCTCCTGAGCTGTCCGGCATGGACCAGCTTGGTCGCCGCCTTCCAGTTCGCCTTGATGTCACGCTTTACCGTCATGCTCGTCACTCCGTCTGGTGCCCATTACGCGGGCACAAAAAAACCCCGACCGATGAAGGCCGAGGTGACGCGAACGAACGCATTCCTGGACCTTTTAGCGATTGGTTTTACGTGGCCGCAATCCGGCACAAATCACCACGGCCCCGAGCATCAGCACCGGGTCGACGCTTGTTAAGCCATTTCTTACCCTGCCTGTCAAGCACGCCCGGCACGCATTTGGGGCATGGCCGGCCCTTGTCCGAGCATATCGGCTCCACTATCAATAAGGGTGGCGGATGGGTTTGATAAATGATGTTGATGGATGGGGGAACGAATGACCGATCAGACACCGGATCACGGCGGACAGCGGGCGCCGGCAGGTTTTGGCCGACGCCCCGCTGAGCCGGTCCGCAGTCATTTCGTCTATGACGGGCGCCTCGGCGAACTCTATGGGATCTTCATCGTCAATTTCCTGCTGACCATCGTCACGCTCAGCATCTTCCGCTTCTGGGGCAAGACACGCGTCCGCCGCTATCTCTGGGCGCATACCAGTCTCGACGGCGATCGCTTCGAATATACCGGCACCGGTGGCGAACTTTTCGTCGGCTTCATCATCGTCATGATCGCCTATGTGATCGGCTCGATCGGCATCCAGATCCTTGGCATCTTCGTCGAGCCGGAATCGCCCGTATTGATCGCGATCCAGATGTGCGCCGCCTTTCTTATCCTCTATCTCACCTTCGTCGCCCAATATGCGGCCCAGCGCTATCGCCTGACGCGCACGCTGTGGCGCGGTATCAGCGGCGGCATGACCGGTTCCGCCTGGTCCTGGGGACTCAAGGGCATGTGGTTCTCGCTGCTCTCGCTGCTTTCGCTGACGCTCGCTTGGCCCTGGGCGCAGATGCGCCTGATCGATGACCGCCTCAACAATTCCTATTTCGGTGACGCCAAGGCCAGCATCACCACCAGCTCCAAGCCTCTCTACGCACCGTATCTAACTGGGATCCTCTGCACGTTGTTGGGTACTGCCACGATCATCTTTGGCTTTCTTGCCATCTACAGCAGAGTCCGATACGGCAACTGGGATGCTTTTATAACTGGCATGGGCGCCCCGCTTCCGACAGAGCCACCTGAACTACAGATATCTTTCCATTGGTGGCCGACCCTTCTTTGGATGTTCTTCGTTGGTTACTTCGGTCTAATCCTCATCGGTGCCGTAGCGATGAGTTGGTTCTATGTTGCGATGGCGCGCCAGATCGCCTCGAAGCTTGAACTGGGCGGCCTGCGCTTCGCGACGCCGCTGACACCCAGCGCGCTGATCAATCGATATGTCTGGAATATCCTCATCATCGTCTTCACGCTGGGCCTCGGCTTCCCCATCGCCGTTCATCGCACGATGCAGTTCCTCAGCCGGAACATCGAAGTACTGGGTGAGATCGAAGGCTCGGAAATCACCCGCGCCGACCTGCCACGCCCGAAATTCGGCGAGGGCCTGCTCGAAGCTTTCGACCCTGGGATTCTCTAAAGGCGCTCTGAAATAACCCCAGCTTGAGACAATTCAAGCCGTCTGCTACTTAAAGGTGCGGATAGCAGATGAAGGGGTATTCGCTTGCGCGCGGACAATTCGATGCGGCTGTCGCCGTCGGTGTCGTATGGCTCGGCTCAGCATCAGGAGATTGAAAAGCGGCTGCGTGCCGAAGCACAGCCGATCCACTACCAGGGCGAACTCGGCCCACTTGCCAGGCTATTCTATACGAATTTGGCATTGAGCCTGCTGACCCTCGGGATCTACCGCTTCTGGGGCAAGACGCATATCCGGCGATATGTCTGGTCGCAATTCGAAATCCTTGGCGAACGGCTGGAATATCTTGGCACCGGCCGCGAGCTGTTGCTGGGCTTCCTCAAAACCGCCGCCTTTGTGGCGATACTGGTAATCGTCCGCCAGTTCGGTCCGGAGTTCGTCGATCCGACCGGCTTTTGGGTGGTCGGAATCGCTTTGGGCACCAGCGCTGCCTTCGGTTTTCTATTTCTTGCGGCGCAGTTTTCCGCGCAGCGTTATCGACTGACGCGAACCGCCTGGTGTGGCATTCGCGGCAGCATGGAAGGTTCCGCCTGGCCGTACGCCTTCAAGACCGGTGGCCTCTTTATCGTCTCGGCTCTGCTGATCGGCCTCCTTATTCCGTGGTGGCGGATGACTTGTCTGGAACTGCGCATCAGTGCCAGCCGTTTCGGCAGCATGCGCGCCAATCTCGAGCCGGGCCGCTCGGTCTGTTTCTGGACCTTCATGCTTGGCTCGTTGATCGTCGGCGTCACCAATACAATGGTCGGCTACCTGGTGCTCGACGTGGTGCCGACTGTCGAGAACGCGCGTCTTGCCGAGGCGCTACAATTTATCTTGCCCTTGGTGGCTCTACTTCTCGTCCTGCCCTTTGCCTTTGCCCCTTATTACGCCAGCGTCCAGCACGAGATTTTCAACAACCTCTCATTCTTTGACAAGGATGCAGGCTACCTTCGGTTCGCCAGTTCGATCACGGCGGGTGGCGTTCTATGGCAGATGTTCACGGCTCTTCTGATTCTCGTGCCGACGCTCGGCCTCGGCTTCCCACTGGTCATGCATCGCTGGCTCAAATTTTCGGCCGACAATCTACGGGTCGGCGGTAAATTGGATCCTGCGGCGCTGCGGCAGGCAACCGAGGCCATGCCAAAAACCAGCGAAGGATTGCTCGAAGCCCTGGACCCGGGGATATTGTGAGGCGGCGCTCCAGGACGGGCGTTGGAACCATTCAAATTTGAGGACCGCCTTGACCGACGACCGCTATTACGATGGCCAGACCGCAACCGCCCATCGCGTAACCGTGACACCGTTGGGCAACACCCTGCTCATTGCGTCGACTGGGGACCCGGCGCTGGCACGTTGGCCAATCGAGGACATGCGCGTCATCGATGCCAACAAGGTGACGGGGGCGCTGAATTTCGGCCGTGTCAGCGATCCGGCGCCACGCCTCGTGCTCCATGAATCACCACAGCGGCAGCAACTGCTCGACGCCAATCCGCATTTGAAGGAATGGAGATCGCGCGCCGCCAAGCACGGTTGGTCGGTGGGCCTCGCTTGGACGGTGGCCGGCCTTGCCATCGCCACCCTATTCTATTTCGGCTGGCGCGACGGCAGTGCCTACCTGGCGCGCTTTGTCCCGAAACCTTGGGAGCAGAAGCTCGGCGCCCACATCTACAAGGCGATCACCAAGAATCTCACGATCTGCGAGGGCAACGGCGGCAAGGCCGCTTTGCGCCAGCTGGTGGATCGGTTGGCGCCGCCCGAATTGCAGAAGGACGCTGGCAAGAAGCAGGAGGGCATCACCGTCGATGTCGTCGACATGAAGCTGCCCAATGCCTTCGCCTTGCCGGGCGATCATATCATGGTAACAAGCGGGCTCATCGATATCGCGACCTCACCCGACATGGTTTCCGGCGTGGTCGCGCATGAAATCGGGCATCTCGACCTGCGCCACCCGACGCAAAGCGCCATCAGCAATCTCGGCATCAGCGCCACCGCCAGCATCATCCTGGGCGGCTCCGGCGTCGGCGACGTGGCGACATTGCTCACGATCCTCTCTTATTCCCGCAAGATGGAACATGAGGCCGACATTCGCGGCCTCGATCTCCTCAAGCAAGCAGGCCTCCGCGCCGATGGCATGGCTGCGTTCTTCAAGGTGATGAAGGAAAAGTTCGAGAAGGACGGGCACAGCCTCATCCCCGACTGGCTCGCCAGCCATCCCGGCCTCGACGAACGTGCCGACTACACCAAGGCCGATACGAGCGGCACCACTGCCATGACCGACAGCGAATGGCAGGCGCTCAAGGATGTCTGCAAGGTGCGGTGAGTTCTCGAATGGGCAATGCCATCCTCTTCAACACGATGCGCAACACCGATCGCGAGGTGACGATCAACCTCATAGATTCCGGTATTGAGATTGTGAGCGGTACCGGCGAGCCGATCGCAATCTGGGCCTATAGCGTGGTTGATCTCCTTAAGGAGACTGAATTACGCGACGAAGGCCCCTTCGTCGTTGCGCATGACCCGCAAAGTATCTTGCAAGTCCCAGACAGCGAATTATGGAACCGAATCGTTGAGCGTGCGCCTCAGGCCCGCAAGACGAAGCGGGAGGCGACCGCCACAGCGTGGTGGCGCATTTGGCGTGGGGTACCCGATCAAGCGGCCGGCGCGTTATGGATCGGGATCGTCCTCACGATCGTTTGGGCCGGCCGGCAGCTGTATCTATGGATATTCCCATCCTAAGCTTCACCGAAAACCCAGCCATTTCAGTACCTTCTTTTTCGCGGCGCACGGTCGCGATTTATAATATAATTTCGCAATATTTTGATAACTGGGCCATTTTCGTACCGATTTTGTGTCGTTAACGTAGTTTTCTATCATCAGACTATTGACTGTGCTGCAACCGCGAAGGCAGGATGCGGTTGATGCTGCAATGGCTAAATGCCCACAAAAGAGGCCAGGCCGCAGCGCCAGCAAAGGATGGGAAGACGAATCATGAGTGAGACCGCGAAAATCGTGGCGATGGAACCGAAATCGACCGACAAGGCCGCTGCCCCCAAGGCAGCGCAGCCGACGGGCAAGAGCATCTACGAGATCGGCGAAATTCCGCCGCTCGGCTACCTGCCGCCGCAAATGTATGCCTGGGCCATCCGCCGCGACCGCCACGGCCCGCCCGAACAGGCGATGCAGATCGAGGCCGTCGAAACCCCGCAGCCCGACCAGGATGAAGTCATCGTCATGGTGATGGCCGCCGGCGTGAACTACAACGGCGTCTGGGCGGGTCTCGGCAAGCCGATCTCGCCCTTCGATGTGCACAAAGCCGAATATCACATCGCCGGGTCCGATGCCGCCGGCATCGTCTGGGCCGTTGGCTCCAAGGTAAAGCGCTGGAAGGTTGGCGACGAAGTCGTGGTTCACTGCAACCAGGACGACGGCGACGACGAAGAATGCAATGGCGGCGATCCGATGTTCTCGCCCAGCCAGCGCATCTGGGGCTATGAGACGCCGGACGGTTCCTTCGCCCAGTTCTGCAAGGTGCAGGGCCGCCAGCTGATGCCACGTGCCAAGCATCTTACGTGGGAAGAGAGCGCCTGCTATACGCTGACCCTCGCCACCGCCTATCGCATGCTGTTCGGCCATCGCCCGCACATCCTGCGCCCGGGCCATAACGTCCTCATCTGGGGCGCCTCGGGCGGCCTCGGTTCGATGGCGGTGCAGCTCTGTGCCACGGCAGGTGCCAACGCCATCGGCATCATTTCCGACGAATCCAAGCGCGACTTCGTGCTGTCGCTCGGTGCCAAGGGCGTCATCAACCGCAACGATTTCGATTGCTGGGGCCAGCTCCCCGATGTCGACGACACCGCCGGCTACAATGAGTACATGAAGAAGTGCCGCGCCTTCGGCAAGGCGATCTGGGACATCACCGGCAAGGGCAACGATGTCGATTTCGTCTTCGAACACCCGGGTGAGCAGACCTTCCCGGTCTCCTGCTTCGTCGTGAAGCGCGGCGGCATGGTGGTCTTCTGCGCCGGCACCACCGGCTACAACCTCACCTTCGACGCACGCTTCGTCTGGATGCGCCAGAAGCGAATTCAGGGCAGCCATTTCGCCAACCTGCTGCAGGCGAGCCAGGCCAACAATCTGGTGGTCGAGCGCCGCATCGACCCCTGCATGTCCGAAGTGTTCGGCTGGGACGATATCCCCGCCGCTCATACCAAGATGTGGAAGAACCAGCACAAGCCCGGCAACATGGCCGTGCTGGTGCAGGCCAAGCGGCCCGGTCGCCGCACGCTCGAAGACTGCATGGAGGATTAAGTGTCCGCCGTGCTACGTGAAGAAGGAGCGGCGGCCTCGCCGCTCCTCACCGATCTGCTTGTCCGCGCCCGGAAGAGTCTGACCGGCGCCCAAGTGATGGTCGAGGAAGCGCGCGGCCGGTTGATCGGCCGCGTCACGGCTGGCGGCAAGGTGGATGCCAAGGCGCTCGATGCCCAGCAATTCATCGCCCACGGCTATTCCTG
Organism: Dongia sp.; assembly: GCF_041910485.1. Lineage (GTDB taxonomy): Bacteria > Pseudomonadota > Alphaproteobacteria > Dongiales > Dongiaceae > Dongia. The sequence goes on from NZ_JAYRQR010000051.1 coordinate 70,031, forward strand.
GCTTGCCACTTATGTAACGGCGCTCGAACAGATGCTGGCCTGGGCCGAGCGGCTCGAAAGCTCGGGTCGCTTTGGCGAGCGCGAGCAGCTCATCCTGCAGATCGCCTTCGGCGAATATCTCTCGCAGATCAAGGGCGGCTGGCCGATGAGCCAGGGCGAGATCGTGCGTCTCGCCGATTTCGGCCTCGATCCCAACGCGGCGAAGTTCGACGAAACGCTGATGGGCAATGGCAACAGCGCCGCCGCCCGTGCGCGTCTCGCCGATCTCATCGCCGATGGCGAATTCGGCGAAGCAGCGCTCGATGACGAAGCACTCGCCATCGTCCGCGACCAGTTTCACGCCTTCGCCAGCGATCATGTCGAAGATGCCCATCATTGGCATCTCAAGGACGAGCTCATCCCGCTGGAGATCATCCAGCAGCTCGCCGACATGGGCGTTTTCGGCCTGACGGTCCCCGAGGAATTCGGCGGGTCCGGCATGGGCAAGCTGGCGATGTGCGTCGTTACCGAAGAACTTTCGCGCGGCTATATCGGTCTCGGCTCTCTCGGCACGCGTTCGGAGATTGCGGCCGAGCTCATTCGCCTCGGCGGCACCGAAGAGCAGAAGCAGAAATGGCTGCCGAAGATCGCGAGCGGCGAGATCCTGCCGACCGCCGTCTTCACCGAGCCCAATACCGGCTCCGACCTCGGATCCTTGCGCACGCGCGCTGTGAAGGATGGCGACGTCTACCGCGTGACCGGCAACAAAACCTGGATCACCCATGCCAGCCGTACCGACGTCATGACGCTGCTGGCACGGACGGACCCGAACTCGACCGACTATCGCGGCCTCTCCATGTTCCTCGCTGAAAAGCCGCGCGGAACCACGGACAATCCCTTCCCCGCGAAGGGCATGAGCGGCGGAGAGATTCATGTCCTCGGCTATCGCGGCATGAAGGAATACGAGCTCGGCTTCGATGGCTTCGAAGTGAAGGCGGGCAATCTCCTCGGCGGCAAGGAGGGCGAAGGCTTCAAGCAGCTGATGGCGACCTTCGAATCGGCGCGCATTCAGACGGCGGCACGTGCCGTCGGCGTTGCGCAATGCGCGATGGAGCTCGGCCTCAAATATGCGCGTGAACGCGTGCAGTTCGGGGCGCCCATCTACAGCTTCCCGCGCATTCACGGCAAGCTCGCCTGGATGGCCGTGGAAACGATGATCGCTCGCCAACTCACCTATTTCGCCGCGCGCGAAAAGGACAGCGATCGGCGCTGCGACATTCCAGCCGGCATGGCGAAGCTGTTGGGGGCCCGTGTCGCGTGGTCGAATGCCGACAACGCGCTGCAGACCCACGGCGGCAACGGCTATGCGCAGGAATACAAGATCAGCCGCGTTCTCTGCGACGCCCGCATCCTCAACATTTTCGAAGGTGCGGCTGAAATCCAGGCCCAGGTCGTGGCCCGTGGATTGCTGAGCGGTCGGAACTAAGCCGACCGCATCTCCGTCATCGGTGCCTCAACTGCCTGGTGGTTGACCGTCGGCGCATGGCGCATGCGGTTGACCACCATGCGGTCGTGAAGCTCCCGGATCGTGTTGCTGCCGGTTTTCACGCAGAGACCGGGGATCAGGGCATGGATGAAACAAGCCGCGGCGCCCAGGAACATCCGGCCGCTGAAGCAGCTCGCCATGTAGAGATGCTCCCAATAGCTCTCGCCGACCGATTTCGGATGCTCGATAAACAGCTTGTCGATCATGGACTTGGCTCCTGCGGCTGCGGCTCTTGGACGCAGAGGGATCTTATCGCAGGACTCGTGAGAATTTTTCCTATTATTTGCGTCTATGTGCTATCGTTGAGCAAAATTATCCCACATTACTGTCCATATATGGAAAAAAACACCATCAGCGACCTGGATCGCATCGACGTTCGCCTCCTGACGGCCCTCCAGGCCGATTCCGATCAGGCGATCGCCGAGCTCTCCGAAACAGTTGGCCTTTCCGCCAACGCCTGCTGGCGCCGGATCAAGCGGTTGGAGGAGCTCGGCATCATTCGCGGCCGCGTCGCCCTTCTCGATGCAATGAAGCTCAATCTCGGCGTCACCGTCTTCGTCACCATCCGCACCAATGAGCACAACGATGCCTGGCTGCAGAAATTCAATGCGGCGGTGGCGCAGATTCCCGAGATCGTCGAGCTCTATCGCATGAGCGGCGAGGTCGATTACCTGATGAAGGTGGTCGTCGCCGACATCGCCCATTATGACCGCGTCTACAAACGCCTCATCTCACTGGTGAAGCTCACCGACGTCAGTTCCAGCTTCGCGATGGAGCAGATGAAATACACAACGGCGCTGCCGGTCCGGCAGGTCGGGTAGGCAGGCTGGTTGACACCGGCCCCGCGACTGAACGATCATTCAATTCTTGAATGCTTATTCAGCCATAAGAGCCAGATTGCATGTCGGACGATGCTCGTTTCGGTCTCCTTTTCACCCCTTTTCGGCTGGGTCCGGTGACAGCGCCGAACCGCTTCTACCAAGTGCCGCATTGTTCGGGGATGGGGCACGAGCGACCGCATACGCTGGCGGCGATGCGCGGGGTGAAGGCCGAGGGCGGCTGGGGCATCGTCAACACGGAATATTGCACGATCCACCCGAGCTCGGACGATGCGCCCTACCCGATCCAGACGCTGTGGGACGATGAGGATATCAAGCAGCACCGGCTGATGACCGAGGCGGTGCACGCCCACGGATCGCTGGCGGGTGTCGAGCTGTTCCTGGGCGGACAGCGCATGGCGAACCTGGGGTCGCGCCTGCCGCCGATGGGCATCGAGAGCATGCCGATCCTGACCGGCGATCCGCTGCAGACCAAGGCGCTCGACCGGCAGGATATCGCCGACATCAGGCGCTGGCACATCGACGCCGCCAAGCGCGCCGTCACGGCCGGCTTCGACATCGTCTATGTCTATGCCTGCCACCATTACCTGCTGCATTCGTTCCTCAATGGCCATGAAAATGCGCGACGCGACGAATATGGTGGATCGGCGCTCAACCGCGTGCGCCTCGTGCGTGAGCTTCTCGAGGCGGTGAAAGATACGGTCGGCCACAAATGCGCGGTGGCGTTGCGCTGGGCGTCGAATGCCGCCCATGCGGAAGAGCAGGACGAATGGTTCGAGATGACCCAGAGCCTCAGCGGACTGCCGGATCTCTGGGACGTTACCGTCAATGACTATAGTTTGGAGATGGGACCTTCGCGCTTCGTGAAGGAAGGCGCGCTTGAGGAACAGGTCGCCACTATCCGCCGGCTCGTAAGCGGCGGCGTCGTGACGGTTGGGCGCTATACGTCACCGGAATCGATGCTGCGGCTGGTGAAGTCCGGCATTGCCGATTTCGTGGGCGCCGCGCGGCCGTCGATCGCCGATCCGTTCCTGCCCAATAAGATCAAAGAGGGCCGTTTCGACGATGTGCGTGAGTGCATCGGCTGCAACATCTGCTATGCGCACAATTCACACGGCGTGCCCATCCGATGCACACAGAACCCCACCATGGGCGAGGAATTCCGCAACAACTGGCATCCTGAGATCATCACGCGCGATGCGCCGGCCGACCGTGTTCTGATCGTCGGCGCCGGTCCCGCCGGCTTGGAAGCGGCGCGCGTGCTGGCCGCCCGTGGTTATGACGTGGCCTTGGCCGAGAAAGCCCGTGAGGCCGGCGGTCGGGTGAACCTGGAATCGAAACTCCCGGGCCTGACCGAATGGGCCCGTGTCCGCGATTGGCGCCTGACGCAGCTCGCCAAGATGGCCAATGTCGAGCTGTTCCTGGAAAGCGAAATGAACGCCGATGATGTGCTCGATTTCGGCGCCGCGCATGTGATCTGCGCCACGGGCAGCGCCTGGCGCCTGGACGGGCGTGGGCGCACATCGCACCTGCCCGTGCTGGCTCCTCATCCCGATATTCTTGCGCCGGAGGATGTGATGCGCGGTGTGGTGCCGAAGGGGCCGGTCGCCGTCTATGACGATGACGGCTTCTATCTGGCACCTGCCATCGCCGACAAGCTGCGGCAAGCCGGCTGCGAGGTGCATTATGTGAGCAGCGCCGGCATTGTGAATCCCTGGGGCTCCTATACCGGCGACCAGGCGGCGACCCACGCGCATATCGTTGCGCAACGGATCCACTGCCACTTCAACAGGTCGTTGCTGAGCTTCGCGCCGGGTAGATTGGAACTGGGCGGCATCTATGGGGGCGAGGCGATGACCCTGGCGGTCGCGACGCTTGTGCCGGTGACATCGCGCCAGCCGAACACGGATCTATTCGACGCCCTCAGCACCCGGGCAGAGGGGCTCAAGACGCTCATGCGCATCGGCGATGCCGAGGCGCCGGGCCTCATCGCCCATGCCGTCTATGCCGGCCATCGTTGCGGAAAGCTGCTCGGCCAGGGAAAAAGCGGCACCGCGATCCGACGGGATCGCGGTGCCGGTACGGTGCTGGCTGCAGCGGAGTGAAAGATCAGGCAGCCACGGCTTCAAAGCGTTGCTCGATCTGGCGGCGTGCCTTGGCGATCGATTCCTCGCGTGCGGCTGGTGACAGGCCAAGGCCTTCGGCGCGCACGATCTCGACATCGGTCAAGCCGAGGAAGCCGAGCACGCGCTTCAGATAATCCTCCTGGAAATCCATCGCATGGCGCCAGCCATCTTCGTGCGGCGTATCGCCGGCGAAGATACTCCCGCGTGACGACGCGATGATGACACGCTTGCCGGTGACGAGCCCGACCGGGCCTTTCTCGGTGTAGCGGAAGGTGCGGCCGGCACGGGCAATACGGTCGATCCAGGCCTTGAGCTGGCTGGGGATCGAGAAATTGTACATCGGCGCACCGATGACGACGACGTCGGCATCAAGGAATTCGGTCAGCAATTCTTCGCCCAGCGCCAGCTGCTTTTGCAGTTCGGCATTGCCCGACGTATCCGCGCCACCGAAGGCCGCGAGAATCTCACCGGAGAGATGAGCCGGCGTCGTGATGCTGAGATCACGGTGCGCGACCGACACGTTCGCCTTCGTCTTGCGCAGGCCGTCGGTGATCGCCGCGGTCAGCTGGCGCGAGGCTGAAGCTTCGCCCAAGGGGCTGGAATCGATCTGCAGGACTTTCATGACAATGCCTCCAACTGCTGGACCGCCCGTTGCGGCCTGTTGCATTGCATGTAAAATAAGAACGAGAATCTGATTAGATGTGGTTTTTGGATTTCATTGTTCCATTTTCAGGACAATTTGGCTCATGCAGAACCTTAATGATCTGTTCTATTTCGCCCAAGTCGTTGAACAGGGCGGGTTTGCCGCTGCCGGCCGGGCCCTCGGCATCCCTAAATCCAAGCTGTCGCGCCGTATTGCCGAACTGGAACGGAAGCTCGACACGCGCCTGTTGCAGCGCTCGACCCGCAAGCTCGCTTTGACGCAAATGGGCGAGGTCTATCTGAAACACTGCCAAGCCATGATCGCCGAAGCGCAGGCGGCGCAGGAAGCGATCGAACGCGCCCATGCCGAACCGCAAGGGCTGGTGCGCCTCAGCTGCCCGACCGCCATGACCCAAGCGGTGCTGTCGCCGGTGATCCCCAAATTTCTCACCCGTTATCCCAAGGTGCGCCTCGCCATCCTGTCGACCAACCGACGGGTTGATGTCATCCGCGAAGGGCTTGATATCGCGCTGCGCGTGCGGCAACCGCCACTCGACGATTCCAATCTCATCGTGCATCGCTTTGGCGCCAAATCGGCAGTGATGGTGGCGGCGCCCACCCTGCTCGACCGATTGGGGCGTCCCAAATCAGTTGAGGACCTCGCTCGTTTTCCAACGCTGACACATGCGCCGGAGGAAGGCCGCCAATTTTGGCAATTGCTGTCGCCAGATGGCGAAACAGAACAGGTTGAGGTGCAGCCGCGCCTGATGATCGATGATTTCGAGACGCTGAAAACAGCGGCGGTCGCCGGAATCGGCATTTCTCTCATTCCGGAATATTTCTGCCGCGCGGAGATCAATTCCGGCCTGTTGGAAGTCATCCTGCCGGATCATGCGCCGCCCATCGGCGACTTTCACGCCGTCTTCACCTCCCGCCGCGGGCAATTGCCGGCGGTCCGGGCCTTTCTCGATTTCCTTGATGCGGAGATCCTAGTCTTGGCGCGGCAATGTGTCGGCGGTCTCGAACCAATTGAGACGGCTGCGACACCAGACATGCCGCCGCGGCGGAAAGGCGGACGGGTCATCTAAGGTTGGCGTATTGAAGGCGACATCGAAGGGCGCCTCACGCCCGCGATAGAGCAGCTGGCTGCCGCACGCGGCGCAGAATTCCCGCTGGCCCTTTTCGCTGGAGAAATAGATCTGGGGCTTGCCCTGGATATAGGTGAACTGATCAGCCTTGATGCGGGCAAAGGCCTGCAATGGCGCGCCGCTGGTGCGCTGGCAGATGCGGCAGTGGCAATAGCCGGTATCGTGGGCCTCACCCGTCACACGGTAGCGCAGGGCACCGCATTCGCAGCCACCTTCATACTGATGGGACATATCCATCTCCCCGTTTGCCATAACCTTTATGTCCTAGCCGCAGGTCTGGATTGCGCGCGGCTTCTCATGCGCGGCCTCGACAAGCGGTGAACAGGCAGTCCATCCTAGCCGCGAGATCAGGGGAAAGGGAGTGTACGATGGTTGCCGCATTGCGTCGGCCGATCGAGGGGCCGGCGGCCTGGAAGGGCAGCGATTTCAAATCGAAGGACGATGTGGCCTTTGACTTGGGGCCGCGCCATGTCGCAGCCTTCGATGCCGCCATTCTGGAAGCGCGGCGCCAAGGCCTCGGCATTCCGGCCATCGGTGCTTCGCGTTACGATTTTGCGACCATCGGCGAGGATATCGACGCCCTGAAGCGCGAATTGCTGCACGGGCGCGGCATCGTGCTCCTGCGCGGCTGGCCCGTCGAGAAATACAGCCTCGATGAGATCGGCCTGCTCTATGGCTGGCTCGGCCAGCATTTCGGCAAGCCTGTGATTCAGAGCGGCAAAGGCGATCGCCTTGGCTTCGTTGCCGACATACCCCAGCCGGGCAAGATCAATCGCGGCTATCGCTCCAGTGCCGAATTGAAGATGCATACCGATTCCGACGACATCGTCGGCCTGCTGTGCATGCGCAAGGCGCGCACAGGGGGCCTGAGCCGCGTCTCCAGCGCGATCAGCGTCTATAACGAGATCCTGGCGACGAAGCCGCATCTGCTGGAACCCTTGTTCGATGGCTTCCGCGTGCATTGGAACGGCGAGGAAGCACCGGGCGAACCGCCGATCACCGAGTACCGCGTCCCGGTCCTCAGCGAGACGCAAGGATGTTTGAGCGTCTGCTTCGGCTACAAATATATCGAGGATGCGTTCGAGGCATTGGGCGAGACACCATCCGCGCTCGAGGCCGAGGCCCTTGCCTATTTCAACGAAGTGGCCGGCCGTGCCGACATCGCCTTCGAGTTCCAGCTGGAACCGGGCGAATGTTCCTTCATCAACAATTACACGACGCTGCATTCACGAACCGCCTTCGAGGATTGGCCCGAAGAGAACCGCCGCCGCTTGCTGCTACGCCTGTGGTTGAAGGCGCACGACGCGCGACCGATCCATGCGAACCTGCGCCGCTATTACGGCGTCGACGGCATGTATGCGGAGCAGGTCGCGTGACAAAATGAGACGCCGACGTACGAGATACGATCACAGTAGCGAGCCAAACAAGTTCAGCAAGCCGATACAGGCTTTGTCTTTCATCTTTCTCGCTTGTTTCATGATGACGTTGGTCGGCGCCAACCATGTCACCCAACTAGAGCAAACAGCCGGAATGCTGGCGCATATATTGCCAAGCTCGCTTGATGAGGTCACGGCGGGCGATGTCATTCTCGTGCACGGCAATCTGGAAACAAAGGACCGCTCTGCCCGCTCGATTGATGAGTACAAGTTCGGCAAGGCGCTAAAGATCGAACGGTCGCACGAGGTCTATACCGGTGCCGGTCGCGGGAAGGACTGGCGCGATACCGGTAACGGCACGTGGCTCGCCACCGGCGCAACGATGGGGCCATGGACCGTATCGGGAGAGATCCTGGAGTTTCTCGAGGATGGAGACCGGCCCGCCCAACCCCTCGCCGAATTCGGACCACCACCCGAGGATTCCGCCACCGACATCAAGGTCAACGGCACGACAATCGAGTACACCTCCAATGGACGCGAATACAGGATCTCGTATCGACTCTGGGAATCCAACAGGCCGTATTCGATCGCGGCCAAGGTGACTGAAGGCGGACTTCTGATCCCTATCGAGGTCGGCGGGATTGACGGCCCGTCTTTCGCGGTGATCGCGCCTGGAAATCTGAGCGATAATCCGCTTAGCCGCCCCAAGATGATCGGGCATAAACTGCTGGTGCTCGGCGGACTGTGCCTCACCGCCGCGCTCTTCTGGTGGCTCATGATCAAATGGGTCGACACCACGATCTTCGGCTGGTCCATGCTGACAGGCATCGCCGTCGGTCCTCTGGCGATCGCCATCCAACCACCACTCATCTACCATGCCGCCGGCTGGGTCATCGGCTGCTCCGGGCTCCTTGCTCTAATTGGCTATTGGCTGCTGCACGTGATCTGGCATCTCTTCAACTGGCTCCTGGGCCGCGCGTAACTACTCTTTCTGACAATCGGATCCGATTTTGTCTCTCGCCACCAACACCAAGCTCACCGACAACACGCAATGGGGCCTGCTGCTGGCGATTGCCGGCTATTCGGTCTTTTCCGGGCAGGATGCCATCGTCAAGTGGCTGGTGATGCATGATTACGTCATCTTCCAGGTGCTGTTCGTCCGCAGCCTGACGATTTCCATCATCGCCTTTTCCGTAGGCGGGAAGACCGGCATGCTGGGTGTCCTGCGCAGTTCGAACAAGGGTGGCTTGGCGCTTCGGGCGGGACTGCTGCTCTCGGCCTGGCTTTGCTATTTCACGGCGGCAAAGTACCTGCCGCTTCCTGATCTGGTGACGCTCTATTACGCAGCGCCACTCATCGTCACAGTGATGTCGATCTTCATCCTGCATGAAAAGGTGAATGCCTGGCGTTGGGCGTCGGTCATCGTCGGCTTCATCGGTGTCGCCATTGCCGCGAATCCAACCGGCCGCGCAGAACTATGGCCGGCATTGCTGGTGCTTGTGGCCGCGACCTTCTGGGCCTTCGCGACGATGCTGGTTCGGAAGATCATGCATGCGGAACCCACCATCAACCAGATGATCTTCACCAACGGTGGCTTCACACTGCTTTGCGGGGCCTTCATGCCCTTCCTGTGGCACACGCCGAGCCTCTTTGACCTGGGACTGATGGTGGGGCTCGGCCTCCTCTCCGGAGCGGGCCAGTACCTGCTTTATGAGAGCTTCCGCCACGCGCCGGCCTCGGTCATCGCCCCCACCGAATACACCGCCCTCGCCTCCTCGGTCGTCCTCGGCTATCTGGTCTGGCACGACCTCCCCACCCATACCGGCATCATCGGCGCGGTGATGATCGTGGCGTCGAGCCTCATTGTCATGTGGGGGGAGCGGAAGGGAAAAGGATCGTGACGGACGCCTTCGACTGGCATGGCGGCAAGATCACGCGCGCGACGCCGGTCACCTCCAGCTATCGCAACACGCAGAATGTGCGCCGCTTCCTCATCGCCCACTGCGGCCCTGGTTTCAAATTCGACCGTCCTTTCATGGCCTGGATCAAGGATGGAAGGCCAAAGACCATGGGCGACGTGGCGGATGAGTGGAAGCGGCGGGCCATAGACTGAGCAGCAGTGAGACCCCCTCTCCCCGCCCCTCCCCCACGTTGGGGGGAGGGAGTCCGACCGAGTTCGCGGCAAAGTTCAAATTCAGACCGGCTCTAGTCCCCTCCCTCCAACGTGGGGGAGGGTTAGGGAGAGGAGGCCGCACGCTCCATTCATCAGACTTATCAACACCCTCCGCCGCGACCCAAATCCCCCTTTTCCTGCCGTGAAACACGGCTAGAATGCCGCCGATTTCGTCACCCACCCAGCCAAGGATCACGAAGGCTATGAGCCAGGATGCTGCCGCCCTGAAGGGCAATTGGAATTACCCCACCTCCGTCAAGTTCGGCTGCGGCCGGATCAAGGAATTGCCGGACCATTGCAAGGCGCTGGGGCTGAAGCGGCCGCTGCTGGTGACCGACCCGGGCTTGGCCTCCCTGCCCATGATCAAGGACGCCATCGCCCGCAACGAGGCCGCCGGCATCCCGACCGGCCTCTTCTCCGAAGTGCAGGGCAACCCGATTTCGAAGAATGTCGAAGACGGCCTCAAGGTCTATCGCGACGGCAAGCATGACGGCGTCATCGCCTTCGGCGGCGGCTCGGCGCTCGACGCGGCCAAGACCATCGCCTTCATGACCGGCCAGACCCGCCCGATCTGGGATTTCGAGGATATCGGCGATTGGTGGACCCGCGCCGATCCCGCCGGCATCGCCCCGATCATCGCCGTGCCGACCACCTCGGGCACCGGCTCCGAAGTGGGCCGCGCTGCGGTCATCACCGATGAAAAGACCCATGTGAAGAAGATCATCTTCCATCCGAAGATGCTGCCCTCGATCGTCATCGACGATCCGGAGCTGACCGTGGGCCTGCCCGCGCACGTGACGGCGGCGACCGGCATGGATGCGCTGTCGCATTGCCTCGAGGCCTATTGCGCGCCGGGCTATCACCCGATGGCGGACGGCATCGCGCTTGAAGGCATGCGCCTCATCCAGGAAGCGCTGCCGCTCGCGGTGAAGGACGGCAAGAACCTTGTGGCGCGCGCCAACATGATGGCTGCGGCCAGCATGGGTGCCACCGCCTTCCAGAAAGGCCTTGGCGGCATGCACGCCATCGCCCATCCGCTGGGTGCCTTGTACAACACGCATCACGGCCTCACCAACGCGGTGATCATGCCCTATGTGCTGGAATTCAACCGCAAGGCCATCGACGAGCGCATGGTGCGCCTTGCCCGCTTCCTGGGGTTGCCCAATCCGAGCTTCGGCGCGGTGCAGAAGTGGATTCTCGATCTCCGTGCCGAGATCAAGATTCCGCACACGCTGAAAGAGATCGGCGTCGACGACAAGCGCGTCGACGAAGTGGCGAAGATGGCCGAGGCCGATCCGTCGGCCGGTGGCAACCCGATCAAGGTCGGCGCCAAGGAACTGGGGCAGATTTTCGTTGCGGGCCTTAACGGCACGCTCGCGGCGTAAGTTCTGTCCGACAAATGCAGAAAGGCCGGGCATCGCTGCCCGGCCTTTTTGTTTGCCGATAGTTGGTATCAGGGGTGCTTACCGGCGCGCTGCGGCAGGAAGAAGATGCTGCCGAGGATGATCGCACCCAGCACCGCCGAGGCGATCGGGCGGCTGAATTCCAGCCCGCCATGATCGAGCGGCTTGTCGAGGAAATCGCCGACCGCCGCACCCAGCGGCCGCGTCAGAATGAAGGCCGCCCAGAAGAGACCGACCCGGCTGACTTTCGAGCCATAATAGAGCGCCACCACGCCCAGCAGCAGAGCGGCGAAAATGATGGCCGCGCCCATGTAACCGAGATCGCCGGTATCCGCCGCCCAGTCACCCAATGCCGTGCCTAGGGTTTGCGAGAAGGTGATGGTGATCCAGTAGAAGGTCTCGGCGGCCGGTGTGCGCACCGTGTCGACATTGATGGTGCCGAGCGCGCGGTACCAGACGAAGAGCGAGATCAACACGCAGGCGAGCAGCAGCGAGGAGCCGCCGGTATAGCCGATGCCGAGCGAGCGGTCGGCGAAATCGGCCATCGTCGTGCCGGCCGTGGTCGAGGCGATGATCGTCGCCCAGTAAAGCATCGGGTGGAACCCCTTGGCCCGGATCTGCAGCCAGACCAGGACGACGAGGATGCTGGCGAAGATGGCCGTGCTGGCGAGATAGCCAAAATCGAACGTCATGCTCAGCGTGTCGCCGCCGGTCTCGCCCAAGGTGGTGGCGAGGATCTTGATGAACCAGAAGCCCAGCGTCACGGCCGGGACCTTGCTTAGGAACTGTTTATCGAGCTCAGTCATGGAGACCCCTCGTTCAGGTTGTCGCGCAGGCAATCGGTCACGCTCCCTGCCGCATCACCGGCAAGTCGTTGCATCACGATCGATTTTGAATTTTCAGAGCGTGTGGCCATTGAGATAGCCCGGCCAAGCTTTCGCAAAACTGACCGAAATCGGCGCGCACAGCTAAATTTCCCGGTGAATCGAATATTCCCGGAAACGACCGTTTTCGTTAGCGATCTGTCAGCTGGAGTATGAGCGCGCCAGCCGGCACCACCAGCTCCCCTGCGAACGCACGGATTCGACCTGGCGCTCGATCTCGGCATTGACTGCCTTTTCAATCCAGCCAAGGGCCGCATCTGGTGGGGCACCATAGGCCATCGCGATATCTTTCAGCGCCTCGAGCTGCGGGACGTCGATGGGAGCGATCCCAAGATAGGCCTGCGCCAGCGCCACGGGCGCCATACTGTCGGCAGTAGTTTCCGCGATCTCCTGCGCCGACAGGCCGAGCCGCAGGGCTCAATCGCCCACCAGCCGCGCCGGCTGCAAGGCGGTCCCGCCGCTCATGCGAAAAACGTCGGTCAAGCGATGGATATCACAATCGATCGCCTGCGCCAGAAGCTTGCCCAACAGATCGCGAGAAGTCCGTTTCAAACCGCGGCGCAAGGCGGCGGCGGCAACATCCTCGGCCGAAAGCGCCAAGATATCGCCCGACGCGGCGCACAATTCGTGCACTGCCGCCCCAATTCTCTCGCGGTGCGCTGACCTGAAGAGCGTCAAATGCAATCTCCGGCCGTCCTCGTCATCGCGATATGGGGCGGGTGTCGGTGAAGCGCAAGCGCCCTACAATCCTTTCCGTGCGCGGCGCGCTTCATAGGTCTGGAGATGGCAATAGACGAGGCGCAACACATTGGCATCGTGGCCGGCTTCATGGGCGCGGCGGTACATGTCGCCGATGATATGATCGGCCTCGATCGCATTCCCCTTCTCGATGTCACGCAGCATCGACGCCATGAAGGTCGAACCGTGCGTCATCAGCAATTTGCGGGCACCGCCCAGCCATTCGGGGCTCGGCGGATAACCGTGCTCGGTGGCGACCGCAATCGCTTCCTGCAGCAATTCCTCGGTGAGCTCACGCCCCTCCTTCGCCGCCATCACGTCGCCGGTAGCACCGCGCATCAGGCAGGTGATGCCGGCCAGCGTGCCGATCATCATCCATTTCTCCCACAGGGCCTGGTCGACCGGGTCCATGAGGCGGCTGGAGAAATTGGCGCTGCTGGCGATGCGCGCGAAATCACTGAGCACAGTCTGCGCGCGCGGTGTCGGCGGATAGTCGCCGAGCGAGCCGAAGACGATGCGCGCGAAGTCGCTCTTATGCAGGATCTCGCCGGTGGGCGACAGCGTCGTCTCGATCTGGGCGACACCGGCAATGAGCGGCTCGGGGCCGAACCGGGCGCGCAGATCGTCATGATGGCGCATGCCGTTGAGGAGCGGCAGCAGAACGGCCCCTGCCGCCACATGCGGCGCCACCGCGTCGACGGCGGTCCCAAGGTCGTAGGCCTTGCAGGAAAGGAGCACGAGATCGAAGGGACCGCTGCCCTCGGCCACCTCGATCGTCTTCACCGGGAGAGTCGCGTCGCCTTGCGAGCTTTTGATAACGAGGCCCTTCTCCGCCAGCGACCGGGCGCGAGCCGGCCGTACCTGGAAGGTCACGTCGCCCCCCGCCTCGATGAGCCGTCCGCCGAAATAGCCACCGACGCCGCCGGCGCCGAGAATCAGAATCTTCATCACGCTCTCCCTTTTGCCGGAACCTTACCTGTTGCGGTGCGGCGACGCCAAGGCTTGGCAATGTTCTCTTTTTGTTGTATTCGATTATAAGATTTACTACTTATGAGGATAGAGATGAAACGCGCTGTTTGGCGTGCCGCATTGACCGGAATGCTTTGTCTGGCGGCGGGCGCCGCATTTGCCGATCAGGCGCCTTATCCCAAGGACGAGGCAGCGCTTCGCAACGAATTGAGGGAAATGAACTGGCTGTCCGGCGCGGACAGTTTCCAGATCGAGGCGTCACACAGCACCATCAGGCCGCCCGCAGGATTCACAACTTTGTTGGGGAAAGACGCAGAGCGCTACGAGTACCTGATCAACGGCGTCGAATTTCCGAACACCGAATTCGTTGTCTTCAACGCCGCCGACAATGTTGAGGTCGCCGTCGAATTTCTCCGTGAAGGCTTCGTCAAAGACAATGACTGGTCGGACATTGATCCCGACGACTTTCTCAAACAACTCATCGAGGGTCAGCGGGAAGCCAATAAAGAGCGGGCAGCTCATGGCCAGGCTCCCTTCGATGTCATCAGCTGGATTGAAAAGCCAAGCTACGATGCCACAACACACGTCGCGCACTATGTACTGGAACTGGGTGACGATCAGCAGCACTGGCCCAACGCGGTCGCGGTGAAGCTGGGGCGCGAAGGCTATCACAAATTCATCTGGGTCGGGGACATGGAGCAATACCGGAAGAACGGCAAGCAGGTGCTCGCATCGGTCCTCGACGGCCACAGCTATGATGCTGGTTATCGCTATATCGATGTCAAAGAAGGCGACAAAGTCGCGGCTTACGGCATTGCCGGGCTGGTGGCGGCGGTTGCCGGCGTCAAGCTTGGCAAGGGCTTGCTGGCGGGCGCGCTCGCCATTCTCGCCGTCGCCGGCAAGAAGCTGGCCATTCTGATTGTGCCGTTGGCAGCGGGCTTGTGGGCGGGCGTGAAGCGCTTCTTCCGTCGCTCCTGAATCAGCGCTGCCTTGCCATCAGATCGGCGACAGCTCCGTCGGCGCTGTCGCCGCCTGCCCGCAGGCCATCGACGACACCGCGCTGATCGGCCTCGGATCGGTTCTGGCTCAGCTTCCACTTGCCCTCGATCTTGGCGATGGGCAGGCGAAAGCCGACGATCGCCTTCAGGAAACCGTCAATGAAATCGGCCGGCGCATCGCTCACTTTCCAGGGATCGGCACGCTTCCCCTCATGCCGGTCGGTGAGCTTGGTCACCAGCGGCAACAGGCGGTCGCGATCGTCGAAAAATTCGATCGGACCACGCGCATGGACGGTGACGAAATTCCAGGTCGGGACGACCTTGCCATGCTCGGCCTTCGCCGCGTACCAGGATGGCGAGATATAGGCGTCCGGCCCCATGAAGATGGCCAGCGCCTCGATCGTCCGGTCAGTCTGCTTCCATTGCGGATTGCCACGGGCGAGATGGCCGTAGAGGGTGCCGTACGCACCCTCCCCCGCCTCCAGCAAGACTGGAATGTGGCTGGCATCCAACCCGTCGCTGCCCAATGTCACGAGCGAGCAAAGGCGCGCCTGCGTGATCGCCTCATGGAGGACGTCCAGGCGCTCTTCACGGAAATGCGACGGGTTGTACATGCCCGGCCTCAGTTTTCGCCGTAGCCGCCGATTCCCTTCGTCTCCAGGAAATCGTGAATGCCGAAATCGGCATATTCGCGACCATTGCCCGATTGCTTGTAGCCGCCGAAAGGCGTGTAGGCGTTCCAGGCCGGGTAGTTGATCTTGACCTGGCCGGCCCGCAGGCGACGCGCAACATCGCGTGCCTTCTTCACATCCTTCGACTGCACATAGGCTGCAAGGCCATAGACCGTGTCATTGGCAATCGCGATCGCCTGCTCCTCAGTCTCATAGGGCATGATGGCGATGACGGGACCGAAAATCTCCTCACGCGCGATGGTCATGTCGTTCTTCACATTGCCGAAGACCGTCGGGCGCACGTAATAGCCGCGATTGAGCCCGTCCGGTCGGCCGGTGCCGCCCGTGACCAAGGTCGCCCCTTCGGCAATGCCCTTCTCAATGAGGCCCTGGATCTTGTTGAACTGGATCTCGCTCACCACGGGGCCAAGCACCGTGTCAGTCGATTTCGGATCGCCGACCTTCTGTGCTTCGGCCGCCTTCTTGGCGATCTTCAGCGCCTCGTCATGACGCTTGGCCGGTACCAGCATGCGCGTCGGCGCATTGCAGGACTGGCCGCTGTTGCTGAAGCAATTGACGATGCCCTTGTAGACCGCCGTCTCCAGATCAGCATCTTCGAGAATGAGGTTCGGCGACTTGCCGCCCAGTTCCTGGCTGACGCGCTTCACCGTATCGGCCGCGGTCTTTGCGACGATGATGCCGGCGCGGGTCGACCCGGTGAACGAGACCATGTCGACATCCGGATGGCCGGCGATCACCTGGCCCACATTCGGGCCGTCACCGTTGACCAGGTTGAAGACACCGGCCGGCACGCCGGCTGCATCCATGACTTCGGCGAAGATGATGGCATTGATCGGTGCTACTTCGCTGGGCTTCAGCACCATGGTGCAGCCGGCGGCAATCGCCGGGGCCACTTTGCAGACGATCTGGTTGAGTGGCCAGTTCCACGGCGTGATGAGACCGACAACGCCGATCCCTTCCTTGACGATGCGCGTGTCGCCGCGCTTTTCCTCGAACGAGAATTCCTCCAGCGACTTGATGGTCGCTTCGAGATGGGCGCGGCCGATCCAGGCCTGGGAATCGGTCGCCAGAGACATCGGCGCGCCCATTTCATCGGACACGGCCTTGGCGATGTCGTCGAAGCGCTTGTTGTATTCCTCAAGGATCCGCTTCAGCAGCGCCAGGCGCTCCGCCTTGCTGGTCGCTGAAAATTTCGGGAAAGCTGCCTTGGCGGCGGCGACCGCCTTGTTCACGTCGGCAGCGGAACCCATCGAAATCTGCGTAAAGGCTTCCTCGGTCGCCGGATTGATGACGTCGAGAACGGCGGGCTTCACCGGATCGACCCACTGGCCGTTGATGTAGAATTTCAGATTGTTCGGCATGATAGCGCTTTCCCTAAAAACAACTTTGGCGGATGGCAGTGGAATACCGCATTCCCCGCCCCCGCCAAAGTCCCGAATTTTCATGACCGCCATGTGTCAAAAGAAACGGCGGCAACCCTTCTTCGGTCAGGCTTTGCCGTAGCCGACCACACCCTTGATCTCCAGGAAATCGTGGATCGCCCAATCGGCATATTCGCGGCCGTTGCCGGACTGCTTGTAGCCGCCGAAGGGCGCGAACGTATCCCAGTCCGGATAATTGATGTTGACCGTACCGGCCCGCAATTCGCGCGCCACGCGACGCGCATGCTCGATATCCTGGCTGGCGATATAGGCCGCAAGGCCATAGACCGTGTCGTTGGCGATCTCGATCGCCTGTTCCTCAGAGTCGTAGGGCATGATGGAAAGAACCGGTCCGAAGATTTCCTCGCGCGCGATCGTCATCGCGGGCGTCACATTGCCGAAGATGGTCGGGCGCACATAGTAGCCGCGATTGAGCCCTTCCGGCCGACCGAGGCCACCCGTCACCAGGGTCGCCCCTTCCTTGATACCGGCTTCGATTAATCGCTGGATCTTGTTGAACTGAAGCTCCGACACGACCGGGCCCAGCACCGTGTCGGCGGATTTCGGATCGCCGACCTTGTGCGCCTCGGCAGCGGCCTTGGCAATCGACAGAGCCTCGGCCTGACGGCCGCGCGGGACCAGCATGCGGGTGGGTGCATCGCAGGACTGGCCGGTATTGCCGAAGCAACCTTCGACCCCCTTCTTCACGGCGAAAGCGAAATCGGCGTCGGGCAGAATGATATTGGGTGATTTGCCGCCCAGTTCCTGCGCCACGCGCTTCACCGTATCGGCCGCCGTCTTCGCCACGATGATGCCGGCGCGGGTCGATCCGGTGAACGAGACCATGTCGACATCCTTGTGGCCGGACATGACCTGACCCACCGACGGCCCGTCGCCATTCACCATGTTGTAGACGCCGGCCGGCGTGCCGGCTTCGGCCATGATCTCGGAGAAGATGACACCGCTGATGGGCGCGATTTCCGACGGCTTCAGCACCATCGTGCAGCCGGCGGCAATGGCCGGGGCCACCTTGCAGACGATCTGGTTCAATGGCCAGTTCCACGGCGTGATGAGAGCCGCGACGCCGATCCCTTCCTTGACGATGCGCGAAGTGCCGCGCTGATGCTCGAACTCGAACCCTTCCAGGGCGGTGATCGTGGCTTCAAGGTGGACGCGGCCGGCCCAGACCTGGGCATCCCGCGCCCAGCTCATCGGCGCGCCCATCTCATCCGAGACCGCGCGCGCCAGATCCTCGGCACGGGCGTTGTAGACCGCCAGGATATTGCGCAGGAGCGCCAGACGCTCTTCCTTGCTGGTCTTCGTAAAGGTCTTGAAGGCGTGCTTGGCCGCGGCGACGGCGCGGTCGACATCGGCAGTGGAACCGCCGGAAATCTTGACATAGGCCTCTTCGGTCGCCGGGTTGATGACGTCGATCGTTGCTGGTTTCACCGGATCAACCCATTTACCATCAATATAGAATTTGAGCGCGTTCGACATGGCGGGCCTTTCGTCCGTTTGTTTGCATGGTGGAAAAATATGAAGGCGGTCAGAAGGCGGCGCCGGCCGCCTGTGGTTGCCAGCTCCTGAGGGCGGCAAGGAAAGATGTGAGCCCGGCACTGCGCAGGGGGATGTAGGGCTTGGCCGATTGGCGGCACGCTTTCTTCAACTGGTGCATGGCATCGTGGCTGATGCAATCCACCGGAAAGAAGACCAGCGACGCCTGCGCCACCAGCGCCTGCAGCTGCGTCGACTGCGACTCAAGCCCACCATCATGATGCAGCAAGGCGGCACCGAAGCGCTCGGCAATCGATTTCAGGCGCGCGACGTGACCGGACATGCCGCCGATGTAAAGGAGTGTGCGCCCGGCAAGGTGTGATGCCACGGGTTCTTCGACCGCCCCGTCCAAGCCAAGGCCGGATTCAGCCAGCGCCAATTCCTGCTCCAGTCGCCTGATCGTCTCGCTGGCGTTGGCCAGATTGTCCTGGGCCACCTTCCAGCGCTGATCGGCAGCAGCGAGCTTCTCTTCCAGGCTCTGCCGGCGTCCCGCCTCGGACGCCAGCCGGCGCTCCAAGACGGCCAGCAGATCATCACCGCCGGCACTCGCTTCCTGCACGGTCCCGACGGAATGCAAGCGTTGGGACAGAAGGCGGTCGAGGTCACGGATCTTCGCATCGCGCGCGACCGCGATGTCGTGGATCTGTGCCTGCTGGCGCTCGATCTTGGCTTTGAGCGCCTCATTCTCCGTCTCCATCGCGCTGAGGCGGCGGATATCGGCACGGTTGGCGGCTCCCATCAGATGCGAGAGCATATGCACCTCGCCAAAGGCGCGCTTGGTCAGCTTTTCCGTGACCGACCCATGACTGAGCAAGGCCCAATAGGCGCCGGGAATATCACCGGCCGCCACGCCGTCCTGCCAGAGGTGCAGCAGCTCCTCTTCCATCGTCACCAGATCGAACTTGGCGATGCTGCGCTGATGCTTCCGGTCCAGGGCCTTCTGCAAGGGCTTTGCGGTGCCGTCGCGATAGCCGGCGAGCGTGACGCCGTGCTTGTGAAGGTCATGCTCCGTCATCGCCTCGATACCGGCGATGTTCATTTTGGTGAGCGCTTGGCGCAGCTCGGCTGTCGTCAGGCAGGTGCCGATGATCGAGCAATGCAGCGAGGCACCGAGTTCCCAGATCTTCTGGCGCCGCGTCAGGCTGGCCAGGACCGTTGCGGGCGTTTCGCGCCGCGATCCCGCCTGCGCTGCAGGGCGCAAATTCATCGCGGCATCGGGCAGGGTCGAACGATCGAACAGGGAGCCGAGCGAAAACTGCTCGCGGCGGCTCACTTTGGCCGAAGCAAGACCACCCTCACCCTGGTTGCGGAAAACCTGCAGCGTCATTCGGTTCGCGGGACAACGTTATATCCACTTGAATATATCGCTGGTCAGCCGCCACTGGCAAGCTGGTCCGGTATTTTCGCCGCCTGATGGGTAACTATCTGATTAGGCGCGATTATACCCTGCCTAAGCAGGCTGCGTTCGCCCCTAGAGCCGGTCGCGGAGCGCGTACCACAGCATCGCCGCCACCAGCAGCGGATGCCGCAGCAAGGTCCCACCGGGGAAAGTCTGGTGCTTGATCGCCGAGAAGACGTCGAACCGTTCCGCCGTCCCCGCCACCGCTTCGGCGACCAGCTTGCCGGCCAGGCCCGTCGTCGCGACGCCCTGCCCGGAATAGCCGTGCGCGAAGAAGATGTTGCCCATGCGCCCCAACTGCGGCAGACGCGAGGCGGTGATGGCCAGCATCCCACCCCAGCCGAAATCGATGCGCTTCTCGGCATATTGCGGATAGACGCGGGCGAGATAGGGCTGCACGAAGGCGCCGATATCGGCCGGCGGATGCGTGTTGTAGCGCTCACCGCCCCCAAACAGGATGCGCCGGTCGGCGGAAAGGCGCCAATAGCTGACGACGAACTTGGTGTCGCACACGCAGACATCGTTGGTGATGGCGTCGCGGGCCTCGTTCTCGGACAATGGCTCGGTGCCGACGATGAAATTGGCGATCGGCATGATCTTGCCGGCAATGCGCGGCTCCAAATCGCCGAGATAGGCGTTGCAGCCGAGGACCACATATTTGGCCTGCACCTCGCCCTGCGTGGTGACGACGCGGTTGACAGTGCCCTTGTCGATGCGCACGACATGACTTTGCTCATGAAGCACGGCACCGGCGGCGATTGCCGCCTCGGCGAGCCCTTGCGCATAGTTGAGCGGATGCAGATGCCCGCCGCCGCGATCCTTGACGCCGGCATGAAAAATGTCGGAGCCGAGCTCGGCCCTGGTCTGCCGCTTGTCGAGGAAGGTCGCCCCCTTATAGCCATAGACCTTGTCCAGGCAGGCCACTTCCTCTTCCATCCATTGCTGATCGCGCGCCTTGCTGGCGACATGGAGCGTGCCGGGCTTCAGGTCGCAGGCGATTTGATGCTTCGCCACGCGATCGACGATGATCGCCCGTGCTTCTTCGCTCATGTTGAAGAGAAGCTTGGCCCGCTCTTCGCCAAAGGCAGCGATCAGTTCCTCAGGCCCCTTGCGTAGGCCCAGATTGATCTGGCCGCCATTCCGGCCCGAGGCACCCCAGCCGATGCGCGCCTGTTCCAGTAGCACGACCTTGAAACCACGTTCGGCAAGATGAAGGGCCGCGGACAGGCCGGTGAAACCGCCGCCCACCACGCACACATCCGCCGCGACGGTACCCGACAACGGTTCCAGTCGCTGGAACTTGTTGGCGGTCGCCGCGTAATAGGATTTCTGCGGATGTTCGAACGGACCCATGATGCCCCCGACTTGTGACTGTCGGGGCCTTATGTAGCCGCTTTATCGCCGTCGAGCATGCGTAAAATTCGGTGCAGCGCACAATCGCTTATACCCAGATCGTCAAGATGCTGCACGGTATTGCGCAGGTAATCGATATTGGGACCGGCAACACCGACGGCATCGCGGATCCGGTGCACCACATCCTCGACCGCGAGCTTTCCCGCATATTGCGGGTGCTGCCGGTCGGCCACGTAGGACAGCGCTGTCACATCCTCGCCCGATGGCAACCGCACCTTGAGAAGGCGTGGAATATAGACGCCGGTGATCATCTCGCGCCGATGCAGATAATCGGCGGCGGATTCGGCATCCTCTGGCGCGATCCGATACATGCGGCCGATGCATTGCCCGCCGCGGTCAAGCCCCAGGACCAGGCCCGGATGCGTTTCCGATCCGCGATAATGGGTCGAGATGATGCAGAAGGCGCGGTGATAGCCATAGAGCGTCGCCGGCTGCAGATCGATGAAGGAAAAGTCCGGCCGCCACATCAGCGATCCGTAGGCGAAGACGCGCAGTTCCTGCCCCGGCTCGGGACGGTAGCGGCGACGCTCGATCATTTCCGCTTCGGTCATCGACGGTTCACCAGATAGACACCGACAGCCACGACACCCATACCGCAGAGAGCCAGAGCGTCGAGCCGTTCGTCAAACCAGAAAAACGCGCCAAGGGCAGCACCCGGCGGCGTCAGGTAGAAAAGGCTGGCGACTTTCGAAGCGGCACCACGCTGGATCATCCAGGTGAGGAGCGCGATCGAAATGCCGGACAGCACGATCACGATCCACGCCATCGCCGCGATGAACTGCGGCTGCCAGTCGACTTCGCCGACGCCGACGAACAGCATGACGGGCAGCAGCACCAGCGTGGCCGCGGCATATTGGATGGCGGCACCGGCCTTCAAATCCGCATTGGGGCTGAAGCGTTTCTGATAGAGCGTCGCCGCCGTGATGCCGAACAGCTGTACGAAGGCGAAGAACAGCGCCCAGAGATGTCCGCTGTCGAAGGCCAGCTTGTGCCAGATGACCATGGTCAGCCCGATAAAGCCGAGCCCCGCCCCCAGCCATTGCAGCGGCCGCAACCTTTCGCCCAGCAGCGGTCCGGCCAGGGCCGCCGTGACGATGGGCTGCAGGCCCGCGATCAAGGCAACCATGCCGGCGGGGAGGCCCGCATAGATCGCGCCATAGCAACCGCCGAGATAGACCGCCTGCAGCAGAATGCCGGTGATGACGATATGCATGAATTCGGCCAGTGTCCGCGGCCAGCGCGCGCCGAAGACAAGGCCGATCCCCGCCATCATCGCCGAGGCCAGCGCAAAGCGGATCACCAGCAGAGTGAAAGGCGGCGCATAGGGAATAGCATAGCGCGCCACCAGGAACCCCGTCGCCCACAGCAAGACGAAGGCCACGGGCACGACGCGCAGCACGGCATTTTGCGACGAAACGGAAGAAGACACGGTCACGATACTCGCCGCCTGGACAGCTTTATTTCTGGTCGAGAAGGAAGCTCAGGCACCGTTCGGTAAAGACGTGCGGGAACTCGACATTGCATAGGTGATAGCCGCCCGGCACCACGAAACTCTTGGCACCCGGAATGGCGGCGGCGATCTTGGCCCCCTCGGTGGGCGGCGAGCCCGGGTCTTTCTCGCCGGCGATGACCAGGGTCGGCGCCTTGATGCCGGCAAGCTTCGTTGCCGGCAGGTCCAGGGCTTTGATCGCCTCGCCGCAGCCGATGAAACCGTCGACCGGCGTCGCGGCGATGAGGTCGCGGATCCATTGCGCCGAAACCGGCGCGTCTTTCTGGAATGCCGCCGACAGCCAACGCGACATGGTGCCGTCGATTTGCCCGCCCATGCCGTTCGCACGCACGGCGGCGACGCGCTCGCCCCACATCTTGGCGACCTCGGGTCCTGTCGTTCCGGTGACGGTGCTGGAGAGAACGAGCTTCTCCAACCGACCGCCATGACGGAAGCCCAGATTCTGCCCGATCATTCCGCCGATCGAGAGGCCGAGAAAGTTGAAGCGCTGGATGCCCAGATGGTCGGCGACACCCACCACGTCATCGGCCAGCTGGTCGATGGAATAGGCGCCTGCCGTCGGCACGCTGGCGCCGTGGCCGCGCATGTCGAAGGCGACGACGCGGAAGTGACGGGCGAAGACCGGAAGCTGCAACCCCCACATTTCATGGCTGGTCGCCAGGGAATGATTGAGGATGAGAGCGGGCTTTCCTTCCGCACCGGCCACCGAAATGAAGAAGTCGGTGCCGTTGATCTTCGCGCGCATGCTCTGCCGTCGCCTCAAAAAAAGCGCCGCCATGATCCAGGGCGGATCATGGCGGCGACGGGTTCAAACTCAGTCGGCTTTCTGGCCGGCCTTGGTCAATTGTTCAAGCTGCCGCTGCAGGGCCTGCATCTGGGCCTTGAGGTCGGAAAGCTCCTCGCCGCCCTTGGCGCCGCCTTCGGCCTTCGGCTCCGGCGCCGACGGGCCGGTCGAGCCGACCTTGAACGGGTTCCACATGCTCATCGCCTGCTGGAAGAAGGCCATGTTCTGCTTCGACATCTCTTCGAGCCGGTCGAGCGGCAGGACGTTGGCGAAATTCTCCTTCATATACTGGCGGATCTGATCCTGGTTGGTGGCGAAGCTCTCCATGCTCTTTTCCAGATAGCCCGGCACCAGGAATTGGAGATTGTCGCCATAAAGGCTGATCAGCTGCCGCAGGAAATTGATGGGCAGCATGTTCTGCCCCTTCGATTCCTCTTCGACGATGATCTGCGTCAGCACGGAACGCGTGATGTCTTCGCCGGACTTGGCATCTTCAACCGTGAAGTCGAGCCCCTCGCGCACCATCTGCGCAAGATAGTCCAGCGTCACATAGGAACTGGTGGCCGTGTTGTAGAGACGGCGGTTGGCGTACTTCTTGATCCGCACCGGCGCCTGTTTGTCGCCGGTTTTGGCCTGGTCGCCCTTGTTCTGCTCACCTGGCAAAGCCATCATGTACTCCCCTGCGGTAAAACTCTTAATCACTGGCTTTTTGGCGCCGGTCTCATGGCGCGTTGCAGCAAGATATTCGGAAACTATTCCCGCCGCGGTGGTGCAGCATAGCACTAGAGGAGGGGCATATGGCAATGCGGTCGCTGCAACGCGAAACCGCAATAACAGCACGGCCTTAGCACCGGCAGCAAAGGCGGGTTTCCATGCGGCCTAAGCTGGGGTTATAGTCCCTAAATGACTGAAGAGACGGGAAAGCAGGCGGAGACGCCGGATCTCAAGGAACCTGAGCTTGAGGAACTGGCGCGGCGGCTCCTGGACCTGTGGCAGGACCAGCTCGGCGCCATTGCCGCCAATCCGGATTTGGCTGCCCAGGCGGCACGCCTGATGGCTGCCATGCCTCTGCCCGGCATGTGGCTTTCGCAAATGGGCCAGATGGGCGACGGCGCCAATGCCGACCTGGCCAAATCCTGGACCAAGATGAGCCAGGCCTGGATGGCACAGGATTGGTGGAAAGGGGCAAGCGGCGGCAATGGAGAGGCAAAGACCGAACGATCCGCCCCAGGGTTCCCGCCAGGGACCACGCCTGGGGCCGCGGCCGCTGCCGCAGCATCTGAGCCTCGCGGCGGCGACCTGGACGAACTCAGCCATCGCCTTGCCGGCATTGAACGCCGCCTTGAGCAATTGGCGGAACAGTCAGCCGAACGGAAACGGAAGCCAGCCGCAAAACCCAAATCCGCAGCCGGATCTGCGCGGCCTGCAAGAAAGCCTCGCCGACCTCATGCCGCAGATCCAGAAGGCGGATCCGGCGGCACTGATGGCGGCGCTGCAGGCTGAAGGCCGCCGCCGCTTCGGGCAGTTGCTGACCGGCATTGAGGCTTACCGCCGCCACCCGGCTCGGCGCGATCTCGCCGACATGCCGGTCCTCTGGGACCAGGGCACCACGAAGCTGCGCGACTACCGCACGCCGAAATCCGGCCCGGTCGATCCACGGCGCCCGCGCCTCCTCGTCATCCCGTCCCTGGTCAATCGCTATTATGTGCTCGACCTGGAAAAGGACGGGTCCTTTCTGCGCTGGCTGGGCGCCAACGGCTTTGACCCCTTCGTCGTCGATTGGGACGGTCCGGGCTATGTCGAACGCAGCTTCAGCTTGACCGACTATATCGCCGGCCGGCTGGAACAGGCGCTCGATGCGGTGAAGCGCGAACCGGGCGGGCCGATCTTCATCCTGGGCTATTGCATGGGCGGCGATCTTGCCCTGGCGCTTGCTTTGCGGCGGCAGGCCGATATCGCCGGCCTCGTCTGCCTTGCCACACCCTGGGATTTTCACGCGGAAAACGCCGCCCACGCCCAGATGATGGGCCAGGTCGGCCGTCAGCTCGAACCGGTGCTGCAGATCCTCGAAGAATTGCCGGTCGACATGCTGCAGGCGTTCTTCTCCGGCCTCGACCCGTTCCAGGTGCTCAAGAAGTTCCAGTATTTCGGCACCCTCGACCCGGCCAGCCCGTCGGCGCGGCGCTTTGTGGCGCTCGAGGATTGGCTCAATGACGGGATCAGTCTGGCGGCGCCCGTGGCGCGTGAGTGCCTGTCCAGCTGGTACGGCGAAAACACGCCGGGCAATCTGCAATGGCGCATCGACGGCAAGGTGGTCGATCCGGCCGGCCTCGACCGGCCGGTGCTCAATGTCATTCCCAGCGCCGACCGGATCGTGCCGCCGGGCAGCGCCCGTGGGCTCAGCAAGCGCCTGCGCGTTGTTGACGAGATCGTGCCCAATGCCGGCCATATCGGCATGATGGTCGGCCGCGCGGCGATGCCCGCTGTCTGGCAGCCGCTTGCAGCCTGGATAGAAGGCATTGTTGCAAAATAAGGGACCCGCGCGGTTGGCGCGGGCCCCTCATCAACGGCTGAAATCAATTCTCAGCGCTTCTCGCATCAGCGCTTCTGGTCCGGCTTGATGCCGGTGCCGTGGCTCTGGCCGGGCTTCTGGCCGGGCTGTACGACCTTGCCGTCGCCGTCCGTGTCCTTGCCGACCATATCATCGTCGCGGCCCATGCCGGGCTTGCGGTCGGGATTGCCCTGCTGCTGCTGGCGCTGGCCCTCGTTGGGGGCGCCCGGTCGATCGCTGCGCTGACCCTGTTGCTGCTGGTTCTGGCGGTCGCGTTCATTCGGGTTCTGCTGGTTCGCCATGATCTGGTCCTTTCCATTGAGGAAGTATTGAGGCCGACTGGCAGAGCCATCGACCGTACTGGACCAACCGCCCCACCCCCCAATTGTTTCTCCGATTAGATCGCGCAGGGTCGTGACAAGGGCGCGCGGATGGGTTAGGCCTCCCAGCCCTCTCCTATCCCGTGAAGCCACCTTTCATGAATCTGACAAACTTTGCCGAGGCCGCCCTCCTCGGCGTGGTCGAAGGTCTCACCGAATTCCTGCCCGTGTCCTCGACCGGTCATCTTATCCTGCTCATCGATCTGCTGGGATTTGAGGGACCGACCGGCAAGCTGTTCGAAATCGTGATCCAGCTCGGCGCCATCCTCGCCGTCTGCTGGGTCTATCGGCAGAAACTCATCGGCACGCTGGTCCATCTCCATGACCGGCCGGAGGCGCGCCATTTCGCTGCCGTCATCCTCACCGCCTTCATCCCCTCGATGGTCATCGGCGCCCTCGCCTACAAGACCATCAAGGAGGTGCTGTTCTCGCCGCTCATCGTCTCCAGCATGCTGGTCGTGGGCGGCATCGCCATGCTGGTGATCGAGAAGCTGCGCCCAGCCCCGCGCTTTCATGCCGCCGAGGAGGTGAGCCTCAAGCGTGCTCTTGCGGTCGGCCTCTTCCAATGCGTCGCCATGATCCCCGGCGTCAGCCGCGCCGCCGCCACCATCATGGGCGGCATGCTGATGGGGATCGACCGCCGGACTGCGACTGAATTCTCATTCTTTCTCGCCATCCCAACCATGCTGGCGGCAACAGTCTTCGATCTGTGGAAAAACCGGCATGATCTGACGGCCGACGGCTTGTCGCTGATCGGCATCGGCTTTGCGGCGGCCTTTGTCACCGCCCTCATCGTCGTGCGCTTGGCGATCGGCTTTGTCAGCCGGCACGGCTTTGCCCCCTTTGCAATCTACCGGATCGTCATCGGCCTGCTGATGCTGGGGATACTTCTTTATTAGGGCGAATATTAACGTTCATTGCAGCGCGGTAATATTCCGAGGCGCTTCACTTTATTCCCAGCAACGGTTACCGTGACTTCGGGTGTGATCCCGCTGACCGCCGCCTTCGGCCGTCGGCGGTATTCCGGGGGACTGATTCAACATGATTTCCGAATGGCGCCGTCTGGTCTTTTCGATGGACGAGCTGGCGACGGCAATTCTGCAATATCTCGTGACCACCAATAAGATCGGTGAAAAGGAGAGTCTCGGCCGCATCGTGATCGCCGGCGAAGACGATCTGCAGGTCAACATCACCCTGAAGGGCGGCGAGAAGCCGGAAGGGCGGATCGTCGAACTGAAGAGCGAGATCCTGGGCGCCCTGCTCCTCACCCACTGCATCCGCTCGAAGATCCCGGTCGCCAAGCGGGCGAAGAAGGCAATCATGCGGCATGAAGACAAGCTCGCCCTCATCTTGAGCATCGACTGACCGCCATGGCCGACGATTCAGTCCTGGCAGCAGATGAACTTTGGGGGGCGCTCGCCGCCCACCGCCTGTGGCTTGCCAAGGAGAAAGGCGGCCGGCGGATCGATCTCTCCAAATTCAGCGTCGAGGGCGTGTCGCTGCGCGGCGTCAACCTTGCCAAGGCGAAGATGGTGGGGGCCCGGCTCGTCAATTGCGACCTCGTCGGCGCCAATCTGCACGGGGCCGATCTCTTCGGCGCCGATCTCTCCGGCACCGACTTGAGCGGCGCCAATTGCGAGGATACCAATCTGCGCGGTGCGCAGCTCAAAGGCGCCAACTTCACCAAGGCGCAGCTCTCCGGTGCCGATCTCCGCAGTGGCAATCTCCTGGTCGATGGCGGCGCCACGGCGCTGCGCGACAAGTCGGAGATGCACGAGCTGACCTTGAGCGGCGCCAATCTCGAGCGCGCCAAGATCAACGGCGCCGTCATCCGCAACGCCGATCTCTCCGGCGCCAATCTGCGCGGGGCCGAAATGATCGGCGCCGACCTCTCCGGGACCCAGCTCAAGGGAGCGGATCTTTCGGGCGCCAACCTTTCCAATGCCGATCTTTCCGGCGCGCGCCTCGACCATGCCAAGGTGGCGGGTGCCAAGCTCGACCATGTGACCTTGAAGGACACGAACCTTTTCGGCGTCGACCTCTCGACCGCCATTGAGGGTTACGTCGACGCGTCAAATGCGTTGCAGGTCGATGACAGTCCCGACGCGATCGTGAAGCTCAAGGCCCTCATTACCGCGCATGGCGAATGGGTGGCGACCGGCGGGGCCAAGGGCCAGCGCGCCGATTTCTCCGGGGCGGATTTCTCCGGCCTCGACCTCTCCGGCAGCAAGCTGACCGGCGCCAATTTCACCAACGCGAAGCTGCGCGGCACGATCCTCAAAGGCGCCAGCGCCAATCTGTGCAATTTCAACAGCACCGACCTCACCCGCGCCGATTTTTCGGGCGCCGAGCTGCGCGGTGCCAAATTCACCGAAAGCGTTCTCGAAGGTGCCCTCTTCCGCGAGGCCGATCTGTCGCCTGAGGTGATTAAGATCAAAGGCCACAAGGACGCGGTCTATCCCAGCGTCATCGCCGATTGCCGTTTCAGCAAGACGGATTTCACCAATGCCAAGGCCGACGGCATCAAGGTGGAGAATTTCAAACTCTCCGGCATCATCGCCGACATGGATTTCATGGACCTGATCCAGGCGGCGATCGATGCGCAGAAGGAACTCGCCGTCAAAAGCTGACCGCGACCTTCCAAGACCCCAATCAGCTTGTGGTGGAAGAAGCCCGCCCGCAGGGTCTAAGCTCCGCGCCACGTTCCTCGCAAACGATCAAGGACATGGCGTCATGGAATATCGCTCGCTCGGCCGCTCGGGCCTCAAGGTTCCCGTTCTGAGTTTCGGCACCGCCACCTTCGGCGGTGGTGATGAGTTCTTCGACAAATGGGGTGCTGTCGATCAGCAGGCCGCCGACCGTCAGGTCGCGATGTGCCTCGATCACGGGCTCAATTTCTTCGACACGGCGGACGTCTATTCCTCGGGCCGCGCCGAGACCATCCTCGGCGCCACCTTGAAGGGGAAGCGCGACCAGGCGCTCATCTCCACCAAGGCCACCTTCGCGATGGGCGACGGCCCCAATGAGCGCGGTTCGTCGCGCCATCATCTGGTGAAGGCGGCGGAGGCGAGCTTGAAGCGCCTCGGCACCGATTACATCGACGTCTATTTCATGCACGGTTTCGATGCGACGACGCCGGTCGATGAAACGCTCTCGGCTCTCGACGTTCTCGTGACCAGCGGCAAGGTGCGCTATATCGGCTGCTCGAATTTCAGCGGCTGGCATGTGATGAAGTCCCTGGCCACGTCCGAGAAGAACGGCCTTGCCCGCTATGTCGTCTATCAGGGCTATTACTCGCTGATCGGCCGCGATTATGAGGAGGAGATCCTGCCCCTCTGCCTCGACCAGGGTGTGGGCACGATGGTCTGGAGCCCCTTGGGCTGGGGCCGCCTCACCGGCAAGATCCGCCGCGGCGCCTCCGATCAATCCGGCCGCATCGCCAAGGGCGGTGCCGTCGGCGGCCCGCCGGTCGCGGACGAGTTCCTGTTCCAGGTCGTCGATGCCCTCGATGCCGTCGCCAAGGAAACGGGCAAGACCGTGCCGCAGGTGGCGCTCAACTGGCTGCTCTCGCGCCCGACCGTCTGCAACCTGGTCATGGGCGCCCGCACCGAGGAACAGCTCAAACAGAATCTCGGCGCCGTGGGGTGGAAACTCTCAGCGGACCAGATCAAGCGCCTCGACGCCGCCA
The DNA here is from genome assembly GCF_041910485.1 of Dongia sp. Taxonomy (GTDB): domain Bacteria; phylum Pseudomonadota; class Alphaproteobacteria; order Dongiales; family Dongiaceae; genus Dongia. The sequence goes on from NZ_JAYRQR010000051.1 coordinate 100,244, forward strand.
GCGAGAAGATCCCCGTCTACCCCTATTGGCACCAGCGCGACTTCCCCGAGCTCATGCCGCGGGTCGTGGGATAAGGCGCACATGACGCGCGGGGCGGCCGGCGATTGTGACCGCCTGCCGCCCCGCATCAATAAAACACGCCACGATAGAATGAATGTCCTATAATAGATGTCATATCGGCGGAAATTTTGGATCGGGATCTATCGATGACGCGTAAACGAATACTGGCGGCCCTCCTGCTTTCGGCCACCCTTTTCTCAGGGCTTGTTGCGGGCATCGGCGCGGCGGCGGCCGAGGATTTCGCCATCATCGATCCGGTGAAGAATCCAGCCAAGGCGCGTTTCATGGCGATGGCGCAGGAGCAGTTCAACAAGGACCCCGACGCGATGTTCAACACCTCGCGCATTGCGGCCCCCAACCGCCAGGCCGTCTTCGAATGCGGCATGAAGTCGGTGCTGGCTGATATCCCCGAAGCCGAGGTCGCGCGCCTCGTCGACATGATGGAAGGCCGCGCCCCGACAGATCCCAAGCTCGCCAAATGGTTCCAGCTCGACAAGACCGAGAACCCGGAACGCCACGCCCAAGTCACCCAGCGCGCCAAAGCCCTCTGCCCGCAGTTCGCAAATTTGATGAAGTAGGGTTGGCCCGAAGAAAATGTCGGCGCGAATCTCGATCGGCCGCGATTAGATCAGTTCGCGCCTCAATGTTCTGCCGCTGCCATATTCGATATCGATGACGAACCATCGGCAGGCGACCCGGTCAAAATAGCCTTTGACGATCAGGATCTGTTTGACGCCGTCTATGGACAACGTAACGCGGGCGCTGTTGCCAAAGCTGTACCACCACGGCCGCTCTGTGACTTCGATGAGTGTGATCGCGGCGCCTGGCCTAGCGCCGGGACCATAGATGAGCGCGCGCGTTAGTGCATCGGCAGCGTCTTGAGACGCGGCGTCCGTTGAAGTGGGGCGGGTCTCCTCATAGAGTTGCCTCATTTCCGCAGAGAGCAGGTTTCGAAATGGATCGGTGCCGGGGACGGATTCCCCCTGCGGCGCCGTTCGGCTTTCGTAGAATGACTGCAACCATGCGCCGAAAGTTGGAATCGCTTGCTGAGCCTGAGCGCTCGGCGGGATGGTAAAGAAAAGCAGCAAGGCGAGACAGAAACGCTGAGAGATCGATTGAGTCATGCATCTACACTCATTGCGTGTCCCACATGATATACACAACCGAGCGCGATTGTCACCAACATTGCTTGATGTAGTGAAGCCTTTGGATGGTTATGTGCCGCATTTGCGGGCCATAACGGCAATGGAAATCTATCGATGCGCTAATTGCCGTGCCGTTCCAGCCTCTCCCTCAAACTCTCCCCGCTTCCCTCGCCGTAATCGATATCGGCGATGCGCCAGGTGAAGAGTTCGGGGACGTATTCACCCTTCAAGGTCAGGTCGCGTTCGTTGCCGTTGATGGAGATCGTGACGAGCGCCAGGTTTTTGGTGACGAGGCCTTGCCACCAGGGGGCCTCAGTCACACTCACCAATTCGATCTCGCGGTTGGGGAGCGCGCCCCAGCCGAAGACGAAATCGAGGATCGGGCCTTCCGGTGTGTCGGAAGGCAGTGGCTTCGCTGCCGCCTGGTCGAAGAGCCTTTGCATCTCGTCGGTGAGATAGTGGCGGAGCGGGTGGCCGAGGGTTGCATCGAACCCTGCCGTCTCCGCCGCCGTGGCGCGCCCCTCGCGCAACGCCCGCGCCGTCAATTGCGCGCGGTAGAAGCGTCGGGCCCAGACGAAGAATGGGGCCGGCGGCACGTCGGCCAACGCCGCGCGCCCGGAGGCGCCCAGCGTCGCGGCGGTGAGGAGGCATTGCAAAAGGGTGCGGCGTTTCATCACGCTTCCGTCGCGCGCCCCTTTCGTCCGGTTCGATCCGGTCGACATTATCCCAAACCGCCTCCCTTCTCTGACTTGTCGCTTGACCGCATCGCCGGTCCGTCGTCCGATGGTTGCGCTTACAGCGACCCAGAGTGGACGAAAGTAGGCTTGCAGCCGACCCGATTGATCCCGTAGGGTTCTCGCTGCAATGCAACAAACGTAAAAATTCCGCCGGAGGATGAACCCATGGCCAACCCGAATGATGTCGTCATTACCGCCGCCGCCCGTACGCCGATCGGCGCCTTCAGCGGCGCGCTTTCCAGCGTGCCGGCGCATGTTCTGGGCCAGGCCGTGATCAAGGATCTGCTCGCGCGCTCCAAGGTGGCGCCGGGCGAGGTTGATGAAGTCATCCTGGGCCAGGTGCTGGCGGCCGGCGCCGGGCAGAACCCCGCGCGCCAGGCTGCGATCGGCGCCGGCATCCCCAATGAGAAGACAGCCTATGTCATCAACCAGCTGTGCGGCTCGGGCCTCCGCGCCGTGGCGCTCGGTTTCCAGGCGATCCGCAACGGCGACAGCAACATCGTGGTCGCGGGCGGCCAGGAAAGCATGAGCCAGGCGCCGCATTGCGTGCATTTGCGCAACGGCACCAAGATGGGCAACACCGATCTTGTCGACACCATGATCAAGGACGGGTTGTGGGATGCCTTCAACGGCTATCACATGGGCAACACGGCCGAGAACGTGGCGCAGAAGTGGCAGATCACGCGCGACCAGCAGGACCAGTTCGCGGCGGCCAGCCAGCAGAAGGCCGAGGCCGCGATGAAGGCCGGCAAGTTCAAGGACGAGATCACGCCGGTCACCATCGCCGGCCGCAAGGGCGATGTCATCGTCTCGGAAGACGAATATCCCAAGCACGGCACCACGGCGGAATCGCTTGCCAAGCTCCGCCCCGCCTTCTTGCGGGAGAACGGCACCGTCACCGCCGGCAATGCCTCCGGCATCAATGACGGCGCCGCCGGCACGGTGCTGATGTCGGCTGCCGAAGCAGCCAAGCGCGGCCTCAAGCCGCTTGCTCGCATCGTCAGCTGGGCGACGGTCGGCGTCGATCCGGCGATCATGGGCTCGGGTCCCATCCCGGCGAGCCAAGCGGCCCTCGCCAAGGCGGGCTGGAAGGCCAGCGACCTCGACCTCATCGAAGCCAACGAGGCCTTCGCGGCACAGGCTTGTGCCGTCAACAAGGAACTCGGCTGGGACACGTCGAAGGTCAACGTCAATGGCGGCGCCATCGCGCTCGGCCATCCGATCGGCGCCTCGGGTGCCCGCGTTCTGGTGACGCTGCTCCACGAAATGCAGAAGCGCGATGCCAAGAAAGGCCTCGCCACCCTCTGCATCGGCGGCGGCATGGGCATCGCCATGTGCGTGGAACGCTGACGCTTGGGGTGCGTGGAGAGATAACGGCTTGAGGCCCTCTCCCTTCAGGGGGGAGGGCATTCGCCCGCCGCAGCAAGTTGCGGAAAATCAGCAAAAGACGGCCTTCCCGGCAAAGTCCGGATGGCCCAAAGGCAAGAAGATCGGTCACGCGGAATGAATCCGGATCAGACCGACCCCACAAAAATCGACCAGGGAGGATTGCATGCAAAGAGTGGCAGTTGTGACCGGTGGCACCCGTGGCATCGGCGAGGCGATCAGCGTGGCGCTGAAGAAGGCCGGCTACAAGGTGGCCGCCGTCTATGGCGGTGACGAGGCGAAGGCCAAGGCCTTCACGCAAGAGACGGGCATCGCCGCCTACAAGATCGACGTCTCTGATTTCAAACAGGTGAAGGACGGCATCGCCAAGATCACGGCGGAGCTCGGCCCGGTCGATATCGTCGTCAACAATGCCGGCATCACCCGCGACGGCACCATGCACAAGATGACGCCCGAACAATGGGAAGCCGTCATCCACACCAACCTCTCCTCCTGCTTCAACATGTGCCGCTGCGTCATCGACAGCATGCGCGAGCGCAACTTCGGTCGCATCGTGAATATCGGGTCGATCAACGGCCAGGCCGGCCAGTACGGCCAGGTGAATTATGCGGCGGCGAAGTCCGGCATCCACGGCTTCACCAAGGCGCTGGCCCAGGAAGGCGCGGCGAAGAACATCACGGTCAACGCCATCGCCCCGGGCTATATCGACACCGACATGGTGCGCGCGGTGCCGCCGCAGGTCCTCGAAAAGATCGTCGCCAAGATCCCCGTGGGTCGCCTCGGCCAGGCGTCGGAAATCGCCCGCGGCGTCCTTTTCCTGGTCTCGGACGATGCCGGCTTCGTCACCGGCTCGACCCTCTCCATCAATGGCGGCCAGCATATGTACTAGGGAAAATCTCCGCTAACGCCTTGTTTTAGCGATATTTTCTGAAGGTCCACCGCTTGTTAACCATTACCTGCCTAATATGGGGCAGGTAATGGACAAGGTGGATCATGGCCAAGGCCCCCAAGGCTGAGAGCGAGGACAGCGGCGAAACAACGATCACCGTCGAGCCCTCGGATCTCGACGAACTGACGCATGCCGAGATGCTGGAACTCTACCGCGCCTCGGCCAACACGATCCGCTTCGCCAAGCACCAGCAATGGGGCACGCTCCTCGGCGCCCTGGGTCTGTTCGTTCTCCTCGGCCTCACGGGCGACTATGCCTCGAAGACCGGCTTCCTCTTCAAGCTCTGCATCATCATCAGCCTCGTGCTCTCGGTGGGCGCCATCTATTCGCTCATCATTTATCAATTCTGGCAGAATGCCGAACGCGAGAAGATGAACATCATCGCCGAGCGCTTCTCCAACCTCACCCGCCTCATCCGCGGCTTGGTGACCGAGCGCGAGCGGAATTTCCACCGCTATGTCCTGCTGTTCTTCATGATCATCTCGATCGTACTCGGGAATTGGCTGCTCATCGTCTTCCTGGCCCCCCGGACTTGATCCTGTTGGAACCTTGACGATTGATGCCCGGCTTGCGATAGCAGGCGGGCCATGACTGAAACCGCCCTTCCCGCCTCGCCCCAATCCGCCACCCGCCGCGCCACGATGATCGGCGCCATCGCCGTCCTGCTCTGGGCGACCCTGGCCCTCTTCACCTCATCGACCGGCGCCGTGCCGCCCTTCCAGCTGATGGCGATGACCTTCGGCATAGCGTTCCTCTTCTGCTGTTTGAAGTGGGCCCGGGACGCGTTGACGGTGGGGGCCGCCGCCTTCACGTTCTTCCGCCAGCCCTGGCCGGTCTATGCGATCGGCATCGGCGGCCTCTTCCTCTACCACCTCTTCTATTTCGTGGCGCTCGATCATGCCCCGGCGGTGGAGGCGAGCCTCATCGCCTATCTGTGGCCGCTCCTCATCGTCCTCTTCTCGGCCCTCCTGCCCGGCGAGAAACTCTATTGGCAGCATGTGGCCGGCGCCCTTATCGGCATGAGCGGGGCAATCATCCTGCTGCTCTCGCGCGGCACGCCGGCAGCCGACCAACCAGCGGGTGAGTTCATCGGCTATGCGGCGGCCTTTGCCTGCGCCTTCACCTGGTCGATCTATTCCGTGCTCTCGCGCCGCTTCGGCTCGGCGCCGACCGATCTCGTCGGTGCCTTCTGCGGCGTCACCGCCCTCCTCGGCTTCATCAGCCATTTCCTGGTCGAGACGACGGTCTGGCCCACGGACAATTGGCAGTGGATCGCCATCGTCGCTTTGGGGCTGGGTCCCGTCGGCGCCGCCTTCTTCGTCTGGGATTACGGCGTGAAGAAGGGCGACATCAAGGCGCTCGGCGCCATCTCCTACGCCTCGCCCCTCATCTCGACGCTGCTCCTCATCGCCACCGGCAAGGCGAGTGCCACGATGGCGGTGCTGCTCGGCTGCCTTGCCATCGTCGGCGGCGCGATCCTCGCCGCCCGCGACCTCTATATGAAGAAATAGGCGCTTATGTTCCTATTTTGTTCTTGACGTTGTCGATGAAGTAGGCTATTATTCCCTTAGCGCGCACAATACCGATCAAGCGGTCCCAGGCGGGACCATCTGCAATCGCTCGGCTGTCACCGGCACAGGCTTCAGAAATGGGGCGCAGGCCGGTCCCAATTCGAGGGGGCAACCTCTCGACGCTCATGGCCGGGCAGCGCTTCGCCCCGGTCCCCTGGCAATGCCCCGTTGTCCCGCACCTCAAAAAGGCGGGGCCGCGTATGGGAGAGGCATGCCGGCCAGAGGAGGGGCTTCGTTCCTCTTCCCCGTACGAGCCTGGGAAATGCCTCGCCCCTGACCGGTTGGGACAAGGCCGGTACCTGGCGCGGCAGGATAATCCGACGCAGCCGCATCGGCGCGGCCAAACGCCGACCATAACTGCCCGAGCGATTGCAGATGATCC
>NZ_JAYRQR010000052.1:0-60232 GCF_041910485.1 Dongia sp.
GCCACCTCGAGAAAGGCGCGTCTGGCACCACGCGCCGCGGCATCGCCCATCAGCCGGTCGAGGAGGGCGTGACCGAGTCCCTTGCCGCGGGCGGACGGCAGGGTTCCCAGCAACAGCAGCTCGACCTCGTCAGCAGCCTGCAAGGTCAGGCCGAAGGCAAGCGGTGCATCGGCGTCGCTGGCGATGAGGGAAGCGGCACCGGGCATGGCCAGAACGTCGCTGAAGGATTTCTCCGACCAGGGCTGGTCCCAGCCTTCGGTGAAACACAGGCGATGGAGCTCGGCGAGGAGGGGCGCGTCGAAGAGCCCGGCGCTGCGGAAGCTCGGTGGCATCATGCGCCGGCAGCCGGTTTGGGCTTCGAGACGTCGGCTTCGCGGATATAGAGCGGCAGCGGCTTTTCGGCATAACGCGCTTCGCCATCGGCCGCGAGGCGCAGGATGCTCAAGGCGTCGCCGGCCGCCGGATGAAGGACGGTTCCGGGGGCAAAGGGATGCGGCCACAGGCCCGTGCCATCGCCGGTCACCAGCGCCGGCGGTGCCGCTGCGATGTCGGCTGCAATCTCGGGGAGCGACATGAAGCGCGGCGCTGCGCGGTAGCGCAGGGCGGTATCGAGGCGGGCGAGATAGGGTTCGTCGCGCCGGCTGTCGATGAGGACCAGGATGTCGCCGGTGAGATTCGCGCGGATGTCAGCGGGCACGGTTTCTGCCGCCGCGCGGAAATTGCTGATGCCGATGACCGGGCAGTCCAGGGCCAGGCCCAGGCCCCGCGCGGTCGCCAGCGCGATGCGGAGCCCTGTGAACCCACCGGGGCCGATGCCGGCAGCAATGAGGTCGAGATCGGCAAGGGCGATGTCGGCCAGGTCTGCGACACGCTCCAGCATCGGTACCAATTGCGCGGCGTGGCCATGCTTCATCACCAGCTTTTCCTGCGCCAGGACGACAAGCTCATCGCCGCCCGCCCGATCATTTCCAGCCCGATCATTTCCAACGCGGCCGATCGCCGCCGAGCAGGAATCGCCGGCGGCGTCGAGGGCCAGGATCAGGCGGGCGGGCTTTTGGCCATCGGGCATCGTCGGGTCCGGATCGTTAAGGGCGTTGCATGTCGCCGGCGGGTCTATCTCGCCAGCGGGCAATCTGCTAAAGGCGGTTTAGAACGCTGACGCAACGGTGGCAAGATGAGCCTCATTGAAATTACGCCGCAGGAATTCGACCTCGATATTTCGCTGGTCTATGCGACGCCCGACAATCTTTCCGGCAAGATCATTTACAGCAATGCCGATTGCTATCTCCAGGAGAAGGCCGCCGACCATCTGCGCAAGGCCGTCCACCTCGCCCAGCCGCTGGGCCTCCGGCTGAAGATCTTCGACGCCTACCGCCCGTCCGAGGCGCAATGGGCGCTGTGGAACGCCCTGCCGGACCCGGAATTCGTCGCCGATCCTAGGCGCGGCTCGCCCCATACCAGGGGGGTCGCCATCGACCTTACCCTCACCGATGCGGCGACGGGGCAGGAACTGGAGATGGGGACGGGCTTCGACGAGGCGGTGCCGCAATCGCATCACGGCTCGACCGAGGTCCCGGTCGCGGCCCAGCGCAACCGCTTCATCCTGATGGGGATCATGATGGCGGCGGGCTGGGACAATTACAAAAACGAGTGGTGGCACTACCAGCTCTTCAACAGCCGCGACTATCCGCTCATTGAACAGGCGCAGCTGAAGCGGCCGATGGTCACCGCCGCCTGATCCAGGCTAGGCCTAATCCGCGACGGCGTGGAGTGCCGGCCCGTCGCTCACCGGCCCGTCGCTCACTGGTCGGCGCGGCTTCCGGAGCAGCAGCAGCAGCGGCAGGGCGCACAGCGTCACCCACATCATCAGCACGAAATCGTCGATATAGGCGATGCCGGCCGCCTGGCGGTTGAGCTCGGCGTCGAGGGCGGCAAGGCCCGCCGTGGAATCGAGCGACCATTGCGGCGGCGCATAGGGCGCATGCATCAGCGGGTTGAAGATGTTGACATGCTCGCCGAGGATCGCGTGGTTGATCTGCGTGTTGCGCGAGAGCAAGGCGGTGACGATCGAGATGCCGATCGAGCTGCCGATATTGCGCATCAGGCTGAACATCGCCGCCGCTTCGGTGCGGAGATGCGGCGCCAGGGTCGAGAAGGTGAGGGTGCTCAGCGGCACGAAGATGAGGCCGAGGCCGAGCCCCTGGATGATGCCGCTCTCGACCAGCATGTATTCGGTGACGTCGAGGTTGAAGCGCCCCATTTGCCATAGCGAGAAGGAGGTGAGGGCGAGGCCGAAGAAAATGAGGATGCGCGTATCCACTTTTCCCATCAGGCGGCCCACCAGCATCATCGAGACCATCGTTCCGAATCCGCGCGGCGCCAGCAGATAGCCGGTGGTGACGACCGGATAGCCTTTCAAGTGCTGCAGGAAGGGCGGCAGCAGCGCCATCGTCGCCAGAAGAATGATGCCGACGATGAAGATGAAGACGAGACCCACCACGAAATTGCGGTCGAGGAAGAGATGCCGGTCGAGGAACGGGCGGTGGTGCGTCAGCATGTGGGCGACGAAAAGATAGAGGCCCAAGGCCGCGATGCCACCTTCGATCACGATCTCGGTCGATTCGAACCAGGCCTGCAGCTCGCCGCGGTCGAGCATCATCTGCAGCGCGCCGATGGCGATGGCGAGGAAAGCGAAGCCCAGGAAATCGAACGGCCGGTCGGGGTCCTTCTGCGTCTCCGGCACGAAGGCGAGAATGCCGGAGAGCGCCAGGATGCCGAAGGGCAGGTTGATGAGGAAGACCCAGCGCCAATTGTAATATTCGGTGAGGAGCCCACCCAGGGTCGGCCCCAAGATCGGGCCGATCATGACGCCCACACCCCACATCGCCATCGCCTTGCCGTGCTTTTCGCGCGGGAAGGTGTCGAGGAGGATGGCCTGGCTCAAGGGCACGAGGGCCGCGCCGAAGACGCCCTGCAGCAGGCGATAGAGCACGATCTGATTCAGCGTGAAGGCAGCACCGCATAGCAGCGAGGCGGCGGTGAAGCCCACCACCGACCAGACGAAGAGCCGCTTGCGGCCGAAGCGCGTGGCGATGAAGCCGGTGGCCGGCGTCATGATGCCCGCCGCCACGATATAGGAGGTCAGCACCCAGGAAATCTGGTCCTGGGTCGCCGACAGCGAGCCCTGCATGTGCGGCAGCGCCACATTGGCGATGGTCGTGTCCAGCGCCTGCATGATGGTCGCCAGCATCACCGAAACGGTGATGAGGGCCGGCGATGATTTGCCCGAAAGTGACATGGCGGTCGGCTGCGGCCTTATTCGACGCCGACCCAGGCCGCCGCCGATTTGATGAAGCCCGGCAGCAGGCGGTGATGCTCGGTGTCGATGTCGACGACGGCGCTCATGCCGGCGCGCAAGGGCTTGTCGGCCCCTTCCGCCGTGGGGAGGATATGGAGGCGCACGGGTATGCGCTGCACCACCTTCACCCAATTGCCGGTGGCGTTCTGCGCGGGCAGCGCGCTGAACTCGGCACCGGTCGCGGCGCCGATGCTTTCCACGGTCGCCGCGAAGGTGGTGCCGGGATAGGTGTCGACGCTGATCTCCGCCTTTTGCCCCGGCCGCACGAAGGTCAGGTCCGTTTCCTTGAAATTGGCTTCGACCCACATCTCCTTTTCCGAGACCAGGCTGAAGACCGGGCGGCCCGCCGTCGCATAATCGCCGGGGCGCAGATTGTCGATCTGCGAGATGATGCCGTTGTCGGGGGCGAGGATCACGGCATGGCGCAGGTCGCGTTCCGCCGCGTCGACCTTGGCCTGGGCAGCGCGGATGCGGGGATGATCCTCAGGCCTCACATCGGGATCGCCGCCGAGCTCGGCGAGGATCCGGTGCATGTCCTCGCTGATCGAGGCGACCTGGCGCTGCGCCACGTCGCGCTCGTTGCGGGCGGCGTCGAATTCCGATTCCGAAATCACCTTGCCGGCGATGAGCTTCTGGCGGCGGTTATATTCGCGCTGCGCCATGCCGAGCGTGGAATTGGCCGCTTCGAGATCCTGCTGGCGCTGGCGGTAGCTGGCCTTCAAGGCCGCGATCTCGTTCCCCACCGCATCGAGATCGGCCTTCGCCTGGGCGAGGTTGATGTCGAGCGGCTCGGTATCGAGGCGCAGCAACGGATCGCCGGCATGGACGGCCTCATTCTCATGCGCCAGGACCTCGGTGACGCGGCCGGAAATATCGGTGCTGACCTGCACCATATGCGCCTTCAGATAGGCATTGTCGGTATCGACGAAACGGCCGCCGGTCACATAGACGTAGAGCGCACCGGCTGTGACCAGCGCGGGGACGGCCCCCAGCAGCAGCGGGCGGCGCCAGCGCTGCCAGGCCGACCGGCGCGGCGCAAGCTCGGTGGTTGTAAGCGGGGTGGGATTTCCATCAGGCATTTGTTGCTTCTCGGATCGTGGGAGCGGCCGCAGCCGGCCCAGGGTTCTGCTCGGGATTCTTCAGGGCATTGGCAAGATTGGCGCGCATCTGGATGAGGTTGCGGTAGAGCGCCTCGCGTTCGCTGTCGGCGAGGCCCGCCAACATCAGGTCGCGGGTCTCAGCGCCGAGGATCTGCATCTCAGCGAGGATCGGGCGCGCCTTTGCGGTGAGATAGATGAGCCGCGCGCGGCGGTCCTTGGGGTCGATGCGGCGCTCGATCCAGTCTGCTTCCTCCAGCCGGTCGAGCAGGCGCACCAAGGTGATGGGCTCGACATCGAGGACGTCGGCGATGGCGGCCTGGTTCGATCCCTCGTTGCGCGACAGATGCGCGAGGACCGACCATTGCGCCCGGGTGAGACCCAGCGCCTTCGCCCGTCGGTCGAAATCCCGCCGCATCAGCCGCGCCGTGTCATAGAGCAGGAAGCCGATGCTGGGTTCCGTCGGATCAAAAGGTTTGTTCACGCCACACCTCGTTACTAGACGAGGCATAATATAAGCTAGCTTATTATATGTTCAAGCAGATGATTTTAGAATATTAACTAATTGATATTGCTGCTATTCCATCGCCACCCCACCAATCCGCCGCGAAATGGTCTGCGATTGGGGCGTGAGGAAGGGGAACCTGCTTCTTAAGGGAATCTTTGCAGCTGGCGTGATTTCTGCGCCGCATCAATTCGGCGCCGCGCCGAAGAATCAGACGAAGTTGACTATCTTGGCTCTATCGGGACGCTACCGCAGAATTACAGACACATCGTTCCTCCAGACCTGCTCGCCGGCTGTCGCCGACTATTATCGCTATTGGGACGGCAAGCGCCGTGGCCGGGCGATGCCGGCGCGGGCCGATCTCGATCCGCTGGAGATGAAGCCCTGGCTGCCGGGAATCATCCTGGTTGATATCTTCTCCTATCCGGACCGGATGGTTTACCGGCTCGTCGGATCGCAATCGGTCGAGATGCGCGGGCGCAATGTCACCGGCCTCACCGTGCAGGAAGGGTTTCACGGCCCCAGCCTTGATGAAGTGATCGAAAACTACCGGCTGGTCGTCACCGAACAGAAGCCGGTCTACGACATCGAGGGGCTCTATTCGGCGAACGGCAATCTGAAGGACAGCGAATCACTGCTGCTGCCTTTGTCGAGCGACGGGGTCACCGTCGACAAAGTCATCATCTATATCGTCATCAATCCCGTGCTGCACGATCTGCCGAGCTTCTGATCTGCTGTGACGGCTAAATCCAACTCGGGCGCGTGGTGGGGGCCAAGCCGGATTCCGCTGCATCGGCACATTGGGCGAGACTGCCGAAGCGGACGGCACGCTGGGTGAGCCCCGGCGCGTAATGCGCATATTTGCCGGAATTGGTCATGAGCACCTTGGCCGTCGGTGGGAAGACCGGCTCCGAGATCGAACACCAGCAAAGATCGGGCACGATTTTGACGCCGGCCGCTTTGAGGGTGGCGGCGGTGCCATCAGCTTCGATCGACGCCAGCGTCGCGCGGCCCAGCGTGATGATGGCGGCAACGGTTTCATGCACCTGGCGGCCGGCGATCAAGGCGGCAAAGGACCGGCACTCGGCCGCCGAGAAATGCGGGCTGCCCAGCGCCACGAGATCGATCTTCTCGGGACCGGCATTGAACTGATCCCAGAGGCGACGGAAATCGGCGCCATCGATGCGAACAGTCTCGGCATCTTCGACCGGCGGCAGATCGGCTTCCGGCGTGATGCCGGCAATGTGCAGCATGGGTGCGGCCGACGTAGTGCCGAAGGCGCCGCAGAGTGCCTTGAGATCGTCTTCGCTCGGCGCGCATTTTTCGAGACCGCGGATCAGTGGAATGCGATCGGGTGCCGCGCGGCCGACCAGCCAACCCAGCATGGGCCAGAAGGCATCGTCGGCGCCTTGGGGTTTCGCGACGTCGATGATGAGGCGCGGGCGGCGGTTCTCGGGAAGATAGACGCCCGATTGCGGTGCGCGGCCGGTCAGCGCCATGCAGAGGTCGAGAAAGTCGGGATGCTTCACCGTGCGTGCGCCCAGCACGCTGTTGGCATAGATGACGGCATTCGATTCCGCCCAGGCGATATCCTCGCCCTTCGCCGGATTGTCGCCCAGCAAGTAGGGCGCGCAGGTGAAGCTGGGTCGGGCGCCCATCTCGACATAAGCATCGGCCAGACGGCTCGCCGGCCCGCCGAAACTTTCGGCAACGCCCTGCGCCCGCCAATTGGCGTGATCGACCGAGATGGCGTTCATCGTCGTCGGCACGGCGACGCGCCCGCCCATATCGGCCATCTTGCGCGCGAAGGTGAGGAAGGCAGGCCCGGCATAGATGCAGCCGTCGATATGGACGCGGCTGATGTCGGTCAGCTGTTCGGCCCCTTGCGCGGCAGCCATGCTGCAGATGATTTCCATCGCCGTCCGCGCGGCAGGGCCATTCTCGCCCGCGAGCAGGGCACGGTCCCCTGCCGTCAGCTTGAGAGCGGTGCCATTCACCGGTGTCAGGTCGATCCGCAAATCGCCGGCAACCAGTTGCGTCGGCGTGATCGACGCGGTTTCCTTGCGGGCAACGGCCTCATAATCGTCCGGCGTCAGGCGCAGCACCGCAATCTTGCGGTCGAACATCTGGCTGGCGACGAGGGCGCCCAGGGTGAGCACATCCTCGGCCTCGCGGAAGATGAGTGCCGCAGGCGCGCGACCAACCAGGGCAAGGCCCAGCAGGACACCGCTGCCGGTACAGGAGCCACGGCTGGTCGGCATCAGCACGACACGCCCGGCGAGCGATTGCCCATGCTGCGGATGGTGGGCGTCGATGATAGTGCCCGTTTCGGGATCGACACCGCCCCAGAAACTGAGGCCCTGTTCGCAGACAAGGACCGGGCCGGCAATCGTGGCGGGAACGATGATCCGTGCCATGATTTTCTCGCCCTGTCCTCTTGCCGTGGGGGGGGCTATTGGCGCCGGTAGTCGAACTTCCGCGCCAGCCAGCAGCCGAGTTGCAGGCCCGTGACCTTGCCGGCGCTGTCGCGCTGCAAATCGATGGTCCAATCGCCGGGCGGAAAATGATCGATCCCGCGCGGACAGGGCATGACCCAGAGATCGCGGCCGATCGCTTCCAGCTGTTCCATGCGCCCGTCACCGAGAGCACCCGAGCAAGCTGCATAAAGCGCGCCGCCGGCATCGGCGATGTCGAGTGTCGCACCAAGTTCCGCGCAATGGTAGGTGCCGGCGAAATCCGCCTTGGCCTCGCCGTTTCGCGCGACCAGCAGTGAGCGCTGATTGTCGGCTGGGATGTCGAGCCAGATGCCGTCAGTGGTGGGGCGGATACGTGTGCCCGATCGATCCTGCACGGCCGAGCCGTCATCGAGAAGCGTCAGGGTCTCGGGGCCCGTCGCATAGTGCAGCTGGATCTGCCGCGGTCCCGACTTGGTCAGGCGAACGGAAAGGCCGGTTTCAGGTTCCAGATAGGTACCGAGCCAAGCGGGCGCCGGCAGTGCGCTGCCCTCGGCCGGTTTCTCGATGCCGAGGATGGCGGACAAAATTTCGTCGGCAGCGGCACCCGGGCTTGCATCGTGATTGAACATGACGACGACCGAAAGGCGCTCGTCGGCCAGGTGGACGCGTTGGCTGCGCCAGCCGCGCAAGGCACCGCCATGCCGTGTTGACTGACGGCCGGACACGGTTTCTCGCGCCAGGCCGTAGCCATAGCCGGCGACGGCGCCATCATTGAAGGTGACCGGTTCCGAGATGCGGCGATAGAGACCCTTCACATCGTCGCGCGTCGCGTCGATGAAGGCCTCCCAGGCAATCATGTCGTCGAGCGAGGCGCCGATCGAGGCATCGCCGCCGGACCAGAACATGCCGTTGGCGGCCGGGCGGAAGCCGGTCGCAACCGTGCCTTCATAGCCGTCGGATCCGTCCGGCATCGAGCGCGTGTCGGCGGCGATGAAGGCGCTTGTCATGCCGACGGGACCAAAGATGCGCGCGCGAATGAGCTCGGCATAGGAGCGGCCGGTGCGGGCGGTGAGGATATCGGAGAGGATGCGGAAGTTCTGATTGCAATAGGAATAGCGCGAACCCGGCGCGAATTGCCTGCCGCGCGTATTGTTGATGAGGCGAGCCGTCTCGCGATCGGCGAAGGGCGTTTCAGCCAGTCCGCCCATCAGCATGGCGACGGCCCAGTAATCCTTGAGGCCCGATTGGTTGTGGGCCAGCTGCTGGGCGGTGGGGATCGCACCTTCAAGATGCGGCAGGCGTGCCTTCACATCGGCATCAAGCACGCTCATATCCGGAAAGGCGTCGCGGATGAGGGCGCAGGTGAAATGCTTGGTGATGGAGCAGATGCGGAACAGGGATTGCGGCGTGAAAGGCAGTCGCCGCTCCAGATTCGACCAGCCCCAAGTGTGGCGCACGATCGGCTTGCCATCCTTCAGAACGGCGACGGCGCCGCCGGGTCCGGCATAGGTCTGCGGCAGAGTATTGAGAACCCGGTCGAGGCGGGCGGCAAACGACATGATCTGATCCCGGATGGTGTTGGTGCGATAGGTTCAGCGCCGCTTGCGACGGCGGTCAAGCGAATCCGCCAGCAGGCAGAGAATCTCGAACATCAAGGTCGCGCCGACCAGGGCCGTGTTGCCGGTCTGGTCGAAGGGCGGCGACACTTCGACGACATCGCCGCCGATGAGGTCGAGCCCCTGCAGGCCCCTGAGCACCGTCTGGGCTTCCAGCGTCGTATAGCCGCCGATTTCCGGCGTGCCGGTGCCCGGCGTAAAGGCCGGGTCGATGCCGTCGACATCGAAGCTGATATAGGTGGGGCCGTCGCCCACCACGCGGCGCGCCTCGGCGATCACCTTCTCGACGCCGATCCGGGCGAACTCCTCCATATAGATGACGCGCATGCCGCTGCTTTCGGCAAAGGCCATGTCGTCGGCGCTGTAGATGGAGCCGCGGATGCCGATCTGCACCGTGCGCTTGGGATCAAGGAGGCCTTCCTCGACCGCGCGGCGGAAGGGCGTGCCGTGGGTATAGAGATTGTCGCCGAAATAGCGGTCGTTGGTGTCGGAATGGGCATCGAAATGGATCATGCCGACGGGGCGCTGGCGGGCGATGCCGCGAAAGATCGGCAGCGTGATGAGATGATCGCCACCGGCCGAGAGCGGCACGGCGCCGGCGGCATGGAGCTTGGCATAGAAGGTTTCGATCCGCTTCAGCGCATCCATGAGGTCGATCGGGTTGACTGGGGCATCGCCGAAATCGGCGACGCGGGCGAGTTCATAGGGCGCGATGCGGCTGACATGGTGCACCTTGCGCATGAAGCTCGACATGTTGCGGATTTCGCGCGGCCCGTGGCGGGCGCCGGCGCGGTTGGTGGTGCCGCCATCCCAGGGCACGCCGATGAGGGCGATGTCGACCGCGGCCGGGTCGGTCATGTGCGGCAGGCGCATGAAGGTCGGAATGGCGCCGAAACGCGGAACGATGACGGCGTCGACGGGTTGCGGATTGCTGTTCTGGCCGCTCACGATGCTTCTCCCCAAATTCAGTCGGGCGGAGCATACAAGGGCGGAACCGGCAAAGTCACGGGCCAATGGCGCAGGCAAGATCGGTGCAGTGGTTCCCTAAGCGATGCGGCCCCCTAGGCGACTCGGTCCCCTAGGCAATCCGGCCTGTTAAACAATCCGGCAGGCCTCGGCAAAATCGAGGCGCGGGTTGCGGGGATGGAGTGCCGCCTTGTCGCCATAGCCGATATTGCAGATGAAGTTCGACCGCCAGCTGGTGCCGCCGAAGAAAATCTCATCGACCTTCTTCTTGTCGAAGCCAGACATCGGCCCGCAATCGAGGCCCAGCGACCGGCAGGCGATGATGAAATAGGCGGCCTGCAGTGTGCTGTTGCGAAAGGCGGTCTCCTCGATCGCGGCGGGCTTTCCGGCAAACCAGGAACGCGCCGTGGGATCGTGGAAGAGGCGCGGCATCAATTCATAGAATTCCATGTCCATCGCGAAGATCGCCGTCACGGGTGCCGCCATCGTCTTGGCACGGTTCCCTTCCGAAAGGCACGGTTCGAACTTCTTCTTTGCCTCCGCACCCTTCACGAAGAGGATGCGCATGGGCTGGGAATTGCCGCTGGTCGGTCCCATGCGCGCCAGTTCATAGGCCTGCTGCAGGAGAGCATCGGGCACCGGCTGCTGAAGCCATTTCGCATGCGTGCGCGCTTCGCGGAACACGAGGTCGAGGGCGGCATCATCGAGCGGGCGGGGTTGGCTGTTCATCTGGTCGTTCCTGCTTGGCCCAAGAAGGTGGGCATGAATCGAAAAGGGCGCCGCTGGGGCGCCCCTTTCTTGTCTTGGTGATCGGTTCAGACCGGCCGGACTTCGAGGACTTCCGGCACATAATGGCGCAACATGTTCTCGATGCCCATCTTGAGGGTCGCGGTCGAACTCGGGCAACCCGAGCAGGAGCCCTGCATGTGCAGATAGACGACGCCGTCCTCGAACGAGTGGAAGACGATGTCGCCACCGTCCTGCGCCACGGCCGGGCGCACGCGGGTCTCGAGCAGTTCCTTGATCTGGATGACGATCTCGTCGTCATCCTCGTCGGTGGCGGCCGGTGCGCTCTCACCCTCGCCCAGCATGACGGGCTGGTTGGTGGTGAAATGCTCCATGATGACACCCAGGAGCGCCGGCTTCAGCAGCGCCCAATCCTTCTCGTCGGCCTTGGTCACGGTGACGAAATCGTTGCCGAGGAAGACGCGGCGCACGCCATCGACGCCGAACAGGCGGCTGGCGAGGGGTGAACGCTCGGCACCTTCGGCGCGGGCGAAATCGGCGGTGCCTTCGCCCATGACGGCGCGGCCGGGCAGGAATTTGAGGGTCGCCGGATTCGGCGTCTCTTCGGTCTGGATGAACATGGCGGAACTCCGCTGAAAAAGAAGCTTCTGTTGGTCCCCAAGGTAGCGCGCGCGGCCGGGCCTTCAACCCTTATTTTGCGCGGCACTTTCACCCCTAATGGCAATGTGGTCACAGGGCTTCTAGCCGGGCAGAGAAATTTCGGGGTGCAGCCATGCAGGTATTTCTCCCTGCCGGGCCTCTTTTTGGTTAAGCTGTGACTGCCTAAATAGCATTCGCATCCTTGCCAAGGCTTCCTGAATGGCCACGTCGCCGCAACCGCATATGCCCGCCAATGACGACGATCTCAGCGACGGCATGCCGCGGGTCATGCAGCCGCGCGAGGCCAGCTCTGCGCCGGCCGCAGATGTGCGGGCGCGGCGCGATGGCGCATTTCGTCCGGCAAAGGGCCCGCACGCCGATCCCAGCATCGCCTCGCCCCATATCGTGCCGCTGGTGGCCCGTGCCATGGCGGGCGAAGCGTGTCTCGGCTGTCCGGCGGTCGAGCAGGCGTTCAGGTGGCTGCTCGATGAAGGCCGCCTCATCGGCGATCTCGGCGAGCTGGTGACGTCGCTCGCCCACCTCCTCAGCGACAATGGTTTCCCGTTGCTGCGCTTCTTTGTCTCGGTGCGCACGCTGCATCCGCAGATTGCCGCCATCGGCTATGCCTGGAGCCGCGGCGACGAGCAGGCGCGCCGCGTCGCCCGCGACCATGCCGTTCTCTCCAGCCCCGAATTCCTCACCTCGCCGCTGCGCATTCTCTATCAGGGCGACGAGCCGGAAATCCGCCGTCGCCTGACCGGTCCGGAAGCGCGCTTCGACTTTCCGATTCTCGAGGACATGAAGAAGGCCGGCGCCACCGACTATGTGATCTTCGCCATCCGCCTGCCGGGCGGCGTGCGGTCCTCGGTCTCGATCACGACCGATGCGCCGCAGGGTTTCCAGGACTTCCAGCTGGACTCCTTCCGCACCCTCATCCCGCTTCTCAGCCTCGTCATCGAAGCGCGGGAATGGGCCTATATCGCGCGCTCCTTGATGCATGTCTATCTGGGGCAAGGGGCGGGCCAGGCGGTGCTCTCAGGGCAGATCCAGCGCGGCGATGCGCGCACGATTGCGGCCGCCATCTGGTATTGCGACCTGCGGCATTTCACGCAGATGTCGAACGAGATGCCGCGTGATCTCGTCATCGCGACGCTCAACGATTATTTCGACACGATCGCGAAGCCGGTGGTCGAGCGCGGCGGCGAGATATTGAAATTCATCGGCGACGCCATGCTGGCGATCTTTCCGATGGAGGACGATCTCGACCGCGACAACAAGATCCGCATCGCCCTCGACGCGGCGCTGGGGGCGCTTGATGGCCTGCGCGACCTCAACGAATTGCGCATGGCGAACGGCCAGCCGGCGCTCCATGTCGGCATCGGGCTCCATGCGGGCTCGGTCTCCTATGGCAATATCGGCGCCGTGCAAGGCGAAGATGCGCGGCTCGATTTCACCGTCATCGGGCCGGCGGTCAATCTGGCGACGCGACTCGAAGGGCTTTGTCCGCAGCTCGACCAGCCGCTTCTGGCCTCGCGCCAGTTTGCGTCCGTTTGCGGCTCCCGCCTCAAGTTCCTGGGGACCCATCCGGTGCGCGGTTTCGCCGAGCCGCAGGATGTTTTCGGTCTTCCTTAACTGAATATCAGTTAATCAGCGGATTTGCTGCAATGCGGCAGTCGATCTGAAAGAAAAACCATTTCATTTCAATATATTAACGGCAGACCGACTGCGTTAACAGATTCATGTTGCGCTGCGGTATTAGTATGATTATAGTTGGATCAGGTTCTGGGAGGCTGCTGAAAGACAAATCCTGAAGGACCATTCACATGCAGCTTCTGTCGACGATCAATCTCACCCTCCGCCGCTGGCAGCGTTACAGCGAAGTGCGGCGAGAACTTGCCACCTATACCGATCGCGAACTCGCCGATATGGGCCTTGGCCGTGGCGACATCCGCACCATCGCCCAGGAAGCGGCCGCCGCGGTGGTTCTGCCTGAGCCGGTTGCGCGCCCGCATTTCGCCAAGGTGGCGCACTCCTGACAACCTTTCGTCCGGCTTGATGGGGATCGCGACGGCTTCTGCCGTCAGCGATCCACCATGCTCATATGCTGGGCGCCATAGCGGGGGCCGGCGACCTTGCCCGGCGCCAGCGCCGCATCGAGGGCCTGCAGCTCCGCCGCCGACAAGGTGAGCGTCGCGGCGGCGAGGTTTTCGAGGAGATAGCTCTCCCGCTTCGTCCCCGGAATGGGGACGATGAACGCGCCCTTGGCGAGCAGCCAGGCGAGTGCCATCTGCCCCGGCTTCACACCCTTCTTGGCGGCAAGGTCTTGCACCAGCGTCGCCGCCTTCATGTTGGCGTCGAAATGGTCGCCCTGAAAGCGCGGATCGTTGCGGCGGAAATCGCCCTCCCCATAGCTCTCGCCGCGCTGTGCCGTGCCGGTCAGGAACCCGCGCCCCAGCGGACTGAACGGCACCAGGCCGATGCCGAGTTCCTTGAGCAGCGGAATGATCTCCGGCTCCAGATTGCGCTCCCACAGCGAATATTCGCTCTGCAGCGCCGAGACCGGATGAACCTTGTGCGCGCGGCGGATGGTGGCGGTACCTGCTTCGGAGAGGCCGAAGAAGCGGACCTTGCCCGCCTTCACCAGATCGGCGACCGTGCCGGCCACATCCTCGATCGGCACATTCTTGTCGACGCGGTGCTGGTAGAGCAGATCGATATGGTCGGTCTTGAGGCGCTTGAGCGATGCCTCGACCACGTCGCGGATATGGCTGGGGCGGCTGTCGGTGCCGGTGATCTTGCCATCCTCGATCCGGAAGCCGAACTTGGTGGCGATCGTGACTTCATCGCGCTTCCCCGTCAGTGCCCGGCCGAGCAGTTCCTCGTTGCGGAAGGGGCCGTAGACCTCGGCGGTATCTAGGAAAGTGCAGCCCTCGGCGATGGCGCGGTGGATGACGGCGATCGATTCCTGATCGTTCGCCGGCCCGTAGGATTGGCTCATCCCCATGCAGCCGAGGCCGATCGCCGAAACCTCAAGACCTTCTGAACCCAGTTTGCGTTTCGGTATCAAAGCAGACCTCCTGGACATGAAAGACGCGCAGGGATACCCCATCGCGCGCAGGCATATTCTATTTTGAATGCGGACGGCGCCCGATCAAGTCCGCGTCCTTGCTCGAAACTCGCCAGATCTGGCTCGTTTCTGCTGGGCACAAAAAGAAACAGCGCGCCCACCGGATGGCGGGCGCGCCGAAATTCCTTGATCCGATCTCGCGCGGTTACTTCGGCGCGATCGTCATGATCATCTGGCGGCCTTCGAGCTTCGGGTAGCTTTCCACCTTGATCAGCTCGTCGAGCTCGGTCCGCACCTTGTCGAGCACTTTCATGCCCAATTCCTGGTGCATCATCTCGCGACCACGGAAGCGCATGGTGACCTTCACCTTGTCGCCTTCCTCAAGGAAGCTTTTGATCGCGCGCATCTTCACGTCGTAATCATGCTCCTCGATGCCGGGGCGCATCTTGATCTCTTTGACCTCGATGACCTTCTGCTTCTTCTTGGCTTCGTTCTTGCGCTTCTGCGCTTCGTATTTGAACTTGCCGTAATCGAGGATCTTGCAGACCGGCGGAACCGCCGTGGGCGAAATCTCAACGAGGTCAAGGCCGGCATCGGCCGCCATGTTGAGGGCGTCGCGGGTGGAAACCACACCCAACATCTCGCCATCTTCCTTGACGAGGCGCACTTCGCGCACGCTGATCTGATGATTGACGCGGGGACCCTTGTCCTGGGTGGGCGCGGCTTCTTGGGACGGGAACCTAGCTATGGTCTTCTCCTATCGTGGTGTGCCAGTCGACTGGCGGGATAATGCCTCTTGGAAGGCAATGCACCCGCCGATGTTCCCATCGACGGGTGTATGCAGGTGATTATGCCAAAATTTCAGGCAACCCCGCAAGGTGGGCTTGCAAAATAGGCCCGCAGGGCAGGGTGCTGCGACGGCGTGTCATGAGCGGTCGAGCGGCGATTTCGCCTCTTCGGCCAAGGCCGCCACCGCTTCGTCGAGCGTAAAGGTTTTCTGTCCTTCCTCGCCCAGGCGCCGAATGGCAAGCGTCCCAGCCTCTTCGTCCCGCTTGCCGACGGCAATGATGACGGGAATCTTCCCCAGACTGTGTTCGCGGACCTTGTAATTGATCTTCTCGTTGCGGAAGTCGGTTTCGACCAAAAGACCGGCCTGCGCCAGGCGCTTGGCGATCTTCTGCGCATAGGGCTCGACGTCAGAGACGATCGAACACACTACAGCTTGCGTCGGCGCCAGCCACAGCGGGAACTTGCCGGCATGGTGCTCGATAAGGATGCCGACGAAACGCTCCAGCGACCCGAAGATGGCGCGGTGCAGCATCACCGGCCGGTGCTTCTGTCCGTCCTCACCCACATAGGAGGCGTCCAGACGCTCGGGCAGCACGAAGTCGCATTGCAGCGTCCCGCACTGCCAGTCGCGGCCGATCGTGTCGCGCAGCACGAATTCAAGCTTGGGGCCATAGAAGGCGCCTTCGCCCGGATTGAGCGTGAATTCGAGCCCGGCGGCGGTGGTTGCGGTCTTCAGTGCCTCTTCGGCCTTGTCCCAGATCGCATCCGATCCAGCGCGCTTTTCCGGCCGGTCGGAGAATTTGACCTTCACTTCCTCGAAGCCGAAATCCTTGTAGACCGACAGCAGGAAGTCGCAGAACGCCTTCGTCTCGCTGACGATCTGGTCCTCGGTGCAGAAGATATGCGCATCGTCCTGGGTGAAGGCCCGCACGCGCATGATGCCGTGGAGCGCACCCGAGGGTTCATTGCGGTGGCAGGCGCCGAACTCAGCCAAGCGGATGGGTAGGTCGCGGTAGCTCTTCAATCCCTGGCGGAAGATCTGCACGTGACCCGGGCAGTTCATCGGCTTCAGGGCCAATTGCTTGTTCTTGTCCTCATCGTCCGGGATGATGAACATCGCTTCGCGGAATTTCTCCCAATGCCCCGACTTCTCCCAGAAGGAGCGGTCGAGAATCTGGGGCGTCTTCACTTCCTGATAGCCGTTCTGTTCCAGGCGGCGGCGGATATAGCTTTCAAGCTTGCGGTAAAGGCGCCAGCCGCGCGGATGCCAGAAGACCGAACCCACCGCTTCTTCCTGCTGGTGGAACAGGTTCATCTCGCGCCCCAGGCGCCGGTGGTCGCGCTTCTCCGCTTCCTCAAGCTGCAGCAGATAGGCCGCCAGCTGCTTCTCGTCGGCAAAGCAGGTGCCATAGACGCGCTGCAGCTGCGGATTGTTGGCATCACCCCGCCAATAGGCACCGGCGACCTTCATCAGCTTGAAGGCCTTGCCGAGCTTGCCGGTCGAAGGAAGATGCGGGCCGGTGCAGAGGTCGAGCCACTTGCCCTGGCGATAGATCGAGATGTCTTCATCGGCCGGGATCTCGCCGATCCATTCCGCCTTGAAGCGCTCGCCGATCGTCTTGAAATATTCGACCGCCTGGTCGCGCGTCCAGATCTCGCGCGTGATCGCCTCATCGCGATCGACGATCTCCTTCATCTTCTTCTCGATGGCGGCGAAATCCTCGACGCTGAACGGCTCGTTGCGGAAGAAGTCGTAATAGAAGCCGTTCTCGGTCGACGGACCGAAAGTGATCTGCGTCCCGGGAAAAAGCTCCTGCACCGCTTCGGCGAGCACGTGCGCGCAATCGTGGCGCAGCAGCTCCAGCGCGTCGGTGTGGGTTCGGGTGACGATCTCAACCTTGGCGTCGGCGGCGATGACGGTTGAAAGGTCGCGGACCTTCCCGTCGAACTTGATAGCCAAAGCGGCCTTGGCAAGGCCGGGGCCGATGGACGCGGCAAGTTCGGTGCCCGTAACTGGGCCCGGAAACTCGCGCTTGGCGCCATCCGGCAGCGTGATCGTCAGCATGATACCCTTGAAATTGCGTGGTTTCAGGTGGATTTCCAGCGGCCTTCCGGCCCGGAACGGCGGACTTTAGGGGGATTCCGGGGGCTGTCAAGAAGTCGCGCCAGCGCAGCCCTCAGCCAGCGAGGAGCGATCTCTCGCGAGACGGCGGGGCGTCAACCGTCGGCAAAGGCTTGTCCACACGGCGCAGCATCAAGGTGAAACGGGCGCCACCACCCGGATTGTCGCTGATGCGGAGCGAGCCGCCGTGGGTTTCCGCCAGACGTTGGGCGATTGCGAGGCCCAGGCCCGCACCGCCGCTGCCTTCGCGGCCCTGGCTGTCGCGCGGCCGACGCCGCGCCCCTTGCCAGAAGCGGCGGAACAGCATTTCCCGTTCCTCCGGCGGCACACCGGGGCCGTGATCGCTGACCGTGACACCGCCCTCGTGATCGACACTGATCTCGACCTCGGTCTCGGGCGGCGTGAAGCGCAGGGCGTTCTCGACCAAATTGCGCAACGCCTGGTGGATCGCATCCTTGTTGCCGCGCACGAGCACCGGATGCTCGGCCCCACTGACGCCGACACTGCGCCGCCGCCGAACCGCGAGCGGCGCAAACAAAGCGGCGAGGTCGATAGCGATTTCAGCAAGATCGGCCGTGTCTTTCGGGTCGATGGTCAGGGACTCGAGCTGGGCGACCAGGAGCAGCTGGTTGACGAGGCGCGTCATGCGCTCGACATCGCTTTTGAGGGCATCGGTTCCAGGATTGCGCGGCAGCGTATCCAGATGGGCCGAAAGAATGGCCAGCGGCGTTCTGAGTTCATGTGCGGCATCAGCGAGGAAATCCCGCTGCGCCTGGAAGCCTTGGTCGAGACGGTCGAGTGCCCGATTGATGGCAAGGACCGGCGATTGCAGCTCGGAAGGCAGTTCCTCCGTCGGCAGGCGCAATCCCGTCTGCTGCGGGCCGATGCGGGCGGCAAGGCGCCGCAGCCTTTCAAGCGGCCGCAGGGCCGAGCGCAGCGACAAGGTCAGCGCCAGCACAAGGACCAGAAGAAGTGGAATGCCGACCGGCACGAATTCGCCCAGCCACTCATAGACCAGGGCGTAAAGACCTGAATCGGTCGGTGTGTCGATATCGGCGAATTCAAGGATGAACTTCTGACCCGAGACGCTGATGGGAACGGCTATGACGTAGATATTGTCGCCGCTGACACTGTCGATATGCCAGGTGAGATTATAGCTGTTCTCCGGCAGATCGCCGGTATGGTGCGTCACCGACATTTTCTGGATGGCGGCCAGCGTGTCCTTGTTGCCGCCCCGCGTGATCTCGGTTCCGTCACCGCGCCGGAGCACGAAGGCCTTTTCGTCGTAGAGCCTGACTTCATCGACAGTAACGGCACCTCCATCCCCAACATGTATCCGGGGCTCGATGAGGTCGATATAGCTGAGGAGGCTGTCGGTCGGCAGTTCCGTATCGTCGCTGCGCGACAGCAGAAAGGTGGCGAGGCCCGTCAGCAGGAACGCAAGAATGAACACGCCGAGCAGGCGCACGGTGAGCCGCGATTGCAGCGATGATCCGAGACGGGACATGAAGCAAGCCTAACCCCCAAGGGCGGGCTGGGTCTAGGTCGCCGGTTCCATCACCATGTAGCCGACGCCGCGCACCGTGTGGAGGTTGATGTCGGCGCCGAGCGAGCCCAGCTTCTTGCGGAGGCGCGAGACCAGGACCTCGAGCGCGTTTGAACCGACTTCGTCGCTGAAGCTGTAGAGTCCCTCTTCGATGGCGCCGCGGCTGACCACCTTGCCGGGACGCCGCAGCAGAATTTCCATCAGGGCGAGCTCACGCCGTGTCAGCGTTGCCGTGTGGCCCTGGATCATGAAGCTGGGTCCAGCCGTATCGAGGCAGATATTGCCAAGCGTCAATTGAACGCCGAGCGCGGCACCGGGCCGGCGCAGCAGCGCCTTTACCCGCGCCACCAGTTCCTCCATCGCGAAGGGCTTGGCCAGATAATCGTCGGCCCCGGCATTGAGGCCGCCGACGCGGTCGCTCAACCCGTCGCGGGCGGTGAGGATGAGGACCGGCGTCCGGTCCCCGGCGCCCCGCCGCTCCTTGAGGAGCGTCAGGCCATCGCCATCCGGCAGGCCCAGATCCAGGATCACCGCATCGAAGCGGCTGGCATCGAAAGCAGCTGCGGCTTCGGCGAAGGAGCCGGCGCGGTCGATCGCAAAGCCCGCATCGCTCAGGCCTTTTTCCAGGAATTCGGACAGGCGGTCATTGTCTTCGATCAGCAGCAGGCGCATGGGTCGATCTTCCAATCTGGCAAAGCTGCATCACGCTAGTTTGGACCGCTGACAGGAACCTGACAAGCCTCGGAATTCTGTCAGCTGCAAATTCCCGTGCCGAAACCGCTACTTAGATGATATTCAGCCAGCATGATGCAACGATTTGACCCGGACTTGCCGATCGCGCCCCTGCTGCCTGAGATCAAGGCCGCTTTGGCGGGCGGCCCCAATCTGGTGCTGGAGGCACCGCCCGGTGCCGGCAAAACCACCCAGGTCCCCCTGGCCTTGCTGGACGCTCCCTGGGGCAATGCCGGCAAGATCATCCTCCTCGAACCCAGGCGCCTCGCGGCGCGAGGGGCGGCGGCACGGCTTGCCGCCCATCTCGGTGAATCCGTCGGCGAGACGGTCGGCTACCGCGTTCGCCTCGACCGCAAGATCGGGCCGAAGACGCGCATCGAATGCGTCACCACCGGCCTTTTCATGCGCCAGCTGCAGGGGGATCCGGAGCTTAGAGGCGTCGCGGCACTTCTTTTCGACGAGTTCCACGAACGCAGCGTCGACGCCGATCTGGCGCTGGCCTTCGCGCTGGAAGCGCAAGCCGGTTTGCGGCCGGATCTGCGCCTTCTCGTCATGTCGGCGACCCTCGACGGCGCCGCCATCGCGCGCCTGTTGCCGGCGGCGAAGCGCCTGACCAGCGAAGGCCGCGCCTTTCCGGTCACGACCCATCATCTGGGCGATGACAGTTCGACTTGGATCGAGAAGCAGATGGCCGCTGCCATCCGTAAGGCCCTCCAGGAAGAAACGGGCGACATCCTTGCCTTCCTGCCGGGCCTCGCTGAGATCCGGCGCACCGAGCGCGAGCTGGGCCATGTCCCCGGTGCCGTCGTACTGCCGCTGCATGGTGATCTGCCGCTGCCCGAACAGGAGCGCGCCATCCGTGCCGACGATGCCGGCCGGCGCAAGATCGTGCTTTCGACCAGCATCGCCGAAAGCTCGCTCACCATCGCCGGCATCCGCATCGTCATCGACAGCGGGCAGCGCCGTGTGGCGCGCTTCGATCCGGCAACGGGCATGACGCGCCTTGTCACCGCCAAAGTGTCGCTTGCCAATGCCGAGCAACGGCGCGGCCGTGCCGGTCGCCTGGGGCCGGGTGTCTGCTATCGCCTGTGGAGCGCCAACAGCGAGCGCGCCTTGGCGCAGCAGCCGGCACCGGAGATTCTGGAAATCGATCTGGCGCCCTTGGCGCTGGAGCTGGCTGCCTGGGGTGTTGAGGACCCGGCCACCCTCGCTCTCCTCGATCCGCCGCCGCCCGCCGCACTCATGCAGGCGCGCGAATTGCTGCGGGAATTGGGCGCGCTCGACGATGCGCATCGCATCACAGCGCATGGCCGCGCGATGGCGGAACTGGGGCTCCATCCCCGGCTGGCGCATATGTTGATCACCGCCAAGGGGCGCGGGCGCGGTGCCTTGGCCTGCGATATCGCGGCGCTTCTGTCCGAGCGCGATCTGGTGAGCGGGTCGGGGCGCGGTGCCGACCTTGGCGAACGGCTGGAGCTGCTGCGTTCTGGTGGTGGCGACCGCGCCGCCCGCGCGCGCATCCAGCAATCGGCCAAGGATTGGCGCCGGCAATTGGGCATCGCCGCCGATGTCGACGGCAGCCGCCAGGAAGCCGGCAGCATCGTGGCCCTCGCTTATCCCGATCGCCTGGCGCAGCAGCGCGGCGGCAAGGGGCAATACCGCCTCGCTTCCGGTCGCGGTGCCGAACTTGCCATCGAAGATCCGCTGTCGCGCGAGCCCTATCTCGCCGTGGCGACCCTCGATGCCGGCCAGAAATCGGCCCGCATTTATCTCGCGGCGCCGATCTCGCTCGGCGATATTGAAACGGACTTCGCCGACCTCATCGAGACGCGCGAGAGCGTTACGTGGAACAGCCGCGACCAGATCGTCGAGGCCAAGCGCGAGCGGCGCCTCCTCGCCCTCGTGCTCGAGGAAAAGCCGCTGCAGAAGCCAGATCCCGAGCTGGTGCGCGCGGCGATGCTGGGCGGCATTCGAGAGATGGGGCTCGATGTTCTTCCCTGGAGCGCGGCGACGAAGACCTTGCGGGCGCGCGTCGCCTTCCTGGCGCGCACTCTGCCGGAAAAGGATTGGCCGGACTGGTCCGATGCGGCGTTGCTCGACACCTTGCCCGGCTGGCTGGGGCCGCATCTCGACGGCATCTCGCGCCGCGCACATCTCGACCGGCTCGATCTCCATGCCGCCTTGTGGGAATCGCTCGATTGGCAACAGCGCCAGGCGCTCGATCAACTGGCGCCGACTCATCTCGATGTTCCTTCCGGCTCACGCGTGCCGCTCGATTATGACAGCGGCGATCAGCCGGTGCTGGCCGTGCGGCTTCAGGAGATGTTCGGTGCCCTTGAGACACCGCGCATCGCCGGTGGCCGCGCGCCGGTGCTGCTGCACCTTCTCTCGCCGGCGCGGCGGCCGGTCCAGGTGACGCAGGACCTCGCCAGTTTCTGGAAGAATGCCTACAAGGCGGTGAAAGCCGATTTGAAAGGCCAATATCCGAAACATTATTGGCCGGACGATCCCTTGATCGCCGAGCCCACGGCGCGGGCGAAGCCACGGCCGCGCTAACGCGGCCCGCGCCAATACCGATAGCGGTAAAGCTCCCGCACAAATCCCATGCCGCGATAGAGGCGGATGGCGATGTCGTTGTCGGCGACCACTTGCAGGCAGGCGCCTTCGACACCTTGCTCGATGCCCCAGGCGAGTATGGCGCCGACCAGGCGCTTGGCATGACCGCGCCCCCGATGCGCCGCATCCGTGATGAGGGATTCCACCACCAGCAGCCGGTCATGAAGGGCGACGAAGCCCATCGCGACCACCGCGCCATCGATGGTCAACGACATGAAGGCGGCGGGCAGGGTGAGTTCGCCGACGATGGCGCGATAGGTGGCGCGCTCCTTGTCGCTTAGGCCCTTCATCGCCCACATGCGTGCGAACCAGGCTTCGTCCGGCAGGCTTGCAATCGTCACATCCGGGTCGCGCCGCATGCGTCCCGGCGGCAAATCGCAATAGAGGGTCAGCGTCTCGCCTTCCGGCCGATAGGAATGGGTGGCGAGCTGCGCCGCGATCTCCGGCGGCGGCAGCTCGGGCGTACGGATGATGGTGGGCAGGCCCGCTTGCGCATAGGCTGCATCAGCGGCCTTCAGCATGGGCGTGATGTCGCTGCCGGTCGCCCGCAACGGATTGGCCGAATTGCCGCGCCGGCTGAGACCGCCGGAGAAGCGGAACACCCAATCGCCGCAGATTTCTTCGCTCAATGATGGCCAGGCGAGATGGCAGGCGCGCTCCACGCGCCAGGAAAGATCGACCCCATCCAACATCAATTGCCCACGATCAATAGTCCCCGGTCTCGCCCGGCGGATTGCTGAAAGCGGGGAAGGAAGCGAGATGCCGGACACTCGCGAACTGAGTCAGTGCCCAGCGCACCGAGGGGAAGGCAAGCTCGCCCCAGGGAATGTCGGCATAGTCGAAAAGACCCACTTCCAGGCTTTCCTCCCCGGCGCTGATGGCGGGATCGACCAGGCGCGCGCGATAGATCAATTGGACCTGGGAGAGGCGCGGGATCGTGTAGGCGGCCAGCAGCCGCTCGATCTCGATCTTCGCATTGGCTTCCTCCCACGCCTCCCGCGCGGCACCCGTCTCGGCGCTTTCATGCAACTCCATGAAACCGGCGGGCAGGGTCCAGAAGCCCTTGCGCGGGTTGATGGCGCGGCGGCACAGCAGGATTTTCTCACCGCTGGTGACGACGGCTCCCACAACGACCTTGGGGTTTTCATAGGCGATGAAGCCGCAATCGGCGCAGACCTGGCGCAGCCGGTTGTCGCCTTCCGGCACGCGGTGCTCGAAATTCGGCTCTTTGGTCACTGGATTGGTCAAGGGCGTTTCCGGCATGGGTCAACTGTGGCGGAAGGTGGGTGACGCCGCAAGCATTCCTCGCCTATCTTGCCGCAAGACATGCAGCCGATTCCAACCCAGCCCTCCCAATCCAACGAATGGCGTGACGATTTCGGGTCGCCGACCGGCGCGCGCCGTGCCGGCGTGCGCGCCGCCATCGGGGCGCCCGCGTTGGTGCTCGGCGCCAGCTATGTCGGTTTCGGCGCCTTCGTGCATCAATCGGGGCTAACGCTCTTCCAGGGCCTCGCCTCCACGACGACCGGCTGGGCGCTGCCTGGGCAGATCGCCCTTATCGAGATCTTCGCCGCCGGGGGGTCGATCCTTGCCGCCGCCATCGCCGTCGGCCTTGCCAATGCGCGCCTCCTCCCGATGGTGGTGACCTTGCTGCCCATCCTGCGCCAGGGCGAAGGGTCGGCCAGCCCGCGCCTCATCCACTATTTCGCGGCGCATTTCATCGCGCTCACCGGCTGGGCGGTTTCCATGCAGCGCGCGCCGGACATGCCGCCCGACCAGCGCCTGCCCTTTTTCCTGGGCTTCACCAGCGTCATCTGGTCGGCGACTTTCTTCGCGACGGGGCTTGGCTTTTTCCTGGTCGGTATTCTGCCGACACCGGTGACGCTGAGCCTCGTCTTCCTGAACCCGCTTTACTTCATGCTGCTGTTCATCGCCGATCTCGCGCGCAAGGAACGTGCCCTCGCCCTCATCATCGGCGCGATCGCGGGGCCGCTCCTCCATCTTGTCAGCCCGGATTGGGGGCTGCTGATAACCGGCATCGGTGGCGGCACCATCGCCTTCCTGCTCACCCAGCGGGGGCGGCCGTGATGCTGGCTTGGTGGTTCATCCTTGTGGGTGCCCTTGTCACCTATGCCTGGCGGGCGGCGGGCGTGGCGCTTTCCGGCCGCATCGATCCCAATTCGGCGCTGATGCGCTGGATCTCCTGTGTCGCCTACGCGCTGCTTGCCGGCCTCATCGCCCGCCTCATCGTGGCGCCGCAGGGTGCGGTGGGCGAGGTTGCCCTCTGGATCCGTCTTGGCGCCGCGGGAATAGCGATTCTCGCTTATTTCCTGTTCCGCCGCTCGATCCCGCTGGCCGTCGCCGCCGGTGCGGGCTTCCTGATGGCGATCACGGCTGTTCTTTGACCAGATTCGCCTCGCCATCCCAATAGCGGCGGCGCGCCGACATGTCGAAGACGCAATCGGCGCTCTCCAGGACATTCAGCGCCATCTTGTTGGATTGGGGATAGACACAGACATCTCCCGCCTTGCGTTCGCCCACCATCAAATAGCGGCAGGGGCCGGACCCACTGTTCATGAAGGAATGGCCCAACTTTTGGCCGGCCGGAAAGCAGACATAATCGCCGGGCTTCAGAACGGTTGAGTCGGTTCCTTGCAGCAGCGTCACTTCGCCCTCCAGGATCAGTGCCTGCTCTTCTTCCGCCATGTGATAATGCAGTGGGCACAGACGTTGCCCCGGCGCCGGCGCCTCGATCATGACGCCCACATGATAGTCGCGCCCGACCGCCGCCATGGTCAGATGCTTGGCGAAGCCACCGAAGCGCGCATCGATCCGGGTTTCCTCCCACGCCAGATCATGGGCCGAGATCGGCGCGTGCGGCGGTGGGTCCGCCACGGTGGACGCCGTCTTTGGGGTGGGCGGAGCGGCCCCTGCCGGCACTTCGCCGTCCCAATAGCTGCGCCGGGCCGCAAGATCCAGCACGGTTCGATCAAGCCCGCGTACCAGCACCTTGTTGGAGTCGGGATAGACGCAGACCTCGTTCGGGTTGCGCTCGCCGATCACCACATAGGTCGCAGGCTCAGTGCCTTCGTTGATCAGGCAATGCCCGGCCTTCTGCCCGGCGGGGAAGCAGACATAATCTCCTTCTTTCATCGTGTGCCGCCTGTCGCCCAGCCGCAATGTCACCGATCCCGACAGGATGAAGACATGCTCTTCCTCAAGGAGGTGATAGTGGAACGGGGCGCTTTGGTTGCCCGGCGGCAGTTCCTCGATCGCCATGCCGACATGATAGGTATCGCCGACGGCCGCACGCGTCAGATGTTTGGTGCGCGTGGCAAAGCGCGGGACATCGGCCCATTCCTCCCACGGCATATCCTGGGTGGCGATGGGTGTACTGCGTGGATCGGTCGGCATCGGCCGGCAACCTCCGTGGCGAAGAATATGCCGACAATCTAGGCCCGGCCTGTCCCCTTCATCAATCGCAGCCCATCCGTTTCCGCAGGATCGTTCAAGATCGACGCCGAGCTTTGTGCTTCGCTCATGCCATGCAAGAAACATTGAGCTTTGTCGTCGCCGCCCTGGCCCTTACCGGCAGTCCCGGTCCGGCGACCTTGGGATTGGCTGCAGCGGGCGCCGCCTTCGGCCTTCGTCGCAGCCGGTGGCTGATCGCCGGCATCGTGGCCGGTGTCCTCGCTGTTCTGCTGCTGACCGTCAGTGGTCTCTTCGCCCTCATCCTGGCGCAACCGGGCTTGGCCCTTGCCGTCACCATCGCTGCGGCACTCTACATGCTCTATCTCGCCTTCCGCATCGCGACCGCGCCGCTCATCACCGAACAAGTGCCTGGGGCTGCCGCACCCGGTTTCGGGCAAGGGCTCTTTCTGGGGCTCGGCAATCCAAAAGCCTATGCGGCGATGGCGGCACTTTGCTCCGGCTTCACCTTGCTGCCGGGCCAACCGTTCCCCGATGCGCTGGCAAAGCTCGCACTCGTGGCGGCTACCATCATTCCGGTCAACATCGCCTGGAGCCTGCTCGGCGTGACGCTCACGCGCTGGCTCCGCGACCCGCGCCTGGGGCGCGCCATCAACGTCCTCTTTGCTCTGCTGCTGATGGCCTCGGTCGCGCTGACATTCCTCGTCTGACGGCGATCGCGCCGACAGAGCCTAATCGTCGAAATCCTCGATCTCGAGCGTCGCGAACATGGCGACGAGGGCTTTGCCCCTGGCTGACGTACCGCTGGCTGACGAACCGCTGGCCGATGTGCCGCCGATATTGAGGTCGATGCCCAAGGCAAAGGGTTGCGTCGTGGAGATGTTCTCGTTGACCGCGACCCCGGCTATGCGCAAGCCATCGACCATGTCGAAGTCGAATCTGACGCCGGTGACGCCGCCGAAGACGAGCGCGCAGGGCCGCTCACCGGGATAGTCCGGCGACCCTTCGAGACACCAATAGAGGTCGTCCACGAAAATACGCAGCGCCTGATCTTCGACATCGACCGTGATGCCGTTGATGCCGACATCGCGCAGCCCGCCCAGCGCGGCGAAGAACTCGATCGGATCGTCGATCACGTCGCTTTCGGTCTCGTCGCTCATGATTTCAGCGCCGTGACGCCGGGCAATTCCTTGCCCTCAAGCCATTCCAGGAACGCGCCGCCGGCCGTCGAGATATAGGAGAAATCATCCTCCGCCCCGGCATGGGCGAGGGCCGCGACCGTGTCGCCGCCACCGGCGACCGAGAGCAGCTTCTTTGCCTTCGACAAGGCGGCGGCATGCTTGGCAACCGCGACCGTGCCCTGGTCGAAGGGCGCGGTTTCGAAGGCGCCGAGCGGCCCGTTCCAGACCAGCGTCTTTGATTCATCAAGATGCTTGTTGATGGCGGCGATGGATTTGGGACCCACATCCAGGATCATCTGGTCGGCGGGAACGGCCTTCACGTCCACCACCTTGTTGGCGGCGCCGGCTTTGAACTCGCCCGCGACAACGGCATCGACCGGCAGCACGATGGTGCAATTGGCGGCCTTGGCTTTCGCCAGAATTTCACGCGCCGTGTCGGCGAGGTCGCGCTCGGCCAGCGACTTGCCGACCTCGATCCCTTGCGCGAAGAGGAAAGTGTTGGCCATGCCGCCGCCGATCACCAGCCGGTCGACCTTGGTGACGAGGTTGCCGAGGAGGTCGAGCTTGGTCGATACCTTGGCACCGCCCACCAGCGCCGTCACGGGCCGCTGCGGCTTCTCAAGCGCTGCACCCAGATGGTCGAGCTCTTCCTGCATCAGGCGCCCGGCGGCGGCGGGCAGCAGATGCGCGAGCCCTTCCGTCGAGGCATGGGCGCGATGCGCGCAGGAGAAGGCGTCGTTCACATAGATGTCGCCGAGCTTGGCAAGTGCCGCCGCGAACGCTTTGTCATTGGCTTCTTCGGCATCGTGGAAGCGCAGGTTCTCAAGGAGGGTTACCTCGCCATCCTTCAAGGTCGCCACCACGTCTTCGGCCGGCTTGCCGATGCAATCCTCGGCGAAGGCCACGCTTTTGCCCAAGGCCTTTGCGAGCGGCTCGACCAGCGGCTGCAGCGAAAACTCCGCCGCGCGCTTTCCCTTCGGCCGACCGAAATGCGACAGGATGATGACGCGACCGCCTTTCGCAGCGATCTCCTTCAAGGTCGCGGCGGAGCGTTCGATGCGGGTCGCGTCCGTGACCTTGCCATCCTTCATCGGCACGTTGAGGTCGCAGCGCACGAGCACGCGCTTGGCCGAAAGCTGAAGGTCGTCGAGGGTGCGGAATTGAGGCATTGGTTAAGGTTCCCGGGCTGCAAAGGGGATGAAGCGTCTGGCGGTGAGGTGCCATAGCTCATCCCCGAATGCAACAGCGGGTGCCGGGTGCGCGTCCGGCCTCGATCGGCAGTCCAGCTATTTGGTAAAGGGCAGGGTCGAGATCACGGCGCGCCGCAGGCCGGCGGGCGTTTCAACCTCGACCGCCCCGCCCGGGGCCCAATGCCCGCGATCGAGCATGGCAAAGGCCAGATTGGCGCCGAAATCGGGCGAATAGACGGCCGAGCTGACGGCGCCGACGCGCTTGCCTGCCACAAGGACCGGCCAGGGCTCGACGCAAGAAGGCAGTACGCCATCCGCGATGCGCAGGCCCATGATCTTGCGCGCAACCCCGTCGGCGGCGATGCGCCGCAGGGCCTCGGCACCGATGCAGGTCGGGGCGGCATCGATCTGGCAATATTTGTCGAGGCCGCATTCCAGCGGGTTGTTGGCAATCGTCATATCATTGCCATAGGAGAGAAGGCCGCCCTCGATCCGCTCGATGAGATTGGGGCAACCGGGTCCAATCTCAAGATCCGCACCCGCCGCCATGCAGGCATCCCACAAGGTGAGGCCAAGCTCGGCGCGGTCGAGATAGATCTCGAACCCACCCTGCTTGCTCCAGCCCGACCGGGCGACGATCAGCGGATGGCCCTGGAAGGACAGGGTGCGGAAGCGGAAGAAGCCGATGCTGCGCACATCCTCGCCGAAGATACGCGCCGCCACATCCTCCGCCTTCGGCCCCTGGATGGCGAGCGGCCAGACATCGGGCTCGCTCACCCGCACGTCGAGGCCGTAGCCGAGCGCCAGCCCCTTTGCCCACAGCAGCACGTCCGAATCCGCGATGGAGAGCCAGAAGCGATCCTCGGCCAGCTTCAGGATGACCGGATCGTTGATGAGCATGCCCGCCTCGTCGACCAGCGGGGCATAAAGGCATTGCCCGACCTGCGCCTTCGACAGGTTGCGCGGCGTCATCATCTGCACCAGCTTGGCGGCGTCGGGACCTTTGACCTCGACCTGACGCTCGCAACCCACATCCCAGACCTGCACATGGGATTTCAGATGCCGGTAATCCTCCTCCATCGAACGGAAGGCGGTCGGCAACAGCATGTGGTTGTAGACCGTATAGCCCTGAACGCCCGACGCCTCGACGCGGGGCGTAAAGGGTGTCGCGCGCGTGCGGCGCGAGACGGCCAGGATGGGGCGCTGGGATGGCAACGACATGGAACGAACCTCAGGCTGATTGATTTTCAGCATGATCGGCGGTTTGACGCCCAGTAAAAACGGGCCTAATAGTGATCCATTCATCAATAAAATCGATGATCAGGATGCGCCATCTGCCACCCTTGCGGGCGATCCGCGCCTTTGAAGCCTGTTACCGGCTGGGCAGCTTCACCCGCGCCGCAGCCGAGCTCAATGTCGGCCAGCCGGCGATCAGCCATCAGATCCGCCTGCTCGAAGAAGATCTCGGCGCGGACCTCTTTGAAAAGCGGGGACCGGTGTCGCGGCCGACCGCCATCGCCGATGAATTCTACGGCAGCGTCGCCCTGTCCCTGTCGGGCCTTGCGGAAGCGAGCCGCCGTATCCGCCGCCGCGGCGCGCAGGACATGCTGACCATCGCGACCTATCCGGGGATCGCGACCTTCTGGGTCCTGCCGCGCCTTGCCGCGCATCGGGTGAAGGCGGGGTCGGTTGACAACGCCACTTTGTCCTGCCGCGTGGTGACGGCGGAACGCGATGCCGATATCGACTTGGCCGACGTCGATGCGGCCATTCTCTTCGGCGATGGCACTTGGCCGGGCTTCGAGAGTCGCCTGCTGTTGTCCGAGCGCGTCGTACCGGTGGCGAGCCCCAACCTGGCGCGGCAATTGAAATCGAAGAGTGCCGCCGATCTATTGCGCGACGGTCCGCTCATTCATCTCGAAGATCCGGAAGCGCGCTGGTTCACCTGGCGCGATTGGCAGCAGCAATTCGCGCCGAAGGCGAAATCGATCGACCAGAGCCTCGTCGTCACCAATCATGGTGTCGCCATCTATCAGGCGCTGCAGGGGGCGGGCGTCGCCCTGGGTTGGCAGGGCGTCATTGCCGATCTCCTTGCCAGCGGTGTGCTGGTCAGCCTCTCCGATCAGCCACTGGAATCGCCGCGCGGCTATCATCTGGTGAGCCGCCCGGGCTGGCTCGACGGGCCGGCCGGCCGACGCCTGCTGGCCCATCTGGGGCATGAATCCGCTTAAGCATTGGCCCATCTTCGTTTCTGGCCTAGACTCGGGGCCTATTGGCAGCGGCGGGAAAAAGAGCGTTCATGAGCTATCAATCGGCCCTCATCACCGGCGCGTCCTCCGGCATCGGGGCGGCCTTCGCCCGGGCCTTGCCGCGCGCCACGGCCCTGCTGCTGCATGGGCGCGACCGCGACCGCTTGAACGCGCTGGCGCAGGAACTGGCGCTCAACGGGCGCCAGGTGCGCACCATCGTCGCCGATCTCGTCGATCCGGAAGGGCGCTATGCGGTGATCGGTGCCGCCGAGAATGCCGGCGTCGACCTCGTCATCAACAATGCGGGCATCGGGCAATTGGGCCGCGTCATCGACAATCCGGATCTTCGTGAGATGGAGATGGTGCAGGTCAATGTGGCAGCGCCGGTCGAGATCACGCGCGGGCTTCTTCCCATGCTGCTGCGCCATGCCCATGAACGGGGAAGCCGCGCCGGGCTCATCAATGTCGCAAGTACGGCGGCCTTCGCGCCGATGCCGCTCTTTGCGACCTATGCCGCCACCAAGACCTTCCTGCTGAACTATACCGAGGCGCTGGCCGAGGAACTGGCCGATGAGCCCATCGATGTGCTGGCGCTCTGCCCCGGTGCGACTGAGACCCGCTTTTTCGAACGCGCCCAGGCCGGCCGGCCGCCGATGACGACGATGCACAGCGCCGAACGCGTGGCCCAGGAAGGCCTGCGCGCCCTGGGTCAGGAACGCGTGCATGTGGTGGGACCCACCAACTATCTCGCCTCCATCGCCATGCGCTTCCTGCCACGCCGTTTCCTCACCGCCGCCGTCGAGAACACGCTGCAGAAGTGGAAGTGAGCCTTAGCGCTGCCGCTTCAAGAGGACGTAGAGCGCGCCTTCGCCGCCATGTTCGGGGCGGGCTTGCGAGAGGGCGAGGACCAGGCGGCGGAACGCGGGCTCGTTGAGCCAGCGCGGCACGTTGGTCTTGAGAATCCCGGATTTCGACTGGGTCATGCCCTTCCCCGTGATGACAAGGACCTTGCGCTTCCCGTGCTTGAAGGCGCGTTCGAGGAAGTGCAGCAGGGCGTCA
The DNA here is from genome assembly GCF_041910485.1 of Dongia sp. GTDB lineage: Bacteria > Pseudomonadota > Alphaproteobacteria > Dongiales > Dongiaceae > Dongia. The sequence continues at coordinate 31,365 of NZ_JAYRQR010000052.1, forward strand.
TGCGCCTCGGCCTGGGTGCGGCCGTGGAGGTCGATCTTGCCTTCGATGGGAATCTGCCCACGGCGGAAGCGTTCGGCCTGGCGCTGGTCGATCCCGGGCATGGCGCCGGGGGCGGGGTTGGGGACCAATGGGGGCGGTGGTGCCTTCGCCGCAGGGGGTGATTTCGGCGTCGGAGAAGGGCCTTTCGGGGGCGTTTTCGGACGCTTCCCCGGCGGTGCCGGCGGGCTTTTTTGGGGCTCCGCCTCGGTTGCCTTCAGGGCCGCCTTCTTCTGGCGTTTGGGCTTGAGCGGCGTCACCGTGCTGGCAACAGCCTGCCACAGGGCAAGCTCTTGCTCGGAGAGACGCCGCTTCCCAGCCACGGGATCAGGTGGGGGTCAGAAAACGGTCAGCCGGCCGCCTTCTGCGCCTCGGCCTGCTTCAGCATTTCCTCGCGGCGCTCGCGGTACATGGCGACGAAATCGACCGGGTTGATGAGGAGCGGCGGGAAGCCGCCGGCCGCCACCGCATTGGCAATGACCTGACGCGCGAAGGGGAAAAGGAGGCGCGGCGCCTCGATCATGACCAGCGGCAGCACATGCTCCTGCGGCACGCGCCCGAGGCGGAAGGTGCCGGCATATTCGCATTCGGTGAGATAGACCGAGCGCTCGCCGATCTTGGCATCGACCGACATGAACAGGGTGACTTCGATATCCGGCGGGGTCAGCGGCTTGACGCGGACATCGACGCGGATCGTGCCGGTGGGCGCCTCGGTGAGCGCTGCCGGGGTTTCGGAGCCCAGCGGATTCTCGAACGAAAAATCCTTCAGGAACTGGTGCACGACCACCAAGGCCGGGCCGGTCTCGGCCGGGTCCTGCGCGCCGTTGCCGGTCGGGGTCTGGTTCTGGTCGGTCATGCATCGCTCCTGAAAACAAATGGTCCTGAAAGGTCGCGGGTTCGCTACCACCCTTTGCCCTGGAAAGGCAACTGGCACGCATGGGTGCTTGATTCGGATGCGCCTCCCTGCGCAAGCTGTGCACTGACTTTTTCATGAGAGGAATCAGCAGGATGGCCCGTTACGCGATCATCGTCGGCACCGGTTCGGGCCTGTCTGCAGCCCTGGCGCGCGCCGCCGCCGCCGATGGGATGAAACTGGTCCTCGTCGCCCGCGACATCGCCAAATTGGCGCCGCTGGTGGCGGAACTGGGCGCCCGGGCCGTCGCCTGCGATGCGAGTGAGGCTGCGGGCGTCGCCCGCCTGTTCGCCGTCGCCGAGCGGGATTTCGGAGTCCCGGAACTGGTCGTCTTCAATGCCAGCTACCGGGCACGGGGGCCGATTGCCGAGATCGACCCGGTCGAGGCCGAGGCGGCCCTGCGCAACAGCGCGCTGGCGGGCTTCCTGGTGGGCCAGGGTGCCGCGCGGCTGATGCTGGGCGAAGGCAAGGGCTCGATCTTTTTCACCGGCGCCACCGCCGGGGTCAAAGGCTTCGCCGGCTCGGCGCCCTTCGCGATGGGGAAGTTCGCGCTGCGGGGGCTTGCCCAAAGCATGGCGCGCGAACTCGGTCCCAAGGGCATCCATGTCGCCCATTTCATCATCGATGGCGGGATCGCAGGGACACGCGGCGCGCGCGCGGCCAACGAAGACGATGTGCTGCTGTCGCCCCAGGCGATTGCCGACACCTATCTCAACATCCACAAGCAGCATCGCAGCGCCTGGACCCATGAGATCGATCTGCGGCCGTGGAACGAGAGCTTCTAGGGGCGGCTCAAGCTTTCTTCAGCGACAGGTAGACACTGTCGAAGAATTTGCCGCCGATCTCGAACGTATCCTTGGCAAAGCCCACGCGGCGGAAGCCGTTGCGTTCAAGGAGGCGCAGCGAGGCGGCATTGTCGGGATCGACGTCGGCCGTAAGCTCGTCGAAGCCCAGTTCATCGAAACCGAAGGCGATCATCGCCTTCAGCGCCTCGCTCGCAAAACCCTGTCCCTGAAAAGCGGGATCGAACAGGAAACCGAGTTCCGGCCCGTCCCAGAAGGCGATGCGGCCGATCATGTGCCCGCCGCTGAGGACGGCAAAATCATGCGCCTTCCCTTCGGCCTGGGCTTCGACGCTGGCCCGCACCCAGCCTTCCGTCTGGGCAAGGTCGGTGTGCGGCAGGGTCGACCAGAAGCGCATCACCTCAGGGTCGATGAACCAGGGATGCAGGGCCGCCGCATCCGTCAGCACCAGCGGTCGCAAGGTGAGGCGCGGTGTCGTGAGGCGGCGATCCATCAGCGGTGCCTTCGATCAGGCCCGGGCACGGAGATTCCGCGCGCGCGTCGGGTCGAAGGGGACCAGCTCGGCATTGGCGGCGGAATGGCCGGTCAATTGCAGGATGAAGCCCCAATGGCTCACCACCGCGACATGCTGCCAATCGGTGAAGGCGGCAGCGCGGGCATGGAAGGTCTGGCAGCGCGCCTCGACCTGCTCGCGCGTTTCGTCGAGATTGGGCCACCAGATTTCGTCGATATGGTCGAAGCCGAGCGCAGGCCAGCGTTCCTGAAGGAGGCTCCGCGCCGTGCCGATGTCGCAATGGTAATGCGCATGTTCATGGACGCTGTGCTCGATCTCGATCGGCACGCCCAGGGTGCGCGCCACGATCTCGGCCGTTTCGATGGCGCGCGTATAGGGGCTGGCCAGCACGCGGCGGATCGGATGAGCGTGCGATTTGAGCTTTTCGGCGCTCATCGCCACCTGGCGGCGCCCCAGGTCGGTGAGCTTCGGATCGGGAATGCCGGGATCGCGCCCGGTTCGTTCCTGGTGGGCGTTGAATTCGGACTGGCCGTGGCGGATCAGGATCATGTCACTCGGGTCGCTGGTCGATGATGGGTGGGGCCGGGCGCCGCTTCTCTCCGGAAGATGCCTCTTCCTCCGGCTCGACCACTTCGAACTCACCTTCGATAATGGTGGTGCCGCGCCGGTCGAAGGGGCCGGATGAAGAATAGGTGCCGGTGTCGCGGCGGTAAATGCGGGTTTCGAAATGCCGCGCCATGCGCCGCAGCAGGAAGTTCCGCGTCGGCGGCAGGAGCAGGATGAGGGCGAGGGCATCGCTGACGAAACCCGGTACGATGAGGAGGATGCCGGCCGTCACCATCACCGCCGCGTCGATCATGCTGTGACCGGGTTCGCGCCCTTCATTCATGGCGGTCTGCAGCTTGATCAGCGCATTGACCCCGCCGTGGCGGATGAGGCTCAAGCCCAGCAGCCCCGCCAGGAGCAGCCATAACAGGGTGAAACCGAGCCCGATCCGACCGCCGATGACGACGAAACCGGCGATTTCCAGGATGGGGAGGGCGCAAATGATGGCGACGATGATGCGAATCATGGCCGGGCCCGGCTTAAATCGGTGAAATTGGCGTGAAACCAGCGGGTTGCCGGCCTGTTGGTGCATGGAAGGGGCACGATTTCCTGTTATCCGTGTCTCGTGGGGCGGATGATCGCCCGCGACTTGCTGTAACTGGGCCGACTTACTATGTAGAATGCCGGTTCAACGCTTTAGCCCATGCCTGCGGGTGGGTCCAGCCGGCTCGGCCGCGCCCGATCCCGTGACTAGGTGGTGCCGGTGCTCCTGCAGGGCAAGGGCACCGCACGAGCAACAAGGATTTCTGCTTTTGCAGCATCTCGATATCGTCTTTTTCGCCATCGTCGCCGTGGTCCTGGGCTGGAAGCTCTATTCCGTGCTCGGCCGCCGCACCGGCAATGAGCGCCGGGTCGATCCCTTTGCCCGGCCGGACCCGAAGGATCTGGGGACGCCGAAGGATCTGGGGCGCAACCGCGAGACTGGCGAGGCGCCGACGCCGATCCGCCGGCCCACCCTCGTCCGGTCCGACCGGGAACCGGCCGTGGAGCCCCAGGCCGAACCCGCCTCGCGTAGCGGCATGTCCCCGCGCGACCGGCGCCAAATCGAAGCCGATATCGCCCGCGCATCCGATTCCGTCCGTGACGGCCTTGCCGCCATCGCCAAGGCGGACCCGACTTTCAACCCGGTCGATTTCATCGGCGGCGCCAAGATCGCCTTCGACATGATCGTCGAGGGCTTTGCCGCCGGCGAAACCAAGATGCTGCAATCGCTGCTGGCGCGGGACCTTTATGAAAGCTTCGCGTCGGTTATTGCCGACCGTCAGGCCAAGGGCTTGAAGCAGAAGACCGAGGTCATCGGCATCACCCAGGCGCAGATCGTCGGGGCAGAGCTCAGCGGCCGCATTGCCCGCGTCACGGTGAAGTTCGTCAGCGAACAGACCAGCGTTACCGAGGATGCGCAAGGGAATGTGGTCGAAGGCGATGCCACCCATGTCGACAGCATCATCGATATCTGGACCTTCGCGCGCGACACGGGTTCGCGCGATCCGAACTGGCAATTGGTGATGACCGAACAGCCCAACTGACGGTCGGCAGATTCAATCAAAGGCTTCGGGGGAAGCGATCCGGGGATGCGGGGGACGAGCCATCAGAACGGTAGGAGGCGGTGGCCGGCACGCATCGGCGCCGCCCTGTCGTTCGTTCTTCTTGCCGCCTGCACGCCGCCCGAAGCGCCACCCGGACTCAAGGTCAGTCCGGCCGCCTATTCGATGTTGCCCGGCTGGGATGCGGATGCCTTTGACGGCGTCGTTCCGGCCCTGCTCAATTCCTGCAAGGCGATTGCGAAACAAGCCGACGATGCCGAGATCGGCCCGAAAGCCTTGGGTGGCGTCGCTGCCGATTGGCGCCAGCCCTGCGCCGCGGCCAAGGAATTGTCGGGCACCGACACAGCGGCCGTGAAGGGTTTCTTCGAACGCTGGTTCGTCCCCTTCCAGGCCGAGGATGTGCGGGGGAACGGCGGTCTTTTCACCGGCTATTACGAAGCCGAGATCGAAGCCGCGAAATCGCCGGATTCGCTCCACATGTACCCGCTCTACCGGGCGCCCAAGCAGGCCGTGACCTTCACGCGGGCCGAGATCGAGGCAGGCGCCCTGCGCGGCCAGGGGCTCGAGTTCCTGTGGCTCAAGGACCCGGTCGACGCCTTCTTCCTGCAGATCCAGGGGTCGGGCATCGTCAAGCTGGCGGGCGGCGGCGAGATGCGCGTCGGCTATGCCGGCAATAACGGCCAGGCCTTCGTCGCCATCGGCAAGCTGATGATCGCGGAAGGGATCATCGACAGAAAATCCGCCTCGATGCAGACGATCCGCGACTGGCTGCGCGCCAATCCGGGTAAAGCCCAGGCAATGATGAACCGCAACCCGCGCTTCATCTTCTTCCGCGAGGTGAAGGAAAACGGCCCAGTGGGGGCGATGGGTGTGACACTCACCGCCGGCCGCAGCTTGGCGGTCGATCCGGCTTTCGTGCCGCTGGGCCTGCCCTTGTGGCTCGACACCACCTGGCCCATCGCGCATGGCGCCATCAAGAAGGGCAGCCCCTTGCGCCGCTTGATGCTGGCCCAGGATGTGGGAACCGCCATCAAGGGACCGGTGCGCGGCGATTTTTTCTGGGGCAGCGGCGAGGAGGCCCTGAACTTTGCCGGCGCCATGAAGAATCCCGGCAAATGGTACATGCTCTTGCCAGTGACGGCGGCAGCGCGCAAAACTCTCAACGTCGTCGATATCGTCAGCAGTCTGAAGTGACCCAGCCAGAAGTGAGCCAGTGTGAGTAGCCAGCCGGTAACGACCCCGAACCCAAATCGGGTGGGTGGGGTCAGTGGCGCCAATGTCGCCTTGTTCGTAACTTGCCTTGTCGATCTGTTCCGCCCCAGCGTCGGCTTTGCCGCGGTGAAGCTGCTGGAACAGGCCGGTTGCCGTGTCCATGTGCCCGACGCGCAGACCTGCTGCGGGCAGCCCGCCTATAATTCCGGCGACCGCGACATGGCCGTGGCGTTGGCGCAGCAGACCATCGCCGCCTTTGAGGGGTTTGACTTCATCGTGGCGCCCTCAGGTTCCTGTGGCGGCATGATCAAGCACCACTACCCGCAATTGCTGGCCGAGGATGCCGAATGGGGCCCGCGCGCCAAGGCCGTCGCCGAGCGTACCTTCGAGCTGACGCAGTTCCTCGCTGAACAATGCGGCCGGACCGATTTCGGGGCGGCACTCGACGCGCATTGCACCTATCACGATTCCTGTTCGTCCCTGCGCGAGATGAATGTGAAGGCGGCGCCGCGCCAGCTGCTTGGCAAGGTGGACGGTCTGAAGCTCACCGAAATGCAGGAGACGGATGCCTGCTGCGGCTTCGGCGGCACCTTCTGCGTCAAATTCCCCGACGTCTCCAATTCGATGGCGGCCCGCAAGGTGGAGACGATCAACGCGACCGGCGCCGATTTGCTGCTCGCTGGCGATATGGGCTGTCTCATGAATCTTGCCGGCAAGATGCAGCGCGACGGATCGAAGGTGAAAGTGCGCCATGTGGCCGAAGTGCTGGCCGGCATGACGGAAGAGCCGGCGATCGGTGAGGAGCGCGGCTCATGAGCATGGTTCCCACCAGCAATGCCTTCAAGGAGAACGCGACCGGCGCCTTGAAGGATGCGCCGTTGCAGGAGGCCCTCGGCATCGCGCGCTCGCATTCGATCCAGACGCGTCTCAACACCATCGCCAAGATGCCGGAATTCGAGCGCCTGCGCGATATCGGCCGCGATTTGAAGAATCACGTCATCGCCAATCTCGACACCTATCTGCTGCAGTTCGAACAGTCGGTGATCGCGCGCGGCGGCCATGTGCATTGGTGCCCGGATGGCGAATCCGCCCGCGCCAAGGTGCTCGAAATCTGCCGCACCGTGAATGCCAAGACCGTCACCAAGGGCAAGACGATGATCGGCGAGGAGATCGGCATCAACGATTTCCTCTTTTCGAACGGGATCGAGCCGGTCGAAACGGATCTCGGCGAGTACATCATCCAATTGCGCGGCGAGACGCCGAGCCACATCATCGGTCCGGCGCTCCATGTGACGCAGGCCCAGGTCGAGGAAACGTTTCGCGAAGCGCATACGGATCTCGACCCCAAGCGCAATCTCGAAGATCCGGCGACCTTGATGGCCGAGGCGCGCGAGAAGCTGCGCACCGGGTTCTTGAAGGCCGATGTCGGCATCACCGGCGCCAATTTCCTCATCGCCGACGAAGGCGCCACCACCATCGTCACCAACGAGGGCAATGGCGATCTGACGCAGACCCTGCCGCGCATCCATATCGTGCTCGCCTCCATCGAAAAGGTGGTGCCGAGCCTCAAGGATGCGATGACCCTGCTGCGCATCCTGGCGCGTTCGGCGACGGGCCAGGAACAATCGGTCTACACGACCTTCTCCAGCGGGCCGCGCCGGCCGGGCGATCTCGACGGGCCGGAGGAATTCCACGTCGTCCTCATCGACAATGGCCGTTCATCCTATCTCGGCACCGAGTTCGAGGAGATGCTGCGCTGCATCCGCTGCGGCGCCTGCCTCGATCATTGCCCGGTCTATCATTCGGTCGGCGGCCACGCCTATGGCTGGGTCTATTCCGGTCCGATCGGCTCGCTGCTGACACCGGCCATCGTCGGTGTCGAGAACGCGAAGCCCTTGCCAAATGCCTCGACGCTCTGCGGGCGCTGTGAATCGGTCTGTCCGATGCGCATTCCGATCCCGAAGATGCTGCGGCATTGGCGCGAGCAGGAATTCTCCCGCGCCATCACGCCGCCCACGGAACGTTCGGGCCTGCGCTTCTGGGCCTTCATGGCGCGGCGGCCGAAACTCTATCGTCTCGCCACCCGCATCGGGGCGCGCGTGTTGAGGGGCCTCGCCGGGTCACGCGGCCGTTTGGCCACGGCACCCTTGGCTGGCGGCTGGACCAAGCATCGCGATCTGCCGGCACCGCAAGGGAAGACCTTCCACGAACTCTGGAAAGAGAAACAGGGAGGCCGCCCATGAGTGCTGGAAACATGGGGGGCACAGGCCGCGACCGCATGCTGGCCTCGATCAAGGCAGGCATCTCGCGACAGGCCGAGCGTCGCCACGGGGCGGCCGGACCCGCCAAGCCGACACCGATCATCCCGGCACGCGCCACCGCGCCGGGCGTCGATGTGGTCGATCTCTTCCGCACCATGCTCATCAATGCCAAGGCAACCCTCGACGAAGTGAAAACCCGCGATGAGGTGCCGGCGGCGGTGCAGAAATATCTTGCCGCCAACAATGCCGAGGCGCGCATCAAGGTTTCGCCGGATCGCCGCGTGAGCTCAATCCCCTGGGGCAATGTGCCGTTGCTGGAGATCTCCAGCGGCCGCTCGCACGGGCTCGATCCGACCAGCGTCACCCCGGCGGTGGCGGTGGTGGCGGAGACCGGGACCGTCATCCTGCAATCCTCCGACGAAACGCCGACGACGCTGCATTTCCTCCCCGACCAGCATGTGGTCGTGGTGTCGAAAAGCCAGATCGTCGGCACCTATGAGGATGCGTTGGCGCGCGTCAAACGCGGCCCCGATGGCGGCCTGCCGCGCACGGTCAATTTCGTGACCGGCCCGTCGCGCAGTGCCGATATCGGCAAGATCCTGCTGATGGGGGCGCACGGCCCCAAGAAACTCCACGTCATCGTGGTAGACGAGGAACTCTGATGGGGCAGCGCCTCCGCAGATTCGGTGGGGCAACGCCCGGCGGGTCCTGGGAGGCAATCTTCGCGACGCCCGACCCACGCCTCAAGCGCGCGATCCTCGGCGACTATCAGGGATGGGTCGAGCATGGCAGCAAGCCCGTGCTGCGGCGGCACCTGCCCAATGTCATGGTGCCGGTCATCATCAATCTCGGGCCTCTCTGGCAGGTGACGTCGCCGGCACTTGCCGGTGGCAAAGAGGTGACGATCGACTCGTTCCTCGCCGGCATGCACGACCGCTTCGCCACCAGCTATTCCAGCGGTAACAGCTGCTGCATCCAGGTCAATTTCACCCCCCTTGGCGCCTATCGCCTGTTCGGCCTGCCGATGGCGGAGCTCACCAACACGATCGTCGGATTCACCGAACTGCTCGGCGCCGAGGCGGACCGCCTCATTACGCGGCTGCGCGAGAACGGCGATTGGGCGGCGCGTTTTGCCATCCTCGAAGATTTCCTGCTGCGGCGCCTCGCCGCCGGGCGGGAGGGGCGGCGCGAGATCGCCTTCGTGTTGCGGCAGCTGGAGAAGAGCGCAGGGGCCTTGCCGATCGGCGATCTCGCCGCGACGATCGGCTGGAGCCGCAAGAAGCTGATCCACAGCTTCCAGCGCGAAACGGGTCTCGCACCCAAGGGCATCGGGCGCATCTACCGGCTCAACCGCATGCTGTCGCTGCTGCACGGCATCGGGCAACAAAGTGGCGACCGCGTCAGCCTCGCCGAACTCGCCCATGAAAGCGGCTATTACGACCAGGCGCATTTCAATCGCGATTTTCGGAGTTTTGCCGGTGTCACGCCCGGCGACTACCTGGCCGAGATCGCGCCGGACGTCCTGCGCGGCCCGGCCAATTAGACGGCGGGAAAATTCGTCCAAGACCGGAACCAATGCCGCCGGCTAACGTCCCGCCATCAAGACGATGGAGGATGACATGGCGGCAAAGCTTTTCCCGGCGATGAAATTCGACGATGCGCCGGAGGCGCTCGACTGGCTGAAATCGGCTTTCGGATTCGAGCCTCATGTGGTGCACAAGGACGAGAGCGGCGGCATCGCCCATGCCGAGATGAAACTCGGCGACGGGCTCATCATGCTCGGCGGGAAGCGACCGCCGGAGGCGACCAATCCCTGGTGCACGGAGCCGATGGGTGTCTATGTCTGCGTCGAGGATATCGAGACGCATTATGCCAAGGCAAAGGCGGCCGGTGCGGAAATCGTTCGCCCGCTCAGCGACACGCCCTATGGCGCCCGCGAATACTCCGCCCGCGATTGCGGCGGGCATCTCTGGTCTTTCGGAACCTATGATCCGTGGAAGGCGTGAGGGGGGGGAGTGAGGGGCAGCCTATTGCAGCCAGATCGCTTCCTTGAGCTTGGCGATGAAGGCCTTGTGGGCGGCGCGTTCTTCCTCGCTCGGCGCGTGCGGGCGCGGCGCGCGCACCGGGCGGTTGCCGGCCGAGCCGCGCTTGGCGAAATTGAGATCGATGGTGGCGCTCGTTTCTTCCGCCAGAATGAGGCCCGTCTGCCGTCCGCCGAGGAGTTCGAGATAGACGTCGGCCAAGAGCTGCGCGTCGAGCAGCGCCCCGTGGAGCGTGCGGTTCGAATTGTCGATGTTGAAACGCTTGCAGAGCGCATCGAGCGAGGCGGGGGCGCCCGGAAACTTGGTGCGCGCCATCTTCACCGTGTCGATCGCGCGCTGGAAGGGAATGGCGCGGCTACCGGCCTTTTCGAGTTCGAAGTTGATGAACTTCATGTCGAATTCGGCATTGTGGATGACCAGCGGATCCTCCGCCACGAAGGCGATGAACTCTTCCACCACCTCGGCGAATTTCGGCTTGTCGGCGAGGAAGGCGGTGGAAAGCCCGTGGATGCGGAACGCGGCATCCGGCATCTCGCGCTCGGGGTTGATATAGCGGTGGAAATTGCGCCCGGTCGGGATGTGGTTTTCCAGCTCGATACAGCCGATTTCGACCAGCCGATCGCCGGTCAGGGGATCGAAGCCGGTGGTTTCGGTGTCGAGGACGATTTCACGCATGCAGCTCTATCCGGGCGGTGTGGGCGGGCAGGTTCCGCCAGGGAAGATGCCGGGGAAAGAAGCGGCTGGCAAGGTTTGCGACCAGGGTCGGATCGCCGGTCGTGTAGGCGCGGATTTCGGCGGGCAGATTGCCGAAATGCTTCATTTCCGGATGCCGGAAAAGATAGGCGGTGAGCGACTCGGCCGTGCGCAAGGGCTGCGACAGGATGCGGACATTCTCGGGGAGGGCCGCGCGGAAGAGATGCTCGACGAGCGGGTAATGGGTGCAGCCGAGGACCACGCTGTCGAGCGGCGCACCATCCAACTGCGCCAGAAGTTCGCCCACATAGCGCGTCACCATCGCGGCGAGCTCCGCTTCCTCGGCGCCCGCCTCAATGCGGCCGGCAAGGTCCGGGCAGGCCTGCTGGAAGATGCGCACGCGCGGCGCCCGTTTTTCGACCTCATGCACATAGGCGCCGGATGCCACCGTGGCGCGGGTGGCGAAGACACCGAGCGTCTCAGGGGCCCGGGCCCAATCGCTCGCACCCGCTTCGGCATGCCAGGGATTGTGCGCGATCTCCTCGATCATGGGGACGAGGACGCCGAGGCACCGGTGATGGGGAAAATGCTGCGGCAGCCATTCCTGCTGCAGGCGACGGAGGGCCACCGCCGCCGCCGTGTTGCAGGCGAGGACCACCAAGGTGCAGCCGAGCGCAAAGAGGCTGGCGACACCATCTCTCGTCAGTTGGTAGATCTCCTCGGGCGAGCGCTGGCCATAGGGCGCGTGGCCGTGATCGCCGAGATAGATGAAGCCCTGCCGCGGCAGGCGCCGGTGCAGGGCATCGAGAATGGTGAGGCCGCCATGGCCGGAATCAAAGAGGCCGATCATCGCCCTAGTCGATTGCACTCCTCCATTTCGATCGAGCGGATCGATCGGATTTGAGTTGGCCGACGATGCGCGCCAGGGCGGCGAGGGTGGGGCGGCGGCCGAGGCCCGTATCCACCACCCAATCCGCCCGGCGGCGCTTTTCCCGGTCGGGCATCTGCTGGCCGAGGATCTGCTGGAACCGTGCCGGCGACATGCCCGGCCTTTTCATTACACGCTGACTTTGGAGGAATTGTGGCGCCGTCACCACGATGACGGCATCGCAGCGCTTTTCGCCCCCGGTCTCGAACAGCAGCGGAATGTCGAGCACCACCACATCGTGCCGGGCGTGGCGGCAGCGGTTGATGAAGGCACGCTCCGCTCCGCGCACCAGGGGGTGGAGGATGGCTTCAAGCCGTTTGAGTTCGGCGGGCTGGCCGAAGACCCGGGCACCCAGCGCCTTGCGGTCGACGGCCCCCGCCCGGGTGACGCCGGGAAAGGCCGCCTCGACTGCCCCGACAGCCTTGCCGCCTTTGCCCAGCAGGGCATGGACGGCGGCATCGGCGTCGTGGACGGGTAGCCGCAGCGCCCGCAGCATCGAAGCCGCGGTCGATTTCCCCATGCCGATGGAACCGGTAAGACCCAGGATGATCATGGTCATCGATTGGCCTGCCGGACGGACCCGTGTCAAGCGCCCTCGGCCGAGAGGCGTCTTTCTCTTGTGTCCCCCGTCACCAACCCTGCGGATGGCATTTGGACCCGGCGCCGTTTCATGGGCTATAAGGGTCGGAACGGCTCAGTTCTGCGAAAAATCAGGCATTCCGCTTTCATGACCTCCACCGGCCTCGTCGTTTTCGGCCTCGTCAGCCTGCTCGGCCTCATGAGCCTGCTGCCGCCCCTGGCGGGCCGGCTGCGCCTACCCTATTCGGTGCTTCTCGCCGTGGTCGGCGTGACGCTCGGCATCGTCGTCACCCTGCGGCCGGATCAGGCCATCCCCTCGTCAATGCTGCATGACGTGATCGACGCGTTGGGCAGCGTCGAGGTCTCGTCCGAAGCCTTCATTCTCATCTTCCTGCCGGCACTCCTTTTCGAGGTGGCGCTCGCCATCGACGTCCGGCGCCTGGTCGACGACATCGCCCCGGTCCTCACCATGGCGGTGGTCGCGGTGGTCATCTGCGCCCTGACCGTGGGCTTCACACTGGCGCAAGCCTCGCCCTTCGGCCTCATCGCCTGCCTGCTCTTGGGCTCGATCGTCGCCACCACGGACCCGGCGGCCGTCGTCGGCATCTTCCGCGAGGTGGGTGTGCCCAAACGGCTCACCACCCTGGTCGAGGGCGAGAGCCTCCTCAACGACGCCGCTGCCATCGCGATCTTTACCCTGCTCCTCGACATGCTGCTTTCGGGTGGCGACGGCAGCATCGGCGGCACGGTCGGGCGTTTCTTCATCAGCTTCGGTGGCGGGGCGATGGCAGGCTTCCTGATGGGGCGGGCCGCCTGCGCTCTCTTTCCGCTGCTGGGCGGCTGGCCGCAGGCCGAGATCACCCTCACCATCGCGCTCGCGTATCTGAGCTTCGTGGTGCCAGAACACTATTTCCATGTCTCCGGCGTCGTCGCCTGCGTCACGGCGGGCCTGGTCCTGGGGTCCATCGGCAAGACGCGCATGCACAGCCACACCTTCGAGCAGATGGAGGGTGTGTGGGGCCAGCTCGCTTTCTGGGCCAACTCGCTCATCTTCCTGCTCGCCGCCATGTTCGTGCCGCGCATCATGGAAGGGACCAGCCTCAAGGAAATCGGCTTCATCATCCTGGTCTATCTGGCGACGCTTGCCGCCCGTTTCTGCACCGTCTTCGTGCTGCTGCCGCTGCTCACGCGCGCTGGGCTGATGCAGCGCATCAACAATCGGATCAAGACGGTGATCGTCTGGGGCGGATTGCGCGGCGCCGTGTCATTGGCCCTCGCCCTCGCCGTGATCGAGAACAAATCGGTGCCGGCGGCGACGCGTGATTTCATCGCCACCTCGGTCACGGGCTTTGTGTTGATGACGCTTTTCATCAACGGCATCACGCTGCGCCCGATGGTGGGCTTCTTCCGCCTCAACCGCCTGAATCCGGTGGCGCGGGGTGTCCGCGACCGGGCCAAGCTGATGACGCTGACCGATGTGGCGGCACAACTGGCCGACATCTCCCAGCGCGAAGGCGTCGACCGCGAAATCGCCGACGCAGCGCTCTCAAATCTCGAAGCCCGTCTGGCCGTCGCCCGCGCCCGTTCGCATCGCGGCGTCGAGTTGATGGCGGACGAGATGGTGAAGGTGGGACTGACCGTCGCCGCCGCCCACGAGGTGGAGCGTTGTTATGCTCTCCTCAACGCCCGCATCGTCGACCGGCATATCGCCGAAATGCTGTTGCGGGAAGCCCAGTATGTGCGCGAAGCCGTGCGCGGCAGCGGGCGCAAGGGCTATGCACGCGCCGCCGAGCGCGGACTTGGCTTCGGTCCCGCCTTTCGTCTTGCCTTGTGGCTGCAGCGCTATCTCAGGATCGAGCGGCCGCTCGCGGATGCCCTTGCCGACCGGTTCGAGTTCCTGATGATGCAGCGGCAGGTGCTCTCCGATCTGGTTCCCTTCGCCCGCGACAAGTTGCAACCGCTCATCGGCGAGGAAGCGGCGGGTGAGATCGTCGCCATCTCCGCGCGCCGCAGCGAACTGGTCGAGGAATCGCTCCTCGCCCTCAAGCTGCAATATCCGACCTATGCCGCCGATCTGCAGCGGCAATATCTGGGCCGCATCGCCCGCCAGCGGGAAAGCGCCGCCTATCAATCCCTCGCGGCCAATCTGGTGGTGAGTGGCGAGGTCGAGCGGGAACTGAGGGCCGAACTGGAGCGGCATTGGACCGGCCTCGACGGCAGGCCCAAGCTCGATCCGGAACTCTCGGCCATCGATCTCGTCGCCCGCGTGCCGATCTTCCGCGATCTCGACATCAAACGGCAACAATCGATCGCGCAAGTTCTCTCCCCGCTCCTGGTCCTGCCCGACAGCCCGATCGTGCGCCGGGGCGACAAGGGGGACGCCATGTATTTCATCGCCTCGGGCGCCGTGCGGGTCGTCGTCGATCCGAGCGTCGAGTTGGGCTCCGGCGATTTCTTCGGCGAACTGGCCCTCCTCACCGGCCATCCGCGCAATGCCGATGTGGTGTCGCTGGGTTTCTGCAAGCTGCTGGCGCTGAAAGCCAGGGATTTCAACCGGCTGCTGGCCGCCGATGCAGGCCTTAAGGAGCGGATCGAACGCGTCGCCAAGGAACGCCTCAATCTTGGCTGAACCGCGCACCCAGACGGCCGGCGAAAAGCAGATCGCCGGCGACCGCCCCCTGTTCGGTATCCTCTGCCTGGTGACGGCGGGATTCGTCTTCTCCTTCTTCAACGCCATCGTCAAATATCTGTCGACCAATGGCATGCCGGTGATGGAGGTGGCCTGGGGGCGTTATGTCTTCCACCTGATCTTCGCCCTGGCCTATGCCGGCATCGCCCGCCATGTCGAACGCCCGGTGGCCGCCACACCCGTGACCCATTGGTTCCAGCCCTGGCGTGAAATGCTGCGGGCGCGGAAATTCGGCCTCCAATTCCTGCGCTCGCTGCTGATGCTGGCGACCACCCTGCTGTTCTTCCTGGCGGTGAGCCATATCGATCTCGCTTCAGCCACGGCGGTCGCCTTCGTCGAGCCGATGGTCATCACCATCCTGTCGCATTTTCTGCTCAAAGAACGGGTCGGTGTACGGCGCTGGGCGGCGGTCGCGATCGGCTTCGTCGGCGTGCTCATCGTCATCCGGCCCGGCTTCGGCATGGTGAGCTTTGCCATCCTTCTGCCCGTTCTCTCCGCCTCTACCGGTGCCACCTACAACGTGCTGACCCGGATCGCCGCACGCTATGACAGCAATGTCACCTCGCTTTTCTATGCCGCCCTGGTCGGCTGCCTGACCTTGAGCGCCTTCCTGCCCTTGGTCTGGCAGGCGCCGACCTGGCAGGAATGGCTGCTGCTGGCGGCACTCGGTTTTTCCGGCGGTCTGGCGCACACCCTGGTCATCCGCGCCTTTTCCTTCGCCTCGGCCTCGATCATCGCGCCCTTCATCTATCTGCAGCTCGTCTGGGCCACCGCCATCGGCTATGTCTGGTTCGACATGCTGCCGGCCATCACCACCTGGATCGGCGGCGCCATCATCATCGCGACCGGTGTCTATACCGCCCACCGCGAACGCATCCGCGCACGCGAACGCCTTGCCGCGATCAAGGATGAAGAAATCTGCTAGCGGACCGGCGTGCCGGCGCTATTCCTAAAGGGATATAGCGACACCCTGTCGCGGGAGCGAGAATGGCGCCCGACCGCCCCTAGCCGGGGAATTCGGGCCGATGCTATAAGCTCAACCCGAGCCAAGGCCGGCCGAACAAGGCGAAGAAGCCGATAGCCATCAAAGGCCCGGAAAGTCGGGCCGCAACGCAAGGGAGAATGTGGCCATGAATCTCGATGACGCCAAAAAACTCGACAAGAAATCGTTCAAGAAATACGCCGACAAGCTGAAGTTCGAGACGCGCAACTTCATCGACGGCAAGTTCGTCGATGCGAAGAAGGGCAAGAAGTTCGAGACGATCAACCCGGCGACGGGCGAAGTCATCACCTCGGTTGCGCGGTCGGATGCGTCCGACGTCGATCTCGCCGTCAAAGCCGCGCGCAAGGCATTCAAATCGGGTGTCTGGTCCCGCATGGCGCCGCGCGATCGCATGGCGGTCATCTACAAGTTCGGCCAGCTCATCACCGACAACGCGCTGCAATTCGCGCTCCTCGATTCGACCGACATGGGCAAGCCGATCAGCGAAATGCTGAACATCGACATCCCCGGTGCGGCGATGACGTTCCAATATTTCGGCGAGACGATCGACAAGATCGAAGGCACCGTCACCTCGACGGCGGCGAGCGAGTTTCATTACATCTTGCGCCAGCCGCTCGGTGTCATCGGCTGCATCGTGCCGTGGAACTATCCGCTGATGATGGCCGCCTGGAAGATCGCTCCGGCGCTCGCCGCCGGCAATTCGGTCATCCTGAAGCCCGCCGAACAATCGCCGCTCTCCGGCAACCTGCTGGCGAAGCTGTTCATGGAAGCAGGCGGTCCCGCCGGCGTCCTCAACGTGGTGCAGGGTCTCGGCGAAGAAGCCGGCAAGGCGCTGGCGCTCCATATGGATGTCGACAAGATCGGCTTCACCGGCTCGACTGAAGTCGGCAAGCTGATGATGGTCTATGCCGGCCAGTCGAACATGAAGCGCGTCACCACCGAATGCGGCGGCAAGACACCGCAGATCGTGACTGCCGATGCGCCGGATCTCGACACCGCCGCGCAATATGCGGTGAACGGCATCTATGGCAACCAGGGCGAGGTCTGCAACGCCGGCTCGCGCATTCTGGTCGACGCCAAGGTGCATGACGAATTCGTGGCGAAGTTCCTGGAGAAGGCCAAGGCCAGCTTCAACCCCGGCGACCCGCTCGACCCGGCGACGACGATGGGCCCGCTGGTGACCAAGGAACAGCAGAAGCGCGTCCTCGGCTATATCGACATCGCCAAGAAGGAAGGCGCCAAGCTCTCCCTCGGCGGCAGCGTGCCCAAGGGTCTCGAAAAGGGTTGCTATGTGGCGCCGACGCTCTTTACCGGCGTCAACAACAAGATGCGCATCGCCCAGGAAGAAGTGTTCGGTCCGGTCGGCACCATCCTGCCGTTCAAGAAGCTCGACCAGGCGATCGAGATCGCGAATGACTCGATCTACGGCCTCGCCGCGTCGATCTGGACCTCGGATGTTTCGGTCGCCCACAAGGCGGCGCGCGATATCGAAGCCGGCATCGTCTGGGTCAATTGCTTCGACCACGGCGACATGACCTCGATCTGGGGCGGTTTCAAGCAGTCCGGCATGGGCCGCGACAAGTGCCTGGAAACGCTCACCACCGTCACCCAGACCAAGTCGGTCTGGATGCATCTCGGCTGACGGTCGGCGCATCGATGGAAATGGGGCGGCAGGGCAACCTGCCGCCCTTTTTCTTTGCAAGACATTTCCCGCTACGTCATAAAATTGTACCGGTTCGTTCTGGAGGGAGTGGTCGGCTTGCCTGAATATCGCTTTCCGCGTGCCCTGGAATTGGTCGCACTCATCTTCCTTGGCCCCGCCATGAACCTCCTTTCCGCCGGCGCAGCATTGGCAGACAACGCAACGCAGTGCATGTCGAGCCTCAGCCTCGACGGCCAGCTGCACAGCGGCGCGGACGCGGCCAAGGTGGCCGACGCTTGTCTCGCCGCTGCCGGCAACAGCCCGCAGACCAGCTATCTGGCCGGAATTGTGCTGGAGAAGGGCATCGGCAAGCCCAAGGATGCGGGCAAGGCCGAGGATTGGTACCGCAAGGCCGCCAACAAGGGGCAGGTCCAGGCGCAGATGGCGATGGGTCGCCTCGCCGAGGGCAAGCACAAGAACGACCAGGCCCTGGCCTGGTACAGCCGGGCGGCACTCAAGGATTTTGCGCCCGGGCGCGAGGCCCTGTTGCGCTTGCGGGTCGAGGACCCTTACGCCATGTGGGACGCGGCCGAATTCGCCATCGCCATCGATGACAGTTTGGGACGCGATGCGGATTTCACCAAATCAGGCTCGGGTATCGTCATCGGCGACAATCTGGTGGTGACCAACGAGCATGTGGTGGCCGGCTGCAAGAAGATGGCCGTGTCGCCCGGGCTGCCGGCGCGCGTCCTTGCCAGCGATGCAGCGCGGGACCTTGCCGTCATCAAGACCAGCATTCCCCTCGGGACACCCGTCGCTATTGCCTCCGGCAATGAGATCGCGCCGGAAATGGCGCTTTATACGGGCGGCTATCCGGGCCTCGGCGATGACGATCCGACCTTCGTCATGACCGACGGCCGCCTCGCCGACCGCAAGCTCAAGGGCGATGACGTTCTCAATTACTGGCTGCTCACCAACCAGATCCACTCCGGCAACAGCGGTGGTCCGCTTCTCGACAGCAGTGGGCTGGTGGTGGGCGTCGTCGCGGCGGAGCTGCCGGTGACCGGCATCGTCAAGAAGGACGCGCCGAAGAACGCGCGCAACGGCATGGCGATCCGTGCCGAAATCCTGCGCGGCTTTCTCGACGAACATGACATCGCCTATGGGCGCGCCGACAAGGGGCCGGTTGCCGATGCGGCGGCGGGCATGAAACGCCATGCCGCCGCCATCACCGTCCTGGTCGAATGTTTCGGTAGTTAAGACTGCGTCTCAGCGGGCTTCGGCCTGAAGCGCCTCGGTCTGAAGCGCCTCGGCCGGCATGGGCGGCAGCGGCGTCTCGACGAGCCCCGGCACGGCGACCTGGCGGCCGTGGATGTGCTGGATCTCGCCGCTGATCTCACCCAGGATGCCGCGCTTCAAGGGCGCCACCTGCAGCCGTTCGGGCCGCTTCTCGCCCGGCATGACGAAGCCGTGCGGCGTCGCCGGCACGAAGCCGAAGCGCTTGTAATAGTCGACATCGCCCACCAGCAGCACCAGGTCGTGGCCCATTTCGGCGGCGCGTTCCAGCGTGCGGAAGGTGAGGGTGCGGCCGATCCCCTTGCCGGCCAGGCGCGGCGTGATGCCGAGCGGGCCCAGAAGCAAGGCGGGATGGCGCGAGGGGCCGACCAGGATCGGCCAATAACGGATGGTGCCGACGACCTCATTGCCGATGGTCGCCACGTAAGAGAGTTCCGGCACCGGCTGGACACCCTCTCGGAACAGATAGGAAGCCTTGTCGAACCGCGTCGGCCCGAAGACGAAATCGAGCATCTGCTCGACCTCTCCGGTCAACGCGGCAGGTTCAGGCTTGATGGTGAATTTCGGCGATTTGGTGTTGAGGTCGGTCATCAAAGGAGATCCTCGTCAAAGAAGCGGTTTTTAGGTGAAGGCAGGGCCTTGGCATCGGCCCTCGCGTTCCGCTTCGGATCTCCAGGGTGTCGTCCGACACCCTTTTTGCATCCTATGCCTCTCGCGCAGCCGATACCGCCAGCCGCTGGGAGCGAAGCCCGGCGGTGGTCAGCGATCGTCGTCGGAGACACAGGGTGGACATGGAATAGCCAATCGGCTGTTGCAAGTGTTGGGTTACATAAGACACCTTGCCCCCTGAATCCATAGAAAATTCATGGCGGGCTGATGACATTTGCGAGAGTTGCAAAATTGTCGCGCGACGCCACCGGTGGCAGGTGGCGCGCATGGACCTCAGCGCCGGGCGGTGAGAGGAGCGAGGCTTGTCACCGCACGACGGTGACGGGAACCAGACTTGTCACCGCACGACGGTGACGGGACAGTGCGCCAGGTTGACCACGTCGGATGCCACCGACCCGATCAAGAAACGCTTGGCGCCGGTGAGGCCGGCCGACCCCATGACGATATGGTGGTAGGAGTTCTTTTCGGCGTAATCGACAATCGTCTTGGCGATCTCGGAACCCGGTGCCCGCACGGCGGCGACCCGCCGCAAGCCGGCCTTCAAGGCCTGCTCGACACCGATGAGCAGCGATTTGTCGACCGGCAAGCTGCCGGCGAGGAGGGCTGCCGAGTCCCAGATGGTGGGTTTCTCACCCTCCTCGATGCTGACGACGGTGAGGAAGGAGAGCGGCAGGGCCAGGCGCTGGGCAAGCTCGATGGCAAAGGCCACGGTCTTGGCCGATGTCGGCGACCCGTCGGTGGCGCACAGGATCTTGTCCATGGTCACGGTCATCGTATTGCCGCCCTCTCCTTGGTTACAGGCTCTCGCGCTTCAGCGGCCGCGACAGCAGGCCTCCCACCTCGGCCGCCAGATTGCTGCCTTGGTGCAGAATCCGGTTAACCGCCTCGGCGATCGGCATTTCAACGCCCAGTTTGCCGGCCAGGGTCGTCACCGCCGGCGCCGTGGTGACGCCCTCGGCGACACTATGGCGGCCGGCCATGATCTCGGCCAAGCCTTTACCCTGGCCCAGCTCCTGGCCTAGGGACATATTCCGCGACTTTGGCGAAGAACAGGTTAATATCAGGTCACCAAGACCGGCGAGGCCCATCATCGTCTCCGATCGGCCGCCCTTGGCAAGCGCCAGGCGCGATACTTCGGCCAAGCCCCGTGTAATCAGCGCCGCCCTGGCATTGTCCCCGAGCCCCGCCCCCATGACCATGCCGCAGGCGATCGCCAGCACGTTCTTGACCGCCCCGGCCACCTCGACACCGGTCAGATCGCTGCTGCCATAGGGGCGAAAGGCGCCGTGGCTCAAGGCCAGCATCAGCGCCTCGACCAGGGCCTCGTCATTGCCGGCAATGGCGACGGCGGTGGGCAGGAACCGGGCTGCGTCGGCGGCGAAACTGGGGCCGGACAAAGCAGTGACCGCCACGCCGGGCAGCGCCTCGGCGGCAATCTCATGAAGCAGCAGGCCGGTCTTCTGCTCGATCCCCTTGGCACAGAGGACGAGGACTGTTCCGTGCTGCCAATTCGGCCTGGCCGCGGCGCAGAAAGCGCGGAAATGTTGCGCCGGCTGGGCATAGAGCACCGCATCGGCCACGAGCGCCTGCTGCAAATCGGCGCCAACCGAGATCGATTCCGGCAGGCCGATGCCCGGCAGATAATCGGGATTGGCGTGGGCGGCGGCAATCTCGGCCGCGAGTTCCGGTCGGCGGGCGAAGAGGTGCGTGTTGCGCCCGGCACGGGCGGCGATGAGGGCCAAGGCCGTGCCCCAGGCACCGGCGCCGATGACGGAAATGCGGTCGATGTTCATTTGAGGAGAAACCCGCCGCCCAAGGGATCGCCGGGCTCGACCGTGAAGACGCTGCTGCCGGTGTAAAAGGCGCGCCCGGCCACCTCGGCGCGGATCGCCGGAAATTCCCCGGTGGTCAGAGTCTCGGCGACGCGCCCTTCGAACAGGCTGCCAGTGACGCTTTCGAAGCGGCGCCATTCACCCGGTGCCGCCTGGCCCCGCGCCGCCATCAAGGCAAGGCGCGCGGTGACGCCGCTCCCCGTCGGGCTGCGGTCCACTTCTTCGGCGGCGAAGACGCAGATATTTGCTGTGGGCGATGTGTTGCCGTCGCCGCCGTCGGTAAGGATCGTGCCGTAGAGGAAGGCAAGATCAGGATCGTCGGGATGATGGAGCTGGACTTGCGCCTTCACGGCCTCGGTCACGGCGCTGGCCGCCGCCACCAGATCCTTGGTGCGCGAGCGTCGCACGTCGAGCCCGAACGTGCTGGCGCTGAGGAAGGCATAAAAGGCACCGCCATAGCCGATATCGAGCTTGACGCGTCCCTTGCCGGGAAGATCGATCTCGCGGTCGAGGGCGAAGGCGAAGGCCGGCACGCTGCGGAAGCGCGCGGCACCGTCGGCGGCGACGCTGACCTCGACCAACCCGCAGGGGCATTGCAGGTTGAGGCGCGCCGTGCCGTCCGACCCGGCCTTGATGAGGCCCTGGTCGAGCGCATAGCGGCCGAGCGCGATGGTCGCGTGGCCGCACATGGTGCTGTAGCCCTCATTGTGGATGAAAAGGACCGCCATGTCGGCACCGGCGATATCGGGTTCGACCGGCAGCACGCCGTACATGTCGAAATGGCCGCGCGGCTCGAACATGATGAGGCGGCGATAGGCGTCGAGATGCGCGCGCGCATGGCGGCGCTTCTCCAGAATGGTGCGGCCGGGAATGGGCGGATAACCCTTGGTGACGATCCGCACCGGCTCACCGCCGGTATGCATCTCGACCGTCTCGATCCGTGTCCCTGCATCCGGGCGCAAGGTACCGCTATCGTCCGACTCTGTCGTTGCAGCACGCATCCGCCGCCAAGCCCTCATGTTTGCGCAAATACCCCACCGCCTGTAATCTGCCGCGACGTCTTTATCAAGCCTTCCCGTGGACCGGGTATCCCCGCCGATGCTGTCATTTTTCATGAACTCCTGCCGCCGCTCCGTCCTGTTGGTGGCGCTGCTTATCGCCGCCCAGACCTTGCCGGCCGGCGCCGAGAGCGGGCGTGCGACGCTCCGCGTGGCGCTCCCCGACGGTCCGCCCACCCGCGCCGCCGGCTTTCTCATCGCCCAGCAGCGCGGCTATTTCGCGGATGCCGGCATCGACATCACCTTCACGCATCAAAGCTATGGCAAGTCGCCGATCGATGCGCTGGGCGAGGGCCAGGCGGACCTCGCCGTCGAGATCATGCCGATTGCCCTCTCGCGGCGCGCCAAGGGCATCGATGCGGTCCATGTGGCGCAGATTTTCCAGCAGGCGACCCTGATGCTGGTCTGCCGCAGCAATATCGACCAACCGGGAAAGCTCGCCGGGCACAATGTCGGGGTCTGGTTCGATGGCTGGGAAAGCCCCTTCTATGCCTGGCTGGCGCAGCTTGGCCTTTCCTACTTTGCGACCGGCGGTGGCGTCACCATCGTCCGACAAGGCACTGATGCCGAGGTCTTCACCGAGAACGAAGTCGATTGCATGACGACCACGAGCTACCGCGCCCCACTGGTTCTGCCGGAAAGCGACAAGGCGCCCAACAATTTCATCATCTACAAATACCAGGAGCTCGGCTTGGGCGTTTTGGAAGACGGGCTCTATGCGCGGGGCAGCGATCTTGCCAACCCGGCACGGGTCGATCTTTTCAAGCGATTCCTGGCAGCCGCTGCGCGTGGCTGGCAGAGTCTGCACGACGATCCCAGCCAGGCCTTGCGCCTCGTCAAGGACCTGCCGGATGCCGCTGGGCTCGACGGCAAGGCGCTTGCTGAATCATTGGCAGCCGTGTCGGCAGCAGTCGGGGCCGAAAATGTCGAAATCGGCACCCTCGACGATGCCGCTTTCGACCGTTCCGTTCTGTTGATGATGACAGGGGCGCCTGACCCTATCCTGGCTGCGGCGCCGTCCGGCGCCGTCAGCTCCATCCTGCGTCAGGCACGATAGGGCTGGCTTTCCGGGCCAGCATCAGTTCCGATCGAAGGCCGGCAATTCGCTGAGCGGCGTGGCGCGTTTGATGCCGTGGCGCCCGGCGATTTCGCTGCTCGTAGCAATCGAGTAGGCCATGCGCGGGTCCCGGGCGACGTAGAAAAGATAGCATGGCTGGCCGCTCAGGCTTTCGCAATGGCGGACGGCGAAGCTGCCGAAAAGGGTCGGTGTGCAGGAGATTTCCGGGCAGTAATAGGTATAGGAATTGGCCCCGTCGGCACTGACGGCGAAGGCGCCGCGCTGGTTGGGATAGATGAGGCCCAGATATTTCTGCAGCGCGGCGTTGGTGCCTTGGCTGATCACCAGCGGGTCCTGCCCAGCGGCCGGTGCCGGCCGGGTCTGCGCACAGGCTGAAACGATTGCCACGGCGCCAACTAGGATGGTTGTCGTCACCGCGTGGCGAATTTTCGACAAAGTCCGCTTTGACTGACGGGTCTTGATGGTACGCATCTTCTGCTCCTCCTGGAACAATCTTGATATCTAGGTAACAGATCGGCCGCCGTTAACAAGTGACGGAGTTCACACGGCGGCAGGTCCTCTTGATGTAGCGAACCGTTCGCAATGCACGTCAATCCAGGGTGCGGCGATAGCGGAAGAGGGCCAGGATCGCGGCCGCCAGCAGGAACAGGCCGATCGGCCACAGGTCCGGCCAGATTTCGATCCAGCCATTCCCTTTGAGGAGGATGCCGCGCACGATCCGCAGGAAATGGGTAAGCGGCAGCGCCTCGCCGATCACCTGCGCCCATAGCGGCATGCCGCGGAACGGGAACATGAAGCCGGAGAGCAGCAGCGAAGGCAGGAAGAAGAAGGTCGACATCTGCATCGCCTGCAGCTGGTTGGTCGACAATGTCGAGAAAGTGAAGCCGACGGCGAGATTGGCGGCGATGAAGACGATGGCGGCAACGCTGAGAAGGGTGAGCGATCCTGCGAGCGGCACGGCAAAGAGATAACGCGCCGCGACGACGATGATGGCGACCTGCACATAGCCCACGGCGATGTAGGGCAGCATCTTGCCCAGCATGACTTCGGCGGGCTGCACCGGCATCGCCAGCAGATTTTCCATCGTGCCGCGTTCCCGCTCGCGCGTGACGGCCAGCGACGTCATCATCACCATCGTCATGGTGAGGACGACACCCATGAGGCCCGGCACGATATTGTATTGCGTGATCCCTTCCGCATTGTAACGCTTGTGCAGCCGTACCTCGAAGGCACCGCCCCCCTTGCCGATATCCGCAAGCGGCCCTTTGAGGTCGTGGACGAGCGCCGACGTATCGAGGCCTTGCAGTGCCGAGAGCGCGTTGCCGGTTGCAACCGGATCCGTCGCATCGGCTTCGACCAGCAAGGCGGGCTTCTTGCCACGCACAAGATCAGTGGCGAAGTTTGGCGGTATATGGACGGCGAATTGCACGTCGCCTTCGCGCAGCATCAGATCGGCTGTGGCTTCATCGACCGGCGGGCCGTCGAAGCGGATATAGCCGGTATTCTGCATCGCCTGCAGCAGCGAACGGGCAAAGACCGAATTTTCCGCCACCACGGCGACGGCGGGCAGATTCTTCGGGTCGGTGTTGATGGCATAGCCGAACAGCATCAGCTGCATCAGCGGCACGCCCATCATCATGCCGAAGGTCAGGCGGTCGCGCCGCATCTGGATGAATTCCTTGGCCAGGATCGCCAGGAACCGGCTGAAGGAAAAATGCCGCATCAGTGCGCATCTCCCTGTGCCGGGGGCAACGACGGTGTCGGCGCGCCGTTATGATTGTCGAGCCCGCTCATCAGCTGGATGAAGATGTCTTCGAGGCTGGGGCTCGATCGTTGCCAGATCAGATCCGGCCGGTTGCGATAGGGCGCGATGCTGCGCTCAAGGGTCGCTTCGTCGCGCCCGCAGACATGCAGCACGGTCCCGAAGGCCGCGACCGTGTCGACGCCAGGCAAGGCCTGCAATTCGCGCGACAGGATATGGAGGCCGGGGCCCGAGACCGACCATGTCGCCAGATTGTGCGTGGCGATCACATCGCTGATGGTGCCCTTGGCGATGAGCCGGCCATAGGCGATGTAGAGGATTTCATGGCAGCGCTCAGCCTCGTCCATATAGTGGGTCGAGACCAGCACGGTGAGGCCTTCGCCGGCTAAGGCGTGGATCTGGTCCCAGAAATCGCGCCGCGCCTTGGGGTCGACACCGGCGGTGGGTTCGTCGAGCAGCAGCAATTCCGGCTCGTGCAGCGTGCAGGCGGCAAGCGCCAGCCGCTGCTTCCAGCCACCCGACAATTGCCCGGCGAGCTGGCGCTGGCGCGTGGCGAGACCCAGCCGGTCGAGCGCCGCATCGACACGCGTCCGGATTCGGTCCAGGCCATAGACGCGGGCGACGAAATCCAGATTCTCGCGGATGGTGAGATCTTCATAGAGGCTGAATTTCTGCGTCATGTAGCCGGTCCGGCGCTTGATCTCGGCCGATTGGCGCAGGATATCGAAGCCAAGACAGGTGCCGCTGCCCGCATCGGGCGTCAGCAATCCGCACAGCATGCGCAATGTTGTGGTCTTGCCGCTGCCATTGGGGCCGAGGAAGCCGTAGATCTGCCCCTTGCCGACGCGCAGCGCCACATCGTCGACGACACGCTTGCCGTCGAAACTCTTGGTCAGTCCGCTGACGTCGATGACGGAATCCATCGGCAATTGCTCAGGAACCCGGCGTGGCCGTCTTGCGGGCCTCGACCGGCTGACCCGGATGCCATTGGAAGTCGGCGACCGGCTGCGGCCGCGCCTCCACCAGGAAGACCAGCTTCGCCCGGCTCGTATCGCTGTAGATGACGGGCGGCGTATATTCCGCCTGCGCGGCGATGAAATCGATTTTGGCGGTGAGGTTCGCGGGGCAGCCGTCGCAGGTCACGGCCAGCGTCTCGCCCACCTTGTAGCCGCTGATCGACGGCTCGGGCACATAGAGCTTCAGCTTGATGTTCTCCGGCGCCAGCAATTGCAGCACGGCCTGACCGGCGCCGACTTCCTCGCCGGGGCGGTAATAGAGATCCTCGATGCTGCCGGCGACCGGCGCCACGGCGCGACGCTCGTCGAGCGACCATTGCGCCTCGGTGACGGCATCGCGGAAGCCGGCGATGGCGGCCTCCTGTGCCGCGATCTTCTCGGCTCGTGCGGGCAGCCTGCCTGCGGCGAGGCGCGCCGTATATTCCGCGATGCGGCCGCGATCTTCCAGGATCGATGCCTCGGCGGCGTCGAGATCCTCGGTGCCGACGATATTGTTCTTCACCAGTTCCCGGCGCCGCTTGACGCGCGGCTCCGACAGCATCAGCGACGCGCGGGCCGATTCGAGCTGGGCCTCGATGATGGCCAGCTCCTCGGGCCGTTCGCCCGTCTGCAGATCGGCCAAGGTCCGCTCGGCTTCGGCCAAATCCGCCTTGGCGCCGTCGAGCCGGGCGGTGGCTGCCGTGGCGTCCAGCGCAAAGAGCAGGTCGCCCGCTTCAACCCGGTCGCCGCGCCGGACCGGCAGATCGGCAATGCGGCCATTCTCGGGGAGGGCCGCGTAAATGTAATCGCCTTCGACATAGCCCAGCAGGCGCTCGTCCGCTTGCTTGTCGCAAGCGGCGAGCTGGCACGCCAGCAAGGCGCCGACAAAATAAGGAAGGCGGCTCAAGCCACGCATGTCGATCTCCACTGACGATCCGGGCGGCGGGAAGGATTTGAATGCCGAAACTGGGTTACTATAAGGTCATCACCGACAAGGCGGAAGGCGCGGCCGAGAGTCGCGGGGGCGGCCTCCGCCGCTGAGCATCGGGTGGCAATCGGCTAGGGGAGAGCGGCGTGACGACAAATGAATTGGGCCAGCCGATCGGCTTTCCGGTACCGCAGTGGACAGCACGCCCCAAACCGCCGCGCGTACCGCTCGAGGGCCGCTTCGTCCGCATCGAGATGCTCGATGCCGACGCCCATGCCGGCCAATTGCATGCCGCCAATGCCGCCGACAAGGAAGGCCGCATCTGGACCTATCTGCCCTATGGTCCCTATCCGGATCCCGCCCCCTATCGCGGTTGGGTGGCGCAGATGGCAAAGTCCGAAGATCCCCTGTTTCACGCCATCATCGACAAGGCGCAGGGACGCGCTGTCGGCGTCGCCAGCTATCTGCGCATCGAGGTCGCCGTCGGTGTGATCGAAGTCGGCCATATCAACTATGCGCCGGTCCTGCAGCGCACGAGTGCCGCGACCGAAGCCATGTATCTGCTGATGAGGCGCGTCTTCGACGAGCTCGGCTATCGCCGCTACGAATGGAAATGCGACGCGCTCAACGCACCGAGCCGCGCCGCCGCCGAACGGCTGGGATTCACCTTTGAGGGAATCTTCCGCCAAGCCACCTTGTACAAGGGCCGCAACCGCGACACGGCCTGGTATGCGATCATCGACGAGGACTGGCCGCGGATTCGCGCCGCCTTCGAAGCCTGGCTGGCGCCGGAGAATTTCGACGGGAACGGTCGACCGCGCTGCCGCCTCTCCGAGATGATGCGCGCCGGCTAAGGCGCACCGGCTGATTGGCAGGCAATAGAAAGCCCTCCCCCTGTCGCGAAGGGGGAGGGCTCCCGCAATCGGTTTCCTACTTCGTCAAACCTTCGGCCTTCAGGGCCTGCTGCACCTTCGGCCGAGCGGCAACGCGGCCCATGAAGGCCGTCACGTTGGCGTAGGGGCTGAGGTCGAGGCCGACATATTTCGCCCAGTTGCTGACGGTGAAGAGATAGGCGTCGGCCACCGTGAAGGTCTCGCCGAGGAGATAGTCCTTGCCGGCGAGCTTCTGGTCGATGAAGGCATAGCGATCCGCCAACTGCTGCTTGGCGATCGGCTTGTAATCCTCGGGCGTCGTCGGCTTGAACAGCGGGCTATAGCCCTTATGCACTTCCGAGGTGATGAAGTTCAGCCATTCCTGCAGCTTGTAACGCGCCTTGGTGCCGTTGCCGGGGGCCAGGTTGCTGGCCGGGGCGAGGTCCGCCAGGATCTGGGCAATGACCGGTCCTTCGGTCACCACTTCGCCATCGTCGAGCACCAGCGTCGGCACCTGGCCCTTGGGGTTGATGGCCAGGAAATCGGACCCGTCTTCCAGCTTCTTGGTCTTGGTGTCGACCTTGACCAGCGTCACATCGATCCCGGCCTCGGCGGCGGTGATGTGCGGCGACAGCGAGCAGGCACCCGGTGAGTAATAGAGCTTCATGGCGTTTTCTCCTGATTTTGCGGGCCGGCCCTTCGTAAGGGCAAAGATGGAGGGGGGGATGGAGCCGGCGCGGCGCAGAGATATATGCAGCTGCATCTATTGTCAAGATCAATGCATATGCATATATTATGACGATGAACAGCGCCCGGATAATGCCAGCACCGCCGGCCCCGCCGACGGACCATGATCGCGGTATCTGCTCCTTCGTCATATCGGCCTGGGCGCGGCTGCTGCAGGTTGCGCCGA
>NZ_JAYRQR010000053.1:0-1694 GCF_041910485.1 Dongia sp.
ATCAGCACTTCGGCGCCTTCGTCCTTGCCCAGCTGCAGATAGGACTGGATCTTGGTCATCTGTTCCTGCGAGCACTGGGCGCCCATCATGGTGTCGGTGTCGAGCGGGCTGCCCTGCTTGATGGCGGCGACGCGCTTGAGTGCCTTTTCCATGAACTTCTCGTAGATCGATTCCTGGATCAGCGCGCGGCTCGGGTAGGTGCACACCTCGCCCTGGTTGAAGGCGAACAGCACCAGGCCCTCGATGGCCTTGTCGAGGAAGCCGTCGTCCTTGTCCATGACGTCGGCGAAGAAGATGTTGGGCGACTTGCCGCCCAGTTCCAGCGTGGCCGGGATCAGGTTGTTGGCGGCGGCCTGGGCGATCACGCGGCCGGTCGAGGTGGAACCGGTGAAGGCGATCTTGGCGATGCGCTTGCTGGTGGCGAGCGGCATGCCGGCTTCGCGGCCGAAACCGTTGACGATGTTCAGCACGCCCGGCGGCAGCAGGTCGGCGATCAGTTCCATCAGGATCAGGATCGAGATCGGCGTCGATTCGGCCGGCTTGAGGACCACGCAGTTGCCGGCGCCGAGCGCCGGGGCCAGCTTCCAGGCGGCCATCAGGATCGGGAAGTTCCACGGGATGATCTGGCCGACGACGCCGAGCGGCTCATGGATGTGATAGGCCATGGTGTTCTCGTCGATTTCCGAGATGCCGCCTTCCTGCGAGCGCAGGCAGCCGGCGAAGTAGCGGAAGTGGTCGACGGCGAGCGGGATGTCGGCGTTCAGCGTCTCGCGGATCGGCTTGCCGTTATCGACGGTCTCGGCGTAGGCCAGCAGTTCCAGGTTGGCTTCGAGGCGGTCGGCGATCTTCAGCAGGATGTTGGAGCGGGTCGTCGCATCGGTCTTGCCCCATTTTGGGAAGGCGGCGTGGGCGGCGTCGAGCGCCAGCTCGATGTCCTCGGCGGTGGAGCGGGCGGCCATGGTGTAGGCCTCGCCATTGATCGGGGTGACGACCTTGAAGTATTCGCCCTTGACCGGGGCGACCCACTTGCCGCCGATGAAGTTGTCGTACTTGGCCTTGTAGGCGATCTTGGCACCAGCGGCGCCGGGAGCTGCGTAGAGCATGTTTGTCTCCTGGTTTTAGGATTGGATTGCGAACAAATGAATCAAGGCGGGCAGGCCGTGTTCTTCCGAACGCTTGTCCTGCCGTGTCTCGTGACATATGGTTCGCAGGCGGCGTGCCAAGCCTGGGAGATTGGGGTTTAAAAAATTTAATGTGTTTAAAAACAGAGGACTGCGCATGACATCTCCTCCCCTTGCGGATTTGACACTGTCTTGGAAATGATCAAATGTGCAGCAACTGTTCAAGGCTGGAACAGTGCATTAGGAGGCGGGTTGTCGGCCGGAGCGGACCTTGAGCGTCCGGAGGGAAGCGGGCGTCAATGCGCCGGCTGGCAGCCGTTCGACTGCTGACGGTAGTCAGGGGGTGAGGGTCCCTGGATCACAGACGCAAGCGGCGTAAGTGGCGTCAAACGTCAGCTTCCTGGCTTGCCGAATGTGAACTCTCGACCCAATCCGGACTGAATCGCCCTTTCCTAACTGATGAGGCGTTCGCCGCCAGCGTCTCGAATGACTGCAACGGCAGGATGAGGTAGTCGTTTGTGGGTGGAGATGGCATACCAGCTTTCGCTGACCCCCTGAAGCGCGCCGAGCGGC
>NZ_JAYRQR010000054.1:0-111878 GCF_041910485.1 Dongia sp.
GCGGGTCGATCGAGGATCTGATGGCTTTCAACGAAGAGATCGTGGTGCGCGCGGCGGCCGAGAGCGCCATCCCGCTCATCTCCGCCGTCGGTCACGAAACGGACACGACGCTCATCGACTTCGCCTCCGACCGCCGCGCGCCAACGCCGACGGCCGCCGCCGAAATGGCTGTGCCGGTGCGGGCGGAACTTGCCTCGCTGCTGGGCGAGATCGGGCATCGCTTGGCCAGCACCGTGACGCGGCGTCTGGGCGAGGCACGCATCACGGTCGAAGGCCTGGCGCGGGGGCTTCCGGAACCCATGCGCCTCATCCAGGAAAAGGGCCAGCAACTCGACAGCTGGGCCGAACGCTGGGCCAATGCGCGGCGTCCCTACTTCCACCGCCGCCTCGATCGCCTCGCGCAATTGCGGGCCGAGTTGAAGACGCCCCACCAGCAACTGGCCGAAGCTCGGAGTGCCGTCGACCTCACCGCCAACAAGCTGGGCAACGCCTTCAATCTCGCCCTCGAGCGGCAGCACCGTTCGCTTGAGCGGGTGGCGAGCGGGCTCACTCCGCGCCTCCTCACCGATCTTGCGACGCGCAAGCGCACGCTGCTCGAACATCTCGGCCAATTGCTCGACAGCTACTCCTACGAAAAGATTCTCGAACGCGGCTTCGCCCTGGTGCGTGATGCAGCGGGCAAGCCGGTCCTCGCCGCCGCATCGGTGAGCGACGGCGATGCGCTCACCCTGCAGTTCCGCGACGGCTCGGTCGAAGCGGTCGCCGGCAAGGGGCCAGACAAACCGAAACGCGGCAAGGGTTCCGCATCGGGCACGCAAGGGTCATTGCTGTGAAGCTGCATCTGATATTGGGCGCGGCCATGTGCCTGCTCGCCACCTCGGCAAGTGCTGTCGACCTTCAGGGTCATCTGCAACCCGGCGGCTTTGCCGTGGGACATGTGGAACCCGGCGCCACCGTGCTGCTGGGCGAGAATCCGATTGAGGTGGGGAGCGACGGCACGTTCGTGATCGGCTTCGGCCGCGATCAGGGCACTGCCGCACAGCTCACCATCGTCCATGCCGATGGCAAGGTCGAACAGCAGGAACTTTCCGTGGCACCGCGCAGCTACGAAATCCAGCGCATCGACAAGCTGGATCAGAACATGGTGACGCCGGACCCGGCGACCGAAGCCCGCATCAAGGCGGACCAGGCCAAGGTCAAGGCCGCGCGCGCCAACCCATCGAACCGGCGCGATTTTCTGGCGACTTTCATCTGGCCCGCCGAAGGGCCGATCAGCGGGGTCTATGGCAGCCAGCGCATCCTCAACGGAACACCCAAGGCGCCCCATTTCGGCACCGACATCGCGGCCCCCGAAGGCAGCCCCATCGTCGCCCCGGCCGCCGGCATGGTGCGCCTCGCTGAAACCGATTTCTACCTGACCGGCGGCACCGTGATCATCGACCACGGCCTCGGCATCTATTCGAGCTATCTCCATATGAGCCGGATTGACGTCGTGCCGGGCGAGGAGGTCCGCCAGGGCCAGGTGATCGGCGCCGTCGGCAAGACCGGGCGCGCCACCGGCCCCCACC
This sequence comes from Dongia sp., assembly GCF_041910485.1. Classification (GTDB taxonomy): domain Bacteria; phylum Pseudomonadota; class Alphaproteobacteria; order Dongiales; family Dongiaceae; genus Dongia. Next base: position 1,569 of record NZ_JAYRQR010000054.1, read on the forward strand.
TTCATTGGGGGCTCAATTGGAACGAGGTCCGGCTCGATCCGGCCCTGCTTTTGCCGCCCCGGCCTTGATCGGCGGCTTGACGACTCGGCGACCGGCCCCATACTGGCCGTCTTCTTTAGAATGGGTTCCCACGGCATGAGCGAGATCGACGAACTGGTGGACTGGATCAGCAATCCGCCGATCAATCGTGGCATGGTGCCCTATGTCCTGGTGCTGAACCTTGAGGAGTTCACCCGGACCAAGGAAGGAATCGAATTCCTGAAGGCCTTTGCCGACCGGCTGGAGGAATTCTTCTCCGGCCGCGGCTGCCGGCTTTATCGCCTGAGCCTCGCCAGCCTTGTGATGACGGTGGCCGACCAGGAGGTGCTGGTCTCCGGCATCCTCTCCGACACCAAGCTGCAGCTCCTGCGCATGATCGGCCGGCAGCTGCCAGACTATTTCGGCGCGGTCGACGTCAACCGCATCACCCAGATCATCGATTTGCGCCGCGACCGGCCGCGCGCCTTGGAGCTGGTGCGGCGCCTCGCCGATCAGGCCGCCAATGTCGACCAAGTCTCGCACATGATGGATATGCTCCTCCTCGAGCATATCACCAAGATCGAGGCCGCCTACCGGCAGCTGGGCGACGCGCGCTTTGCGGATCTGTTTCTGCGCAGCCAGCAGATCGCCATCCATGAGGAAGGCAAGCCGCTGCATCCGGTGATGAGCGAGTTCTTCGCGAGCATGGCGGCGCTCCGGCAGCATCTCCTCGTCGGCGTCGACATGCGCCACAACAAGAACGTCTTCAACCAGATGACGGTAACCCTCGACCGCATCATCTTGAAGGCGATCGAAGGTATCAAACGCCCGGAACAGCGCGCCTCGCTCAACCTCAATATCGAAAGCGTCTTCTCCAGCGATTTCGACGTCTTCGAGAAGCGCTCGCTGAATTCCCTGCGGCGCTTCAATTTCGAGTTCCGCATCGGCGACATCATGCAGAACTTCAACGAGTTCCTCGCGGCCCGCGACCTCATTCAAGGACGCGGCGGCACGGTGGCGATCGATGGGCTGCTGCCCTCGCTCATCAACGTGATCGACCTTGCCCAGCTCAACCCGAACATGGTGAAGGTCTTCTGGCAGCCGGGCATCGGCGCGGAACTCATGCGCCGGCGCAGCTATTTCGACCGCATGCGACAGGCCGGCATCGTGCTGGCCCTGGCCCGCGTCGATGACGAGGACGGCTATATGACCGGCCGCGATCTGGGCTTCGGCATGTTCCAGGGCTATCACATCGACAAGCTGCTGAGCTCGCCGACGCCGGTTCCCCTGTCGGAATATCGCGGCGTCGGTCGCTAGGCCCTATTCCGTCATCTGCGCCACAAGCAATTCGTCGAAGCGGGCACCATCGCGATAGCGCGTGAGACCCGTCGGGAAATCGACGCCCTTCTTCAGGCGCGGATCGGCTTCCGGCTTTCCCACCACTTGCTGGATCGGGATCACGCCCGCCCAGCAATCGAGCGCATAGTCCGCCTCGTCATCCTTGGGGTGGCCGGTGCGGGTTTTCGCTGAGGCTTCCTCGATCTCCATCGCGATGACGGTGGTGCCTTTCAATTCCTGCGTTTCGTTGGGACGCAGCTCGGCCCGGCGGCCGGGATAGAGACGGTCGATGAAAAGGTCGAGCTGCGCTGCCTCTTCGCGCGGATCGTCGACCAGCTTCGCCGTGCCGAAGGCCATGACCGAGCGATAGTTGATCGAATGATGGAAGCCCGAGCGCGCGAGGACGAGACCGTCGAGATGGGTGACGGTGACGCAGGCCGGGACGCCTTTCTCCTGGAAGCGCAGCATGCGCGAGGCGGCGGAACCGTGCCAATAGAGTGTCCGCCCCTGCCGCCAGAAAGCAGTCGGCGTCACGAAGGGCTGACCTTCCATGACATAGCCGACATGGGCGATGAAGGCGGCGTCGAGGATCGCGAAGATGCTGGCCTCGTCATATTTCCCGCGTTCGTGCAGGCGTTTGACGCGGCTGCGGTCGGTCGGCGTAAAGCTGGCATCGGGCATGATCGGCGCTCTCGGCAATGGGTTGCGACATGCGCAAAGGATCGCCTGAAAAGCGGTTCCTTATAAAGATCCGGATCATGTTATAGTCTGGTACCACTTTGGGAACGCCCACCATGCCCAAGCCATCCGGCATCGGCTCGCTGCTTGCCGTCAGCCTCGACCCGGCGGCGCCGACGCCGCTCTTCCAGCAACTCTATGCCGACCTGCGTCAGGCGATCCTCAATGCGCGCCTGCGGCCGGGCGAGAAACTGCCGGCAAGCCGGGCGCTGGCCGATGAGTTGGGCATTTCGCGCAACACCGTGCTCGGCGCCTTCGACCAGTTGCTGAGCGAGGGCTATCTGGTGATGCGCGGCGGGTCGGGAACCTATGTGGCGAGCGATCTGCCTGACCTCCGCCCCGAGACGGCGCGCCGTTCCGGCACCGCCGCCGCCGCACCGAAGATCGCCCAGCGCGGGCAACGGCTGCTCGATGCGCCGCGCGCACGCCCCGCGCCGACACCTTCGCTGCTCGCTCCCTGTTTCATGCCGGGTCATATCGACAGCAGCGACTTTCCCTTTGCGCTGTGGTCACGGCTCCTTGCCAAAAGTTGGCGTCATCCGGCGACGGCCGTGATCAATGGCGGCGATCCCGGCGGCTATCCACCCTTGCGCGCGGCCATTGCCGACTATCTGCGCCAGGCGCGCGGCATCGATTGTGCGGCCGAGGATATCCTGATCGTGAGTGGCATCCGCCAGGCGGTCGACCTCACCTGTCGTTTGCTTATCGACGCGGGAGACAAGGTCTGGGTCGAGCGGCCGGGCTTTCCCGGTATCGGCGCCGCCATCAGCGCCTCGGGCGGGAGCCTCGTCCATGTCACCGTCGATGAGGAAGGGCTCGATGTCGAGGAAGGCTTGCGCCAAGCCCCCAAGGCACGCCTCGCTTGCGTCGCCCCTTCACATCAATATCCGCTGGGCATAGTGATGTCGCTGCAGCGGCGCCTCGCCCTCCTCGCCTGGGCACGCGCGGCGAAGGCCTGGGTGCTGGAGGACGATTACGACAGCGAGTTCCGCTATTCGGGCCGGCCCCTCGCCGCCCTGCGCAGCCTCGATGAGGATGGCCGCGTCATTTATGTGGGCACCTTGTCGAAGCTGCTGTTCCCCTCCTTGCGCGTCGGCTATCTGGTAGCACCACCCACGCTCTCGGAAGCGTTCCGCCAGGTCCGCGCCGTGGTCGACGATCAACCGGCGATGGCGACGCAGCCGGCGCTCGCTGAGTTCTTCGCGAGCGGTCACTTGGCCGCCCACGTCCGCCGCATGCGCCGCCGCTACGCCCATCGCCAATCCCTGCTGCTGGACGCGGCCACGCGCCATTTTGGCGACAGGATCGTCATGAAGCCGGATGCGGCGGGCCTGCATCTGGTAGCAAGGCTGAACGACCCCATTTTGCGCCGGTTGGGGGATGCGGCGGTCGCGCAGAAAATTGCCGCTGCGGGCGTGACGGTCTCCCCCCTCTCCGCCTATGATGTGGGGAAGACGCGCCAGAATAGCGGATTGATGTTCGGCTATGCCGCCGTCCCCGATGACCGTATTGCGGCCGGGGTCAAGGCCATCGCCGCCGCCCTTCGCTTGTAGTACCGGCGCCTTTGGATTTAGGGATGGATGTTGATGATGCGTTTCGGAAAATTCCTGTCGGTCCTGCCGTTGATCGCCATGCTGGGCGGATGTTTTGGCAGCGGCCAGCAAACCGCGGAACCCGCCGCTGCACCGGCCACGGCGCCGGTCGCTGCACCTGCTGCCGAGGTAGCTGCGCCCGAGACAACGGTGCCTGAGACAACGATGCCTGAGACAACGATACCTGAGGCAGCCGCGCCGCAGCCCGCCCCGGACAGCAATGCCCAGCAGCAGACGGCCATCGCCTCCGTCCCGCGCAAGAACGAATGGGGCGCCTTGTTCGTGGCCGGCGATCATTCGATCAAGGCGTTCGACAATGCGACGCGCCGCTTCTATTCCCTCATCGAGCGCAAGCCCGATGTGGTCATGAGTCGCCTCACTTCCGACCCCAGCATCGCGCCGTCGGAGAATGAGATTGCCGATGTCGGGACGATCGATGCGGCGCTCGGCTACGTCACCAAGAGCCAGCAGGAGAAATGCCTGGTCTTCATGACCTCGCACGGGACCAAGGACGGTTTCTATCTGAGCCAGGCGAGCGGCACCGGCGCCTTGTTGCCGCCGCGCGTGCTTGATCAATGGCTCGACAATCATTGCGGCACGCGACCGACGGTCGTCATCGTCTCCGCCTGCTACAGCGGCATCTTCCTGCATGACGGGATGGAGCAGCCCAACCGCATCATCCTCACCGCGGCGCGCGACGATCGGCCTTCCTTCGGCTGCGGTGCGGGGCAGGTCTATACCTATTACGACAAGTGCCTGCTGGATTCCTGGACCTGGGTCTATACTTGGGCTGAACTCTATGACCGCACCAAGGCCTGCGTCGCCGAGCGCGAGGCGGAACTGGGCGCGACCCCATCGGAACCACAGGCCTATTTCGGCGCCGATGTCGCCAATCTGGCAATGCCCTGATCGCTCACGCCCGCTCGATCCGGCATTGAAAGCAATTGTTGAAGGCCGAGCGGACGTGGAGATAGGCGACGTCGTCGCGTTCCAGCACGCGCGCGGCAGCATCCTGCATTTCGGCCGGCGTCACCAATTGGCCGGTGCCATAGACGATGCGGTCGGCCGCATTGTAACCCTTGATGAGGAAGAGCTTGCGCACGGCAATGACCGGCGGCAACTCGCCGGTTTCCGGATGGCGCGGGCAGCCATCGGCATGGAGGAAGATCGGCCCGGTCTCGGCATAGGGCTGCGCTGACGGAAAAGGCCGGTAGTTCAGGATAAGATAGATATCGCCCGCCGCCACATCCTGCTGGCAATGCCGGCAGGGGACGCCGTCGCCATCGGAAATGTGCCTTTCCGGCAGTTGTCCGTTGGCGTCCGGAGCGCCACCCTGGAGGGCGCGCACTGTTTCGGTCGGCAGCGAGACGAATTTGATGGCGGCGGTCATAGTGCTGACTCCAGATCGGTGAGATGATCCGACTATCGCCAACCGGCAGGATCGCCGCTATCCGATGCTTGCTGTCCGGCAACAGCAAGATCGATCAAATGGGGCGCCGGCCGGTTTGGCATAAAGGGCCGGCCAAGTGAGAGTGCAAGATGAAGCCAGTCGACAGAGCCCTGTGGTACATCGAGAGTCATTTCCGCGACGATATTTCGCTGGATGACATTGCGAAAAATGGCGGCGTTTCCCGCTTCCACCTGTCGCGCGCTTTTTCGGCCGCCACCACCCATTCCGTCATCGGCTATCTGCGCGGCAGGCGCCTGACGGAAGCGGCACGGCGGCTGGCCGACGGTGCCCCCGATATTCTCGATGTGGCGATCGAGATCGGCTATGGCTCGCACGAGGCCTTCACTCGCGCCTTTCGCGATTTCTTCGGCCTGACGCCGGAAGAGGTGCGCCAGCGCGGAAGTTTGCAAGATCTTTCCTGTCTGGAGCCCATGCGCATGGACGATATCAGAACGATCGCCTTGAACGAGCCCCGTTTCGCGGAGATGCCGGCGCGCCTTTTTGTCGGCATCAACGACAAATTCAACAGCGGTAACGTGGCTGGCATCCCAGCCCTGTGGCAGCGTTTCAACGCCTATTGGGGCGCAATACCGCACATGGTTCCCGGTGCCGGCTATGGCATCTGCCATACCCACGACGATAGCGGCAATTTCGACTATGTGGCGGGCGTCGAAGTGACGGAGTTCACCGACGTGCCGGCAGAGCTGTTCCGCCTGCGCGTGCCAGCGCAGCGTTATGCCATCTTCGCCCATGAGGGGCACGTATCCGACATCCGCAGCGTCTGCCACACGATCTGGAACAAATGGCTGCCGGCATCCGGTTTCAAGGCCGCCGACACGCCGGTGCAGGAACGCTATCATGCGCGCTTCGATCCCGCGACCGGGTTGGGCGGTTTCGAGATCTGGCTGCCGATCAAGGAGTAAGCGATGCCGTATCAGTGGCAAGCGGATGCACCGACCGAACATGGTTTCAGCGCCGCGTTCGAGCCGAAGCTCGATGGCGCCGTTGCCGATGGTGCGCTGCCGGACCTGCATGGGCTCGTCATCGCGGCCGACGGGAAGCGCATTCTGGAGCGCTATGTGACCGGGGAGGACGAAGCCTGGGGCCGACCCTTGGGATGCGTCGATTTCGGCCCCGACACGCTTCACGATCTGCGATCGGTCAGCAAATCGATCGTGGGTCTGCTCTACGGCATCGCATTGGGGCTGGGCCAAGTGCCGGCACCAGAGGCGCCGCTTCTCGCGCAATTTCCGGAACATGCCGATCTTGCCCAGCATCCGCATTTGCACGAACTCACGCTCTTCCATGTTCTCACCATGACGATGGGGCAGGAATGGAATGAGGATCTCCCCTACACCGATCCGGCCAACAGCGAGATCGCGATGGAGATGGCGCCGGACCGGTTCCGTTTCATTCTGGAACGACCCGCCTGCGCAACGCCGGGGTCGAAATGGACCTATACAGGCGGTGCCTCGGCGCTCCTTGGGCGGATCATCGAGAAGGGCTCCGGCCTTTCTCTGCTCGACTTCGCGCGCACACATCTCTTCACGCCACTCGGCATAGATGCCGCCGACTGGACCAGAGGCGGCGATGGAACCTTCTCCGCCGCGTCCGGATTGCGCCTGACGCCCTGGGATCTCGCGGCGATCGGGCAATGCGTGCTGCAGGACGGGCGTTTTACAGGGCGCGATATCATTCCCGCAGCCTGGCTTGCGGCAACGTTCACGCCGCGTATCGCCTGCTTCGACGATATCATGTACGGGTATCAATGGTATCTGCGCGCCGCCACCGATGGGCATGGGCCACGCCGCTTTGCCATGGGCAATGGCGGGCAACGCCTGATCCTCATACCCGAACGCGGCCTGTCCATCGCCATCCTCTGCGGCGCCTACAACCAGCCCGACCAATGGAAAACCCCTGCCGCCATCATGCTGGAGCATGTATTGCCGGCGCTTTCCGGCAACTAGGGCCGTTGTTGGCGAATCGGAAAGGCATGCGATAATTCATCCCACGCTGATGGCAGGGGTGATACGTGATCTCGCTTCGCAATCTTTCCATGCATTTCAAGGTTCATGTGAAAGAGGCCGGATTCCTGGGGAGCCTGCGATCACTGGTCCGGCGGCAGTATCGCGAAATCGTCGCCGTCGACGGCATCAGCTTCGACATTCCGGATGGCGAGGTCGTCGGGTTCTTGGGCCCCAATGGCGCCGGCAAGACCACGACCTTGAAGATGATGTCGGGCCTGCTGCACCCGAGCGCCGGCACCGTCACCGTCAACGGGCACACGCCGCACAAGCGCGACAATTCCTTTCTGCAGAGCATCACTCTGGTCATGGGGCAGAAGCAGCAATTGCTGTGGGATCTGCCGGCGAGCGATTCCTTTCTGGTCAACCAGGCCTATTACGGCATCGGCGATGCAGATTATCGCCGGCGCCTGGGCGAACTGGTCGAGTTGCTGGCACTCAAACACATCATCGACAAGCCGATGCGCACGCTGTCGCTGGGTGAGCGCATGAAGTGCGAGCTGGCGGCCGCCCTGCTGCACCAGCCCAAGATCCTGTTCCTCGACGAGCCGACCATCGGCCTCGACATCACCATGCAGCAGAATGTGCGCGATTTCATCCGCGACTATAACCGGCTGCACAAGGCGACGGTGGTTCTCACCTCGCATTACATGGGCGATATCGCGGCGCTGGTTTCGCGCGTCATCGTCATCGATCAGGGCCGCGTGGTTTTCGACGGAAGTTTGCGCGATCTCACCCAGCGCATGGTGGACCGCAAGATCCTGAAGCTGCATTTCGCGACACCGGTCACGCGGCAGGCGCTGGAACGGTTCGGCCTGGTTGAGCGGCTCGATGGCCATGCCGCCACCCTCCGCGTCGAACGCGGCGCGGTGCCGCAGGTTGCCGGCGCGATCCTCGCCAACTTTCCGGTCGAGGATATCGCCATCGAGGACATCCCCATCGAGGATGTTTTGCGCTCGCTCTTCGCCGGATCGGGAGCGCCATCGTGATCGGCCGGCATCTCCGCGCCATCGGCCGTTCCTTCGCCAGCGCCTATGCCAGCAATCTGCAATACCGCGTCGAGTTCCTGCTTTATATGAGCGCGGGGCTGATCCCCATCTTCATGCTGTTCGCCTGGCGGTCGCTGGCCGATGCAGGCTACACCGGCGACGTCGATCGTACCTGGTTCGCCGCCTATTTCCTGTTCGTCTTCGCATCACGGCAGTTGAGCCCGATCTGGCTCATCCGCGAAATGGACCGGCAGGTGCGCCTTGGCCAGCTGTCGCATCACCTGCTGCGCCCGGCACCGCTCTATTGGCGGCTGATCGGGCATCAGCTCTCCGACAATGCGATCCGCCTGCCGGTGATCCTCATCATCGTGCCGCTGGGCCTCTTCCTGTTCGACGCCTGGCCCGCCGTGCAGGGTGCGCGCCTGCCGCTGTTTCTGCTGTCGCTGCTGCTGGCGGTGCTGATCCATTTCCACCTCGAACTCAGCATCGGGCTCACCGCTTTCTGGACCGACCAATCCTGGGCGTTCGAGGATTTCTATACGGTGGCTTTCTATCTCCTCACCGGATTCACCGTGCCGCTCACGATGTTTCCGGAAACGATGCAACATGTCCTTTCCTGGCTGCCCTGGCGTTACATGTTCGGCCTGCCGGTCGAGTTTCTGATGGGTGAGCATGCGGGCGCGCAGCTTGTGGGATTGATCGCGGGGCAGATCCTGTGGCTTGGGCTGACGGCGGGGACGGCCTTGCTGCTGTGGCGGCGCGGCCTGCGCCGGTTCACCGGAGCCGGCGCATGAGATCGGCGCGCCTCCTCGGTTGCTTCATCACCAATTCGGTGCAACAGGACATGGCCTATCGCACCGGCTTCATCGTCAACATGGTGAGCACGCTGGTGGCGCTCGGCGCCAACTTCCTGGTGCTGCAGGCGCTGCTCAGCCGGGGCGGCGATATTGCCGGCTGGGACCAGCATGCGGTGACGGCGCTGCTCGGCGTCTTCACCTTGTGCGATGCGACGGTGGGCCTCGTCTTCCGCCCCAGCCTGCGCAAGATCGCCGAATATATCGAGCTCGGCAGCATGGACTATATGCTGCTGAAACCGGTCAATCTGCAATTCACCATGTCGCTCCGGGCCTGGAGCGTCTGGCAGCTGCCGAACTTCTGCATCGGTGCCGCCTTGATCGGCATCGGCATGGCGGGCGCCGGGACGTTGAGCAGCGAGCGTATCGCGATGGCGATTCTCGCCCTCGCCGCCGGCATCACGATCCTCTACACGCTGTGGGCGATGGTGACGGTCTCGGCTTTCTGGTTCGTGCGCATCAGCAACGCGCAGATGATCCTCTATGCGCTGATGAGTGCCGCGCGCTATCCGGCGACGATCTATCCGGCGGGTTTGCGCCTCTTCTTCACCTTCGCGCTGCCCATCGTCTTCATCACCAACATCCCCGCCGCCACCGCCGTCGCCAAGGCCAATTGGGAAAACGTCGCCCTGGGCTGGCTCATCGCCGCCCTCCTCTTCGCCCTGTCGATGCTGATCTGGCGTCATGCGGTGCGCCACTATACGAGTGCCAGCAGCTGAGGCCTCACCCGCACTTGCTGTAGCCGCAGGAAGTGCGGAGGTCGCAGAATAATCTCACTCTGACCCCGATTTCATTCTCCTGCCCAGGGCCCAGCCACCTTGCGTGGCGTGGCGCAAGGCCGCCACCATGTCCTCCGGCAGGGCGGCTCGAAACAGCTGGCGATAGGCTTGATGCCGGGCCGCCGGTTGGCGGCCGAGCGCCAGATAGATCGGATGATCGGTGAGCAGCGGGTTCTCTTCTCCCGTGGCGTGGGCGCGGTAGCTGGACCAAGGATAGGCCGATGGCTGGCGGGTCATGCGCGCGCGCACCGGGTTGAGTTCGATGTAGCGCTGGCAGGCGAGCAGATAGGCGTCCGCCTCAATCGGCGCGGCGCGGTAGCGCCCCTCCCACAAGGTGCCGCTGCGCCGATAGGTGCGGTTGACATGCCCGACATAGCGCCGCCCCAGGCTCTGCATCGCGCGCGGCAAGCCGTCGGCATCCGAGGGACTCAGCAGCAAGTGGACGTGATTGGTCATCAGGACATAGGCGTGAATGCGCACGCCGTTCGCCGCCGCTGCCTCACCCAGCCAACCGAGATAGAGCTGATAGTCTTCCCCATCGAAGAAGACCGGCTCCCGATTTTTGCCTCGCTGGATGACATGCAACGGCACGTCCTTCAGGAAATACCGACCCAATCTCGCCATCACCAGCCCCCAAGCTGCGCCTCATGCTTCACCAAACAAGCGCCTCTAAATAAATCTCACTCTGACCCCGATTTCCACTGACCCCGATTTCCATAGTACGTGCCGCGCGTACGTGCTCGACCAGACCTCGAAACGAACTGTCGTGTCACGTTTCCAGACATCTTGGTAAATCTTATAACCTGGAGTGGACATACCGAGCTGATACGTATCCAAGTACAATTGCACTTCGCGCTGCGTAGTGCCTTTGAATGTTACACGCTCAATCGTCGCAACAAATGCGCCGAGCTTGTCGCTGTATTTGATCTCATAGACGGACATAATTGTTCTCTGAAGCTATAGGGGTGATAAGAATAGACGGGTGTGTGCTACGGTTAGTGACGCCAGAGCTTGGCCGTGAATGCCGCGTAGCAGGCCCGTATTTGCGTGATTGACGCGGTCAACTTCTGTTCATCGACGACTGTTGACGAGGCAGGCCAGCTTGAAAACTGTTCTACGGAAACATCGAACAAGCTCAGCTCCAAGACACCGATCTTTGTTCCATCGTGACGATGCCACATAACGGTTTCGCAGCTCACCGCTGGCGAAAGCATTAAGTCACGTTCGGGCTGTGTTTCGATCTCTCGCGCCGGGTCAATAAGCCACTTCGGCGAAGGTATGTTGCTCGTAGATGCAAAACTATCTGGAGACCCATCTCCGGGTGTCCTCGCTGCCTGAAGTCCTGAATAGTTACCCACTACCGGCAACGCAAATGTACTCACACGCACGACTCCAGCAAGATCCGGGATAGCTTTATATGGGTGCTTGACCCCGTCCTTATCGAAGAGTTCTCGAAATCCAATCCAGCGGATAGCGAGAGCTTGCGTCGATGAATTCTTGTTTTGCTCTTCAAGTGCCTCTTTAACAATAGCCGTCGATGTAGGGGGCAAATTGATATCAAATGCAACAATGGAGAGAGCTGGTGGCGAGCTTGCCACAGAGCGAGTGGCGCAGCCGCCAAGTACGAGTGTTGCCAAACCGACAACTACAAAATTTCTCAACTGCATCCGATTAATGGATACACGCCAAGCCCTTATTGCAATAGGAAGTCCGACAGTAGTCATGTTTAGTCGCCTCAAAAAAATTAGGACGTAAGGCCTCAAGCGACGCATATGGTGTTGGCCGCCAAAGAACGAGCGCTGCAGTGCCAGCCGCTACATAGGCAGCTGTCAAGTTGCTAGTTGTAGGCATATGTAGACTAGGTGATTGTTAGGCACTCGAATTCCTGACTCGTTTTGAGGGCTGGGAAAGAAAATTGGATGCTTCACCGCTCCCTCCCCGCTTCGTCACCCATCCGCATCAACGGCGAGAGCACAAACTCAATCAGCTTCCTGGTCCCGGTCTTGATCTCCACCGCGGCGACCATGCCGGGGGTGAGTTGCACGTCTCTACCATCCACCTTCATCGTGTCTTTCTCGAGGCGGATGCGTGTCGTGTAGATGAGCCTGGGCGGGCCGCTGTTTGCTGGCTGCTCGACGGCATCGCCTGAGATGGTGGCGACATGGCCGACCATGGTGCCGTAGCGGGTGAAGGGGAAGGCGTCGAGTTTCACCACAGCCTCCTGACCCTCTTCCACAAAGCCGATATCCTTGTTCTCGATCTCCGCCTCGATCTCGATGCCGGCATCTTCCGGCACGATGACCATGAGGGGTTTCGCGGGTTCGACGACGCCGCCGATCGTGTGAAGCTGCAACTGCTGCACCGTGCCGGCGACGGGGGCGGTGAGGCGCTGCAGGGCCTGGCGCTGGGTCGCTTTTTTGAGTTCCTCGGTCAGCTGCGCGGCTTGGGCTTCCGCTTCCGTCAATTCCTTCAGCCGGTCGCGGTCGAACTCCTCTTTCGCCTGGGCGATCTGACGCTCTATCGTGGCGATGACAGCCTGGGCCTCATTGGCGCGCGCGTTCGCCACACTTGCCTCGCCTTCCATGGCGATGAGTTCCTGTTGCATCTCCAGGAATTGCTGCTTCGGGGTGAGACCCTTTTCAAGGAGGCCGCGCCGTGCTTCCACCTGTTCGCGCTTCAGGGGGAGCTGCGCTTCGATCTTGGCGATCTCGGCTTTCGTGCCGACCGCGTTGGCACGTTGGCGCTCCAACTCGCGCGCGAGCGCCGCCAGCTTCTCCTGCTGTTCGCCCAATTGGGTGGCACGGAAGGAGCGCGCGAGAGCGAGCGACGCTTCGTCGAAGCCGGAAGCAGCGCCCTCGTCATCCAGCGCCTCGCCACCGGGGAGGCCCAAAATCGAGCGCAGGCGCGCCACATCGAGGCGCTTTGTGGCGAGCTCCTTGGTCAGCCGGTCGGTATCGGCGCCGGTCGCGGTGGAATCAAGCTCGACCAGCAGATCGCCCTTTTCCACATGCTGGCCTTCCTCGACCGCGATCTTCGTGACAACGCCCGTCTCGAAGGCCTGGATCATCTTGGTGCGGCCCGAGGGCACGATCTTCCCCTGGCCCACCGCGACGATGTCGATCTCCCCCACGCAGGCCCAAAGGAGGGCGATGGCGGCGAAGGCGGAGATGGAGAGCGCCAGCGCTCTCCCTAAGGGCGAGGGCGGCGTCTCCAGCACCTCGACCGCGGCGGGGAGGAATTCCAGGGAAATCGCGTGAATGATCTGTGGTCCTTAAAGCCAACAAGATTGGCCTGGACAACTTATCAGAGAGAATTAATGATCCGCAACAGCTGACCGCAACATATGATTCGGCTGTCAGGTTCACGCTGCGGTCGACGGGCATGACACAGCCCGATCACCACCCGTCGTGGTCGGGTTCATGTCTGGCGTGAGCATAGCAGCAGGGAGCGCGGCGCTCACCCTCATCCGCACTTGCTGTAGCCGCAGGAGGTGCAGAGGTCGCAGCCTTCCTGGCGGATGAGCGAGGGGGAATTGCATTTGGGGCAGTGCGGCAGTTTGCGGCCGCCGGCATCGCCATTGCCTTGCCCGTCGGAGAGGTTGGCGACTTTGCGCGCCACCATGCGTTCGAGTTCCTCGCGGTCCTGGCGCGGGTCGGGCATGAAGCCGATGGCAATGAGGTGGCGTTCGATCACTTCGCCGATGGCGGCGAGGAGCGAGGGCACGTAGCGGCCACTGACCCATGAGCCGCCGCGCGGATCGAACACAGCTTTCAATTCCTCGACCACGAAGGAGATGTCGCCGCCGCGGCGGAACACGGCCGAGATCATGCGCGTGAGGCCGACCGTCCAGGCGTAATGCTCCATGTTCTTCGAGTTGATGAAGACCTCGAACGGGCGGCGGCGGCCATCCTGGATGACATCGTTGATGGTGATGTAAATGGCATGGTCGCTTTCCGGCCAGCGCACCTTGTAGGTGGCGCCGGGCAAAGCCTCGGGCCGGTCCAAGGGCTGGGTCATGTAGACGACGCCGCCCGCCTCGTAGACATCCTGCGGCTTGGTCGCATCGATGCGCACGGGCTCGGATTGCGGCACGGGCTTCTGCACCACGAGCGGCAGTTCGGCCTGGGGCTTGGGCGCGTCCTTTTTCACTTCGAGCACCGAGCCGGTGACGTCGTTGGGCCGGTAGGTGGTGCAGCCCTTGCAGCCCATTTCATAGGCTTCGGTGTAGACGCTCTTGAAATCCTCGAACGAGAGATCGACCGGGCAGTTGATGGTCTTCGAGATCGAGCTGTCGATATGCTTCTGCACCGTCGCTTGCATCACGACATGGTCGTGAGGGCTCAAGCTCTGGGCATCGACGAAGTAATCGGGGAGCGGCGTGTCCTCGCCCTTCAGCCGGTGGAACAGGCGATAGGCATAGTCGGTCACGTCCTCCGCCTGGCGGGTGCCGTCGGGCATGAGGACATGGCGGGTGTATTTGAAGCTGAAGACCGGCTCCAACCCCGAGGAGACATTATCGGCAAAGAGCGAGATCGTGCCGGTGGGGGCGATCGAGGTGAGGAGCGCGTTGCGGATGCCGTGCTTGGCGATCGCCGCCTGCACATCCTTGTCGAGGGTCTTCACCGTCTCGGAGGCCAGGAACTTTTCCTTGTCGAAGAGCGGGAAGGCGCCCTTCTCGGCCGCGAGTTCGGTCGAGGCGAGATAGGCCGCGCGGGAAATGGCGCGGAGCCAATCGTCGGTGAGCTTGATGGCCTTGGGGCCGCCATAGCGCGCCTCGCACATGATGAGGGCGTCGGCGAGGCCGGTGACGCCGAGACCGATGCGGCGCTTGTTCTTCGCCTCCTCCCGCTGGGCCTCCAGCGGGAAGTTCGAGACGTCGATGGTGTTGTCCATCATCCGCACGGCAGTCCTGACCAATCGGTCAAGTGCCTGGACATCGAGATGCGCCTCGGCCGTGAACGGGTCGCGGATGAGGGTGGTGAGGTTGATCGACCCGAGGAGGCAGGCGCCATAGGGCGGCAGGGGCTGCTCGCCGCACGGATTGGTCGCACTGATCGTTTCGACGTAGTGCAGATTGTTCTTCTGATTGATGCGGTCGATGAAGATGACGCCGGGTTCGGCATAGGCATAGGTCGCCCGCATGATCCGGTCCCAGAGCTCGCGCGCCTGGACCACCCGGTAGGTGGTGCCGCCGAACTTCAGCTCCCACGGTTCGTCGGCCTTGACCGCCGCCATGAAGGCGTCGCTGACCAGGACCGAGAGGTTGAACATCCGCAGGCGCCCGGCGGTCTGCTTGGCGTCGATGAAGGCTTCGATATCCGGATGGTCGCAGCGCAGGGTCGCCATCATGGCGCCGCGCCGGTGGCCGGCCGACATGATGGTCCGGCACATCGCGTCCCAGACATCCATGAAGGTAAGCGGGCCGGAGGCATCGGCCCCCACCCCCTTCACCGGGGCGCCCCGGGGCCGGAGGGTCGAGAAATCGTAACCGATGCCGCCCCCCTGCTGCATGGTCAGCGCCGCTTCGCGGAGGTGGGCAAAGATGCCGCCCATATCGTCCGGGATCGTCCCCATGACGAAGCAGTTGAAGAGCGTCACGGTGCGCTTGGCACCGGCACCGGCCAGGATGCGGCCCGCGGGCAGGAACTTGAAATCGGCCAGCGCCTCGGCAAAGGCCTCGGTCCATTTCTCGCGGGTCGAGGGTGCCTCGGCCTCGGCCAAGGCGGTGGCGACGCGGCCCCAGGTCTCCTCGATCGTCTTGTCGAGAGCGATCCCGTCCAGCGATTTCAGCCGGTATTTCATGTCCCAGATCTGTTGGGAGATCGCCGCAACCTGCGCCATTTCAGTCCATCCTCACGCGGGGTAATCAAGCCTCTGAGTTAACCACTTTCGACCCCGCAACGTCAATCCATGTTCCTTGTTTATTCTCCCCAGAATATCCACAAGGAATGAAATTCAATATTCTGAAATTAAAAGATATTTCTGAAGAATACACACCCCGCAAGGCCTGTGGATAAACTTGTCCACGCAATGCTCTTCGGCGGGTCTATTGGGCCGACTTGCCGAGCTCTTCGAGGAAGGCCAGAACCCGCTCCGGCATGCCGTGCTGCATGAGGTCGTTATGGCCGGCAAGCGGCGGAAAGAAGCCGGCTTTCGGTTCGCGCGCCGCCTCGAAAACCATGCGCCCGAACATGGCCGGGGTGGTGCGGTCGAGATCGCCGTGGATCACCAGCAAGGGCATGTTGACCGCCGCGATCTTGGAAAGCGTATCGAACTTGTCCCGGACCAGGAGATCGAAGGCGAGATAGCGGTAGCGCTGCCGCGCCGAGCGCAGGATCGAGGCGAAGGGGGCTTCGAGAATGAGCCCCCGCGCCGGGCGCTCGGTCGCCATCTGGGTCGCCACCGCCGAACCCAGGGATTCGCCGAAGATGATCAAGCGATCCGGGCCAACACCTTGCTTCTGCAGGAAATCAAGTGCCGCCCGGGCATCGGCATAGAGCCCCTGCTCGGTCGGCGTGCCGGGATTGCCGCCATAACCGCGATAGCCCGCCAGCAGCACGCCATAGCCTGCCGCCGCATAAGGGACGATGCGCACCACCCGGTCGCCATGATGGCCGGCATTGCCGTGGAAATAGGCGATCGTCTGCCCATCGGGCCGGGCGGGCGGCAGATACCAGCCAATGAGGTCGACCCCATCCTGGGTCCGGTAAGTGACGGGAGCGAGACCCTGGGGTGCTGCATAATCTTCGAGCCGCGCCGTCTCGCTCTTCGGGTTGAAGACGATCTTGCGCTGGCGGGTGAAGAGCAGCAGGAGGGCCAGCAGATAGGCGGCACCCAGCAATATCAGAACAGCCCAAATCATCCCCGCCCGCCCCCAGTCCGAACTCAATCTCAACGCGCAGCGTTACGCACCAATCACATGGATTTCAAGCAAAGTTACGGTGACGGCGGTGGCAATTGGCGGTTCCTGAAATAGGCTGTGAAGCGCCGGACGGCATCGCCCCCTTCGGTCCGGCACCAGGTCTTTTGGCCGGAGAGGCCCCGGTCCTGATACTCATCATCGACCGCCCGCAAGGCCATGATGCGGACCGCCTTCTCGTCCGTTGGCCCGACATGCCCACGCGCCAGCTGATCGAGCCGCAGCAGGGCAAAGCCGTTATGGACCGGCGCGTCGACCAAACCGCAATATTCGGCAACGCCGTAATCATAATAGGTGCGCAGCAGGTCGGGATGCGGGCTTGCCGGGAGGGTCGGTTCGGCCCATGCCGGGAGGGCCGCCAACATCACGGCGACCGGCTGGACGGAGAACCAAAAGCACCTGCGCCGCATCGCCGCCCCTCTCTTTCGACCCCACGATTGCCCGTTGCCTCATCCGCCATGTTACGTCATCAAAGGGTCATGACGGAGTTAACATCGCATCCTGAGACGCGCCGCTTTCGGCGGATCAATCGCGCGCTCCTCGGCTTCTATGCCGGTTCGACCCTCTTTGCCTTCTTCGGCCTGCCGCTGCTGGTACGGACCGGGTCGCCGGCCTGGATCTGGTGCCTCCTCCCCCTCGCCCTCATCGCCAACGGCTATTGGGCGACACTGCATGAGGCGATCCACGGCCAGCTGCTGGGGAATGCCGAGCGCAACCGGACGGCCGGTCGGGTCCTTGCCATCCTGTGGGGCTCGTCCTTCCGCCTGCTGCGGTTCGGCCATTTGATGCACCACCGATTCAACCGGCATAAACTTGACCGACCGGACAGCTTCGATCCCGCAACCACCTCGCCGCTGGTGGCGCGCCTGCGCTTCTTCGGTGAAGCGCTGGGCGGGCTCTATGTGATCGAGGTGCTGACCCCGCTCCTCTATCTGCTGCCGCGATCCTTCGTGGCGGGCATGGTGCGGTCGCTCTATGCCGGGGATGAGGCGCCGATGCCGCGCCTGCGCCCGCTGGCGGAACAAGCGCTGGCAGGTCCCAAGGGGATCGCCGAGATCCGGCAGGATGCGGTGTTCACCCTCATCATCCTGGGGACGGCGGCCCTCGCTTGGGGCCCCTGGTGGCCGGCTCTGGCCGGGTTCCTGCTGGCACGCGGTCTGCTCGTCTCGTTCCTGGACAATGTCTATCATTTCCGCACGCCGCTCGATCAGGTCGACTACGCCTACAACCTCGCTTTGCCCGGACCGCTGCAGGCCCTGTTCCTCAATATGAACATGCACCGCGTCCACCACCGTAGGATGCATTTGCCCTGGTGGCGGCTGCCCCGCCAGTTCGCCCAGGATGGGGAATTCTTCGACGGCGGACTGCCAGCTGCTGCATTGCGGCAACTAACGGGGCCAGCTTCCGTGACCCAGTTGCAACAGGTCGCACGGACACCGGCCTCGACTTAACCCGCCGCAACAAGAAATGGCGGAAAGCGTATTACCAGTCTTGCATTTCCGTTTGGTGCAGCCCATTCTGAACGCGGCTTTTCGGCATGACCCGCTCATCCTCGATTGGCGGTCATGGTGGAGTGCCTATCTCTAGTCCTGATTTTAAGAGCGCACTCATGACTGACCAATACCAGTCCTCCGGCGGCAGCGAGCTCAGGGGGAAGATTAAGTGGTTCAATCCGGAGAAGGGCTTCGGCTTCGTCACGCCGGCGGATGGCTCTTCTGATGTGTTCCTGCATATCTCGGCCCTCAAAGATGCCGGTCTGCAGGATGCGCCCGAAGGCTCGACCATCACCTGTGAGGTTGGCCAGGGACGCAAAGGGATCCAGGTGCTTCGCGTGATCAATCTGGATACATCGACAGCGGCACCTTCGCGCCCGGCGGCACCGCGCCGTCCGTTCGGTGGCGGCGGCGGTGGTGGCGGTGGGCGTCGTGACTTTGGCGATCGCGGCGGCTATGGCGGCGGTGATCGTGGCGGCTATGGTGGAGATCGCGGTGGCGATCGCGGCGGATATGGCCGCGGCTCGCGTCATCACGACGATTGAGGCCGGGTTCAGGTTCCAATCGGCAGTGATGTCGGCCTAGCGGCAAGCGGCGACCGCAATCAGGTCGCCGTTACAAGCCGCGTTGCGCATCCATTTGTACGGAAGATCGAAAAGCCCACGCCCGTCACCGGGTCGTGGGCTTATCTGTTTGCGGCCCGCGCCAAGCTGCGCGGCCCTCAAGCCTTGGCGTAGGAAATCCGCGTCACTTCCAGCTGCAAATTGCCGGCCGGGCGCTTCCAGAGGACGGTGTCGCCGACTTTGGCATCCTTGAGTGCCAAGGCGATGGGCGAGACCCAGGAGAGTTTGCCAGCGTTGGGGTCGGCTTCGTCCTCGCCGACGATCTGGAAATGGCGCTCCACATCGTTCTCGTCGACCGTGTCGACGATGGCGCCGAAATCGACGACGTCCTGGGGCTGCGCCTCGATATCGACCACGACAGCGCGCACGAGCCGCTCTTGGACGTAACGCAGATCGCGTTCGACCACGAGCAATTGCTCCTTGTCGAGCAATTGATCTTCGCCCAGCAATTTGGCGCGCTGATCCTCCAGCGCCGCCTCCTGCTGGCGGAGAAGATCGAGGCCGTGGGGCGTCACCAGATTGGGATGCGGCGATTGCGGGCGCTCCGGCAATTCGGTCGCCTGGTCATCATTTTCCTTCACAAACGCGCGGCTCATGCAAACTCTCACTCAATAAATGTACGTTCTTCCTAAGCTAGGCAGCAAAAGGACGCCGTCAAGACCGGGATGCATCCTTTGGCCCCAACCTGCCCTGCCGGTCCATTTACCAAATCCAGCTGACGATTCCATCACCACCCCCAACAATCGAAGCACCCGACCGTTGCCGTCTTCTTCTGTTACCGCTGTCAGGTACCGTGGGTGTGGACCGTGACGCGCCGGCCCCTTATAACGAGCGCAACCCCAATCACAGCAAACGATCGCGCCTCAAAATGCAAAGCTTCGACGTAGTCATCATCGGTGGCGGTGTGGTCGGCTCCTCGGCCGCCTACTTCCTCAGCACCCAGCCGGATTTCAACGGTACCATCGCCGTGATCGAAAAGGACCCCACCTATGCCGAGGCGGCGACGCCCCGATCGGCCGGTGGCGTGCGCCTGCAATTCTCGACCGCCGAAAACGTCCTGATGGGTGCCTTCGGCGCCAGCTTCATCAAATCGGCGGATGAGCATCTGAAGGTCGGCAATGAAGGGGCGGGCGTCGAGTTCCGCGAGAACGGCTATTTGTTCCTGGCAACCGGCGCCGGCCTGAAGACGCTGCTCAACAACCAGCGCCTGCAGCACGAACTGGGGGCGGCGACCGAGCTGCTCAATCCGCGCGAATTGCAGGATACGTTCCCCTGGCTGAATACCACCGACCTTGCCGGCGGCAGCTTCGGCCCGATCAATGAAGGCTGGACCGATCCCTACAGCCTGCTGCAGGCCTTCAAGCGCAAGGCACGCTCGCAGGGCGTCACCTACATCAACAACACGGTGACGGGCCTGACGCGCGTGGGCAACCGCATCACCGAAGTCAAGCTGGCGAGTGGCGAGACGATCGCCTGCGGCTGCGCCATCAACACGGCGGGCTGCCAGGGCCGTACCATCGCCGCCATGGCTGGCATCGATCTGCCGGTGCATTCCAGGAAGCGTTTCATCTATGTCTTCGATTGCCGCGACGAGCTCGAAAAGGTGCCGCTCACCATCGATCCGAGCGGCGTCTGGTTCCGCCCCGAAGGCGCGCAGTTCATCTGCGGCGTCTCGCCGGAGGAACATGACGACCCCGACAGCTTCGATTTCGAGCTCGACTATCGCCTGTTCGAGGAACTGATCTGGCCGACGCTGGCACACCGCGTTCCCTCGTTCGAGGCTATCAAGCTGGTGCGTGCCTGGGCGGGCCATTACGATTACAACGTCTTCGACCAGAACGTCATCGTCGGCTTCGCCCCCGGCATCGACAACATGCTGCTTGCCAACGGCTTCTCGGGCCACGGGCTGCAGCAGTCGCCCGCCATCGGCCGCGCCTTGAGCGAACTGGTGACTTTCGGGCAGTATCGTAGCCTCGATTTGCGCCGCTTCGGCTATGACCGGTTGATGACCGGCGCCGCCTTGCGTGAGCAGAACGTCGTCTGACCGGCCACAGGGGAGCGATCCATCCATGAACAGCACGGCCCTTATCTCCATCATCTGCGAAGATCATTCCGGCCTCATTGCCGAGGTGACGGGCCGGCTGTTCGACCTGGGCATCAATCTGGGCGACACCACCTTTGCCGTCCTCGGCGGCGGTGCCGAATTCACGCTGGTCGCCAAGCTGCCGCAAGGGACGTCGCTCGGCGACGTCGAAAAGGAATTGCGCACCCTGCCCCTCCTCAAGGACGCCAAGCTCACCGTCACCACTTTCCAATACCGCGAGAGCCATGATGAGCAGGCGCTGATCACACACCGCGTCGAGATCACCGGCGACGACAGTCCGGGCCTGATCGCGCGCCTATCCGAGGCGCTGCCCAAATTCGGCGCCAATATCGTGCGCCTCAATTCGGAATCGATCCCGTCGGCCTCAGGCGCGCGCTTCCTGTTGCGCATGGCCTTGTCGGTGCCGGCGGCCAAGGCCGCCACCTGCATGGCGACCATCGCCAACACGGCTTCGCAATTGAATTTGCGCTGCCACTGGCAGCAGGTCGGCTGACGGCAAAACGTGAGTACCGACGCCACCACACGCCAAATCGGCATCGTGCTGGTGCCGGACTTCGCCCTGGCGTCCTTTTCGATGGTGATCGAGCCGCTGCGCATCGCCAATCGCCTCTCCGGCCGCAAGCTCTATGATTGGACGTTGCTGTCCGACAGCGGCGGCGCGGTGGCGTCGAGTGCCGGTATCGAGTTGCAGACGGTGCCGATGAGCGCCGTGCGCGACCGGATCTTCGATCTTGCTCTGATCTGCGCCGGCTTTCATGCCGAGCGCTTCAAGGCGGCGAGCGTGCTCAACTGGCTGCGCCGGCACCATCGGCTGGGCCGCGATGTGGGCGCCGTTTCGACCGGCACCTTTGTCCTGGCACGAGCCGGGCTGCTGACCGGGCGTCGCTGCACCGTGCATTGGGATTTCCGCCCGAGCCTCGCCGAGCTCTATCCGGATCTCGACCTGGCCGACGAATTGTTCGTCATCGATCGCGGCATCGTCACCTCGGCCGGGTCGATCGCGGCACTCGATCTGATGCTGCGCCTCATCGCCGACCAGCAGGGTCTTGCCTTCTCGAAGGCGGTCGGTGAGCAGTTCGTGCATAGCGGCGCCCGCGGTGCCGGCGAGCATCAGCGCGGCGACCTCATCCACCGCCTCGGGACCGCCAAGCCGATCCTCATCGAGGCGGTCAAGAAGATGGAGGAATGCCTTGACCGCACGCTGTCGCCAGCCGACATCGCGCGCTCCCTCGGCATTTCGCAGCGCCAGCTGGAGCGCCAATTCCGCACGCAGTTGGGGCGCACACCCGTCGCCTATCACCGCGATCTCCGGCTGGATCAAGCCCGACGGCTCCTCTCCCAGACGAGCCTTGCGGTGACGGATATCGCGCTTTCCTGCGGCTTCGGCTCGCCATCGCATTTCGCCCAACTCTATCGACAACGTTTCGGACATCTGCCACATCAGGAGCGTAATTAGGCATTCTTGCCTGGATCCTGCAGTTAAGACGATTTTTACGCGCCATTGGTAGCCTCCGGCTCGACGAAATCGCAGACGGCTCGGATGAAACGCTGGAAACGCAATCGCCTGATCTTCTCGGTCGCCGCTGCCTACAGCGTGGGCGCGACTTTGTGGATTCTCGGCTCTGACGCGTTGCTGGGCGGTTTCACAGACCCGGCGATGGGACAAGCGCTCGGCACATTGAAGGGTCTCGCCTTCGTCGGCATCACGACGGCGCTGTTGATCATTGTCTTGCGCTATATGCCTTGGGCCGCATCGGCTCCAACCGCGACCGAACCGAAGGGGTCCAATCTTCCCAACGTCGTCGCCATTGCAGCCCTCGGCGTCAGCATCGGCATCGTCGCCTTCATCGCCTATGGCAGCGAAGCGGAGATCGCCAAGCACAACAAGCTGTTGGAGCTGCAAGCGGTCGCGCGATTGAAAGTTACCGGCCTGTCGCAATGGCTGACGGAGCGGCGGGCCGACGCCGATTCAATCGGCCATGAGACTCTGCTGCAGGAAACAATCTTGGCATGGCGCCGGCAGGATACAGGGGCGACGCGGGATCGAACCCTCGCCGCCCTCCGAGAAGCGCGTCTAGCCCACGGCTTTGCCCGCATCAGCCTGCTGACCGCCAACGGTGATCTGCTGCTGTCGACCAACCCGCTGATCCAGGACGGCAGCCGCTATGCCGAAATTGCGCGCGCAGCAAACGCCAGGCGCAACGCAACCTTCGTCGATCTCTATCGTGAGCCGAGCGATCAACTGGTTCATCTGGCTTTTGCCGTCGCCCTGCCGACATTGGACGGTTCCGACAGCCGCGGACGCGATGTGCTGCTGTTCGATTTGCGGGCGGCAGATTTCATCGACCCCTATCTGGCGAGCTGGCCCTTCCCCGGTGCACAAGGGGAGATCGTCATGGGCCGCCGCGAAGGTGACATGGCGGTCGTGCTCAATTCGCTGCCCGACACGCCGAACAGCGCCCTCGTCATCAGCGTTCCCCTGACGCGCAAGGATTCGCCGGTCGTGCGTTATTTGACGGAAGGGGAGCAACTGATCGACGGCCTCGACTATAACGGCCGCCCGGTCCTTGCCGCCGTCCTTTCCGTGCCTCGCACGGAGTGGGTCGTCGTCGTGAAGATGGACCGGGCCCAGGCATTGTCGGGTATTCAGGGTCGCACGATTTTCACCAGCGTTACCACATTGGCCGGTCTCATCGCGCTCATCGCCATCCTGTCCTATCTGTGGCAGCGTCGGCGCCTGAGGCACGCCCTGGCGGTTCTTGCTGAACGGCACGCGGCTGAGATCGCAGACGCGCATTTCCGCGCTTCCTTCGAGGAGGCACCGGTCGGCATCTGTCACATGGATTTCGACGGTAAGATCCTGCGCGCCAACAAGGAATATTGCCGCGTCCACGGGCAGCCGCTGCAGGTCATACTTGATGGCGGTGTCTTGGAGCTCGCCTTGCCGGAAGATCGCGAGGCGGATACGCGGCTGCTGGAAGCCTTTCGTACCGGACAGATATCCACGTACCGCGGCGAACGGCGCGGCTATCGCAGCGACGGCAGCGAAGTCTGGATTGCCGTTTCGATGTCGGTGGTCCTCGATGCCAACAATCACCCCGGCTATCTGATCGACGTCATCAGCGACATCACCGATCGCAAGAATGCGGAAAAGTCGTTGCAGCAAGCCAACACGGTGTTCAGGAACACCCAGGAAGGCATTGTCGTCACCGACACCAATGGCGATATCATCGCCGTCAATCCAGCGTTCAGCACCATCACCGGCTACGATGAGAAAGAACTGATCGGCAAAAACATCCGCATTCTCCAATCCGGTCAGCACGACCGCGAATTCTATCGCGATATGTGGCTTTCCATCGCCCGCGACGGGTCGTGGCAGGGTGAAATCTGGAACCGGCGCAAGAATGGCGAACCGTTCCCGGAATTCCTCACCATCTCGGCCGTCAAGAATGCCGAGGGGCAAGCAATCAGCTATGTCGGCACCTTTGTCGACATCACCGGCATCAAGGAGACGGAATCGCGCCTGGTGCATCTTGCCCATCACGACGCCCTCACCGGCCTGCCGAACCGGCTGCTGGTGATGTCGCGCCTGAGCTTTGCGATGCAGATCGCGCGACGCAAACACACAACCGGGGCCGTCCTGTTCCTGGATCTCGACCGGTTCAAGAACGTCAACGACAGCCTGGGACATCCGGCCGGCGACGAACTCCTCCTCGCCGTTACCAAGCGGCTGGGATCGCGCCTGCGTGAAAGCGATACGCTGGCGCGGTTGGGTGGTGACGAATTCCTGGTCGTGGTCGAGGATATCAGGGATTCGAATGCCGCGGCTGACCTGGCGCAGGCGCTGCTCGATCAATTCGACGCACCTTTCTCGCTCACGGGTGGGCACGAAGTCTATATCGGCACCAGCATCGGCATCAGCCTGTTTCCGGACGATGGCGACCAGGCGGATGAAATCGTCAAGAATGCGGACGCGGCACTCTATCGTGCCAAGGAAGAAGGGCGCGGCATCTATCGCTTCTACACGGCGGCCCTGACCGACAAGGCCAATGAACGGCTCAACATGGAACGCCGCCTGCGCCGCGCCATCGAGCGCGACGAGTTCCTCCTCCACTATCAGCCGCTGGTCCGTGTGGAAGACCGCCGCATCGTGGGCTTTGAGGCGCTGGTGCGATGGCATGAACCGGGCAACGGGCTGGTGCCGCCCGGCAGCTTCATCCCCCTGGCGGAGGAAACCGGCATCATCCTGCCGCTCGGCGAGCGAGTCCTGCGCATGGCTTGCCTGCAGATGAAGGCGTGGCTCGATGCGGGGCATGAACTTGAAACCATCGCCGTCAATCTGTCGCCGCGGCAATTCCATCTGCCGGACATCGACCAGATCGTGGGTGATATTCTCAAAGATACCGGATTGCCGGCGCACTATCTCGAACTGGAACTCACGGAGAGCGCCCTTATCGACCAGGGCATCGGCGCCGAGATGCGCCTTGCCGCCTTGCGCAAGCTCGGCGCGCGTGTCGCCATCGACGATTTCGGCACCGGCTATTCCTCGCTTGCCTATCTCAAGCGCTTCCCGATCAGCAAGCTGAAGGTCGACCAGAGCTTCGTGCGCGACATTCCCGGCGATCAGGCCGACATGGAGATCACCTCGGCCATCATTGGTCTGGCGCGCAGCCTGCATCTCGATTCCATCGCCGAGGGCGTCGAGACGGAGGCGCAGCTGGACTATCTGCGCGAACAAGGCTGCGGCTTTGCCCAAGGCTATCTTTTCAGCAAGCCGGTCGAACCCGCCCAGGCTGAGACCCTCATCGCCCGCAAGTTCGCCGAGCTTGTCGGCGCATAGTCATCAAACGGACTCGCATTCTTCAGCGTTCTGACTCGCGTCCACCATCCCTTGGTCACGGTCCCTCTCTAATACCCTAAGTGCTGCTAACCCTCTGGCCGCACGGAAGCGCTTTGGGACGACCGACGATCGATCGCCGCCGATTTCTCCTGACAGCCGGATTGGGCTGCGCAGGTGTCGCTGTTTCCAGCAGTGGTTTTGCCAATTTCGCGCCGTTCTACGGAAGCCCGAGCGCGCCGTTCGCACTGTCGCGCAACCCTTTTACGTTGGGGATCGCCAGCGGCGCGCCGCGGGCGGACGGCTTCGTCTTGTGGACCCGGCTTGCACCTGATCCGCTTGATCCCGATCCGGCATCGCCGGGCGGCCTGTCGCTGCGGCATCACCGGCCTGGGATCGAACTCGGCTATGAGATCGCGCGTGATCCGGAATTCCGGCAGATCGAGCGGCGCGGCACCGCGCTGGCCGAGGCCGCTTATGCCTTCTCAGTCCATCTGGACGTAAAGGGCCTCGCCAGCGACCGCCCCTATTGGTACCGGTTTCATCTCGGCCATCATGTGAGCGCCGTAGGTCGCGCGACAACCTTGGCACCCGCCGGCAGGCCACTCCAACGCCTGCGCCTCGGCTTCACCTCCTGCGCCAATCTCGAACGCGGCTATTTCTCGGCCTATCGGCATTTGGCGGCGGAAGAACCCGATCTGGTGTTGATGCTCGGCGACTACATCTATGAGCAGGTCGAACGGAATCGCCCCGTGGTGCGCCGGCACAGCGACAATGCGGTGCCGACAACGCTCGATGGCTATCGCCGCCGCCACGCGCAATACCGGTTGGACCGCGATCTCCAACGTCTCCATGCGACAGCGCCCACCCTGGCGACATGGGACGATCATGAGGTCGAAAACGATTATGCCGGCGATCTGTCGGAGCGCTTTGCCGACCCGATGCAGTTCGCACTGCGGCGGCAGGCTGCCTACCAAGCCTTCTATGAGCATATGCCGCTTCGCGAACGGCCGACGGCCACCGGCCTGCGGGTCCATGACAGCATCACCCTTGGCGATTTGGCGCGGATCTCGCTTCTCGACGGACGGCAATTTCGCAGCGCCGGGGCCTGCTATGGCAAGCCGGACCGCGGTGGCGGTCATCTGGTCGACAGCGTCAGTTGCCCGGAACTCATGGATCCGACACGGTCGATGCTCGGTCCCGTACAAGAGCGCTGGCTCGGTGCCAATCTCGCCACATCCCCGGCGCGCTGGAACCTGCTGGCACAGAACGTCATCATGGCCGAATTGGGCGCGCGCGACGGCGATCGTGTCACTGCCTGGACGGACGCCTGGGACGGCTATCCGGCCGCACGTGCGCGTTTGCTGCAGCAACTGCAGGGCGCGCGCAACCCCATCGTCTTCAGCGGCGATATCCACTCATTCTGGAACAATGACTTGGTGCTGGGCGGGAAACCCGTCGCCAGCGAGTTCGTCACATCCTCGGTCACGTCGGATGGTCCACCACAGGCGCATCTCGCCTCCTTGCTGGCAAGCCATGATCATCTGCGCTTTGCCGACAGCCGCCATCGCGGCTATCTGCTGACCGACATCAATGGCGGGACTTTGACAGCACACATGCGCTCGGTCAGCGACGTGACCGATCCCGATGCCAGCCTGTCAACCTTGCGCAGTTTCGTTGTCGAGGATGGTCGAGCCGGCGCCGCCGCTGCTTGAGACGCTCATCGTCACTTCTTCGACAACCAAGGTTCCGACAATCGCGATGATCGGCAGGGCGCAGGCGAGCAACGCCTTGCCAGCCGGCTGCTGGCGCATCAGATCGCGAATGAGCAAGACCAGGTTGACGAGAAAGAACACAAGGGATGTGAGCCCCCAGACGATCAGCCCGAACATGATGCCGCCCCCGGAATCCGGTCCCTGCGGCCCACCGGCTTCCAGCAACAGGCCGATTCCGGTGATCAAGGCGGTAAAGAGCACATAGCCGATGTTGCGGCGGCCAATTCGCTTGATCAGATTGGTTGCGCCAGCCATGCCTCCCCCTCTCCTGTTGTGATCCCCTTCTCCAATTAGATGATGGCGCCCCCTTGTCAAGCGCGGCGGGACTAGGGTCAGCGCCTTCCGCGGCGCCTCACCGACGCAGCGGCCGGCACCGGCAAGCCCCCCACTTCGCCACGGACAAGATTGACGATTTTACTGTATCGGTCGACGATTTCACGGTATCCGCCAACGCGATCTTGGGGGAGGCTCGGGAGAGCTAAATTCTGACCAAGCGGAGTCTTTTTATGGCCCTTCCCACCCACGTCAAATATGTCGTCATCGGCGCCGGCATTCACGGCCTCTCTTCGGCCTGGCATTTGGCCGAGAACCTCCGCAAGACGGGCAAGGGTTCGGGCGCCGACGTCCTCATCATCGACAAGACCTCCATTGCCGCCGGTGCTTCCGGCATCGCCTGCGGCGTCGTGCGCAACAATTATTTCCAGCCGGCCATGCGCCGCCTGATGGCGCATTCGGTGAGTGTGTGGGAGAGCGACCCCAAGGCCTTTTCCTATCACCCGGTCGGCTACATGCAGATCAGCCCGGAAGTCATGCACAAGGACGTGGCCTCGATCTACGAACAGCAGAAGGAGATCGGCTACACCTCGACCTTCATTGAGGGCGAGAAGGATTGCATGGCCTATATGAAGGGTATCTTCGACGATTGGCAGGCCAAGGGAATCACCTCGGTTCTTCATGAAAAGAAGGGCGGCTATGCCAACAACACGGCGGCGATGTATGGCCTGGCGAAAAAAGCCGAGGCCGAAGGCGTGCGCATCGTGACTGGCGTTGAAGTGAAGGGCCTGAAGCGCGATGGCAAGGGTGCTGTGACGGCAGTCGAGACCAACCAAGGCAGCATCGGCTGCGACTTCGTTATTGCCGGCATGGGACCCTGGGTACGCTCGGTCTGGAAGATGCTGGATTTGCCCGACGCGATTTCGATCAAGGGCAAGGACGGCAAGATGCACGAGAACGTACCGATGTGGGTCTATTGGTCGCTGCAGGAAGGGACGCTCGGCGTCGATCCGGACTTGCAGAAGACCAATGACGGCAAGATGCCGCCGGTCATCCATGTCGATACCGACGCGCCGCTTTATTCCGACGAGGACGGCTCCCTCATCACCGACAAACTCTGGGGCATCTATTACAAGCCGGATTTCCATTTCGGCGGTGTCCAGGGCGGCGCCATGCCGTTCAAGGTGAAGACCCAGACCGACAAGGTGCGTGTCGACCCCTATGGTCCGGAAAGCCCCGAGTTCATTGTCGGCGACGATTTCGCCCATATGTGGGTTTCGGCCCTGGCCTTCTGCCAGAAGCGGTTCATGGGCACGATGCCGAAATACAAGAAGGAACCCTCGGGCGGCATCGGCTGCTTCACGGCCGACAGTTTCCCCGTTTTCGACAAGTTCGCCGAGAACGTCTACATCATCGCCGATTCAAACCACGGCTATAAGATGATCGGCGTCGGCAAGCTGGTGGCAGACGATATCTGCGGCATGGGCGACGAATTGCTGCGCCCCTTCCGCTTCTCGCGCTTCGCCGAAGGGAAGCTGCATCCGACCTCGAACTCGCCTTTCCCGTGGAGCTGATCGGGAAAGCATCGCTATGTGAAAAAGCCGGCCTTCGGGCCGGCTTTTTTTTACGCACCCTCGATCCCCATCAGCTGCCGCCGCGCGAAGTGGAGATGGCTCGTCACCATTGCGGCCGCACCTTCCACGTCCCGGCTGGCGATGGCACCCAATAGGGCCCGGTGCTGTCGGTTGTATTCGGCAATGCGCGCGGGTGTCAGCACCTTGTCGCGCATCGAGGCCCATTGGTCATGGGAGCGGATCTCGTTGATATGCTGATAGAGCCACAGCACCAGCCGATTGTGGGCGGCCTCGGCGAGGAGCAGATGGAACTGCGTGTCCCATTCGGTCCACACTTCCGGGTCTTCGCCGGCGGCCTCCGCCTTCTCGATGGCTTCGCCCATCTTCTCCAGATCGCGATTGGTCGCATTGAGGACGGCAAGCCGCGTCATATGCGGTTCCAGTCCCAGCCGGGCTTCGATCAATTCCAGCGGCGAGGTAGAATCGGCGATGCTGTCGAGGTCCGAAACCGGGCGGTGATTGACGAAAGTTCCGCTGCCCACCCGCCTCGTCACCAACCGTTCCTGTTCCAATTGATCGAGCGCCAAGCGCACCGTGGTGCGGCTGGCACCGAACGCATCCGCGAGATGGCGTTCCGCCGGCAGCTTCTCCCCGTGCTTGTATGTGCCCGAAACAATTGCCTGACGTAGCTGGCCGGCAATCCAAACGGAGCCGCGATTGCCATCCACCGGCAAGACGCTGCCCTCGGTTGCGGTGCGGGGGGAGGACGATGCCGTCGTTTCCCGCTGAGGTGTACCATTTCGACCCAATTCTGTTCCTTTGAAAAAATTGGTTGGCAGTGAGTAAACCGCCGTGCAAGGATCGGATTATGCGAGTGGGGTAGCCAAACGGTCAATCGCCGTCAGCCGCGCCCGCCCACGAGCTGAAGTTGCGAGCGCGACTGCCCGATCGGAGGACCGCGTTAGACCAGTAAGGCCAAAATCTCCACCGCCCGCGAAGGATCGCTGCAGCCGGCACTGAAAGACCGGATCGGCGAAACGAAGAAGAGTTGTTCATGAGCAACTGACGCGGAATGCCGGGACAGGCCCGGCATCGCTCAATTGCGGCCAACGTGCCGCTTTGGGGAGGGTGATGATGACTGACCTTGAGGCTTACGTCGCACAAAAAGGGCGCAAAGAACTCATCAAGCAAGTACGCGCCCAGATCAATCAGCTCGGCATCAAATACATCTACTACCAGTTCGTTTCCGTGACCGGACGCATCGTCGGCAAAGGCGTGCCCGCCGATCATTGGGAAAGCGTTGCCGAAAAGGGCTTCCAACTGGTTTACGGATCGACCGCCAACCTCTTTGTCGACCGGCACAAGAACTATATCGGCTATGGCCCGGAAGCATCGGAGCTGGTCGGCATTCCGGACCCTGAGACGTTCGTGCAGTTGCCCTGGGACAAGCGGGTGGCGCGCGTCTTTTGCACCTGCTTCCGCAATCGGGAAGAAAAGGTCAATCCCGGGGGTCATCTGACCTCGGACTGCCGCGGCAATCTCCGGCTCATCCACGATGAGTTCAAAAAGAAGCACAAGGGCCTGCATCTCCGTCACGGCTGCGAGCCGGAAATGATGTGGCTGAAGAAAGGCGAAGACGGATTGCCCGATGGCGGTTTCTCGAAGCCAAACTGCTATCACATCGACCAGTTCGAAAGTCTGCGGCCGGTCTTCATGAAGGTGATCGAATACGCGCAGGCAATGGGCCTCGATATGATCCAGGGCGATCATGAGGACGCGCCGGGCCAGCTCGAACTCAACTTCATGTTCGACGATTGCCTGCGCACCGCGGACCGCCTTACCACCTACCGGCAGATCTGCGCCCAGGTCGCACGCGAGAACAATCTGATCGCCTGTTTCATGCCGAAGCCCTTCATGGGCGTTTCGGCATCGGGTTGCCACCACAACCTTTCGCTCTGGACCGGTGGCGAGGATGTCGTGAACAACCTCCATAACGACAAGCTGCCCGGCAGCAAGGACGTCTTCTCCTATCGCAAGGGCGGCGAGAACACTTTCGCGCCGCTGAAAGGCCAGAAGAAGCCGGGCCCGATCGGACTCAATTGCATCGGCGGCGTCATCAAGCATCTGGGTGCGTTGACGGCGATCGGCTCCTCGACCGTCAACTCCTACCGCCGCTTGTGGGATACCGGCTTCTGGGCACCGGTCTTCGCCGATTGGGGCTACCAGAACCGCACTTGCGCCCTGCGCATCTCGGCGCCGGGACGTTTTGAGTACCGCTCGGTCGACGCGGCCGTGAACCCCTATCTGATGGCTGCCGCGCTGCTCAAGGCATTCGACGACGGCATCACCAACAAGCTCGATCCGGGCGAGCCGGAGGAGCGCAACATGTATGAAGCGATCGCTGCCGGCAAGAAGGTGAAAAAGCTGCCGATGAGCCTCGGCGATGCACTCGATCATCTGGAAAAGGACAGTGTCATCAATTCGGCCCTGCCCGACGAGATGATGCGTGTCTTCATGCACTACAAGCGCGACGAGGTGGAGAAATTCATGGCCACCGTCACGCATTGGGATCGGGAGCAGTATTGGGACATCCTGCCCTGATGGGCAGGACCTGATCGCTTCTCCGACGTTTAACCTCAAGGAGAGTTACCCATGTGTGGAATCGCAGGATTGATCCACCGCGGCAAGACCGGGGACATCGGCACCGAGATGACCGCCATGCTGCAAAGCCTCAAGCATCGCGGGCCTGATTCAACCGGGTTCGCGCTCTATGGCAGTCCGAAGGGCAACACGCTGGTCATGCGCTTCAAGGTCGCCGAACAGGATGACATGAAGCACGGTTTTAAGATCCATGACCAGGTCAAGGAGCGGAAAGCCGAAGTCGACAAACGACTCAAGGAACTCGGCGCGAAGATCGTTATGGCCGAGGATGCGACCGAGTATGCCTATCGCTACACGCTCGATTTCGGCGGCGACAAACGAAAGCTTGCCGATTACATCGAAGATATCGACGGCGCCGAGATCCTGTCGCTGGGCTACGGATTGGAACTCATCAAGGATCTTGGCGATGCCGCCGTCGTATCCGGCCAGTATCATCTGAAAGGCTTCAAGGGGAGCCATGCGCTGGGGCATACGCGCATGGCGACCGAATCCGATGTCGACATTCGCTCGGCCCACCCCTACTGGGCCTATCCGTTTGCCGACGTTTCGGTCGTTCACAACGGGCAGCTCACCAATTACTGGACCGGGCGGCGCCACCTGGAACGGCGCGGTCACCGCTTCATGTCGAATTGCGACAGCGAGCTCATCGCCGTCTATCTCGCCGACAAGATGCAGCAGGGCGCCGAACTCAAGGACGCGATGAAGGATTCGATCGAGGAGCTTGATGGCGTCTTCACCTATCTGGTGGCGACGGCCGATAGCTTGGGCATGGCCAAGGACGTGATGGCCGCAAAGCCGATGGTCCTCTATGAGAGCGACGATTTCATCGGGCTCGCATCGGAGGAAGTCGCCATCCGCAGTGTCTTCCCGCACGAGATCGATACGTTCGACCCCTATGAGGGCGAAGTCCGGGTCTGGAAGCGGTAGTCAGCATCATCTCTAGCCAGGAGCCGAACATGGCGCTTCGCACGCAGTCACACGAAATGGGGATGCATACCGAAAGACTTTCGGGCCGCACCCAGCAACGTTTCTTCTCCCCTTCCGAAGAAGAGAATTTCACCTATCCGGGATCCTACGACGTCGATTTCAACAAGCGCGCCGAATTCGACGCCGACAAGCTGTCGACGTCGGAGATCAACCTCAAGATCCGCGAGCTGATGAAACAGGGTTACGGCACCATTGTCATGCGCAATCCCGGCGCCAAGCACGCGATTGCCGTCGGCATCCTCAACAAGCTCAACCTCCAGATCGAAGGCAGCCTCGGCTATTTCGGTTGCGGTCTCATCGACGGCCCCAACATTCACATCAAGGGCCGCGTGGGCTGGTCCTGCGCCGAGAACATGCTGGCCGGAACGGTCGTCATCGAAAAGAATGCCGGCTCGACGTTCGGCGCCGCCATCCGCGGCGGCGACCTCGTCTGCAAGGGCGATGTCGGTGCCCGTATGGGTATCGACCAGAAGGGCGGCACGATCATCGTCGGTGGCCGCTGCGGTGCCTTCTGCGGCTTCATGATGCAACGCGGGCGCATGGTGATCCTGGGCGACGCCGGCAAGAATTTGGGTGATTCCATGTATGACGGCACGATCTATGTCGGCGGCAAGATCGAGGGCCTCGGCGTCGACGCCGTGCCGGGTGAGATGACCGATCTCGACTGCCAATGGTTGGAGCGCAAGCTGAAGCTCTATGGCCTCAAGACACCGAACGGGGCCAAGAACATGACCAAGATCGTCGCCGGCAAGCAGCTTTGGAATTACGACAATCTCGAGCCTTCGGAGAAGAAGCTCATCCTGTAACGGGACTGGAAGACACGCTCCTCCTCCGCTTCATTGAAGGAATAGCCAGATGGCAAAAGAGAAGAAGGCTCCGGCCACCGAACCAAAGACCAAGAAACCGCTCTCGCGCGATACCTCGCGCCTCGGCAACAGCTTCATGTTCCCGCCGAGCGTCATCGACGACATCCATATCAAATCCGAGCTCGGCCGCTATCGCATGCGCGGCTTTTCGCTGTTCAAGAAGATCCCGAGCTGGGACGATCTCACCTTCCTGCCCGGCACCCTTACCCGCTTCGTGATCGAGGGCTATCGCGAGAAGTGCGAGACCAAGACCGTCATCGGTCCGAAATGCAAACGCCCCCTGATGCTCGACGTGCCGGTCTATATCACCGGCATGAGCTTCGGCGCGCTCTCCTATGAAGCGAAGATCGCGCTGGCGCGCGGCGCCACGATGGCTGGGACAGCAACCTGCTCGGGTGAAGGCGGCATGATCCCGGACGAGCGCCGCTTCAGCTCGAAATGGTTCTATCAGTGCATCCAGTCGCGCTATGGCTTCAACCCGCACCATCTGCAATTGGCCGATGCCTGCGAGTTCTTCATTGGCCAGGGTTGCAAGGTGGGCCTCGGCGGCCATCTGATGGGGCAGAAGGTAACCGACCAGGTCGCCGAGATGCGGTCCCTCCCCGCCGGCATCGACCAACGCTCGCCGGCGCGTCACCCGGACTGGCTGGGTCCGGACGATCTGGCGCTGAAGATCCAGGAGATCCGCGAAGCTACCAATTGGGAGATTCCCATCCAGCTGAAACTGGGTGCCGCCCGCGTCTATGACGATGTGCGCATGGCCGCGAAGACCGGTCCCGACAGCATCTATATCGACGGCATGGAAGGCGGCACCGGCGCAGGTCCGCATATTGCCACCGAGGAAACCGGCGTGCCCGGCATTGCCGCGATCCGTCAGGCCCGGAAGGCGCTCGACGATGTGGGCAAGTCGGGCGAGATCAGCCTGGTCTATGCCGGTGGCATCCGCAATGGCGGCGATGTCGCCAAGGCGCTCGCGCTCGGCGCCGATGCGGTCGCCATCGGTCACTCGGCCTTGATGGCGCTCAATTGCAACAAGGATATTCCGGAAGCCGATTTCGAGAAGGAGATCGGTTGCGAAGCGGGCTATTGCTATCACTGTCACACGGGCCGCTGCCCGGTCGGTGTCGCGACGCAGGATCCCGTGTTGCGCAAGCGGCTTGATCCGGATGAGGCGGCGGAGCGCGTTTACAACTTCCTCCATTGCCTCACCATCGAGGCGCAGATGATGGCGCGTGCCTGCGGCAAGACCAATGTGCATTCGCTGGAACCGGAAGATCTGGCGGCCCTCACCATGGAAGCCTCGGCGCTCGCCCAGGTACCGCTCGCCGGTTCGCAGCACACCGTCGGCCGCCCCGACATGACCCGTTACTGAGGAGGTCCGAAATGGCAGATAAAAAGCCGGCTGGCAAAGAAGACGTCGATAAATATCTGAAAGGTGATGGTCTCGATTCCAGTCGCGAAAAGGAGATCGGCCAGCACATTGGCTATCGCTACGACGTCAACCTGGTGCCCGATTACACGCGGCTGACACCCTTCTTGAAGAAGTATATCGAGACAATGGGCTGGGACGACCTCAATTGGCTCGAAGATGTCCATATGGGCTATGAGGAGGGCCGGGCCGCCGTGTTCGACCGCAACATCAATGGCTGGGTAACGGTGCCTTCGGACCTCAAGCTTCCCGACAATCAGCAGGATCGCGACATGATCGCGCGCGAATTGCTGATCAAGTTCCAGATGTCGAAGAAGCACCCGATGGTCGATCTCAACAAGGCCTACCGGAAGTTCTGAACGACGCCCTCAAGGTCCTGCCCCGCCGCCGATGGAGCGGCGGGGCTTTTTTATTCGCTTTCGTCAAATCCGGCCTCGGCCTCGCTACGCCCCCAATCGGGTGTGAAGGAAATGACCCGGATACCTGCCGGAATGTTCGGATTGAACATCCGATTGTGCCAATAGGTCGCTTGAAAGAGCTGCTCATGCTCGGTCAATTCGCGCACCTGGCACAAAAGCCGGTAACGCTGATTGAGTTCCGCAAAGTCGAGATAGATCCTGCCGAGGTTGAGCAGCTGATCGACCAGCTCGTTGGCCGGCCCGAAAAGGGCCGTGAGCGTATCGTCGAAATCACGATGGCGCTGAAAGTAGCCGGCCGCCATATGCTCGGTCGCCTTCTCCCACCGCTCGACCGGATCTTGGGTCTTGAGCACCTGGTGACGGAAAAAGGCCGTCGAGTCCGATGGATCGGCTTTGTGCAACAGGACGACTGTCGAACCGGCCAGTTGCCGATCGTCGCGAGAAAAAATGAGCGGACGCATGCCGGCACTTGGTCGCCCGCCACCCTCGCGCATCGCCATTTGCCGGAGCCGGCACTGCCAATGCAGGAAATCCTCGCGCAAGGCAGCCGCCGCTTCGCCGATGAGGATCACCTTGTCGCCATCCTTGCTCATGCCGCCCTTCCCTTCCGTTGAGCCTCGCAACGATATCGTGCCGCCTGCCGTGCGGCAACCAATGCTGATCCACATTTAGTGAGATTGTGCTGGATTGGGCGGTCACTTTGTCGCATCATATTGGCGAGTGATTGAGCAGCAACGCGTGACCGGCGAGGGGGAATTTCGCTTGGCATTTCAGCGTTTCAGCAGTGCGATCAACACAAGCCGCGCCACCGGGTTGGCAGCGGTGCGCGATGCCGGCACAGGTATCAAGTCCGGCATCCTCTGCTTCGCCCACACGACCGAAAAGACCAATTCCGACCAAAGCTGCTAGCTGCGTTCCGCTGGCGGCCGAAATGCGTTGTCGATTGTGTTTGGTTCCGAGTGTCTTGCCCATGCGTTGCATTGCAAGCGAGTACCAATGGCCGGCGGTGGCGGGGACTGCACGGCCACACCCAGAAGAAGCAAGGAGACAATGACCCCGCAGCGTACCTGAAACTCAAACAGTGAGGGGATCTGGAGAGATGTCTGCGGAAACGATGTCAGGCCCGGTCAAGGGCGAACTTCTGCGCACCATCGACTGGCGTGGTGCCTTCTGGGTAGCGAGCGGCGTGCCCGCCCTCGTCCTCTTCTCGATCGGCGGCATCGCCGGCACGGTCGGTATCCCGGCTTTCGCCATTTGGGCGGTGTCGATGGTGATGGGCTTCATCCAATCCTTCACCTATGCCGAAATCGCCGGCCTCTTTCCCAACAAATCGGGCGGTGCCTCCGTCTATGGCGCAGCTGCGTGGCTGAAATACGGCAAGTTCATCGCGCCTCTCTCCGTCTGGTGTAACTGGATCGCCTGGACACCGGTGCTCTCTTTGGGTTCAGCGATTGCCGCTGGCTACATTCTTGGGATCATGGAGCCAACGCCGGGCGCCGAGGCCATCGCAGCCGAAATCGCTCGGGCGCTCGCGGCCGGATCGCCGATTGACGAGGCACAAGCCACGATG
Source organism: Dongia sp. (assembly GCF_041910485.1). Lineage (GTDB taxonomy): Bacteria > Pseudomonadota > Alphaproteobacteria > Dongiales > Dongiaceae > Dongia. The sequence continues at coordinate 38,881 of NZ_JAYRQR010000054.1, forward strand.
AACCTGATGCCGCTCCATAATTGGGGCCACTCATGGAGTCTTGGTCTGTTCAGCCTTTCCTTCAACTGGACCTTCGTGATTGGCGCCGTCTTGATGCTGCTGGCCTTCGCCATCCAGCATCGTGGCATCCTCGGCACCGCCAAAGTGCAGATGGTGGTCGGTCTCATCATCGTCCTGACTTTGTTCATCATTGGCGTGGTGCCGTTCCTCAACGGCAATTTCGACAGCGCCAATTTCTCGCCCTTCGTGCCGTTGGCCGTGCCCTACGCGCCGGAGCCGGGAAGCTGGAACGTTGCCGGCTGGACCTTGATTCTCGGCGGCATGTTCATTGCGGCTTGGTCGACTTACGGTTTCGAGACGGCCATTTGCTACACCAGCGAGTTCAAGAACCCGGAAAGCGACACCTTCAAGGCGATCTTCTATTCTGGCCTTCTGTGTCTCGTTCTCTTCATCCTGGTGCCGATCACCTTCCAGGGCTATCTCGGCCTCACCGGGATGCTTGACGGCGGTGTTGTGGCCGGGACCGGTGTTGCCGATGTAATGGCCAGGATGGTCGGTGGTGGCGGGGCCATCAACATCATCTTCGTCTTTTTGATGATCGCCTCTCTTGTCCTGATCATCATCACCGCGATGGCGGGCTCGTCGCGCACGCTCTATCAAGGTTCCGTGGATGGCTGGCTCCCCAAGTATCTGAGCCACGTCAATCACAATGGCGCGCCGACCGGTGCGATGTGGACGGATCTCGGTTTCAACCTGATCCTTCTCTCCATCGCGGCAACGGATGCCACCGCCTACTACTTCATCCTGGCGGTGTCCAACTGCGGCTACATCATCTTCAACTTCCTCAACCTCAACTCCGGCTGGATCCATCGCATCGACAATGGTCACGTCAAGCGCCCGTTCAAGGCGCCGACCATCGTTCTTGCGGCGGGTACGCTCCTCGCCTTCGTCAATGCCATGTTCATGGGTGCCGGCGCGAAGGTCTGGAATCCGGTGGCGCTCTGGTACGGTCTGGGTGCCGCGGCCTTGATCATTCCTGTGTTCTGGTTCCGGCACTATGTGCAGGACAAGGGCAAGTTCCCTGACCGGATGCTGGAAGACCTCGGGATCAAGGATGCGGGTCATCTGGGCGAGCGAAAGGCTGGGATCCTGCCCTATATCACGCTCGCAGCCGGTCTTGTCGTGGTCTTGGTCTCGAACTGGATCTTCACTGGTTGATAGATCCACTCACCGATGGGCGGAGCCAAATCGGCTCCGCCCTTTTTCTTTGCGTTCAGCAGGGATCAAATCTTGATCGCACCCGATCTCATCGACACGTTCCGCCGCGATGGCTTCGTGATCGTCCGTAATTTTCTCACCGGCAGTGATGTTGACGCCGCGCGCACGCGCTTCGCACCATTATTCGAGGGAAAATTCGAAACCGGTCTTTACCCCGACGAATGGAATTGGATCGAGGGCCGCGACCCACCGGACCGCACACGGCAGATCTGCAACGGCTGGAAATCGGACAGCGTCATCGCACGGATCGTGCTTTCAAGGAGAGTCGGCGAAACATGTGCGACCCTTGCGGGCTGGGATGGGGCACGCATGGGCCAGGACAATGTGCTGTGGAAGCCGCCCGGCGCCAAATCGCTCGGCTTCCATCAGGATGATAGCTATTGCCATTGGGTCGTGCCGGCGGGCTATGTCACTTGCTGGATGCCGCTCGACGATACGACGGCAGCTGGCGGCACCATCGAGTATGCGCGTGGGTCGCATCTATGGCCGCTGACGCCGCCGCGCGGGCAATTTCATGCGCCCGAAGACTATCATGCCACTTTGCGACAGGCAGCCGAAGAAGCCGGGGCCGAAATCGACATCGTACCCATCGAAGTAAACGCCGGGGACGCTGTCATTCATCACGGCCGTACCTGGCACGGGTCCGGCCCGAACAAGGCCGATGTGCCCAGACGCGCGCTCGTCTCCCACTGTATTTCTGCCGCATGCCACTTTCACCCAACCAATGTCAGCTACATCTACAGCCGCTATCGCCGGCATGACGACCTTGCGATGGACGAGAGTTTCTTCCCCATCCTGTGGCGACGGGACGGCTACCGCTCGCCGTGGCTTCCCTCTTGAGTATTGGTTTTATATTGGTCGTTATTTGTCTGCCTTTGGTAATCGAATTGTTGAAAACCCTTTCTGCCATAGGCTATTGTTTTGCCCACAGATGCGCGGCTTTCAGCGCGTTCGCGCAGGCGGCGATTGGTTGCCGTCACGGCTTGGAAACGAGGTCACGAACACAGAGTCGATTCGCCAAAAATTAAGATCCAGGGAGCCCTTCCATGAAGAAGCGAGTAGCTGTCATCGGTGCCGGCCCATCAGGAACTGCCGTGCTGCGTGCCTTCCAATCCGCGGCCGCCAAGGGCGCCGACATCCCCGAAATCGTCTGCTTCGAAAAACAGGATGATTGGGGTGGTCTCTGGAACTACACGTGGCGCACGGGTCTCGATGAATATGGCGAGCCTGTGCATTGCTCGATGTACCGCTATCTCTGGTCGAACGGCCCCAAGGAATGCCTCGAATTCGCCGACTATACGTTCGAGGAACATTTCGGGCGCCCGATCGCTTCCTATCCGCCGCGCGCCGTGCTGTGGGATTATATCAAGGGTCGCGTCGAGAAAGCCGGTGTCCGGAACTGGGTCCGCTTTCGCACGCCAGCGCGTGATGTTCGCTATGACGCGGCCAGCGGAAAATTCACCGTCACGGCACACGATCTCAAAAAGGATCTGAAGACAACCGAAGCTTTCGACCATGTCGTCGTCTGCTCGGGCCATTTCTCGACGCCCAACGTGCCTGAATTTCCCGGCTTCAGCAGCTTCAATGGGCGCGTCCTCCACGCCCACGATTTTCGCGATGCCGTCGAATTCAAGGGCAAGGACATTCTGATCATCGGCCGCTCCTACTCGGCCGAGGATATCGGCTCACAATGCTATAAGTATGGCGCGAAATCGATCACGACGTCCTATCGCTCACGGCCTATGGGCTTTAAATGGCCTAGCAATTGGGAAGAGCGGCCGCTGCTGCAGCGGGTCGACAACAAGACCGCCTATTTCAAGGATGGCTCCTCGAAGGAAATCGACGCCATCATCCTGTGCACGGGCTATCAGCACTATTTCCCCTTCATTGAAGACAGCCTGCGCCTGAAGACCGAGAACCGCATGTGGCCGCTCGGTCTCTATCGCGGCGTGGTCTGGGAGGAAAACCCGAAGCTGCACTATATCGGCATGCAGGACCAGTTCTACACGTTCAACATGTTCGACGCCCAGGCCTGGTACGCACGCGACGTGATCCTTGGGCAGCAACCGCTGCCATCGCTTGACGAGATGCGCAAGCACAGCGCCGCCTGGCGCGCCCGCGAGGAGAAGCTTGAGGATGCCGAGCAGACGATCTGGTTCCAGGGCGATTATGTGAAGGAGCTGATCGGGCTCACCGACTATCCGAGCTTCGATATCGAGACGGTCAACAAGACCTTCATGGAATGGGAGCATCACAAGGCGGAGGACATCATGGGCTTCCGCAACAATTGCTATCGCTCCGTCATGACCGGCAACATGTCGCCCAAGCACCACACGCCCTGGCTGACGGCTATGGATGATTCCCTCGAAAGCTATCTGAAATCGAAATAGGGCATTTCGCCCCCACAAATGACTTGGCGCCGCTTGGAGCGAAGCAGGATTACCATTTGTTTACGGATCAGGGATATTTTCCCGTAAATGGATGTATGATCCGCGGTACCGGAGAGGCCCATGACTCTCAATGTTGTGACTCCTACTGATCCAGGAAATGCCATGAGCGATGAGAGCCCATTCCTTGGTCAAAGCGGTGCGGTGCCTGTCGACGAGCGCCTCGCCGCCCTGCTCAGCATCACCGGCCGCATGGACGGCTTTCTCTACCGTTGCCGCAACGACGCCAACTACACGATGCTCTATATCAGCGAGGGGATCCTGACGGTGAGCGGCTATCCGGCCAGCGATTTCATCGGCAACAAGGTTCGCGGCTACAGTTCGATTACCCATCCCGACGACATCGCCTCAGTCGACGCCGCAGTCGGCAAGGCCCTCGAGCAGCACGGCAACTGGACCATCGACTATCGCATCGTGCCCCGGCAGGGAGAGCCGGTCTGGGTGCATGAGATCGGCGGCGGCGTCTTTGATGCCTCAGGTCAATTGGAGTTCCTCGAAGGCTTCATCATCGACATCAGTGAGCGCAAGCATCTCGAACAGGCGAACCGCGACCTCATCGACCGCATCGCCGTGATTTCCGAGCATATCGTCAAGGATACCGGCAATATTCTCGAGGTTCTGCGCGCCCTCAAGATGTTGGCTTTGAACGCGCGGATCGAAGCGGCGCGCGCCGGTCAAATGGGGCTCGGTTTTGCCGTCGTGGCACAGGAGATCAAGACTCTTGCCACGACGTCCGGCGCCTCCGCCGAACGCATCACAAAGCTCATGGATGAACTCCAATCCGTCCTTGCCGAACCTGCAAAGCGCGAGCGTTGAGCCAGAATCAGCTGCGCGGCTTCAGCTTTTCCGGATCGTAGAAGGGGAAGCGCACGACACGTGCCGGCAGGCGCTTCTGCTGGCCATCGATCTTGCCAACCTCGACCTCCGTGCCGATCGCAGCATAGGTCACATCCATCCGGCAAAGGGCGATGTTCTTGCCGAGGATCGGTGAAATGCAGCCGGAGGTGACCACACCCACCTGAGCGCGGCCCACATGCACGCAATCGCCGTGGCCGACCGCTTGCTTGGCATCGATTTCCAGCCCGACCAATACGCGTTGCGGATGCTCCTTGCGCCGGATGAGGGCGTCACGACCGACGAACGCCTCATTGCCCTTCAGGGCCACGGTGAAGCCGATGCCGGCCTCGAACGGGTCGGTCTGGTCGTTGAATTCGTAATTGGCGAAAATGAGACCGGCCTCGATACGCAGGATATCGAGCGCTTCGAGGCCGAGCGGCAGCAAGCCATGTCTCTGCCCGGCTTCCCAGACGGCATCCCATACCTTGGTGGCATCTTTGGGGTGACAGAATATCTCGTAGCCGAGTTCGCCGGAATAGCCGGTGCGCGAGACCAGTACCGCCGTGCCGTTGTAGTCGCCGATGCGGCCCACGGTGAAATGGAACCATTGGATCTCATCGACACGGGGCCTTGCCGGCGGCGTCCAGATGATCTCCTTCAGGATCTCGCGGCTCTTGGGACCTTGGAGTGCGATGTTGTGCAATTGATCGGTGGCCGACTTGACCCAGACTTGGCGCAAACCTTTTTTCTCTGCGAGGTCCCGCAGCCATTTGCCGCCGAATTCATCGCCGCCGATCCAGCGATAGCGATCGGGACCCAGCCTGAAGACCGTACCGTCATCCACCATGCCGCCATGCTCGTAGCACATCGCGGTGTAGACGACCTGTCCGTCGCTGAGCTTCCGGATATTGCGCGTGCAGGCCGCCTGCAGCAGATCCTCGGCATCCGCCCCCAGCACTTCGAACTTGCGCAAGGGCGAGAGGTCCATCACGGCAGCGCCTTCGCGGCAAGCCCAATATTCGGCGGTCGGTCCTGCGTTGTTGAAGCGGCTGGGCAGCCAGAAGCCGCGATACTCGGTGAAGTTCCGCGTGAGTGCACTGGTGCGGTGATGAAAGCCGGTCTCGCGCGTCAGTCTCGGTTCGGCATCTGGTGTCATGCGATAGGCCATGGCTCGGGTGAAGTCGTGTCTGGCATCATAGATGCGCACATGGATGTCGGTCGGGTTCCAGGCATTGGTGGCGTCGATATCGTCGGGACAGGCTGACGAGCCGCAGACCAGATCCTTCAGGGCCCGCATCAGCACATAATCGCCCGGCCGCGACCAGGGATCGTCGAGGAAGATCGCGTTCGCCGCATTGACGCCGGTATTGTAGAAGAGATTGACCGCCTGCCAGCCGCGGCGGCGTTCAAGGCCGAAGCGGTCGAGGGTATTGTTGAAATTCTCCGAGCAGGAGGGATGGCCCGGATAGCCTGCGTCTTCGTAGAAACGCGCCGTGCAGGCAAGGCCGAACGTATCGTGCCGGCCGCAGGTATCGCGCACCACCTCGGTCAGCGCCTGCATGTCCATATCGAAGAATTTCGACGCCAGGCCCGGACCTGGATAGATCGCCCCCAGCATGGTGCGCGTGGTCGTCATGTCGATGCCGCGCTCGCGCCCAGCCTGCAGCTGCCGCGCATCGAAGGCGACGAAATCGGAGCATTGCCGACCAGCGACATCGATGATCTGGATGAACTGGCCTTCCTTCACCTCGTAGGAAAGCGCCGTGCATTTGTCGACGCGATATTCCGCCACCAATTCACCCAGCGGTGCCGGCAGCGGTGGGGCCACAAGCGCATGTACCTGGGCGCGGCGGACGATGACGGTGAGATCGGTGGCCGGGGACTGCTCTTCCGGCAGCAAGACGCCAGACTGGCCCGGCGCATGCAGCACGACGATGGCCGCGCGCGTCGCGGTGAGGCTCACCCCCTCGCCCGCGTGCGTGTCACCCGTCAGCACGCGCGCCACCGCATCGACACCTTTCGGCAGATGCCAATGCTGCAATTGATGGCGCAATTGCGCGATCTCGTCCGGCAGGATGCCAAAGCCGAGCGGCCTGCCATCCAGCGCTGCATTGATGCCCGGAGAGGCGCCGTCCGGCTTCAAGCCGAGGGATGCGAGATCGGGGCGGAGATCGCCAGAATGGAAGGCCGCGATTTCGCAGGGCTGCCGGCCTTCGCGGTCGATGATGTCGAGACGGTCGCCTTCCTCAAGGCGAAGGATCAAGACGCCAAGGCCGGCAAGACGGTAGCGTTCGGTGCCCGGTTCCCAGCGCGGCAGGCCGGGTTCCCGCACCCGTGGTCGCACACCCGTGTCGCCTGCCATGATGCCCATTCCGACCTCGGCTGCTGCTGATGCGGACCACACCATTTAGAGCCCAATACTAGGCCATTCCAGGCCACCAGCTCAAGCGGTCAATCGACGGCAACAGGCGCCCGAGCGGCCCCAATGCCATGCCAATTTCCGTCACATCGGCCCGGCGCGCTGGATGATGGCGGAGACCGCCGCCTCGCCACAGATCTTGTTCGGCCGGCTGTACTCCGCGGCCGTGTCGATCTTCAATTGCTCGGCATCGCGCGCCCTCTGGAACTCGCTAACCGCCTGCCGGGTTGCCTTGCTGAGGAGCGCCCCCAGCAAGGTGCGCGCTTCGGCCTGGCTGCGCGCCACGACCGAATGGGAAATGGCCGCGAGCACCCGCGGCCGGATCAAGCCGGACATTTTCGGGAACAGTTGCTGATCGAGGTGCACATGCTTGGCCTCATGCTTCACCACCTCGTTCCACAGGCATGACCCGCGCGGGATCTCCTTGGCGATGAAGACCCGCGTCGAGACCGTGGCGATGATCTTTGCCTGCGTGATCCACCAGCATTGGCGGCCGTCGGGCAACGCCTGGCCCTGCATGTCCCATTCGGTATGCCCGGTCGCATCCGCCGCCGTGACGCCGACCGCATAGCGGAAATTCTCCAGCCCGCGCGGCACGGCGAGATTGCCGTCCTTCGAGAGTGAGGCGACACCTCGGCTGTGATCCTGTGTGGGCGGCCGCGCGTCCGTGCGCACGGTGAGGGTGGGCGGTGCGATGGCGCCACCGCAGGCATCGGCCCTGGCCGGTGTGCTGGATAGAAGGCTGGCGACAAGAGCGGCGACGAGCGCGAGACCGCCCAGCAAATCAGATCGCACTATCGTCCAGCCTCTGCTTGACCAGTTTCAGATTCTCGCGGGCCGGCATGTTGAGCGGATAGAGCGACAGGACCCGCTCGAAGGCGTCGCGCGGGGCTTCGTCATGATGGCGCGCGAGATTGACGACGCCGAGGCCAGAGATCGCACCGAAATGTCGCGGCTCCAATTCCAGCACATGCTCGATATCGGCAAGCGATGCATCGTAATCCCCCGCAAGATAGTGGACCGTCGCCCGGCGGTTCCACCCTTCGGCAAAGTCGGGCTTGGCCGCGATGACGGCACTGAACTTGGCGACGGCAGCGTCGTAATCCTTGTCCTCCATCGCCGTCTCGCCCTCATGCATCAGCCGGTCGAGTTTCGCCTCCCCACTCTCGCCCCAGATACTCCAGATCATGAACTCGGTGAGGCGGGCAATATTGGCATTGGCGGTGTCATGGAGGCGTTGGAAAAGTTCGGGGAGGCGCGGGTCTTTCTGGTCGGCACGGAGCGGCTGCTGCGCCATCAGCAACATCGCTGTTACCCCGATCGTCAGAAGCCGCCATCGCATGACCAGCCGCGCCACCTGCCTTGCCCAGAGGAAGAGCCATTGTAGCAGTGTTCGGGCTCAGTTGATACCGGCGCGGCTGAACGCTTTCTGCCACTCATCCTCAGGGCAAGCGGCATCGACGCGGGCATATTCGGCTTCCGTGTCGATCACCCGTTTCTGTTCCCGCTGATGCCGCACGCTGGCTTCCTTCAGCAGCGGCTCCAACGCCTTCTTCGCCAGCGCGGTAAAGCTCGCCGAAGCATCCTTGCTGCTCTTGAAGGTTTCGGCACCGCTCAGTGCGGGCTGCAGCTTTCCCGGCAAGACGGCCTGCAGCGCTTCACGCTGCCGCTTGTTATAGGCGACATGCTTGCGCTCATGCGCCAGCACCGCTTTCCAGGAACAGGAATCCCGGTCGATCTCCTTGGCGATGCTGATGGTCGGCTGCTCGATGAGGGTCATCTCCAATGCGACGATCGACCAGCAATAGCCGCCCTTATAGGGCCGCCCCTGCATGCGGATACTGGCCGACGTGCTCCATTCGGTGCGCGTCAGTCCCATGCTGTAGATCGAACGATCACCTGGCAGTGCCTGATTGTCGCGCGCCTCGCGCGTCAGAATCTTGATGCCCGCCGCATGGTCGAATTTGGGTTCGTCGGCTCTGGTCGTGATGGTGATTTTGGGCGGATCGAATGGTTTGGGACAAACCTCAGCCCGGGCGGGAAAGGCTGCCGTGGCCAAGATCAGGCCGGCGGCAAAGAGCCCGCCGATAAAGGGGATATGGGTGCGGCGCACACGTCGTTCCCGCCTCAAACGATCACCATTTGGGGGTTTCGCAGTCCCGCCGCCATCTCTAAGATTGCCATCAACGGCCACCTTTCGCCTTAGCCTACGCACCATTTTTATACCGGAAATCATGACTGCTGAAGCCTATTTCTCCCCCACCTACGCCGCTGCCCGCGCCCGCTTCCGCGATGCCGCCAAGGCTGCCGGCGCCGAGACCGTTACTTATCAAAATCCGCAACGCGGGCCCGATGGCGGCGATCTCTCGACCGACGTCGCGCGCATCGGCCCCAGGAATGCTGAGCGGCTGCTCATCGCCATGTCGTCGACGCATGGTGCCGAGGGCTTCTGCGGCTCCGGCATCCAGACCGGCTGGCTTGATCAGGGCGCGTTCAAAAACCTGCCCGCCGGCACGTCCGTTCTGCTCATCCACGCCATCAACCCCTTCGGCTTTGCCTGGGTCCGCCGCGTCAACGAGGATAATGTTGACCTCAACCGCAACTTCCTCGATCACGGCAAGGTGCTGCCGCAGAATGACGGCTATAAGGAACTGCGCGCTTTCATATGTCCGGACGATTGGTCGGATGAATCCGAAGCCGCGGTGAAGAAAGTGTTCGGCGAATACGTCGCCCGCCACAGCAAGATCGATCTGCAGGCCGCCATTATGAACGGCCAATATTGGGACAAGGAAGGTGTCTTCTATGGCGGCACCGGGCCCACCTGGTCGCGCCGCACGCTTGTCGAAGCCCTGTCACCCTATGCCGCCACCGCGCGCAACGTGGCCTTCGTCGATCTGCATACCGGCCTTGGCCCTTACGGCGTCGGCGAAATCATGTCGAACGATTTCGGCGGCACCCCGGGCGCTGCCCGCGTGCGCGACTGGTTTGGCGCGGAATCGACAATGCTCGATGACGGCTCCTCAACCTCGACGGCGGTCACGGGCGACACGCAGCTCGGTGTCGTCGCGGCCTTGCCCGATGTGACCCTTACCGGCATCACGCTCGAATACGGCACCGTGCCGGTCGATGCGATGATCGATTCCGTTCGCGCCGACAATTGGCTGCATATCCACGGCGATCTCGACAGCGCCAAGGGCCGCAAGATCAAGAGCGAGATCCGCTATACCTTCTATCCCGACGAAAAGAAGTGGAAGGAAATGGTGTTCGACCGCGCGGTCGACGTGCTGGGCCGCACGATGAAGGGGCTGACCCAGAGCTGAGGGCCACCTCACAGCCTTTTATACATTACCGTGGTCGCATCGAGGCGGGGCGAGAGGGTGTCGCGGCAGTAATCGGGAATGATGCCGGCGGTCTCGTAGCCGAGGCTGCGGTAGAGCGGTTCGGCACTGTCGCCGGTCCGCGTATCCAGCACCAGGATTTGGCGGCCGAGGCCCCGCGCCCGCGCTTCGACTTCCAGCATCAGGGCGCGGGCGATGCCGCGGCGGCGGAAATCCGGATGCACCAGCAGCTTCTTCACATCCGCCCGGTGACACTGGTTGGGCATCATGTCGTGGTCGAGCTGCACCGTTCCCACAATGCGGTCGCCCGACCGCGCCGCCAGCAGGACAAGGCCACCCGAAACGGCTGCCGGCAAGACCTTGCGCCGCCAATAGGCCTCGGCGTCAGCCGGTGCAAACGGCAGCACGAAGCCGACGCTGGCACCGTCGAGCACGCAGGCATGCAGCAGCTCGCCGAATGCCTGCAACGACGCCATCAGTTCATCGGCGCTTACTTCGGTCATGTCGATTGCGGACATGGTCACACCAGGAAAATGAGATAGCGGGCGCCCTTCTTGCCCGTCACAAAAGCGCTGCTGCCAAAGAGCTGATAGCGCAGGCAGTCACCCGGGCCGAGCGCATGATCCTTGCCCCCGATGCTGAGCGTCAGCGCCCCCTCCAGCATGACCAGATGGTGTTCCAGTCCCGGTCGCGGCGGCACGTCGTAGTCGATGCGGGTGCCGGGCTTCAGGTGGCATTCGATCACCTCGCCCGCCAAGCCTTGCGCCGGTGGCGATACCGAGCGGCGATCGAACCCCGTCTCGGGGTCCTGCCAGACCGGCTGTTCGCCGCGCGTCACCAGCGCCGCAAACCCTTCTTCCACCAGATGCATCAGGCGCGAAACGGTGAGGCCGTAGGCGGCGGCAAGCTTGCCGAGCGCATTCGCCGTGGCGCTCACTTCGGCATTTTCGAGGCGCGAGAGCGTCGCGCGACTGACGCCGCTACGCTCGGCAAGATCGTCAAGCGACCAGCCGCGCTCGCCGCGCAACGCCTTGAGGCGAAGGGCGATGCGCTGGTCGATACCGGCATCCGTATTTCTCATATATGAGAATATTTCTCATATTTCCACGAGAGTCAACACGGATCGAGGCGGCAACATGCGGCCATAGCAAAGCACCGCCGGAATGGGGGTTTCCGGCGGTGCTTCTGCTGTGCGCGAAGGGCGGCGGGGCTTATGCCGCTTTCGCTTCCCCGTCTACCGGGGCCAGTCGGATGAGATAGTCGAAGGCCGAGAGAGATGCCTTGGCCCCCTCGCCCATCGCGATGACGATCTGCTTGTAGGGTGCCGTCGTCGCATCGCCGGCCGCGAACACGCCGGGGACAGACGTGGCCCCACGATGATCCACCTCGATCTCGCCGCGATTGCTCAAGGTCAGCGTTTCCTTCAGCCACTCCGTATTCGGCACCAGGCCGATCTGCACGAAGATGCCTTCCAGTTCCACGCGGTGCAGCTCATCCGTGTCTCGGTTCTTGTAGGAAAGGCCCACGACCTTCTGCCCATCGCCATGCACTTCGGTGGTGAGCGCCGAGGTGATGACTTTCACATTGGGCAGCGAATTGAGCTTGCGCTGCAGGACTGCATCGGCGCGCAGCTTGCCGTCGAACTCGATCAGCGTCACATGCGTGACGATGCCGGCCAGATCAATCGCCGCTTCGACGCCGGAATTGCCGCCGCCGATGACCGCGACGCGCTTGCCCTTGAACAGCGGGCCGTCGCAATGCGGGCAATAGGCAACACCCTTGTTGCGATATTCCGCCTCGCCCGGCACGTTCATCTGCCGCCAGCGGGCACCCGTTGCCAGGATGACGCTGCGTGCTTTCAGCACGGCACCGTTCTTCAGATGCACTTCGGCAAGGCCGCCCGGAATGGATGCCGGCACCAGCTTCTCGGCGCGCTGCACATTCATGATGTCGACCTCATAGGCCTTCACATGCTCTTCCAGCGCCACGGCAAGCTTCGGCCCCTCGGTGTGCGAGACCGAGATGAAATTCTCGATCGCCATCGTGTCCAGCACCTGGCCGCCGAAACGCTCGGCAACGACACCGGTGCGGATGCCCTTGCGCGCGGCATAGATCGCCGCCGCGGCGCCGGCCGGACCGCCACCCACGACCAGGACCTCATAGGGGGCCTTGTTCTTCAGCTTCTCTGCCGCACGAGCTTCAGCGCCCGTGTCGATCTTGGCCAGAATCTGCTCCAGATCCATGCGGCCCTGCCCGAAGGGCTGGCCATTGAGATAGATCGACGGCACGGCCATCACCTGGCGGCCGTCCACTTCCGACTGGAAGCTGGCGCCGTCGATGGCGACGTGGCGGATCCTGGGGTTGAGTACGCTCATGAGATTGAGCGCCTGCACCACATCGGGGCAGTTCTGGCAGCTCTGCGAGAAATAGGTTTCGAACTGATAGTCGCCGTCCAGCGCCTGGACCTGTTCGATCACATCCTGCTCGGTCTTCGATGGATAGCCACCGACCTGCAGCAGAGCGAGCACCAGCGAATTGAATTCATGCCCCATGGGCAGGCCCGCGAAGCGCACGCCGACAGCGGTGCCGGTGCGATGGATCGCGAAGGACGGCTTCCTGGCATCGTCGTCGCGGCGCTCATAGGTGATGAGGTGGGAGAGCGACGCGATCTCCTGCAGCAGTTCTTCCATCTCGCGCGCGGTGTCGCTGGCATCGAGCGAGGCGACAAGCTCGATCGGCTGCGTGATGCGCTCCAGATAGGCCTTCAGCTGTTCCTTGAGATTGGCGTCCAACATGATGTTTGGCTCCCCGGTGATGGTGTGCGGTGGTAAAGGCGTGCCGGCCGGCACGGAGCTGATCGCTCCGTGCCGTTCCGGACTTCTTGCTCGTCAGGCTTAGATCTTGCCGACCAGGTCGAGGGACGGAGCCAAGGTCTTGGCGCCTTCCTTCCAGGCCGCCGGGCAGACTTCACCCGGATGCGAAGCGACATACTGCGCGGCCTTGATCTTGCGCAGCAGTTCCTTGGCGTCGCGGCCGATGCCGCCGGCGGTGACTTCCACGATCTGGATCACGCCGCTCGGATCGACGACGAAGGTGCCACGATCGGCAAGACCGGCATCCTCAATGAGGACGTCGAAGTTGCGGCTGAGGCGCAGGGTCGGATCGCCGAGCATCGTGTACTTGATCTTCTTGATCGCGGCCGAGGTGTCGGCCCAGGCCTTGTGGGCGAAATGGGTGTCGGTCGAAACCGAGTAGATCTCGACGCCCAGCTTCTGGAACTCGGCGTAATTGTCGGCAAGGTCCTCAAGCTCGGTCGGGCAGACGAAGGTGAAATCGGCCGGGTAGAAGAAGAAGACCGACCACTTGCCCTTCAGATCGGCGTCCGTGACCGTAATGAATTTGCCGTCTTTGAAAGCTTCGGCTTTGAACGGCTTAATGGTGCTGTTGATCAACGACATAACGAACTATCTCCAATTTCAGAGTTGGTTGCGGGTTAACTCGCGGAATGAGAGATAGGCGATTCTTATCCATCGATGAAATGGATTATTTTTGAACTTTTGATCGATCTAATCGATCAAAAGGTAAATTCTCCCATTCTAAATTGTGATATCGGTCATTTTGTCGCAGTTTAATGTTGGCAATCACAACTTAATGCCGTATCCACGCCTCTCGTTTGCTCATACCAAACCGCTTGGCCACCCCCTTGGCCCGCCGGCCACGGGGACGGCAACCCGCTTTTCGCGAGGTGATGCATGGACGAGGCATTGGCACTTTCGGCGACGGTCGAACGCATCTACGACGCGGCCGTGGCGCCCGAACTCTGGCCGGCTGTGTTGGCGCAGATCGCCACCTATGTCGAAGGCTACAGCGCCGCGATCTTCTCCAAGACACCGACCCTCACCGACAGCATCATCCATCATCACGACGGTCGGATTGAGGAGGCCTATCGCGATTCCTATTTCTCGCACTACATCAAGCTCGACCCCGCGAACACGCTGCAATATTTCGCCGAGCTTGAAAGACCGGTCAGCGTCTCCAGCCTGGTCCCGCCGGAAGAGATGGTGGAATCGCGATTCTTTCAGGAATGGGCGACACCGCAAGGCCTGGTCGACTTCGTGACCGTGGCGCTCGACAAGTCGCGCAGTTCGGCAGCGCTTCTCGGCGTCTTCCGCCATGCGAGCCAAGGCGCTGCGGACGAGAAGATCATGCGCCGCATGGGCCTGCTGGCGCCACATGTGCGGCGCGCGGTGCTGATCGGGCGCGTCTTGGAGCAGAAATCCGCCGAGGCATCCGTCTTCGCCGACGCGCTCGACTCTCTCGGCAGCGCCCTCATCCTCATCGATCGCGACGGACGCATCCTGCATGCCAACGCCGCTGCTTATCTGCTCCTTGATACGGCAGAGCCTTGCCGCATTCAGGGGGGCAAGCTCACCTTCAACGATCGTGCTGCCAATGACTCGTTGCGCTGCCTGTTGACGACACCGGCAAGCGGGCGCCTGCCCTGTGATCTGCGCCTTACCCTCGATCGCCAGGATGGCGAGCGCTTCCTCGCCCATGCATTGCCGCTCACCTTTCGGCGCACGCGTGGCGGTTCACATGGGGCCGCCGCCGTTATCTGCCTGCAACGCGCGGCCCTGGAACTCGAAGCGACGCCCAGCCTGATCGCCAAGAGCTATGGCCTGACGCCCACGGAACTCCGCGTGCTGCTCGCCATCGTCGAAATCGGTGGGGTTCCGGAAACCGCTGACTCGCTCGGCATCGGCGAAGGCACGGTGAAGACCCACCTGCGGCGCATTTTCGCCAAGACCGGCGTTGCGCGACAGGCCGACCTCGTCCGCCTCATCGCGACGCATACATCCCCGCTGCATCGCGACGACGAGCCGGCGGTCCAGCAACGCCCCCTGCTTGCCGCCGGCAAGCGATAGCGCGCTATTGCCCCAAGCCGGCCGGCTGCGGTCCGCCGCTGGCCCAGTCGAGCAGTTCCACCGTGTGCACGATGGGGCGATTGAGGCCGCCTTCGAGCTGCTGCAGGCAGCCGATATTGCCGGCCGAGACGATATCGGCGCCGGTCTTTTCGATGTTCGCGATCTTGCGGCTGCGCAGTTGATTGGCGAAGCCGGGCTGCAGCAGGTTGTAGGTACCGGCGGACCCGCAGCAGAGATGCGCCTCGGCAATGTCGACCACGTCGAAGCCGGCACCGCGCAGCAGATCCTTGGGCGCGGTGAGCACGCGCTGGCCGTGCTGCAATGAACAGGCCGCGTGATAGGCGACCTTTTGGCGCGGCTGGCCCGGCTGCGGCTGAACACCACCGATCTTCACCAGATATTCGCTGATATCCAGCGCCTTCGCCGCCACGGTGCGGGCCAGGGCCTCGTCGGCATCGCCCCGGAAGAGATGCCCCCAATCCTTGATCGCCGTGCCGCATCCCGATGTCGTGATGACGATCGCATCAAGACCGGCGCCGTTCATCTCGGCGGCCCAGGCGTGCAGCGTCGGCCGCGCGGTGTCCTTGGCGGCGTGTTCGCGTCCCATATGCTGCGTCAGCGCCCCGCAGCAGCCGGCACCTTGTGCCACCACCACTTCAATGCCGAGCCGGTTGAGAAGCCGGATCGCCGCCGCATTGATGCTTGGCTTCAGCACCGGCTGCGCGCAACCGGCAAGGATCGCGACGCGGCCCCGGCGCTGCCCTTCTGCCGGAAAGGTGCCCGGCTGATCGGTCGTGGCAGGCGACGCTATCTCGCGCGGCACCATCGCCAGCATCGCTTTGAGCCGGCCGCGCAGCAGATGCTGGATTCCGGTGAGCCGCGCCAGCTTCGCAAGGCCAAGCGCCAGGCGCAACAGAGTCTGCCGGGGCAGGACCAATGCCAACACGTCGCGCAGCAGCCGATCCAACAATGGCCGTTGATACTGCGTCTCGATCCGCACGCGCGCCTGATCGACCAGATGCATGTAATCGACGCCCGACGGGCACGTCGTCATGCAAGAGAGGCAGGTGAGGCAACGGTCGACGTGGCGGGCGACGATCGCGTCCGCCGTCTCGTCACGCTCCAGCATGTTCTTGATGAGATAGATGCGCCCGCGCGGGGAATCGTTCTCGTCGCCGGCGATGACATAGGTGGGACACGTCGCCGTGCAGAAGCCGCAATGCACACAGGTCCGCAGGATCTTGTCGGCAGCGGCCAGATCGGGATCGGCGAGTTGGGCGAGCGAGAAATGAGTCTGCATGGGCTATAGGTCCGGATGCAGGCGGCCGCGATTGAAGACGAATTGCGGGTCGAACGCGGCGCGGACTTTCCTGAGGAGCGGGATCGGCACCTCAGGCGTGAAGACGCGGGTTCCCCTGCGACAGGCTTCGGGCGCCAGCATGAGGGTCGCATGGCCGCGACCGTTGAGAGCGCCGTCGATCGCGCCAAGCGCGGTCGCGAAATCGATATCGCCGTGGCCGAGCCACAAGCGACCGCCGCCCCAATCGACTTGAGCCTTTGCGTCGGGAATCTTGTCGAAAAGCTGCAAGAGCACGGAGGAAAAGGTCGAAAAGGGCATGGAAACAACCCACAAAAAGGGTGTTTTCGACGCCCATCCGACAGCGAAATGGCGCAGGGCCTGCCAGCGTCGGCGTGCGGCCTCCCCTAGTTCGATCTCACCCTCACCGACGAGGGATTGCAACTGGCGAAGACGATAGGCGACCGAGGCCTCGGCCCCTTCGAGGCGGAAATGGAGGCGCCGCTCCTCCGGCAGGTAGACCGCACCCGTCGGCTCGACCGAACTTCCCAGCACGGCGATGAACCTGGCCTGCGCCGCATCGAGTGGAACATCCTCGAGGGTGAGGCTCGACACCGTTTCCGGGGCGGGCACCACTTTCAACGTCACCTCGGTCATCGCAACGAGTGTACCGAAGGAACCGGCAACGAGCTTCGGCAGGTCGTAACCGGTGACGTTCTTCACCACCTTGGCACCGGCCTTAATCAGCGCGCCGCTGCCGTTGACGCCCTTGAAGCCGAGGAAGAAATCGCGCGCGGCACCGGCAAAAGGTCGGCGCGGACCGGAGAGATTGCTGGCGATGATGCCGCCGATTGTGCCGCCACCGGGTGCGTGACCGTAGAGCGGACCGAGATCGATGGGCTCGAAGGCGAGATGCTGCCCGGCCGCCGCGAGCGCCTGCTCGATCTCGGCAAGCGGGGTGCCGGCACCGGCGGTCATCACCAGTTCAGCCGGCGTGTAGTCAATGATGCCGCTGAACTTGCGCAGCGAGAGGGGCTTGCCCTCGAACACACGGCCCCAACCCGATTTGGTGCCATGCCCCATGAGGGCGAGCGGCGCGCCTTCTTTCACGATATCGATGAGGTCGGATTCAGTCGCGGGCAGGAGCATCAGAATCGCGGCAGATCGGGATGTGGGAGGTTGCCGCCCTTCACATGCATGGCGCCGAGTTCGGCGCAGCGATGGAGGGTCGGAAATACCTTGCCCGGGTTGAGCAGATTGTTTTCATCAAAGGCGCATTTGACGCGGAGCTGCTGAGCAAGATCCGCTTCGTTGAACATCGTCGGCATGAGGTCGCGTTTCTCGACGCCCACGCCATGTTCGCCGGTCAACACACCGCCCACATCGACACACAGCCGCAAGATGTCGGCGCCGAAGGCCTCGGCCGCCTCAAGCTCGCCGGGTTTGTTGGCATCGTAGAGGATGAGCGGATGGAGATTGCCGTCGCCGGCATGAAAGACATTGGCGACGCGCAGCCCGTGCTCGGCGGAAAGCTGCGTCATGCGCTGCAGGACTTCGGGCAGGCGGCTGCGCGGGATGGTGCCGTCCATGCAGTAATAATCGGGCGAGATGCGCCCCACCGCCGGGAATGCTGCTTTACGACCGGCCCAGATGAGCAGGCGCTCGGCCTCACTCGCACTCACACGGAGACCGGTTGCACCGTGCGTTGTGGCGATGGCGCTGACGCGCGCGATGAGATCGTCGACCTCAACCTCGGGCCCATCAAGCTCGACGATGAGCAGCGCCTCGGCATCGAGCGGATAGCCGGCATGGACGAAATCCTCGGCGGCATGAATGGCGGGCTTGTCCATCATCTCCATGCCTGCCGGAATGATGCCGGCGCCGATGATGGCGGCAACAGCCGCACCGGCACTTTCGGAGGTGGTGAAACCGGCCAGCAAGGCGCGCGCCTTCTCCGGTTTCTTCAGGAGCTTCACCGTGACCTCGGTCACGACACCCAGCAACCCTTCCGAGCCCGTGAAGAGACCCATGAGATCGTAGAGGCCGGAATCAAGATGCTTGCCGCCGAGGCGAATGATCTCGCCATCCATCAGCACCACTTCGAGCCCCAGGAGATTGTTGGTGGTGAGACCGTATTTGAGACA
The DNA here is from genome assembly GCF_041910485.1 of Dongia sp. Lineage (GTDB taxonomy): Bacteria > Pseudomonadota > Alphaproteobacteria > Dongiales > Dongiaceae > Dongia. The sequence goes on from NZ_JAYRQR010000054.1 coordinate 57,566, forward strand.
ATGCACGCCACCGGAATTCTCGGCAACATTGCCGCCGATCGAACAGGCGATCTGGCTCGAAGGATCGGGCGCGTAATAGAAACCGTCGGCGGCGACGGCATGCGAGATCGCCAGATTGGGAACGCCCGGCTGCACGACGGCACAGCGATTGTCGAGATCGACCTCGAGAATCTTGTTGAGCTTGCCGAGGCCCAGCAGCAATCCGTCGGCCAGGGGCAGCGCGCCACCCGAGAGCGAGGTGCCGGCGCCACGCGGCACCACCTTGATGTTGAAACGGTGCGCGATCTTGAGGGCCGCCGAGACTTCCGCCGTCGAACGCGGCAGCGCCACGGCGAGCGGCACCTGCCGGTAAGCCGTTAGCCCATCGCTTTCATAGGGACGCATCGCGCGCGGATCGGCGATGACATTGTCGTCACCCAGGGCCGCGCGCAGGGCAGCGACGAAATCCGGGGCAGCTTCCAGGGCTGCTTTGTCTGGCGGCGGCATCAGCATGGAGCGAATCTATAGCGCAAAAAGAAACCGCGCGGGGGAAAGTCCCACGCGCGGTTTCAATTCAGTCAGTCGGATCCAGCTCGATCAACGCGCTGGCCCGAAAAAATTCAGCCTGCGCAGCCCAATCCCACGGTGAGCGAGCTCAACCCTGGCGCGCCTTGAAGCGCGGATTGGTCTTGTTGATCACGTAGACCCGGCCCTTGCGACGCACGATACGGCAGTCCTTGTGCCGTGCCTTGGCCGACTTCAGCGAGTTAATCACCTTCATGGTCCGGTTCCTTAGGTCAACGAGTCTTGAAATGGTGGCGCAACATAGTGACCGGGCTGTCCCCTGTCAACCACGGCAGAGACACCCTCAAGTCCCTGAAATACCTGAGTTAACGGTCGATTACCAGTTCGACATGAGCTTGGTGCCACCCAGTTTGATGGCATAGTAGCGCATGACCTTGATATGACCGGCATCCATTGCCGCCACGCGCCTTGTCCACAACTGGACTTCTTTAACCACTTGATCCGGCAGGGCTTTTGCGTGCGCCGCCTTCTCGCCGCCAGCCTGTGTAAAATCGACCCAGCCTTCCATGACCATCTTGCGGTAGCGTTCGGTGATGTCTTCGTTGACCCGGAGGTCGAAATTGAGTTCGCGGAACCAGCGGACATATTCTTCCCCCGAGGCGAAGAAGGTTTGGTCCTCAGGGTGCAGGCCGAGCCCCTGCAGCTTCTGGTCGTTGACGTCGACATCCTCGTTGCGGACGAAATCGGTGATCGAAATCTGACCGCGGGGCTTCAGGGCCCGCTCGAAGTTCTTGAGGAGCTTCAACTTATCCTCAACCAGGTACATCGATTCCGACGAGAGAATGCAATCGACCGAGCCGACCTTCGGCTCAAAGCCTTCCGGCGCATAGCGGATGATATCCGCCTTTTTCTCAAGACCCGCCTTGACCGACAGTTCGCGCCCGGCCTTCGCCAAGTCGGCAGTCGGTTCAAGGCCGTTCACCCAGACGCCAAATTCATTGACCAGGGCGCGCGTGCCACCACCAAGGCCGGAGCCAAACTCCATCACGGTCAGAGAGGGGTTGAGGCCGAAGGGTTTGGCGAGCCCCAAGACGTGATCCTCGCCGCCGGGTTTGTAATAGCCTTCGCCCCAGACCTGTTCTTGAATCCGCGTTTCTTCGGTTTCCCAAGGCATCAACGGCGGAATGATGAGAGGCGGCGGTTCGAGTTTCGGTTCGGACACACCGCCAACGCCCTTGAAGCTGGGCATCGGGACGGAGACATCCTCACCCTCCCACCAGGCTTTCAGGCGCAGGCGCCAGGGTGCTTTGGTACCGGGTCCGGACGTCATTTCCCCCACAGCCCCATTGCCGATTCTCGGCAAATCAACTACTTAAGTCTACCGGTTGCATTCCTAATACGCAAGTTAAGGGCTTTTCCCCATCATGACACCCCAGGTTGAGCCGGTCGGCGACAACCCGGCGCCACCCCTCGCCGCCTCGCTTGCGCATCACATTAAACGGACAATATCCCTATCTATTCCCGTGATGCTGGCCCGGGCGGGCCTGGTCATCATGTTCACAATCAACGCCATTTTCTGTGGCTGGCAGGGGACGGGGGCGCTGGCCGACCTGGGCGCGGCAGCAATTCCTCAGGTCACGGCGACCGTCGTCGGCGTCGGTTTGCTGATCGGCACGATCATTTTGACCGCCCAGGCCAATGGGGCCGGCCGCCATGCCGATTGCGGGCGGGCGCTGCGCTGTGGGCTGACGATCGCCCTTGGTGCCGGACTTCTGTTCATGACGGTCCTGATGCCCGCCGAGAGCCTGCTCCGCTTTTTCGGGCAGCCACCTGAGACCTATGCCGGGGGCGGCCGGGCCCTGTTCATCTTCGGCCTGTCCCTGCCCGGCATCCTGATGTTCAGCGCCTGCTCGTTCTTCCTGGAAGGGATCAACCGGCCGCTTCCCGGAATGGTCATCACCCTCAGCGGCAACCTCATCAACCTGGCGCTCAACTGGGTTTTCGTCCCGGGCAATCTCGGCGCGCCGGAAATGGGGGCCGCCGGTTCGGCGCTGGCAACGACCATCACCCGCTGGTGCATGTTCGCAGCGATCGCGCTCTATATCCTGGCGATGCGCGACCGCAAGCGTTACGGCGCCTTGCCCTGGTTCGGCTTCGACCCGGCAACGTTGAAGCGCATGTTGATACTGGGACTGCCACTCGCCTTCGCCATCGGCACCGAGACCGCCTGCTTCAACATGATGATCTACATGGCGGGCTGGCTCGGCCGCACCGAGCTTGCAACCATGTATGCGACGATCAACGTCACCAGCTTCGTCTACATGCTGACGATGGGGCTTTCGACCGCCGCTTCGGTCCGGGTCGGCAATGCCATCGGCCGCGCCAATGCGGGGGATTTGAAACGCGCGGGCTGGACCGCCGTGGGGCTCGAGGCCACGATCATGTGCATCGTCGCGACCGCCACATATTTTCTGGCCCCCACCATCGCGCGGGCCTACAGCCAGGACCCGCTGGTCCTCGACATGCTGGGCGCCGCTCTTGCGCTTACCGCTTTGCTCTTCATCCTCGATGGCCTACAAGGCGTGCTGATGGGTGCCTTGCGTGGCGCGGCGGATACCTTGATCCCCACCATCGTCTATATCGTCAGTTTCGTGGTGGTGGGTCTGCCTATGGGTTACTTGATCGGATTCAAAGCGGGCGCCGGTGTACCGGCCCTGATCTGGTCGCTGATTGCCGCGCTGGTCGTGGCGGTGAGCGGCCTTGGCTGGCGTTTCCATCGCCTGAGCAGCCGCCCGGAAGGATTGTGGCGATGAGCAACAGCAGCGATTTCCTGGTCATCGGTGCCGGTGTTTCGGGTGCCGCGGTCGGTGCCGAACTGGCGGAGATCGGCAGCGTCACCTTGCTGGAGATGGAAGAACGGCCCGGCTATCACAGCTCCGGCCGGTCGGCGGCGCTCTACACACCCAATTACGGGCCTGCCGTGGTACGGGCTATCATCGGTGCCAGCGCCGAATTCTATCGCCAGCCGATGGAAGGCTTCACCGATCACGCGCTACTGACGCCGCGCCAGGCCATGTCCTTTGTGCCGGCGGGATCCGAAGCCAAGATCGACGAGTTCATCGCCGCCGCGACACCGGCGACACCCTTGCAGGAAATCTCGGTCGACCAGGCCTGCAAGCTGGCGCCCTTGCTGAAGCGCGAAGCAGTGGCGCGCGCGGTCCTTGACCCGCATGTCATGGATATGGACGCAGGTGCCATCCATCAAGGCTTCCTGAAACTGTTCAAGCATCGTGGCGGCCGCACCTTCACCGATCGCCGTGTGACGGCACTGGAACGCACCGCCGGCCGCTGGCATGCCGAGAGCAGCAGCGGTGAGCGGTTCGACGCGCGCATTGTCATCAATGCCGGCGGTGCCTGGGCCGATGAGATCGGGCAACTGGCCGGTCTGAAGCCGATCAACCTGACGCCGATGCGCCGCACAGCGATCATCATCGCCGGCGACCCGACATTGGCGCCGCCCAGCCTGCCGGCCGTCGATGACGGCGCCACCGAAGCCTATGTGAAGCCGGATGCGGGCCGCCTGATGGCCTCGCTCGGCGATGCGACACCGAGCGCGCCCTGCGACGCGCAGCCCGAAGACCTCGACATGGCGATGATCGTCGACTGGCTGGAACGCAACACGCATCTCACCGTGCGGCGCATCGAGCACAGCTGGGCTGGCCTCAGGAGCTTCGTCCCCGATCATTGCCCGGTGGTCGGATTCGACCGCGACGCCGAAGGCTTTTTCTGGCTGGCGGGACAAGGTGGCTATGGGATCATGCTGTCGGCCGCGCTGGGTCGCCTCAGCCGTGGCCTGATCGCCGACGGTTCGATGCCACCCGACCTGATTGCGCGCGGTGTCGACCTGGCGGCCCTGGCGCCGGAGCGCTGCCGGACCTGACGTTCCCGGGTAGGATCAAGGGCGTGGAATCCAGGCCGGGGCGCAAAAGTTGCAACGGCGTATACGATTTCTTCACCATATTGCCGCTTCAATGGCGTGGAGAGGCTTGGCGCCCTCGGGTTCTCGTGGCAGATTGCCCCCTCGAAACGAAGGGGCAGATTTCTGGCGCCTGGGCTTGTGGATCGGGGACATCCGGGGGGATGATACCGGTCAGGCAGCAAACCGGCTGAAGCGCGGCGCCAAACCAGCCCGAATTGGGCAGGAGCGAAGGGGATTGGAACGCATGATGAGCAACCTGCAGAACGACATGGATGAGCATGGCGATCGCCGCCGGTCACAGCGCTATGTCGTCAACCTGCCGACCGATGTCCTGATCAAGGGCGCCCGGGTGACGTGCCGCTTGGTCGATATCAGCGAGAACGGCGCCTTGATCGAAACCAGCGGCCCCGTTGCCGTCGGTGACAAGGTGTCGCTCGATCTGCCGAAGGTCGGTCCCACCATCGCCACCGTGGTCCGCGTGAGCCCGTCGCATATCGCGATGGCCTTTCCCGGCGCCATCATCATTTCCAGCATCGTCCGATAGATTTCCCGATTATCTGAGTTGGCCAAGGCCGCGCGTCCAGGACGGCGGCCTTTTTGCCGTCGATCATTGTGCCGGTCAGAACGGGTTATGCCTTGCGGTCGGCTTGGGCCAGCTTTTCGAGTATCTCGGCGACTTCGAATTCGCTGAGTTCCTGGCTCTTCGGGATTTCCAGATGGAGGCGGCCGGTGCCCAGATTGACCACCACGGCCTCACGCTTGCGGCGATAGCGTTCGGGCATCAGATACATGCGGTCGCCGGCCGAAAAGCCCTGCACATCCGGCGTCAGGATACAGGCGCCGCCCTGCGAGATGTTGCGGTAGTTGGTGATGGCGAGCGTGCGCCGCTGATTGGTGTCGTCGAAAACGACCAAGGCCGTCCCACCGAATTGATAGCGCGGATGCTTGCGGTGCTCGAGCGTGTCGTCCGTCATGGCGGCCACCTTGTCCCCTCAACCCGCGTTCAAGAATACGAAGGGGCGTGTGCCGCCGCAAACGATATTGCGCCCGCGCGCGGCGTGGTCGCCGGGTTTGTGCCCGCCTTTCCAGCGACCGCGCGCGTTATGCTTAACCAGGATTAAAAGCACCGTCAGCCGGCAAAGGCCGCACTGCGATGCACCTCCTTGCCGCCGAGCATGGTGAGATCGACTTCGGTGTCGCCAATCTCGTAAGGATCGACGCTGAAGACGTCGCGGTCGAGAAGGATGAAGTCGGCGAACTTGCCCGGCGTCAGCGAGCCTGTCTCGTCGCTGCGCCAGGCCGCGGCGGCGGCGAAGGTCGTATAGCCGCGCACCACCTGTTCGACCGTCATGCGCTCCTGCGCTTCGAAGATCGGGAAGTCCTTTGCCACATGGGCGGGCTGGCGCGTCACCGCCGTTTGCATGATGGGGAACGGGTTCAGGGTCGAGACGCCCCAATCGCTACTGACGGCATAAGGCGCGCCGCTGTCGACGATGGTGCGCCACGGATACATCCAGCGCCCGCGCTCCTTGCCCACGAAGGGCAGCGCCATCTCCGTCACCGACGGTTCGCAACGCGCCCAAAGCGGCTGCATGTTGGTGACGACCTTCAGGTCCCTGAGGCGCGGAATGTCATTGGGATGGATGAGCTGGACATGGGCCAGCTGGTGAAGGCTGGGCCATGCGCCGTTGGCATCGCGCGCCGCCTCGATGCAGTCGAGCGCCACGCGCGTCGCGCGGTCGCCGATGACATGGACATGCAGCTGGAAGCGCGCCGCGTCGAAGGCGATGAAGAGATCGCGCAGCAGCTCCTCGTCGAACATGATCGGCGCATTGCCGCCGGTGGCGTCGGAATAATCCTCGATCATCGCCGCGGTGCGATTTTCGACCACGCCGTCGAGGAAGAACTTGCCGGAATGAACGCTGACATTGTCGGTCTTGAAGTCGCGCCGCAGCGCCTCGACGCGGCCCAGCGCATCCTTGACGGTCTCGGTCGGGAAGACCTTGGCGGTCGCCTTGAGGCGCACGGTAAGCTCGCCCGCTTCGTCAAGCGCCTTGTAGACCTTCATGTGGCGCTCCCACACCATCGCGTCGAGCACGCCAGTGATGCCGTGGGTGTTGCAGAGCTTCTGCCCGTATTGAACGCCCTTGGTGTAGGTGTCGAGATTGGTTTTGGGCATGCGGGCGCGGATCCAGTCGATCGCATCCTCGTAGATGAGGCCGGTCGGCGTGCCGTCGGCTTCGCGCACGAAGGCGCCGCCCGACGGGTCGGCCACGGATTTATCAAGGCCCATGATCTCGCAAGCCTTGGTATTGACGGCGGCGTTGTGACCGTCGGCAGCGAAGATGAAGACCGGCCGATCGGGAACGGCCGCATCGAGCACCTGGCGATTGAGGTTCTGCGCGCCGAAGATGCCGGTATACCAGCCGGTGCCCTTGACCCAGAGATCGTTGGTCTTTTGCGAGAAGTCGCGCAGGCGCCGCTGCAATTCCTCAATCGTGCTGGCGCCTTCGAGATTGACACTGCTGGAGAAGCCGGTGCCGCTATCCTGCAGATGGATATGCGTATCCTGGAAGCCGGGCAGAACCAGGCGCCCACCGGCATCGACCGTGCGGGTGATACCGTTGGCCAGCGCCTTGATCTCGTCCGTGCGCCCCAGGGCCACGATACGGCCGTTCTTCACCGCCAGCGCCTCGACGCGTGGGATGAGGGGATCCATCGTCCGGATATTGCCGTTGACGAGGATGAGATCGGGTGCGGTCGCCATCGCCTGCCTGCCTTTTATGCATTTGTGAAACAGGCGCTGATGAAATCAGGTCGGCGGCGCAAAGGCAATCCGCTTCAGCGCGCCACCATCAGCGGCGAAACGACGCCAAGCCCGGCACAAACATCGCGCACCAGATCGGCCTGGTTGAGCGCATAGAAGTGGAAATGCCGGACACCGGCCTTGGCAAGGGCCTGGCATTGTTCGAGCGCCAAGTGCCGGGCGAGGTCGAGGCGTCCTGCCGCATCGTCGGCCAGCGCCGCGAACCGTTCGCGCATCGTTTGCGGGATCGACGTCCCGCACGCGGCCGCCATCGCCGCCACCTTCTCGAAATTGCGGATGGGGAGGATGCCGGGCACGATCGGCACGTTGATGCCGGCGCGCGCGGCGCGATCGACGAAGCGCTTGAAACAGTCGACGTCGAAGAAGAATTGCGTGATGGCACGCGTGGCGCCGGCATCGATCTTCCGCTTCAGATGATCGAGATCGGCGGCGGCACTCAAAGCCTGCGGATGCGTCTCAGGATAAGCGGCAACGCTGATATCGAAGGGATGGCGCGCGGCAAGGCCCGCCACCAGCGCGTCGGCATAAGCGTAGCCACCCGGATGCGGCTGATAGGCGCCGCCGATCCCTCCCGGCGGGTCGCCGCGCAGCGCCACCAGGCGGTGAATGCCGGCCTGCCAATAGGCATCGGCGATGGCGTCGATCTCGGCCCGGCTGGTACCGACGCAAGTGAGATGGGCGGCGGCAGGAACTTGGCAACGCGCCTGAATTTCGACCACCAGCTCACGGGTCTGGTCGCGGGTCGAGCCGCCGGCGCCGTAGGTCACGGAAACGAAGCGGGGAGCAAGGCTCGCCAGATCCTCGACCGACTGCCAGAAGCCCGGCAACAGGTCCGGCTGGCGCGGCGGGAAGAATTCGAAGCTGACGGCAAGGTCGGGCGCGCGGCCGCCACCCTCGCTGCCCAGCCAATCGGGTCCGCTTCGCAACGGCGGCACATGGCTCTCCATCATGTTCATCGCGTCCTCCCTGCCGGGTACGGCTCCTTCCCTGGGGCCGAATGACGCATAGGATAACAGATAAGAGATATAAGTATATCTTTATATCATTTGAACAAACGTATTATTCCGCAATCATTTCTACGTTACTTCAATGGGTTGGCTTATAGGCGACGAAAATCGTGACCGGCAGGGCCGCCCGCCAGGCGTCGAATCCGCCCAGCGGTTTCGCCTGGGAGACGGCAAGCCGGGTGAGCTCGCCGCCGATCTTTTCCTGCCAGGCGATGAGGTGCACCTCACTCTGGACGGTGACGGCATTGGCAACCAGACGCCCGCCGGGCTTCAAGGCCGCCCAGCAGGCCTCGATCTGGCCGGGCTCGGTCACACCGCCGCCGATGAAGATCGCATCCGGCGCCGGCAGGCCGGCGAGCGCTGCCGGTGCGGCCCCGGCGACGAGGTCGAGGCCCGGCACGCCCAGCGCCTCGGCATTGGCGCGGATGAGTTGCTGACGCCCGGCATCGGCCTCGATGGCGATGGCGCGGCAGGCGGGATGCGCCCGCATCCATTCGATCGAAATCGAGCCGCAACCGGCGCCGACATCCCACAGCAATTCGCCGGGGAGAGGGGCGAGACGCGCCAGCGTCACCGCGCGCACGTCGCGCTTGGTCAATTGGCCGTCATTCTGAAAGGCATCGTCAGGAAGGCCCGCAAGCGTCGAGAAGGCCCGCGCGCCCTCACCCGCAACACAGGTGATGCCGAGGAGATTGAGCGCCGCCGTTTCGCCTGCGTTCCAGCCTTCCGCGATACCGTCGATGCGCCGTTCCTTGGCACCGCCGAGATGTTCGAAGACAGTGATGCGGCTCGGCCCGAAGCCGCGCGCCTTTAGAAGCTGCGCCACATGGCCAGCGGAAAAGCCATCCTCGGAGAGGATGAGCAGGCGCGCACCCGGCCGCAACGCACGATGGAGCAGCGAGATCGGACGACCGTGTATGGTGATCACCTCGACATCGGCCAAGGCCCAGCCGAGACGCGCCGCCGCCAGCGACACGGACGAAGGCGCCGGCAGAACCAGCATCTCATCCGGCCCCAATTCGCGGCTGAGGCTCGCCCCCATCCCGTAGAACATCGGATCGCCGCTGGCGAGGATGACGGTCGGCGATCCGCGCAGGGCGCGGAGTTCATCGAAGGCGAGCGCAAAGGGCTGCGGCCAGGGGCGCCGCTCGGCCGAGACGTCCCCCTCCAGCATGGCGAGGTGCCGCTTGCCGCCGAAGATGATGCGGGCGCCGGCAAGGGCCGCACGCGCGGCCTCGCCAAGGCCGGTCACCCCATCCTCGCCGATCCCGATCACGGTGAGCCAAGCGGTCATGACGCCTCTATCCCGTTGGAAAAACATGTCCTTGGCCGCATCCAATAGGCCATCCCAGCCCGCCCATCAAGCGTGGGCGCGACCACAAAGCGCGGCAGAATCCGCTTTCGCGGGCCGGGTCGCTCCTATAGAACGGGCCCGTCATCGGTGCCCCTTTGGGGCCTAAAAGGGAACACGACGGGTCCTCTAAAGGGACCCTGGCGTGGCTGCCCCCGCAACTGTTGAGCGGCGAGCCGGTCGCAACGAGCCACTGGACCAGAAATCAGGTCCGGGAAGGCGGCGACAAGGCGAAGACCCGCCAAGCCAGGAGACCTGCCGGTGACGCAGGGTCGTGGTTGGATGCATCGATCGGGGCGTATCGGTGCTGTGGCGGTCGCAGGACCGACCGCCCATTCGCCGCGTCGGGTTTTGCCGGTGCCATCGTGAGCCAGAGTGATCGCCGTTTCGCCTGCCCGGGCCTCTACCGCATCGTGCCCTCGCTCGATGGCGGCATCTGCCGCATCAAACTGTCGCGCGGGCGCGTTGCCGCCGCCCAGATGCGGGCGCTTGCGGCCTTGGCAGAGGAATACGGGCACCCCGAGATCGAAGCCACCAACCGCGCCAACATCCAGATCCGCGGCGTGAAGCCGGGTGCCGAGGATGCTGTCATCGCCGGTCTCAAGGCCGCCGGCTTGGCACCCGAGAACAGCGGCGCCGACGATGTGCGCAACGTGATGGTGAGCCCCTATTGCGGCCTCGACGGCGACGCGCTCATCGATGTGAGCTCGCTGGCCGACAAGGTACTGGAGCGCCTCATGCGCGAGACCAGATACCACGCGCTGTCGCCCAAATTTTCGATTCAGATCGACGGTGGCGAAGCGGTCGCCATGACGGAACATCCCAACGATATCTGGCTGTCGGCGATGGACGGCGACCATTTCGCGTTCGGCTTCGCGAGCGTCCCGGGCGAACGACCAGCGGGCGCCGTCGCCGCCAGCGATGCTGAAACAGCCCTCTTTGCCTTGCTCGATACCTTCATCGCGGAAATCGGCCGCAGAAATGCCAAGGGCGACAAGATCGCGCGCATGCGGCATCTGCTGGTTGATCGCGACGGAAGTACCCTTGCCGCCGCCCTCCCCGTCACGGTCCATGCTGTCGGCGATTGGCAGCGCGAAGCGCCGATGCCGCTCGGCCATATCGGTGCGCGGGCACAAAAGGATGGGCGCGTCGCGATCGGCGCGGTGCCGCCACTGGGGCGGATTGGGCAAAAGATGATGCTGGGCCTTGCCGATCTCGCTGACCGCGTCTCCGGGGCTGAGATCCGCATGACGCCGTGGCAGAGTGTGCTGCTGCCGGGCATCGCCGAAGATGAAGCGGCGGAAGCCGCCGAAACGTTGGAAGAGCTTGGCTTCATCACCCGGCCCGACCGGACCTTGGCCGCCACCATCACCTGCGCCGGCAGCACGGGCTGCAAATCGGGCCTCGCCGATACCAAGGGCGATGCGTTGGCGCTCGCCCAGGAACTCGATGGCTGGGCGCATCCCGTGTTCGGAATCCATTTGACCGGCTGCGCCAAATCCTGCGCCGCCCCCCGCCCCGCCCCCTTCACCCTGGTGGCCCTCACGCCCGGTCATTACGACCTCTTTGCGGCGGGCGACAGGGAAAGGGCGGGTTTTGGCAAGCGGATCGGCGCGGACCTCACTATCGAACAGGCAGCCCAATTGTTGAGGCAAAGAGAACAGGCATGATCAATTACGAGCGCGATGGGCAGGAAATCTATCGCCAGTCCTTTTCCATCATCCGCCGGGAAGCGGATCTTTCCGGGATTCCCACCGATCTTGAGAAGCTCGCGGTGCGCGTGGCCCATGCCTCCGGCATGGTCGATACGGTGCGCGATTTGCGCTTTTCAATGGGTGCCGGCGATGCGGGGCGGAAGGCGCTGGCTCAAGGCGCGCCGATCCTCGCCGATTGCCGTATGGTGGCCGACGGCGTCACCCGTTCGCGCCTTCCCGCCAATAACGAGGTGATCTGCACGCTCAACGATCCGCGCGTGCCGCAATTGGCGCAGGAGCTCGGCAACACGCGTTCGGCCGCCGCCCTCGAATTCTGGCGCGACCGGATGGCGGGGGCCGTGGTGGCGATCGGCAATGCGCCGACCGTGCTGTTCCGCCTGCTGGAGATGCTGGATGAAGGCGCACCGAAGCCGGCGCTGATCCTGGGCTTTCCGGTCGGGTTCGTCGGCGCTGCTGAATCGAAGGACATGCTGGCGCAAGATAGCCGCGGCGTTCCCTTCGTCATCATCCGCGGTCGCCGCGGCGGCAGCGCCATGGCCGCCGCCGCCGTCAACGCCCTCGCTACGGAGAAAGAATAATGGCCAAAGGTCGGCTATTCGGTCTGGGCGTCGGTCCGGGCGATCCCGAACTCATGACGGTGAAGGCGGTGCGCCTCCTGCAGAGCGTGCCCATCGTCGCCTATCTCGCCGCCAAAGGTAAGAAGGGCAACGCGCTCACCATCGTCGAGACCTACCTCAAGCCCACGCAGCAAACTCTGCCGCTCATCTATCCGGTGACGACGGAAAAGCTCCCCGCCCATCTCAATTACGAAACGCTGGTGAGCGACTTCTACGACCAATCGGCCGAGGAAGTGGCGGCGCATCTCGATGCCGGGCGCGATGTCGCCGTGATCTGCGAAGGCGATCCGTTCTTCTACGGCTCGTTCATGTACATCCATGACCGCCTCGCCGCGCGCTACGAAACCGATGTCGTGCCGGGTGTCTGTTCGGTGCTGGGTGCGGCCTCGGTCCTCGGCGCCCCGCTCGTCTATCGCAACCAGAGCCTCGGCATTCTTTCCGGCGTGCTGCCGGAGGATGAGCTGAAGCGGCGCCTCGGCGATCTCGAAGCGGCCGCCATCATGAAGCTCGGCACCAATTTCGAGAAGGTGCGCAAGGTGGTGACGGAGCTCGGCCTCCTCGACCGCGCCCTCTATGTCGAGCGCGCGACGATGCAGAACCAGAAGATCGTGCCGCTGGCGGAGGTCGATCCCAAGAGCGCGCCCTATTTCTCGATCATCCTGGTGCCGGGCAAGAAGTGGCAATCGTGACCAAGCCGGCTGCCATCGTCATTCTGGGCGCACGGTCGCTGGAAACGGCGCGCCGCATCCAGGCCGCACTCGATGGCAGCGAGATTTATGGACTGGCGAGCCGCGTCGAAGGCGCCGATGTTCCCTTCGACGAATTCGGCGAGACCCTGCGCGGTCTTTACGAAAGCGATCGCCCGATCGTGGCGCTGTGCGCCGCCGGAATCGTCATCCGGTCGCTGGCCCCCTTGCTGCAGAACAAGCGCGCCGAGCCGCCGGTCCTTGCCGTCGCCGAAGACGGCAGCGCCGTGGTGCCGTTGCTGGGCGGCTTGAGCGGCGTCAATGTGCTGGCGCGCGAGATCGGCGCAGCACTCGATACCAGCCCCGCCATCACCACGACCGGCGAGATCCGCTTCGGCACCTGCCTCATCAACCCGCCGGCCGGTTACCATCTGCGCAATCCGGAGGATGGCAAGACCTTCATCGCCAATCTCCTGGCCGGTGCGAAGATGCGCGTCGAGGGCGAGGCACCCTGGTTCGCCGATGCCAAATTGCCGATCGACGAAGCCGGTCAACTTGCCGCCCGCATCACCCATGCGGATGTGGCGCCGGGCAAGGATGAGTTGCTGTTCCATCCGCGCAATATCGTCATCGGCATCGGCCGCAGCGCGCCGGATCTCGCTACGCACATTCGCGCGGCCCTTGGTCAGCTCAACCTCTCGCCCCATTCATTGGCGCTCATCCTGGCGCGCGAGGAAGACAGCGCTGACCCGGAGATTGCGGCGGCTGCCGGGACGCTCGGCGTGCCGCTGCGTTTTCTACCGGCCAGCAACGCCGAGGAACTGGTGCTCGCTGCCGTGCCGGCACCGATCCTGTCCGTCACCATCGAACAACTGGCGATTGCCGTTGCCGAGAAACCGGAAGACATTCAGCCTTTGGGGCGCAAGCGCGGGCGCCTTTCCGTCGTCGGCCTCGGCCCCGGCGAAGCGGCGCTGATGGTTCCGGCGGTGCGCCGCGCCATCGACGCGGCCGAAGATATTCTGGGCTATGAGACCTATGTGAAGATGGCGGGGCCGCTGCGTCCCGACCAGATCGTGCATGCGACCGACAATCGCGAAGAGCTGCAGCGCGCGCGCCATGCCTTTGAGCTTGCGTCGAGCGGTCGGTCGGTCGTGATGGTCTCGTCCGGCGATCCCGGCATCTTCGCCATGGCCGCCGCCGTGCTGGAAGCGCTGGATGAAGGTGGCGCGCCGGAATGGCATGGCGTCGAATTGGAGATGCTGCCCGGCGTGTCTGCAGCGATGGCGGCGGCTTCGCGGATCGGCGCGCCGCTAGGCCACGATTTCTGCGTCATTTCGCTTTCCGACAATCTGAAGCCGTGGGCGACCGTTCTTGAGCGTTTGCGCCACGCGGCCGAGGGCGATTTCGCGATGGCCTTCTACAATCCGATTTCGAAGGCGCGACCCTGGCAGCTCAGCGAGGCGCTCGACCTCATCCGCCGGTACCGGGCGCCGGAAACGCCCGTGGTCATCGGCCGCGATGTCGGCCGGCCGGCGGAGCGCGTGCTGCAGGTGAGTCTCGGCGACCTCACGATCGACATGGTCGACAGCCGAACGGTGCTCATCATCGGTTCGTCGCTGACCCGCACCATTGCCCGGCCGGACGGCAGCCACTGGGTCTATACGCCGCGCTGGTACGGCGAACGGAAAAACTAGAGCGCGCGCACCCAGGCGATCGCCGCATCGACATCGGCAACGCGGGACGTATCGGGTCGCGGGGGCCGGCGCTGCATCACGACCGTGACGCCGCGTTCACGCGCGGCCTGCAACTTGGCATCGGTGGCGCTGCCGCCACTGTTCTTGCAGACAAGGTGATCGATCGATCGCGATGTCAGCAGCGCGCGCTCGTCTTCGAGCTTGAACGGCCCGCGCGCCAGCACGATCTCCGCATCGGCAAAATGGAGCGCGGCATCCGGCGGTTCGACCGAGCGGATGACGAGATGGATACCGGTGAGATTCGCGAACGGCGCCAGTTCCTGCCGGCCAAGGGCCAGAAAGACCCGCCGCGCCCCGCGCTGCAGGATGGCCGCTGCCTGCGCCCAATCATCCACCTCCACCCAGCGGTCCCCCGCCACAGGCGACCAGGCGGGGCGTTCGAGACGCAGGAGCGGGAGGCCAACGAGGTTCGCCGCCTCGGCCGCATTCCACCCCATCCGGCGCGCGAAGGGATGCGTCGCATCCACAATGGCGGTGATGCCCTGGTCGCGAAGATAGGCGGCAAGGCCCGTCGCCCCGCCGAACCCGCCGATGCGCACTGCACCGGGCGGCAGCTTCGGGTTGGCGACGCGACCGGCGAGCGAGGAAACGATCTCCAAGCCCGGCAGATCAATGAGCGCTCGTGCGAGCGCCATCCCCTCGCCGGTCCCACCAAGGATCAGGATCTTTGTCAAAGCAGCCACGTCAGCCATTCATCCGGGGCGACCATGCCAGGAAAGGCGAAATCGGAAAAGGCGGTTTGCGCGATGTACTAGCGCTTCATATGGAACAGGATCGACTTGCCATCCCGCGTGCGCAGTTCCAACCGCTCGCCCTCGCGCAGCAGGCTTGCCACACGCGGCAGCAGGTCGAAATAGAGCTGTTCCATATTCATGACCTCTGGCGGCGCGCAAAACATCTTGGTCGAGAAGGGTGGTTCGAACGCAATGAGCGTTCCGTCCCGGTGATAGGCCGCACCATAGGTATTGCACCCACCCTTGCCGCCGGCGCGTCCCTGAAGGTCGAAGGTCAGCGTGATGTCGTCGCCGGTTGGTACCGGCGTGCCGCCGATATTCTCCGCGATCCAGATCGATCCCACGATTTCGGAATCAGCCGACGCGACATGGCTGCAGGCAGCCAGCAGCGGAAGAAAAAGGAACGCCAGCAAGTGACGGATATACACAGCCTGCCCTCCCCCAAGTACGACACTCAATCTAGGACCTTTGTCTTGGGGCGTCGAGCCGGAACCCCATGCCGGCACGGATATTTTCTCCGACAGCGCGGATCAAAGTCGTGCTTCATCGCGCAGCCTCTTGCTCTGGAACAAACTTCGCCCACGCGCTGTTACCTCGTTGAACAGCCGCGCGTTTGGCATGCCGTCCGTTGGAACCGCACAAGTCCGTCGACAACTCGATTGAGGACAGGAATGAGGAGGCAATCATGGCACACACGATCGGCTTGTATTTGGCAGGCGCTCTGGCTTCCGCCTATGCGCTTTTCCTGGTCGGCACGAACTGGCCGGCCCTCTGACGACGGAGCAGCATGATCTATCGCGTCCACATCAATGATCCGGAATTTCCGGAAGGCGAACGCTGGTTCGCCCGCCAGCTGGAAGGGCAATTTGCCAAGGTAACGACGGAGCCTCTGCCGCGGGAATGGCAGGAATTGATCGAGAAGATCAACGCCGCTTCAGAACGCCCTTCGTCGTAAAGGTCTGCATGCCGTGCTTGCGGCCCAGGCGCCGCCCTTCGCCACCATTGTTGCCCGTGCCGGCCGGCTGCCAATTGGGAACCAGATGGTGCTTGCCCGGACCGATGAGATCGGCACGCCCCATCCGCTTCAGCGCATCGCGCAGC
This sequence comes from Dongia sp., assembly GCF_041910485.1. Lineage (GTDB taxonomy): Bacteria > Pseudomonadota > Alphaproteobacteria > Dongiales > Dongiaceae > Dongia. The sequence continues at coordinate 73,841 of NZ_JAYRQR010000054.1, forward strand.
AGCGGCCAGTTCTCGGCGTCGTGATAGCGCAGGAAGGCCTTGTGCAGGCGGCGCTGCTTCAACCCCTTCACCGTCTCGACCGCCTCGGACGCACCATGCCGGATGGGCCGCAGCGGATTGAAGCCCGAATGATACATGGCGGTTGAAAGAGCCATCGGCGACGGCAGGAAGGTCTGCACCTGGTCGGCACGGTATTTGTTGCGCTTCAGCCACAGCGCCAGGTTCATCATGTCCTCATCCGTCGTCCCCGGATGGGCGGCGATGAAATAGGGAATGAGGAAATACTCTTTCTTGGCCTCTTTCGCCGCCTTGTCGAACAGTTCCTTGAACTTGTCGTAGGTGCCGATGCCGGGCTTCATCATCTTGGAGAGCGGCCCTTCCTCGGTATGTTCGGGCGCGATCTTCAGATAGCCGCCGACATGGTGGGCGACCAGTTCCTTGATATAGGCCGGGCTTTTGACGGCAAGGTCATAGCGCACGCCGGATGCCACCATCACCTTCTTCACGCCCGGCAGTTCGCGCGACTTGCGATAGAGGTGGATAAGGGCTTCGTGGCTGGTGTTGAGGTTGGGGCAGACGTCCGGGAAGACGCAGGACGGCTTGCGGCACAGCTCCTCGGTCCGCTTGTCTTTGCAGGCCATGCGGTACATGTTGGCGGTCGGTCCGCCAATATCCGAGATGATGCCGGTGAAGCCCTTGGTCTTGTCGCGGATCTCGCCGATCTCGCGCAGGACCGATTCTTCCGAGCGGTTCTGGATGATGCGCCCTTCATGCTCGGTGATCGAGCAGAAGGAGCAGCCGCCGAAGCAGCCGCGCATGATGGTGACGGAAAAGCGGATCATGTCCCAGGCGGCGATCTTCGCATCGCCATAGGCGGGATGCGGCGCCCGCGCGTAAGGCAGCTCGAAGACACCGTCCATCTCCGGCGTCGTCAGCGGAATGGGCGGCGGCGTCACCCAAAGCTCGCGGTTGCCGTGGCGCTGAACCAGCGGCCGGGCATTGCCGGGATTGCTTTCGCGGTGAAGCACGCGCGAGGCGCGCGCATAGGCTTCCGGATCGCTTTCGACCTGCTCAAAGGACGGCATCCGCACGACGACGTCGCCCTCGGTCCGACGCGCACCCTCGGCAGCGTCGTCGAGATCGTTCGCCGGCGCCTCGGTCCAGCCGTCCGGCACCCGGTCCTTCAAGATGGCGATGCCGCGCAGGTCCGCCATGTCGGTGGGCTTCTGGCCTTTCGCCAGACGATGCGTCACCTCGACCACGGCGCGCTCGGCATTGCCATAGAGTAGGATGTCGCCCTTGGCATCAACCAGGATCGACCGGCGCACCTTGTCCGACCAATAGTCATAATGCGCGATGCGGCGCAGCGAGCTTTCGATGCCGCCGAGGACGATCGGCACATCCTTGTAGGCTTCCCGGCAGCGATGGGCATAGACGATGACCGCGCGGTCCGGCCGCTTGCCGCCCTCGTCATTCGGCGTGTAGCTGTCATTGTGGCGCAGGCGCCGGTCGGCCGTGTAGCGGTTGACCATGGAATCCATGTTGCCGCCGGTGATGCCGAAATAGAGATTGGGCTTGCCCAGCGCCTTGAAGGGCTCGGCCGATTGCCAGTCCGGCTGCGCGATGATGCCAACGCGGAACCCCTGCGCCTCGAGCAGCCGGCCGATCACCGCCATGCCGAAGCTCGGATGATCGATATAGGCGTCGCCCGTTACCAGGATGACGTCGCAGGAATCCCAGCCGAGTTCATCCATCTCGGCGCGCGACATGGGCAGGAAGGGCGCCGTTCCGAAACGATGCGCCCAGAACTTGCGATGGGAAAAAAGCTGTTTCGCCGGTTCCATGATAAAATCCATCTGAGCATCCGGCCCCGAGTTCTTTCGACACGGGCCGGAGCAACTGGCGGCCGGTCCACCTTGCCAGCAGGTCCACCTAGCCACCGGGGCGCCGCGCGCAATCGGCGCAGCAGCGGCCACCTTCAAAACTTTGCGCGCTGAGTAACACTCAACACGCTGATAAGTCAACGATCCGAGCTATACTTATGTTTGTCACGCGAAATCCTGCAACGGCAAAATAGCCGTTCAATCCTCGCGCCAGCAGTTTCAGAAGAGCTCCCCTCTGCCTATCAATTCACGTTCGGAGTTACTGGAAAGCGCAACTTAATCGCATCTCGGATACATGGATTTATTTCTTGGTAATATTCATCAAGCTACAATTTTCCTAGATTTGCAATTTCGATAGGACCGGATCAACCGGTGTGAGCGTGCCGGTAACGGCGAGAGTGGCTGAAAGCGTTTCGTGGGAAGTGCGCGATCAGGAAAATCGGGGGGAAGGTGTGACTGGGGGCCTGGAAGACGTTCTCGCCTACATGCCTGAAGCGGTGGTCGCGGTCGATGACGACCAGCATATCGCCTATGTAAATGCCAGTGCCGAACGCTGCTTCGGCTATCGCGCCGACGATCTGGTCGGCCAGCGGCTCGACATCCTCATACCCCGCCCGCTGCGCACGGAACATCGCGCCGTGGTGAAGAATTTCGAACATAACGGACCGCGCGCTGCGTTCATGCATGGCCGCCGCGCCGTGTCGGCCCAGCGCGCCGACGGCACCATCTTCCCGGCCGAAGCCACCATCGTGCGCGGCAAGTGGCAGGACCGCAACGTCACCATCGCCATCCTGCGCGACGTCACCGAACAGCGCATGCACCAGGCCGCGGTCGCCGCCTCGGAAAAGAAATATCGTGCCATTCTCGAAGGCTCGTCCGAGCCGATCCTCATCGCCGACCCGGAAACCGGGCGCCTTACCGAAGTGAACGCCGCCGCCGCCCGCCTCTTCGCATGCAACGTCGACGATCTCATCGGCAAGCACCAAGCGGAACTACATCCGGAGGAGCTGCGCGACAAATTCCGCGCTACCTTCCGCGAGCATATCGAAAAAGGCCGCGTCCTCGTTCCCGATGCCGTCATCCAGAAGGCCAACGGCGAGATTGCGATGGTCGAAATCTCCGCCTCGCCGATTTCCTATGACGGGACCCAGCGGCTGGTCGGTTTCTTCCGTGATGTCACCGAGCGCACGCGCCAGCAGAAAGAACTGCGCGAGGCGTTGCAGGCCGCCACCGCCGCGGTCGAGGCCAAGCGCATGTTCCTTGCCAATATGAGCCACGAACTGCGCACACCGCTCAATGCCATCATCGGCTTTGCCGACCTTATCCGGCACGAAATCCACGGCCAGCACGTGCATGCCAACTACAAGGAATATGGCGAGGTCATCCACAAGAGCGGCCACCATCTGCTTGATATCGTCAACGACATCCTCGACCTCTCGCGCATCGAAGCCGGCAAATACACGCTGGAGCGCGAGGAAGTGACGCTCAGCGAGGTGATCGACGAAGTCCTGCAGATGCTCTCGACCCTCATCGTCGAGGCGCGGCTGGAGGTCAGCCGCCACGTCAGCGCCAATATCCGCCTTTACGCCGACCGGCGGGCCCTGAAGCAAATGCTGATCAACCTGCTGTCGAACGCGATCAAGTTTTCCGACCATTTCGGCCATATCGAAATTTCCGCCGCGCTGACCGATTCGGGCGATGTCGTCATCGCCGTGCGCGATACGGGGATCGGCATCCCCAAGGAAAAGCTCACCCGCATCCTCGAACCTTTCGCCAGCGACAACAACATCTACGCCAAGGGGAAAGGCGGGGCGGGAATCGGCCTCTCCATTACCAAGCGCCTGGTCGGCCTGCACGGGGGCGAACTGGGGATCGTCAGCGAGCCCGGCAAGGGCTCGACCTTTTCGCTGACCTTCCCCATCGCGGAACGAAACGCCGCCTGATGCCCACCAAAGGCGGGTCAGTCGGAGTCGCTGCCGGGAATTTTGCGCTAAGTCCTTGGAAGGAAATGGCGCACCCGGAAGGACTCGAACCTCCAACCTTCTGATTCGTAGTCAGATGCTCTATCCAATTGAGCTACGGGTGCGTCTGTTCGCGGTGGGTGAGAGCAAAACGTGTTGCAATCAGCCGAGTTGGATGTCTCGGCCCCCGAACGGTGGCGGAAACTAGCCAAAGCCGATGGGCATTGCAAGATATTTGGCGCAGCTTGTTTAATCTTTTCGTCGCAGATCCTATCCAGCTGGTTTTGCTTGGAAAATTGGCCGAGAAGCCGGATTGGCGCGCATTCGAATCGCGGATCGCTGTGGCGTCGGCGCCACCCTGTGACACCAACGTCACGCTGAAGCCGCCCGGACCCGACTTGGGCTGTTGATTCTTGTCCTGAAAGCTGCGAAGAACTGTTTTTGGGTAATAGGTTGAGCAGGGCGAAGGGGGTTTGGGCTTTGCTTTTGTTCGCTGTCTTTCGGGGTTCGGCAAGCATGAAGAAACATGTCTGGCTCGCGGCTGTGGCCGCCGCGCCGCTTATCTTGGGCGGCTGCGAGTTCTTCAACAACGCGTTGGCACCTTCGGTGTCGGGCGCACCGATCGGCGCCAGTGTCGCCAGCAGCACGACCGTGCCGCCGGGCAAGCCGACCGGCACGCTGGTCGGTACGCGCGTGATCGAGATCCGCAGCGATCTCAATCGCCTGCAGCAGGCGGTGCAGCAGCAGACCCTGAAGCATCAGGAACTGCGCTCCAGCGCCGAGCGCAACGCCGCCGGTTATCAAACGACCGTTGGCGCCATCAACGGCAAGCTGCAGATGGGCACGACCCCGGGCAACCCGGCGGTTACGACCGCCTGGCAGCAGGCGCAGAACCAACTCGATCAGATCGGCTCCGATCTCGACCAGATGAACCGGCTGCAGAACGACGTGGCGAACAATGCCGCCTTCTCCAGCTACCTCCTCGATTCGATCCGGGCCTCCTACACGGTGTCGGGCGCGGTCGATGAGGATCATCGCCAGCTGCGCGTCCTTGAGGACCAGACCAACCAGACCACGGTCTCGATCGACCGGCTGCTGAACCAGCTCTCGGAGGATGTGTCGCGCCAGACCAACTTCCTCTCGACCGAGCGGTCGAACCTGACGACCCTCGCTGCCGGCGTGAATACCGGCCAGGTCTACGGCACGACGCTCGCCAGCCGATCCTACGCGCCGCCGGCCCAGCCGGCCCTGCCGCCGATGGCCGGCATGACCAGCGGTCGCCCGCTGGTGGTGATCCGCTTCGACCGGCCGAATGTCAGCTACGAGCAGGCGCTCTATCAGGCGACCTCCAAGGCCCTGGAACTGCGTCCGAACGCGGCCTTCGACGTGGTCGGCGTGGCGCCCGCGATGGGCCAGCCGGCCCAGGTGGCGCTCAACAGCGACATCGCCCGTACCAATGCGAACAAGGTGTCGCGGTCGCTCCTCAACATGGGCCTGCCGCCCGACCGTGTCGGCATCGCTCAGGTGACCGACCCCAACGCGCAGGTCAACGAAGTCCACGTTTACGTGCGCTGACAACAGCTTAGTCCTCTGCACACAAACCTCGAACCGGAAACCGGCGCCCCCTAAAGGAGCGCCGGTTTTCATTTGCACCCGATCCAGTCAGGCAGAACCGTCGTATCATCCAGCACCCACTGACCTGGGAGGTTCTGATGCGCCGCTTGCTGCTCGCCCTCTTTTGCCTGCTGACCCTTGGCGCTGCACCGGCCAGGGCCGAGACCAGCGACTCTGACGCGGCCCAGTTCCAGGCAATTATCAGTGACCAAATGGCGGCCTTCCGCGCTGGGGATGCCGCTGCCGCCTTCAGCTTTGCCTCCCCCGCTCTTCAGGCAAATTCGGCAGTGCCGCCATTTTCATGGACATGGTCCGGGAGGGTTATCAGCCGGTCTACCGGCCCAAAAAGGTCGATTTCGGTGATGTCGTCGACCTGCCCGAGGGGCCGGAGCAGCAGGTTTTCGTCATCGGCCCCGATGGCAGGCGCTATTTGGCACACTATATGATGGAGCGGCAGCCCGATGCATCCTGGCGCATCAGCGGCTGCTATCTTGAGCCGGTCCAGGACGAAAGCGTTTGAATGCGCGTGCTGCTCTGGACCATTGCGGCCCTCTTCATCGTCCCCTTGGGTTTCAGCATCGCCCGCGGCATGGCCTATGACGGGTCCTGGCGCGATGCCCCGCGCCATTCCGCCGGCCTGGCCCCGAACCCGGCGACGCACCCGGAGGCGATCGTGCAGATCTACGCCGCCCGCGCCTTCAATTGGCGCGGCTATGTGGCGACGCATCCCTGGATCATCGTCAAGCGCAGCGGCGCCACAACCTTCACCCGCTATGAAGTGGTCGGCTGGGGTGGCGGCGACGCGCTCAAGGTCAATTATGCGCTGCCCGACGGATTGTGGTTCGGTGCCATGCCGGAAATCATGGCCGACTATCGAGGCCCTGGGGTTGACCGGTTGATCGACCGGATCGAATCGGCCATCGGGACCTATCCGTTCAAGGACCAGTACCGCAGCTGGCCCGGCCCCAACAGCAACACGTTCCTGGCCCATGTCGCCCGCGAAGTGCCGGAACTGCGCCTCGACATTCCCGCCAATGCCATCGGCAAGGATTACCGTGCCTGGAACGCACCCGTCGCCCTCGCCCCCAGCGGTACCGGCGTGCAGCTGTCGTTGCTGGGGCTCGCCGGCGTAACATTGGGTGCCGAGGAAGGCGTTGAGGTCAATGTGTTGGGTCTCAACCTTGGCATCGACATCCTGCGGCCCGCACTGCGCGTCCCGGGCCTCGGTCGCATCGGTCTTCCGGAAGACGTCGAGCGGCAGCCGGAGGTTGCCCTCGATTAGAGATCGAGGCCGAGTTCCGCCTTTTGGGCCTTGGTCAGCTTCAGCGCCACCAGGCGATAGGCAGTCTCGATATAAGCCTTCAGATCCTTGTCGCTGAGCGCCCGCGCAGCATCGACCTGGACCCATTTGGCGCGGGCGAGATACGGCGCCGGCACGATGCCCTTTTGCTGGCGCAGCAGGTCATAGGACATCTCGCTGCATTTGAAGCTGAACTTCAGATCGTCGCCCGGTCCCCAATTGTTGCTGACGGCGAAGATCTTGCCACCAATCTTCCAGACCGAGGCACCACCCCACTGCACAACATGCGTGGTCCTAGGGAGCGCGCGGCAGAATTTGTCGAATTCCGCGCGCGTCATCGCCGCTAGATCTCGGTGCGGGCGCCGAGCTCAATGATGCGTCCGACCGGAATCCGGAAGTAGTCCGAAGCCGAGATCTCCGTGTCGGAAAGCAGGATGAAGAGCCAGCGCCGCCAGCCGGACATCGCCGATTTGGCGCGCGGCACGATGCGCTCGCGGCCGATGAAATAGGAAACGCTTTCCGGATCGAGGTCGAGGCCGCTCTTCGCCGCAATGCGCATCGCCGCCGGCAGGTTCGGCTCGTCGGCAAAGCCATAGCGCACGATGAGGCGCCAGAAACCGCGACCGAGTTCCTTCACTTGCACGCGCTCGGCATCGGGGACGAAGGGGCGCGCTTCGGTGATCAACGTCGTCATGACGATGCGTTCATGCAGGATGCGATTGTGCCGCATGTTGTGGAGCAGCGCGAACGGCACGCGGTCGAGCTGGGCGGTGAGGAAAAGACCGGTTCCCGGCACGCGGCTGAGGTGCCGCTCGGAAAGGGCGCCGAGGAATTCGTCCTCGGTGAGCGAGCCGGCGCCGTGGCGCTTGGCCAGCAGCCCGCGCCCATCCATCCAGGTCGACAGGATGAAGATAATGATGGCGCCGATGAGCAGCGGGAACCAGCCGCCGTCGAGCACCTTGAGCAGGCTGGCGCTGAGCAGCGAAGCTTCGACCAGCAGAATGAAGCCGCACACGATCAGCGTCCGCTGCATGCTCCAGTTCCACAGCGAGCGGAAGACGAAGAAGGCGATGATCGTGTCGATGATCATCGTGCCGGTGACGGCGATGCCATAGGCATTGGCGAGGCCGCTCGACGATTTGAAGCCGATGACCAGCAGCAGCACGCAGATCATCAGCAGCCAGTTGATCTGCGGCACATAAATCTGCCCCTGGTGATGGGCCGACGTATGCGTGATGAGAAGGCGCGGACAGACGCCCATGCGCATGGCCTGCCAGGACAGCGAGAACGCGCCGGAAATGACCGCCTGTGAAGCGATGATGGTGGCCGCCGTCGCCAGGCCGATCAGCGGATAGAGGAACCAGTCCGGCGCCAGCAGATAGAACGGGTTGGCGACCGCTTCCGGCTGCGCCAGCACCAGCGCGCCTTGCCCGAAATAATTCAGCGTCAGGCAGGGGAGGACGAAGACGAACCAGGACGCCTGAATGGGCTTGCGGCCGAAATGGCCGAGATCGGCATAAAGCGCCTCGGCGCCCGTCACCGCCAGCAGAACGGCACCCATGACCGGAAAGGCGATGCCGATATTGTGGAAAAGGAACGAGATCGCGTAGTGCGGCGAAAGGGCGAGCAGGATTTCGGGGTGCGAGAAAATCTGCACCAAGCCGAGGACACCGAGCGTCGCAAACCACAACAGCATGACCGGGCCGAAAAAGGCGCCAACCGCACCAGTGCCGCGGCTTTGGATCGCGAAGAGGCCGATAACGATGACGATCGTGATGAGAACGATCCAATCCTTGTCGAGCGTCGGCTGGGCGATCTTCAGACCTTCGACCGCGGAAAGAATCGAAATGGCCGGCGTGATCATGCCGTCACCGTAAAAGAGCGCGGCGCCGACGATGCCGAGGGCCAGGAATTTTTCGCGCCGGCCCGGCTTGGTCGCCGAGCGGATGGCCAGACCGATCAGCGCCAGCAGACCGCCCTGCCCCTGGTTATCGGCACGCAGGATCAACAGCGCATATTTGAAGCTGACGATGATCGTCACCGTCCAGAAGATCAGCGACAGGATACCGAACACATGGGTCGGGTTGGCCGAGACCTCACCGGCGCCATGGAAGGCTTCGCGGAAGGTATAAAGGGGCGACGTACCGATATCGCCGAAGACGACGCCAAGCGCGCCCAGCGCCAACGGCGCCAATGCGCCGTGGGGGGTATGGTCGCCGCCTGCGTGCTCACCACCTGGAACCGAGCCCGATCCCTGGCTATCTGTTGTCTCTGCTGATGTGCTCACGGTGTTGGTGGCATCCTGAATCTAGCCGGCATCCTCTCGGACACATTCGTGCAACTGCCCTGTCCAAGGCCAGCGCCGACTCAAGATGATAATCCATCCCTTGCTGATCTGGGCCCATCCCGGCCCCTCGAAAGCGGCGCATCCTGTCATCGGCTTGTCCCCTGCGCAATAGGGTTTTTGCACTGCAATAATAGCTCTTGACTTGGCCGTCGACTCGCTCGTAGTGCCACACTGAGATTCCCCAATTGCTGCCCTTTCCGCCATCAGCTAATGGTCAAAACGAACGACCGGGCGCCGCGTTCCGGTCAGTCCCAAAGTCCGAGGAAGTCGACCATGTCCGATCCGCAAAAGACCTTTCCCGTCTCTTGGGAAGAACTGCATCGCAACGCCAAGGCGCTGGCCTGGCGGCTGATCGAACAGGGACCGTTTGCCGGCATCGTCGCGGTGACGCGCGGTGGCCTGGTGCCGGCCGCGATCATCGCCCGCGAACTTGACGTTCGCCTCATCGATACCGTTTGCATGCAGAGCTATTCGGACGATCACGCGCAAGGGCAGATCAAGGTCCTGAAGGAAGTGCCGGGCGATGGCGAGGGCTGGCTCATCATCGACGACCTGGTCGATACCGGCCGTACCGCGCGCGTCGTGCGCGACATGCTGCCCAAGGCCCATTTCGCCACGATCTATGCCAAGCCGTCCGGCCGCCCGCTGGTCGATACCTTCGTCACTGAAGTATCGCAGGACACGTGGATCTTCTTCCCGTGGGACATCGAGCTGCAATTTGCGCAGCCGATCGCCAAACAAAAGCGCGGCTAAAGCACCGGCCAATTGTCGATGAGGCGCGTGCGGCCGATACGGGCGGCAGCGAAAATCCGGCTGCCCGGCCGTGCCGCCGCCAACGGCTCCAGCGACATGCCGTCGCACAGCGCGATGTAATCGACGCTGCCGAACCCGGCAGCAATCAACCGGCCCTCGATATCGGTGAGGAGCGGCGCCGCGGCGCGGCCGTCCGCCAGCAGCTGCGCCGCCTCCGCCAGCGCCCGCGGCAACAGGCCGGCGATCTGCCGCTCGGCTGCCGACAGATAGCGGTTGCGCGACGACAAGGCGAGACCGTCGGCCTCCCGCACCGTCGGCACGCCGCAGATTTCGACCGGCATGTCGAGATCGCGCGCCAACCGCTTGATGACCTGCAGCTGCTGATAATCCTTCTCGCCGAAATAGGCACGGTCCGGCAAAGCCTGCAGCAGCAGCTTGGCAACGATCGTTGCGACACCCCCGAAATGGCCGGGCCGCGCTATCCCGTCGAGATGATCCGTGATGCCGGCGACACTGACCGATGTCGCGAAACCCGCCGGGTACATCTCGCTCACATCGGGCGCGAAGAGGAGATCGCAACCGACGCTTTCCAGCTTGGCCGCATCGCCCGCTTCGTCGCGCGGATAGGCACTGAGATCTTCGTTGGGACCGAACTGGGTCGGATTGACGAAGATGGTGGCGACGGCGCGGACATTGTCGTCCTTGGCGCGGCGTACCAGCGACAGATGGCCGTCATGCAACGCGCCCATTGTCGGGACAAGCCCGACGCTTTCCCCACGGCCACGCCAGCCCGAGACATGGGCGCGCAAATCCGCAACGCGACGAACGATGATCATGCGGGTCATGGGAAGGAACTGGTTTCGGTCAGCCGTGCTTCTTGATGGCGCCGAAGACATTGTCCGGGCCGGGGAAGGATCGCGCCCGCACTTCGCGCGCATAGCGTTCGGCCGCTTCCTCGATATCGTTGCCGAGCTCGGCATAGCGCTTGACGAAGCGCGGCTTGAACGCGCTGAAGAGGCCCAGAATATCCTCGGCCACCAGCACCTGTCCGTCGCAGGCGGCGGATGCGCCGATGCCGATCACCGGCACGGAGACGCGCGCGGTCACTGCCTGGGCGATCTGCTCCATGACGCCTTCGAGCACGACCGAGAAAGCGCCCGCTTCGGCGATGGCGATCGCATCGGCCATGATGCCGGCCGCTTCCTGATCGCCCCGGCCGCGCGCGCGATAGCCGCCCAGCGTGTTGACCGATTGCGGTGTCAGGCCGACATGGCCCATCACCGGAATGCCGCGGCGGACCAGGAACGAAACGGTCTCGGCCATTTCGCGGCCGCCTTCAAGCTTCACGGCCTGGCAGCCGGTTTCCTTCATGATGCGTGCGGCCGAGCGGAAGGCCTGTTCGGGACTTTCCTGGTAGGCGCCGAACGGCATGTCGACGACGACCATCGCCGTCTTCGATCCACGACACACGGCGGCGCCGTGCTGGATCATCATGTCCAAGGTGACAGGCAGGGTCGTGTCGAAGCCATAGAGCACCATGCCGAGGGAATCGCCCACCATCAGCAGATCGACATGACCATCGAGGCGCTGCGCCATCGGGAAGGTATAGGCGGTCAAACAGACCAGCGGCTCCTGACCCTTGCGCGCACTGAATTCCGGAATTGAGAGGCGCTTCAGAACCGCGCCTTCACCGCTCGCGCCCGCACCCGTACCGGCGCCGGTCCCGCTCACATGGACGCTCATTCTCCGCCTCCCTCGTGCCTGGCGATCTGGGGCCCCGACCCCCGCGTCGCCGGTTCGCTTTCTGCTGTTTCAGGCGCGACATTCTGTCCGATCCTGCTGCACCGCACAACCGCATTCCAGACATGGGTTGGGCGCTTGGCGCGAATGGAACGGCGATTTCGGCAACCCTGGCCGGCTAATGGCGCGGGCGGCCGCCCCAATATTGTGCCATGACGAAATAGGTAAAGGAGGCGCTCCAGGCGATGAGAACCAGCCCGGCGAGGGCCTCGATACCGGCCAGAAGGCGCATGTTCGGTGTCAATAGCTCGGCATCCCCGAACCCAAGCGAAGTATATGATTCAGCTGAGAAATTCAGATAATCGAGAAAAGTCCTACGAATCTCGTCGGAAAAGCCCATATCCAGGGGCGTAAAGTGCAGCAGCCAGTAGGCGACGGCGAACCCCCAGATCTCGATCGTATGGGCCAGCATGCAGGCAATGACGCCGACGATGACATGGGCCCGGCGCGAAACGATCTGCATGCGCGGCAACAGGTACGCCGCCACCATGCGCAAACACTCGTAATGGATGCCAATCGACATCAGAACCAGAACGGAACCGAAAACCAGGGTAACAAAGAACATGCGAACAGCTTCCGCTTCCCACGCAAAACGGCTAAACCCTATTATCTGACCGGCAGGAAATAGCAAAGCGTTGCCAGCGCTCAGCCAAAGGCAAATCAGCCACCTACCAGAGACTATTTGCCCTCGAGCCTAGATGTACAAAGATAACAGCCTCATTCCCTCCGAAGCGATCCGCCTCGCCGCCCTCGGCCTGTTGTGGCAGGGCGAGCGCAGCTATGCCGATCTGGCGCGGGAAATCCGCCATTTCGTCGGGCGCATCGTCGGCCCGTCCCTGGAACTGCTGGGACCGTCGCTGGAACTCTTCAAGATCGAGGGGCTGATCGAGGCCATCGATCCGAAACAGCCGGCGGATTCGCAGGTGATGCGGCTGACCGAGGACGGAAGGGCTGAGCTCCGCCGCCTGATGACGACCCGCCTGCGCGGCCCGATGGGCGAGGTCAACAAGCTGATCATCGCTTTCAAGATGCATTTTTTCGGCGCCCTCGCGCCCGACGACCAGCGCCAGCAGCTCGACCTCATGATCGAGGCCTGCGACAAGGAACTGGCCCGGCTCGGCGATTTGCGCGCCTACCCGCCCGTTTCCGCGGGCAATGGCCATCTTCCCTCGTGGCTGGACCTCGAAATTGCCGAGATCGGCGCCCGACGCGCTTGGTTTGAGAGCCTCAAACGCCAGATTCCAGGCTGAATCACTGATTTTTTGGTCTTAGCCAGTTGCAGGGGCACCCTTTCGGCACCAATTCCAGCCAGATGCAGCCCGTCACCCGCTTCGCGCCCAGCCCCACCGGATATCTTCACCTGGGCCACGCCTTCTCGGCGCTGGATGCCTGGTCGCGCGCCCGGAGCGCCGGGGGCCGCTTCCTGCTGCGGATCGAAGACATCGACCGGACCCGCTGTCGCCCGGAATTCGATACCGGCATCATCGAGGATCTGACCTGGCTCGGCCTCGACTGGGACGGGGAGGTCCGGCGCCAATCGGCCCATTTCGCGGATTATCAGGCAGCGATTGAGAAACTCCAGGCGCTGGGCGTCATCTACCCCTGCTTCTGCACCCGCAAGGACATCGCCGGTGCCCAATCGGCACCGCATGGCCCGGATGGGCCGCTCTATCCGGGGACCTGCCGCACACTCCCCGCCGACATTGCCGTCGCCCGGATGGCGACGGGCAGCCCCTATGCCCTGCGCCTCGACACGGGCCGAGCCACGGCGCTCGCCGGCAATCTCTCTTTCCGTGAAGAATCGCTGGGAACGGTCGCGGCTGCCCCGGAACAATTGGGCGATGTCGTGCTGGCGCGCCGCGAGATCCCCTGCAGCTATCATCTGTGCGTGACGGTCGACGATGCGCTGCAAGGCGTGACTTTGGTCACCCGGGCCATCGATTTGCTGCCGGCCACGCACATCCACCGCCTGCTGCAGGCCCTCCTCGGCCTGCCCACCCCGGACTACGCACATCACCCCCTGCTGACCGACGAGGCCGGCGCCAGATTGGCAAAACGGGCTGGCGCACCCACGTTGCGAAGCATTCGCGAGGCGGGTGGGACTGCTGAAAATACAAGGAAAATGGCCGGCTTTCCCCGCTAGCCGCCGGCCTCCACATCGCTTATAGAACTCCCACACCAACGATGCAGTGAGATCATGGACTTAACCTTCCTCGGCCCCGAGCTTGCCGCCTTCGCCCAGGTCATCCTGATCGATCTGGTTCTGGCCGGCGACAATGCCATCGTCGTTGGTCTGGCAGCGGCCGGACTGCCCTCGCAGCAGCGCAACAAGGTCATCCTGATCGGTATCGCTGCGGCGACGGTGCTGCGCATCTTGTTCGCCCTGGGCACGAGTTACCTGCTGGCCGTCATCGGCCTGACCTTCGCCGGCGGCATCCTGCTGCTGTGGGTCTGCTGGAAGTTCTGGCGCGAACTCGAGCATCAGCGGCGCGAGAACAAGCTGGCCAAGATGCGCCAAGGCGAGGCACTGAGTGCCGAAGAGACCAAGGAACTCGCGGAAGGGGAAACCGCCCTTCCCGGCACGGCGCCCGCCAAGACGATGATGCAGGCGACGATGCAGATCATCGTGGCCGACGTCTCCATGTCGCTCGACAATGTGCTTGCCGTCGCCGGTGCCGCTCACGAACATCCGCGCGTCCTGATTTTCGGCCTCATCCTGTCGGTGGCACTGATGGGCATCGCCGCTTCGTTCATCGCCAAGCTGCTGAAGCGGTTCCACTGGATCGCCTATATCGGTCTTGCCGTCATCTTCTACGTGGCGGCCGATATGATCTGGCGCGGGTGGGCCGAGCTTGAGCCGTTGATCAACGGGGCTTGATCAGCGAAGTCAGGGCTGGCGCGAGAGTGCCAGTGCGATCTCGCTATAGTCCGCTCGGTCCGGGGTCAGATAGGCATGCCGGATCAGGAAATCGATGATGACCAGGCCGACGTTGAACTTGAAATCGTCGGTCTCGGCGAGCAGCCGCTCGACTTCGTGCAGCGGCAACAGGCGGAAATCCGCAATCTCGCCATCATGGTTCTTCGGCACGAAATCGGCCGGCAATTCCAGATCGTAGACGAACAGCGTGTCGTCCCGCAGGCAACCGTCCAGTTCCATCCGATAGCGCAATGCGCCGCAGGGCCGCGCCCGGCGCGCCAGCTCCTTGGGGATCGACGCCTCCTCCGACGCTTCCTTCAGCAGATTGTCGAAGGGTTTGACGCCGGACGGCAGGCCGCCCGCCACGAGATGGTCGAGCTTCCCCGGTTCGATCGGGCGGTTGGCGGCGCGCTTGCCGACCCACAGCCAGATCTCCCCGTCACGGCGCACATAGCCGTTGAGATGGACGCCATAGGCTTTGACGCCGAACAGCGGCACACCGGCCCGTTCCAGATCGAACAGCGGCTCGGCCCCGTAATCGCTGGCGACGGTAAACAGTTCATCCCGCCAGCCCCGGATATAGCCTTCCTGCCGCAACTCGCGCATGACGGAATCGATGGCCGCCGTCCGATAGTCGAAACTGTCGAGATGTTCGGCGATGCTGACACTGCCTTTCTCGACACGGAACACGCTGGGAAAGCGGCGCAACTCTTGCGCCAGATCGTTGCGCATATGCCCGACCTGGCGGCCGCCGACCGCAAAGGGAAGGAAGCGCGACAGATTGTGACGGTGGCAATGGGCGATCCGCTGCAACAGGCTCATGCTGGGACTCGCTGGAACGGAATGGGGCGGCGCAGGCCGGCGATGAGCGGCAGGTAATCCGGTTCTTCAGGCCCGATGAAGCCGTGCCGAATGAGGAAATCGATCAACACGAGCGCGATATCATACATGAACTCGTCGGCAGACCGCAGGCGGTGCATGAGTTCCGAGACGGGAATCAGTTCGAAACCGGCCACCTCGCCGTCCTGATTGAGCGGGCGAAATGACACCGGCAGTTCCAGATCGAAGTTGAATTGCTGGCCGACGCGCAAGCCCTCGCCCGCTTCGATCAGCAAGGTGATCAAGCCGACCGGCTCGGCCCGCGCGGCAATCTCCGTCGGGATGCCCGCTTCCTCGTGGCATTCCTTGAGCAGGTTTTCGGCGGGCGACAGACCCAGTGGCTGGCCACCGCCGACAATGAGGTCGAGCATGTTGGGATCGACCGATTTCGTGGGCGCGCGGCGCGCAACCCACACCTTCATTTCCCAGCCGCGGCCGACAAAGCCATTGAGATTGACGCCGTAGGCGAGAACCCCGAAGAGCGGCGCCGCCGCGCGCTCCATGACGAGGAGCGGCGTTTCGCCGAAGGCTTGATTGACCGGATAGAGCTCGTCGCGCCAACCCGGCACGCGTCCCTCGGCGCGGAGCCGTGCCAATGTACGCGCCATCGCGGCACTGCGTGCTTCTGGCGTTACCAGATCGGGATGCATCGTCACGCGGTCAGCAGTGACGACGAAGGCGGCCGGATCTTTTGCCAGCGTCGCCGCGACTTCCGGCTTCACCCAGCCGACATGATGCCCTTCGACGATGAAGGGCAGATAGCGGGTGAGGTCAGGTGCCGCATAGCGACGATATTGGCGCAGGAAACTCATCGTCGGTCAGTTCGCTCTCACCCACTCGATCAAGCGGCGCAAGAAGGCATCGCCGGCCACGAGCTGTTCCTTGTCGATGAATTCGTCTGGCTGGTGTGCCTGGGCGATGAAGCCCGGACCGCAGACGATCGCCGACATGCCGGTCTGCTGAAACTGTCCCGCCTCGGTGGCGTAAGGGAGGCTCACCGTATCGTTGGCGCCAGTCAGATGCTTGAGCAGCGCCTCGGCAGCACCGTCATGCTCCTCGACCAGGGCCGGCGACGAAACGCGCGGTGTGATGACGATATCGGCCTCGGGCCGGATCGCACGCAGCTCGGGCAGACGGCGCTCGATGAAGGCCTGCAGCGGCTTCAGGATCTGATCCGGATGGCCGCCGGGGATGGCGCGGAAATCCCACAGGAATCGGCATTCGCGGGCGATGATGTTGACCGCCGTGCCACCTTCGACGCTGCCGATGTTGAACGAGGAATGCGGCGGATCGAAGCTGCGGTCGAAGGGGCCATGCTGCTGGATGCCGGCATAGATTCGCATCATCTCGTTCATCAGTTCGGCGGCCACGCCGATGGCATTGAGGCCGCGATGCGGCTGGCTGGAATGCCCGTCCTTGCCGGTGACCCGCGTCTCGAACGAATAGACGCCCTTGTGGCGCACGCCGAGCTTCATGCCGGTCGGCTCGCCGATGATGGCGATGCGCGGGCGCGGCAGATTCTCGCCGATGGCTTTGAGGAGATGCGGCGCACCGAGGCAGCCCAGTTCCTCGTCATAGGAAAAGGCAAAATGCAGCGGCGTCTTCAGCGGGCGCGCCACCATCTCCGGCACCAGGGCCAGGCACAGGGCAATGAAGCCCTTCATGTCGCTGGTGCCGCGACCGACGAAGCGCGTCTCGGTCTCGACCAGCTTGAAAGGGTCGCTGGTCCAGGGCTGACCATCGACGGGCACCACATCGGTATGGCCGGAAAGAACGATGCCGCCATCGCCCTTCGGCCCGATCGTCGCCCACAGATTGGCCTTCGGTTGGCCGTCCGGCGCCGGGACGATATCGACGGCAACGCCATGATCCCGCAGGTAGTCGCCGATCCAGTTGATGAGCGAAAGATTGGAGCGGGCGGAAACGGTGTCGAAGCCGATGAGCCGTTCGAGAATGCCGACGAAACTGCCGTTCATGAGGTGATCCGGATTTTAGGAGCTGGAGCCGATCGTTGCCGGCGGCAATCCGATGAAGGCCAGGAACTCGCGGCGCGTCGATGCGTCGTTGCGGAAGGCGCCCAGCATGCGGCTCGTCACCATCGAGGTGCCAGCCTTGTGCACGCCGCGCGTCGTCATGCATTGATGGCTGGCATCGATCACCACCGCGACACCGCGCGGCTGCAATTCGTCATTCAGCGTGTTGGCGATTTGCGCCGTGAGCTTTTCCTGAATCTGCAGGCGCTTGGCATAGCATTCCAGCAGGCGCGCGAGCTTTGAAATGCCTACGACGCGCTTGCGCGGCAGATAGGCGATGTGCGCGCGGCCGATGATCGGCGCCATGTGGTGTTCGCAATGGCTTTCGAAACGAATGTCCTTGAGGACGATCATCTCGTCATAGCCGTCCGTCTCGGAAAAGGTCCGCGACAGGATCTCGGTCGGATTCTGCGCATAACCGCTGAAGAATTCGCGATAGGATTTGGCGACCCGCCGCGGCGTGTCCAACAGCCCTTCGCGCGTCGGGTCGTCGCCCGCCCAGCGAATGAGGGTGCGCACGGCCTCCTCGGCCTCTTCCTGGGTCGGCATGCCGCCGGGATTGTTAGGTGAATTGCTGGGGGCCTTGGTCAAGGGCCGGGTCCTTTCGAAAGTCGGCGATCTCGGCGCGGCGCGGATCGGGCGCGCCTAGTTGAGACGCTTGGGCTGATAGGGGCTGTCGAGCGAGAAGGCCGGAATACCGATGTCGAACATCTCGCCGGTCTCGCTTTCCATTTCATAGGTGCCGACCATGATGCCCGACGGGGTCTTCAAGGGCGTACCGCTGGTATATTCATAGGCCTCGCCCGGGTGCAGCACCGGCTGCTCGCCGACGACGCCGGCGCCCCGCACCTCTTGCACGCGCCCCAGCGAATCGGTGATCCGCCAATAGCGGTTGCGCAATTGCACGGTGAGGTCGCCCTGGTTCTCGATCCGCACATGGTACTTCCAGACGAAATGCGCCTCGTCCGGCGCGGACTGATCGTCGAGATAGGTCGGTTCGACACGAACCAGAATGGAACGGGTGGTCTGCTGATACATGAACGATGCCTTGGCTTCATGGATTGAAGCTGTCGGGCGCAGTTTAGATCGGATCGCCGGCCAAATCCAACATCGGCAAGACCCTGTACAAATTAGGCTTTTGGCCTCCGCACCCTGTTACGCAGCCAGGCCAGATCAGGTCGCTTTGCCGGCATTCTTCGAACGCGCGGGAATATCTGCAAAAGAAAACGGCGCCGGGGATGCCCCGGCGCCGTTCCGCAAGACTTGCGGTCTTGAGGTCGCGATTACTGAACGATGATCTCGGCGCGGCGGTTAGCCTGCTCCTTGACACCGTCAGCGGTCGGGACCGCGTTCTCCGACTCACCCTTCCAGGCGGTCGTGATCGCTTCGGCCGGGACACCGGCGGCGATCAGAGCTTCACGCACTGCGTCGGCGCGGCGCTCCGAGAGCTTCTCGTTGTAGGCATCCGAACCCGAGCGGTCGGTATGGCCGGTCACCGAGATGGCCGTCGACTTGTTGGCCGCGAAGTCAGCAACGACCTGGTTGACCACGGCCTGGGCCGCGTCGTTGATGTTCGACTTGTCGAAGTCGAACAGCACCAGGTAGACGTTCGGCGCCGGAGCCGGAGCTTCGGCCGGAGCCGGAGCAGCTTCAAGCTCGGCGAGGGCCGCGAGGAGTTCGTCCTTGCAGGCGCTGATATGGTCGTACTGGAAGTTCTCTTCCTGCTGCTCGAGCCA
Organism: Dongia sp.; assembly: GCF_041910485.1. Lineage (GTDB taxonomy): Bacteria > Pseudomonadota > Alphaproteobacteria > Dongiales > Dongiaceae > Dongia. The sequence goes on from NZ_JAYRQR010000054.1 coordinate 93,064, forward strand.
GCAATCGAAGCGGGCCTGGGCGCGGGCGGCGAGAGCCGCCTTGTTGTCGCGAGCGCCGCCGTCGAGGGCAGCCAGCAGGCGGCCACGGACGTCGGTGATCTCGCCGAGCGAATCAGCCGGCAGGTCGCGGTTGGCCGGATCTTCCGGCTGGACAACTTCGCCACCGGCAGCAGCCAGGCCGCGGCGGGCGTAGTAGCCGGCATCACGCCAATCGAACATCTCGTCGGCTTCGAAAACGGCCAAGTCACGATATTCGGTGGTCAGGGCCTGGGTGAACGGCGTGCCGCCGCTCGCTTCGGTGGTGCGGATACGGTCGAGATCGGTCGAGCAGGCTGCCAGAAAACCGACTGCCCCCAAAACCGCCAGAAGTCGCAATGCTTTCATTTTTGTCTCCTCGCTCTTGTACAGCGCCGTCCCCAGGTTCCGATGCGTCGCCCTCAGACGCTTCGCAACATCCCCGACTTCGGCATATGCCTTAAAACTCGGCTGAGTCCCAAATCCGGTCCAAACGAATGAAAATCCCCCGGCGAAGCCAGTCCGAGTACTGACATCCGTGGCACTATAGGTAAACGTCCCAGCGATGTCAAAACTCCGAACATCTGAAATGGTTCCTCGGAACGTTCAATTTTTGTTGATTCTGGAGGCATTTCTCATACGCCGCGCTCGGCAGGTTTTGCCGCTGGCGGACCCTTGTCGAGGTGAATTGTTAACCCTCCGGCGGCGGCCGAATCAGCCGGATCGTGGCTGACCAGCAACACCGGCAGGTTGCGTTCGGCAGCTTTGGCAAAGACAAATCCCCGGAATCTTTCGCGCAGGGCGACATCGAGCTTTGCAAAGGGTTCGTCCAGTAGCAGGGCCTTGGGTTCCGCCAGCAGGGTGCGCATCAACGCGATCCGCGCGCGCTCGCCGCCGGAGAGCCCTGCCGGGTCGCGCGCGCCGTGGCCCGGCAGTTCCGCTTCCGCCAGCGCGGCCTGGATCAAACCCTCCTTCGCCGCCCGCCCCATCCCGCCCGGCAGGGCGAATGCCAGATTCTCGGCTACCGTGAGGTGGGGAAAGAGGAGATCGTCCTGGAACAGAATTCCTAACCGGCGCCGGTGGGGCGGCAGATCGGTGATGTCGTCGCCGTCCAGCAATATTCTGCCCCGCGCAGTGAGGCCGGGCGGCAGGCTGCCGACCATCCAGTTGAGCAAGGTCGATTTGCCGCTGCCGGATGGTCCCATCAGGGTCAGCGGCCACCCGGCCTTGACGGCGCAATCGATGGGCCCCAGGAGCGGCGCCTCGTGCAGATCGATCTCCACCCCGCTGATGCATAACTCCCGCGTCACCGGACCGCCCTCCATCTTGACCGCGCCGCCAGCAACCCCAGGGACAGGCAGAGGGCCGTGGCGACGGCCTGCAGCACGCCATAGATTCCGGCAAGGCGCCGGTCGCCGCCGCTTCCCAGTGTCACCGCCTCGGTCGCCAGCGTGGTGATGCGCCCTTCCCCACCCTGGAGTGTCGGCAGATAGAGCGACAGGGAAACCGCGCAGCCAATGGCGGCCGACCAGGCGAGAGCGCCCCGCAACATCGGCAATTTGATGCGCCAGAAAACGCGGGACGGCGCCGCCCCGAGTGTCAGCCCGATGCGCTCGAAACGCGGATCCAGCGCGCGCCAAGGTTCCTTCAGCGACAGGAAGACATAGGGAAAGACGAAAAGGAGTTGCAGCCACGCCACCGCCAGCCACGTGCCATTGAGACCGATCACTAGCAGCAGGACCTGCAGCCCGACGAGAAAGCTGATTTCCGGCACCAGCAACGGCAGATAGAGCCAGCGTTCCGCCGCGGCGACGATCTCCGGCGTCAGGCGCCGCTCATGTTCGAGACAAGCGACAGCCAGGGCAAGGGCTGCAACCGTGACGGCGGCGGCAAGAGCAAGGCTCGTGACGAGCGGCGTTCCGATCTCACCGAGCGCACGTTCCCAGAAGGCGAAACTGGCTTGTTGCGGCAGCAACGCCGGAAAGCGCCAGGCGAACGCCACCGACCAGACCGGCAAGGTGAGCAGAGAGAGGAAGCTCAACGCCAGGCACAGCCACACCCAGCCGCGCGCCAATGGACCCAGCACGAGAACGAGCATGGGCGGCAGATGTCGCCGGCCGTTGCAGATCCAGCCTCGCAGAAAAAGTGTCGCCAGCCGCTCCAGCGCCAGCCACAAAACCAGCGCACCGACGACGAGTGCCACTTGCAGCAAGCTGGCCGCCGCCGCCACGAAACGCTGATCAAGGTCGGGATCATTGTTCCAATGCAGGATAAGGATCGGGAGCGTCGGCGGCGTGGTCGGCCCGAGGAGCAGCGACATATCCACGACGGAATGACTGTAGGCAAGCACCGCCAATATCGGAAAACGTACCAGGGGATAAAGCTGCGGCAGGACGATCTTGATCCACGCCATCGGCGCCGAATAGCCCATCGCCCCGGCGACCGTCAGTTGCCGCTGCGGGGCGAGGTGGCTTTGCGCCGCCATCATCGCCAGGAACAGGAACGGCGTTTCCTTGAGATAGAGCCCCAGTGCCAGCAGCAGTCCCTGTTTCGCCGAAACAAATTCGGCGCCGGCAGAGATATCAAGTCCCGTGGCACCCACAATCAACCGCACCAGCCAGCCGGTGGGCGCCAGCAAGAACGCAAGCCCCAAGCCCAGTGCGGCGTGCGGGACAGCCATGAAGGCCACCGCCCAGCGCTGTTGCCGTGCGGTCGACGCAGCATCTCGTATGCTCGCGCGCGCCACCAGGAAGAACGCGGTGATCGATGCGCCCAGCGTGGCCGCAAAGCCGGCCAGCACGGTCTCGCCAACCGAGGACAGCAGTCGCGCATCGGCGAGCAGCGCGTGCAATGGCGCAAGCGTCGGCTTGGCGGCATTGAGGGCCGGCAGATAGCCGATCGCCATGAGGCCGACCAGCAGCAGGCCGATGGCGATGGACCCGACCAGCAGAACCAGCGCCATAAAGGGTGCCAGTTGCCCCCACGCGCCGCGCCTTATGAGGCTTCCCCTCACGATTCCTCAATGACCGTAGAGCTGTTGCCAACGCGCCTCGATCGCCACCATCCAACTGGGATGCGGCTCGGGCAGGATGGGGCCGAGCTCCTGCGGCGCCAAGGTGGCGACACCGCGCGGCAGTGTCTCGAAACGCTGGCGCGCTTCGGCCGGCAGCAATTTCATCTCGAGCACGGTCGGATCGCCCCACTGGGCGGGGTCCTCCTTGCGCAGCTGCGCCTCCGGCGACAGCAGGAAATCGGCGACGACCAGCGCCCCCGCTTTGGCATTGGCGTTGAAGGGGATCGCCACGAAATGCGTGTTGCCGATGCTGCCGCCGTCGAAGACGAAGCTGCGCACCGTCTCCGGCAGCAGGCCTTGGGCGATCGCCGACGAGGCATCGCCCGGATTGAAAGCCATCGAGATATCGACCGCACCGTCATTGAGCAGTTGGCGCAAGGCGGCACTGCCCGCGGGGTAGCTCTCGCCGCCGCGCCACAGATGCGGTTTGATTGCCGCAAGATAGTCCCAGAGCGGCGCCGTCGCGGCCCCGAATTGCGCCGGATCGAGCGGGTGCCCGAACACCGCGCGATCAGTGGCGAGCGACAGCAACATTTGCTTCAAGAATGTGGAGCCGATGAAATCGGGCGGCGCCGGATAGGTGAAGCGACCCGGATGCGCGCGGGCAAAATCGAGAAGGGCTGTGGGGTTCGCGGGCGGCACCTGGAGCCGCGCCGTATCATAGAAGAAGACGAACTGCGCCATGCCCCAGGGCGATTCATAGCCATCCGTCGGCACGGTGAAATCCGACAGGATCGTCGGCTTGGTCAGCGGGTCGACATATTTCATGTTGGGCAGCAAATGCAGGATGGGACCGAAGAGAAGGTCCTGCTGCTTCATCGCGGCGAAATTTTCGCCATTGATCCAGATGAGATCGATGCCGCCGCCATCGATCTCTCCGGCGATCATCCCGGCGAGGACCCGCGTCACCGCCTCGGCCGTGTCGGCCAGTTTGACATGTTCCAACGTCACCCCGAACCGGCCGGCAACTTCCTTGCCCACCCAGCCGATGAAATCGTTGATGCGCGAATCGCCGCCCCAGGCATTGAAATAGACCGTCTGCCCGCGCGCGGCCGCCAGGGCGGCCTCGAAGCTCTCCGGCGCGGCGTCGGCAAGGCTCGCCCGCCCCGGAAACACCGCCGCCAAGGCCAGGGCGGCTGCGCTTTCGACCAAGCGGCGCCGGGTCAGATTGATGCCCATAAGAACTCCCCTATTTGACCGTTCCAGCCACTATACGGGCGCATCTTGGCGATTGTTGCAGATTTCCGGGTGAATCCGGCCCGGCTTGAACAGTCCCAGCCGATCTTCTATATATCGGGCCACCGGCCGCGCGCCGCGGGTGTAGCTCAATGGTAGAGCAGAAGCTTCCCAAGCTTACGACGGGGGTTCGATTCCCCTCACCCGCTCCAATTTTCTCGTCGATCTTCTCAGTCACGGCAGCCTGCCGGCCGGCACACTTATCCGTCGGATGGCAGGAGCGCTATAGGCTGCCCGGCATCGGTCTTCGGCTGCGCCGCACGCGCGCAGATGGGGCGCGCTATTTCGCGCACGGCCTTGGGCAGCAAGCGGTCATTGTCCTTCCGCCAATGCAGGAAGTAATCGAGTTCCGGCATCATCAAATCGGGCTCGGTCGGCAGAATGCGCAATTCGCCCGTCGTGACGAGCCGTTCGACAAAAGGCCTTGCCAGCAGCGAGATACCCAAGCCGGCGACGGTCAGTGCGGCCACCGCTTCCGGGCTGTTGGAAGCAACGATTTCCTTGAACTTCAGACCGTTTGCCGTGGCCCAACTGTTCATGAGATTCGTCGAAGCCGCCCGCGCCGACATCGAAATCACCGGATAGCGCTGCAGCGCTTCGGCATTGATGGTCTTGATCAGCGGGAAAAGCTGCGGCGAGCAGACCCAGGACAGTTCGATCCGGGTCAGATATTCCGAGGTCAGGGCCGGATCGAGCGACGTGCCGGGTGCCAGCGCAAAATCCGTCTCGCCGCGCAGGACATCTTCGATGAGGTCCAGGGCATCGACCCGCGGCTCCAGCACGATATCGGGATAGAGGCGCCGCACGGTCCCGACGATTTCCTGCAATGACGTGATCGCCATCAATTGGGTGATGCCGAAACGGCAAACGCCGCGCAGAGCCTGCGCGCCACGCCCGGCAATCAGGATCTCGTCGCAGAGATTGAGCATCGCTGCCGCTTTCGAGATGATCCGCTCACCGACCTCCGTCACCCGGGCACGCGATCCGGAACGATCGAACAGAGGTGCGCCGATCTCGCTTTCAAGCTCCAGGATGCGTTTCGACAGCGCCGATTGGGTCATCGCCAATCTGTCGGCAGCGAGCGCAAAGGATCCCAGCGTCGCCGACCAGTACAGCGCTTCCAGCTGCTTCAGGGTGATGTTGGCGCGGTTGCCCATTCCGTCGTCTTCCGATGATGATCACGTCGCCCGAGACGACACAGGCGACAGAATGCTCCCGTCGCACGCGCGTATCTTCAGTTGCCAGTCCCGGCGGCGCAAGGGCTGTCTTGCCCTGAAGCCGATCCGCACGCTTTGGCCCAAAAGAATCAGCCCCGGGCAAACGACCCGGGGCTGACAATCTGCGTCTTCTGAACCGTCAGGCGGCTTTGAACTGATCGACGTACTGGCTGCGGATTTCGGAAAGCCAGGTGGGTTCGGCCGGCCAGTGCCAGACATTCTTCAGCGCATCGCCGGGATAGGCTTCCTGGAAGTTCTTCTTGAAAGCGTCCGAGGTCAGCGCGTCCGCACCGGTGACGACCGGGTTGTAGCCCGATCCTTCCGCCAGCTGCGCCGAGACTTCCGGCGTCATCAGATAGTTGATGAACTCGTAGGCCTGATCGAGATTCTTTGCGGCCTTGATCAAGCCAAGTCCGTCCAGCCAGACGATGGCACCTTCCTTCGGCGACGTGTAATTGACCGGCTTGCCTTCCTTCTTCAGCGACAGCGGCGGCCCGTCCCAGGTCTGGCCGATCCAGACATCGTTCTCCATCAGGCCGGTCTTCGTGTTGTCGGCCGAGTCCCAGAACTGCTTCACCCAGGATTTGTGCTCCATCGCGAAGGCCAGGATCGGGTCCCAGATCTTCTTGAACGACGCCTCATCCTTATAGGCATCGAGCATGCGGTTGGACGGCAACTTGCCGATCGCATCCCACCACAGGCCGATGCCCAGCAGGAAGGAATGACCGCGCCCCTGCGTGTGGCCCTTGACGTCATCCTGCCAGAGCGAGCCATAGCTGAGATTGGCAAGGTCGCCCTTGTAGATATCCGTCCGGTACGAAATCGCCTCCGACCCCCAGAGATGCGGCAGGTGATAGAGCCCGTCATCCCAGGTCCACAGGCTGGTCGAACTTTCCAGCATCGACGGCATCAGCGCCGACGCATTCTTCACGCGATTGAGATCGAATGGCGCCAGCACCTGGATTTCCTGGAACTGCGGCGCGCGGTTGCGCGTCGGCTGGCACAGGTCGAAACCCTCGCCGCCGGTCGCCTGCAACTTGTTGACCTGCTCATCATTCTGCGAAAAGGGCGTCTTGTTGACCAGAATGCCGGTCGCCTTCTCGAAATTCGGGATGACCGGATCCGGAAACTCGTCGGACCACATCAGCAGATTGAGATCGCCTGACGATGAAAACGCATTGCGCGAAATCATCGGTGCCGTCAGCCCAACGGCACCGATCGCCATCGCCGACCGCAGGAATGCGCGCCGCGACAGCAAGGCGGCGCGCATCGTCTGCTGCGCCGAACTGAGTGTTCCCTTTTTCATCTCCGATACCTTCCCTGAAACTGACTGAAAGCTTCCCAAACCCGCATTATCGATTGATGGCATTTGCGCTTGTGGCGGCACTGTCTGCGCATGGCTTGTCGCCTTGTTGCATCGGCGGGGATGTTATGTGCGTCGCAATCGCGGGCGTAGCGAATATTTTCGAAGGCGTTTGTGTCGTGAAATGATCGGCGCGCCCGCGCCACAACTTTTCCGCCACTCGTCCCACAAACTAAATTCGCTACGCCACCCCGGCACAGAACCTTAGGATCGCCGGCGCGCGGCAGATCATCATGTTTTGGAGACCCAGATGGGGTTTGAGCCACCTTCGGCTGGCAGAGTTGCCGGGAAAGTCGCCTTGATAACGGGTGCGGCGTCGGGAATCGGCCGGCAGATCGCCTTGCGCCTGTCGCAACAAGGTGCCGCCGTGATGCTCGCCGATATCCACGGTGCCGGCCTCAGGGAAACAGCTGCCATGCTGCCGGGCGAACATGACACGGTCGAATTTGACGTCCGGGACGAGGCCGGATGGCAGGCGGCCATTGCGCGCATCAGCGAACGCTTTGGCGCTTTCGATATCCTCGCCAATTGTGCCGGCGTCGCCCTTGTCGACGACGACATCCTGGCCTGCACGTCCCAGACCTGGGAGCAGACCATGGGCATCAACGTGACCGGCGTCTTTCTCGGCTGCCGTTATGGCCTCCCCGCCATGCGCCGTGGCGGCTCGATCATCAATCTGGGCTCGATGCGTTCGTTTGCCGGGGCGGCGGATCGTCTCGCCTATTCCACCAGCAAATCCGCACTTCTCGGCCTTACGCGTTCAGTGGCCCTCTATTGCGCGCAGGCCGGCAGCGACATTCGCGCCAATATCATCTGCCCGGGCGGCATCAACACGCAACTCGGCACCAGCCTGCTTGCGGCCGTACCGGACCGGGCCAAAGCGGAGGCGCGCGAAATTGCCGGCTACCCCATGAGGCGCCTGGGCGAGCCCGACGAAGTCGCCTGGCTCGCGGTCTATCTGGCCAGCGATGAGTCACGTTTCATGACCGGTGCGTCGCTGGTGGTCGACGGCGGCTTTACAGCGCAATAGCGAAATACCATGCCGGCATGGCTCCCGGCATGAGCCACTTCACCAGTCGATCATCGAATTCTGGCCCTGTTCCCCCGTACCAAAGCCGATATATGAATGGGCTGTCGCTCAACGGGGAGAATTCGGGATCATGGTGTCGTCGTTCCATCTGATTGAGGCCGGCATCGCCGACATTCGCGCCGCCTTGGCGGCTGGCACGATCACCAGCGTCGAATTGGTTGCGGCCTATCTCAACCGCATCGCCCATTACGATCGGCAGGGGCTCCGGCTCAATGCGGTGCCGGTGTTCAATCCGCAGATGTTCGAAGATGCCCTGGCATCGGACAAGCGCCGCGCCGAGGGGCGGTTGCTGGGACCGCTCGATGGCATCCCCTACACCGCCAAGGACAGTTACAAGGCAAAAGGCCTCACCGTGGCCGCTGGCTCGCCCGCCTTCGAACGGCTGGTGGCGAATGAAGACGCCTTTACCATTGCGCGCCTGCGCGCGGCGGGTGCCGTCCTCATCGGCCTCACCAACATGCCGCCGATGGCAAATGGCGGCATGGAACGCGGCGTCTATGGCCGCGCAGAGAGCCCCTATAACGGCGCCTATCTGACGGCCGCCTTCTTTTCCGGCTCGTCGAACGGATCCGGTACGGCGACGGCGGCAAGCTTCGCTGCCTTCGGCCTCGGCGAAGAAACCTGGTCGTCGGGCCGGGCGCCGGCTTCGCTCAACGGACTTGTCGCCTACACGCCGTCCCGCGGAATCATCTCGATGCGCGGCAACTGGCCGCTGGTGCCGACGATGGATGTCGTCGTGCCGCACGCCCGAACCGTTGCAGACATGCTGGAAGTGCTTGATGTGATCGTCGCCGACGATCCGAACCCGCGCGGCGATTTCTGGCGCATGCAGCATTGGGTCAATCTGCCCGCCGCTTCGGCGCATCGCCCGGCGAGCTACGCCAAGCTGGCCGACGGTGCAACCCTCAAGGGCCGGCGTCTCGGCATCCCGCGCATGTACATCAATGGCGAGAGCGACCTGCCGGAACCGGTTGCCACCCGCGCCAGCGTCATCGACCTGTGGCGCAAAGCGAAGCGGGATCTCGAAGCCTTGGGCGCTGAGGTGGTCGAAGTCGATTTTCCGGCCGTCTCCAACTATGAACGCACCGGCATCGACGGCAGCGCCATGATCGCGCGCGGCATCGTGCCGGCGGGCTATCTCCAGGACGAACTTTGGGATCTCAGCATTTTCGCCTGGGACGATTTCCTCGCCGCCAATGCCGATCCGGCGCTCCATCGCCTGGAAGATGTCGACGGCAAGATGATCTTCCCGCTGCCCAAGGGCGCGCTGCCCGACCGCATGAAGCAGCGCAATTTCGACGTCGACCTTGCCGAATATCCGCGCCGCGCCAAGGCCGGCGTGCTGTCATTGGACCAGATCGCGACACTGCCGGACGGCCTGCGCGGATTGGAACAAGCCCGCAAGACGGATCTCGAAGATTGGCTCGACGCCCAGGGCCTTGATGCCATCGCCTTCCCGGCGGTGGCCGACGTGGCACCGGCCGATGCCGATATCAACCAGGCTTCATCCGATATCGCCTGGCGCAACGGAACCTGGGTCGCCAACGGCAATCTGGTGATCCGGCATCTCGGCATTCCCACCGTGACGGTGCCGATGGGGATCATGGCCGATACCGGCATGCCGGTCGGCCTCACCTTCGCCGGCAAGGCCTATGACGATCTCAACCTGCTGCGCTTGGCCTATGCGTTCGAGCAATCCGGCGCGAGGCGCATGGCGCCACCACGCACACCACCCCTCCCCAGCGATACGTTCGGCGAGCAACGCGGGAAATTCAGCGCTGGGTTTACAACACTTTCGTTGCAAGCGCGGCTCGAAGAAGAGACGGCGGACCAAGGCAGCATCGTCATCGACGGCGAGACCGATGCCGGAAAGATCGATCTCTATATCGATGGCGTGGCGGTCGCGCAGCAACGCACGGGACGGCAGTTTACCTGCCGCGCCGCTGTGGCGCTGGACAAATACCGCGTCCTCCACAGCGAATGGCGCAAGCCCTATGGCTCGATCGTGCTGGCCGTTGCCCACAAAGATGGCGCGTTGCCGGTGGCCTGTTACCGGGTGGTGGGCGGCATCGGCTAGCCCCCTTGTTGCACCCGGGCAGCGCTCATATTAGGTTCCGCTGCGATGGATTGATCCTCATGCAAGGGCGGAAATGATGGCTGGCGCACAAGTGATGCTTCTCGATGGCGGCATGGGCCGCGAACTCAATCGTATGGGGGCACCCTTCCGACAGCCGGAATGGTCGGCTCTCGCCTTGCTCGAAGGTCCGGACTTCGTCCGCCGCGCGCACCTTGCCTTCATCAATGCCGGCGCCGAGATCATCACCACCAATTCCTATGCCGTGGTGCCCTTTCATATCGGCGAGGAACGGTTCGCCGCGCGCGGCCAGGAACTGGCCGACCTCGCCGGTCGCATGGCGCGCCAAGCCGTCACCGAATCCGGCCGTAAGGTCCAGGTCGCGGGATCGCTGCCGCCGCTCTTCGGTTCCTACCGGCCCGACCTCTTCCAGCCGTCTGAGGCGCAGAAACTGCTGCGGCCGCTCGTTGCCGGCTTGACGCCCCATGTCGATCTGTGGCTCGCAGAAACGCAGTCCGCCATCGCCGAGGCGCGCGAGGTGAAGAAGGCCCTGGCCGGTGATACGCGGCCGCTCTGGTTCTCGTTCACGCTCCACGACGATCATCCGGACCCCGCCAATCCGCGCTTGCGCTCGGGCGAAAGCGTCGTTGAGGCCGCGCGCTTTGCGGCCGAGGCCGGCGCCGCGGCCCTCCTCTTCAACTGCAGCCAGCCGGAAGTGATGGGCAGCGCCATCGATGCCGCGCGCGCCGAGCTGAAGCGGCTCGGCGCCGACATCAAGGTCGGCTGCTACGCCAATGCCTTCCCGCCGCAGACCGAGGATGCCGAGGCGAACGGTTCCTTGAGCGACATCCGCGCCGATCTAGACCCCAAGGGCTATCTGGCCTTCGCCCGCGACTGGCAGAAGCGGGGGGCGGCGATCATCGGTGGGTGCTGCGGTATCGGGCCGGAGCATATCGCCGCCATCAAATCGACGCTCGCCTGAGCGCTGCATGAATGCGCGTTGCCCGCCTGAACAACAGGTCGGGCAACGCGATTTTTGGCGCAAACCCTTGCAATTCGCGCGAACCGGCACCAGATCCGGTTGATCGGGATCGCCGCCGGATCAATTCCGGCAATAGTCGATATCTTCTCAATCCATTGGGATCGATCGCATCCCTGTCCCATATCACCTCGCATGGCGCGGATAGCGCGCAGTGATTCCGAGATCGCCCCCGGCGGTCAGGAGGTGAGTATGAGTACCGAAGACAATTACCTGGAACGCACCAGATACCATCTGGGCATTGTGGACATGGCCGTGCTGCTGTCGATGGCGGTGATCGGCTATCTCGCCAGCGCGAAGCTGGGCGAGCCGGCACCGGCCTTTGCCGCACCCGCGACCTCGAACGACAGCCAAGTGCAGCAGATCTGCAGCGATGAAGAATTGCGCCAGATGCGCGGCACGATCGAGACCTGTTTCGTTCCGGCAACGCCGGACAAGCACGAGTTCAGGTCCGAGCGCAGCAGCGGCGGCGCCTATCACTCATCGTCGCGGTAGGGAATCGTCCATTCCTCGCCGCGCGCAGTGGTGACATATTCCGGCCAGCGATATTGGTGCGGCACCTTGAAATCCTTGGGCAACAGCGGCGCCATCCAATTGGCGCCGCCGACGCCACCACCGGTGCGTTCGACGAATTCGTCCTTGGCCGCCTTCAGCAGATCAGGCCTGGTGAAAAGATCGAGCAAGGTGGCACCGATCGTCTTGCCCGCGCATTGCACCATCGGATCGATTGTCGCGGCGATGCCGCCCAGCGCATTCGCCACCCAATCCGGATAGGTGTAACCCTGCGGCGCTGACAGCATCGGCCGGGCGATGATCAATCGTACCGTCGGGCAGTGCCACGTATAGTCGGGATAGTCGTCCGAGGTCAGATACTTCTGCCAGGACGGCATTTGCTTGCGCATCTCGCGCTCGCAATCCTGCGGTGAGATGAGGCTTTCCGTCGCGGGCAGGAACGGCTTCGCCATCGATTCGAGGCCCAGATTGCGCTGGATCTCCTGCGCCACGGCAATGGCGTCCGCGCCCCATTGCGGCGCGCCCACCAGGGCTAAATTGTCGTAGGTCGCCTGCGCCATGATGTGATTGGCAAGGCCCGGTCGGCTCTTCGCCACCCAGGTCTTCTTCCATTTGCAGAAGGTGGCTTTCGCCGCCGCCTCGGCATTGTTGTCCATTACATTGGAAATGATATCCGCCTGCTCGATCGAATCCGTGCGCAGCATGTAGTCGATTTGCGCGATCTGCGGCGTCAGATTGTCGGCGGTCGCCTGGCCGGCGCAGAGAATGGCTTCGTTGAAGCTCCACAAGCCGGTGAAAGGCAACATGGAGCGACGCAGGCTTTCATTCAGCGAATAGAAATGAATGAGCGCATCATTGGCACCGGGCGCCCGCGCCGCCAGATGATTCTGCGGGATCGGCGAATATTTGTCCGAGGCGATCCAATCCTGCGGCGCATCGCAGGTGAAGGTATAGATGTAATTGTAGCCGACGCCGCAATGCGTGTCCCAGATGGTTGTGTTGCACATGGGCAGCATGTAGGCCGGATGGAAACTGACCGCCGCATCGAGATCGTCGTAATAACCCTTGGCAGCATGGATGGGTTTCGAGGCGCGCACCTTCTCGGCCGGCTCACCGAACACCTTTAGCGTGCCGCCGATACCGAACTTTTGCATCGCCGCCTTGGTGGCGAGCGCACCGGCAAAGGCGCTCATGCCCAGCGCGGAATGCGGGTCGGTATGACCCGGCGCATATTTGGAGAGACCCTTGCGCGGCTCCTGCCTCGTGCTCGCCGCCTGGCAATTGCCGGGGACGGCATCATATTCGACATAGGTGGCGATCGTCGGGCCGACGCCGTTCTTCCACGTCGCCATGAAGGCGGTCGGCATGCCACCGGAACCGGCTTCGACCTCGAACCCTTCCGCGCGCAGCTTCTCGACATACCAGGCTGAGGATTTGTATTCGCGGAACGCCGGCTCAGCGAAATGCCAGATGGTCTGGTGCCAGTCCGACAATTCCTTGGCGTGGGATTCCACCCAATCGAGAATGAATTGCTTTTGTTCGTTGCCCGCACGCATTGGTTTCCCCTGAACCCGAGTCTGAAATCGGCGCGATGCTAACGCAGCGCGGCACGCGGGGCCATCGTCTATTGGATCAATCTTTATTGTGGCGGAAAGGCGGCGCGCAGGAACGCAAGAACATGATCCATATTCTTCTGGGCGCCCGCCGGATTCTTGTCGGCACGCAATGTCGAGGCACCGTGGATGCCCAGGTTTCCTGGCTTGTAATGCTCTTTCTTGGTGGAGGCCGCCGCATCGAAGATGCTCGTCACATCGCCTTCCTCACCAGCCCCTTCGGTCAAGTAGACCGGCACGGTCACTTTCGCGATCGCGTTGTGTACCGCGTGGCGGTCGCTGAGATATTCTCCGGGTGAGAAGGAAAGAACGCCTTGGATTTCATCCGGATGTTTGGCTGCCAGCAGGAAGACAAGGGCCGCGGAATAGCTTGAGCCCATCGCAATCACGGGGGCGCCGCCGGCTTCTTTCCTCGCCCAGGCGAGAGCTGCCTCCAGGTCACCCATCGCGACCTCATAGGTGCCCGACGCGCCCAGCGATGTGACCGTTTCGTTGACGCCGTAGAGGCTGCCGCCGGAACGCTGATCGATCGCCAGCACGGAATAGCCCGCTTGGACGAAGGCCGGCGCCAGGGGATCGTATTCCCCATGACTGGAACCGGCCTGGTGAAAGGCGAGGATCCACGGTGCTCCCGCTTTTGCGCGCCATGCCGCGCCATAAACGGTCACGCCGTCGGGGGCGGTGAGGCTGACGCGCTCCTCAGCCTCCGCCCGCGATTGAACGGGCGCCATGAGAGCCAACAGGAGACATGCAGCACTTAGAGATTTTCGCAGGAGCATTCGCATGCGTACCTCCGCCTCACGGTCCTATTTGCCGTAGAGATAAGTTGCCAACAGCACCCAGCGTCGCGCACTTGCCACCTTACCCGGTTTGGCCTGCAGCGGCGTCGTATAGTGCCAGAACGGCAGGCGATAGATGGTGAGAAAGCCGAGCCCGCTCACCTGCACCATCTCGGTGAAATGGCCCGCTTTCGCATAGACCAGATATTGGTGATCGACTTCCTTCGACGCCAGCGACAGATGGACGTCGACATAGCCCTTGGCCGCGCGGCTGTTCTCCGGATGGTGATCATTGTGCGGCCCGGCATAATCGCCGGGGCCATAACAAAGGATCTGCTGCCCGCTTTTCCGGTCGAGGCGCTGGCCGGCGATCTTCTCGGCGAAGGCCGCCAGGCTTTCCGATTTGAGGAGATCGACGAGGCCCAATTCGGCCGCGCGCAGATAGGCCTTTTCCTTCTTCTTTTCGAGATAGGCAGTGCTCACGCGCACGGTCTTTGGCAGCCATTCCTCGTAATCGTGCTTCATTTCCCAGATGGTTTCCGGCGGGATCGGATCGCTCATCGGTGTCAGCAGATCGCGCAAATCCGCCTCCAGCACGCGGCGGATGCCTTCCGCGCGCGATTTGACGACGAACCCGTCGGCGGCGAGAAAGCGCTGCCGTGGATTGGCGAGAAACCCGCAGAGATCCGACCGGCCGCCAAGCACCTTGCGGCCGGCCGGTGTCAGCAGATCTTCGAACTCAGTGGGAACGACGGCCTTTCGGCTCACATCGCCTCCAGCTGGTCGATGAAGCCCGAAACAACACCCAGGCCCTTCGACCAGAAGGCGGGATCCGCCGCATCGAGCCCGAACGGCGCCAGCAATTCCTTGTGCCGCTTGGTGCCGCCGGCCTTCAGCATGTCGAGATACTTCTCGGCAAAGCCCGCATTGGCCCCTTGGTAGACGGCATAGAGCGAATTCACCAGGCAGTCGCCAAAGGCATAGGCGTAGACATAGAAGGGCACGTGGATGAAATGCGGGATGTAGGACCAGAACGAGCCATAGGCACTGTCCTTGTCGAGCTTGATCCCCGGCCCCAGCGCCTCACGCTGAGTCTCAAGCCAGATTTCGGCCAGCCGTTCCGGCATCAATTCGCCCTGGCGGCGTTCGTCATGCACCACGGTCTCGAAATTGTGCATGGCGATCTGGCGCACGACCGTGTTGAGCATGTCCTCAACCTTGCCGGCCAGAAGGATCCGGCGCTTGGCGGGATCGGTTTCGCGGGCAAGAAGCGACTGGAAGGTCAGCATCTCGCCGAACACCGACGCCGTCTCGGCCAATGTGAGCGGCGTGTCGGCCAGCAAGGCGCCTTGCGGACCGGCAAGAACCTGATGGACGCCGTGGCCCAGTTCGTGTGCGAGCGTCATCACGTCCCGCGTGCGGCCATGATAGTTGAGGAGCAGATAAGGATGGGCCGACGGCACCGTCGGATGCGCAAAGGCACCCGGATCCTTGCCCGGCCGCGACGGCGCGTCGATCCAGTTCTTGTCAAAGAACTGGCGCCCCACGTCGGCCAGCGCCGGTGAGAAGGCATGATAGGCATCGAGCACGGTCTTCGTCGCCTCGGCCCAGGGAATCAGGCGATCATCGTCGCGCGGCAGCGGCGCGTTGCGATCCCAGAAATCGAGCGCCTCGACGCCCATCCATTTGGCCTTCAGCTTGTAATAGCGGTGGCTGAGCTTGGGATAGCTCTGCTTCACCGCCTTCACCAGCGCGTCGACGACTTCGTCTTCAACCTGGTTGGCGAGATTGCGCGACGAGACCGGGCGCTTGTACTGGCGCCACTTGTCCTCGATCTCCTTGTCCTTGGCGAGCGTGTTGGTCACCAGGGCAAAGATGCGCTGATTGTCCTTCAGGCCCTTGGCAAGACCCATCGCCGCCGATTTGCGCTTGGCGCCATCCTTGTCGGTAAGAAGGTTGAGCACTTCGTTGCTGGTGAGTTTCTCGCCGCCGACCTCGAAGCGCAGCTCGGCCATCGTCTCGTCGAACATGCGGTTCCAGGCCTGCCGGCCGGATATCGACTTTTCATGCAGCAGCCGCTCGGCCTCGTCCGACAGCTGGTGCGGGCGGAAGGCGCGCACGGCGTCGAGCCACGGCGCGTAGCGTTGCAGCGGCGCGTGTTGCAGCTGTTTCGCCAGGACGGCATCGTCGATCTTGTTGAGCTCCAGGGTGAAGAACAGAGTCTCGACCGAGATGAGATTGAGCCGTTCGGAAATGTTCTGCTGAAAGCGCGCCAGTTCCGGGTCGGTCATATTGCCGGCATAGGCGAGCTGCGCATAGGACCCGACGCGCCCGGCGAGATCCTGCATCTTCTCATAATCGAGCAAGGCTGCGACGAGTTCGGCCCCGCTCAGTGCCGCAAGCTTTCCCTCATAGCGGCGCTTAAATTCGCCGGATTGGGCGGCCAGGGATTGGAGGTCCCGTTCGATCGCCGGATCGGCGGTCGAGGCATAGAGGTCAGCGAGATTCCAGTTCGGCAAATGCCCCAATTCGGGCGGGGTCGCGGGTTTCGCGGGTGCAACACTCATCTTGTCACGCTCTTGAACTTGATTGCGTCATGGTCACCTTATATGGGGTTTCCAAGCGGGTCGCCAAGCACCCGCAAGGCCGGGGGAGCGGCCGAATCATGGATTACGATCGCATACCGAGCCTCACCCACCTCTTTTTCGACCAGGCCAACGCCCTGGCCGGGAAAAACCTCACTTATTGGCGCAGTAACGGCAGTTGGGTCCCCGCGACCTGGGCCGAAACGGCAGCCCAGATCCGCGCCCTGGCCACCTTTCTGATATCCCAGGGCGTCGCCCCCGGCGACCGTATCGGCCTGGTCGCCGAAAACCGGCCGGAATGGCTGATCGCCGATCTCGCCATCATGGCGGCGGGGGCCATCACCGTGCCGGCCTTTTCGACCAATACCAGCGAGGATCACCGGCATATCCTGACCCATAGTGGGGCGAAGGGCGTCATCCATTCCGGCGGCGCGATCGGCGCGCGCCTGATGCCGGCGGCGCTGCAGGCGCCCGAGCTTAAATTCACCATTGCCATCGACGCGCAGGACAAGACCGCCCAGATGCCTTTCCGGCAGATCGCCTGGCACGAGGCGGTCGGCACGGCGATTGACGAGACGGCGCTCGCCGAGCGGCTGCTGGCGCAGAAGCGCGGCGACACGTGCTGCATCATCTATACGTCGGGAACCGGCGGCACGCCCAAGGGCGTCATGCTCAGTCATGGTTCGATCCTCTGCAACATCAAGGGCGCCTACCGCCTGTTGCTCGATGTCGGCCTCGGCGACGATCGCTTCCTTTCCTTCCTGCCGCTTTCGCATTCCTATGAACATACGGCCGGCCAGTTCCTGCCCATCTCGATCGGTGCCGAGATCTGGTATGCCGAGAGCGTCGAGAAACTGGTCGACAACATGGCCGAGGCACGCCCGACCATCATGACCGCGGTGCCGCGCCTCTATGAGGCGATGCATACGAAGATCCTGCGCGGCCTGACCAAGGCACCGCCGTTGCGCCAGAAGCTGTTCTGGCTTGCCTACAGGCTTGGGCGCAAGGCCTACGAAAATCCGGGATCGCTCGGCCTCGGCGAAACGCTCCTCAACAAATTGTGCGACATACTGGTGCGCAAGAAGGTGCGCGGCCGTTTCGGCGGGCACCTCAAGGCGTTCGTCTCCGGCGGTGCCGCGCTCAATTACGAGATCGGCATCTTCTTCCTGGCGCTCGGCGTGCGCCTGCTGCAGGGCTATGGCCAGACCGAGGCTTCGCCCGTCATCAGCGCCAACATGCCGAGCAAGATCAAGATCGACACGGTCGGCCCGATCTTCGACGGCCTCACCGCCCGCATCGCCGAGGATGGCGAGATCCTGGTCAAGGGCGAGGCCGTGATGAACGGCTATTGGCGCGACCCGGATGCGAGCGCCAAGGCTGTTGTCGACGGCTGGCTGCATACCGGCGATATCGGCGAGTTCGACAGCGACGGCTATCTGAAGATCACCGACCGCAAAAAGGACATCATCGTTCTCTCCGGCGGCGACAATGTCTCGCCGGCCCGGGTCGAAGGTTTCCTGGTGCTGCAGACGGAGATCGCGCAGGCCATGGTGCATGGCGACAAGCATCCGCACCTCGTGGCACTGATCGTGCCGGACGAAGAGTTCGCGCGCGACTGGGCGGCGAAAAATGGCGGCGGCGACCTGGCGACGCTTGCCGACAATCCCGCTTTTCACAAGGCGCTCGGTCCGGTCATCGACCGCGTCAACAGCAGCCTTTCGCCGATCGAGAAGATTCGCCGCTATACGCTGCTGCCGGAAGGTTTCACCATCGACAACGGCATGCTGACGCCGAGCCTGAAGATCAAGCGGCACAAGATCCGCGATCGATGGGGCGCATCGATCGCGAAGATGTATGAGCGCGGGTAACGGGCGTCCTCCACCCGTCACTTGCGCCCCCCACCCCCGCACTCGGCTTGCGCCGACACCCCCACCCTGACCCTCCCCCTGAAGGGAGAGGGGACCAGAGCGAGTTCGCGGAAACGCGCGCGCGAACTCGGCACCAAAGCCCTCTCCCTTCAGGGGGAGGGTTGGGTGGGGGTGGGACTGAAAGCTCTCGCCAAATTCGTTCGATGATCCACGTCTCCCCATCCGGACCCGCTCGGGCAGCTATGGCAGCCGTGACGTTGCCGGCTGTGACGTGGATGGCTTCCTGCCATCCAGGAGGGGAACCCGGTCACCGCATCGGGTCCGGCGGGGGCTGGCTTAACCGCCGCAAC
>NZ_JAYRQR010000055.1:0-1532 GCF_041910485.1 Dongia sp.
GCCGGCTTTCATGGCCTGATCGACTTCGTCCTTGAGGCGCGCCTTGATTTCCGGGCTTTGCAGTGCCGCAGCCAGGCTGTCGCGGTCGACACCCAGATCGGCGGCAATTTCGAGCACCGTGTCGGGGGCAGAGATGTCGCGGTTGTCGACGAACAGCGCGCGATAGACGGCATGGGCGAAGCGGCGGGCGAGGGCGCAGTCCTGCCCGTGCAGCCAGTAGAAGGCACGCGCGGCGTTCTGCGTCGGCAGCGGGAAGAGCGTCGGGGGCCGGTAGGCGACGCCCATGAAGCGTGCCGAGCGGGCGAAGTCGTGGACCGAGTAGGCCGCCTTGGCGGCGTTCTGCAGGGTCAGCGGGGCGCCGCCGGTAGCCTGGAAGACGACCCCGAGCAGGATCGGGTGCCAGCGTACCTGGCGCCCGTAGCGGGCGGCGACCTCGTCGATGCGCTCGCTCAGCAGATAGCCGTAGGGGCTGGAGAAATCGAACCAGAAGTCGATCGGGGCCTTGTCGGTTTCACTCATGTTTGTCTCCTCGTGGCTGCGGCTACCGGACATTTTTGGCTATTTTTGTCCGTCGACCGCAGCGCTCGACTTATTCGGTCGCGATCGCCCGGCCGATGACCAGCCGCTGAATGTCATTGGCGCCTTCGTAGATCTGGGAAATGCGCACATCGCGGTAGATGCGCTCGACCGGGAAGTCGCTGGTGTAGCCGACCCCGCCGTGGATCTGGATGGCGTCGGAGGCGATCTTCTCGGCGGCTTCCGAGGCGAACATCTTGGCCATCGAGGCTTCCTTCAGGCAGGGCTTGCCTGCATCCTTGAGCTGCGCGGCACGCCAGACCATCAGGCGGGCGGCGTCGAGCAGGGTGTTCATGTCGGCCAGGCGGAAATTGACGGCCTGGTGCTCGATGATCGGCACGCCGAAGGTGACGCGTTCCTTGGCGTAGCGCACGGCTGCCTCGAAGGCGGCGCGGGCCATGCCGATGCTCTGGGCGGCGATGCCGATGCGGCCGGCTTCGAGGTTGGAGAGGGCAATCCGGTAGCCTTCGCCTTCCTTGCCGAGCAGGGCGCTGGCCGGCACGCGGCAGTTTTCGAGGATGATCTGCACGGTATCGGAGGCGTGCTGACCCATCTTGTCCTCGGTACGACCGACGATGAAGCCCGGTGTGTTGGTCGGGATCAGGAAGCAGGAAATCCCTTTCTTGCCGGCCGCCTTGTCGGTCACGGCGAAGACGATGGCCATGTGAGCGTGCTTGCCGGTGGTGATGAACTGCTTGACGCCGTTCAGCACGAAGGAATCACCGTCGCGGTCGGCGCGCGTGGTGATCGCCGCGGCGTCGGAGCCGGTGTGTGGCTCGGTCAGGCAGAAACAGCCCCACTTCTCGCCACGGGCGAGCGGCTTGAGCCATTCCTCCTTCTGCGCGTCGGTGCCGTACTTTTGCGTGATACCGCAGGCCAGCGAGTTCTGTACCGAGACGATGGTCGAGGTGGCGCCGTCGCCGGCTGCGATTTCCTCGAGCGTCAGCACCAGCGAC
>NZ_JAYRQR010000056.1:0-1761 GCF_041910485.1 Dongia sp.
CCGTCCTTCTTCCCGTTTACCGAGCCGTCGGCCGAAATCGACGTCGCTTTCATGAGCGGTGCGCTGAAGGGCCGCTGGCTCGAGATCGCCGGCTGCGGCATGGTCCATCCGAACGTCTTGAAGATCGCCGGCATCAATCCGGAAAAATACACCGGCTTCGCCTTCGGTTTTGGCCCGGACCGCCTGACCATGCTGCGCTATGGCGTCAACGACCTGCGCCTGTTCTTCGAAGGTGATCTGCGTTTCCTGCGTCAGTTCGCCTGATACCCTTTTCGAGACTCATCCATGAAATTCTCTGAATCCTGGCTGCGTAAGCTCGTCGATCCCAAGCTGACGAGTGAGGAACTTTCCCATCTGCTGACCATGGCCGGCCTTGAGGTCGAGGCGCTTGATCCGGTTGCGCCGGCCTTCGATAGCGTCGTTGTGGCGCATATCCTGGAAGTGGTCAAGCACCCCGACGCTGATCGGCTGAACGTTTGCCAGGTTGATACCGGCAGCGGTACGCCGACCACCATTGTTTGCGGTGCTCCCAATGTTGCTGTCGGTTTGAAGGTGCCGTGTGCGCTACCCGGCGCCAAGCTGCCAGGGGATTTCACGATCAAGATCGCCAAGGTGCGCGGCATCGAATCCTCGGGCATGCTGTGCTCGGCGAAGGAATTGGGGATCGATGAGGATGCCTCAGGTTTGCTCGTTCTGCCGGCCGATGCGCCTGTCGGACAGAGCATTCGCGAATATCTCGACCTCGACGATAACCAGTTCGAGCTCAAGCTGACGCCGAACCGCGCCGATTGCTTGTCGCTGCTTGGTATTGCGCGTGAGGTTGGGGCCATCACCGGTGCTACGACCAATCTGCCGGTCGTGCCGGAAGTCCCTGCCAGCATCGCCGATCAGCGCACCATCGTGCTGGATGCGCCGGAGGCTTGCCCGCTTTATTGTGGTCGCGTCATCAAGGGGGTCGATGCCAAGGCGTCAACACCGGAGTGGATGAAGCGTCGTCTGGAACGTAGCGGTATCCGCGCCATTTCTGCGCTGGTCGATGTCACCAATTATGTGATGCTCGAATTGGGCCAGCCCTTGCATGCCTTCGATAACACCCGACTCGAAGGCGCGGTGCATGCTCGTCTGGCCAAGCCGGAAGAAAAGCTGCTGCTCCTGAACGAGCAGACCATTGCTGTTGATGCTGATGTGCTGATGATTGCCGACGATGGCAAGCCGCTGGCCATGGCCGGTATCATGGGCGGCGAGGAGAGCGGGATTACCCTGGACACCAGCGAATTGTTCCTGGAATCCGCCTTCTTTGCACCCAAGGCCATTGCCGGCCGTGCGCGTCGCTACGGCTTCGGTTCCGATGCATCGCACCGTTTTGAACGGGGCGTCGATTTTGGTGGCGTGCGTCGTGCCATCGAGCGCGCCACCCAACTGATCATCGATATCTGCGGCGGCCAGGCGGGGCCGGTCGTCGAAGCCAAGGCTACGTTGCCGGCACGCCAGCCGGTGCGTCTGCGTACCGCGCGCGCCGAGAAGGTACTTGGTCTGCCGCTGGGGGCTGAGCGTATCGCCGGACTGCTCCGGGGGTTGGCGCTGTCCTTCGAGCAGCAGGGCGATGATTTCCTGGTCACGCCGCCGTCGTGGCGCTTCGACATGGAAATCGAGGAAGATCTGATCGAAGAGATTGCCCGCCTGTATGGTTACGACAACATTCCATCGCCGGCGCCGCGTGGCCGCATGGAAATGATGGTGCAGCCCGAAGCGCAGCGGCCG
>NZ_JAYRQR010000057.1:0-1601 GCF_041910485.1 Dongia sp.
AGCTTCTTCTGCCGAAGCAGCCTGTTCCGTCGCACCCTGCGAGAGCTGTTCCGAGCTCGCCGAAAGCTCCTGGCTGCCCGACGACACGTTGTCAGACGCAGAAAGCGCGTCCGCAACAACACCACGAAGCCGCTCGACCATGCGCAGAAGCGCAAAGCCCAGCATGTCCTTTTCGGATTGCGGCTTCGGCGTAACGGTCAGGTCGCCGTTGGAGATCTGATCGGCGACACCCGCCATTTCCTTCAGGTTGCCGGTCATGCGGTTGATGGTATCGACCAGATCCTTGATCTCGTCATTGGTCTTGATCTCGACACTCTGGTTGAGATCGCCGATTGCGACGGCTTCGGCGACGTGGGTGATCTTGCGCAGGCCAGCGCTGATTCCAAGTGCGATCCAGAAGGCCGTGACGGAGGCGATGATGACGGCGATCACGGAAAGGGACACAAGCAGCATGCGTGTCGACTGATATTCCGCATCTGCGCTGGCCTTGGCCTCCTGCAGGCGATCGCGGTTCAGCTGCACGCCCTCTTCGAGCTTCTTCGTCAGCTCGTTCGCGGCATCGCGGCCCTCATTGGCGGACATGCGCGAAGCTTCCGCGGTGTTGCCGACGCTCACCAGCTGGTGAATTCGCCTGTCGCTCGCCTCGAATTTATCGATGGCAACACGCAACTGCTGCCAGTAATCGCGGGTCGCGGCACTTGCAGTCGACGCCATTTCCTCGAACATCTGGTTGAAGGTCGCCTGTTCCTCCAGACTGAGATCGATGTATTTCTTCACCTCTTCCGGCGTCGCCGCCAGAATCATGTTCTTCTGGGCACGAACGATGGTCAGCGAAATCGCATTGAGCTGCTGGATCTTGTCCAGACGCACCACGGTTCCCTCGATCACCTCGTCCATATTCGACTTGGAATCGGCGAGGCTCATGATCCCGTAGGACGATGCCACCAGCAGCATCAACACCATGAAGCCAAAGGCCAGAGCCAGTTTCAGTTTGATCGTAAATCGCATTTTCCCTACCCCACATTGGTGAATGGGCATGCAAACACATGCCCAGTTTCGTGATGTTGCTTTGACCACCGGCAACGAAAGCAGGGAGGCGAAACATTCACGCCTGCATTCGCCGATTACCGGCAATCATTGACACCAGCGCATTCACACGCGGGGCCCTGAAAGGGGCGCCCCGACAAGGGACGCCCGCTAAATATTTCCGCCGGGAAAACCTATGCGCTTTCCCTGAAATCCGCGTCGCCGGCATCCGGCCCGCCCATGGTCATATCGAGGGCAAAGCCCTTGGCGCGGGCCTGCTGGGCCGCGACGTTCATTCCGGCCGCCTTTTGCGGCTTGCGCTGCGGCGCGCGGGCCGCCGAAGCGGAAGCCGGCACGGCCCGCTGGACAACCGAACGCTGATCCATGCGGGAGGCCATGTTATCCACCTTGAAGAAAGCGATGGATGTCTGGAGTTCCTCTGCCTGTGCAGCGAGTTCTTCAGATGTCGCCGACATTTCTTCGGAGGCGCCGGCATTCTGCTGCGTCACCTTGTCGAGCTGCTGGATCGCCTCGTTGATCTGCGAGGCGCCGATATCCTGCTCGCGGCAGGCGGC
>NZ_JAYRQR010000058.1:0-91575 GCF_041910485.1 Dongia sp.
CCGCGATGACGATGATGGATAGGGCCGAGATGACGCCGATGCGGCCCGGTGCCGGCCGCGCGCGCAGATCGCGCGACAGATCCGATGTGCCCGCGACCAGGCAGGTGAGGCGCTTGCTCGCCCCGGCAATCGCATCCATGCCCATGATGCAGCGGGGCGTCTCCGCCATGATCCCGATCGGCAGGTCCTTGGGCGCCCCCGCGGCATCGAGCGCCGTCACGGCGGCATGCACATCCTCGGCCGCGTTTACCTTCGGAAAGAGGATCGCGTCGGCGCCGAGCTTCGCCAGCGCCTTCACATCGTCATGGCCCCAGGGCGTGTCGAGCGCATTGACGCGCACCACCACCTCGCGCTTGCCGAAGCCACCTTCCTGCAAGGCGGCGGCGAGCTGTGCGCGGGCCGTTTCCTTGGCCTCCGGCGCCACGGCGTCCTCAAGGTCGAGGATGAGCGCATCGACCGGCAGCGAGCGGGCCTTTTCAAGGGCGCGCGCATTGCTGGCCGGAAGATAGAGCACCGATCGCCGGGGTCGAATGGGCATGGTCTGAAATCGTCCTCAAGGAATAGCGCCAGCGACACGGCTGGCTTTTGTGCTGCAGATGCTAACAAGCCCGGGATTTTTCGATCAAGCGGTAAAAATCCCAAAATCGGTACGACCTTAGTCCAGGGCGACATTATTGAGGAATAATATCTCATATTGGTTAACCATTTATCCGATTTGGCGGTTCTGGGCAGAAAAGAAACCAATTTTTAATGGACCCGGGTTATGGTGCAGCCCGACAAAATTTCGGGCTGCGACCGTTGGCAGCCAGGGAGGTGCCTCATGGAAATTACCGCGCCGAACGCCATCAACACGGCAATCGAAGGGCTGAAGAAGGCCCAGACCAAAATCGAGGATACCGCCCAGAACATCGCCGCCGGCTCGCTGGAGCCGGAGGATGTCGTCTCGCTGAGCCTTGCCGCCAACAGCTTCAAGGCCAATGCGGCCGTGATCCGCACCGAGAACGAGAACACCCAAGCCCTCCTCGACATAACCGCCTAAAGACCAGGACCCGCGCAGAATGGACGTTTCCGCCGCCGGCTTCGCCGCTTCACAGATTGCCTCCGCCCAGCGCGGCCAGCAGGTCGCCTTCGCTGGCATCAAGGGGCAGCAGAAGCAGGATCTCGACGTCGCCAATCTACTGTCGCAGGCCGTGACGGCCGCCAAGCAGGCCTCAGCTGCCGCCCCGTCGGCGCCGGAATCGCCCTCGGCCCCGTCCCTCGACAGCAGCGCCTCCGGCAATGCCGCCGCGGCTGCCGCCTCAGGTCGTACCCGCGGCGCGCTCATCGACATTCTCGCCTGATTTTCCGCGCCAAACTGGCGCTCCCCCGATTCTCAAGGCTAGACTGCCCCCGATTGTTGCGAGGGGAAGGCAAAGCCATGAAATCTGCCGAGGAACGGGCCGCCAGCATCGAGCCCGCGATGGTGGCGATCGAGAACGGGGATCTGGAAGGGGCGAGCGAGATCTGCGCCGCCCTGGTCAGCGAAGACCCGACCAATGCCGACGCGCTGCATCTGCTCGGCGTGGTGGGCTTCCAGGCCGGCGTCGCCCCCGAGCAGACCCTCGACCTCATCGACCGGGCGATCGAACTCGACCCGGCACGGGCGCAGTTCTTCAACAGCCGCGGGGCCCTTCTCTATTCGCTGGGCCGCAACGGCGATGCGGAACTCAGCTTCCGCCGCGCCGTCACCCTCAAAGCCGATGACGGCATGGCCTGGAACAATCTGGGCAATGCGCTGCTGCGCCTCGACCGGGTCGAGGATGCCGAGACCGCCTTCCGCCAGGCGCTGGTGACGCCGCCGGTCCAGGTCGCCGCCATCAACAATCTGGGGATCGCCATCAAGCGGCGCGGGCAGTTCGAGAAGGCGCTCATCTGCTTCCGCGAGGCGATCCTGCACGATCCCACCTTCGTCGACGCGCATTTCAATGCCGGCGAGATTCTCTATCAGCTCGACCAGATGCCGGAGGCCGAGTCCTGTTTCCGCGAAGCCTTGCGCCTTGATCCGCTCTGCGCGCCGGCCTATGCGTCGCTTGCACAGGCATTGCACGACCAGCAGCAGCCCGATGCGGCGATGGAAGTTCTCAAGGAAGGTCTCGCCCGCATCCCCGACGACGAGGACCTCAATTTCGCACTGCGCCTGCAGCTTTCCAGCATGGTGCCCGCCTGGCACATTCCGATGATCAACGATGACGAGCGCAACCTCGCCTATGACGAGGCGTTGAAGCGTGCGGTGCGCCCGGGCGATCTGGTGTTCGAGATCGGCACTGGGTCCGGCATCGTGTCGATGATGGCGGCGCGTGCCGGTGCCGGTGCCGTCGTCACCTGCGAGGTGCTGCCCGTGATGGCCGACGCCGCGCGCGACATCATCGCTGCCAACGATTTGGACGACCGCATCACCGTCATCACCAAGAAGTCGACCCAGCTCAAGATCGGCGAGGATCTCCCGGAAAAGGCTGACGTCTTTGTCTCCGAACTTCTCAATGTGGGCATGCTGGCGCCCAACATGCTGCCCATCATCCGCCACGCCCGCGAGAATCTGGTGAAGCCCGAGGGGCGCATCGTGCCGGAGCGCGCGACCGTGCATGGCGTGCTCATCGACTGCGAGCATCTCGCCCGTATCAACCCCGTGGGCCGCATTGCCGGGTTCGACATGTCGCTGATGGACCGCTTCCGTTCGCCGAGCTATGCCGTCATCGATTTCGCGGCCGACCCGCACCGCCGCCTCTCCGACCGCTTCGTGGCGCTGGAATTCGACTTCCGTGTCGACATGAAGGAAATGGACAGCCATCGGCTGGTGGTGACAGTGACGGAAGAAGGCATCTGCCACGGTGTCGGCTTCTGGTTCGACCTTCACATGTTCGAGGACATCACCTATCGCTCCGACAGCCATGCCCGCGTCAATCATTGGAAGCAGGCCGCGCATTTCTTCAAGGAACCCATCGAGGTCAAACCCGGCGACCGGCTGACGCTGGCGGTGGGTTATGACAACACGCATATCTTCTTCAATCTGGTGGGGTAGTTTCCTCATTCCGTTGTCATGGCCCGCGCAGGCGGGCCATCCACGAATTTGTCTGCCAAAGATGAAAGTAACTCGTGGATGCCCCGGCCAAGCCGGAGCATGACAAGTAGGAGCGGGGTATCATGTCCTTTGTCTCCACACATTGCCGGCCGCATATCCCGCATGCGGCATCGGCGATTGTGACCGCCTGCCGCCGGTATTAGCGTCCCAGCATCTCGTCGACAGAGGTATTGGCAACATGCCCATCTGGGCCCTTTACTCCTTGGTGGTCCTGATCTGGGGCTCGTCCTGGTATGGGATCGAACAGCAATTGGGCGTGGTGGCGCCGCAGGTGTCGCTTGCCTATCGCTTCCTGCTATCGGCGGCGATCCTCATCGCCTTCTGCGCCCTTACCCGGCGCTCGCTCAAATTTCCGCGGGCGGCCTATCTGCTGATGGCGGTGCAGGGATTGTGCCTCTTCTGCGGCAATTACATCCTGTTCTATTTCGCCGGGGCGCATCTGGTGAGCGGGCTTCTCGCCGTCTGCTTCTCCACCATGTCGATGATGAACATCGTCAATCTGGCGATCTTCTTCCGGCAGAAGATCGATGGGCGCGCCTTCGTCGCGGCCCTCATCGGCCTCACGGGACTCTGTCTGGTCTTCTATCCGGAACTGAGCGACAGCGGCCTCGGCTCGGAGCCGGCGCTGGGATTGGGTCTTTCCCTGCTTGCGACCTATCTCGCCTCGCTCGGCAACATGGTGAGTGTGCGGTTGAAGGCGCTGGCGATTCCGGTCATCCAATCGAACACGATCGGCATGAGCTTCGGAGCACTCTTCTGCCTGGGCTTTGCCCTCGCTGGCGGGGCGAGCTTCAACTACGATCCGCGCCCCGCCTATACCGTCTCGCTCATCGGGCTGGCCCTCTTTGCGACCGTGATCGGTTTCGGCGTCTATCTGCATCTGGTGCAGCGGATCGGGGCTGCGCGCGCCGCCTATTCCAGCGTCATGTTCCCGATCGTGGCACTGACCCTCTCGACCTTTCTCGAAGGTTATAGCTGGTCGCCTCTGGCGGGACTGGGCTTTGCCTTGGTAATGTCCGGCAACCTTTTGGTATTGTGGCGCCCGCGCGAGACCAAGCTCGCCGCCGCCGTCCCGCAGACACGCTCCACCTGACGAGATTTTTCATGAACGGTTTGAACCTCCGCCCCGCCATCGCCAGCCTTGAGGATTCGCAGATCGTCGATGTGTGGAAGATGGGCTTCGACGTGCCCGACGTGATCGGCCTGTGGGTCGGCGAGGGGGATCTTCCCACCACCAAATTCATCTGTGACGCGGCAGCCGACGCCCTCAAGGAAGGCAAGACCTTCTATACCTACAAGCGCGGTATCCCTGAACTGCGCGAGGCGCTCATCGACTATCACCGCAGGCTCTATGGCATCGACCTCACCGAGGACCGGATCGCGGTGACGTCGAGCGGCATGAACGCGATGATGCTGATCGTGCAATCGCTGATCAGCGCCGACGACAACATGGTCTGCGTCTCACCCGTCTGGCCGAACATCTATCGTGCTGTCACCATCCTGGGCGGCGAAGCGCGGCAGGTCGCGTTGAAAGGTGAGGATGATGGCTGGCATCTCGACATGGAGAAGCTGTTCGCCGCTTGCGATGCAAAGACGCGCGCCATTTATGTGGCCTCGCCCGGCAATCCCACGGGCTGGATCATGCCGGAGGAACAGCGCAAGGCGCTGCTCGATTTCTGCCGGGCGCGCGGCATCGCCCTTATCGCCGACGAAGTCTATAACCGCCTTGTCTACTCCCTTGCGGTGGCGCCCTCGTTTCTGGAAATCGCGGGGCCCGACGATCCGGTCTTCGTGGTCAATTCCTTCTCCAAGACCTGGGCCATGACCGGCTGGCGCATCGGCTGGATGGTGATGCCGCGCGCGGCGACGACCGCCTTCGAGCGCCTCCTCGAATTCAACACGTCCGGCGGCCAACCCTTCCTGCAGGCCGCCTGCGTCAAGGCGATCCGCGACGGCGAGGATTGGGTGAAGTGGATGGTGGCGCGCTGCAAGAGTGGGCGCGATTTGGTGCTGGAGCGCCTCTCGCGCATGAACCGGGTCCGCGTCATCCCGGCGGACGCCTCCTTCTATCTGATGCTGCAGGTGGCTGAGCTGGGGACGGAGCCGGAAGCGGCCCTTAATTTCTGCAAGCGCCTGGTGGTCGAGGGGCGGGTGGGTCTTGCCCCCGGCACGGCCTTCGGTGCCGGCGGTGAAGGCTATTTGCGTCTTTGCTACGCTCAGTCCAATGAGCGGCTAGCCGCCGCCATGGACCGATTCGAAAGCTTCCTGGGCAAGGCCTGACGCGTTAAGCCCTTTCCGGCGATTTGAGGGTTAATACCGGCCAATCACAGGCATTTCTCACGCGGATTTGTCTGTTTGACGCCCGTATGGCTGCTACCCAAGCCGGATTTCCTTATGCTAGTCTTTCTTCCGAGCCGGTCCTTACCCCTCGCCCAAGGCCCCCTTTGAGAACGGTCAGCGAGACGGCAAAGCGGGGACCGGTATCAAAAGTAGACAGGGCAACTTTGACCAGGGAATGATCATGAAAAAGAGCTTGTTTGGGAGCATCGTCGCCGGTGCGATCATGGCCGCTACGGCTTTCGCCGCGCAGGCCGACGACAAGGTTTACAAGGTCGGTATGGATCAGACCGACTATCCGCCGTTCGCCACCAAGGACACCAGCGGCAAGTGGAGCGGCTGGGAAGTCGACCTCGCGATGGCGGTGTGCGAAGCGGCCAAGATCAAGTGCGAGCTTTTCCCGACGGCCTGGGACGGAATCATCCCGGCGCTGCAGGAAGGCAAGATCGATTTCATCTTCGCCTCGATGACGATCAACGACGACCGCAAGCAGCAGGTCAACTTCACGCACTTCTATTATGACTCGACCACGATCATCATCGGCCCGAAGTCGGATGCGACGAAGATCGATTTCGACAATCCGGAATCGATGAAGGGCAAGATCATGGGCGCGCAGAACGCCACGATCCACTCGAAGTTCCTGCAGAAGCGCTTCGGCTCGGCCGCCGAGATCAAGACCTATGACGGTCTCGACACCGCGCTCGCCGACCTCGCCGCCGGCCGCGTCGATTACGTGCAGGAAGGCCGTTCGACCCTTTCCCCGTTCCTGCACTCGGACGCGGGCAAGGATTACGAGGAGAAGGCCGTGGTGCCGCAGGACCCGATCATGGGTGAAGGCGTCGGCGCCGCCGTCCGCAAGGACGACCAGGACACGCTCGACAAGCTTAACGCGGCGATCAAGGAAGTCGTTACCAACGGCACCTACGACGCCATCACCAAGAAGTACCCGGAACTGGAAGGCATGCTGATTAAGCCGACCTTCTAAGACCTGGACATCACGTAAAGAGACCGCCCGGTCCCCAAGGACCGGGCGGTTTTGCTTTGGGGACGCAACTCTGCTCCCTGCTGTCATGGCCCGCTTTAGGCGGGCCATCCACGAGTTTGTCGGCGACCCGCAGGCAGCAACTCGTGGATGCTCCGCCTGCGCGGGGCATGACAATAAAAGTTGGTGAAAATCGGTTCTGTCGTCCTTCATGGCGCAATGCGGTATTGCTGGGATTTGGGCCGGGGGGTACCATTCCGGTGGGCAACGAGCCGGGCGAACCGGCCGGATGAACAGGGAACAGCGTTTTACGAGGGGGCCAGCTTTGGCGGCTGAACAATCCTTATGGTCGAGCCTAGCCTGGGGAGATTCAGGTTATGGCGACGAGTTCTTCAAGGGCATCTACACGACGCTTGGCATTTCGGTAAGCGCCTATGCGATCGCCTTCTGCATCGGCATGCTGGGAGCCTGGGCCAAGCTCTGCCACGTCAGGTCCCTGAACCGTGCCGGCGAGGTTTATACGACCGTCGTGCGGTCGGTGCCGGAACTGTTGCTGATCATCCTCATCTTCTATGCCGGCACGTCGACCCTCTCCAGCATTCTGGTCGGGCTGGGCCTCGCCGAGCGCGGTGTCGAGATCAATCCCTTTGCCGCCGTCATCTCGGCGCTTGGCATCATCTATGGCGCGTACCTTACCGACGTGTTGCGCGGCGGCATCCAGGCGGTGCCGAAGGGGCAGATCGAAGCGGCGAAAGCCTTCGGCATGCACGGGCCGCGCCGCTTCATCCGCATCATCCTGCCGCAGATGGTGCGCTATGCCATCTCGGGCCTCGGCAACCAGTGGCTCAACATCACTAAGGACAGCGCCTTCGTCAGCGTGGTGGCGGCGGTGGGCGACATCATGTCGGTTGGCCGCGGTGCCGCCAACCAGACCAAGCATTTCCTGTTCTATTACGGTGCCACGGCAGTCGTGTTCATGATCGTGTCGGGGGTGTCGATGTATGTCACCGGTCGTCTAGAGAAGCGCGCCAATCGCGGCGTTCGGCGCGCCTGACGGCCGGGAGAGAACAGCAAATGAAATTCGATCCGATCTATATGTTCACCGTGGTGATGCCGCAGCTCCTCTGGGCGCTGCCGCTCACCCTGCTGCTCACCATCTCCTCCAGCGTCATCGGCAACATCCTGGCCGTGCCGGTGGCCCTGGCGCGTCTCAATTCCAATCCGCTGCTGTGGATTCCGGCACGTGTCTTCATCTTCACGATGCGCGGCACGCCCTTCCTCATCCAGCTCTATTTCATCTATTACGGCCTGGGGCAGTTGATCCCGGGCTGGATGATGCGCGGCTATCCGTTCCTGAAGGACGGCATCTACTACGCGATCTTCGCGCTGTCGCTGAACACCGCCGGCTATACCGGCGAGATTTTGCGTGGCGCCATCCTCGCCGTGCCGCATGGCGAGATCGAGGCCGCAAGTGCCTTCGGCATGAGCCGCCTGCAGGTCTTCTGGCGTATCACGCTGCCGCGCGCCGTGCGCATCTGCCTGCCGACCATGAGTTCGGAAACGATCCTGCTGCTGAAGGCGACCTCGATCGCGTCGCTGGTCACGGTCTATGAAGTGATGGGCACGGCGACGACGATCCGTGTCGACACCTACCGCGTCTACGATACGCTCATCGGCGCCGGCATCGTCTATTTCGTGACGGTCTATTTCCTGACCCGGGGTCTCAACTGGGTGGAGCGCAAGCTCAACAAGGATCGCATGGCGATTCCGGTATCCGGCAAGCCGGTGGCCGCCGCGTGAAACTGCCACTGATTGCCTTTGCCGTGCTGCTGCTGCTGATCTGCGGCGGCTATACCGGATACTGGTTCTATGTCGCCGGACGGCTGCAGACCGGGATCGAGGCCTGGATCGCCCAGCAGCGCGCGGCAGGGATCGAATTGACCCTGGCCGAGGGCGGCATCGGCGGCTTTCCCTTGGCGTTCCGGCGGGATTTCGGCGCGGCCAAGCTGGCACTTGCCGGGCCGGCGCCGCTTGGGGTCGAGACGTCATCCCTTGTGGCCGAGATGCGGCCGTGGAACATCAACCAAATCCGCTTCACGGCGGTCAGCGCCAAGCTGGCGGCGACACCCGGCCTCTATCAGGCGGCCGAACTCAGTGGCGAGATTGGCATTCCGAAAGCGCCGCCGACCGACTACCACCAGCCTTTCATCGGCTTCGATCTGGCGGCGCAAGATGTCACCCTGCCCGACGGGCCGCGCGCGGTGGCGGCGAGTCCCATTGAAACGCTGGCGGTGCAGGGTGCCGTCATGGGGCCGGTGCCGCAGGCGGCCAATCTCACCGAAGCCTTGGCCGGCTGGTCGGCCGCGGGCGGTGTGCTGGAGATCAAATCCTTCACCTTCGTGCAAGCCCCGCTCAACGCCGCGGGCGACGGTACCTTGGCGCTCGATCAGAACCTGCAGCCCATCGGGGCGCTTGCCGTCCATGCCTATGGCGTTGCCGAGACGCTGGCGCAGCTGGAGCAGGACGGGCTCATCGATCCCAACCAGGCGAAGACGGCGAAGCTCATCGTGGGCGGCCTCGCCAAGCCCGACGACACCGGCAAACCCCGTTTCGATGTCAGCCTGTCGCTGCAGGACGGCCATCTGTGGCTGGGTCCGGTGAAGCTGGCGAGATTGCCGAGCTTCAACTGGTGACAAAAAAAGCCCGCTCCGGAGAGCGGGCTTTTCAATGGTCTCCTGCATTGTCATGCCCCGGCTTGGCCGGGGCATCCACGAGTTGGGTCGCTACTGAAGAAAGAAACTCCTGGATCCCCCGCCTGAAGCGGGGGATGACAAAACGAGGGTCACGTCAGCGGCGGACGCGGAAGTTTTCGAACTGCCAGGGATCGGTCGGATCCAGATTGGGTTCCGGGAAGAGGACGTTGCGGTCCTTCAACGGATTCCAATCGCTGTAGCAGCCCACCACCGGTCCCAGATAGGGCTTGCACACATCGAGGATGTATTCGTGGTCGATCTCTTCCGGCTCCACGACACCGCGATTGGGATTCTCGATCAGCCACATGGCACCGGCCAGAACCGGCGAGGCGATCTGCGGCGAGGTCGCATTGTATTCCGGGCCCATGATGCGGCGCGCTTCGTGGATCGAGAGCTGCGAGCCGTACCAATAGGCGCCAAAATCGCCCATGAGCAAGGCGCCGAGCTCGTCGATGCCGTCGACGATCTCCTCGCCCAGCAGGCGCACGTCCTTCTGCATGGTGAAGTTCTTTTCCTGGAACTCGCGCACCGAGAGGACGGCATCGTCGCAGGGGTGATAGGCGTAATGCACGGTCGGGCGATAGACCACCTTGCCCTTCTCGGTGACCGAGAAATAGTCGGCGGTGGTGATCGATTCACCGTGGGTGATGAGATAGGCGATCATCGGGCCGCCATGTGGCGTCCATGACCGGACCTCGGTCGTGCAGCCCGGCTGCTTGAGATAGATCGCGGCCTTGCTGCCCACCTTATGCTCGGCCGCATTCTCGGGCAGCTTCTTCTCATGCGTGCCCCAGCCGAGCTCGGCAGGCTGGCAGCCTTCGCCGACGAAGCCGGGGATCGACCAGGTGTTGACGAACTCGCCGGGAAGCTTCGGCACGTCCGTCACCTGCAGATCGTGCTCGGCGACGTGGATCACCTTGACGCCCGCATCGCGCATGAGCTTGGCCCATTCTTCGCGGTTCTTGGGCTTCGAGAATTTGAGGCCGCGCATGCGCGCAACGTCCAAGAGGCCCTGCTTGATGAAGTGGGTGATGAGGCCCGGATTGGCGCCATGCGTCAGCAGCGCCGAGGGACCGTTCTTGGGGAATTTCTTCGCCGCTTCCAGGGCACGGTGGCGCAGGAAATAGTTGGTGCGCTGCTCTTCCGGAATGGCGGTGTTGTCGTAGTAATTGGCCCAGGGTTCGATGCAGGTATCGATATAGAGCACACCGGCCTTCTGGCACCAGGCGATGAGGGCCAGCGAATCGACCTCGACCGACAGGTTGATCAGGAGATCACCCTTCGAGAGCTGCTTCGAAAGCACCTTGATATAATTTTTCTCGTGCAATGGTTCGACGATGTAATTGACACCCTTCTCGATGAAGCGCGCGGCATCTTCCGAATGGTCGTGACCGTCGACCACCGTGACACGGCTCAAAGGCATGTCAAAGTGACGCTCGATCAGCGGCATCGTGCACCGACCGACCGAGCCATAGCCAATCATTACAATGCGGCCCTTGTAGGGGAATTTTGCCATCATATTCCTCATGTTCGTAAAAACGGCGGTCGGTACTGCTGCGTCATTGTGCGCAGCCGGCTTTGCCCCCATGAGTGTCCCCGGGTGGCGCCACGAGCGCGGGATTGTCGACCAAATAGCCCCGAACCTCGGCACTTACGGAAAATTGGCCGGACTCGCAAGTGAATTTTGGAGGGTGCGGTGTGTGGTTATTTATGCAGCCGGTCGAATTCGCCGAACTCGTGCGCGATGGAGCGCTCGACCAAGTCGCGGTAGATGGGCTCGATGAAATCCGGATTCATTCCTGCGGCGGAAGCGGCGGCGCGCACCTTGGCGATCACATCCTCGACCCGGGGCTCGTCGCGCACGGCGTCGCGGCTCGCCTTGATACGCGCCGCCTCGCCGATGAAGTGCAGCCGGTCGGCGAGCAACGCCACGATCTCGCGGTCGAGCGCGTCGATCTCGGTGCGCACGTCGCTCATGTCGCGGCAGGTCTTGCGGCGGGCGTTCATGGTCACGCCTGCTTGGCGTCGATGATGCCGCGGCGCACGGCGCGGGTGCGGGAGAAAACTTCGAACAGCTTGTCGCCCTCGCCCCAGCGGATGGCGCGCTGCATGGCAGTGAGATCCTCGGTGAAACGGCCGAGAATCTCGAGCACCGCTTCGCGGTTGTTGAGGAAAATGTCGCGCCACATGGTGGGATCGGAAGCGGCGATGCGCGTGAAATCGCGGAAGCCGGAGGCGGAGAATTTGATGACCTCGGACTGGGTCGAGGTTTCGAGCTGCGTCGCCGTGTCGACGATGGTGTAGGCAATGAGGTGCGGCAGATGCGAGGTGATGGCCAGCACCTGGTCGTGATGGGCGGGCTCCATCACCTCGACCATCGAACCGACGCCGAGCCACAGCGCCTTCAGCTTTTCCGTGGCTGCGGGGTCGGTGCCGGCGACAGGTGTCACGATCGCCCAACGCCCCTTGAAGAGCTCGGCGAAACCGGCGCGGGGGCCGGAATGCTCGGTACCGGCGATCGGGTGGCCGGGGATAAAGTGCACCCCTTCCGGCACGTGGGGGCCAAGATCGCGGATGACCGCCTGCTTCACCGAGCCGACATCGGAAAGGATGGTGCTCTTTTTTAGATGCGGCGCCAGGGCCGGGCCGATCTCGGCATAGGCGCCGATGGGTGTTGCCAGGATGACGAGGTCGGCATCCTCGACCGCGCCTGCGAGACTGTCGCTGACGATGCCCAGATTCAATTCGGCGGCGGCGGCGCGCGCCTCGGCGCTGGCATCATAGATCGCGATCTCGCCGGCGAGCTTGTGCGCGGCGATGGCGCGGGCCAGCGACGAACCGATGAGGCCGATGCCGATGAAGGCGATGCGCGTGAAGAGCGGTTCCGTCATTGCGTGGCGGCTCCCGCCACAAAGTCGGCGAGTGCTTGCGCACAGGCCTTCACGGCGGCTTCCTCGGCGATGGTGATGCGCAAATGATCGGGCAGGCCGTAGGCGCCCATCTTCCTGACCAGCACGCGGCGCGACTTCAAGAACTTCTCGGCGGCGTCGGCATTGAGCTTCGGGTCGCTGGGGAAGCGCACCAGCAGGAAATTGCCGACGCTGGGGCAGGGGTGAAGGCCGATGCGCTTCACTTCAGCCGCAAACCAGGGCAGCCAGTAATCGTTATGCGCCTTCGATCGCTTCACATGATCCTTGTCGGCAAGACCCGCGACACCGGCGAGCTGTGCGGGTGCCGCCACATTGAAGACGCCGCGGATGCGGTGCAGCACGTCGATGATGGCCTTGTTGCCATAGGCCCAGCCCAGGCGAAGCGCGGCAAGCCCGTAAATCTTGGAGAAGGTGCGCGACATGATGACATTGTCGTGCTGCTTCACCAGCTCGGCACCGTCGGTATAGTCGGGCTTGTCGACATATTCGGCATAGGCCGCGTCGATGACGAGCAGCACATTGGCGGGCAGCCCTTCGCGCAGGCGCCGCATTTCCGAGGCCGGGATATAGCTGCCCGTCGGATTGTTCGGGTTGGCGACGAAGCAGATCTTGGTGCGTGGCGTCACCGCAGCGAGAAGCGCGTCGACATCGGTGGTGAGGTCCTTTTCCGGTGCTGTGACCGGTGTGGCACCAACCGATTGCGCGGCAATCGGATAGATGAGAAAGCCGTGGCGCGAATAGAGCACCTCGTCGCCGGGACCGGCATAAGCGCGGGTGATCAGCACCAAAATGTCGTCGGAACCCGTGCCGCAGATGATCTCATCTTCCTTGCCGCCCACTTCGGCGGCAAGGGCTGCGCGCAAATGGTGGCTGGCGCCGTCGGGATAGCGATGGAGGTCGGCCGCACCCTTGGCATAGGCGTCCATCGCCTTGGCACTGGCGCCGAGCGCGCTCTCGTTCGAGGACATCTTGTAGATGGGGCCGGTCCCGGGCAGGTCATGCTCACCCGGCACATAGGCGGCGATGTCGAGAATTCCGGGACGGACGGTAAGGGTCATGATGTCGGGCTCCAGGCGGAGATTTCAGTGGCCGGCCGGTTCGTCGGCCAGTTCTTCCTTGGTGAGCGGCTCGGCATAGGAGCCGATGCTGTAGAGGCGCGCGCCGTTGCCGAGGGCGCTGGCGACGAGGCCGAGGCGCGGGTCCGTGCCGTCGACATAGCCCGCCACCTCTGCGAGGTTGAGGTCGGCCGCCTGCTGGTCGCGCCCGCCATGAATGAAGCTGGTGGTGAGGCCGACGCCGGCCAGGGCCTGGCGCAAGGTCGAGCGGCTGACCGGCTCGGCGGTTTCAAGCACCAGCAGCGAATGGTCGCGGTCGGTGGGTTCGGTCGGTGTGCGGCCGACCACCAGGGCATGAAGATCCGGATTGCGCTGATTGCCGGGATCCCCGAAGGGCAGCCGGGCGATGACATGGGGCAGCTGCGCCGAACCCACCAGACGGCGCCACCAGGGGCCGGTATCGTCCTCACGCGGGAAGGGCAGGACGGCGACGGTCGCCGAACCGTCCATGACGGCCGAGAGGGCCCGGTCGACGCGGGAACAGGTGATGATCTTGACCCGGCTGCCATAATGGTCGCGCGCCAAGTCCCAGAAGCCGGGCTGGCTTGCCGGGGCATAGACGGCGACGGCAAACGGCCCTTCGACCTGGAGGAGCGCCGAGATCATCTCGCGCCACATGCGCACGATGACGGCCCTGGGCAGCTTGCCCTTGTGGCGGGCCGTCAGGCGGCGGAGGATCTTGGCCTCCCGCGCCGGGCGGATGAACTTGGCGCCTTCGGCCGGGGAATCGCCCTTGACCGGCTGCTTGGCAGCCTTGGCAGCGCCCACGGCCACGGCAAGCTCGGTCCGTTCCATGAGCAGATCATGGAGCTGGTTGTCGATCGCGTCGATCTTCTGGCGCAATGCGAGCAGCGCGTCCCCGGTGCTGTCCCCAGTGCCACTTGGCCCCTGCATATCCCCCAACCATCCTTGGAAATCCGGGCCGCCCCGCCCTTGGCAAAAGGGCGCCCAATCGGGGCCAGTGATAGCCGCCAAGCGGCGGAAAAGCAAAGCAAACCTTGGGCTCCGGCCCGGGTTCCGCGACCGCTGGCAGCCTTGCCGCCCGGGCAGTTGACAGGGTGCGTCCGGACCGGTTTTCTGCCATTTACCATTGCCGATCAGCCCCGTGGTACCCCCAAACACGTAGAGGAGCCCATCCATGACCGAGATCATGTCCGTTCTGGCCATCATGGCGGCCATTCTGGTGGGGGCGATCAGCCCCGGGCCGAGCTTCCTGCTGGTCGCCCGGACCTCGCTGTCGCAATCGCGCCGGATCGGCCTCGCCTCCGCCCTCGGCATGGGGGTGGGCGGGATGATCCTCGCCACCCTCGCCGTCATCGGGCTGCAGGCGCTCTTCATGCAGGTCGAATGGCTCTATATGGGCTTCAAGGTCGGCGGCGGCGCCTATCTGGCCTATCTGGGCTACCGCCTGTGGCGGGGGGCCAAGGAACCTCTCGCGACGGGGAACGAGGCGACGGGGCGGGGAAACGGCTTCTTCCGCACCTTCCTGCTGTCGCTCGGGACCCAGCTTTCCAATCCGAAGACGGTGATCTTCTATTCCAGCGTGTTCGCAGCGCTGCTGCCGGCCAGGCCCTCGCTGGGGACGATCGTCATGCTGCCCTTCATCCTGTTTCTGATCGAGGGCGGCTGGTACAGCGCGGTGGCGCTCGCTTTCTCGACGGCGCGGCCGCGCGCCGCGTATCTGAGCTTCAAGGCCTGGATCGACCGTGCCGCCGGCGCCGTGATGGCGGCGCTTGGCTTGAGGCTCATCTTCAGCGCCGCGAAGGTTTGAGGGCGAGACGTCCTGCCTCTTCTCATTGTCGTGCCCCGCGCAGGCGGGGCATCCACGAATTTGCGGGCAATTGAAGAAGGTAAATTGTGGATCCCCCGGCCAAGCCGGGGGATGACAATGAGAGAGAGCGAGTCGCTGCTTAGTCCAGCAAACTCCTGAGCGCGCGATTGGCGACGGCCAGCATGGCGAGTTCCAGTTTCGCCGTCTGACGGAGATCGTTAAAGAGGGCCTCTGCACGCGGGAGGGCCCCGCTGCGCTTGGCCTTCCAGCCTTCGATCGCCTTTTCGCCGGTCAGGGCCAGGTCGTTGGCGAGAACCGCGCTGGTCAGATCGCGCTGGTGGGTATTGAGATCGTCGATGATCGCGAACACCGCCAGGCGCTGCCAGTGGCTGTCGCCGATAAGGCCCTTGGCCCCGGACCGCAGCCAGTCGATGTTAAACTGGTCGCCGACCGCGAAATAGGTCGCCGCCACGTCCTCGACCTTGATCTTGGTCTGGGCCGCGATCTTCACCACGTCGAGAATGGTCGCTAGCGAGCCCAGCTGCGAGATGCGGCGGGCGAGCGCTTCCGGGACGCCGGCCGATTGCAGGGCGCCTTGGCGCTTCTGGTTGGCCTGGGTGTCGGACGCCGAGATGATCTTCGGCAGGGCCGTTTCGATCGCGGCGATGCCCGGTGCCGCCGCCTTGATGTTGGCGGCGATGTCGAGTGGATGCTCGCCATTGCGGAGGAACCACAGCGTCGCCTGTTCGGCGAGGCGGTTGATCTCGATCAGCATCGAGGTCTGGACGCTGGCCGAGACCTTGTTGTCGAGCCCCTGGATCGCCGTCCACATGTCGCGCAGCTTGAAGGCGCCGCGCGTGATGGCATAGGCGCGGGCGATGGCCGAGGCACTTTGCCCGGTCTTCTCCTTGGTCACATGAACGAAGGTCGCCCCCATGCGGTTGACCAGCGAGTTGGTGACGACGGTCGAGATGATCTCGCGCCGCAGGCGGTGCTTGGCGATGAGCGGCTTGTAGCCTTCCTGCAGCTTCTTCGGGAAATAGGTGATGAGATCGTCGGCCAGCTGCGGATCGTCGGGGACGTCAGAGGGCAGCAGCTCGTCATAGAGTGCCATCTTTGAATAAGCGAGCAGCACCGCGCTTTCCGAGCGGGTGAGGCCGATGCGCTGCGTCAGGCGCTGGCGCATGGTTTCGTCGTCGGGAAGGTATTCGACTTCGCGGTTGAGCTGGCCGGTGCGTTCAAGTGCCCGCATGAAGCGGCCCTGCTGGTCGAGGAGCGTATAGCTCTGCGCCTCGGCGACCGAGAGAGCCTGCGATTGCAGGTAATTGTCCCGGAGGACCAGGGCGCCCACTTCGTCGGTCATTTCCGCGAGCAGCTTGTCGCGCTGCTTCATGGTGAGGTCGCCCGCCGCCACCGCCTCGTTGATGAGGATCTTGATGTTGACCTCATGGTCCGAGGTGTCGACGCCGGCGGAATTGTCGACGGCATCGGTGTTGAGGCGCTTGCCGGACAAGGCCGCCTCGACGCGGCCGCGCTGGGTGCAGCCCAGATTGGCACCTTCGCCGACGACGCGGGCCCGGAGATCCTCGGCATTGACGCGGAGCGCGTCATTGGCGCGGTCGCCCACATCGGCGTGGGTTTCCTCGGAGGATTTCACATAGGTGCCGATGCCGCCGAACCACAGCAGGTCGACTTCCGCCTTGAGGAGCTGCTGGATGAGCTCGTTGGGTGTCATCTGGTCCTGGGTGAAGCCGAAACGCTGCTTCACCTCGGCGCTCAATTTGATCGACTTGGCTTTACGTTCGAAGACGCCACCGCCAGCCGAGATCAATTTGGCATCGTAATCGCTCCAGGCCGAACGCGGCAGGTTGAAAAGGCGTTCGCGCTCGGCAAAGCTCTTCTTCACGTCCGGATTGGGGTCGAGGAAGATGTGCATGTGGTTGAAGGCAGCTACCAGCTTGGTGTGCTGCGACAGCAGCATGCCGTTGCCGAACACGTCGCCGGACATGTCGCCGACACCGACGCAGGTGAAGTCGACATTCTGGATGTCGTGATCGAGTTCGCGGAAGTGGCGCTTGACGCATTCCCAGGCACCGCGCGCGGTGATGCCCATTTTCTTGTGGTCATAACCGGCAGAGCCACCCGAGGCAAAGGCGTCGTCGAGCCAGAAGCCGTAATCGCGCGAGACCGAATTGGCGATGTCGGAGAAGGTCGCCGTGCCCTTGTCAGCAGCGACGACCAGATAGGGATCGTCGCCGTCATGGCGCACGACCTTCAACGGCGCCTTCACGGACCCGCCAGCCAGATTGTCGGTGATGTCGAGGAGGCCGCGCATCAAAGTCTTGTAGCAATGGACGACTTCGGCCATCACGGCATCGCGGTCGCCCTGGACGGGGCGTTTCACCACGAACCCGCCTTTCGAACCCACCGGCACGATGACGGCGTTTTTCACCATCTGCGCCTTCATCAGCCCCAAGATTTCGGTGCGGAAATCCTCGCGCCGGTCGGACCAGCGGATGCCGCCGCGGGCGACCTTGCCGCCGCGCAAGTGAATGGCCTCGGCACGCGGGCTGTAGACGAAGACCTCGATCATCGGCCGCGGCAGCGGCAGTTCCTCGACCTTCTGTGAATCGAGCTTGAAGGAGACATATTCCTTGGGCCCGCCTTCCGCCGCCGGCTGGTAGAAGTTGGTGCGCAGTGTGCAAAGCACGGCGTTGAGATAGCGTCGCAGGATGCGGTCCTCGTCGAGGTTGACGACGGCATCGAGCTTCTGTCCGATCTTCTCGACGACCTGCAGCGACTTGGCATCGCGGTCGCTGCCGAAAGCCGGATCGTTGCGCACATGGAAGAGCTGCACGATGTTGCGGGCGATGCCGGGATTGGCGTTGAGCGTCGCTTCCATATAGGCCTGGCTGAACGGGATCGCCGCCTGGCGCAGATATTTGCAATAGGCGCGCACCAGCGTGATGTCGCGCCAGGCGAGGCCCGCCGTGATGACCAGGCGGTTGAACCCGTCATCCTCCATGCGGCCGTCCCAGATATGGGCATAGGCCTCGTGGAACTTGTCGCGGATGGCGGCAATGTCGACCTCGCGCCCATCAGCCGTCACCATGACGAAGGCATGGATCCAGACCGATTGCTCGTTGCCTTGCGGGCGCACCTCGAACGGGTTTTCGCTGATGACCTTGAGACCGAAATTTTCGAGCGAGGGGAGCACGTTCGAGAGGGCAATCTTGTCGCCGGCCTTGTAGAGCTTCAAATGCAGCTCGTTCTCGGCCGCTTCGATCGGCCGGTAGAGGTTGATTGCGGTCTTGTT
Organism: Dongia sp.; assembly: GCF_041910485.1. Classification (GTDB taxonomy): domain Bacteria; phylum Pseudomonadota; class Alphaproteobacteria; order Dongiales; family Dongiaceae; genus Dongia. The sequence goes on from NZ_JAYRQR010000058.1 coordinate 18,323, forward strand.
CTCGCGCAAAGCCTCTTCGATGCGGTCGATGTCGGAGACCGCGGCGTGGGCGTTGAAATATTCCTCGAAGCCCAGCGGAAAGGCATCGCCATAAGAGCGGTGGAGCGTCAGGCCTTCCGCCTCACCCTTGGCGTCGATGAGGGCATCCTTCAGATGATCGCCCCAGGAACGGCAGGCATCCGCCACCAACTGTTCGAGTTCCTTGACGTCATAGGGCGGAATCTCGCCGGGCTTGGTCGCGATGATGAGATGTACCCGGGCAAGCGGGCTTTCCGTCAGATAGACGTAATAGGCCGACACGCGTCCGTTGAACGCCTTGCAGAGGATGGTTTGGATGCGCTGCCTGAGTTCCGTCGTCTGCCAATCGCGCGGCAGATAGACGAAACAGGAGATGAATCGCTCATAGGGGTCGCGACGCACGAAGAGGGCGACGCGCTGTCGGTCCTGCAGGTTGAGAATGCCGAGCGAGGTTTCGAGGAGTTCATCCTCGTTGATCTGGAACAGCTCGTCGCGCGGATAGGTCTCGAGGATATGGACCAGCGCCTTGCCGTCATGGCTCTGTGGGTTGAAGCCGGCGCGCGTGGTGACAGTCTCCACCTTGTGGCGCAGCAGCGGAATTTCCCAGGGCGAACGGTTGTAGGCGACCGAGGTGAAGAGACCGGCAAAGAGATGCTCGCCGACGGCTTCGCCCTTGTCGTTGAAGATCTTGATGCCGATCGTGTCGAGATGCACGTTGCGGTGCACGGTCGAGCGCAGATTGGCCTTGGTGACAAGGATCATCTTGGGCTGAGTGAGGAAGTTCCGCACATCCGGCGGCAGCGAGTCGAGATTGCGCATGCCTTCGAAGACGCGCACTTCCGGATCGCGCAGCAGGCCGAGGCCAGCTTCCTTCTTGATATGATAGGTGATGTTTTCCTTCTCGCCGGCGAAGGTGTATTCGCGGTAGCCGAGGAAGGTGAAATGGTCGTCATTGATCCATTTGAGGAAGTCGGCAACCTCGGCCACCTCTTCCTTGGGCAGCGGCAGCTTGCGCTTGGCGGCCTCGGCAATCGCCGCGTCGAGCTTGGCGCGCATCTTCTGCCAGTCCTCGACCGCGAGGCGTACGTCGCGGAGCACGGTCTCCATGCGCGCTTTGATCTGGTCGAGCTGTTCCTGCGTCGCCACCTGATTGATGCGCAGCTGCATAATCGATTCAGGCTTGCCGCCTTCGTCGCCGATGGCCGTGAGCTGCCCCTTGGCGTCGCGCACAGCGCGCATGATCGGATGGATGACCAGATGGACACCGAGTTCCTGGCGGTTGAGTTCCGCAGTGAGCGAGTCGACCAGGAACGGCATGTCGTCATTGACGATCTCGACTACCGTATGCGTGCTGCGCCAACCATGTTCATCAATGCGCGGGTTGAAGACGCGCACCTTCGCCTGACCGGGATTGCGGGTTTGTGCGAAGTTGGCGAGTGACAACGCGGCACTGAAAAGATCCTCGGCGCTTTCGCCGGCAATGTCGGATTGCGGAACATTGGCGTAGAACTGGCGGATGAAGGTTTCGATCTGACCGGCGCGCTTGCGCTCGATCCTTTCGCCAATAAAGCGGACGACTTCTTCGATCAGCTGGTTCTTCAGCTTTTCAGCGCGCATGATTTCGGTTTCCCCGGGACAGTTATGCAGTTTGATTAGTTGTTGTTATTGCTGGCGATTCTAGCCGATCGGCAGGAAAAGAGCCAATCCGGCACAAAGCGCGTCGAACCCGTCGAAAAGGGTCCTTTCATGATGATTTCGTTGGGTTCAAGAACCGTTTTCACGCTTCTTGCCCTACTTTGGTAAAGAAAATTTAAACCATCAGGGGTCATTCTCGGCAAAAGCGAAGGGGAAACCGCCCGATTTCACGCGGATGGTCAGGTTCGCTTTCGAAGGAGATGAACATGCTGATGGACGAAGTCCGCGGCGAAGCCTTTTTGCGCAAGCTGCCGCAGGATGTGCGCGACAGCCTGACGCCGGAACAGACTGCCGCGATCAGTCGTGTCGCGCAGGGGTCCATCCAGCGCCGGCATCCGATCGATTTCCGCGTCTCGATGCCGCTCCTGTTCGGGGAACGCGCCTATTTGGTGCTGCTCATCGGCAAGGAAAAGCGGTCGGTGGCGCGTCGTCAGATCGACCGGCAATTGCGACCGGCCGACCGGCTCAGCCAGGTCGTGGTCTTTGGCCTGGGGTTGGCCGCTTTCACCTTGGCAGCCTTCATCGGCCTGCTGTTCCACAATGCCGTGCTGGCGCCCTGAAACAGCTGTCTTTCTTGCGTTTCCAATCCGCTTTGCTGGCCGGCCTCGCCATCATTCTGGCCGGGAGTGCCGCTGCGCAAACCTCGACTTTGCCACAGCTTCCCAAGATCGGCATCGAGGGTGAGGACAACCGCATCCGCACCGATCCCAAGGAATGGCCGTGGAGTTCGATCGGCCGCGTCAACCGCGAGATCGGCGGGCATTGCACGGGGACGCTCATCGCTCCCGACTTGGTCCTCACCGCCGCGCATTGCCTTTACAACAAGGATGACGGGCGCTGGACCATCCCGATGGAGGTCCATTTCGTCGCCGGCTATGACCGCGGTTCCTTTTCGGCCCATGCGCGCGGCAAGGCGTTCTATCGCGACCCTGACTATAATCCCAAGAGGGCGACGCGCGTCGCGGAAATGTCGCGCGACTGGGCGATCATCGAGCTCGATCAGAAACTCAAGCTGAAGCCCGTGCCGCTGAGTGCCCGCGCGGCGCAGGCCCTGTTCGACCGCAAGCCGCCGATCCCGGTCGATGCGCTGGGCTATAACGGCGACTGGGCCGAGATCCTGATGCGGCACAAGGGCTGCGATCTGCAAGGCCAGTTGGCCGAGCGGCCACTGCTGCTCCATCGCTGCGACACGACTTTCGGTGCGTCCGGCGGGCCGCTCCTTTCCTGGCAGGGCGACAAACCGGAAATCGTCGGCATTCTTTCCGGCGTCCTCACCCTGAAGGACAAGAGCGAACTCGGTGCCGCCGTGCCCGTCTGGACGGTCAGGCCTGAGGCGCTGAAGCTGGGCTCGCCGCGCTGAGGCGCAGCACCAGATAGCCCGCGAAAGCCGAAGCAAGCGAGCCGCCGATGACGCCGAGCCGGATCTCGGCCGCCAAGGCCGGGTCGGGGAAGGCCAGGCCGCCGATGAAGAGCGACATGGTGAAGCCGATCCCCGTCAGCAGCGCCACGCCATAGATCTGCATCCAGCCAGCACCGGCCGGGCGTCGGCAGAGGCGTAAGGCCGTGCCGGCGATGACGGCGATGAGCACGCCTGCTTGCTTGCCGAGGAAAAGGCCCAGGGCAATGCCGAGCGTCAGCGGATGGAGCAGCGTCTCCAGGGTCAGGCCGGCCAGGCTGACGCCGGCATTGGCAAAGGCGAAGATCGGCATGACCCCGAAACTGACCCAAGGATGGAGCCCATGCTCGGCGCGGCTGAGCGGTGCCGCCGCGACGTCGCCCGATTTGGTCCGGTAGGGAATGAAGAAGGCGACGGCGACACCGGCGAGCGTTGCATGCACGCCCGATTTCAACACGCAGACCCAGATGAAGATGCCGATCAAGACATAGGGTGTGATGCGCTCAATGCGCATGATGTTGAGGACGAAGAGGCCAGCAAGGCCGATGGCGGCAAGACCCAGCGAAACCAGCGAAAGATCGGATGTGTAGAAGATCGCGATGATGATGATGGCGCCGAGATCGTCGATGATGGCGAGCGCCAGCAGGAAGATCTTGAGGCTCTGCGGCACGCGGCTCCCCAGCAGGGTCAGGACGGCGACGGCAAAGGCGATGTCGGTCGCCGCGGGTATGGCCCAGCCGCCCAGGAATTCCGGGCTCGACCTATTGATGAAATAGTAGACGAGGGCAGGCATCGCCATGCCGCCGAGGGCGGCGATGCCAGGAAGCGCCGCCTGGGCCGGCGAGGAAAGCTCGCCGCCCACGATCTCGCGCTTGATCTCAAGGCCCACCAGGAAGAAGAAGACGGCCATCAACCCGTCATTGATCCACAGCAGCAGCGGCTTCACCAGGCTGAGCGGCCCCAGCGTCACGCCGAAGGGGATGTCGAGAAAGCCCTGGTAGAAGGGCGCCAGGGCCGAATTCGAGCACAGCATGGCCAGGGCCGAGGCGATCAGCAGGAGGATGCCGCCGCTCGATTCCAGCTGCAGGAACTGCTTGATCGGATTCATGGCAGGGTCGCCTCAAACAGCCCGGCATTGATGAAGCGATGGACGGCGATGGCGGCGACATAGCCAAGCGCCACCGCCCAGCTCCATTTCAGATGGCTCATGAAGGTGTAGACGCCGCGCGCCTGGCCCATGAGGGCGACACCCGCGGCCGACCCGATCGACAGGATCGAGCCGCCGACGCCGCAGGTGAGTGTGACCAGCAGCCATTGGCCGTCGGACATGGTGGGGTCCATCTTGAGGACGGCGAACATCAGCGGAATGTTGTCGACGATCGCCGACAAAGCACCGATGGCGATGTTGGCGGGCGTGGGGCCGAGATCGGTATAGAGGATCTGCGACGTCACCGCGAGATAGCCCATCGCCCCGAGGCCTCCCACGGCGAAAATGATGCCGAAGAAGAACAGCAGCGTGTCGAACTCAACGCGCTGGATCTCCTTGAACGAGTCGAGCAGCATGTCGGAATCGTCGCGCCGCTTGCTCTGGCGGGTGAGGTAGTAGGCAAAGAGCTGCAGGTAGCCGAGCCCCAGCATCATGCCGATGGCCGGTGGCAGATGCAGGAAGTTCTTGAAGGTGACGGCCGTCGCGATCGTTGCGGCAAACAGAAGAATGGCGCGGCGGGCGCCGGGTTTCAGGCGTGCATTTTCCGACTTTGGCTTGGGTTTGCCGGGCGGAACGGCGAGATGCATCAGGGCCGCCGGTACCAGCCAGTTCACCACCGACGGCAGGAACAGGTCGAAGAACTCCCAGAAGCTGAGCTTGCCGGCCTGCCAGACCATCAGCGTGGTGATGTCGCCAAAGGGCGAGAAGGCACCGCCGGCATTGGCAGCAACCACGATATTGATGCAGCCGAGCGCGATGAAGGCCCTGGAACCGGCGCCGAGCGCGATGACCACAGCCCCCATGACCAGGGCCGTTGTCAGATTGTCGAGCACCGCGGAAAGCGGGAAGGCGATGGCCCCGGTCAGCCAGAACAGGGTCCGGTAGCCGAGGCCCTTCCCGACCAGTTTGGCGCGCAGCACATCGAACACGCGCCGTTCCTCCAGCACGTTCACATAGGTGATGGCGACCAGGAGGAAGAGCAGCAGTTCACCGTAATCGAGGATGATTTCCTTGACCGCTTCATGGGCCGCTTCTGGCGCGCCTTGCGATTGGTAGCCGATTGCCACGAGCGCCCAGATGAGGCCCGCCGCCACGAGGACGGGCTTCGATTTTCGCATCTCGATGGCTTCCTCGCAGATGACGAGGAAGTAGGCGGCCCCAAAAATGGCAAGAACGGCCAATCCGGTCCAATGCGTCGTCAAATCAATCACCGGCACCCCGCTATGTTCGAGCTTCAGGGGCCTAACATAGCGACGGCGGATTGATTCTGTCGCGCAGAACAGGAAATCGGTGGCCGATTTGGCCGAAAGCCTCAGAAATCAGCCCGAAACAGCCTCAGGCGAGGCTGGGAAGGGCCAGGATCAGCATCATCAGGGCCGAGAAGGCGATTGCCTCGAACGCGCTGCGCAGATTGACGGCCATGACGCTCTCCCTCTGAAGTATCGTTTATGGACCCTTTATGTTCTATTTAAGTTCCAAAGTCAAGCCGATCGATAACTAGTTGAGAAGCGGGCCTTTTCGCTGGTACCCGGCACCATCGAAATCCTGGAACATTTCGGCCACCATCGGGTGGCGGCAGGGTTTCCCGGTCTCATCGGGCAGCAGATTCTGTTCCGAGACATAGGCGACATAGGTCGTTTCGGCATTCTCGGCGAGGAGGTGATAGAAAGGCTGGTCCTTGTGCGGGCGCAGATCGGCTGGGATGGATTGCAGCCATTCCTCGGTATTGGCGAAGACCGGGTCGACATCGAAGATCACCCCGCGAAAGGGATAGACCCTGTGTTTCACCACGTCACCGATTTTGAAGCGCGCCGTGCGCGCTGTTTCATTGCGATCCGTCATGGTGCCAGAAATTGGCATCGCGGCACCTCCGGTCAAGCATTTTCACCGATTGCCTTGCCGATGGTATCGAGCAGGCTGTCGCGGGTGAAAGGCTTGGGCAGCAGAAATGAAGCGCCGAGGCGATCGGCAAGTCGCAGGGCGTCGATACGCAGCGCAGAGGAACCGCCGGACATGGCGATGATGGGAAGCGCCGGTTGGCGCACGCGGAGATTCAGGATGAGTTCGATCCCCTCCATCTTCGGCATAATGATGTCGGTGATGATGAGATCGACCGGGCGCCTGTCGAGGCTCTCAAGGGCGAGGCTGGCATCGGAAAAGGATTCGCAGAGATGGCCGGTACCCGCCAGCATGCGCTCGATCATGCGCAAGATTGCCGGATCGTCGTCGATGGCCATGATCAACATGCCGACACCTCATCGTCCTTTCGTCCGCGCTCAACCCCCGCGATCCAGGATGGTTCGAACCCGCTCGGCCAGTTCGCGCAAACGATAGGGTTTGCTCATCAGTTCCACGTCGAGCCCCTGGGGCATGCCATTGCGGGCGGCCCCCTCGGCAAAGCCGGTAACGAGGAGAAGCTTCACGCCAGGATGGCGCGCACTGGCTTCGGCGGCGAGGTCGAAGCCATTCATCCCGCCCGGCATGATCACATCGGAGAAGAGCAGATCGACCCTCACTCCCTGCGACAGTACGGCAAGAGCCGCGGCAGCGTTCTTCGCCTCGATCACCTGGTAGCCGAGATCTTCAAGCTGGCGCATGGCCGTCTTGCGCACGGCATCATTGTCATCGACAAGGAGGACCGTCTCCGAACCCCGCGGCAGGCCGTTGCCGGGCAGCACCGCCTCGACAGCGGATGCGGACACGGCTTCGGCACGCGGCAGATAGATGGACACGGTGGTGCCGTGACCAGGCTCGCTATAGATCTTGAGATGGCCGCCCGATTGCTTGGCAAAGCCGAAGGCCATGCTGAGACCAAGACCGGTGCCCTGCCCCGGCGCCTTGGTGGTGAAGAACGGTTCGAGGACCCGGCCCAGGATATCGGGCGCTATGCCGATCCCATTGTCGGTCACGGAAATGCGGACGTAGTCCCCTGGCTTCACTTCCGCGTTGCTCGCCGCATATTGCTCGTCGAGATGGGCATTCGCGGTCTCGATGGTAAGATTGCCGCCGTTCGGCATCGCATCACGCGCGTTGATGGCCAGATTGAGCAAGACGTTGTCGAGCTGGCCCGGATCGACGAGACAAGACCACAGATTGCTGGCGCAATGATTGCTGATCGAAATGGTCTCGCCCAGCGTCCGGCGCAACATCGTCGTGATTTCGCCGATGTGCCGCCCGAGATCGAGCATGACGGGCGTGAGGGCCTGGCGCCGCGCAAAGGCCAGCATCTGGCGCGTCAGCTTCGCGCCCCGCAAGGCGCCCCCAATTGCTTCATTGGCAAGATCGCGGTCGCCGGGTTCTTTGAGGTGCGGCAGCAGCATGTCGAGATTGCCGATGACGACGCCGAGGAGATTGTTGAAATCGTGGGCGATGCCGCCGGTAAGCTGACCTACCGCTTCCATCTTCTGTGCCTGTCGCAGCGAAGCTTCGGCGCCGCGCAGGTCGGTGACGTCGCGCACCGCGATGACGATGCCCAGTCGATCGCCGCGCTCATCCAGGATTGGCTGGCCGTTGACCAGCATGGTACGGATCGGTTCACCCTTGCGGATCCGCGCCAGCACTTCGGCGTTGATGACGCGTTCCCCATTCATCACGCGCGCAAGCGGTACCTGTTCAAAGGGCAGCGGATTCATGGCGCTGTCGAAGATCGCGTCGTTGAAGGCGATCAGATCTTTATAGGTGGTGAATTCTGTGTCCGGCAGCCCCAGGGCCTTGGCCGTCGCATTCATGAAGGTAAGCCGGCCGTCATTGTCGAAGCCCAGGATAAGCTCGGACGTATTGTCGATGACGGCGCGCATATAGCGTTGCTGCTCGAGGAGCAGGCGCTGCTGCTGTTCAAGGGATTGCGCCATGCTGTCGAGGCTCGCTGCCAGCGTTCCGATCTCTCCTTTATCGTTGGCAAGGCCGCTACGCGCGGAAAGATCGCCGCTGGCGATGCGGGTGCTTTGATCGAGGAGAAGCTGCACCGGCCGGGTGATCAAGCGCATACTCATGACGTAGGTGACGAGCGCGATGCCGGCTGCAATCAGCAGGAGCAGGGCAACCTTGCGGACACTGTCATCGTCGATGCTCCGCATCACGTTCGCGATTTGCAAATTGACAGCCAGATAGATCGGCGCCGATCTGGCGCCACGCTGGATTTTCAGAAGATGGGTGAAGGTTTCATTGCCGTTGAAGTCCGGCAGCATCTGGTCGCTCGATCGTTCGATTCCATGAAACGCCGCGAAAACGGGGTGATCGGCGACCGATTTTCCCACCCATGCGGGGCCATTTGGGTAGTGCGCCATCACCAGACCGTTCTGATCGATCAAAGTGAAGCTGGCATCAGGTGGCATCGAGGCCGCGGCGTCATGTTCCCCGAACCAGCCAAGGTCGATGGAGGTGTAGGCAATTCCCGTCATCCGGTTGTCGGGCGATAGGATGGGAAGGGCAAATCCGAGTGCCGGCCGGCCGGTAACGCGGCCGATGATATAGTCGCCGATCGTGAAGCCGGTGCTTTGCAATGCGCGCTGGAACCAGAGCCGGTCGGCGACTGACACGCCGACACCTTTCGGGTTGCTGGCGCAAACGGCGGTGCCCGTCAGATCGGTCGCCAAAATGATCGCATAACGGGGCTGGCTCTGAATCAGATCAGCCATGAGGGACGAGCAGGCAGGTGCCGTCATGTTGCGAACTTCTGGAATGCGGGTGAGCATGTCGAGCATCCCCTCGGCGTGGGAGATGACGCGCTCCAGGTCGCCCTGAATCGACTGCGCGAGTTTCTGTCCCTGTTCGTGCGCGCGCACAATTTCACGTTCGCGCGCCTCGACGACATCATAGGCAACCACCGCAGATGCCGGCCCAAGGACGGCCAGAATCATCAACAGCAACCGATTCCGCAGGCTCCAAAACATCGTGACTGCATTCTCCCCGTCATTCTTGCGAATTATAGGTGTATGAGCGCCGATGCCAATCCTTTACAAGGGGTTAGAGTGGTTTTGGCGAATTGACTTGCTATACGAGTGAATTGGTTCCGCATGACGGTGCGGAGCGCTATAGATGTGCCTTGCGTTGGATTGCTAGGAAAGTCCCCTCAAATGACGAAATCTGCCAAGTTCACCGGCACCGAGAATTACATCACGACCCGCGATCTTGAGATCGCGGTCAATGCCGCCAGGACTTTGGAGCGGCCGCTGCTGGTGAAGGGTGAGCCGGGAACGGGGAAGACGGTTCTGGCGCGCGAAGTGGCGCTGGCGCTGGGCATGCCGCTCATCGAATGGCATGTCAAATCGACCACCAAGGCGGCACAGGGTCTCTATGAATATGACGCCGTGGCGCGCCTGCGCGACGGCCAATTGGGCGAGGCCAAGGTCCACGATATCTCAAACTATATCGTGAAGGGGAAATTGTGGGAGGCCTTCGCGGCCGACGCCCAAGTCGTGCTGCTGATCGACGAGATCGACAAGGCGGATATCGAGTTTCCGAACGATCTATTGCAGGAACTCGATCGCATGGAATTCTTCGTCTACGAGACGAAGGAGACGGTGAAGGCGAAATTCCGCCCGCTGGTCATCATCACCTCGAACAATGAGAAGGAGCTGCCCGACGCGTTCCTGCGCCGCTGCTTCTTCCATTTCATCCGGTTTCCCGACCGGGCGACGATGGAAAAGATCGTCGCCGCCCATCACCCCGGCATCAAGCATGATCTGGTGCGTGAGGCGCTCAATCTTTTCTTTGATATCCGCGAGGTGCCGGGCCTCAAAAAGAAGCCGGCGACGTCGGAACTGATCGATTGGCTGAAGCTGCTGATGGTCGACGACATCCCGGCGGAAGTCCTGAAGTCGAATGACCCGAAAATGGTGGTGCCGCCCCTCTATGGTGCGCTGCTGAAGAACGAGCAGGACGTGCATCTCTTCGAACGCGTGGCGTTCCTCGCGCGGCGCGGGCAGTAAGGCACGATTGATGTTCGCGGGTTTCATCACGTCCCTGCGCAACGAAGGTGTATCGGTCAGCTTGACCGAATATCTGACGCTGCTCAAAGCCATGAAGGCGCAGGTCGCGGTGCTCGACATCGAGGATTTCTATTATCTGGCCCGCGCGACCCTGGTGAAGGATGAGCGGCTGGTCGATCGTTTCGACCGCGTCTTCGCGCTTTACTTCCAGGGTCTTTCTGGCGTCTCCGAAGATCTCCTCGCTGAGATACCGGAGGAGTGGCTGAAGAAGCTTGCCGAGAAATATCTGAGCCCTGAGGAGATGGCGGCGGTGAAATCGCTGGGCGGTTTCGAAAAGCTGATGGAGACGCTGCGCCAGCGTTTGCAGGAACAGCAGAAGCGCCACGAGGGCGGTTCGAAATGGATCGGCACGGCCGGCACTTCGCCCTTCGGTGCCTATGGCTATAATCCGGAAGGCGTCAGGATCGGCCAGGACGGTTCACGCCATCGCAGCGCCGTGAAGGTCTGGGACAAGCGCGAGTTCAAGGATCTCGATGGCGATGTCGAACTGGGAACGCGCGGCATCAAGCTGGCGCTCAGGCGACTCCGACGCTGGGGCCGCGAGGGCGAGGCCAACGAACTGGATCTCGGCGGCACGATCCGGGCAACGGCGGCCAATGGCGGCGTCCTCGACCTGCATTTGCGCCCCGAGCGGCGCAACAAGGTGAAGGTGCTGCTCCTCCTCGATATCGGCGGGTCGATGGACGATCATATCGAGGAATCGGCGCAGCTTTTCTCGGCAGCGAAATCCGAGTTCAAGCATCTCGAGACGTTCTATTTCCACAATTGCGTCTATGAGAAGCTGTGGCGCTCGAATCGCCGCCGCTATGACGATTTCACGCCGACGCAACAGGTGATGAACACTTATGGACCCGATTGGTGTCTCATCATCGTTGGTGACGCGACCATGAGCCCCTATGAAATCACCCATGCCGGCGGGTCGGTCGAGCATTGGAACGAGGAAGCGGGCGCCCTGTGGATGGATCGGCTGCTGAAACACTATCCGAAGGCCGCCTGGATCAACCCGCGCGATACCCACCATTGGAGCTATACGGCATCATTGAAGCTGTTGAAGCAGATGATGGGCGAGCGGATGTTCCCGCTGACGCTCGACGGGCTCGACGGCGCGCTTAAAGAGCTCCGTCGGCCACACTGAGCGACGACTTCTCGCGCAGCTTGCGGATCTTGGCATAGGCCTCGTTGGCCTGGGCCGACATGCGGTTGGCGAGTGCCACGAAATCGGGGGGCAGGTCCTTCGACGCGATGTTGTCCGGATGGATCGGCATGATCGCCTTGTGATAGGCGGCCTTCACCTCGGCATCCGAGGCGGTTTCCGAGATGCCTAAGATATCGTAAGGGCTGCGGGTGGGACGGGTGGTGCTTTCCTGCGGCACGACGCGGCGGATCGCTTCCTTGCGGATGATCTCGACCGATCCATCGGACGTTTCGAACGGCAGGAACATGCGGTTGTCGTTGAGCGTATCGCTGACGCGCGTGCCGGGGGCCACGAACAGGGACATCAGGCGTTCGCTGCCATCGTCCAATTCGACCTGCATCATGACCTTATGGCGCGTCTTCTTCGTCTGAGAATTGTCGAACATGAAAATCTGCCGCCATCGCTCGTCCTGGAGCCAGCTTGGCGCCAATTGTGTTAAAAATTCGCTGCGGCCGGGAATAAACTGGTCTGTGAATAAAATCCTTGATCAGGCCGGGCGCCGGGCAAAGGCAAGCGCCAGACCGAGGCTCATCAGCAGGGCCCCCGAGGCCTTTTGCACCCGCTTCATCAGGCGGGGACGCGCCAACAGGCCCTTGCGGACCCGGCCGGCAAAGAGGGCGATGACGATATCGGGCGTCGTATTGAGAGTGACCGAGATCGCGCCGAGGGCCACGAACTGCAGGCCGACATTGCCTTTGGCCGGGTCGACGAACTGGCTGACGAAGGCCAGGAAGAAGGCCGCCGTCTTTGGATTGAAGACCTCGACCACGATCCCTTCGAGGAAGGCACGGCGGATGCCGGCCGGTTTCACCTCGAAATTGGAGAGGTCGAACCCGGCTTGGCGCCAGGTGCGGATGCCCAGCCACACCAGATAGACGGCCCCCACGATCTTCAGCACCGTGAAAACTTCCGCGCTCGCCATCAGGATGGCGGAGACGCCGATGGCGCCGCCGATCACATGCACGAAGCCGCCCAAGGCGGTGCCGAAGCTCTACGCCAAGCCTTCCGCGCGACCGCCGGAGATGGAGCGCGCCGCGACATAGAGCATGCCGGGTCCCGGCGCGATCGCGAGGGCAAAGGCCGCACCGAAGAAGATCGCGAAATGCATCGGATCTAACATTCCAAACTCCATGCGTGGCGGAACAGATCGCTCAGTAGGCGAATTCCTTGAATGCCGGGTCGACCGAGCCGCCCCACTTGCCGTTGAAGAGATCGAGCTTCAGCTCGGCCGGGGTCTTGCCGCTGTCGGCGATGATCTGCAGCGGATTGAGGAAACCCGATTCATCCATGCCGCCGAGATCCGCGGCACCCCGCTTCTGCAGGCCGGCACGCGCGATCTTCAGGACCTCGAGCGCCACGTCGCGCACGGTGCCGCCGCGGAACGGCGTCTTCAAGGCAAGGCGCGGCACGTTGCGGCGCAATTCCTCATGCTCGGCAATCGACCAGTCCTTGACGAGGTCCCAGGCGGCATCGAGCGCCGATTGGTCGTAAAGAAGGCCGACCCAAAGTGCCGGGAGGGCGCAGAGCCGTTCCCACGGGCCACCATCGGCGCCGCGCATTTCGAGGAAGCGCTTCAAGCGGACCTCGGGGAAAGCCGTCGTCATATGGTCGGCCCAATCGCCCGTCGTCGGGATTTCGCCAGGAAGTGCCGGCAGTTTTCCCTTGAGGAAGGCGCGGAAAGACTGGCCCGAGGCATCGATATACTTGCCGTCGCGATAGACGAAGTACATCGGCACATCGAGCATATAGTCGACATAGCGCTCGAAGCTCATCCCCTCTTCGAAGACGAAAGGCAGGATGCCGCAACGATCGGGGTCGGTATCGGTCCAGATATGCGAACGGTAGGAGAGGAACCCATTGGGCTTGCCTTCGGTGAAGGGGGAATCCGCAAAGAGCGCCGTGGCGATGGGCTGCAGCGCCAGCGACGTGCGGAACTTCTTCACCATGTCGGCTTCGGTCGCGAAATCGAGATTCACCTGCACCGTACAGGTGCGGATCATCATGTCGATGCCGAGCTTACCGCGCTTGGGCATGTAATCGCCCATGATCTTGTAGCGGCCCTTGGGCATCCAGGGCGTGTCGGCGCGCGGCCATTTGGGATTGAAGCCCATGCCGAGCACGCCGATTCCGAGCTCGCTGGAGATTTCCTTGACCTGCTTCAGATGCTCGCCCACTTCGCGGCAGGTTTCGTGGATGGTGCGCAAAGGGGCGCCTGAAAGTTCGAACTGCCCACCCGGCTCCAGCGTGATGTTCTCGCCGTTCATGGTGAGGGCGATGATATTGCCGTCTTCCTCGATCGGCTCCCAGCCATAGCGGGTGAGGCCGGCGAGCAGCTTGCCGATGCCGTTCGGTCCTTCATAGGGGACCGGGCGCAGCGTCTTGAGGTCGAAGACGAACTTCTCGTGCTCGGTGCCGATGCGCCATTCGGATTTGGGCTTGTTGCCCTTGGCGATCCAGTCGATGAGCTGGCTCTTGGCCGTCACCGGCTCGCCGCGCGATTTTGGCGGTGCTGACACGTCATTCTCCCCTTACTCGGGCTGTTTACTCAGGCGATTGACCGATCGGCGTCAATGGTGCGGGTGGCCGCTCGGCGCCGTCGCCAAGGATGCTTTGAAAGACCGCAAGTGCTGCGAGAGCGGCGGTGTCGGCGCGCAGGATTCGAGGTCCCAGCCCGACCGGGGTAACAAATGGCAGTTTTGAAAGCAGGTCAAGCTCGGATCGGGCAAATCCCCCTTCCGGGCCGCAAATGATAGCCCATGCGTTAGATTTATTCACATCGGACTTTAGGGCTGATAACGCCTCGCCGATGGGCAGCGCCGGGCCGGCTTCGGCACACAGAATGATTCGGCGCGCCGGGTCCCAATTGGCGATGAGGTCGCTCAAGGAAAGGGGCTCGTGGATCGCGGGCAGGGTCAGGCGCTCAGTCTGCTCGGCCGCCTCGATGGCGTTGGCGCTGAGGCGCTCGAGATTGAGCCGGGTCGTTGCCGTATGCTTGGTGAACACTGGTTGGAAGGCGGCGACGCCGAGTTCGGTCGCCTTTTCGACCAGGAAATCGACGGCATCCTTCTTCAGGGGCGCAAAACACAGCCAGACATCGGGCGTACCGACCTGGGGGCGGCGCAGGGCGCCCACCTCGATCGTCACATGTTTCTTGGCGATTTCGGCGAGGTGCGCCTCAAACTCGCCGTCGCGGCCATTGAAAAGGATGACCGGGGCGCCCGCTTCTCGGCGCATGACATTCTTGAGGTAATGGGCGGTGCGCTCCTCGGCCGCAAACTGCCGGCCGGGGGCGAGGTCCACCGTGACGTAAAGGCGTGGGATCATGTTCTTGAGCTATCGTTTGGCTGTCACTATGGTCGCGTGCCGACAAGCTAGCGCCGAAACATGACATGATAAACCCATGAACAAGGTCCCTGAAAACAGGCCCGGAGATATCAAGAGCGGCGACTGGGTCGACCGTTTCCTGTCGGCGCCCTTGCGCCCCTATGCGCGGCTGGCGCGGCTCGACCGGCCGATCGGGACCTGGTTGCTGCTCTTTCCCTGCTGGTGGTCGCTGGCTCTCGCCACGCCGCAGGGCTTTGCGCCGGACCTCAAGCTGATCCTTCTTTTCGCCCTCGGCGCCATCGTCATGCGCGGGGCGGGCTGCACGATCAACGACATCGCCGACCGCGATTTCGATGCCAAAGTCGCACGGACGGCGACGCGGCCGCTCGCCTCCGGTGCGCTCAACCTCACGCAGGCGCTCGTCTTCCTCGGCCTGCAATTGCTGGTGGGCCTCATCATCCTGCTGCAATTGCCCCTCTTCGCAGTGGGTCTCGGCGCAGCCTCCCTGATCCTCGTCGTCACCTATCCGTTCATGAAGCGGATTACCTGGTGGCCGCAGGCCTTCCTGGGTCTCACCTTCAATTGGGGCGCCCTCATGGGGTGGGCGGCGATCTGGGCGGGCCTTGCCCCGGCACCTGTCTGGCTCTATGTCGGCGGGCTGTTCTGGACGCTCTTTTACGACACGATCTATGCCCACCAGGACAAGGCCGACGATGCGCTCATCGGCGTCAAATCGACAGCGTTGCGTCTTGGTGCCGGCACCAAGAAATGGCTGTTGGCATTTGGCGCACTCACCCTCTTCTGTTTCGGCGCGGCCTTGTGGGCGACGGCGAGCGGCTGGATCGCCTATCTGGGGCTCGCCGGTGTCCTGGCGCATCTGCTGTGGCAATTGGTCGATGTCGATATCGACGACCCGGCCGACTGCCTCGACAAGTTTCGCTCCAACCGGTTCGTCGGGTGGATTCTCCTCTTCGGCATCGTGCTGGACCGGGTTTGGCTTTGAAGGGTCGCGCCGCCTTCATTCGCGCGCAAACCAAGATCGCCCGGCCGAGCCTGGTGCCGGAGCTGAAGCTGCACCTTGCCACCGAGATCAGCCCGATCTGGCGCGCGACACAGAATGAGCTCGACGATATGGAGCTGCCGCCGCCCTACTGGGCCTTCTGCTGGCCGGGGGGGCAAGCGCTCACCCGCTATATCATCGATCAGCCGGCGGTCGTCCGTGGCCGGAAGGTCCTGGACTTTGCGGCCGGCAGCGGCCTTTCCGGCATCGCCGCCGCGCGCGCCGGTGCCGCCTCGGTGATTGCTGCTGAAATCGATGCCTTCGCTGCCGAAGCGATCCGTCTCAATGCCGGCCTCAACAAGAGCTTGGTCGAGGTGGTGACGGATGACCTGGTTGGGCGCATGGATTTGGGCCTCGATATCGTCCTGGCTGGCGATGTGTGTTACGAGCGACCGATGGCGGAACGGGTCTTTGCCTGGTTCGAGCAACTGGCGGAAGCTGGTGTGACAATATTGATGGGCGATCCGGGACGCGCCTATCTGCCGCGCAAAGGTCTTGTCGAGGTGGCACGCTATCAAGTGCCGACCTCGATCGAACTGGAAGACAAGGATATGCGACTGACCCTGGTCTGGCGCATTGCGAAGGGAGAGATGGCGTGAACGTCAAGGTGAGCGGTCTTTATCGGTACCCGGTGCAAAGCGTGCGGGGCGAGGAGCTGGCCTCGGCGGCATTCGGCGCCAAGGGCATTCCCGGCGACCGGGCCTTTGCCATCGTCGACTTGGAATTGGGTGTCGTCGCCCATGCCAGCCGCGCCAAGAAGAATTATCGGCCGATCATCACCTGGAATGCGCGTTTTCTCACCGCCGTCGATGCGCCGCGCCCCGTGGTGGAACTCGATTTTGCCGATGGCGAAACGCTGCGCAGCGACGATGCGGAAATCGACCGGATCATCAGCGACCGGCTCGCCATGCCGGCGGCCCTGGTCGTCAATGACGGCAGTCGCGTGCCGAAACTCTACGAGCACAGCCACTGCCACATGCTGACCAGCGCGACCTTGCGGCGCCTTGCCGAGGAGCATCCTGACGGGAATTTTGCGCCGGCCCGCTTCCGGCCCAACATCATGCTCGATGCGGGCGAGGCGGTCGGCTTCCTTGAACAGGATTGGATCGGCAGCCATGTGGCAATCGGCAAGGCAACGTTCGACGTCAACGATGTCTGCAAACGCTGCGCCCTTACCACGCGCGCGCAGGGCGACTTGCCCAACGATCCAGGCATTCTGCATGCCACCGTCGCCAACAAGACCGTGGCCGGAATCTATAGTGCGGTGGCAAGGCCGGGCGCGGTCAAGGTTGGGGATGTGGTGAAGGTGATGGAATAGAAAAAGCCCCGCAGTTTCTTGCGGGGCTTTTGTTCGTCTCCTGCCGCTTACTTGTTCGGCTGCGGGGTGATGCGGAGATACGGTTTGATCTTCTTGTAGCCCTTCTTCGCGAAGAGTGTGTCGGCCTCGGCGTCGGGGACGCTGGGCGGGATGATACAATCGTCGCCATCGCGCCAATTGACCGGCGTCGCCACCTTGAAGTTGGCGGTGAGCTGCAGCGAGTCGAGGACGCGGATGATCTCGTCGAAATTGCGGCCGGTGCTCATCGGATAGGTGATCTGCAGCTTCACCTTCTTGTCCGGCCCGATGATGAAGACCGAACGCACGGTCGCGGTCGCATCGGTGTTCGGGTGGATCATGTCATAGAGTTCCGAGACCTTGCGGTCGGCATCGGCGAGCAGCGGGAAGTTGAGGGCGTGACCCTGCGTTTCCTTGATGTCGCCGATCCAGCCCTGATGTTCCTTGAGGCCGTCGACGGAAAGGCCGATCACCTTGGTGTTGCGCTTGTCGAATTCGGGCTTGAGGCGTGCCACCTCGCCGAGCTCGGTCGTGCAGACCGGGGTGAAGTCCTTCGGATGTGAAAAGAGAATCGCCCAGGAATTGCCGATCCAGTCATGAAACTTGATCTTGCCGTCAGTCGAGTCCTGTTCGAAATCCGGGGCGGTATCGCCAAGTCGCAGGCTCATAGCTAACTCCTCTGTCTCAATCTGTTTATCTTAGGTGTCATTCGCCAGCGGCGCTGAGCGGCGCCTGCGGCTTGGTGAAGCTGCGATCGTGAGTCAGGGCCGGTACGGCATAGCGCGCTTTCGTGACAAGCGCGGGATCGATTTCGGCCGTTACGACACCGACCTCGCTGCCGGCATCGGCCAGCACCTTGCCCCAGGGATCGATGATCAGCGAATGGCCATAGGTGCCGCGGCCGTCGGCATGGGTGCCGGTCTGGGCGGCGGCGAACATGAAGCAACCGGTTTCGATGGCGCGGGCGCGCAGCAGGACATGCCAATGTGCCTCGCCGGTCGGCACGGTGAAGGCGGCGGGACCGGTCAGATATTTGGCGCCGCCTTGCGCCAGCGCGCGGTGCAGATAGGCAAAGCGCACATCATAGCAGATGGTGAGGCCGAGACCGCCCCAGGGCGTATCGGCCACGACCGCCTCGACGCCCGGCCGCACCTGCGCGGATTCGCGGTGGCTTTCGCCGGTCGGCAGATCGACGTCGAACATATGGATCTTGTCATAACGGGCGACGATTTCGCCTGCCGGGTTGAAGACGAATTGCCGGTTGGCGATGCGGGTCGGTTCGGCCCGGACGGGCATGGAGCCGATCACCAGCCAGACGCCGAGTTCCTTGGCCAGACCGCAGAAGGCGGGGATGCCGGGATGTTCGGCCTCGGCCGGCGTCTTGGCGAGCGAGGCCTTCTTGTCGGGCTCGATGATCGTCGTGTTCTCGGGCGTCACGATCAGTTTGGCGCCCTGGGCGTGGGCGGCGCGGATGAGATCGCTGGCTGCGGCAATGTTCGGCGCCACGTCGCGCACTGAGTTCATTTGTACGCAAGCGGCAGAAAAGACGGTCTGCGTCATGGCGATGTTCCCTTAAGATGAATTGCGGTGCTGCGCTCAGTGCGCAGGTTCCAGCAGCGGCTTCAGTTTCCCGGCCTGGTCCAGGGCATAGAGATCGTCACAGCCGCCGACATGCTTGCCGTCGATGAAAATCTGGGGGACCGATGTGCGCCCGCCGGCCCGTTCGCGCATTTCGGCCCGTTTCTGCCCATCGGCCATGACGTCGATTTCGGTGAAATTGGCGCCGCGCTCCTGCAGGAGCTTCTTGGCCCGATAGCAGTAACCGCAAATCTGCGTGGTGTAGATTTCGACTTTAGCCATTTAAACACCGATCGAGGGTAAAACAGGGTTACCCGCCCACTGCTGCCTAATGTCAGTCTTTGAGGGCCGGTTGACAAGGGGGCGCGGTTCCGGCCGGCACAAGCAATCTTTGACGCGGAACGCAAAGAATTTAGGGTAGCCCCACCCATCAGGCCGACTGGATGACCCTGGCCACTGCAAGGACATGGACAGCCGCCGCCCCGCCGCGGCGGAGGGCGGCGGCGCATTGGCTGATGGTGGCCCCGGTCGTGACAACATCGTCGACCAGCAGGACTTTCCGCCCCGCCAGCATATCCGCGCGCTTCGGGTTGAGTGCGAAGGCACCGGCCACGTTGCGGGCGCGGGCGAGGCGGCCAAGATGCCCCTGGCGCACGGTGGCGCGTCGGCGCAGCAGCAAATCGGGCGCCGTCGGTTTTCCCGTGGCTTTTCCTAAGGCATTCGCCAGAAGGGCCGCCTGATTGTAACGGCGAGCGAAGAGACGCGACCAATGCAGGGGGACCGGTGCGATAAGATCGCAATCGGCGATGAGGTCCCGCCCGGCGCGCTGGGCCCAGGCCGCGAAACTGGGCGCCAGCGCCGTTCGGTCGGCATGCTTGAAGGCCAGGATCAGGTCCCGGCTGGCCTCGTCGTAGCGCAGCACCGCACGGGCCCGGTCGAAAGGGGGCGGGCTTTCGAGGCAGGCGGCGCACAGGGCATCAACGCCCAGATCGAATTCGAACGGATGGCCGCAGCAACTGCAGCAGGGCTCGCCAAGGAAACTCAAGGCACCCCAGCAGGTGGGGCAGAGGCCGGCAGATGCGGTCGACACGACCTCGCCGCATTTGAGGCAGCGCGCCGGGAGCACGGTATCGAGCGCGCGGTGCCACAGATGCCGGATCGGTCTGGGCAGCCTTGTGGTGATGGGCGGTGAAAGTGCCATAATCCTATTTGACGAAGAGATCATGGAGGCGTCAACCATCGATCGTGGCAAAGCCGGTTGCGCCGGGCAACGGCTTGGGCATACTCCGCCGCCATGAGCGACGATCCCCGCATATTCGACCATCGGCAATTGGCGCGGCAGCGGCAGCGGGCCGAGCCAGGCTTTGCCCGACACGACTTCCTGTTCCGCGAACTGGCAACGCGATTGCTGGATCGACTGGCCGATGTGCGACGCCAATTCCCCAAGGCCGCCGACCTCTCGCCGCGCGCCGGATTGCTGGCGGATATCCGCGCCGAACTGGATCCGGCGGTGGGTGGCATGACGACGCTTTCTGCCGCACCTTTGCTGGATGGCGATTCCCTGGTCGCCTTGCCGTTCGAGGCGGGCAGCCTCGATCTCGTCCTTTCCTGTCTTGGCTTCCATTGGATCAACGATCTGCCGGGCGCGCTCATCCAGATTCGCAATGCGCTGCGGCCCGACGGGCTCTTTCTCGGCGTCATGCTGGGGGGCGAAACCCTCACCGAATTGCGCCAGTGCCTGATGGAGGCGGAACTTGCCGAGACGGGCGGCGCCAGCCCGCGCGTTTCGCCGATGGTGGGGCTGCGCGACGCCGCCGGCCTGTTACAGCGGGCGGGCTTTGCCCTGCCGGTGGCCGATGCCGAAACGATCACCGTGACCTATGCGGATGCCATCGGCCTGATGCGCGACCTGCGCGGGATGGGCGAAGGCAATGCCCTCATTGCCCGGTCGCGCCGGCCGCTCAGCCGCAACGTCGTTGCCCGCGCCAGCCTGCTCTATGCCGAACGGTTTGCAGAATCGGACGGCCGCATCCGGGCGACATTCCAGGCCATCTTTCTTACCGGCTGGGCGCCAGATCCATCGCAGCAGCAGCCGGCAAGACGCGGCAGCGGCGAGGTAAGCCTGACCGATGTCTTCGGCCGTTCATGCTAGGCTTTTTGAATTAGTTCTGGCCGCCGCCTTGGCTGTCATGGCCGCCGGTTGAATTGTCTTTGCCGCGATCCTGGTCGCGCGAGTTGAACCAGCCATCGTCGACGACGCCGTCGGCCACAGAGATGACGCGATCGATGATCTCGATCCCATCCGGCGTCACGCGGGCGCTTTGCCCTTCTTTGATGTCGGCGACAGCGCCGTTGCCCTTGGCGAGAATATGCACGGCGCCGTCATCGAGCCCGATTTCAGTATTGCCGTTGGCGCGGACGCCGATCTTCACATTGGTGCCGCGGATGCTGATGGTCGCCGTCGGGGTTTCGATGTCCATCCCATCGGGCGGCATCAGGCCGGTGATCCACCGAAACGCGCCGCTGCCGAGGTTGAGGGTCGCCTCGCCATCGCCGCTTTCCTGATCGAAGGTGAAATGGTCGATCTGCACCTTGGCCTGGGCGCCGATCGTAAGCTCGGACCCGTCGACAAAGCCGATTTCGATGGCGCTGTTCTGCGTCGTCTCGATCAGTTCGTTGAAGACGATGCCATCGCGGCGGAACTTCGGTGTGCGGTTCCCTTGCGGCTCTGTCCCATAGACCGCGTTCTGCACGCGCTGCACCAGGCCAATCGGGTCGTCGGCCGCAGCCGATGCAGCGAAGGCGCCAGCCAGAACCGGCAGGCTGAGGAGGGCGACGCCGACTTGGACGATTGATCGCATTTTACTGTTCCCCGGGATTTTCATCGACTCGCAACAATCAGTGCGTGCCGAACGATCTCACAGCAAATCGCAGATCATGGCAATGAGCGGCTTGTCGGCCGGCGGCATGGGATAGTCGCCAAGTCGGGTCGGCCGGACCCAGGCAAGCTGTTGCCCTTCGCGCCCATGTACCTGGCCTTCCCAGCGCCGGCATACATAGAGTGGCATCAGCAGATGGAACGTTTCATAGGTATGCGAGGCAAAGGTGAGGGGAGCGAGGCAGCTTTCCTTGACGTCGATGCCGAGTTCCTCGTGCAGCTCGCGGATGAGAGCGGCTTCCGGCGTTTCGCCGTCATGCACCTTGCCGCCGGGAAATTCCCAGAGGCCGGCCATGCTCTTTCCTTCGGGGCGCTGCGCCAGCAGAACGCGGCCGTCGGCATCGACAAGCGCCACTGCGACCACCAGAAGCATCTTCTTGTCCGTCATGCGGCGCGACCGGTGGCGCGCAGCCAATCGTTGCGCTTGAGGCGCCGATGGATGACCGGCAGGTGGCTGTTCTGGGCCCGCGAATGGATCTCTCCCGTGCCGGAGACGGCAAAGCCCAATTTCTCCAGCACACGGTGCGAGGCGTCGTTGACCGTCACGGCCGAGGCGATGAGTTCAGGAAGGGCAAAGTTTTCGAAAGCCAGACGCACCAGCCGGCCGGCCGCCTCGGACGCATAGCCGAAGCCCCAATATTCGCGGCCGATCCAGTAACCGACTTCCGGCCCCTCGGCGGTTTTCTGCAGGCCGACACAACCCAACAGGCGGTCACCGTCCTTGCGCTCGATCGCCAGGACGATCGCAGCTTCCGGATCGTCGAGGAAGCGCGACACCGCATCGGGTGACGCTTCCGGCGTCGCGATGAAATCCTGCGCCATCTTTATGTCGTAGGGATGCGGGATCGTCGCCGTGTAGCGCGCCACTTCGAAATCGTTGACGAGGCGCGTCACCTCGGCCGCGTCCGACTGCCGGAGCGGGCGCAGGCGCAGGCGTTCCGTTTCGATGTCAGGAACGATAATCGGCATTGATCTCGATATAGCGATGGGTGAGGTCGCAGGTCCAGACGCGCGCCTTCGCCTTGCCCACACCGACATCGACACCGATATGGACGTCGCGCGTCTTGATATGGGCGGCGACCGGCGCCTCGTCATAGTCGGGGCGGCGCTGGCCGTTCTTGGTGATCTCGACGCCGCCGATGCTGATCGCCAGCTTGTCGCGGTCCGCTTTCTCGCCGGATTTGCCGACCGCCATGACGATACGGCCCCAATTGGCGTCTTCGCCGGCGATGGCGGTCTTAACCAGCGGTGAGTTGGCGATGGCAAGGCCGATGCGGCGCGCGGCGGCGGCACTGGCGGCTCCGGACACTTCGATGGTGACGAGCTTCTCAGCGCCTTCGCCATCTTGGACGACCTGCACGGCAAGGTCGGTCAGAAGCGAGTCGAGCGCCGCGCGGAACTCCTTGAGGATCGGGTCAGTGGCCGAGACGGGCTTCTTGTGCTTTCCGGCCAAGCCCGTCGCCACCAGCAGCAGCGTGTCCGAGGTCGACGTGTCGCCATCGACGGTGATGCAGTTGAAGGATTTGTCGACCGCCTTCGACAGCAGGGTCTGCAGGATGGGAGCCGGGATCTTGGCGTCGGTCGCCACGAAGGCCAGCATCGTCGCCATATCGGGGGCGATCATGCCGGACCCCTTGGCGATGCCGTTGATGGTGACGGTCGTATCGCCGATCCTGGCGGTGCGGGTGGCCACCTTCTCAAACGTGTCGGTGGTCATGATGGCCCGGGCGGCATCGTTCCAGGCATCTTCCTTGAGGTCTTTGACGAGGGCCGGCAGATTGTCGGTGATGCGCGCATCGTTGAGCGGCTCGCCGATGACGCCGGTCGATGCCACGAAGATCTCGCGCGGCTGGCATTTCAGGGTCTTCGCGGCGGCCTTGACGCAGCGATCGGTGGAGGCGACGCCGACCTTGCCGGTAAAGGCGTTGGCATTGCCTGCATTCACCAGAATGGCCCGCGCCTTGCCGCCTTTGAGATGCTTGCGGCAGAGATCGACCGGCGCCGAGCAGGTGAGCGACCGGGTGAGGACACCGGCGATGGTGCTACCGGGCGCCACTTCCATCAGCATCACGTCCTTGCGGCCCTTGTAGCGCACGCCGCATTCGCGGGCGGCCAATCGGACGCCTTTCAGGGGCGGCAACGGATGAATCACGTTCGGTGCAAGCGGCGAGACCTTGGCGCCCATCTGTCGTCGGCCTTTCTGAGGTTGGGTATCAGTGTTGGGTAGAGGATAAATGTTACCGGTCCGGTATCGACCGGACCGGTAACGCCGTCGCTATCTTACTGCGCCTGCTTCACGCCGCCATTGGGATCGATGACCTCGAGCTTGGAGGCATCCTTGAGATCCTTGGCGACCTGTTCGCGCAATTCCTCGACCAGGTCCAGGCGAACCTCGTCCTTGGTCTTGTTGAAGGTCGGCAGGGCCTTATTGCGGTCGCCCGTGACGCGGATGACGTGATAGCCGAACTGCGACTTGACCGGGGCCTTGCTGGTCTCGCCATTCTTCAGCGCGAATGCCGCGTCTTCGAATTCCTTGACCATCGCGCCCTTGGTGAACCAGCCGAGCGCGCCCTTGTTGCTCTTGGCGCTGGGGTCGATCGATTTTTCCTCGGCGAGCTTGCCGAAATCGGCGCCCTTCTCCAGATCGGCGATGATGGCTTTCGCCTCTTCCTCGGTCTTGACGAGGATATGGCTGGCCGCGATCTCGCGCTCCGGCGGCGTCTTCTTCAGGTCCTCGTCGAACTTGCTCTTGAGCTCGTTGAAACGGGCGTCGACTGCCTCATCCGTCACCTTGTCCTTGATCATCTTGTTGAAGAAGACCTGGCGGATGGCGTTGTCCTCGATCTGGCGCACATTCTCATCGACCAGTTTGACCACGTCGGGGTCCTTGTCGAGACCGTCGGCGCGGCCCTTTTCAGCGACCAGCTTCAGGAAGATGAAACGGTCGAGCAGCTGCGGGAAGAACTGGTCGATATTGTTGCGGATCTGCGGGTCGAGGCCGGACGCGGAATCGATGATGTCCTGGCGCGTGATGTCGGTGCCGTTGAGCTTGGCGACGACCAGCTTGGGGTCGGGCGTGCCCGGTGTGGCAGGAGCCGGCGCGGTGGTCGAGCTGTTATCCTGGGCCCAGGCGGGAACCGCGCTGAGGGAGAGGACCAGGAGGGCGCCGGCCGCGAGGGCCTGGCGGAAAGTCTGAGTGGCCATGGGATTAGGGGTATCCTTTGGTGCCTGAAAATGCCCGGCCGGGGACGGCCGCTTCAGGCCGCCAACCCCGCGGGCGCCGGGGACTATGCCGCGCGCCAACCGTCCGCACAAGCGGAAAGGTCAAGGATTTCCGGTACTTCACCCCAAGTTGACAGGGCCATTGCAGAGACCTATCTCTTGCCCAACCAGATTCCGGAATTTTAAGGATTTCCCAACATGTTCGCGGCTTTGGCGCGGCGGGTCTTCGGATCCGCGAATGACCGTTTTATCAAGGGCCTGGACAAGACCGTCGCCGCCGTAAATGCCCTGGAGCCAGAGGTCCAAGCCCTTTCCGATGAGGCCTTGAAGGCGCGCACCGACTGGCTGCGCGGGCGGCTGGAAAAGGGGGAGACCCTCGACGATATTCTGCCTGACGCGTTCGCTACCGTCCGCGAGGCGGCCAAGCGTACCCTGGGCCAGCGCCATTTCGACGTCCAGATCAAGGGCGGCATCGTCCTCCATCAGGGCAAGATCTCGGAAATGAAGACCGGCGAAGGCAAGACCCTGGTCGCCACCCTGCCGGTCTATCTCAATGCGATCGAAGGCAAGGGTGTCCACGTCGTCACCGTCAACGATTACCTTGCGAGCCGTGACGCCAACTGGATGGCGCAGGTCTATCGCTTCCTGGGCCTCAGTGTCGGCAGCATCGTTCACGGCCTCAACGACGAGCAGCGCCGTGCCGCCTATAAGTGCGACATCACCTACGGGACGAACAACGAGTTCGGCTTCGACTACCTGCGCGATAACATGAAGCATCGCGCCGAGGATATGACGCAGCGCGCCTTCAACTTCGCCATCGTCGACGAAGTGGACAGCATCCTCATCGACGAAGCGCGCACGCCGCTTATCATCTCGGGCCCGACCGAGGACAATTCCGACCTCTATTACAAGGTCGACAAGCTGATCCCCCATCTGGTCGATGAAGATTTCGAGAAGGACGAGAAGTCGCGTCACGTGACGCTGACCGATGCCGGCAACGAACATATCGAGCAGTTGCTGCGCGGCGTCGGCCTGATGAAGGCGGGCACGCTCTACGACACCGGCAATATCAGCCTGGTCCACCACGTCAACCAAGCCCTGCGCGCCCATAAGCTCTTTACGCGCGATGTCGATTACATCGTCAAGGAAGACAAGGTCGTCATCATCGACGAGTTCACCGGTCGCATGATGGAAGGCCGGCGCTATTCCGAAGGCTTGCACCAAGCGTTGGAGGCCAAGGAAAACGTCACCATCCAGAACGAGAACCAGACTCTGGCCTCGATCACCTTCCAGAACTATTTCCGCATGTATCCGAAGCTTGCCGGCATGACCGGCACGGCCATGACGGAAGCGCCGGAATTCTCCGATATCTACGGTCTCGACGTCGTTGAGATCCCGACCAACGTGCCGGTCAGCCGCAAGGATTACGACGACGAGGTCTATCGGACCGCCGCCGAGAAGTTCAAGGCGATTACCGAACTGGTCGAGGAATGCCGCGCCCGCAACCAGCCGGTCCTGGTCGGCACGGTGTCGATCGAGAAGTCGGAGATGCTCTCCGACTATCTGAAGAAGAAGAAGATTCCGCACGCAGTGCTCAACGCCCGCTATCACGAGCAGGAAGCCTATATCATCGCCGATGCGGGCGTTCCCGGCGCCGTCACCATTGCCACCAACATGGCCGGTCGCGGTACCGACATCCAGCTCGGCGGCAACGTCAAGATGCGGGTCGAGCGCGAGCTCAAGGACCTGCCGGAAGGACCCGAGCGCGAGCAGAAGATCGCCGCGATCCTGGCCGATGTCGAGGCCAAGAAGAAGATAGCGCTGGAAGCCGGTGGCCTCTTCGTCGTGGCGACCGAACGGCATGAAAGCCGACGCATCGACAACCAGCTGCGCGGTCGTTCCGGCCGCCAGGGCGATCCCGGCGCCTCGCGCTTCTTCCTGTCTCTCGAAGACGATCTGATGCGTATCTTCGGGTCCGAGCGCATGGACACGATGCTGAAGCGCTTGGGGCTGAAGGAAGGCGAGGCGATCGTCCATCCCTGGATCAACAAGGCGCTTGAAAAGGCGCAGCAGAAGGTCGAAGCGCGCAACTTCGAAATTCGTAAGAACCTGCTGAAATTCGACAACGTCATGAACGACCAGCGCAAGGTCGTCTATGAACAGCGCCGCGAGATGATGGGCGCCGAGGACCTCAAGGAAGAGGTGCTCGCCATGCGTCACGAGGTGATCGAGGAGCTTATCGGTCGCTATGTGCCGGAAAAGGCCTTTGCCGAACAGTGGGACACGAAGGGCCTGCACGAAGAAGTGCTGCGCATCTTCGCGCTCGATTTGCCCTTTGCCGATTGGGCGAAGGAAGAAGGGATCGCCGACGAGGCGATGCGTGAGCGTCTGGTCGAAGCGGTCGACCGCAAGATGGCTGAAAAGGCCGCCAATATCGGTTCGGAACTGATGCGCGCCATCGAGAAGTCGCTGGTGCTGCAGGTGCTCGACCAGAATTGGAAAGAGCATCTCCTCAACATGGACCATCTGCGCCATGCGATCGGCCTGCGCGCCTATGGTCAACGCGATCCCTTGAACGAGTACAAGCGCGAAGCCTTCGAAATGTTCGAGGCGATGCTGGATCGTCTGCGCGAGCAGGCGACGTCGATGCTGTCGCATATCGAAGTGCGGGCCGAGGTGCCGCAGCAACAGGCAGCTCCTGCGGCACCTGCGCCGGCGGCGAGCCCGAATGGGATCGACAAGAACAACCCGGCGACTTGGGCCAATCTCAACCGCAATGCCGAGTGCCCCTGCGGGTCAGGCAAGAAGTACAAGCACTGCCACGGCCAGTTGACCGCCTGAATCGAAAGTCAGTGCGAACTGAAAAATAAGAGCCGCCCGTCCAGAAGCGACGGGCGGCTTTTTGTTTACGCGGCGAACTTGTCCGTCGCGGTAATGAGCTGGTTCATGATGCCCGGCTCGTCGAAGGCGTGGCCGGCATCGTCGACGATGACGAAGTCGGCTTCGGGCCAGGCCTTGTGCAGTTCCCAGGCGGTCACGGCCGGGGTGCAGACGTCATAGCGGCCCTGGATGATGATGCCGGGAATGTTCTTCAGCTTGCGAGCGTCGCGAATCAGCTGCCCTTGATCCATCCAGCCGGCATGCGTGAAATAGTGGTTCTCAATGCGGGCGAAGGCCAGGGCGAACTGATCCTGTCCATAATTGTTGCTGTTCTGCTTGCTGGGCAGCAGCTTGATGGTGCTGCCTTCCCAGACACTCCAGGCGCGCGCCGCTTCGAGCTGCGCCTTGGTGTCCGTGCCGGTCAGGCGCTTATGATAGGCAGCCACCAGATCGCCGCGCTCGGCTACGGGGATGGGGGCCAGGAACGATTCCCAGAGATCGGGGAAAAGGTTCGAGGCGCCTTGCTGATAATACCAGTCGATCTCCCGCTTCTGCAGCGTGAAGATGCCGCGCAAGACCAGTTCGCTCACATGCTCAGGATGTGTCTCGGCATAGGCAAGGGCGAGGGTCGAGCCCCAAGAGCCACCGAAAACGAGCCATTTCTCGACACCCATGATGGCGCGGAGCTTCTCGATATCCTTGACCAGGTCCCAAGTCGTGTTGTTGTCGAGGCTCGCATGCGGCTTCGAGCGACCGCAGCCGCGCTGGTCGAACAGCAGCACGCGGTACTTCTTCGGGTCGAAGAGGCGTCGATGAGCCGAACTGCAGCCGGCGCCGGGGCCGCCATGCAGGAACACGGCGGGCTTCCCTTCCGGATTGCCGCTGATTTCCCAATAGACCTGGTGGCCGTCGCCCGTCTCGAGCATGCCGGTGCGATAGGGTTCGATCGCCGGATAAAGCGTACGCATGAATTGTCTGTCCTGCAGGATGGAGACCGTTGGAAGGTCCACAGGATTAGGCGATCTCGCCGCGTGGGGCAAGTTGGCGACAGGGGTGGGCCGGCGCCGAAATTCCTAGTCTGACTTCACGCCGTCGAGGGGCAAGTCGCCGCATTCGATCGCCTGCCGAAGAGCGGCAAGGCCAAGTTCGACTTCTTCGGCCATTTCGCGTGAGCGGCGCACTTCGGCGATGTCGATCTCACCGATGGGGCCGCGCCGACCGCTGGCAAGATCGACGATCTGGGCGAGGTAGCGCCCCTTCAATTTGGCGGCGAGCCGTGCCACGCGTTGCACTTCAACCGGGCTGCAGGAATTGACGGCGTGGGCCGTCTCGGCGCGCGTGAACGAACGGACATCGGCGCTGAGGTGGTAGAGATATTGACCGACGCTCGGCACGTTCTCGAACACTTTGGCGCGGGTCGGCGTGGCCGGTCGGGCCGGGCGCGCATCGGCAAAGCCTGCCTGCGGTACTTTGAGCTTGGTCACGTTCCCAGACCCGTCGACACGCTGGGTATTCAGCTCTATCCGGCTGGGATCGTTACTCTTTTCGGACTCAGGGCGTTTCGAGAACATCGACAACATGGGCAGATTCTTCCCCTTGCTACGGACCGGGCACCATCCTGGTCCTATGCGATGCAAGGGGTGTGCCGGGCCGGATGATCAGGCAAAGACGAAGAGATTGGCGCCGTGGTCGCGGGCCTGCAGCATCGCATCGGTTGCCCGCGACAGCAGGCCTTCGGCGCCGGTGGCGCTGGTCGGATACAGCGAAATGCCGACCGCGACATTGATGGAAAGCGGGCCGATGCCCAGCGACAGCGGCCGGGTCAGTTCCTCGATGATCTTCTCTGCCACGATTTGGACGTCTTCCACGCGCGGCATGGATTCAGCAAGTACGGCAAGCTGCTGCCGTTCGAAGCGCGAAACCGTATCGCTGCCGCGCAGGACGGGCGTAATGCGCTGCGCCAATTCGTTCATGGCGAGATCCTGATAAGGCCCATCCTCGCTGTGGCCATCCGGCAGGTTCTCGATGTCGATGAGCAGGATGGCGAAGAAATCATGGTTGCGCTTGGCGCGGCGGACGGCGAGCGACAGAATTTCCCAGAAAAGGATCTGCGTGGGCAGGCTCGTTACCGGGTCAAACAACCGCAAACGCGTGAGCTTGCGCTCCGACTCCTTGCGGGCAAGCGCATAGCGCAGCACGCGGCGCAGCATGGCGGGCGTCAATTCGCCTTGCGCGATGACGTCGGTGACACCCGCCGCCAGGGCGCCCTGGGCGATCTGTGACGCCTCATGGTCGACGAGGCCGATCACCGGACCATTGCGCGAGAGGGTAGGGATGGCTGCCAGCAGATTGTGGTGCTGCGTACCGCCGCCGCGCAGGTCGTAAAGACCGACACCCTGTGTCCCTGCCGCACCAAGGGCGCGCGCCGCTTTTTCCGGATCGCCAGCCACGACCAATGCAACGGCTTCCACGTCCTTGGCGCCGCACAGCGATTCAAGCTGTGTCTTCAACTGCGTATCGCCGGTGAGGGCAACTAGGACCATCTCGTTGTCGGTCATGGACTGAAAGTCTGCCTCGCCGGACATGATTGCTCGCCTTGCTACTGGTGATGCCGGACGGTGACAGAGGCGCATGGTTCTGGCAAGGCGCTAAGCCCCCACTTGTCCCCTTGTGACTTGCCCCGGCCCCTTGCTCTGCGCTAATTGGCCCTATGCAATTGACCCCAGAAATTGAGTCTTTGTTTACCATAGTTCCGGAACTGGCGGCAGTACCGCGCGCGGCGTGGCAACTCTCGCCGCTGGGCGGTATCACCAATCGGTCCTATCGCCTGCAGGGAGGCGGACAGGATCTGGTGCTGCGTTGGCCTGGCGACAGCGCGTCGCGCTATCTGGATCGACGCGCCGAACCGGACAATGCGCGGGCAGCGGCCGGGCTTGGTCTGGCGCCCCGCGTCATTGCCGCGGATCCCGATGCGGGCTGGTACCTGACTGTTTTCGAAACTAGGTCCCGTCCGCTCACCGGTGCAGACGTCGTCGATCGCACGACCTATGGCGCCATCATCGATCTGGTGACGCGGTTGCACCGGGCGCCAATCCGCTTTGCCACGCGGCAAGGTCTCTTCCAGGCGATCGACCTCTATTTGGACCTCGCGCCGACGCCTCTGATGGCGGAACTGAGGCGCGCGCTGGAGCCGGCTCGGCTGGCCTTGGCACGCCATCCCTTGCCCTTGGTGCCCTGTCATATCGATCCGAACCCAGCAAACTTTCTGCGTCGCCCGGACGGGAGCTTGCTGCTGATCGATTGGGAATTCGCGGCGATGGAG
Organism: Dongia sp.; assembly: GCF_041910485.1. Lineage (GTDB taxonomy): Bacteria > Pseudomonadota > Alphaproteobacteria > Dongiales > Dongiaceae > Dongia. The sequence goes on from NZ_JAYRQR010000058.1 coordinate 49,484, forward strand.
GAACCGCACTGGGACCTCGCGGCCGTCGGCCAGGAAGCGGAAGTTCCGGAGCCGCTAGAGCAGGCCCTGATCCTGCCCCTGGTGGGAGCGGCGCAATGGCCACGCTTCCAGCTCTATAAAACGGTGCTCAATCTGGTTGCCGCCAGCTGGTGCGAGGCCGAGCTATCAGCCGGCAACGATTTCGCCGGTCTCCGGGATTTGCGCGACGCCCGAGTGGCGCGGCTCAAATCTCGCCTCGCCCAGCCGGAACATGCGGACTGGCTCCGCACTGCTTGACAAGGCGGGTTGACAAGACAGGTCTCTGTCGCAGAAAGTGGCCGCACTCAACGGGGTGCCCCAGGTGCAGGGGCTGAGAGAAGCGAAAGCGCGCTTCAACCCGCGGAACCTGATCCGGGTCATGCCGGCGGAGGGATATGAGTCAGCGATTGCAGCTCCCGGAGCCCCAATCCCGCATTCATCCGATCCGCTGGAACCCAAAGCGGAGGAGATGAAACCGTGCGACTGCGACACCTAGCGATATCGACGATATTGGCCACTCTTGCGGCGCCTGGCCTCGCCGGCGCCGAGGCAAAACCGGCCCTCACCATCTATACCTACAATTCCTTCACCAGCGAATGGGGACCAGGCCCGGCGCTGGAGAAGAGCTTTGAGGCGCAATGCGCATGCGACATCAACTGGGTAGCGCTCGAAGATGGTGCCGCCTTGCTCGCGCGACTCAAGCTCGAGGGAGCGAACACCAAGGCGGATATCGTGCTGGGTCTCGACACCAATCTGACGGCTGAGACCAAAGCGACCGGCCTCATCACGCCGCACGGTGCTGACCTATCGGGTCTTTCGCTTCCCATCGCGTGGAAGGACGCGGATTTCGTGCCCTATGATTGGGGTTATTTCGCCTTCGTCTATGACAGCGAGAAGCTGAAGGCGCCGCCGCAGAGCCTTGCGGAGCTGGTCGACGGCAAGGATGCGCCGAAGATATTGCTGGAAGATCCACGCACCAGCACGCCGGGTCTCGGTCTCGTCATGTGGATGAATGAAATCTATGGCGACAAAGCGGCAGATGCCTGGAAGGGTCTCAAGCCGAAAATCCTCACCGTCAGCAAGGGTTGGAGCGAAGCCTACGGCCTCTTCACGCAAGGCGAGGCGCCGATGGTACTTTCCTACACAACCTCGCCCGCCTATCACCAGATCGTAGAGAAATCGGACCGCTACAAGGCTCTGGTTTTTCCGGAAGGCAATTACATGCAGGTCGAAGTGGCGGCGCGCATCAAGGGCTCGGCACATGCCGACCTTGCTACGGCGTTTCTGCAATTCCTCGTCTCGCCCGAGGCGCAGAAGGTCATTCCCACCACCAACTACATGTATCCGGTGCGTGATATCGGTGCCGACCTGCCGCCCGAATTCGCGGCCTTGCCGAAGCCCGAAAAATCGCTGCTGCTCTCCGCCGAAAAGGCCGCGGCCAATCGCGATGCCTGGATCAAGACATGGATCGAGACCATCAGTCAATAACAGGCCTGTCGATCGGGAGGCGCCGCTCGCGACGCACCCCGGCCGCCGGGATCGGGGTCTGGCCCGCAACCGTCCTGACCGGTTGCGGGCTTGCCGCGATTCTGGCGGCAGCCGCCGTCGCCATTTTCGCTCTGCTGGTTTCGACCGGCGGATTTGATCTGCATTTGGCCAGCCTCGGCTATCTGGGGCGGGTGCTGGGCTTTACCCTGTGGCAGGCGCTGCTCTCGACACTTCTGTCGCTGTCGGCCGCGGTGCCGGTGACGCGTGCACTGGCGCGTCGTCCCAGCTTTCCGGGTCGTGCCTGGCTTTTGCGACTTTGCGCCTTGCCGATGGTGATGCCGACAATCGTCGGCATTTTCGGAATCGTGGCCGTCTTCGGCGGAAGCGGCTATCTGGCGTCCCTCGGCACGTTCCTGGGCGCCAACTGGCGGCCGCAAATATACGGCCTGCACGGCATTCTGCTGGCTCACGTCTTCTTCAATCTGCCGCTGGCCATCAGGTTGCTGCTGCCGTCTTATGCTGCTGTTCCGCCGGAAAGCTGGCGACTGGCGGCGCAACTCGGCATGAAAGGCCGAGACGTCTTTCGTTTCATCGAGGTGCCGCTGCTGCGGCAACAGCTTCCCGGCATCTTCATCATCATTTTCATGCTGTGCTTCACGACCTTTGCCGTGGCGCTGACATTAGGTGGTGGTCCCGGAGCGACGACGCTGGAGGTTGCGATCTACCAAGCGCTGCGCTTCGACTTCGATCTTGGCCTGGGGGCGATGCTGGCGCTGCTGCAGGCCCTGCTGTGCGCGGCCGGTGCCTGGGCGGTCTGGCGCACAGGACGCGACATGGCGATGGGCAGCCAGACGCGACTCACCGTCCGCCGTTATGATGGCGTCGGTCCGATGACGCGCATCGGCGACTACACACTCATTCTTCTAGCCGGGCTCTTCGTCGCCCTGCCTGTTGTTGCTCTTGTCCAGAAAGGTCTCTTTGGCCTCCATGCCGCAGCCGCGCCAACTCTTCTGCTGCGAGCCAGCCTGATCAGTATCGGACTGGGTCTTGGTGGCGGCATCGTCGCCACGGGGGGCGGCTATGTGTTGGCGCAGGCGCGTCGTCACCTCGTGGCGCAACACTATCGCCGCTCGGCATTCTTGCTGGCCCTGGTGGGGCGGTTGGGCCTCTTCGTTTCGCCGATGGTGATGGGGACGGGCATCTTCCTCGCTGCGGCGGGGCGGGTCGATCTCTATCAATTGGCCGTGCCGGGTGTCATTTTGCTGAATGCGGTGCTGGCACTGCCTTTCGTGCTCGGCCTGCTGGAGCCGGCGCTGGCTGGCGCTGCAGAACGTCACGACAAGCTCTGCGCCGCGCTGGGCATCAAAGGGTGGCAGCGCTGGCGGCACATCGACTGGCCGGTCCTGCGGCGGCCTATCGGCAGCGCGCTGGCGCTGGCAAGTGTCATCTCGCTCGGCGACCTCGGTGCCATCGCTCTTTTCGGCAACCAGGACCTGACCAATCTGACCTTGCTGCTCTATGGTCAGTTGGGGGCCTATCGGCTGGATGGCGCGGCTAGCACCGCTTTGCTGTTGCTGCTGCTGACGCTTTTGACTTATGCCGTGATTGAACGTTGGGTGGGTGGTCGTGAGTTACATTGACGTCGCCGGTGTCGAGTTCACCTATGAGGATCTGGTCATGCATTTCGACCTGAGCATCGAGCCGGGCGAAGTGATGGCGGTGATCGGACCGAGTGGTGCCGGGAAAAGCACGCTCCTGGCGCTCATCGGCGGGTTCGAAACGGCGCAGGCTGGCCGCATCCGCATCGGCGGTGAAGACGTGACCGACCTGCCGCCGGATGCCCGGCCGGTGACGACCCTGTTCCAGGACCACAATCTCTTTGCGCACCTCAACGTCATCCAGAATGTCGGGCTCGGCCTTCATCCTGGATTGCGGCTGACAGCCGAAGAGAAGGATCAGATCGCCTGGGCGTTGCGCGAGGTGGGGCTTGCGGGGTTCGAAGAGCGTCTGCCCGGTCAATTGTCTGGGGGCGAGCGCCAGCGCGTGGCCATTGCCCGCTGCATTCTGCGCAGGCGCCCCATCCTGATGCTGGACGAAGCGTTCGCAGCCCTGGGGCCGGCGCTACGCCGCGAGATGCTGGAACTGATCCTCTCGCTGAGGACGCAAAAAGGCCTTACCATTCTCATGGTGACTCACGACCCGGCCGACGCCCTTTTTGCTGCCGATCGGACGGCATTCGTCGCGGCCGGGCGCGTCGTGCTCAGCGGCGCAACCGCCGCAGTGCTGGCATCACAGCATGCGGCGATCCGCGACTATCTCGGTACCTAGGCTGCCAGCAGCGGCCGGCGCGAGGTGACGAACTCTTCGGTCTGAGCGATGAAGCGGTCGATATCGGCATCGGTAAGCGCCAGACTGAGCGCCACGTAGCCGCGCCGGGCGAAGAACAGACCGGCGGCGATAAAGTCGAGATGCATGAGCTTGTGCAGCTTGCCATGCAGCACCTCTTCCTCGGCGCTGCCGTGAACCGGCCGATCCACCACATCCTTGGTGAAATGGATGCCGACGAACGAACCGCAGCCGGTCGAACTCAGCGCCACGCCGTGCTTGTCACCCAGCGCGTTGAGTCCGTCCCGCAGCCGGTCGCCCTTGGCGTTGAGCGCCATCGCGGCTTCCGGCGTGTAGATGTCGCGCAGGCCCGTGAGGCCGGCTGCCATCGACAGGACATTGTTGTTGAATGTGCCGGCATGGGGCCAATAGCCGGGCTTCTCGGGATTGTAATGGTCCATGATGTCGGCGCGGCCGCCGAAGGCGCCGAAGGACGAGCCGCCGCCCAGATATTTGCCAAGGGTCGTCATGTCGGGCGTTACACCGAGGGCGGCCTGCAGGCCACCCGATGAGAGGCGCGAGGTCATCACTTCGTCAAAAATGAGGATGATGTCGAGCTCGCTTGCCGCCTGGCGCAGGGCGCCAAGGAAATCCCTGCGTGCCGGCAGACAGCCGCCGCTCCCCAGCATCGGTTCGACCAGGATCGCCGCCAGCTCGCTGCCGTGACGGCGGATGAGGTCCAGCGTGCCTTCGACATCGTTATAGGGGGCCACCACCCAATCGAGCGGCAGGTTGATCGGGATGCCGCCATGCCCGAAATAGAGCACGCCACCATGATAGCCGCCGTCGAACACCATGATCTTCTTGCGCCCCGTATGCGCCTGTGCCGTCATCAGCGCGAAGACGTTTGCCTCGGTGCCCGAATTGCAGAAGCGCAGGGATTGCAATGACGGGAAACGGTTCTTGAGGATTCCGGCAAGCTCGGCCTCATAGACATTGGGGCCGCCAAGAACGGTGCCGTCATCAATGGCCTTTTTCAGTGCCGCCTGGATCTTCGGGTTGGAGTGCCCATAGAGGCCGGCCGAATATTCGCCGAGATAATCGACATAAGCATGACCGTCGAGATCGGTTAGGACGGCGCCTTCGCCCTTCGACCACGCAAGCGGAAAGGGCGAATAATGCAGCACGGTCCGCGTATTGCCACCGGGGAGGGCATTGCGGGCGGCGTCATGGCGCGCGAGACTCGCCGGATTTGCGGCGGTGTAACGGCTTTCCGCTTCGGCAAGAGCGGCGTCGAGAGAAACGTTCATCTGGAACCTCAATGGTTTGGCGTGCGGCGTTGAACCTGGAAGCACCGTCAAAATTCTGCATCTCTTGTAGCCCATCTGTGCAGAATGGGCGAGGGGCGCTAGGTTTGGCCCAGTATGCAAGACGGACATGGATGATGACGGACCTTTCCGCGCACGATTCCTTTCTCGATCGGTTGCTGGATCTGCCGGCGATCTATGACGCCGATCTTTCGCCCGATGGATCGCAGCTCGCCTGGATCTGGGGCAAGCTGGCGCCGACGACGCAATTGTGGATGCAACCGGCCGACGGCAGCGCGCCGCCGCGTTGCCTCGTCGATGACGGGCGCGATTGCGATTATCTGATCTGGGCGCGGGACGGGCGCTCCATCATCGTCGGCCAGTCGCAGGATGGCGACGAGCGGATCAGTCTGCTGCAGGTCTTCCTCGACAATCTGCCCCCGCGCCGCCTGACGCCAGAGGCGCCGGACTATTATATCCACGGCGGTCAGCTGCTCGCCGATAATCGCACGCTGGTCTATGCCGCCAATGTCGATCCGGACACAGGAGCGGAGACCGAAGCCGCGTTCATCTATTGCCACGATATCGAGCGTGGCGAGAAAAGAGTAATTGCTCGACCTGAGAAGGCAGCCTTCATGTGGCCGCTCGTCTCCCCCGACGACAAATACCTACTCTATGAACGCAAGGATCTCGATCCCGCCGGCGCACAGCTTTGGTTGGCGGCGATCGATGGCAGTTTCGACCGGGAGATTGTCAATGTCGGCGCAGCAGCCAAGGTCGACGGCGCCTGGTCGCCGGACGGGCAATCCATCGTCCTGGCTGCGGAGGGAAAACCGCATCGCCGCATCGGCCTTTGGCATTTGGCCGATGAGCGCATCGACTGGCTGGTCGCCGACCCCTCTCGAAATATCGAGGACGCCATCTGGTTGAAGCGCACCGATCATCTGGTGATCGAAGAGGTCAGGATGGCGCGCCCCATGATCAGCTTTCTCGATCCGGGATCGCGAATGGAATCCCCCTTTCAGCCAGGGCGTGGCGCCTATGACCCACTCGGTCTCGCAGCCGACGGCCGCTGGGTGAGCTGGCATTACGACGCACAAACACCGGCTCGCCTTCTGCGGCTGGAGCGCAACGCACCTTATAGGGCGGTCGGCATGCTTGCCGAACATCCGACCAGGCCCGCTCTTCCCCCTGAAGAACTTGTGCCGGCCGAAGATTATCGTTGGATTTCGGTCGACGGCCTGGAAATCCAGGGTTGGCTTTATCGGAGCCGCGTTCCGGCGTTGGGCACGATATTGCTGGTTCACGGCGGGCCGACGCACCATGATGAAGATGCGTTCGATCCCGAGATTCAATATTACGTCGCCTGCGGCTTCAACGTGATGACGCCCAACTATCGGGGCTCAACCGGCTTCAGCCTTGCCTTCGAGGAATCGATCCGGGTGGAAGGGTGGGGCGGCAAGGAACAGGAAGACATCCGCACCGGTGCCGAAGCGCTTATTCGGGACGGCATTGCAGTTGCCGGGAAGGTTGGCATCACCGGCACATCCTATGGCGGCTATTCATCCTGGTGGGCGATCACGCATTTTCCCGTCGCGACCATTGCCGCCGCGGCACCGATCTGCGGCATGACGGACCTGGTGGTCGATTACGAGACGACCCGGCCTGATTTGCGGCCCTATTCAGAAGAGATGATGGGCGGATCGCCGCAGACCGCGCCGGATCGGTTCCGCGAGCGTTCGCCGATTCATTTTGTCAGTCATATCAAGGGGCGGCTCTTGATCGTTCAGGGCGAGAACGATCCCAATGTGACCCCGCAGAACGTCACCGACGTTGTGCATCGCCTTAAAGCGGCGGGCGTCGATTACGAGTTGCTCACCTTCGACGATGAGGGGCACGGCATCGGCCGGCCGGAGAATCAGCGCGTCCTGTTCAGGCGTATCGTTGCGTTCTTTGCCGACGCTTTCGCTTGAGCCGGTGGGAAGATCAGTTCTCGGACCAGAGGCGCAGCAGATTGGTGTAAAGATGGCACGCCGTGTCGGCCTCAACCATCTTCGGATCAATGCTGTGCAACTTGTCGCGGATCTGGAGAGCATCATAGAGAAACTGCCGATGCCGCTCGTCCCGCACATAGGATTGAATCCAGGTGACGGCAACCAGCCGCTCCCCCTTCGTCACTTCGGCGACTTCATGCAGCGTGCCGGAGGGATAGATGACCGCATAGCGCGCCGGCAGTTTGATCTCTTGGATCCCATAGGGTGAATGTACGACCAACTCACCGCCTTCATATTCTTTGGCGTCGTTCAAGAAGACGGTGCAGGAAACATCGGTGCGGTCCCGCGCGAGAGACGAACCCATCAATGCATCGTCGACATGCACTCCGTACGTCATCCCCGGGCGATAGCGGCTGATCAGGGGCGGCCTGATACGCAACGGAATGGCGCCACGGCGAAACTCTTTGGACCGCAAGAGCGCGCCGACCACGATCTCCTGCAACTGCTTCTTGTTGCTCGCGTCCTTGGCAACCTGCTCATTGTTCTTGACCAGCTTCGCGCGAAAGCCCGCCGTTTCCTTGCCGTCGACGAAATTCGACTGCGAAGCCAGAAGGCGCAACTGGGACTGTTCGTCCGGAGTGAGGACATCGGGAATAATGAGAATCATGTGCGCTCGGTCTCGTGGTTGGAATGCCGACCCTAACGCAGCATCTGCCGCACGCGTGCCAAGCTGTCAACCAGTCGGTCGATATCCTGGGTTGTGTTGTGGGCGGCAAACGAAATGCGGGCCGTGCCGGTGATGCCGAAATGATCCATCAGCGGCTGGGCGCAATGGTGCCCGGCGCGGAGACAGACACCGCTTTCGCCGAGGAGCGTCCCGATATCATGTGGATGGAGCCCGTCCATCGTGAACGACATGATTCCAATCCGCTCTTTCGGCGCGCCGATGATGTTGAGGCCGGATATCTCCGGCAACCGTTCCGCGGCATAGGTGGCAAGCGCGGCATCATGTCCGGCTAGGGCCGGGAAACCGATTTCCTCGATGAAGTCGAGTGCGCTCGCGAAGGCGATGGCCGGCCCGATGGCCGGTGTGCCGGCCTCAAAGCGACGCGGGCCGTGCGCAAATTCGGTGTGTTCGATGGTGACCGAGCGGATCATGCCGCCACCGCCCAGGAAGGGTGGCAGATCGTCCATGATGGCTTCCTTGACGAACAGCGCACCGATGCCGTCCGGCCCATACAGCTTGTGTCCGGTGATGGCGAGGAAATCGCAATCGAGTGACCTGACGTCGATCGGCAGATGGGGCGCTGCCTGAGCGGCATCGACCAGAACGAGGGCGCCGGCCGCATGCGCCATAGCGATCATCTTGGGCAGGGGCGTCACGGTGCCGATCGTATTGGCGGCGGCGGTAATGGCAACAAGCTTCGGTTCGCGCGCCAGCAGCATTTCATAGCGGGCGAGATCGATGTTCCCGGCGCTGTCGATTGGGATGGCGGCGAGGCGCAGGCGCCGCCGTTCTTTGAGCAACTGCCACGGCACGATATTGGCGTGATGTTCCAGCAGCGACGTGAGGATGAGGTCGCCCGGCCGCAATTGGCTGTCGCCATAGGCATGGGCGACCAGGTTGATGGCTTCGGTCGCGTTGCGGGTGAAGATGATCTCGTTCCTGGTCGCACCGAGAAAGCGGGCGACCCGGGCGCGTGCCTTGTCGTAGGCGTCGCTTGCCTCCTCACTCAAAGGATAGAGGCCACGGTGGATGTTCGCATATTCATGACGATAGAAATTGACCAATCGGTCAATGACGACGTCGGGCTTTTGTGCACTGGAGGCGCTATCGAGATAGACGAGGTCAGGTGCGTCGCGCAGCAATGGGAAGCGGGCGCGCGGGACCAAGGCATCGCCAGCTTTGCCAGCTTGCAATGTTTGAGGACCCCCGGTCGGTCTATTTTGCAGTTGCGTCATTCGCCGTAAGCCATTCCTCATCCGCTCGATGCATCCGCATCACGGCGGGACCGGCGAGGCAAGTCAAGGGCCGGGACTCGGTTGTTGCAGTGCAAAGGAAGTGGCGCCAAAAATCATCTCCCGATGATCAAGCATTGGTGAAGCGAAGTTTGTTTGTATACAAATGATCTTTGCTTGAATGTCGCCATAAACCATGTTTTGCTCGCAACCTGAAGGCACCGTTTCGTGTGCCGGTCGGGCCCTGGCCCCTAGGAGGATGGAAGATATGACTGGGAAGACGCGTTTGCTTAACAATGTGTCGCGCCGCAAGTTCGTTGCCGGCGCTTCGGCTCTTGGCCTCGGCATGGGGGTCGCCCCCTTCATCTCCCGCCGCGCCATGGCGTCCGGTGAGGTGAAGGTCCTCAACTGGCAGGGCTACGGCACCGACGAGAAATGGGCGCTCGATGCCTTCAAGGCGGCCACGGGTCTCGACGTGGTGCACGAATACTATAATTCCGAAGCCGAGATGATCACGAAGCTGCAGACCAATCCCGGGGTCTATGACGTGATCGTCACCAACTGCGCCTGGAATGGCCGCGCCTCCGAACTCGGCGTCGTGCAGCCGATCGACACCGCGAAGATCAGCCATTTCGCCGATCTCAACCCCGCCTTCCGCGATTCGAACCTGCTCAATGTCGACGGCAAGACCTACGGCGTCGCCTGGGTCTGGGGTATCACGGCCATCGCCTATTCGACCGACGTCTTCAAGGATGCCCCGAAATCGCTCGAAGTGCTGTGGGATGCCAAGAACGCCAAGCGCGTTGCTCTGCGCGACGACGCCATCGAGGCGGTGAGCTTTGCGGCCCTTGCCACCGGCCAGGACATGAACCACCCCAAGGACCTGGCGAAGGTGAAGGAAAAGCTGCTGGCGCTGAAGCCCAATGTGGCTTTGCTCTGGTCGTCGGAAGACGAGTGGAACAAGCAGTTCCAGGCCAAGGCTTTCGATGTCTCGGTCTACTGGTCGGGCTCGGCATTGCGCAGCAAGACCAATTTCAAATTGCCGGTCGGCTATGTCGTTTCCGACGAAGGTGGCGTGGGTTGGTTCGACGGCCTTGCCATCGGCAAGGATGCGCCGAATGCCGACGGTGCGCACAAGTTCATCGATTACATGATCGACCCGACCTATTACGTCGAATGGGCGACCAAGGTCGGCGCGCCGGCCTCGGCCAACACAAAGGCAATGGCGGCTCTCCCCGACAGCGATCCGTCGAAAGCCTTCTATGCCGATGAAGCGGCGATCAAGCGCCTGCAATACATGGCGCCGCTGTCCGACGAAGAGCGTCAGGCCTATTCCGACCTTTGGACTGAAGTGAAGACCGAGTACGCGAAGTAAGTTCCAGCTTCGCCCAGGAATGACAGACGCCGCTCCGACGCAAGGCGGAGCGGCGTCATCGTTCGGGAGGCTCTCTCATGCGCCCCACGACACGCACCCGCATCGCCATCGTCACGTTGACCGGACCCGCCTATCTGTGGCTGGCCTTGACGATTTTTTTGCCGCTGGCGGCGATGCTGGCGTTGAGTTTCCTCGACAAGTCGCCGCTGATGCCGACCCCCGGCAGCTTTACCTGGAGCAACTACGGGGCTTTCTTTTCCAAGCCGTTCTATTGGCCGCTGACGCGCTGGTCGATCGAACTCGGCCTCTGGGTTACCTTCTTCTGCCTGCTTGTCGGCTACCCGGCAGCCTATGCGTTGGCAAAGCGTGTCAAGGGACGCTGGCGGGAGGCGATCTTCCTGCTCATCGTGCTGCCTTTCTGGTCCAATGCCCTGGTGCGGATCTTTTCCTGGACCATGGTGCTGCGGCCCAACGGCATTGTTGACGTCGCCGTCCAGTCCGTCTTTCCAGGAGCACCCCAGGTCGACCTGCTGTTCACCTATCCGGCGGTGATCATTGGCCTGGTCCATTCCTATCTGCCTTACATGATCCTCACCTGTTACATCGCCTTGCAGGCGATCGACGACAGCCTGATTGAAGCTGGGCGGTCCTTGGGCGCCAGCAAGCTCACGACTTTCCGTCGCGTGGTTCTGCCGCTGAGCTTGCCCGGGATCATTTCCGGTGCGGCGTTGATCTTCGTGCCGGTGATCGGATCGTTCATGGAGCCGCGGATTCTGGGGGGCGCCAAAGGGGCGACGCTCGGCATGAATATTGAGGAGCAGTTCACCGTGACGGCGAACTGGCCGTTGGGCTCGGCGCTCTCCTTCGTCCTCCTTGCCATCGTACTGGTGATCTTCGGCATTCTTTATCCCTTCCTCCGCAAGCAGGGAGGAACGGCATGAGGCGTCTCGTCGACGGCGGAATCCGCTTCTATCTCATACTTGTGCTCGTCTTCCTCTATTTGCCTATCCTGGTGATGGCGCTGCTCGCCTTCAACAAGTCGCCGCTCTACGGCCTGCCGTTCGAGTTCGATCTCGTCTGGTTCAAGGCCCTCGCTGAGAATGACAAGTTGCTCAAGGCGGGCCTCAACAGCGTGCTGATCGCCCTTGCCAATACAGTGATCGCGACGAGCCTCGGCACCATGGCCGCCGTTGCCTTCGGCCGCTATGCCTTCCGCGGCAAGACCTTGCTGCAGGCGCTGCTCTTTCCGCCGATCGCCATTCCCTGGCTGGTCATCGGCACCGCGATGCTGGTTTTCTTCTTCTGGATCGGCAAGGCCATCGGCGCGCCCGGTATTGCGCGCGGCCTCCATGCCATTTTGCTGGGCCACGTCGCCCTGTCGCTGCCCTATGTCATCTTCGTCGTGGGCGCGCGCCTCAACGATTATCCGAAGTCGCTCGAAGAGGCGGCGGCAACGCTGGGTGCCACACCCTGGCAGGTGTTCCGGCGCGTATCGGTGCCGATCCTGGCGCCGGGTGTCGTCGCAGCTTCCTTGTTTGCCTTCGCCGTATCCTTCGATCAGTTCGTCATTTCCTATTTCCTGGCCCCGCCCGGCATTACCACCTTGCCTGTCGAGATCTACACCTCGATCCGCAAGGGGTTCACGCCGGAAATCAATGCCATCTCGACCATCATCATTTTCGTTTCGATGGGGCTGATGCTGATCGTGGCCAGGTTCTATCGTTTCGGTGGGGAGAGATCCGGCAATGAGTGAAGTCGCCGTCACGGGCGCCATCAAACGCTACGGTGCGGTCGCTGCCTTGGACGGCGTCGATCTGACGTTTGCCGATGGCGAGTTTTTCGGACTGCTCGGTCCGTCCGGTTCGGGCAAGACGACACTGCTCCGGGCGATCGCCGGCTTTATCGACCTTGATGCCGGCGAGATCCGCATCGATGGGACCGATATCTCGCGCATTCCCGTGCACCAGCGCAACATCGGCATGGTGTTCCAGAACTATGCGCTGTTTCCGCATATGAGCGTTGCCGAGAACATCGCCTTCGGCCTCGACGTACGCGGTGTGCCGGCGGGCGAAATCAAGGAGCGCGTTGCCGAAAGCCTCAACCTCGTTCGCCTGTCGGGACTGGAACAGCGTCGGCCGAAACAGCTGTCGGGTGGTCAGCAGCAGCGTGTGGCTCTGGCCCGCGCGCTCGTGACGCGGCCAAAGGTCCTGTTGCTCGACGAACCGCTATCGGCGCTGGACAAGCATTTGCGGCAGGAGATGCAGGTGGAACTCCGCCGCATCCAGCGCCAGATCGGCATCACGACCATTTTTGTGACCCATGACCAGGAAGAGGCGCTGACGCTCTCCGACCGGGTCGCCATCTTCAATAAAGGGCGTGTCGTTCAGGCTGGCGGCCCGCGTGAGGTCTATGAACGGCCGGTCAACCGATTTGCCGCCGGGTTTCTGGGCGAGGCCAATTTCATCGAAGGGAAAGTCGCGGCAATTCATGGCGACGAGGCACGCGTGACGGTGGAGGATGGCAGCGAGATCGTCGTTGCCGCGCAAGGCCTTTCCGTCGGCGCGAATGCCCTGGTTGCCTTGCGCCCGGAAAAGATCGGCATCGAACCTGGTGGTAGTCAGGCGCCGCGCCTCAATCGCGTCATCGGGCGCGTGCAGGCGGCCATCTTCTCGGGTTCCAGCCTGACCTACCGGATCAGCGTGGGACATCGCCTGTTCGTTGTCTTCGAGCAGAATAAGAGCCGGGCGCCACTGCCCGAGCAAAGTCCTGTCACGCTCGAATGGGTGACAGCCGACAATGTGGTGGTTGAGCCGTGAGCACCGATTCCAAACTGCCGTTGAGCAATCGCAGCCAGCATATCGTGGTCGACATGCAGGAAGTGTTCGCCACCAACCCGCAATGGGGCTTTGCCGGGATCTATAGTGTGGTGCCGGCCATTGCGCGGCTTGCGACGGCCAAACCAGCGCAAACGCTCTGGACCCGATTCATCTCGGCCCATTCGGCGGATGATGCGGAAGGATCCTGGGCGGCCCTTTATCGCAAATGGCCGGGCGCCACTCTGTCGGCCGGTGCGGAAATGGCCATCCTTCCCGATCTACTGAAGCTGGTTCATGCGCCGGGGAACGTCTTCGACAAGCCGACTTACTCCGCTTTCCACAACCCGGCATTCGCGCAGGCATTGAAGGAGCGCAAGGCTGATACATTGATCATGAGCGGCGTCGAGACCGACGTCTGCGTGCTGGCGACCCTGATGGATGCGGTCGATCGCGGCTATTTCGTCGTACTGCCGGGGGATGCGCTCATCAGTTCAGACGCCGATGGGCATCGTCACATTCTCGATGTCATTCCACGGCGCCTGCAATCCCAAGTCTATCTCAGCACCGTCGCGGAAGTTCTGGAGCAATGGCCGTGAGTGTCGCCAAGTTGGCCGAAGAGCGGCATTGGAACAGCTGGCGCAGCGAGTATCCGGCGCAGATGATGCATCTGCCCTTGCGACTTACCGTCACCATCACGGCCTATTCGGCCGCGGCGGCAAGCTTTACCGATTTTCCAGCGGTGAAAGGTGACATCGCTTACGGCCCGCGGGGAATCACAGCCGACAATGTGCGCTTTTCGGCGCGGCATGGCGGGTCAGCCTTTGATTGGCGCTGGGACCAGCCGTCCGGTGGGGCGTTGCGCGGCGCCTGGCAGGCGACGGCCTTCGCCGAATGGGGTTTGCGCTTCTGGATCATGCCGGTCTTCGAGGTCGAAGGCCGACCGGATATCCTTTGGACGTTCGACGAGGCTGCCGGCCTTCTCTCGGCCGAGATCGATGGGCAGCATGTGGTTGTCATCGGCAGTCAGGCGCCTTTGATGGCCACTTTTCACGCTGACCGATCAGGCCTCGCGGCGGAATTGGCAGAGCATGGCTATTTCTATCTGGGCTCACGCGGCGTGAGCGGCCGGGTTGCCGTTCTGCGGTACAATCTCGATGAAATGCCGGCCATGCAGTTTGCGATCGGCATCGGTGTTGACCCGGCATCGGCACTGGCCGATGCGAAGGTGGCGCTGAATGCCGCGCCAGCTCCCGATCTTTCCAATGATCCCGCACTGGGCGCCATTCGCGACATCGTCGGCTGGAATTCGGTCCACGATTTCATCAATGACTGGCCCTATATGAGCCTCAGCCGGACCTGGGTCGCGCAGAAGTTCGGCGGTTTTGGGCTGTGGCTCACCGACATCTTCTATCACGCGCTGGGTTCCGGCCTGCTCGATGCGGGACTGGCGCGCGAGAATATCCGAGCCGTGCTCGCAACCGAGACGCCGGAGGGCAATCTTCCCTGCCTGATCACCGGCCGCGACCAGTGGATCGACCGGTCGCAGCCGCCGGTCTGCTCATTCATTCTTTGGAAGATCTGGAAGCATACTGGGGCCGCCGATCTGATCGAACTTGGCTACCGCAAGCTGCTGCGTGCCCATGATTGGTGGTTCGCGCGGCGCGACGGGGCTGGGCGGGGCATGATGAGTTGGGGCACGTCCGCCGGTATCGGCAACGGCCTCTATCGCTCGACCAAGCTCGGCGCCAAGAACGAATCCTCAATGGACAATTCACCGATCCATGATGAGGCTGTGTTCGATACGGCCACCGGGTGTCTCGATTGCTTCGATGTGGGGCTCAACGCGCTCCTTGTCGTCGATGCGGAAGTGCTGGCCGATTGGGCGCGGTCCCTGGGGGATGCGGCGACGGCCGACCGGTTGCTGACGCGCGCCGCTTCTTTGCGGAAGCGGATCGCCGATCAGCTGTGGGACAAGGACCGGCAGATATTCGCCAATCGCCGCTGGGCGGGAGATTTCGTCCGCGCCGTGGCGCCGACCTCATTCTATCCGCTCCTCGCTGCGGCCGCTGATGCTGGCCAGCAACAAGGCCTTCTGCATGCGCTGGCTGATCCGAAGAAATTCGGCGGTCAATGGCGCCTCCCTTCGGTGACGCGTGATGACCCCGCCTACCACGACAATGTCTATTGGCGCGGGCGCATTTGGCCGCCGCTCAACTATCTCACCTACCAGGGTCTGAAACGCGCCGGCTTCGACGCAGTCGCCAGCGAACTGGCCGATGATTCCGCTGCTGTCTTTGCGGCAAGCTGGTCGCGGCGGCAATGTCCGGAAAATTTCAGCGCCGAAACCGGCCTCGGCGACGATCAGCCTGACACGGATCTTTTCTACGGCTGGGGCGTGCTGATGCCCATCATCGCCGTCAACGAAATCATCGATGTAACACCTTGGCATGGCTGGGAGTTGAACAACCGCGGCGCCGATCTGCATCTGGGTCCCCTCAATGCCTTCGGCCGACGGGCCGAGATCGACATCGCACGCGGGCGCCTCAATCTGCGTCTTGATGGGCGGCTGGTCCTGGCCAGCGAGATCATCGGCCGCCTGCGCCATGTCGAGATCGCCCCAAACCGGATCAGCTTCGAGGCACCGGCCATTGGCGGTCGCATCATCGTGCCGGGTCACGTGGGTGGCATCGGCTATGGCGATCTCGCACTCGAGGCGATGCACCAGGGCGAGGAGAGCATCATCGATCTGCCACCACGATCGGAACCGACGCGTTGCATCATCGAGGTGCGCCCATGATCGTTGTTTTTGGCTCACTCAATGTCGATGTCATTATCGGGGTGGGGCAATTGCCGAAGGCCGGCGAAACCGTTCTCGGGCCAGGCTATCATCTGGCGGCCGGTGGCAAGGGCGCCAACCAGGCGCTGGCGGCGGCGCGCGCCGGCGGCAATGTCACGATGGTCGGTGCGGTTGGCGCCGATCCGCTGGCGGA
The DNA here is from genome assembly GCF_041910485.1 of Dongia sp. Lineage (GTDB taxonomy): Bacteria > Pseudomonadota > Alphaproteobacteria > Dongiales > Dongiaceae > Dongia. The sequence continues at coordinate 65,756 of NZ_JAYRQR010000058.1, forward strand.
CACGGCGCTCGCGGATCTGCGCACGGCTGGTGTCGATCTTGCCCGCATGGTGCGCGTCATCGAGCCGACTGGGCTGGCATCCATCTGCGTCGATGCCGCCGGAGAAAATCAGATCGTGGTCGCTTCGGGCGCCAATCGCATGGCGCGTGCCGATCAGGTGCCGGATGCGCTTCTTGGACCGGCAACGATCCTGGTGCTGCAGATGGAAACGCCACCCGATGAGAATTGGCAACTTGTTCGACGCGCCCGTTCCAAGGGCGCCCGTATCCTCCTGAACGTTGCACCGGCTGCGGCGCTGCCGGCTGAAATTCCGGAACTCGTCGATTGGCTGGTCGGCAATGAAACAGAAGCCCAGCAGATCGCGCGGCAGTTCAAGCTTTCTGCGGGCGATGCCCGCGCAGCAGCGGCTGCCATCGCTGCACATTGCGCAACCAATGTGATTGTGACCCTTGGCGGCGCTGGTGCCGAAGCGCATCTCAAGGATGGCGCGCGCATTGCGGTTCCGGCCTTGCCGATCAAGCCGGTCGATACCGTGGGTGCCGGTGATTCCTTCGTCGGCGGTCTGGCGGCGGCACTCGATCGCGGCAAGAGCCTTGCCGAGGCTTTGCGCTATGCCAGTGTCGGCGGCGCACTCGCCTGCCTCAAGAGCGGCGCGCAGCCGAGTCTTCCGCTGCTAAGCGACATTGAGTCCCGACTGCCCGAGCTTCCGGCCTAGCGCCCGGCCAGTAGAGCCTGGGGCGCAAATCTGAATTCATAGTGGCCGAGCGATGCCGCGGCTGGGCCCGGTGCGTCGCACTCGATGATGGCACGGGTGAGCGGCGTGAAACCCGCGCGGAAATGGTTCTTGGCCTTGACGCAGAGCAGGCCTGTTTGTGCAAGGTCTATGCCGTGCAGCGTGAAATAGGCAGGATCGTTGGGTGTCTGGCAGCTGGCGGTCACGATCACCTTGATGCCTTCGACGTCGAACAGCGCCGTGTCGCCGACATCGACCGCCAGATTGTGCTCGAACGGTCCGACATTGCGGAACTTGCCGTCGGTGAGAGCCAATACTTTGGCAGCAATCCGTACCGGTTTGCCGAAGGCCGAGCTGACGCGGCCGCCGAAGGCGACATCCAAGGTCGCGCCGATACCGGCACGGCGCGCTTCGATCACCAAATCCGGATCCCAGAAAAAGCCGAAGACGCACGGAACCTCGGGCTTCGCCTCGAGCAGCGCGCGGAAGAGGGTCGGCGTATCGCCGATACCGCCGGACAAGGGATTGTCGGCGGGGTCGGTAATGGCTGCCGGCTTGTCGCCGGGTGTGGCGAGCGCTTGGCGGATCGCCTCCTCCGGCGTGGGCAATTTGAGATCGAAACGTTCGCGTCGCGCGGCCATCTCCGCCGCCAGGGATTTGGCGGCGCGCTGCGCCAGCATGCGGTCGCCATCGGCAAATACCAGGGCGGTCGGACCGGCAAAGGGGGAATCCCCATAAGCAAAGCCACCGAAGACGGTTGCTTCGAGGATGCCGGGCTCGGCACGCCATTTGGCAGCGAGCGCCGCGATCTCGGCCATCGGTCCATCGGTCGTGCGCATGTTGAAACTGGTATAAATCGCCGGCACCTTGGCGATGGCACCGACCGGCCGGACCTTGCCGGCGACCATATCAACCAGCCGTGCGAGCGCCTCGCGCGCCACGTCGTCCATGTCGACATGCGGATAGGTCTTATAGCCGATGGCGATGTCGACCAGATCGATCATGGGCTGGCCTATATTGGCATGAAGATCGAACGTGACGGCCAGCGGCACTTTGCCGATCGTCTCGCGTACCTCGCGCAGCAATTCGAGCTCGGGTGTCGGATCGCTCTTGGTGATCATCGCGCCGTGCAGCGAAAGATAGACGGCGTCCCATTTTCCTTGCTGCAGGCCGGTGACGATATCGTTGCGGATGATGTCGAACGCATTGTCGGCGACGGGGCCGCCCGGCGGGGCGGCGGCGCAGCGCAGGAAGCTCACCTCCCAATCCGGCTGCGTGTCGGCGAAGCTGACCACGGCGCCCATTTCCGTCGCCGTATCGCGGTAGACGGCTAAGGCCGCCGGCCCGTCCGTCCATTCCCGCGCCTTGAAGATATCGAGGCCGGTGGCAATCGGCGAAAATGAATTGCCCTCGTACCACAGCCGCGCCACGGCCAGCTTCTTCTTCATATCGTCAGACTTCTTGAACGCCGCAAGGATGGGAAAGTTAGCCGGAAAGCATGGCTTGCGTCTATCTCGGCGGCCCGTCTAAAGTCCGCCCCAAAACCCGCATACCCATTCCAAGGCAGGGGGAAATCATGTCCCGCGACCCACGTTACGACATTCTGTTCGAGCCGGTGAAGATCGGCCCGGTCACGGCCCGGAATCGCTTTTTCCAGGTGCCGCATTGCAACGGGATGGGTCATCAGCATCCGCAGGGCCATGCCGCGATGCGTGGCATGAAGGCGGAAGGGGGCTGGGCTGTCGTCTCGACCGAGGAATGCGAGATTCACCCCAGCGGCGATGTGTCCCCTTACGTCGAAGCGCGTATCTGGGACGATCACGACATCCCCTATCTCTCCATGATGACCGAGGCTGTGCATCGCCACAATTCGCTGGCGGCGGTGGAACTGGTCCATAACGGCCCGTCCTCCTCGAACCTCTACAGCCGCGAAGTGCCAATCGGCCCCAGCCACCAGCCGACCAACTATTATCCATTCCAGGCGCGGGCGATGGATCGCGAGGATATCCGCAATTACCGCCGCTGGCATCGCGACGCGGCAATCCGCGCCAAGAAGGCCGGTTTCGATATCGTCTATGTCTATGCCGGCCACGACCTGTCGCTGCCCATGCACTTTCTGCAAAAGCGACGCAATCAGCGCACGGACGAATATGGCGGCAGCCTCGAGAACCGTGTCCGCCTCTTTCGCGAGTTGATCGAGGAAGCCAAGAGCGCTGTCGGCGATACCTGCGCCGTGGCCGTGCGTTTCGCTGTCGAGGAAATGATGGGCGATGACGGTGTCTCGCTCGAAGGCGAGGCGAAAGACATCGTCGCCATGCTGGCAGATCTCCCCGACCTCTGGGACGTCAACGTCTCCAACTGGAAATATGATTCCCAGACCTCGCGCTTTGCCGAGGAAGGCTATCAGGAACCCTTTACGTCCTTCGTCAAGAAACTGACCAGCAAGCCGGTGGTCGGCGTCGGCCGCTATACCTCGGCCGACCGCATGGTCTCGCTGATCAAGAAAGGGCATCTCGATTTCATCGGCGCGGCACGTCCCTCCATCGCCGATCCCTTCCTGCCCAAGAAGATCGAGGAAGGCCGTATCGACGATATCCGCGAATGCATCGGCTGCAACATCTGCATCACCGGCGATATGACCATTACGCCGATCCGCTGCACGCAGAACCCAACCATGGGCGAGGAATGGCGCAAGGGCTGGCACCCGGAAATCATCGCGCCCAAGGCTTCGAACGACCGTGTCTTGATCGTCGGCGGTGGCCCCGCCGGCCTCGAGGCGGCGCGTGCCCTGGGCCTGCGCGGCTATGAGGTGGCGCTGGCGGAAAGCTCGACCGAACTCGGCGGTCGCGTGAACAAGGAGTCGCGCCTTCCCGGCCTCTCCGCCTGGGGGCGCGTCCGCGACTATCGCTTGGGCCAGATCGGCAAGATGACCAATGTCGAAACCTATCTCGACAGCCGGATGGAAGCGGCGACGATCCTCGAACAGGGTTTCGAACGCGTGGTGCTTGCCACCGGCAGCCATTGGCGCAAGGACGGCGTGGGGCGCAGTCACGCCCGCGCCATTCCCGGCCTTGAGAACGCCAATGTCTTCTCGCCGGACGATGTCATGGAAGGCCGCCTGCCGCCCGCTGGGACGGTATTGGTCTATGACGACGATCTCTTCTATCTGGCCGGCGTTCTCTGCGAACGCCTGGTGAAGGCGGGTCTCAATGTCGTCTATGTGACGACGGCCGACGCCGCCTCGAGCTGGACCGGCAACACGCTGGAGCTCATCTTCATCAACAAGCGCCTGAGGGAGCTTGGCGTGCGCGTCATCACCTCGCACGACCTGGTCGAGGTCAAAGATGGCGTTGCTCAGCTCGATCATGCCTATGGCGAGAAGCCGCACTTCATCGCGGTCGATGCCGTGGTGCCGGTGACGGCGCGCCTGCCTGAAGAGGCGCTCTATCACGCGCTGGTGGCCAATCCAAACGCGCTGAAAGACGCCGGCATCAAGGCGGTGACGCGGATCGGCGATTGCCTGGCCCCCGGCATCATTGCCCACGCCGTCTATAGCGGCCACCGCTATGCGCGCGAACTCGATGCTGGCGATCTCGGCGAAGTGAAGTTCCGCCGCCCGCTCCCAATCATGGCGACGACGTAAGCCCCCGGTAATTTACTCCGACGAGACCCGCGCACCCACATGCGGCATGTGTTCGCCGCGCGGGTCGAGTTCCGGGGCGCCATAGGCGCCCTGGACGGCAGGGACGGCGACGAAATTGCTCTGCTCCTCCGGCGTCTTCGCCTTGCGCCGAAGCACGCGATAGAGCGCGAAGGCGACGATGAGGCCATAGCCGCAGCCGACGAAGAGGAAGAGGCCGTGTGGCCCCATCTCATTCATGGTGACACCGGCGAGCGACGGTCCGATCGAGGCGCCGAGGCCCCAGGCAAAGAGCAGGCCTGACGAGGCGGCGACGAAGTCTTTTTTGGCAACGTAGTCGCTGGTCTGCCCGATCCCCAGCGCGTAGAGCGGCGACTGGAAAGCTGAAAGCAGGAAGAAGAGGCAGAGCAGGAAAACGTAGGGAAGCTCGGGCGTTGCGAAAATGATGAGGCAGAGGAGGCACGATGCTGCGACGGTGCCGATGATGATCGGCCGGCGGCCATAGATGTCGGCAGCGTGACCGATCGGGAATTGCGACAGCAGCACGGCGATGGTGCCGACCAGAATGAGCAGCGACAGTTCTTTCTCACCCATCGCCATGCCGTCGATATAGGCGGGCAGCAGACCGTAGAGCGCACCATTGAGGAAGCCGGCACCGAAGCAGCAAACGACACCCAAAGGCGATGCCTTGAAGAGGCGCGGGATCGAGAGGTGCGTGTGCTCGCCGATCACGGGATTGCCGATCTTGGTAAGACCCAGCGGGATCATGGCACTTGCCATGCAGACTGTGCACAGCGCAAAGAGCAGCACGCCGGTCGGATCGTCTACGTTGAGGAGCAGCGGCGAGACGCCCGAGGCCCCCCAGCTCACCGCCGTATAGACGGCGAAGATCTTGCTGCGCGTATCGTCGCTCGATTTGTCGTTGAGCCAGGATTCGATCACCACGAAGCCGCCGGCGAGCGAAAAACCGGCGATGGCGCGGAAGGCGATCCAGAAATAGGCATCCTGGATGACGAGGTGCAGGACGGTGGCGTCGGCGGCAAGAACCACGAAGACACCGAAGGCGCGGATATGACCGACCCGCTTGATGATGCGCTGGCAGAACAGGGTTCCGGCTAAAAATCCTATGAAATAGGCCGAGGCGGCGGCGCCGATCACGATCGAGGAAACGCCCCAGCGCGCCAACTGAATGCCGATGAGCGGCATCAGCACGCCAAGCGCCGTCTCGATGAGGGTGATGCCGATGAGGACCGGAAGCACCGGCTGCATCGCCCGCCAAACGCCTTGAAGCATATTCGAACCCCTGCCAATCAACCCCCGTCCCCGGGGCGAATGTAGCGGGGCGGAGCGGGGTTTGGCTAGGGCGGGGGTGCTGCTTAACCGGCGAGACTATCCGCACCCCGCTTCAGCAGGCCGTTGGCGATGATGAGTCGCTGGATTTCGCTGGCACCTTCCCAGATGCGGTCGACGCGGAGTTCGCGGAAGAAGCGTTCGGCCACATTCTCGCGCATATAGCCGCGCCCGCCGAAGATCTGCACGGCCCGGTCCGCCACCCGGCCAGCCATCTCGCTGGCATAGAGCTTCACCATGCTGCACTGGGCATGGGCGGTCTTGACGTCGGCGCCGGCGTCGATGGCGCGGGCGGCTTCATAGGTCATGAGTCGCGCGGCAAACAGTTCGGTGACGCTGTCGGCCAGCATGAACTGCACCGCCTGCTGATCAGCGAGCGGTGTCCCGAAGACGATGCGCTCCTTGGCAAAGGCGGTCGCCTCCTCGATCAGGCGCTCGGCGGCACCGCAGCAGCGGGCGGCGATCATCAGCCGCTCGTGGCGGAACCAGGCATAGGTGAAGCCCATCCCATCGCCTTCCTGGCCGATCAGATTGCCCACCGGCACGCGCACATCGGTCAGCCGATAGATCGGATGATGCGCACGGTAATTGTGCGTATAGGCCGGGGTGCGGACGATATCGACGCCGGGCGTATCCATGTCGACGAAGAACAGGGCATGCGCGCCTGCCTTGGGGCCGGTCGTGATCTTGGCCTGGAAGAACATATAGTCGGAAAGATTGGCGCTGGTGACGTGCCACTTCTCGCCGTTCAGCACGTAGACTTCACCATCGCGGCGTGCGGTCGATTTGATGGCGTCGACATCCGAGCCCGCCTCGGCTTCGGTGATGGCATAGCATTCATGGCGCGCGCCGGTCATGAGCGGCTTGATCCAGCGTTCGATCTGCGCAGGTGAGCAAGCCTCCAGCATCCATTTCTGCGGATTGTTGGCGCACCAGCCCAGCGCATTGGTGACGCGCCCGGTCTGTTCCTGCGCTACCGCCTGCTCCAGCGTCGTGAAGCCGCGTCCGCCCATGGCGACGGGCAGGTCCATATTGTCGAGGCCGGCTTCGATCGCCTTCGTCTTCATCCGCTTCCAGATATCGTCCGGCACCAGCCCGTCATTCATCTCGGCATGGACTTCCCAGGGGATGAGTTCTGCATCGACGAAAGCGCGGACGCGCGCCTGAATCTCGCGGGCGCGGGCGGGAAGGGCGATGGTCATGGAAATAAACTCCTGGAAGAGGATGCTTATGCGGCGGCGTTGCCGTTGGCCGCCACCTTGCCGCTGAATTCCTTGGGGAAGAGGCCGGCAAGGAAAATGCGGACGCTGGCCTTGGCGGTATCGCGATCGGTCTGCTTGGGGTTGAGCAGCATGTCGAGCCACAGCCCGTCGATCATGGCGTTGAAGCCGCGGGCGATGAGAGACGCGTCCAGCCCCTCATAGCCGCCTTCGTCAATGAGGGCCTGGAAACTGGCCGTGGTGGATTGGTGGAAGGTGCTGGAAAGGTCGGCGCACATCTTCAGGAATTCCGGGCGCCAGCGCGTTTCGCCCCAGAAGGCATACCAGACGGTGACATGCTTGCGGTTGGCGTGGGTGCGGGCGAAGTCCGCCTCGATCATGGCGTCGATCTGGGCCGCCGCCGACTTGCCGGCCTTGGCGAGAACGCCGCGCATATGCTGCTCGTAATCCTCGACCAGATGCTTGAGCGTTGCGATGAGGAGGGCGTCCTTGCTCTTGAAATAGAAGCTGACGATGCCGACCGAAAGCCCGGCCGCCGCGGCGACATCGGCAATCTTCAGCTCGGTAAAGCCCTTGCGGGCAATCCCGTCGATGGTCGCTTCGATCAGCTGCCGGCGCCTTGCCTCTTTGGCTAATTCGCGGCTCATGCCGGTTCCATTCCCCTCCAAGGGCGGCAGAACCGGCCAGGCACCGGATGTCATGTCGAGGCGCTTCAGGTCAGGCCGCCGACCGGTTTCCGTCGCGCAGGGCGTCGTTACGCTGCCGCAATGTGCCGGAAACGGGCGCCTGGGCATCGTTGACCACGGGGCAGGCGGCGCGAATCCGATTGTGGAAATCTAACACCGCATGCTCGTAATTGGAAAGCGGGCCGGGCTCATAGCCGTGCGACCCCATGCCGTTCTGGACCCGCTCGCAAAGCTCGCGATCCTCCAGCCCCACCTGCCGGTTGATGCGGGCATTGAGGTATTGCATCGCCTTTTCCCCCCGGCTGGCGTTCGGGCGCACATAGATCGGATAGCGCATCTGGCAGGTCGTGCCGGACAGCGGCAGGATCTGGAAGATGTCGAAACTGTCCGGATAGATGTCGAGCCCGATATTGGGTGCCAGCGAAAAGAAGGTCCAGGTTCGGCGCGTCTCATCGCCGAGCTGCCGGAAGGCGTCCTTGGCGAGGTGCTGGTACATCCGCTCCGCCCGGTTGGCCGAGAAGGTCTCCTTCAGCACGCTCTTGCTGTAGGCGACGCCGTGACGGTTGATGGTTCCAGTGAGATCGCTGTCGAACATGCGGTTGAGGCCGGGATGGCCGACCGGGATATGGTAATTCTCGAGATTGTTGTCGACGGCGATCTTCCAGTTGCAGTCCCACTTGTCGACCCAGGCCGGGCCACCGGGGACCATTTCATCGAGCCGGTATTCCTCGATCACTTCGACCATGTCGCCGAAGGATTCCCGCAAGCTGGGGCCGCCGGGAACGACCCGCGCGAAAACCATGCCGGAAAGCACCTCCAACTCGATCTCTTTGAGCCCCAATTTCTCCTTTTCGACCCCGGGAAAGGTCTTTTCGGCCGGGAGGCCCTTGAGTTCACCCGACAGATCGTAGCTCCAGCCGTGATAGGGACAGGTGATGCGGGCGCGGCAATTGCCGGTGCCGGTCAGCAGCTTGGCCGCCCGATGGCGGCAGACATTCATGAAGGCGCGCAAGGTCTCGTCCTTGCCGCGCATGACCAGGATCGAATCCTTCTTCATGTCGAGCGTTGCGAAATCGCCGGGGTTGCGCACTTCCGAGACGTGGCAGACGAACTGCCAGCTGGGCAGGATGAGGTTCTCGTACTCGATGTCGACGAGCTCGTCGCTCTGATAGGCCCAGGCCGGCAGGCTGACCGGAAGACCGCCGTGGCGGAGCGACTTTTGAGATTTCATGTCCTGCATCATCGTCATCATCCCACTCCGATCTGCGCTGGCGTTTATATGACAAAGTTTGTAACTCAATAGACAGATAAAGTCAATGATTTCAGATTAATAGATCACTTATATTGAATGATAGTTCAATCAAAATCCAAAGGAATCAAGGCGTTGATCGGTCGGTCCTAAGCCTGCTGGGCAGGTGTTTCCTTCCTCGGTTGGGCGATCGCTTCAGACGGTCGGGATAGTGCCGCCGTCGATCACAAATTCGGTGCCGGTGATGGCGGCGGCGCGGGGCGACGCCAGAAAGGCGACGAGATCGGCGACCTCACGGGGTCTTGCCGGACGCCCGAGCGGAATGCCGCCGAGGCTCCGCATGATGATCTCTTTGCCGCCCTCGTAATCGGTGCCGGCTTCGTCGGCGAGGCGCCGGGCCAGGTCGATCGCGGCATCCGTCTCAATCCAGCCCGGCGCCACGCTGACGATCCGGATGCCCTTGGGCGAGACCTCCTTGGAGAGACTCTTGCTGTAGGTCGATAGCGCTGCCTTCGCGGCGGCATAGGCCGTCGTCGCTTCGGGCAAGGGCAGCCTGCGCTGGATCGAACTGACGTGAATGACGACTCCAGAGCCTTGCGCGATCATGGCCGGCAGCAGCGCGCGATCAAGCCGAACAGCAGGCATGAGATTGAGGTCGATTTCCCGCCTCCAGATGGCATCGTCGAGTGCCGCAAAGCCGCCGCCTGGCGCCTTTGATCCGCCCAGCACATTGATGATGATATCCACGCCACCCATCAGCTTGTTGACTGCTTGTACGGTGCTGTCGCACCCCTCCGCTGTTGTCAGGTCGGCCGCGACATAATGGAGTTTCGGCCGCGCCTCTTCTTTCGGTACGGAACGCGAGACAGCGACGATATGCGTGCCGGCGCCGTGTAGGGTATCGACCACAGCGGCGCCGAGCCCCTTCGTGGCGCCGGTGACCAAGACGCGACGACCGGCAAGATCCAGCGAGAAAGTCATCGTTCGCCCTTCCATTCGCTGTGATGGGAGTGTTGATGCCGGGTGGAGATGTTCATCATTTCCTCGGAGCGCGGGTTGGCCTGGGCGTGGCCTGTTCTTGTGCCGCACGGAAAATGGTCGTAGTGCTTATCGAATGACAAGAACGCACGAAAAAGTAAGCTCCTTACCTGCCGGTAAGCCGGTGAACGGCTATACGCGCGAAACAGCGGCGGCCGGCGTCGAAGAGGCAAAGAAGCTGTTCGAGGGGCGTTGGAAGCTCGAGATTCTGTTTCATCTGTTCGGCGGCAAGATCCTGCGCTTCTCAGATCTGGAGCGCGCGATCCCCGCTATTTCGCAAAAGATGCTGGCGCAGCAATTGCGGCGGCTGGAAAGCGATGGGCTGGTCACGCGGACGGTCTATCAGCAGGTGCCGCCAAAGGTCGAATACGCGCTGACCGAATGGGGGCAGTCGCTCTGCCCGTCACTCGACGCTCTCCTGACCTGGCTCGCCGCGCGGCCCGAGCCGGAAGATGCGGGCGCAGGTGAGTAGATCGGCGGTCTAGCGGCCCGCGCCGAGTGCGGCCGCGATGGCTGCGCCGAGGCGCGCATTGTGGCGCACCAGGGCGATGTTGGCGGCAAGCGAGCGGCCCTCGGTCAGGGTGGCGACGCGCTTCAGCAGGAACGGCGTGACGGCTTTGCCGCGAACGCCGGTCGTTTCGGCTTCGAGGAGGGCGCCTTGGATCTGCCGCCCGATTTCCTCGGCTGGTATCTCATCTTCGGCTGGGATCGGATTGGCGATGATGACGCCGCCATTGAGCCCCATCTCCCATTTGGCGTGCAGGATGGCGGCAATCTCGTCGGCATTCTTGGCGGTGAAGGGCGATTTGTGGCCGCTGTCACGTGAATAGAAGGCTGGGAAAATGTCGCTTCCCACCGTCACCACGGGGACACCGGCGGTTTCGAGATATTCGAGGGTAAGGCCGATATCGAGGATGGATTTCGCGCCCGCGCAAATGACGGCCACATTGCTGGTCGCCAGTTCCTCAAGATCGGCCGAGATATCGAAGCTCTTCGCCGCACCGCGATGGACGCCGCCGATCCCGCCGGTCACGAAGACGCGGACACCCGCCATCGCAGCGATGCGCATGGTGCTGGCGACCGTGGTGGCACCATTGCCCTTGCTGGCGACAAGGACCGGCATGTCGCGGATGCTGGCCTTCACCATGTCCGGTGACCCAGCCACGCGCGCCAGCTCCTTTTCTGTGAGGCCGACCTTCAACCGACCGTCGAGGATGGCGATGGTGGCCGGCACGGCGCCGCCCGCGCGCACGATCGCCTCGACGCTTTCAGCCGTCTCCAAGTTCTGCGGATAGGGCATGCCGTGGGCGACGATGGTGGATTCGAGCGCCACCACCGGCTTGCCGACGGCAAGCGCCGCAGCGACCTCCGGTGCGATTTCTAGATAGCGGTTCATCGGCCACCCTTTCCGCCCGCAGCGACATTCGACATGGAACGCACGGCACGCGCTGCCAGTTCCTGGCCTTTGCGCGCAGCCATTTCGGCGCTTTTCCCGACCGCCAGAGCATAGGCAAAACCGGCAACCATGGCATCACCGCCGCCCGTCACATCCTTGATGGTGCTGCCCTTGCGCGCGGCGATGAAATGCTGGCCTCCCTCGGCCGAAGAAAGGAAGCTGCCATCGGCCCCGAGCCCCACAAGCACGATCCCGACCCCCAGGTCATGAAGTCGTACTGCGGCCCGCTGCAGATCGCGTTCGTTCTTGACGGGTGCGCCCACCAGTTCGCCGAGTTCATCACGATTTGGGGTGAGAGCCGCAATCTGCAAACCTTCTTTGAGCAAGGGCAGCAGGCGCTTGGCCTTTGGTACAGATACGGGATCCAAGACCAGTGGTCTCTCGCCGCGTTTGGCGATCAGCGCCAGCGCCTTCAGGCAGGGGAACGGCAGATTGCCATCAGCCACCAGCAGGTCGGCCGCCGCCAAGGCCTCCTTTCGCGCATTGATGTCGCCCGGTTTCATTGCGTCGATCAGGCTCATGTCGCTGACGCCGATCAGCATCTGTCCGCCAGAATCCAGCGTTACGTTATAGGTGCCGGTGGCACCCTTGCGCTGCAGCATCAGGCTGGTGTCGATCCCGGCGGCGCGCGCAGCACGGCGCAGGCGATCGCCCGCGGCATCTTCGCCGATGACAGTGAGGAGCTTCACGTCGGCACCAAGGCGCGCCAGATTCTCAGCGATGTTACGCCCGACGCCACCAGGGCTCGTCTCGGTCCAGCCGGGATTGGAGGTACCGGGCACCGTCTTTCCGGCAATGCGGCTTTTGATGTCGAGATTGGTTCCGCCCGCAACGATGATCGACGGACTTTTCATTTGCCCAGTCTCCCTGTGATGGCCTGACAGCAGGCGCCAGCTTACGCCGCTTCCACAGGTTTGGTACCGCTTGGCTGATCGAACTGCAACTCGGCCAAGCGTGCATAGAGCCCGCCCTGACGGATAAGCTCGGCATGCGTGCCAATGGCGTCGATCCGGCCCTTGTCGACGACGACGATACGGTCGGCCTTGAGAACGGTCGCCAGGCGATGGGCGATGACCAGGGTCGTCCGGCCCACCATCAGCTTGTCGAGAGCGGCCTGAACCAGTTGCTCGCTCTCGGCATCAAGCGCTGAAGTTGCCTCGTCCAGAAGCAGCAAGGTCGGATTGCGCAGGATGGCGCGGGCGATGGCGATGCGCTGGCGCTGGCCACCGGAAAGGCGCACGCCGCGTTCACCGAGATGGGTATCGAAACCCTGCGGCAGGCGCTCCAGGAACTCGGTCGCATGCGCGGCATCGGCGGCGGCGCGAATGGCTGCCATGTCGGCCTCGGGCCGGCCATAGCGGATATTCTCGGCGGCACTCGAGGAGAAGATCACCGGGTCCTGCGGCACCAATCCCATTGTCCCTCGCAAGGTCTCAGGCACCAGATCGCGGATGTCGATGCCGTCCAGCGTGATGCGCCCGTCATTGGGGTCGTAGAAGCGCATCAGCAGCTGCATGACCGTCGTCTTGCCGGCCCCCGATGGGCCGACGATGGCGACCGTCTCGCCGGGCTCGATTGTCAGGTTGAACCGGTCGAGTGCCTTCTGCTCGGGCCGTGACGGGTAGTGGAAGGTCACGTCCTCGAAGCCGATACGACCGGTAAGCGGCTTGGGAAGATGCTTGGGCAATGGCGGCGCTGTGATGATCGGCCGCGTGTTGAGCAGCTCGATAATGCGTTCCATCGCACCGGCTGCGCGCTGCAGATCGCCGACCACTTCGGTGATGGCGCCGAGTGAGCCCGCCACGACGATGGCATAAAAAACGAAGGCCGAGAGCTGCCCGGCCGAGATCGAACCCGCCAGCACATCGGCGCCGCCGATCCACAGCACGATCGAAATCGCCCCGAAGATGAGGAGGATGACGAGGGCCGTGAGCAGGGCACGGGCACGCACGCGCGCAGTTGCGGCGTTGAAAGCTTCTTCGACGCGGTTGCCGAAGCGCTTTCTTTCCTCATGCTCGTGCGCAAAGGCTTGGACCGTGCGGATACCATAGAGCGATTCATTGGCGTCGGCCGAAACCTCGGCGATCTTGTCCTGCGAGAGGCGCGAGAGGACCCGCACCTTGCGGCCATAGATGATGATCGGCGCCACCACGAACGGAACCACCAGAAAGACGAGGCCGGTGAGCTTCGGGCTGGTGATGAACAGCATCACGGTGGCGCCGATCATCATGATCGTGTTGCGCAGGGCGATCGAAGCGGAGGAACCCACCACCGTCTGCAACAGCGTCGTATCGGTGGTGAGTCGCGAGATGACCTCGCCTGTCCGCGTCACCTCGAAGAAGCCCGGTGACAGGCTGACGATATGGTCGAAGACCGCCTTGCGGATGTCCGCCACCACCCGTTCGCCGACCCAGGTCACGAAATAGAAGCGGATATAAGTGGCGACAGCCAAGACAACAGTCACGGCAAAGAGGGCCAGCACGGTTTCGTCGAGGATCGCCGGATCGCCCAGGCCGAAGCCGCGATCGACCAGGTAGCGCATGCCGCTGCCCAGTGCCAGCACCGTACTCGCCGTCACCAGCAGTGCGATGCTCCCCGCCAGCACGTGCCAGCGATAGGGTTTGATAAATTGGAGGAGGTCGCTCAGGCGCCGGATCTCGCGCGATGTCGGCCGGTCGGGAAGATTGGCACCGCCACGCGCCATGATTCAGGCTCCCAAATCGATGGGCTTACCGGCGATGGCACCGAGTTCCGCATTGAGCCGGGCATGCAACGGGTCGCCGCCGCGTGTCGACTGCCAGGTTCGGCCATCGGCTTCCGGTTTGAAATGGGCGGCGCCGCTCTTCGGGCTGGAAAGCCAGATTTCGCGGTTTTCCGTGTGCTTGTTGATGACATAGGTGCCGCCGTCGGCCAGTTCGACCGTCAGGACCGAGCCTTGGAGGTCGATATCCTCGATGGCATCGCCTAGGGAATCCTCGATGGCGATCATCAGCCGCTTCAGGGTATCGCTGGCCAGGCGGTCGAATTCGGCGGCTTCCATCGGCTTATCCCGAGCAAATTCCTGGGCTATTCCAGGACGCGGCACCTGACATAACCGGGCCCGCGCTCCCCCGCAATGGCAAATCTGGATACCGAATTAACCATTTTGTCGCGGTTTTCCAGCCAACTAGGCGCATCTGGCCGGAACCGGACATCGGTTCTTGCGCATTTTGGGGGGCTTGGTTATAAACCGGCCAACTTTCGCCCAAGGGTCGCTACCCAAGGGTCCTTTACCCGTGGGTTTAAGCGTAGGAGATTTTGCCATGAAGGCCACTGGTCATCCGGATTACCACGAGATCAACGTCGTCATGACCGACGGCACCAAGTTCAAGACCCGCAGCACCTGGGGCAAGGAAGGCGACACGCTGAACCTCGACATCGACCCCAAGTCGCATCCGGCCTGGACGGGCGTTCACCGTCTGCTGGATTCGGGCGGTCAGCTCGCGAAGTTCAACAAGAAGTTCGCTGGCATCGGCCTCAAGAAGTAAGCCTCGCGCATTTGCCGCAAGGTCGAACGGCCGCCCTTTCGGGCGGCCGTTTTTTTTGTCACGAGACCGGTTGCAGACCCTTGTCCGTCACCCGGGCGAGGATGCCGGTGTGGATGTCGAAGCGGAAGCCGTGGATGGCAAGCGCACCGGCCGCGACGGCGTCTCTGATCCAGGGGAAGGTGAGGAGGTTGCCGAGGGTGAGGCGGATCACCTCCATCTCGCACAGATCGAGATGGGCGTGCCCATGCTCCTCTCCTTCCGCGTGCTGGTGCGGGACGCGGTCGAGCGCCCCTTGCGCGATCGAGACCCAGGGAACGACGAAATCCTGGGCCGTCTCCGGCGCCCCTTCCGCCATTGCCTGCACGCCGCCGCAGCGCGCATGGCCGAGCACGACGAGCCGCTTCACCTGGAGGACACGCACGGCGAATTCCAGCGCCGCGCTGGTCCCGTGATAGCCGCCATCGGGCGAATAAGGCGGCACCAAGGCGGCGACGTTGCGCACGACGAACAATTCGCCCGGGCCGCAGCCGAACACGGTCTGCGGATCGACCCGCGAGTCTGAACAGGCGATCACCATCGTCTCGGGTCGCTGGCCTTTTTCTGCCAACACCCGGTAGCGTTCCCGTTCGGCCGGCCAGACGTCGGCGCGGAAGCGGCGGTAGCCGTCAATCAGTTTTTCCATCGAAAGACCTCGTCACGCTGAGAGCTTCTGCGCGCTCCTAGTGCGCCAGAGCGAATAGAAGATACCGCTGGCCAGGATGGCGAACGTCACGCCCAGCGACCAGCTGGCAGGGAACTTATCAAGGCCCAAGAGATCGGCCACGAAAATCTTCGAGCCGATGAAAACAAGGAGGATCGCCAGCGCCTGCTTCAGATAGGCAAAGCGGTGGAGAATGGCGGCAAGGGCGAAATAGAGCGCCCGCAAGCCCAAGATCGCGAAGATGTTCGACGTATAGACGACATAGGGGTCGGTGGTGATGGCGAAGATCGCCGGCACGGAATCGACCGCAAAGATGACGTCGGTGAACTCGATCAATACCAGAGCGAGGAAGAGCGGCGTCACGAAAGTCGCCAAGCGCCCCGTCTTTGGGTCGGAGCGGCGCACGAAGAAGTGCTGCCCTTCGAGCTTATCAGTGACGCGGAACCGGCGGCGCATGAACCTTACCAGAGGATCATTGCCAAGATCGTTCGGCTTATCGCCCATGAACAGCATTTTGATGCCGGTGACGATGAGGAAAGCGGCGAAGATATAGAGGACCCAATGAAACTCCGACACCAGGGCCGCGCCGAATCCGATCATGATCGCGCGCAGCATGATGGCGCCCAGAATGCCCCAGAACAGCACCCGGTGCTGATACGCGCGGGGAATGGCGAAATAGGTGAAGATGAGGGCGATGACGAAGACGTTGTCGAGGGCGAGGCTCTTCTCGACCACGAAGCCGGTCAGGTATTCGAAGGCCGGTTTGGACCCCAGCTGCATCCAGACGAAGCCGCTGAAGGCAAGGCCAAGGGTGATGTAAAGCGCGGAAAGGCCGAGGCTCTCGCGCACGCCGATTTCATGCCCTGATCCGGTCTTGTCCCGATGCAGGACGCCAAGATCGAAGGCAAGCAGGGCGATGACGATGCCGATGAAGCCCAGCCACATCCAGGCCGGCTGGCCGAGAAACAAAAGTCCGAAGAAACCATCCATGATGAACCCCGATTGTTGCTGCAAGGGGTGCTCGACACATGGATTCGGCGGGAAAGAAAGACCGGACCGGCATCGAGAATCACCCGATTACGGTCCGACATCACGAACCAGATTCTTCAGAACCCAAGTTCGCCAGAGGGGCCCGGCCCGTGGCGCTCAAATGGGGATCGCAACGCCCTTCTACAAGCGCGCGTACGCAGGAATATGTTCAGGTTTCTTTGCTGCACAGCAGCATAACGGGTGAGCCGTGGCAATCTTTCGCCATCGATCGCTAACTAATTGGAAAATTTAAGATAAATCCAGGGACAAAGCGCAGCTTTAGTCACTATTATTTCGCTTCCCTACCGAATGTTGTGCGATTAGATAGCTCCTATAAGTCTACCAGACTAATAGGTATTACAATTGGAGCATCGCATGGCACGCGCAAACATATTGCCGACGGGTGTCGAATGCCCTTATGGGCCGGAAGAGTTGATCGTCAGCAAGACCAACCTCAAAGGTCGCATTACCTATGCCAATGACGTTTTCCTGCGACTCGCCAGATATTCGGCGGCGGAGGTGATCGGCGCCCCCCACAACCTGATCCGCCACCCGGACATGCCGCGCAGCATCTTCAAGCTGCTGTGGGAGTCGATCCAGGCGAAGAAGGAAATCTTCGCCTATGTGCTCAACATGGCCAAGAACGGCGATCATTACTGGGTCTTCGCCCATGTGACGCCGACGCTCGACAGCAAGCGCAACGTGACCGGCTTCCATTCCAATCGGCGCAAGCCGGATCCAGTGCAGATCGACCGGGTGAAGCCCCTCTATGCGCAGATCCTTGCCGAGGAAAAGCGCCACGACAGCCGCAAGGACGGCATGCTGCGCGGCGTTGAATGTCTTTCGGATGTGCTGAAGAGCAAGGGTGTCGATTATGACGAATTCGTCTTCTCTCTTTAAGGCGGCGCTTGCCGTCGGCTTGGCCTTTCTCGTTCTGCTGGGTGGCGAGGCCTTGGGCTTCGTGCTCGATATCCGTGCCGGGTGGTTCTCCGCTGTCGAGGTCACGATCCCTGCTATCCTGCTGGGTCTGGCGCTCTGGTCCATCCGGCGCTCGCTCATTGAAATCCGGATCACGGCCGAGGTCTGCCAGCAGGCTTTCCTCGGCAATCTCGAGGCACGCGTCGCCACGCGGCGCGAAGGCGGCGATCTCGGTCGGCTGCAGGTTTCCATCGACAATATGCTCGACATCGTAGATGCCTTTGTGCGCGAAGCATCCGCCTCGATGGAATATGCCGGCCAGGGCAAGACCTTCCGCAAAGTGCTCACGCGCGGACTTCCGGGCTCGTTCCGTACCGCTGCCGAGGTGATCAATGCCGGAACGGAAGCGATGGACCGGCGCATGCGTGAAATCGCCGGTCTTGCGCAGGGCTTCGGCAGCAGCATGGATGGCGTCGCCCGCAATCTGGCCGAGGCCGCCCAGCAAATGGACAATGACGCCGGGTTCCTGACTGAAGCTGCCGACGATGCCAGTCAGCGTGCCGTGGCCGTTGCAGCGGCTGCGGAAAATGCTTCGGTCAACGTCCAGACCGTCGCAAGCGCCGCCGAACAGCTCAACGCTTCGATCACCGAGATTGGTCGCCAAGTGATGCAGTCCGCCGATATCACCGCCAGTGCGGTCAGCGAGGCCAACGCGACCAATCTGCGTATCCGGGGGCTGGCGGAAGCCAGTCAGCAGATCGGCGATGTTGTTCGCCTCATCAACGATATCGCCAGCCAGACCAATCTACTGGCCCTCAACGCCACCATCGAGGCAGCGCGGGCCGGGGCAGCCGGCAAGGGCTTTGCCGTGGTGGCCGGCGAAGTGAAGAGCCTGGCCAGCCAGACGGCCAAGGCCACCGATGAGATCGGTTCGAAGATTGCGGAGATTCAGACGGCGACGAAGCAGTCGGTCGAAGCGGTCGAGAATATCAGCCGCACCATCAGCCGCCTCAGCGACATCTCGGCCGGTGTGGCCGCAGCGATCGAGGAGCAGGGCGCTGCCACGCAGGAGATTGCCCGTAACGTGCAGCAGGCTTCGGCCGGTACGACCCAGGTGTCGGCCAACATCGTCACCATCAGCGGGGCAGCCCAGAAAACGGGCAAGAGCGCCCAGCAGGCCAAGGGGGCTGCGCACCGCGTCAGCGGCGAAGTTGAGACGCTGCGCAGTGAAGTGACCAAGTTCCTCAATGGAATGAAATAGGTCTGGCCGCGAGCGGGTGAGACGAGGGCAGCAGCAGAAAGGCCGCTGCCCTTCATCTATCAGGCCGTCACATCACCGGTACTTGGCGCGCGTTTGCGGCCGGTCAGCATGGCGCGGACGAGGTTCTCACGGTGGCGGAAACTCGCCACGAACACACCCAGGATATGCAGGCCAACAAGGCCCAAAAGGATGTTGGCGAGGAGTTCGTGGGTCTCTTCGACCCAATCCTCACCCCAGAAGGCATCTGTCGTATAGAGCCAGCCGGTCAGGCAAAGTCCGGCCATGACGAGGATCAGGGCCATGATCATCGCGGCGCCAGCCGGGTTGTGGCCGAGGTAACGCGCCTCGCGGCCGCTGACGATATCGCGCAGGTAGGCGGCGACGGCCCGCGGGCTGCGCACGAACTGGGAAAATCGGGCATAGCGTGTTCCCGCAATTCCCCAGACGAGGCGGAACGCGATCAGCGATGCAGCGGCATAACCCGCCCACAGATGCAGATCGCGCGCGTCCTCGGCGCTCAGCCAGGCGATGGCGAAGCTGGCAACCAGGCTCCAATGGAACACCCGGACCAGCGGATCCCAGATCTTGACCGTCGCCGCCATGACCGTCAGTCCTGCTGCGCCTTGACCAGCGAGAAGGTCTTCGGATCGTAATAGTTCTCGATCTTCTTGCCGTCCTTGTCGGTGCCATAGACTTCGTAGCAGCCTTCGTCGATCTTGATCTTCTTGATGGTGACGCCTTCGCCTTCAAGCTGCTTCTGGAGGGCCTCCTTGGGCTGCCATTCGCCTTCCGGCACGTTGCAGAGCTCAGCCGCCGCGGCGCTGCCGGCGCCGACGAAGCCCAGGAACAAGGTGGTGATGAGAACGCGTTTCATTGGGAAATCCTCATGATTGAAGTTCGGGAGTGATTGGAACTCGAGACCGGCGTAACATCGGTCCGACTCCTGAAGCCAATCTGACGGCGCGAAAGATTTTTCTTCAGCTTCGCGTAACCTCGCTCACCCACTATGCCGGCCGGATAAATCACGAGAATTCTCATGCGTGTTCTGCTGATAGAGGACGAACCGGCCCTGGGTGCCGCCGTCGAAGAACATATCCGTGACGCCGGACATGCCGTCGACCGCCTGATGCGGCTCGATGACGCGGAGGCTGCATTGCGTGCCGTCGAATACGGCCTGGTGCTGCTCGATCTCAACCTTCCCGACGGATCGGGCATCGACCTGCTGAAATCCATGCGGCGCCAGGGCGATACCCGCCCGGTCATCATCCTCACCGCGCGCGACCAGATCCGCGACCGCATTACCGGCCTCAATGCCGGCGCCGACGATTACCTGGTCAAGCCCTTCGATCTCGACGAACTGGCGGCCCGGGTTGCGGCGGTTGCGCGCCGCTCCGGCGGCAATCCCAATACCGTCATCCGCTTGCGCGACATGGAGATCGATTCCACCGCGCGTGTCCTGCGGATCGATGGCAAGCGCACCGACCTCACTGCGCGCGAATGGGCGATCCTCGATGAATTGCTGCGTCGACCCAATGCGGTGGTCAGCAAGGAAAAGCTCGAAGAGGCGCTTTATTCCTTCGACCAGGAAGTCGAAAGCAACACGATCGAGGTGCATGTCAGCCGCCTGCGCAAGAAGCTCGGCAAGGATGCAATCACCACCATCCGCGGCATCGGCTACAGGTTAGAGGGGGCATGATGCGGCGCTGGTCTCTCAACCGCCGCCTCGTCCTGCTTCTGACCGCCGCCTTGGGATTGCTCTGGCTCGGCGCGGTCGGCATCTCGACCTTCGTCGTCTGGCATGAAATCGATGAGGTACTCGACAGCGCGCTGCAGGAGACGGCACAACGTCTGCTGCCGCTGGTCGTCGCCGATATCGAGGAAAGTGAAGAGGAGGGTGGCGAGCGGGCCGTGGGCGACGATGTCGAAGGACATCATGAATACATCATCTATCAGGTCCGGGATGCGCGCGGCCATGTCTTGATGCGATCCCATGATGCGCCGTCCGAGGCTTTCGCCACGTCTTTGACGCCAGGGTTCAATTGGCATGACGGCCAGCGCTTCTATACCGAGATATCGCAAGATGGCGGCGTTGCCATGCAAGTGACCGAGAAAAAGGGTCACCGCATTGAGACGATCCTCAACAGCATGTTGGGTCTCCTTATCCCGGTCGTCTTTCTTCTGCCGCTCGCTGGCGTCACGATCTATTGGACCGTCAAGCAGGTAATGGGACCGATCGGCTCCGTGCGCGAATCGATCCGCACGCGAAGCAGCACCGATCTGGCGCCGATTGACGATGCGGGTCTTCCCGCGGAATTCGCGCCGATCGTCAAGGACGTCAATCGGTTGATGGAGCGTCTCGGCTTGGCCCTGGCGAGCGAGCGGGCCTTCGCCGCCAACAGTGCTCATGAACTGCGCACGCCGATTGCTGCAGCGATGGCCCAATTGCAGCGCCTTTCCGCCGACCTCGGACCGACCGCCAATCAGGCGCGGATCGACCTCATCCTCGGCTCGCTACGGCGACTTGGCAATATGGTGGAAAAGATGCTGCAGTTGGCGCGTGCCGATAGTGGTATCGCCATCACGGGTGAAGCGATCGACCTAATGCCCGTCCTGCATCTGCTGCTCGATGAAATGCGCCGCAGCACCGCTGGTGCGGGTCGCATCTCGCTGGCGGAATTTGAGGCCGGTGAATGGAAGCGGCGGATCGATATCGACGCCTTTGCCATCGTCTTGCGCAACCTTATCGACAATGCGCTCAATCACGGTGCAGCAGGGAGCCCCATCTCGGTTTATCTCGATGCCGTCGGTGATCTCCATGTCGTCAATCGCGGGCCTGTCGTTCCGGCAGGTGATCTCGTGCGCCTGACCGAGCGTTTTGCGCGTGGTGCGACTGTGGCGCAAGGGTCGGGGCTCGGCTTGGCGATTGTCGAGACGATCCTGCGGCAGGCCGGTGGCCGTTTGACGTTGTGTTCGCCGGCGCATGGCATGGAAGACGGATTCGAAGCCGTCGTGTCACTGCCGTGAATTTGGGATGCGCGTCGAATTGGGACGATCAGGCGCGGCCGCTGCGCTCGGGCGGCCAGGCACCGCCGTCACCGGGTTGCGTGGCGCGATCGTTTACCTGCGCGTCGAGATGCGCGATGCGCTGATAGAGTTCGAGGCTCCGCGCCATCAGCCGCTGGAAGTCGACGGGCATTTCGCGCATATCCTCGGTCGTGTCGCGACCGCACAGCACATGCCCACCAAGGCGCCGTTCCGGCGCCAGCGCCTCGTTGATGGTCAGTTCACCAGTCAACACGGCGCGATGCGTGAGGAGCCAAGCCAAGGCTTCGGTCAGGCGCGAGACGAGGCGCATGGTTTCCACGGAGCTGGCAAGGCCCTGATCGATCGTGAGGTGACGCTGGTCGCCCTCGGCGCGGTCACTGAGATAGCGGCGCGCTTCGACGAGCAGACTCATCGTCTCCGACATCGTGCGATCATAGAATTCGATCGTGGCCATCGATCGTTTGCTCCTCATGGTCGGCAGAAAACCGTTTCAGTGCCGCCATCAACAAAAACATGGTTGCATTCCAGAGCCTAAGAAACAATCCAACCGGTTAAGAAAAAGTGATGACCGGGTCTTGAAGGACGCCTGAGAGGACCTAAATCCGGTGTATCGGGGCGCCGAATGGTCGGGTTCCGATTAGATTTCCGGGTCGATCCCTTGGATGACCCAGATTTTCCCATGTTGCTCAACGGAGGATATGGCTATGCGTTCCTATGATCTTTCTCCCCTTTTCCGCTCGTCGGTTGGCTTCGATCGTCTGTCGCGCCTGATGGATTCGGCGCTGCGACTTGACGACGCGCAGCTTGCCTACCCGCCATACAACATCGAGCAGGCCAGCGAAGACGCCTATCGCATCACGATGGCGGTTGCCGGATTTACCGAGGCCGAGCTCACCATTACTGCGCAGGAAAACCAGCTCTTGGTTTCCGGCAAGCCCGCGAAGGACGAGGCGCCGAAAACCTACCTGCATCGTGGCATCGCCGGTCGTGCGTTCGAGCGACGCTTCGAGCTTGCTGATCACATCCGTGTCGTCGGTGCCGAGTTGGTCAACGGCCTGTTGCATATCGATCTGAAGCGCGAAGTGCCGGAAGCGATGAAGCCGCGCACCGTCGCCATCAACGGCGCGGCAAAGGCACAGCCCCAGATCATCGAGAACAAGGCCGCGTAAACGACCATCGGTCGGCCTCTCGACAGAGGCCAGAAAAGCGGAGGGCCGCTAACCGGTTTCCCGGTTGCGGCCCTCTCATTTTTAAAAAGCCTCAGACCTGTCTAACTTGTCGCCCGCGAAAGTTAGGAGGGGTGAGGGGACCCGTCAAGCGGGATTCATCGCTTGACATCTTCACGCGCGCTTTCGTGATCTGATTGTGAAAACCCAAGCGACTACGTCGAGATTTGTCGGCCCATTTCGCTGCGGAAATTTGTTTGCATAAAAACAAATCCGCCGGCGCGAAGGCCGGCGGCAAGTTAGACAGGGAGGCATGAAACTGGATCGGAGAGATCCAGGAAGGAAGAACGTGGTTCTTCCTGACTGCCAAAATAGGCACTCCGCGTGAACAAACAGTTAACGCAGACTCCTTTTTTCCATCGGCAAATTTCTGACCGGATGTTCAGCTTTTAAACAGGCTTTGCGCAGCGGCACGGTGATTCTTCTTTTTGGCGATATCTGCCTCTACCCGCAGGATTTCCTCCTTGAGTTCGTCGATATAGGCCGTCAGCTCCTCGACCCCCATCGGCTCCAGATTCCGCTTCTGCGCTTTCTTGGTCCGGGGTTCCAAATCATCCATGTCCATCGGTAGGCTCCCTTTAACGCGATTGCCGACGAGTCTAACGGCGGGGCTTGCCAATTGCCACGCCGGGCGGCTACCTCGGGCCCCTGCGCCTGATCCACAAGGAAATGATCATGACATCCCTGCCCAGCGAAATGACAGCGATTGAACTTAACGGCTTCGGTGGCCCTGAGGTGCTGAAACCCGGTAAACGCCCGCTGCCGACCTTGGCCGAGGGCGAGGTGCTGATCAAGGTGGCGGCCGCCGGGGTCAACCGGCCTGACGTCCTGCAACGCCAGGGTGGCTATGCGCCGCCGCCGGGTGCGTCGGACCTCCCTGGCCTTGAAGTCGCGGGCGAGATTGTGGCTGTGAAGGGCGATGTCGGCAGCTGGAAGATCGGCGATCAGGTGACCGCCTTGGTGGCCGGCGGCGGCTATGCCGAGTTCTGCGCAGCCCCAGCGCCGCAATGCCTGCCGGTGCCAAGGGGCTTTGACATGGTGCTGGCGGCAGCCCTGCCTGAGACCTTCTTCACCGTCTGGACCAACGTCTTCGAGCGCGGCGGCTTGAAGGCCGGCGAGACGTTCCTGATCCACGGCGGATCGAGCGGCATCGGCACGACGGCGATCCAACTCGCGCACCAATTCGGCGCCAAGGTGATCGCCACGGTGGGCAGCGCGGACAAGGCCGAGGCCTGCCGCAAGCTGGGTGCCGATCTCGCCCTCAATTACCGCGAGCAGGATTTCGCGGCCGAGGTGCTGGCGGCAACGGGCAAGCGCGGCGCCGACCTCATCCTCGACATGGTCGGCGGCGACTACATCAACCGCAATCTCTCCTGTCTCGCGGTCGACGGGCGCCTGGTGTTCATCGCCTTCCTGCAAGGGGCGAAAGCGGAGGTCAATTTCGCCCAGGTGATGATGAAGCGGCAGACCATCACCGGCTCGACCCTGCGGCCCCGTTCGGTCGCCCAGAAGGCGGCGATCGCCGCTGAACTCAGGACCAAGGTCTGGCCGCTTCTCGACGCCGGCAAGGTGAGGCCCGTCCTCTTCAAGACTTTCCCGCTCAAGGATGCCGCCGAGGCGCACCGCCTCATGGAATCCAGCGCACATACGGGAAAGATTGTGCTGACTGTCTAACCTGTTATTTTACAATGAGTTAACTGTAAAAACGGTTGCTGCGGCAAAGATTGCCCTTTGCACTTGCACAAACGAAGTGGTAAATGCCTGCGTTGAGGGCCAAGGCTTGGCGCGACCATCCGCGCAGCCTGCGGCTGTTTTTCCAACATGGTCAAGTCGTTGCTTGACCGCCCGACGGGGTTGCCGCCCCGTTGGCGTAGAGGAGTAGCATGACTCAGATCCTGATGCCCAAGGCGACGGCCGTTTGGCTCATCGAGAACACAGCATTGTCCTTCGACCAGATCGGCGCCTTCTGCGGCCTGCATCCGCTGGAAGTCCAGGGCATTGCCGATGGCGAGGTGGCGATCGGCATCGTTGGCCAGGACCCGACCGCCAACGGCCAGCTGACGGCCGAGGAGATCAAGCGCTGCGAAGGCGACACCACCGCCAACCTCAAGATGGCGAAGTCGGATATTCCGCAGCCGCTGACGCGTACCAAGGGCCCGCGTTATACGCCGGTCTCCAAGCGTCAGGACAAGCCCGATGCCGTGGCTTGGCTCATCCGCCATCACCCGGAATTGTCCGATGCGCAGGTCTCGCGCCTCATCGGCACGACCAAGCAGACGATTGCTGCCATCCGCGACCGCAGCCATTGGAATACGGCCAATCTCCGTCCGCGCGACCCGGTGCTGCTGGGTCTCTGCACGCAGACCGACCTCAATGCCGCGATCCTCAAGGCGCGCAAGGCCGCTGGCAAGCCGGCGACCCTCGACCCGCTCCCGGGTCATGAAATCCCGGACGAGCATGCCGAGCCGCAGCAGTTCGACAATGACGACCAGTCGGGCCAGTCGCGCTGGGGCGATCTGTCGGCGCTGTTCCCGAAGAACTGATCAGTGGCGTGACCTCGCCGCTTTTCGATGCGGCGAGGTCATCGCAAAAAGACCCAGGCCCAAGGCCACGTTCAGCAGGGCGCCGATAACCACGGCGCCCAAAGCTGTTTCTGGGCTGCCATGTTCGATGAGAAAGGCGCCGGCCGACGGCGCCGCGGCCTGGGCGAAGAGGCTCGGGCGGGCCAGCCTGCCCATGATC
>NZ_JAYRQR010000059.1:0-112467 GCF_041910485.1 Dongia sp.
AGGCTTGGTCGGCGGCCACAAGGCCCGGCCCCCCGGATCAGCGGGTGAGCGATCCTCCGCGAGTCCCGGGTCACAGGACGCTCCCCCAGGGTTGCGGCGGTTACGCCAGCCCCCGCCGGACCCGACGCGGTGACCGGGTTCCCCTCCTGGATGGCAGGAAGCCATCCACGTCACAGCCGGCAACGTCACGGCTGCCATAGCTGCCCGAGCGGGTCCGGATGGGGAGAAGTGAGGTGAAGAGAGAAGTTGGCGACAATCATCGCTTACCCCCTCTCCCTAACCCTCCCCCACGCCGACGAATGTCGGCATGCGCCGATTGCAGGGAGAGGGGACTAGAGCCAGCCTGTCGCGACCGCCACAATCAACTCGCTCGGACTCCCTCCCCCCAACGTGGGGGAGGGTTGGGGAGAGGGGGCGTCGAAGGCGATCTACGTTCGATCTTCGTGACGATGGCGCGTAAGCCGCGCGCAGCGCCTTCGCATTCGCTTTTGCCGGCGCTATAACAGTGCCGGTGTGATTCCCGCCTGAGGACCTAAGACGTCGGCCTATGACTTACTGCGTTGGACTGAAGCTGCGTGGCGGCCTGGTGATGATCTGCGATACGCGGACCAATGCCGGCATCGACAATATTTCCTCTTTCCGCAAGCTGCACCTTTTCAGCACGCCCGGCGAAAGATCGATGGCCATCGCCTCCTCGGGCAATCTCTCGGTCACGCAATCGGTGATCTCGCTGCTGACCGAGGGCATGCCCGATCCCGATACCGATCGCAAACGCACGCTTCTCAACGCGCCCTCCATGTTCAAAGCGGCACAATTGGTGGGCGAGGCCGTGCGTGAGGTCTATCGCACCGACGGTCCCAGCCTGGAACAGCATCAGGCGGGCTTCGACGTCTCGCTGCTGCTCGGCGGCCAGATCAAGGGCCGGCGCATGCGCCTTTTCATGATCTATGCCGCCGGCAATTTCATCGAAGCGACCGGCGACACGCCCTATTTGCAGATCGGCGAGCATAAGTACGGCAAGCCGATCCTCGACCGTGCCGTCACCTATGAGACGGACCTTTACGAGGGGTTGAAGCTCGGCCTGCTGTCGATGGATTCGACCATGCGCTCGAACCTCGCCGTGGGTCTCCCGCTCGACATCCTGGTGCAGCCGGTCGATGCCTGCGCGCCGGAACTGGTGCACCGCATCCATCAGGGCGACCACTATTTCGAGGAACTGAGCCGCAAATGGTCCGAGGCCCTGCGCGCCAGCCACCAGGCGATCGCCCAGCCGCCCTATAAGGGTGTCACCGGTGCCGCTGTTGCAACCGGGTCCGTAGGCCCGCGCAAGCCGGCCAAGGTTCAAGGAGCCAAGGGCAAGGCCCCGGCCAAGGTCCAAGGGGGCAAGGGCAAGCCCAAGCGCAAAACGAAGCAGAAATAGATGGCGATCGCGGCCGATCGACCGGCCGCCCTGAGCCCGACGGGTGCCTTGATCCTGGTAAGGTTCTTTAACCATAGGCAAGCTATAGTGCCTGTCGAATGGCTGGTCGGGGGACGCGCATGAGTGCCTATGAAGCGCCGCTGAAGGATATCCTGTTCACTTTGGAAGAGATCGCGGGTCTCCCTGAGATCGCGGGCCTGCCCGGCTATGAGGAAGCGACCTCTGAAACGGTCGCAGCGATCTTCGAAGCGGCGGGGATTTTCGCGGGCGAGGTCCTGGCGCCCATCAACCGCAACGGCGACAAGGGCTGCGTCTTCAAGGCAGGCGAGGTCACGACGCCCGCCGGCTATCGCGACGCCTATCAGCGCTTCATCGCCGATGGCTGGAACGCCGTCGGCTTCGATCCCGCCTATGGCGGGCAAGGGATGCCCTGGTCGATCGTGACCGCCCTCCAGGAAATCTGGAATGGCGGCAGTGTCGCCTTCGCCGCCTGCCCGATGCTGACCCAGGCCGCTGTCGAGGCGCTCTATCACCACGGCACCGAGGCGCAGAAGAAGAAGTACCTGCCCAAGCTGGTGAGCGGCGAGTGGACCGGCACGATGAATCTGACCGAGCCCCAGGCCGGCACGGATCTCGGCGCCATCCGCACCAAGGCGGAGGAAGATGGCAAAGGCGGCTACCTTCTCAAAGGGCAGAAAATCTTCATCACGCATGGGGAACATGATTTCGTCCCCAACATCATCCATATGGTGCTGGCGCGCCATCCCGGTGGACCGGCCGGGCACAAAGGCCTGTCACTGTTCGTGGCACCGAAATTCCTGGTGAATGACGACGGGTCGCTGGGTGCCCGCAACGATCTCGCCTGCGTCTCCATCGAGCACAAGCTGGGCCTCCACGGCTCACCCACCTGCGTCATGGCCTATGGCGAAAAGGGCGGTGCGCAAGCCGAGCTGGTCGGCGAACCGCTGCAGGGCCTGCCGCACATGTTCACCATGATGAACAATGCGCGCCTCACAGTGGGCGTGCAGGGCATCGGCATCGCCGAACGGGCGACGCAGCATGCGGCGGCCTATGCAAGGCAACGCGTGCAATCGCCCGTGGTCGGCGCGGCCGCCGGCAGCAACCTGCCGATCCTGCATCATGCCGATGTGCGGCGGAACCTCGCCACCATGCGCGCGCTGACGCAAGGATCGCGGGCCCTTGCGCTCTTCACGGCGGGGGCTCTCGATCGCGCCAAGAACCATCCCGACAAGCAAGTCGCCGCCGAGAGTCAGGCGCTGGTCGATCTAATGATCCCCATCGTCAAGGCCTGGAGCACCGACAACGGCATCCGCACCGCGTCGCTCGGCGTCCAGGTGCATGGTGGTGCCGGTTTCATCGAGGAAACGGGTGCTGCACAGCATTACCGCGACGCGCGCATCTTCGCGATCTATGAAGGAACCAACGGCATCCAGGCGATTGATCTGGTCGGCCGCAAGATCCAGCGTGACGAAGGCCGGGCGATGCGCGCCCTCATCGAGCGCATCACCGCCGATCTCGGCACATTCGGCGTTGCCGGCGACGATCTGCCGTCGTTGCGCGAACGCCTGATGGCGGCGGTGCAGCGATTGGGTTCGGGCACCGACTACATCATCATGGCGGGAAAGAAGGATCCCAATCTGCCGCTCGCGGTGGCGCAGCCCTATCTTGCCCTCTGCGGCACGGTGATCGCCGGCTGGCTGCTGGCAAGGAAGGCACTGGCCGCCAGCAAGCGCCTGGCCGCAGGTGACAGCGACACGGCCTTCCTCGGCAATGTCATTGCGATGGCACGCTTCTTCGCCGACAACATCCTCGCCGAAAGCGCCGGACACCTCGCTCAGATCAATGGCGGCGCCGAGAGCCTGCTCAGAATCGATCCGGAAAGCTTGTAAGGAGCGGGATTACTTCTCTTCCAGCACCAGCACGTCGGCGGGCGAGAAGGTCACGACGGCATCCGACCCATGTTCCGGCGGCGTCACCGCCGGATTGTTGAACGTATCGAGCGACAGGAGATCGCTACCGATCCGCACCTTGATGCGGATGACAGAGCCGAGGAAGGCCACATCCTCGATCTTGCCGTTGAGGCGGTTGCGCACGGCCCGGTCGGCAAGGTTGGCCGTTGCCCCCTGCCCGCCATAACCTTCCAGCGTCGCCACTTCCGGACGCAGGGCGACGGCACAAGCCGAACCCGCCGCGCGACCGGCCAGACCCGCGCCGATCGTCACCTTCTGACCACCGACATCCAGCGTCGTCGCATCGGCAACCGTGCCGTTGAGGACGCTCAAGGTGCCGACGAAGTTGGCGACGAAGCGGGTCTTCGGATTGTTGTAGATCTCGAACGGCACGCCGACCTGATCGACGCGGCCCTCGGTCATGACGACAATGCGGTCCGACATGGAAAGAGCTTCTTCCTGGTCGTGCGTCACATAGATCGTGGTGATGCCGAGCTTTCTCTGCAGCGAGCGGATCTCGTCGCGCAGCGAGACGCGGATCTTGGCATCGAGCGCCGACAAGGGTTCGTCGAGGAGCAGCACCTGCGGCTTCACGGCAAGGGCGCGTGCCAGCGCCACGCGCTGCTGCTGGCCGCCGGAAAGCTGGTACGGATAGCGGTCCGCGAGGTGCGGCAGCTTGATGATGTTCAGCATCTCTTCGACACGCGGGCCGATCTCCGAGGCCTGCCATTTCGCGACCTTGAGGCCGAAGGCGACGTTCTGCGCCACCGTCATGTTCGGGAAGAGCGCATAGGACTGGAACACCATGCCGACATTGCGCTGGTTCGGCCGCAGATGCGTGATGTCCTTGCCATCGATCGTGATCGAGCCGGAGCTCGGCAATTCGAAGCCGGCGATCATGCGCAGGGTCGTCGTCTTGCCGCAGCCCGATGGCCCGAGGAACGAGATGAACTCGCCGCGTTCGACGGCGAGGTTGAAGTTCTGGACGACCACGTTCTGGTTGAAGGCCTTGCGGACTTCCGTGAGTTCGAGAAATGCCATTGAGCGGTACCTCTGTTCCTTCTCGCTGCCGGATCAAGGCGCGTGTTTGGTTTTCTTGGCTTGGCCAAAAATATTGATGAGACCCATGCAGGCCCAGGTGAGCACGAAAGCCATCACGGCCAGGGCCGATGGCTCATAGGCGCGGTTGGCGCCGACAAGCTGCAGATAAGGTCCGAACGCCGGCCGGTTGAGCAGGCTCGCCATCGTGAATTCACCGATGACGATGGCGAAGGTGAGAAAGGCGCCGGAGAGGATGGCGCTGCGCACATTCGGCAGGATCACCTTGAAGAGGATCGTCGTCCAGCCGGCACCGAGATTCTCGGCCGCCTCGGTCAACGTCCGCACATCGATGGCGCGCAGGCCCGTATCGACGGCGCGGTACATATAAGGCAGCGCCAGCGTGACATAGGAGAGCGCCAGCAGGAGGTTGGTCGACCAGATTTCCGCCGTGAGCGGGATGATCGACGAGCTGTTGTAGAGGCGCAGATAACCGAAGACGATAACGATCGCCGGGATCACCAGGGGCAGCAGCGTGATGAACTCGATCAGCGGCCGCAGATGCCGCAGGCGGAGCTGCACCCAATAAGCCGTCGGCACCACGATCAGCACGCCGATGACGATGGTCGCCAATGCCATGCCGCAGGAATAAAGGAAGGAATCCTGGAAAGCCGTATCGGCAAAGACCGACCGATAGGCATCGAAGGAATATTCACCGCGCCGCATGCGCAGCGAGAATTCGAACGTCCCGATCAGCGGCACCACGAAATAGAGCGTGCCGATGATGAGGGCGATCCACGAACCCAAGCGAGACTGTTTCATCGCAGCCACCTTTCCCGCGGCGTCATCGCAGCCACCGTTCGCTGCGGCCGCGCAGCCAGATATAGAGGCCGTTGGTGAGGCCGGTAATGAAGATCATGCCGAGCGCCAGGGCATAACCGAGATTGGGGTTGTGCAGCACGTCACCACGGATCTGCGCATAGAGCAGGATGGTGATGATGTTGAGCGAGCTTCCCGTGAGGGCGTAGGCCGTGGCGATGGCGCCGAAGGCATTGGCGAAGAGCAGCAGCGTGCACCCCAGAATGCTGGGCCACAGGATCGGGAAGGCGACGTGCAGCCAGTATTGGAAGGCATTGGCGCCGAGGATTTCCGACGCTTCGCGCCACTCACGCTTCAAGCCGTCGAGCGCTGGCGTCAGGATGAGGACCATGAGCGGAATCTGGAAATAGAGATAGGTGAGCGTCAGGCCCCAGAAGCTCAGCAGATTGAAACCGGTCGCGTAAATGTTGACGCCGAAATAGTTGATCAGCAGCGCAGTGACGAGACCGGTGCGGCCCAGCGTCGCCAGGAAGGCGAAGGCCAGCGGCAGGCCGGCGAAATTGGAAGCGACGCCGGAGAACGTCATCAGCGTCGGCCGGATCCATTCGGGCAGGCGCCCCAGCACGACGGCGTAGGCGAGAAAGAAGCCCATGAGCGCGCCGACGATGGCCGAAGCGCCGCTCACCTTGATGCTGATCCAGTAGGCGTTCATGATCGAGGGCTGGAACAGATCGAAGATGTTCTGCAGCGTGAAATTGCCGTCCGGGTCCTGGAAGCCGCCGACGATGAGATAGAGCGTCGGCAGAATGAGGAACATGAGGGCGAAGATGAGGAAGGGCGAAACACCCACCCAGGCCCAAGCCGCCTGCACGAACTGAAGGCGCGCGACGCCTGGCGGCGCGGCCGGATTGCTGTTCTGCTGTGTCATCTTCCCCAGGAACCAACCGGCGGAGCGGAGCACGCGGCGCGTGACTCAGGATTCCGCCTCTACTTAAACGAAAACCGCGCCAGCACCGGGTGATCCCGAATGCTGGCGCGGTTTATCATACCCCGCGCAGTGTTACTGCACGTTGGCGCCGACCACCTCGTCCCACTTCTTGGTGATCACTTCCTTGGCCGCACCCTGCTCGTCGAGGGTCGGGAAGTACGCCTTCGAATAGGCATCCGCCGGCGGCAGCTTGTCGAGCATGTCCTGCGGCACCTTGCCGTTCTTCACCAGATCGTTGAAACGGATCGGGTGGCAGTAGCCCTTCAGCCAGCCGAGCTGACCTTCATCGGAATAGAGATATTCCATCCAGAGCTTGGCGGCATTCGGGTGCGGCGCGTAGGCGCTGATCGCCTGCACGTAGACACCGGCCAGCACCGAGCTCTGCGGCACGACGACTTCAACCGGCGGGTTGCCCTTCAGCGTGTCGCGGTCGGCGAGCGCCAAATAGTCCCAGCGGATGATGATCGGGGTCGACCCCTGAGCAAGACTCGCGGCCTTGCCGATCACCGGCACGAAGTTCCCGGCCTTGTTGAGGTCGGAGAAGAACTTCAGGCCAGCTTCGCCGGCTTCGGCGCCGGGCTTGGCACCGGTCGAGATGCCGGCGCCATGAACACCGATGATGGCGGCGTTCGAGGCACGCGGATCACCGGCAAGGGCCACCGAGTTGGCATATTCCGGCTTCTGCAGATCGGCCCAATCCTTGGGCACGTTCTTGATGATGTCGGTGTTCACTTCGAACGAGAGAACGCCGTAGTAGTCGCCGTACCAGTAGCCTTCGGCATCCTTGGCGCTGTCGGGGATCGAATCCCAGGTCGCGACCTTATAGGGCTGGATGAGGCCTTCGGCCTTCGAGGACGGGCCGAAAGCGAGGCCGACGTCGATCACGTCCGGCGCCTGCGGGCCCTTGTTGTCCTTGTTCGCCTTGATGGCTTCGATTTCATCGCCCGACCCCGCATCCGGGTTGAGCTCGTTCACCTTGAGGCCATACTTCGCCTTGAAACCTTCGATGAGGTCGCCATAGCCGCACCAATCATGCGGCAGCGCGATGGTCGTGAGTTCGCCTTCGGCCTGCGCGGCCTTCACCAGATCTTCCATGGAGTCGGCGGCGGCAAAGCTGGTCATCAGCGCGGTCGTCGACATCAAGGTCGCGATCGAGGCAGAGATGACACGCGTAACGGATTTCATTGGTACCTCCCAAGGTCCAAACATTAGTCAGCGGCAGCAGATTTCTTGATTTGCTGTCATGTAAACTTCACTTGACAGCATTTCACATTGCTCAGGGCATCTTCGTTTGTCAAGGACACCCGAAAGTAAACCGAAAGCCAAATCTGCGGTCGCGCTTAAAGCACGCGAACGATGACAGTTTCGTGAACGACTGGCGGTTATTGCGTTGCAGCACCTTTACCGGCACCGGCAGCCATCGGCCGCCGGCACCAGTCAAGGCTTTCAAGTCTTACTGAACGTTGGCGCCGACGACGGCGTCCCACTGCTTGGTGATCAGCTCCTTGGCGGCCTTCTGTTCCTCGATCGAGGGGAACACGGCGCGCGCATAAGCTTCAGCAGGCGGCAGCTTGTCGAGCATTTCCTGCGGCACCTTGCCGTTCTTCACGAGGTCGTTGAAGCGGATCGGATGGCAGTAGCCCTTCAGCCAGCCGAGCTGACCTTCGTCGGAATAGAGGAACTCCATCCACAGCTTCGCGGCATTGGGGTGCGGCGCGTAGGCGCTGATCGCCTGCACGTAGACACCGGCCAGAACCGGGCCTTCCGGCACCACGACATCGACCGTCGGGTTGCCCTTCAGCGTGTCGCGGTCGGCAAGCGCCAGATAGTCCCAGCGCATCACGATCGGCGTCGTGCCTTGCGCGAGGCTGTTGGCCTTGCCGCCGACCGGCACGAAATTGCCGATCTTGTTGAGCTCGGCGAAGAAGTCGAGCCCCGCCTTTCCGGCTTCGGCGCCGTGCTTGGCACCGGTCGAGAGACCGGCGGCATAGATCGACATGATCGATTCGTTGCCGGTGCGCGGATCGCCCGAGAGAGCGACGAGGTTGGCGAATTCCGGCTTCTTCAGATCTTCCCAGGATTTGGGCGGGTTCTTGATCATGTCGCTGTTCACTTCGAACGACATGACGCCGTAATAATCGCCATACCAATAGCCTTCGGCATCCTTGGCGCTGTCCGGGATCGAATCCCAGGTCGCGACCTTGTAAGGCTGCACCAGGCCTTCGGCCTTCGAGGACGGGCCGAAGCCGAGGCCCACGTCGATCACATCCGGTGCCTGCGGGCCCTTATTGTCCTTGTTCGACTTGATCGCCTCGATCTCGTCGCCCGAACCGCCGTCGGGGTTGAGCTCGTTGATCTTGAGGCCGTACTTAGCCTTGAATGTCTCGATCAGCTCGCCATAGCCGCACCAATCGTGCGGAACGGCGATGATGGTCAGCTCGCCTTCCGCCTTGGCAGCGGCGACGATATCGTCCAGCGAGCCGGCATCGGCCGGACCGCTCACCAGCGCGGTCGTCGACAGCAAGGTCGCCAGCGACAGCGAAACGGAACGCGCAACGAATTTCATGAGTAACTCCCCAAACGAAATGGATCCACCCGTGCGGCGCCGCTAGCGCCAGACACCTTCGGTGGCTGCAGTCCACGAACTGCGGGGTGGCTTAGATCATGGAGGCCGTGACGCTTTCATGAAGCGGGCATGTCATTCTGGCGATCCAGGTTCGCTACTGAAACGGGACCGCGTCGGCCCTTGGCGAAAGAGGGGGCCGACGTCTAGGATGCCGCCCGATCTCGCTCCATCTCGTCCAAAATCGGTAACGCACAGGAAACCAATAATGACCGCCCCGCGAAAGATTCTGTTCATCTCGGCCGATCAGTGGCGCGCCGAATGCCTGTCCGCCCTTGGCCACCCGACCGTGAAGACCCCGCACATCGATGCGCTGGCGGCCGATTCGGTGCTGTTCAAGCGCCACTTCACGGTGACGGCCCCCTGCGGCCCGGCGCGCACCAGCCTCAATACCGGCATGTATCTGATGAACCACCGGTCGGGCCGCAACGGCACGCCACTCGATGCGCGGCATACCAATGTGGCGCTGGAGGCGCGCAAGATCGGGCTCGACCCCACCCTCCTCGGCTATACCGACACCAGCGCCGATCCGCGCGGCCGGCACCCGAACGACCCGGCGCTCAAGACCTATGAAGGGCCGCTGCCCGGCTACAAGCCGACGATGATCTTCCAGGAATACATGGCGCAGTGGATGTCGGACCTGCGCGCCAAGGGCTATCAGTTCGAGGGGCGCCACGACGTCTATCAACCCAAGCCCGGCTTCAAGGTGCCGGACGGGCGCGGTCACCGCTTCATCCCGACCTTCTTCAAGGCTGAGGACAGCGACACCAATTTCATGGCCAACCGCATTATCGATTGGCTGGGCGACCGCACCCAGGATGAATGGTTCCTGCATTGCGTCTTCCTGCGCCCGCATCCGCCGGTGATCACGCCGGAACCCTATAACGCGCTGTACGCGCCGGAGGATGTCCCCTTCCCCAAGCGCAAGGCGACGCCGGAGGAAGAAGGGGCGCAGCACCCGCATCTGAAGACCATGATCGGCAAACTGTCGAAGCCCAGTTCCTATGACGAGCACAATCCCAACAATCTCGTCACCATGTCGGATCTGGAACTGCGGCAGATGCGCGCCTGCTATTACGGCATGATCAACGAGGTCGACGATGCGGTGGGGCGCATCATCGCGCATCTCAAAAAGACCGGCGAATACGACCATACGCTCATCATCTTCACCTGCGATCATGGCGAGATGGGCGGCGACCATTACACCTGGGGCAAGGAAACCTATTTCGACCAGAGCTTCGCCATTCCGCTGATCATCCGCGATCCGCGGCATCTCGCCGACGGGACGCGCGGCAAGATCGTCGATGCGCTGACCGAATCGGTCGACGTCATGCCGACGATCCTGGAGTGGCTCGGTGCCGAGATACCGGCCCAGGTCGACGGCCGCTCGCTTTCCGGCTTCATCACCGGCGCGGCACCGGCCAAGTGGCGCGAGGAAGCGCATATGGAAATCGATTTCCGCTCCGGCCCCTATGGCGGCATCGATGCCGAACGCGCCTTTGGAATCGAGACGCACGATTGCCAGATGGCGATCCTGCGCGGCAAGAAATGGAAGTACATCCATTTCGCCGCCTTGCCGCCGGTGCTGTTCGATCTCGAGAACGATCCCGATGAGATGAACGACCTGTCGAAGGATCCGGCCTATGCCGGCATCATGCTGGAGATGGCGCAGAAGATGCTGTCCTGGCGGTTGCGCCACCAGGAGCATGTGTTGACCGATCTTCACAACGGCCCCAACGGTGTCGAGGATTGGGGGAAGAAGAAGCGGGCGTAAGGACACCACCCGCTTCATTTGACCGATGCAACCGGACCGGCTCGATCAGAGCCGGTCCTTTATTTTTTCAAGCCCCGCCTCGGCACAGGCTTCGTCCTTCTCGCCGCCGGGGGCACCGCCGACACCGATCGCCGCCACCATTTCACCGTCGATCTTCACCGCCACCGCACCCGGCAGCAGGAAGATGTTGGGCAGGCTGGCATAAGAAGCGGCGTATGGATTCGACTTCAGCTTTTCGACCCAGATGCCGAGCCGGTCGAAGCCGAACAACGGCCCGAACGTGACCAGGGTATAGGCCTTGCGGAAACTCGAATCCTTGGTGTGGATCGTGCTGTGATCGCCCTTGGCCTGCAGCTTGACGTTGCCCGCCGCATCGACGACCGACACGCTGACCGGCCAGCCCTTGGCCGCGCAAGCACGCGCCGCCTCGGCTGCCGCTTCCATCGCAAGATCCAGACTGAGGAAATGGCCGCTCGTCTGAACCTGGGCGGCGGCAGGCATCGATGCCAGACCCTGCATGGCGATGGCACCCGCGAGCAATGAGATCAATCTGCGTCGCCTCTTGGCTTCGCCGGCGACCCTCTGTTGGTTGACCTTGTCCATCAGGACCTCCCCGGCAGGCGGCCGAGGAAGGAGAGAATGGCCGACGAGATTTCCGGAAGATGCGTCTCCAGCGCGAAATGGCCGGCATCGTAATCGTGCATTTCGGCCGACGGCACCAACGTCTTGAAATAGTCGCGCCCAGCCAAGGTGAAGAAGGGATCGTTATTGCCCCAGACCACCAGCATGGGCGGCTGCGTCTTTTTCAGAAAATCCTGCCAGGCCGGGTATTGCGCGACATTGTCCTGGTATTGATAGAGCAGTTCGACCTGGATCCTGTCATTGCCCGGCCGGTCGAGCAGCGCCTGGTCGAAGGTCCAGGTATCGGGGCTGACATTCTGCGCACGCGCGCCGCTATGCGTGTATTGGAACTTGGTCGCCTCGGCACTGAAGGCAGCCCGCAACGGCTTCTCGGTCTCCGGTGAGCGGTTCTGCCAGGCCGGTGCGAAGCTGGCCACCACGTCCGGGTTCCAGCCTTCGACATTGGTGACCGCGTTCTGCACGATGAAGCCGCGCACCTTTTCGGGATTCTTGAGGGCGAGGCGCATGCCGACCGGCCCGCCATAGTCCTGCATGTAGACGACATAGCTGTCGAGGCCGAGGCCCTTGGTGAAATCGTCCACCACGTCGGCCAGATGCGCGAACGTGTATTGGAACTGGTCGGGCGACGGCGCACTGGAATAGCCGAAGCCCGGATAGTCTGGTGCCACCACGTGATATTTCCCGGCGAGGATCGGGATGAGTTCGCGGAACATGTGCGACGAGGTCGGGAAACCATGCAGCAGCAGCACGGTCGGCGCGTCTTTCGGCCCAGCCTCGCGATAGAAGATGTCGAGGCCGTCGACCTTGATCGACTGGTATTGAACCTGTTCCGCCGCCGCCGGCAGCGCGGCGCTGGCCATCGCGGCGGTCGCCATCGCCGCGGCGAGGCTGTTTCTCAGTCCGGACATCAAAGCTCCTTCCATCATGGGGCGCCTGGGGTGGCGCGGATGGGAGGTGATTTAGATACTTCCATGAAGTTGAACTATTGGCCTAGAATGGAACCATCATTTCCATATTCTGGAAGTAACGATGGACCGTTTCGCATCGATGGCGACTTTTGCCGCCGTGGTTGAGGCCGGCAGCTTTTCCGCCGCCTCCCGCAAGCTGGCCGTTCCGCTCGCCACCGTCAGCCGCAAGGTCTCGGATCTTGAGGATCTTCTGGGCGTCAGCCTCATCAACCGCGCGACGCGGAAGATCTCGCTGACCGAGGTGGGGCGGAGCTATTACGATTCCTGCCGCCGCCTGCTCGACGAGCTCGGCGAGATGGAGCGCGCGGCGACGGGCGAGTACCGGACGCCGCGCGGCGAGTTGGTCCTCACCGCGCCCATCGTCTTCGGCCGCATGCATCTGGCGCCCGTCATCGTCGATTTCCTCAAAGCCTATCCTGAGGTCGATGTACGGCTGCAACTCGAAGACCGGGTGGTCAATCTCAACGACGAGGCCATCGATCTCGCGGTCCGCATCAGCGAATTGCCGGACAGCAGCCAGATGGCGGTGCGCGTGGGCCTCATCCGTTATGTCATCTGCGCGACGCCAGCCTATCTTGCCGAACATGGCACGCCGGCTCATCCCAACGAGCTGATGGACCATGATTGCGTCACGCGCACGAAGCTCGACATGCCGGACGCCTGGCCCTTCAAGATCGGGTCGCAGATCAAATCCTTTCCGGTGCAGAGGCGCCTCTCGGTCAATACGGCGGAAGCCGGCATCGAAGCCGTGCTGGCCGGCGGCGGCCTTGCCCGTGTCCTCTGCTATCAGATCGCTCAGGCGCAACGCGACGGAAAGCTCGTCACCGTTCTGGGCGATTTCGAACCGCCGCCCTTGCCGCTGAGCCTGGTCTATGCGAGCACGCGGGTGGTGCCGATGAAACTGCGCGCCTTCCTGGATTTCGCGGTGCCGCGCCTGAAGCAGCGCTTGCAGCAACCAGGCACGGCATCGCAGCCATCATAAGCCGCCGACGATTCCGCCGTAACACTTCCGCCCGTGGTCCGTATCTGGGTGATCGGGTGAGCAATCGCCCGTCGATCGCAAGCAATACGGTGGAACATGGAAAAGTTCAGAAATTTCGCGACCGCCCTGCTCGCCATTCTGAGTGCAGTGCCGGCCGCGCACGCCCATTGGGCCTATCCCAACGCCCTCACCAAGATGGACATCGAAGCAAAGATCATCGGCAGCACGCTGAGCGGCGTGATCGGCGACGTGAGCTTTGCGGAATATTACCTGCCGGATGGCACATTGCGCGGCGTCGATGCCGAGAAAGGCCCCTATACCGGGCGATGGTCGATCAGGGGCGATGACGCGATGTGCTGGGCCTATGCGCCCTCATACGAGATCGCCGGCTGCGTGCTCCTGGTGCTTGATGGCGACCAGGTGACGTTGCAGCAGATCAGTGGCGATATCGAAGGCGTGGTGACGCTGTCACCCGGCAATGCGCAGAATCTCTGACAGTTGAGCGCCCAGCGGTCTCGGCTGAGACCTTCCGGGCAGGCGCTTCCCAAGTAGGAGCGCCTGCTGCCCGGGCCTGCCGTCAGAACGGCGTCGGGTCGACGAAGCGTTTCACCACGTTCTCGGTCAAGCGGCTGACATTGTTGTCGTACTTGTTGTGCGCCAGCGCGCCGCCATAGGAGATGGAACCAGTCGAGAAGACGGCGCCGCCATTCGGCGTTTCGAAGAACATCATGTCGCAGCGGACACGCGGGTTGGTGTCGCCGTTGATGGCCGAATGGGTGTGGTTCATCTCCTCATTGACCCAGTGATAGGAATCCGGGAAGTCGGTCGCCGCCGCGACGATGAGCGCGTGCGGCGGGGTGCCGAGACGCGCATCCGCGCGGTCGATCTCCCAGCCGGCGGCACCGCCGCCGACGGTGCCGAAATCGCCGATCGGTTCGTCGCCCAAACCTTCGAAGATGAAGGAAGCGCGCGGATCGTTGCTGGCTTCAGTGCGGTGATAGGGCACCGCGTTGACGAAGCCCTGCGCCGCGAAGGCGTTGCCGACCAGCATGTTGGGCGGGCGGCCGTTGCGCGCCCACAGGCCCGACATCTCGCCGGTGAAGCTCATGAAATATTCGCCGGATTCCGAGAACCAGGCGCGCATGCCGTCTTCGGCGCGGCGATGCTCGATGACGCCGGGAAGACCCGGATGATAGGCGATGCGCCAATAGAAGCCGTTGGCACCCATATACATGAGGCGCCCGCCGCCATTGGTGTAGGCCTGCAGCGCGTCCAGCATCTCCTTCGAATAATATTCGGGATGGGTGCCGGTCATGACGCAGCGATAGGGCTTCAGGCACTCGACGCCTTCGGCATGGAGATCGTCATCGGTGATGACGTCATAGGGAATGCGCAGCTGCTCCAGCCAGTCGGTGAGATGCGTATCGGCATTGAACTGCCACAGATCCGTCTTCGGCCGCATGTTGAGGATGGGCCGCAGCGCCGATGAATGGCACACACCGCTGCCGTCATTGTGGTCGTCATAGACTGAGAGGCCCAGCGTCTCATGCTCTTCGAGATAGCGGTCGACCTCGCTCATCACCCCGAACTTGCAGGATGACAGTTCCTCGAACCACCAGGAGGAGATCATCTGCTGATTGGCATAGGCAAGGTAGCTCGCCGTCGGAATGAGTAGGGCCAAGGGGGCCGTCGCGGTTCCACGCGGCGGGCGCACGAAGAAGGGGACGAAATCCTCGATCTTCTTGCCGTTCGCAT
The DNA here is from genome assembly GCF_041910485.1 of Dongia sp. GTDB lineage: Bacteria > Pseudomonadota > Alphaproteobacteria > Dongiales > Dongiaceae > Dongia. The sequence continues at coordinate 14,980 of NZ_JAYRQR010000059.1, forward strand.
CCTTCTGCCAAATATGGGCGCAGTAGATGCCGGACTTGAGCCCGTCGGGAATTTCGAAGCTGAAATCGGTGCGCCAGCCGCAATCGTAGAGATCGTCATCGTGGAAATGGATGGCGCCATACTGTTCCGGCTTGGTGCGGAAATCGAAGACCGACGAATCCCAGTTCCATCCCGTCATGGCGCGGGTCGGCAGGTTGATGCTGCGCCCGTGATGCCGGTTGCCGGAAACGTCCGAGATCTTGACTGTGGCAATGCCGCGCGAGAAATCCCACGCCGCCACCACATGCTGCGCCAGTTCGACGTCGAGCGGCAGGTCGCGCAGGCGTTCGATCTCGGCCGGCTTCAAGGCGCGTGCCGAGACGCGCGGCCCATCGATCTTGCCGTTGAAATGCGCGGTCGCGAATTTGTCCTGGTTCCAGGCGGCGATGAGGAAGCGTCCGCCCTCGCCAACCGGATCGGCGAGCGTGAAGGTCTCGCTAACGCTCGTCTGCATGCCGTGATAGGCCAGCATCATGTTGTGACCCACGGTCACGCGCCCGGTGCCGGCATCGAACACGGCATAGACTTCGTACCAATGCCGCGACAGAAGCTTGACGCCCGTCGAGACCGGCGCGTTGCGGCCGGCCCGGAAGGCGAGACAACCGGTCTCGTCGATATAGAGGGCGTAGCCAGAGCCGGTCGCCTCATCGTAATTGCCGAGGATCGATTGCGGCTTGCCGTTGCCGGGCACGGTCGGCCAGACCATCGCCTGCAAGGTGAAATTGGCGAGATCGAAGGGCGCCCGTGCCGTCACCCAGACATAGGAGCCGGCCATGATCTTCTGCTGGCGCGCGGGATAGGTGCCATCGAGGGCGCTGTCGATCTTTTCCGCCTTGAAGCCTGGGCCCTCGGGCGAATCGTCGCCGCAAATGAGGCGAATGAGGCGCGCCTTGAACTTGCCCTGGAGCGGCGCGCTCACCTTGAACTCGACCGTGTCGCCGGGAACGGCGCTCAAACGGTCGGTGTAGCCGAGAATACGTTCGGTCATGATGTCGGATACTCTTACTGAACCGGGCAGGATTGGCCGGTCACTTCCTCAAAGCGGGCCTTGAAGCAGGCCCAGACGGCGGCACCGTAATCGGTGAATTTCTGCGACGGGTCGATCTCGACCTTCATGCCGCGCACCGGGCCCATGCGCCCCAGATGCCATTCCTTGTAAGGTTCGGTGCAGACGATGATGGTCCGCCCGCGCGAATATCCCCAGCGCAGCAATTGCAGCATCTTCTGCAGATCGGCGCTGTAGGGACCAAAGGGCGCGGCCTTGAACTGCCGCGCGAGGGCAGCGCTCTCGGCACTGCCCGGATCGATCTTCAACATGACATCACCCCTATACCGGCGACGCGACCGCCGCCCCGCCCACGCATCCTTATTTTCGGTGCGTATAACTATCATATAGGGCCATGAGGCCGGCTGTCGAGGAATCGGCTGGCCCGCCTTTGCCGGCCAGCAGCGCGTTGGCCATCTCCTTGCCGAGTTCGACGCCCCATTGGTCGAAGGGATTGATGCCCCAGATGGTGGCAGCGACGAACACCTTGTGCTCGTAGAGCGCGATGAGGGCGCCGAGGTGATAGGGATCGAGCACCGGCAGTAGTAGCGTCGACGATGGCCGGTTGCCGGGAAAGGTCCGGTGCGGGGTGAGGAAGCTTACGTCATCGGTCGGCTTGCCGGCGGCCTTCATCTCGGCACCGACCGTATCCGCCGATTTGCCGAAAGCGAGAGCCGCGGATTGCGCAAGGCCGTTGGCGAACAGCATGTGATGCTGATCGGGGAGACCGGCGCGGTCGCGCGCCACCAGGATGAAATCGCACGGCACCGGTTCAGACCCCTGGTGCAGCATTTGGTGGAAGGCATGCTGGCCGTTGGTCCCGGCCTGGCCCCAGATGACCGGGGACGTCGCCCAGGTGACGGGCACGCCTTCGCGGGTCACGCGCTTGCCGTTGCTCTCCATCTCCAATTGCTGGAGATAGGCCGGCAGGCGCCACAGATCCTGGGCGTAAGGGAGGATCGCCTGCGATGCGTGGCCGCAGAAATTGCGGTGCCAGACCTGCAGCAGCCCCATGATGACGGGCAGGTTCTGCGTCAGCGGCGCTTCGAGGAAATGACGGTCGACGGCGGCGGCACCAGCCAGCAGATCGCGGAACTTGTGTGCGCCCACGGCGAGGATGATGGAAAGACCGATCGCCGACCACAGCGAATAGCGCCCGCCGACCCAATCCCAGAAGCGGAACATGCGATCCGGATGGATGCCGAATTCCTTCACCGCGTCGATATTGGTGGAAACGGCGACGAAGTGCCGGTCGACTGCCGCCGCACCCAGCTTGTCGGCAAGCCATTTCCGCGCCGTCTTCGCGTTCGCCATCGTCTCGGCGGTGGTGAAGGTTTTCGAGGCGACGATGAACAATGTCTTCGCAGGGTCGGCATTCTCCAGCACCGACACCAGATGCGCGCCATCGACATTGGAGACGAAATCGAGCTGCATCTTGCCGCCGATATCCGGCCGCAGACCGTCCACAATGAGCGCGGGACCGAGATCGGAGCCACCGATGCCGATATTGACGATATGGCGGATGCGCTTGCCCGTCGCCCCCTTGAAGGCGCCGCTCCGCACTTCGTCGGCGAAGTCGCAGAGGGCATCAAGCTCGCGCGCCACCAGCGGCGCCACATCCTTGCCGCCATCCTTGCCACCGGCCTTGAACGCAAGACCCTTCCCACCATGCGTCGCGGGCGCGCGGAGCGCCATGTGCAACGCCGGACGGTGCTCGGTATTGTTGATCGCCTCGCCACCGAAGAGCCGCGCCCGCGCCTCTTCGAGCCCCGCCTCGCGCGCCAGATCGAGCAGCAGGCCAAGGGTCACGTCCGTGATGCGGTTCTTCGAATAGTCGAGCGTGATGTCGCCGAAGCGGCTGGAGAAATTGGCAAAGCGCGCCGGGTCGGCGGCAAAGAGATCGGCAAGCGTCGTGCCGCCAAGCCGGGCATGGTGTTGGGTCAGGGCCTGCCAGGCCGCAAGCTCGGTCGGTTTCGTCATGTCACCACATCTGGTCTGGTTCTGCCGGAGAGCTTCTTGATGCCGATGATCGTTTCCGCATCGGCGATGAGATCGGCAAGGGCGGCCTGCGCATCGAGGCCGAGAGCGCCGGTGCGGGCCACGAATTTCTCGATATAGAGACGCAAGGTGGCACCCTCGGTCCCCGTGCCGGAGAGGCGCAGCACCAGGCGGCCGCCATTGCCGAAAACCAGCCGCACGCCCTGCTTTTCACTCACCGACTGATCGATCGGATCCTGATAGCGGAAATCATCGGCCAGATCGATCCCGCCGCGGCCCTGGAGATCGGCAAGGCGCTGGCGCAGGCCGTTCATGATGTCGTTGGCGCGGGCGCTGTCCAGCGCTTCGTAATCGTGGCGCGAATAATAGTGCCGGCCGAAACGCTGCCAGTGCGCCGCCATGATCTCAGGCACGCTCTTGCCTGTCGCTGCCAGCAGGTTGAGCCAGAAGAGAACGGCCCAGAGCCCATCCTTCTCGCGCACATGGTCCGAGCCCGTGCCGTAGCTTTCCTCGCCACACAAGGTGACGCGGCCGGCATCGAGCAAATTGCCGAAGAACTTCCAGCCCGTCGGCGTTTCGAAACTCTCGATGCCGAGTTCCGCTGCCACCACATCGGCGGCGCGGCTCGTGGGCATGGAGCGCGCGACGCCCTTGATGCCCTTGGCAAAGGCCGGGATGAGGGTGGCGTTGGCGGCGAGCACGGCGAGGCTGTCGCTGGGCGTCACCGCGAGCTTCGGCCCCAAGATCATGTTGCGGTCGCCGTCGCCATCCGATGCGGCACCGAGTGCCGGCGCATCCGCCGCCCAGAGGCGCGCCATCAATTCCTCGGCATGGGCGGGATTGGGGTCGGGATGATGGTGGCCGAAATCAGGTTTCGGCACGGCATTGATGAGGGCGGCGCGCGGCGCACCCAGCCGCTTCACCAGGATTTCCTCGGCATAGGGACCGGTCACGGCATGCATGGCATCGAACAGCAGGTCGTTGCCGCGAAGCCAGCCGCGCATGCGCTCGAAATCGAACAGGCGCTCCATCAGCGCGGCGTAGTCGGCGACCGAATCCACGATCTCGACCGACATGGCGCCGAGCTTCTGCGAGCCGACCCGGTCGAGATCGATCGTGCCTGCGCTTTCATCCAGAATTTCGTAGCCGGTGAGGGTCTTCGAGCGGGCGAAGATCGCTTCCGTCACCGCTTCCGGTGCCGGGCCGCCATTCGCGACATTGTACTTGATGCCGAAATCGCCATCCGGCCCACCGGGATTGTGGCTGGCGGACAGGATGATGCCGCCCCGGAGCTGCCGCGCACGGATGATGTTGCTGACGGCCGGTGTCGAAAGGAGACCGCCCTTCCCCACGACGACCTTGGCGATGCCGTGGGCCGCCGCCATGCGCAGGATGATCGCACTGGCTTCGCGGTTGAAGAAGCGGCCGTCGCCGCCGAGCGCGATCGTGCTGCCCTTCAAATTGCCGACACCCTCGAAGATCGCCTGCACGAACATGGCGAGGTAATGCGGTTCCTGGAACCGCGCCACCTTCTTGCGCAAGCCCGATGTGCCGGGCCGCTGATCGAGGAAGGGCGGACAGTCGATCTTCATTTTCCCCGTGGCCGAGACATTCATGCCTTGCGCTCCGCCATGATCTTGGCGCGCGTCGCCGAGACGGCGTTGGCGTGGGCGTCGAAGCCTTCGTAGCGCGCCAGCGTTTCGGCGGCTTGAGCAAGACCCGCATAGCCCGCGGGCGTCACCTGCGCCACCGTCGCGCGCTTCATGTAATCGAAGACCGAGAGCGGCGACATGGTCTTGGCCCAGCCGCTGGTGGGCAGCACATTGTTGGGACCGATCACGAAATTGGCGAGCGTGTTCGACGTGTTCTCGCCAAGCAGGATCTCGCCCGCATTGCGGATCTTGCCGAGATGCGCATAGGGCTCGCGGGCGTGGATCATCAGATGTTCGGGGGCATAGTCATTGACGAAATCGTAGGCGCTGTCGATGTCCGGCGTCAGCACGATGCCGCCGCGCTCCGACGACAACACCGTCATCGTGTAATCGATCCGCGTTTCGCTCATCTGCCCAAAGAAGCCCGGGATGGCGGCGAGCGCTGCCTCGGCCACGGCGCGCGACGGCGTCACCAGGAAGCCCGAGGAATCCGGCCCGTGCTCCACCTCGACCAGCAGATCGAGGGCGGCGAGGCGACCATCGGCCGTCTCGTCGGCAAGGATCAGGGCCTCAGACGGGCCCGCCAGCATGCCGGGATCGATGCGGTCGGCGAGGAGTTTCTTCGCGGCGATCAGATAGGGGCTGCCCGGCCCCACGATCTTGAGGCAGCGCGGGACACTTTCGGTCCCGAAGGCCGCGGCGGCCACGGCCTGCGCACCGCCGACACGGTAGACCTCGGTGACGCCGGCCAGTTCGGCGGCGATCAAGGTCGCGGCATCGGCCCTGCCATCGGCACCGGCCGGGGTCAGGATCACCACGCGCTTGGCGCCGGCAACGACAGCGGGGATCGCGGTCATGAGCGCCACCGACGGGAACGAGCCCTTGCCGCGCGGCACATAGCAGGCAACGGAATCCAAGGGCGACCAACGTTCGCCGGCAAAGACGCCGGGGCGCATTTCCTTCAGCCACATATCCTCGGGCATCTGCGCCTGGTGATAGCGGCGGATATTGTCGGCGGCGAATTCGAGAGCCGCGATCACATCCTTGGAGACCGTCTGCCGCGCAAGCGCGAAATCCTCGGCCGGCGTGCGGACGGCATTGAAACTGGCGGGCGCGCCGTCGAAGCGCTGGGCGCAGCGGATGAGCGCCTTGTCACCCGCCGCCGCCACATCGGCGATGATCGGCTTTACCGCGTCGATGAAGCTGTCGAGATTTTCCTCGGACCGGACCAGCAGGCGGGCGCGGGCGGCCGCTTCCATCTTGGCAAGCTCGTAGAAGCGGACAGATCGGGTGGTCATGATATTTGGAATCCGTACTGGGCGATGATCGACGCGAGAAGGTGGGGATGAGAGCTTAACCAAGCCATCCACCCCCTTTCCACCCAGAAAAGATGCAGTGCAGCAAATGTTCGTGAACTCACCCTGCCGGTGGGGCTCAAAAAAATCGCCCAACCGCAAGAGGAAGCGGTTGGGCGCGTGGGCCGATCTTTGGCGGGGGTTCCCGTTCGGGGGGTAGGTCCGGTTGGGGTCACCAGGATCGGCCGACCAGTCTTGCAACGTTAAAGCAGTAGGGACGAGGCATGCTCTCCAGGGTAATCGGCGAGATTGAAAGCGACGGTCTCAGGTCAAAAACGAGAAATGCGGCTGCAGGCTGAAGCGCGCTTTTCCGCGGCGCCGGCGATGAAGTGGCGTGGCTGGGGGTTGGCCAGTGGGTTGGGCGGCGGATTGGGCGGCAGCGGGCGCGGTCAAGGCCGACGCCAAGCCAAGGGCGATCACCCAAACCAGCATCGTCATCGCCACCAGCGTTTCGATCATCTGCGCCTCCTTTTCCCTCGCCGCAAACCTACGGGACGCGAACCCTGTGCCGCCGCCGACAAGCCAGTGACCGACGTGACAAGGCTGTGACTGGGATTTCCATTTCAAGACAAATTGTTAGGAGTTTTCCCGGCCACCCTGGAAACGGGTGGCCGGGTCGTCGGAACGACTTATTGCGACAGGAGATAGCCGGTACCGGCACCGGCGGCGCCACCGATGAGGGCACCCATGCCCGCCGAACCGCCGCTCAGGGCGCCGATCGCCGCACCGCCTGCGGCACCGATGGCACCGCCCGACAAGGTACGCTGCTGGGTCTGGGACATGTTGGAGCAGGCGCCGAGGCTTGCCATCAGCAGGCCGGCAGCCAGCAGCATCCGGCCACCGCGCAAACCGGCGCCGGTACGGCCCTGGTATTCGCTGGTCGGGATTCGCAACATTTTCGTCTCCTCATCTTGTGTCCATCTGGGGATCGGGCAGCCCGAATGACCACCACCCGCCCTAAACGGAGAAATGGGCACCCAGTGCCCCGGCGGGGAGTGAAGAAGTCGGTGACAAGCGTTACAAGGCTGTGATGCGCCCTAAAAATATGAATTATATCAATATCTTAAAACGCATCTTGTGAAGCCGGCCATTTCCGGCTACGTGGTCGCCATGAGCGCGCGGGGACCTTGTCATGTCCCGGCGCCGGCTTCTGCCGGCAGCGCGCGAGCGAGCTTTTCAGGATCATCATGAGCAAGAGCCAGCCGCGCGTCGGCATCGTCAGCCTGGGCTGCCCCAAGGCGCTGGTCGATTCAGAGCGCATTCTCACCCAATTGCGGGCCGAAGGTTATGCGATCTCGGATTCCTATGCCGGGGCCGACGTCGTCATCGTCAATACCTGCGGCTTCCTGGATTCGGCCCGGACCGAGAGCCTGGAGGCGATCGGCGAAGCCTTGACCGAGAACGGCAAGGTGATCGTCACCGGCTGCATGGGGGCGACGCCGGAACTCATCCGCGGCGACTATCCCAACGTGCTCGCCATCACCGGCCCGCAGCAATATGAGACGGTGGTGAATGCGGTCCATGGCGTGGTGCCGCCCAAGCACGATCCGTTCATGGATCTGGTGCCGCCGGCGGGGTTGAAGCTGACGCCGCGCCACTATGCCTATTTGAAGATTTCGGAAGGCTGCAACAATCGCTGCTCGTTCTGCATCATACCCTCTTTGCGCGGCGACCTGGTCTCGCGGCCGGCGCGTGAGGTCCTGATCGAGGCCGAGAATCTGGTGAAGTCGGGCGTCAAGGAATTGCTGGTCATCAGCCAGGACACCAGCGCCTATGGCGTCGATATCAAATATGCCGAGAGCAAATATAATGGGAATATGGTGAAGGCGAAGTTCCTGGATCTCGCCCGCGAACTGGGCTCGCTCGGCGCCTGGACGCGCCTCCATTACGTCTATCCCTATCCGCATGTCGACGACGTCATTCCGCTGATGGCGGAAGGGCTGGTCCTCCCCTATCTCGACATTCCCTTCCAGCATGCGAGCCCCAAGGTGCTCAAAGCCATGAAGCGGCCCGGCAACCAGGAAAAGGTGCTGGAGCGCATCAAGAAGTGGCGCGAGATTTGCCCGGATCTCACCATCCGTTCGACCTTCATCGTCGGCTTCCCCGGCGAGACCGAGGACGATTTCAACTACATGCTCGATTGGCTGGAAGAAGCGCAGCTCGACCGGGTGGGTTGTTTCAAATACGAGCCGGTCGACGGCGCCAAGGCCAATGATCTGGGTCTCGAGCAGGTCGACGAGGACGAGAAGCACGATCGCTGGGACCGTTTCATGGAAACCCAGCGCCAGATCAGCGAAGAGCGCATGCAGCGGAAGGTCGGCAAGACCATCGACGTGCTCATCGACGATGCCGACAAGACCCAGGCGACCGGCCGGTCCTCGGCCGACGCGCCGGAGATCGACGGACAGGTCTTTGTCACGGGTCTCGGCCGCAAGCGGCTCAAGGCCGGCGATTTGGTGAAGGTCAAGGTCGAGCGCGCCGAGGATTACGACCTCTGGGGCAGTCTCGTCAGCTAGGGCGTCTTGATTTAGCGTCATCCCCGGGCGAAGTCCCGGGGATCCACTGATTGCCGGCGAGAGTGGATGCCCGGGTCGCGCCCGGGCATGACGAGAATATATTGTCGACGAATATTGTCAGTCGCCTGCGCGGCAGATAGCTTGCCCCCGTCATTTGAACGGGGGACGAGATGGACGAGGCGGAATTCCAGCGCAAGAAGAAGGAGATGGAGCCCTGGTACTGGTGGGGCATCCAGACCTATTTCAAGTGCAAGTTCGACGAGGATCCGAAGAATTGCGATATCGCCCTGGTCGGCGTCCCGCATTCCTCGGGCAACGGGTCGACGGAACGTGACCAGCATCTGGCGCCGCGCGCGGTGCGCAACGTTTCCGGCTGGTATCGCCGCGGACATCAGAAATATGGCATCGTCCCCTGGGAAGTGGCGCGCATCAACGATATCGGCGACGTGCCGCTGCCGCACGCGATGGTCAACGACATCTGCGTCCAGGATATCGAAGCCTTCTACAAGCGCATCGATGCGGCGGGCGCGCGGCCGGTCTCGATCGGCGGCGATCATTCCGTCACCGGCCCGATCCTCAAAGCACTGGCTGGCAAGAACGCCAAGACGACCAAGGGCCGCAAGTGCGCCCTGCTCCATTTCGACGCGCACCGCGACGATTATGAGCATATCCCGCATTGGCTGGGTGCCGAACGGTCGGCCGCGCATTGGGCGGCCTATACGGTCGCCGAGGAGCATGTCGATCCGAGCCGCAGCGTGCAGATCGGCATGCGCGGCAACCCGATCCGCCCGCGCGCCGATCTCAATTTCAGCAAGCTCGGCTATCGCCTCATCCCGGCCGATGAATTCTACGAGATCGGCATCGAGCGCACGATCGAGATCATCCGTGAGCGCGTCGGCGACATGCCGCTTTATATCACCTTCGATCTCGACGCACTCGACCCGGCCGATGCGCCGGCCGTCTCCAATCTCGAACCGTTGCACCAGGGTTTGCGGGCCCATGAGATCGTCAAGATCTTCCACGGTCTGCGCGGCCTCGACATCATCGGCGGCGATATCGTCTGCATGATCCCGACCAAGGACAACCCGAACAACATCACCGCCATGAACGCGATGGCCATCATGTTCGAGATGGTGGCGCTGATCGCGGACAAGATCGACCAGGGGCGGAAGTAGGGCACTGCATATAGACCCGTCATCCACACATATCCATACGTCATCCCCGGGCTTGACCCGGGGATCCACTGCCGCCGCCTGTGAGAGTGGATGCCCGGGTCAAGCCCGGGCATGACGATGTGAGGTAGCGTGCAATATAATTGCCGAACACTATCTTGCGGCCGCTCAGGCGACCCACGACAATGCGCCACCATGCTACGGAAAGTTTTCTGGGAAGATCCCTATCTCGCGCATCTCGATACCGAGGTGGCGTCGGTCGACGGCGATGCGGTGACTTTGGCCGCCACCATCATCTATGCCTTTTCCGGGGGGCAGGAGAGCGATCAAGGGTCGATCGGTGGACATGAGGTGCTCGACGCCCGCAAGATGGGCGCCGATATCCTCTATACGCTGGCGCCCGATCATGGCCTGGTTCAAGGCCAGAAGGTCGCAACCACCATCGATTGGGCGCGCCGCTACCGGCTGATGCGGCTTCATTTCGCGGCGGAGATCGTGCTGGAGCTGGTCTATCGCGACCTTGGCCCCATCGAGAAGATCGGTGCCCATATCGCCGCCGACAAGGCGCGCATCGATTTTGCGCGCGCTACCCCCGTCACCCCAGAGCTTCCGGCGCTGACGGCGCGTGCCAATGCGATCATCGCGGACGATCTGCCCATCACCAGCGCCTTCAGCGACGAGAGCGTTGGGCGCCGTTTCTGGCAGGTGCCGGGCTTCGAGCCAGTCCCCTGCGGCGGCACGCACCTCAAGCGCACCGGGGAAGTGGGTCCGGTGACGCTGAAGCGCCGCAACATCGGCAAGGGCAAGGAGCGGATCGAGATCTTTCTGGGCGAGCTTGCCTAAGGACCGGACAGGCCTGCCGAGAATTGCAGCAGGACCTTAGAAAAGATCGCCCATCTCCTTGGCCCATTGGTCAAATTTTCATTGCAGATTTGTGATCGCGGTATAGCCTAGCGGGCGGCAAGGGGCGCTAAGGGGTTGCGCCCCGGCATGCTTGTGGGATGCAAGAAACAATTCAGATCGCAACCAGGAGGCTCTCGATGAATATGCTTCTGAAGGCCGGCGTCGCCGGTCTCGCCCTGGTCATGGCCGGCAGCTTTACCGCTGCCGAAGCCAAGACCCCGAAGGACACGCTGGTCATGGCGTGGGTGTTTGACGACATCATTTCGCTGGACCCAGCCGAAATCTATGAATTCTCCAGCTCGGAATATATGGCGAACGCCTATGACCGACTGGTCGTCCAGGATCTGGACAAGCCCGGCGAGCTGAAGATGCAGGCCGCCGAGAGCTATTCGGTTTCCGATGACGGTAAGGTCTTCACCTTCAAAATCCGCCCGGGCATCAAGTTCGTCTCCGGCAACGAGATGACGGCCGAAGACGCCGAATTCTCGATCGAGCGCTATGTCGCGCTCGACAAGAGCCCGGCCTTCATCATGAACCAGTTCGGTCTCACGAAAGAAAACGTGAAAGACAAGGTCCGCGTGAAGGATGCTTCGACCCTCGAGGTCGAGCTCGACGCCGCCTATGCCCCTTCCTTCTTCCTGAACTGCCTGTCCTTCACCTCGGCCATCGTCGACAAGAAGGAAGCCGTCGCCCACGAGAAGGACGGCGACATGGGTTATGACTGGCTGCGCACCAACTATGCCGGGTCCGGCCCGTTCGTGCTGAAGGCCTGGAAGCCCAATGAATCGCTGGTTCTCGAAGCCAATGAGAGCTATTGGGGCGGTGCGCCGAAGATCAAGCGCGTGCTGGCGAAGAACGTGACCGAAAGCGCCACCCAGCAGCTGCTGCTGCAGAAGGGCGATGTCGACATGGCCCGCAACCTGACCGGCGACCAGTTGAAGGCGATTGCCGGTGACAAGAGCGTGCATGTCGCGGCCGCGCCGAAGGCGACCCTGTGGTACATGGGTCTCAACACCAAGAACGAGAACCTCGCCAAGCCGGAAGTCCGCCAGGCCATGAAGTACCTGGTCGATTATGACGGCCTTGCCAACACCTCGTTCAAGGCGATCGGCATCAAGCACCAGACCTTCCTCCCCGAAGGCCAGCTCGGCGCCGACAATGAGACGCCGTTCAGCCTCAACGTCGAAAAGGCCAAGGAATTGCTGGCCAAGGCTGGCGTTCCCAACGGCTTCAACATCACGATGGACACGACCAACAAGACGGAGACCCGTCTCCTCTCGGCGTCGATCCAGAACACGATGGCCAAGGCCGGCATCAACATCATCATCAAGCTGGCCGACAACAAGACGACGCTGACCAAGTACCGTGCCAGCCAGCACGACATCTATATCGGCCAGTGGGGTTCGGATTATCAGGACCCGCATTCGAACGCCGAAGGCTATCTGATGGCGCCGCTCGCCAAGCGCAATCAGTGGCAGCTGCCGGAGAATGAAGCAGCCGTTCTCGCCGCCCGCGACGAGAAGGACAGCACCAAGCGTGCGGCCATGTACATGACCCTGCAGAAGCAGGCGTTGGAGACCAGCCCCTATGTCATCATGTTCCAGCAGGTCGAAACCGCGGCCGTGCAGAACAATGTGAAGGGCTTCGTCCTTGGCCCCACCTTCGATCTCAATCTCTATTCGAACGTGACCAAGGAATAAGCTCCGGCTTGTTTCAAACGCCCTCTCCCCTTGCCGGGAGAGGGCGTTTTCTTTAGATCGACCTCGAATTAGACTGACTTTCCGGACTTTGGGGATTTAAGCGAGGATGCGACCCTCCATGACGAGAGCCCTTTCATGCTGATCAAATCCCGCCGCCTGCGCGGATTTCTGCGCACGCTCGCCTCCGTTCTCACCACCCTGTTCGGCCTGCTGCTGGTGACCTTCGTCATCAGCCGGCTTCTGCCGGCCGATCCGGTCCTGGCTATCGTCGGCGACCACGCGACCGAAGAATATGCCGCACGCGTGCGCGAGGAGCTGGGCCTCAACAAGCCGATCCTGGTGCAGTTCTGGATCTATCTTTCCCATGTCGTGCAGGGCGATCTCGGCCAATCCATCCGCACCAGCCAGCCGATCGCCCAGGAATTGATGAACGTCTTCCCGGCGACCTTGGAACTGGCGACACTCGGCACCATCATCGGCATCATCCTGGGCATTCCCCTGGGCGTCCTTGCTGCCGTTCGCAAGGATACGATGGTCGACCATGTCGTCCGTTTCTTGGGGCTGGTCGGTTATTCCGTGCCGATCTTCTGGCTGGGGCTCATGGGCCTCCTCGTCTTCTACGCCAAGCTCGACTGGCTGCCCGGTCCCGGGCGCCTCGATTTCGGCTATGAGGACATGATCACGCCCGTCACCGGCCTGATGACCGTCGACACGCTCATCGCCGGGGACATGGATCTCTTCAAGAATGCGCTGGGGCACCTCATTTTGCCGGCGAGCCTCCTCGGCTATTTCAGCCTGGCCTATATCAGCCGCATGACGCGCTCGCTGATGCTGGGCCAGCTCAGCCAGGAATACATCCTGACCGCGCGCGTCAAAGGCGTTTCGGAGACACGCATCATCTGGAAGCACGCCATGGGCAACATCCTGGTACCGCTCATCACGGTGATCGCCCTTTCCTACGGCAATCTGCTGGAAGGCTCGGTGCTGACCGAGACCGTCTTCGCCTGGCGCGGCCTTGGCCTCTACATCACCGATTCGATCTTCGGCCAGGACATGCCGGCGGTCATGGGCGGCACGATTGTGGTCGGTGCCATCTTCATCATCATCAACATGCTGACCGATGTGGCCTACCGGCTGCTCGATCCGCGCGCGCAGTAAGGGAGGGGTCAGATGATCTCCGCATCCCTCCGTACCTGGCTTCTTTCCGACACGCCGGACTCACGGTTCCAGGCGCGGGCCGGGCGATTCTATTTGGGCTGGCTGACCTTTGCCAAAAACCCGCTCGCCATGCTGGGCTTCATCATTCTCGTGCTGCTGATCGTGATGGCGGTGTTCGCGCCCTGGATCGCCACGCACAATCCGCTGTCGGGCAATCTTGAGGACCGGCTGCTGCCGCCCAGCGGCCAATTCTTCCTCGGCACCGATGAGAATGGTCGCGATATCTTCAGCCGCATCGTCTATGGCGCGCGCACCTCGCTCTATATCATCGCGCTGGTCGCAGTGACGGCGGCCCCCATCGGCCTCTTGATCGGCACCACGGCCGGCTATGTCGGCGGCTGGGTCGAAACCGGGCTGATGCGCTTGACCGACGCTTTCCTCGCCTTCCCGAAGCTGATCCTGGCGCTGGCCTTTGCGGCGGCATTGGGTGCCGGCCTTGAGAATGCGGTGCTGGCGATTGCGCTGACCGCTTGGCCGCCTTATGCCCGCATCGCCCGCGCCGAGACGCTCACCGTGCGCAGCAGCGACTATCTGGCGGCGGCGCGCATGACCGGTGCCGGTTCGTGGCGCATTCTGTTCGGCCATATCATGCCGATGTGCATCCCCTCGCTCATCGTGCGCGTATCGCTCGACATGGCCGGCATCATTCTCATCGCCGCCGGCCTCGGCTTCTTAGGGTTGGGCGTTGCCCCGCCGCAGCCGGAATGGGGTTCGATGGTCTCCGAGGGCCGCTCGCAAATCTTGGAACAATGGTGGGTCTGCACCTATCCCGGCATCGCCATCTGTATCGTCAGCCTTGGCTTCAATCTGATCGGCGACGGCCTGCGGGACGTCCTCGATCCGCGTGGCAAGTGAGGTGACGCGATGACCGATACGCCCGTTCTCGAGGTCCGCAACCTCAACATCCGCTTCGACACCCCGAAGGGCGAGTTCCATGCCGTGAAGGATGTTAGCTTCACCATGGGCCGCGAGAAGCTCGCCATCGTCGGCGAATCCGGTTCCGGCAAGACCCAGACCGGCCGCGCCATCTTGGGCCTGACGCCAGGCCGCGTCACGGCCGACAAAATGGCATTCCACGGCACCAACCTGCTGGGCCTCGACCCCGTTCAATGGCGCGAGATCCGCGGCAAGCGCATCGCGATGGTGATGCAGGACCCGAAATATTCCCTGAACCCTGTCATGACCATCGGCGATCAGCTGATCGAGGCCGGCAAGCGCCTGCTGGGGACCGAGGGAGCGGCAAAACGCGCGATGGAGATGCTGGCGGCGGTGAAGATCCGCGATCCAAAGCGCGTCTTCAATGCCTGGCCGCACGAACTTTCAGGCGGCATGGGCCAGCGCGCCATGATCGCCATGATGCTGATGGCGGAACCCGAGCTCCTCATTGCCGACGAGCCCACTTCGGCACTCGACGTCACCGTGCGCCTGCAGGTCCTCGCCATCCTCGACGATCTGGTGAAGACACGGAACATGGGCCTCATCTTCATCAGTCACGATCTCAATCTGGTGCGCACCTTCGCCGACCGGGTCCTCATCATGTATGGCGGGCGCGTGGTCGAGGAAGTGCCGGCCAAGGATCTGATGAACGCGACACATCCCTATACGCGCGGGCTGCTGGCCTGTGCACCGGAAGTCGACCGGCCGACCAAACGCCTTGCGACCCTCGCCCGCGATCCGGCCTGGGCCGCTGCGCCGACGGGAGGCACCCGATGATCGCGATCGAGAATCTCAGCGTCGCCTTCGGCGATGTCGACAACCGAGTCCTGGCCGTCGACGGCGTCAGCCTGAATGTCGCAGCCGGCGAGAGCTTTGGTCTGGTGGGTGAATCGGGCTCCGGCAAATCGACCATCCTGCGCGCCGTCGCCGGCCTCGTCGACAGTGCGGGAGGCATCACCATCAACGGCAAGAAGCAGGGAAGGAAGCGCGACAAGGGCTTCTATGCCCAGGTGCAAATGGTGTTCCAGGACCCGTTCGGCTCACTGCATCCCAAGCACACAATCGACCGCATCCTCACCGAACCGCTGGTGGTCCACGATGTTCCGGACCGCGAGACGAAGGTGCGCGCGGTGCTCGATCAGGTACAGCTGGGGCCATCCTTCCGCTTCCGCTATCCGCACCAATTGTCTGGCGGGCAGCGCCAGCGCATCGCCATCGCCCGGGCCCTGATCCTGCGGCCCAAGATCATCCTGCTCGACGAGCCGACCTCGGCCCTCGACGTCTCGATCCAGGCCGAAGTGCTCAACCTCCTCGACGACATCCGCACCGAATTGGGCGTCACCTATTTGATGGTGAGCCACGATCTCGGTGTGGTGGCGCATATGTGCAACCGCTTTGCCGTGATGCGGCAAGGAAAGGTGGTCGAAGTGGCGGAGAGCGGGCACCTCTCGGCAGGAACGCTGGCCCACCCCTATTCGCGCCAGTTGCTGTTGGCCAGCCGCGGCTATGACCGGGCGGTCATCGACGCCTTTGCAGATCTTTGAAATATTCAATTATTTCAAAGATCTACTGAGATAGCCCCAAGTGGGAAGGGCAGGTTTGCCCCGATTGCGCTTGAATGGCTGAAGAACCTGCTTTATTTGAACCGCCAATAGCAGCGAGCGGGTGCGAGTCCGGCTCGCCGCGTGGGATTTAAACCGAAAGAAACACATGTCCAAAGAAGACGTCATCACCTTTGACGGGACCGTCATGGAGATGCTGCCAGATCTGCGCTACGTCGTGCAGCTCGACAACGGCCACCAGACCCTTGCCTACACGTCGGGCAAGATGCGCAAGAACCGCATCCGCATCCTGGAAGGCGACCGCGTTACGGTCGAGATGACCCCTTACGATCTCACGAAGGGCCGCATCACCTTCCGTTTCAAGGACGAACGCCCGGCCGGCGCCCCCGCCGCCCGCCCGCAGCCCTTCAAGCGCCGCCACTAAGAAAAGGGGCCTTCCGGTACGATTCCGGGGCCCCTCAGGGTACTTTCCGGCGCTTCGGATTCTCAGGCTTCAGCCCCCGCGCCTTCAAGGCCGCCCAGGCCTCGGCGCCGGTATTGACGATCTCGAAGATATTGAGATCGGCGGCCTCGATCAGGCCGCTATCGACCATCGCATTGAAATTGATCACTGAATTCCAGTAATCCTCGCCAACCAGCACGACCGGCGTGGGTGAGGCCTTCTGCGTCTGCTGCAGGGTCAGGATCTCGAACAATTCGTCCATCGTCCCGAAACCGCCCGGAAACACGGCGAGCGCCCGCGCCCGCATGGCCAGGTGCATCTTGCGCATCGCGAAATAGTGGAAGCGGAAGGTCAGATCCGGCGTCGAATAGGCGTTGGGCTGCTGCTCGCCGGGCAGGGTGATGTTGAAGCCGATCGAGGGGGCGCCGGCATCGTGAGCGCCGCGATTGGCGGCTTCCATGATGCCCGGGCCACCGCCGGTGGCGATGACATTGTCGCGCTGGCCGTCGACCGGTTTCATGGCGCCGCCTTCGACCGAGACGAGGCGCGCGAATTCGCGGGCCTCCTGATAATAGCGCGACCAGGCGCCAAGTTTTTGGGCCTGCTCCCGCTCTGGTCCGGGTGCCGCAGCGGCGATACGCGCCGCCGCCAGCTCCGGCGACGGGATGCGCGCCGAGCCGAAGACGATGATGGTCGACCGCACGCCCCAATCGCGCAAAGTGAGATCCGCCTTGGTATATTCCAGGGCGAAGCGCAGGCCGCGCATCTCCTCGCGGTTCGAGATGAACTCCGCATCCGAGACAGCAAGGCGATAGCTGGGAGCACCAAGCTGCAGGGAATTGTCCGGGGCCTTGTAGTCACTCATGAGAATCAACTCGCCAAAATATGCGTCTGTGGAATCATGCCCGCAAAAGCCGGTTTTGTCGCCGCCGATCGAAGCGGCTGCATTGACCCGCCACGGGGTGCTAAAAGGGTTGGCAAGCAAGCATGGAAATGAGAAATGCGGGAGCCCCAGCACCAGGACGAATCGGCCCAGCTGATCCGCTGTTTGGGCGAGATGCTACCGCCGGAACTTGGTACCATCCGTCTGGCGGGGTCCGGCGCTGCGGCCAATGAGTTGGCGTTGCGCCTTGCCGAGGCCCGAACGGGTGCCCGCGACGTGATCGTCATCGACCATGCCTGGCACGGCAACTCGCCCAGCCTGACCGCAATCAGCCCCTATATCTTCGACGCGCCGGGTGGCATGGGCAGGCCCGCCCATGTCTGGGTTGCAGAGATGCCGGATTCCTATCGCGGGCGCCTGCGACAAGGCGACAAGGATGTCGGCGCCGGTTACGCCGAAAGTGTGGCGACGATGGTCATGGACATGGTGGGGCTGGGCCGCCGGCCGATGGCCTTAATCGCCGAGGGAGTTCAAGGAACCGGCGGGCAAATCCCCTTGCCGCCTGGCTATCTGCCAGCCGCCTACCGACATGTGAGGCGCGAAGGTGGCCTTACGATCGCCGATGAGGTTGCGACCGGATTCGGCCGCATCGGCACGCACCCGTGGGCGTTCGAGGCGCAGGGAGTCATCCCCGACATTGTCACCGCCGAACTCCCCCTCGGCCCCGGCCGCCGGTTGGGGATCGTGGCGATGCAGGCCGAGATTGCCAAGGCGCAGGCCGAACTCGCGGGCATTGGCATCGATCCGGTCTTGGTATCTGCCGGCATCGCGGCATTCGACGAGATCCGCGACGGGAAGCAGCAAGCGCATGCCCAAGAGCGTGGCCAGCAGTTGATGACTGGCCTTTTGGCACTTGGTGCCCGACACCCGCGCATCGGCGACGTGCGCGGTTCCGGCCTCGTCCTCGGTGTCGAGTTCGTGAAGGACCGCAGCACGTTGCAACCGGATGCGGATGCGGTCAGTCGGCTCCTTCCCCGCCTCGAAGGCGGCGGCGTCCCGCTTACGCGGACAGGCCAGCACCGCAATGTCCTGGCGATCAGGCCGCCGATGACGATCGATGCAGCGACATGCGTGCAATTTCTCTCAGTGCTCGGCGCGGCGCTGACGGACCTCGACCTTTAGGAGACGGAATATGGAATTTCCGATCGAAAGCTATTCCTCCTTCGGCGAGGACCGGCTCATCCTCAAATTCCTCGCCAAGCAGGAACCGGGCTTCTATGTCGATGTCGGCGCCCATGCGCCGAAGGACTATTCGAATACCTACGCGCTCTATCAGCGCGGCTGGCGCGGGATTGCCATCGACCCGGACCCCGATGCCATCGCCGCCTTCGCGCGGGAGCGGCCGGAAGATATCGGCCTGCAGATCGCCATCGGCAGCAAGCCGGGCAAGGTCACCCTGCATCTCTTCAATGATCGGTCGATGAACACGGTCGACACGGCACTCTATGAAAAGACGCTGCAGAATCCCAGGAAGCGACATCAAGGCGATATCGAGGTCGAGCGCCTGCCGCTGGCCGAGGCGCTGAACCGGCACCTGCCGGCAGGCAAATCCATCGACTTCATGAATGTCGATTGCGAAGGTGCCGATCTCGACGTTCTGCGCTCGAACGATTGGGCGCGCTATCACCCGAAGCTTCTCGCCGTCGAGGATCTCGACCTTGATCTTGAGCGCGTGGTCGAAAGCAAGATCTTCCGCTACCTAAGGCCGCTTGGCTACAGGCTGGTCTCCCACCTGCACTACACGTCTCTCTACCGCCTCAGCTGAGATCAGCTCTTGGGGTGCGCGTGCTGGAAAATCTCCCACCGGACTTTGGCCCAGCGATAGGCATCCATGATGGCGACGGCATAGATGAAGAAGCCGCCGGCATAGCGGCCAAAGATGCTGACGTCGGGCGACGCATAGATCGACGTGACATAGCCCAAGGCCACAGTCGTGAACGCAAAGAGCAGCCCGCGATTGGCCTGGTTGTTGGCGATCTGTCCCATGCCGGGCAGGGCAATCGCCACCAGGAGCACGATCAGCGGGTGGAGGGGCGGTTTCAGCGGCTTGTCGGTCAGCGGTTTGTCGATCATGGGCTCTGTTCCGTGATGCCCCGACCGATATCGTCGGCAAGGGCGATGGTGCGGTCCATCATATCGGAGAGGAGCGCCGGCTCAAGATTGACGCGGCGAAAATCGGCGATGCGCAGAACCATGTAATCGGCGCGCGTACCCTGGTCGATGAGGCGGACGAGCCGGACACCCTTGGGCGTCACCAGCATTTCTTTCGCCTCGATTGCGGCGAAGAAATCGATGTGCCGTTCGAGGAGATCGAGCGGCGGCGCCTTCTCCGCATCCTCGGTCTTCGCGACAGCGCCCGGCGGCCAGTGGCCGGGTACCGGTAGCTGGAACGGCAGGTCGTTGGCGGGCGAGTAGAATTCGTTGTTCTGCACGCGTACCAGGATATCGGTCGCGGCGATCCCCGGCAGCGATCGCAGCAGCGTCACCCGCAGCCACAGGACGGGGATCTTACGGAAGGTCAGCGTGTCGACGATGGCGTCGATCTGGAAATCATGGTTGCGATAGCGGCCAGTGAGGACGGGATAGTCGCTGCGCTCCTGCGTCACCCGGTAGCTCTCGAAGAGATCGTAGCTGGGAGCAAACAGCGCGCCGCGGGAAGTCCGGCGCAGGCGCTGGTCCCGGCGATAATAGATGACAAGGATCGCCAGAGCCGCTGCGACCAGCAGGATGATGGAGGTGAAGGCGACTGGCGAGGTCAAGGCAACGCGGCTTTCTGAAACAAAGCGACCGGCGGGTAGCCCCGCCGGCCGTGTGAGAGGTATTCGTCAGGCGACAAGTGATTTGAATCAGTATCCTTTGGGCCGTGGCCACGCCATCGTGAATTGGTCGCCGCGCCGTACATACTTGTAGCGGAAGAGAACGAACCAGACCGACGCGACGATGTAGAACACCATCATGGCGAGAAGCTGCGTACCGAAGCCCAAGAACACGGCGACATAGGTTGCGGTGCACAGGGCCAGCAACACGATCGACGGGATCGGGTGGAACGGGTGGATGTAACCCCGCTTGATCGAATCCAGCGGCCATTTCCCGCGGAAGCGGAACATGTTAATCGGCATGAAGGTATAGCCGAGCAGACCGGAGAGGATCGAGAAGGTGATGGTCGGCGCCAGCAGCTGCAGGAAGCCGAACGACGCCGCGATCGGAATGAGGAAGATGATCGAACGATAGGGCGTGCGGTACTTGGGATGCACCGCCGCGAAGAATTGCGGCAGGTAGCGGTCGCGGCCCATCGAGAACCAGGCGCGCGCTGCATCGTTGATGCAGCCGTTGGCCGAGGCGAGTGCCGAGAACACGGTGCCGACCCAAAGCAGGACGATGAGAACCGTGCTGCCGGAGACGCGGGCCGCGTCATAGAGCGGCGCCAGGGCCGTGCCGAGATACTCCCACGGGAGTGAGCCGGCGCAGACATACCAGGTGAGCGCTGCCGCGATCAGCAGCGTGATCATGCCGGTCATCGTGCCCAAGGGCAGCGAGCGGCCACAGGAGCGCACTTCCTCGGCCGCCTGGCAGGTACCTTCGATGCCGAGATAGTACCAGATGCCGAACTGGAACGCGGCCAACACGCCCATCCAGCCATAGGGCAGGCCGCCCATGCCGAGACCTTCATGCTGCAGCGGCTCGGCGGTGAAGATGCCGAACTTGTAAGAAACGACCAGGACGATGATGGAGAAGAAGGCCACCGCCGTGATGAGGAAGTTCACCGACAGCGCCATGAAGACGCCGCGGTAATTAAGGAAGGCGAGGGCCGAGACCGCCAGCAGCACGAAGGGCCGGGCATCGACCGAGCCGGGTTCCGCGCCGAGATTTTCCGCAGCGATGCGGATGAGGTCACCGAAGACGAAAATGTCTGCGGCTTCAAGCATCGTATAGGCAAGAACCAGGTAGAGGCCGACATTGAAGGCCATCAGCGGGCCCGTCGTGTGCTTGGCCTGGGTGTATTGACCACCGGCCGCGGCCACGGTCGATGTCACTTCGGAATCGATCATGGCGACGCAGGTATAGAGCAGGCCGATGATCCAGCAGGCGATGATAGAGCCCAGCGCACCGCCCTTTTCGACCGAGTAGTTCCACCCCATGAACTCGCCGACGAGCACGATGCCGACGCCCAGCGCCCAAACATGGGTCGGACCCAGCACCTTTACGAGGTTGATGGAGGATGGCTTCTCGCCATTCATGGTCATGTCAGTCATGGCGCGCCCTTATCCCCTCTTATGCGAGTCTTGCTGCATGGCCAGTTCGTCGACACCTTCCTGCGAACTGGTCAGGATATCTTCGCTGTACTGACGGCTGACGCGGATCGCGTCCAAGACCATCCACAGCAGCAAGGCGATGGAGACGAGCCAAGCGCCGGCCTGAACGAGGTCCCAGGGTCCCCGGAACTGCAGAAAATCGAACATTGTTCCCCTCCCCTTTTCCCTCAGGACCTGCTGCCGAATTTTTCGGCGATGACCTGGCGGTATTCCTTGTCCGACTGCCAGACCAGGAAGATGAAATAGGCGCCGATCGCGGCAAGCGTCGCGATGAGGCCACCCCAGCTGAACGAATAGTCGTAGCGCAGCGTGATTGCGGCAGCGGCGCCTTCAAGATCGATGCCGAGCTTTTCCCATTGCGCCTGCATGACGGGGGTCTGTTCGAGGGCTTCCCAGGTGAGGTTTTCGAAGCTGACCGTGCCGTCCGGCGCCGTGCGCTTGATGAGACCCTTGTCGTTGCTGACCACGGTCGTGCCGTCGGTCGCGGTTTCAACCTTCACCTCGCCCGGCAGCCAGTCGCCCTTGGCGGCACCCGCCAGCTCCATTTCCAGCGGCACCAGCAGTGCCAGGAACACCAGCACCAGCAGGAAGATCGCGTCGAACGCCTGCCCCATGCCGCTTTGTTTCGGTGGTTGATATTTCGCCATTGCCTTCCTCCCCTATCGGCCGGCCGTCGACTGTCCCGGATCGCCTTGCGGCGATTCCTGTTGTTTGGCGGGCAGTCTTAGCGGTTCGCGTCGAGATGCTTGATGTCGAGTTCGTAGATGAACTTCTTGTCGTGGCTGTAGTGCGAGATCATCGCAGCGATGGATGCCGTGTTGAACAGCCCCACCAGCAGGCCGGCGATCGCCAGAAGAATCTTGGCTTGCCCATCCTGGATGTAACTACTGACCGAGAAGTAGACGAACAGAAGAACCGCCCAGAGGACTATGACAAAGCCCCAGGCCCAAAGGCGATCTTGATTGAACATGGAATCAACGCGCGACTGCAGGTCGTTCGCCATAACACTCTCCCCTGAGACGGCGACCGGTTTCCTTGCGGCCGCTTCATCCTGACTGAAAACGCCCCGTATCTGACGGGACGGCACTCCCAGTAATCGGTCCCCATTCGGGGTACGCGGGCGCTCCACTTTTCGGGAGCTTGTTCTTGTCGGTCGAGAGCGACTCAACTGGTCGATTCGACCACGCCTTTTCGGCCTTTAGGATTCTTAACATGGGCGGGTCGGCTTTACTAGCCTTAAATGAAGTTTCCTTTGCGGAAACATCACAACCCAGAAGAAAAGCCGCCCGGAATTCGCCCGGGCGGCTTTCTCAGAGCATCAGCAATCGAGTGTGTTGTGTCGCTCCCACTCGGTGAGGTGCTTGGTGTAACTGTTCCATTCCTCGGTCTTCATGCGCACATAGGCATCGACGAAACTGTCGCCGAACTGCTCGCGCACCACCTTGCTGCTGTCGGTCAAGCGCAGCGCATCGAGGAGGTTGAGCGGCAGCTTGCGACCGCCCTTCACCGTATGCCCCTCGGTGTACATGTTGATGTCGAGACGCTTCCCCGGATCGCGCTTGTTGTCGATGCCATCGAGGCCCGAGGCGACGATGCCGGCCTGCAGCAGGTATGGGTTGGTCGACCCGTCGGCAAGGCGCAGCTCGAACCGGCCTTCATCCGGCACGCGGATCATGTGCGTGCGGTTGTTGCCGGTCCAGGTGATGGTGTTGGGCGCCCAAGTGGCACCCGAGACCGTGCGCGGCGCGTTGATGCGCTTGTAGGAATTGACGGTCGGGTTGAAGAACGAGCACAGCGCATCGGCATTGTGCTGGATGCCGCCCAGAACCTGATAGGCGAGCTTGGAAAGACCCAATTCGCCCTTCGGATCGCTGAAGAGGTTCTTCTTGCCGCTCATGTCCCAGAACGAGATATGGGCGTGCGCCCCGTTGCCGGTCAGCGTGCTGAAGGGCTTGGGCATGAAGGTGGCGCGCAGGCCGTGCTTCTCGGCGATCGACTTCGCCATGTATTTGAAGAAAACGTGGCGGTCCGCGGTCTTCAGGACGTCGTCATATTCCCAGTTCATTTCGAACTGGCCGTTGGCGTCCTCATGATCGTTCTGATAGGGCTTCCACCCCAAAGTCAGCATCGCGTCGCAGATTTCGGTGATGACGTCGTAGCGGCGCATCAAGGCAAGCTGGTCGTAGCAGGGCTTGTCGGCGGTATCGGCGACATCGGCGATCTGCTTTCCGTCCGGTGTGATCAGGAAGAATTCGCATTCGACGCCGGCCTTGGCGCGCAAGCCCTTCTTGCCGGCCTCGGCAATCTTGCGCTTCAGCAGGTTGCGCGGCGAATCCGCCACGGGCTTACCGTCCATCCAAAGGTCGGAAGCGAGCCAGCCCACTTCCGGCTTCCAGGGAAGCTGGATGAGACTGTCCGGATCGGGCTTGGCGAAGAGATCGGGATGAGCCGGCGTCATGTCCAGCCAAGTGGCAAAGCCGGCAAAACCGGCGCCATCCTTCTGCATGCCGGCGATTGCGGCGGCAGGAACGAGTTTGGCGCGCAGCGCGCCGAAAAGGTCGGTGTAGGAGATCAGAAAATATTTGATCTTGCGGTCCTTCGCCACCTTGGCGAGGTCGGTTGCCATTTTACTTCCCCTCTCAGTTATAAAGCCTCAAACGCTACCTGTTTCTTTGGTTCTTGCGGGCCGCCACGCGGGATGCGTGGACGGCCCGATATTCAGTTCGCCTCAGTACCGGTCCTTGCCCGGGATCCAGCTGGTCCCGGCCAAGGGCACGCCCGCCATCGCGGCCGACTCCACCGTGAGCGCCACGAGATCGTCGGGCTCGAGATTGTGGACATGGCTCTTACCGCAAGCGCGGGCGATGATCTGCGTTTCCATCGTCAGCACGGCGAGATAGTTGGCGAGGCGATGACCGGCCTTGACCGGGTCGAGGCGCGCGGCCAATGCCGGATCCTGCGTGGTGATACCGGCCGGATCCCTGCCTTCATGCCAATCGTCATAGGCGCCGGCCGTGGTGCCGAGGCGCTTGTATTCCTCCTCAAGGCTCGGCGCGTTGTCGCCGAGCGCGATGAGGGCTGCCGTACCGATGGCAACCGCATCGGCCCCAAGCGCCAGGCACTTTGCCACATCGGCACCGTTGCGGATGCCGCCGGAGACGATGAGCTGCACCTTCCGATGCATGTCGAGATCCTGCAGCGCCTGCACCGCCGGCCGAATGGCGGCGAGGATAGGCAAACCGACATGCTCGATGAAGACTTCTTGCGTCGCCGCCGTGCCGCCCTGCATGCCGTCGAGCACGACGACATCGGCGCCCGACTTCACGGCGAGCGCCGTGTCGTAATAGGGACGCGTCGCGCCGACCTTCACATAGATCGGCTTTTCCCAATTGGTGATCTCGCGCAGTTCCGTGATCTTGATGGCGAGATCGTCGGGGCCGGTCCAGTCCGGATGACGGCAGGCCGAACGCTGGTCGATGCCGACCGGCAGATTGCGCATCTTGGCGACGCGCTCGGTGATCTTTTGGCCGAGCAGCATGCCGCCGCCGCCAGGCTTGGCGCCTTGGCCGACAACGACTTCGATCGCATCGGCCTTGCGGAGATCATCCGGGTTCATGCCATAGCGCGAGGGTAGCAGCTGGTAGACGAGCTTGGTCGAATGGCCGCGCTCTTCCGGCGTCATGCCGCCGTCACCGGTCGTGGTGCTGGTGCCCATCGCCGTGGCACCGCGACCCAGGGCTTCCTTGGCGTTGCCGGAAAGCGCGCCGAAGCTCATGCCGGCAATGGTGACCGGAATTTTGAGTTCGATCGGCTTCTTGGCAAAGCGGGTGCCGAGGACGACGTCGGTGCCGCATTTCTCGCGATAGCCTTCGAGCGGATAGCGCGAGATCGAGGCGCCAAGGAACAGGAGGTCGTCGAAATGCGGGACCTTGCGCTTGGCACCGCCGCCGCGGATGTCGTAGATGCCGGTCGCGGCTGCGCGCTGGATCTGGGCGATCGCGTCACGATCGAAGGTCGAGGAGAAGCGGGGCGGCGTATAAAAGGGGCTGTGGTCGCTGGACATTCTCTCATTCCCTCTCAATACGCATCGACATTGTCGACATGGAAGTTGTAGAGGCTCCGCTTCGAGCCGTAGCGCTTGAACTTCTTCGGATCCGCGTCGATGCCGGCCTTCTTCAAGAGCCGGCTGAGCTTTTCGACATGGTGCGGCGTCATCTTCTTTTCGATGCAGTCCGAACCCAAGCTCTCGACCTTCCCCTGGACATAGAGCCGCGCCTCGTAGATCGAATCGCCAAGGCTGGCGCCGGCATCGCCGCAAACGACGAGTGAACCGCTCTGGGCCATGAAGGCGCTCATGGCGCCGACCGAACCCTTGACGACGATGTCGATGCCCTTCATCGAGATGCCGCAACGCGTACCCGCATCGCCTTCGATCACCAGGAGGCCGCCCTGGCCGGTGGCACCGGCCGCAGAGCTTGCCGTTCCTTTGACGCGGACTTCGCCGGACATCATGTTCTCGGCCACGCCGACACCGCACTGGCCGTGGATGACGACGGTCGCCTTTTGGTTCATGCCGGCAGCGTAATAACCGATATGGCCGTTGATATGGACCTCGATCGGCTGGGTGAGACCGACGGCGCAGGCATGTTCGCCGTGCAGGTTGTTCAAGTGCCAGACCTTCTCATTGGTGTCGGCCGGCAGGGATTGCAGCTTGGAATTGACGTCGCGCAGCGAAGTCTTGGTAAGGTCGAAGGCATTCATGATCAGTGCAGGCTCCAGCTATAGACCGTGGCGGGGGCCGGTTCCCAGATCTTCGCCTTCTCGACATTGGGGAGATAGGCAAGGCTGCGGAATTCGGAGGCCATCGCCACCCAATCGTCATTCTCAGCGAGGACCGCCGGCTTGCAGGCGATGCCGTCGCGCAAGACCGCAAACCCGTCCTTGGTGCCCATCGTGAAGGTGAAGAAACCGTCGAGATCGGCGAGACCCGCTTCGAGCGCTTCCTTCAAGGTAGCACCCTCGGCCAGGCGATGCGCGAAGTAGCGCGCCGCCACCTCCGAATCATTGTCGGTGTCGAATTCCTGACCCTGCTTGCGGAGCCACTTCCTGAGATTGTTGTGGTTCGAGAGCGAGCCGTTATGGACCAGGCACATGTCCGGGGCCGGCGTGAAGGGATGCGAATGCTCGGTCGTCACGGCGCTTTCGGTGGCCATGCGGGTATGGCCGATGGCGTGGCTGCCCTGCATGTGGGAAAGGCCGTATTTCTTGGCGACGTCGGCCGGAAGGCCCATGTCCTTATAGACTTCCATCAGTTTGCCGTAGCCCATGATGCGCACATCAGGATGGGCCGCCTTCACCCAGGCAACGACATCAGCCTCGTTCGTGTCGGCGGTGACCAGCGCGTGATTGCCGCGCTGCTCGACATCCACCTCGACATTGAGGGCCGCGCCCATGTCACCGGCGAGCTTGCGCCAGGGATAGGCCGTATCGGCGTTGAAAAGCGTGATCTTGCTGCGCTTGCCGCTCACCGGGCTGTGATAGACGGCGATGCCGGCGCTGTCCGGACCGCGGTCGGTCATGCCAATCAACATGGTCTCGAGATGTTTCCCGAGCGCCGGCTTCAGTGCCGGATTCTTGAGGAATAAGCCAACGATACCGCACATGGCGCATATCTCCCTTGGGGCCGGAAAAACGCGGCCTTCCGCCGCACTGGACCCAAGATAGCCCGCCCAATATCCCTGTCAAGGATAATGAAACTTTTTTTACTGTGAGGAAACTCTATTCATGGTACGCGCCGGATCGACCCATCACTCATTGTCCCGGGCATAGGTGATGATGGAGAGGAAGCGGATCGGCAGCTTGATGAGCTGCTCTGGCCCATGCGGCACGTCGGAATCGAAATAGAGGCTGTCGCCGGGCTTCATGTGATAGAGCTTGTCGCCGTGCCGGTAGCCGACTTCGCCTTGCAGAATATAGAGAAACTCGACCCCGTCATGCTGGAAGATGGGGAAGACGTCGGAATTCTCGGTGAGCGTCACCAGATAGGGTTCGACCGCGAGCCCCCGGCTGAAGCCGTGGCCGAGGAGCTGGTACTGGTGCCCCGCGCGCGTGCCGCGCCGCTCGATGGGCAAGCCTTGGCCCGCCTGCACGAAAGTGGCGGACCGCTCCTCTTCGAAACCCCGGAAAAACGATGTCACAGGCACCTGCAGCGCCTTGGAGAGTTCGTGGAGGGTCGCCAGCGACGGCGAGGTCTGGCCGTTCTCGATCTTGGAGAGCATGCCGGCCGACATGCCGGAAGCCTGCGAAAGCTGAGCCACGGTCATGTTGAGCTGGTGGCGGAAATTGCGCACCTCGCGCCCGATGGCGGCCTCGAGCGACCGGCCCTTGCCGCTGACATGATGCGGGTCCTGGCTTAAGGACGCGGCCTGCTTGGCCTGCTTGGGGGTGAGCTTGTCCGGCGCACCCAGAATCGAGGTGGTCGATTTGCCCCGGCGCGCGGTTTCCGGCCGCGCCGCCTTGTCGCCGCGCTTGCCACCCGCTTCCCGCTCGCCGCGCTCCCGCGCCATGATGCCATCCTGCCCAATTGTCCCCGGACCGACTCCGACGGTCGATGCCGGAGCATAGCGCCCAGGCCCGGCCGCGTCATGCCTCCTAAAGTCGCGGGGACCTACGCCGCCTGGCGGTCCTGGCGGGGGCTGACGGCGAATTGGCGGCGATAGGCCTTGGCGAAATGCGAGAGGGAGACGAAGCCGCAGGCGATGGCGATCTCGGCGACGCTGAGCTCGGTCTGGCGCAGCATGCGCCGCGCCCGCTGCAACCGCAGCTGGGCATGAAACTTGGCCGGCGTGCAGCCCAGATAGCGCTTCGACAGCCGCTCCAGCTGCCGCTGGCTGACCCCCAACTCGTCGGCGAGGCGGGCCGGTGAGACGGGTTCCTCGACTGTTGCCTCCATGCGCTGCACGGCCTTCTGCACCACCGTGTTGCGCACGGCCGCCCCGAGGAGAACCTGGCGCTGGCCTTCCGTCGCACCGCGAATGCCGCCATGAAGGAACTGGTCGGCAATCTGGCGCGCCAGTTCCCGCCCATGATGGCACTGGATCAGTTCCAGCATCATATCGAGGGCGGCCGTGGCGCCGGCACAGGTGAGAATGCGGCCGTCGACGACGAAGAGGTCGTTCAGCAGATCGACCTCCGGGAATGCCTCGCGGAACGAATCGGCATAGTCCCAGTGCACGGTGCAGCGCCGACCGGCGAGGAGACCTGCCCGGGCCAGCACGAAGCTGCCGGTCGAGACGGCGGCGATGGCAAGTCCCGCTCGGTGCAGCCGGCGCATCGTTGCTTCGACCGCCATGAAACGCTTCGTTTCAGCATGGCTCGCGGCACAGACGATCGCCATGTCATAGTCCGCCGGATCGAGATCGCTGACCGGGTTGCTCGCCACCTCGATGCCGCTGTTCGATTCGACGCCGCCCTGGCTGGTGCCGAACAGCTTCCACTCATAGAGCTTGCGGCCGGACATACGGTTGGCCGCGCGCGCCGGTTCAATGACCGAAGCGAAAGACATGAGTGCAAAGCCCGGCACCAGGATGATGGCGAGCCGGAACGGCGCCGACCCGATGGTGCGGGCGGCGGCGAAATCGGCGATTTCGCGTTCCGTCATTGCTCCAGATCACGGAGGGCCGTGAGACCCACCGGCCGAATGTCGAATTCCTTGCCGGCATCCATCAGGCACGACCACAGATATTCGGCCGAGGCGATGTCGCACAGAATGTGATAGGCCGCGTTGGCTCTGCCATCCGCAGCCTTGCGATCGGCGCGGATGATGACGGCGCTCATCTTGGCAACCGAGGTCTGCGCGATGGCGCCGTCGGCGAAGCGGTCGCGGCGCAGATCGACGCCGCACATCTTGGAGAACATGTCCGGCGCGAACTCACCCGCCAGCATGAACCAGGCATGGCTGTCCTGGCGCGGCAAGGGATAACCCTGGCTCGGCCGCGGCGCTGCTGCAGCCCATTGCCAGGCCCCATTGAGCTTGGTCGTAAGCGCGCCGGTTCCGGCAAGACTGTCGAGGAGAAAGATCTCGCTCGGCGCCAGGCGCGCGGCGAGTTCGCCGCCTGACTGGGCGTAAGCCTTGTTGCTGTCCGGACCGATGGCAAGACCTTGGGCGGTCAGCCATTCGACGGTGCCCTTCCCCTTGAAACCCGCATGCGGCAGGACCGACAGATCGGCCAAGGCGAGACGTCGCGCCGCCGCCAGTTCGACCGCGCGGGGGCTGCCGAAATTGAGCGGCACCGCGCCGCCGTTCACTTCGCCGAACTCGGCACCGAGCCGGGTGAGTTCCCGGTAGATGAAGCTGCGCCGCTTGCAGGCGGCCGGATTGATCGCGTTCATCTCACATCTCCTGCCGCTTGTTCTCAGGATCATAGAACGGGTACTTGGTCACGACACCGGTGATGCGCCTACCGCCCTGCACCTTGATGCTGAATTCCGTCCCGGGTGCCGCATCGTCGCCGTGGACGTAAGCGAGGCCCACGACCTTGCCGAGGCTCGGCGATTTCACCGCCGAGGTGACGCGGCCGACGATTTCCTCGCCCTTCAGCACCAGATGACATTCCTCGGGGCAAGGGTCGCCGCCATTCTTGAGCGTGAAACCCACAAGTTTGCGGTTGAGCTTCATCTTCGACATGATTTCAGTCGAGCGGCCGCCGACAAAGAACGGCTTGGTCTTGGCCAGCGCCCAGGGCATGTCTGCTTCCCACACATTGGTGAGGCCGTCCGTATCCTGGCTGACGATAATGTGGCCCTTTTCGAGACGCAGCACGCGCTGTGCCTCGACACCGAAGGGGCGAATGCCTTCCGGTTTGCCGGCTTCCATCAACGCATCCCAAAGCGCCTCACCATAGCTCGCCGGCACGTGGATTTCGTAACCCAGCTCGCCGACGAAGCCGACGCGCATCAGGCGCGCGGGGATGCCGGCCACCGTCCCCATCTTGACGCCCATATAAGGGAAACCTTCGGGCGACAGGTCGATATCGGTGCAGACCTTCTGCAGGACGGCACGCGATTTCGGACCGGCAATGTTGACACCGCAGAGGGCCGCCGTGACATTGGCGACATCGACGTCGAGCCGCCATTGCGCATTCCAGAACAGCATCTGGCGATAGACCGCATCTACGCCGCTGGTGGTCGCCGTCACGTAGAAATGCTCGTCATGAAACCGGCAGGCGACGCCGTCATCGGTGATGACGCCGGAATTATCTGTCATCAGCACATAGCGCGAGCGGCCGACCGGCTGCTTGGTGTAGCTGAACGTGTACATGCGGTTGAGGAATTCGGCGGCATCCGGCCCGCGCACGTCGAGGCCGCCCAGGGTCGAGACGTCGATGAGGCCGACATTCTCGCGCACGGCTTTCACTTCCGCTTCAATGGCCGTCGTGCGGTCCGATTTGGCACCGTAATAGCCCGGGCGCCACCAGACACCGGCCGGCATCATCTGCGCGCCCAGTTCCAGGTGCCGGTGATGCATGGCCGTGCGGCGTTCCGGGTCGAACACGCGACCCGCGAGATGGCCGAATTTTTCCGGCGTATAGGGCGGACGCTGCGTGGTGACGCTCATGCCGGCGATATCGACGCCGGTTTCACGCGACACGATGCGCACCGAGGTCACGGCGGAATGGCGCCCTTGGCTCGGTCCCATGCCGACGGTCGAATAGCGCTTCAGCAATTCGACGTTGTCGTAGCCGTCGGCAATGCCGTTGACGAGGTCGTGATATTTGAGGTCCTCGTCGAAATCGACGAAATCGAAGCCGCGATCGTGCGGGAAAATGGGCCAGGGATGCGTGCGACCGACATTGCCCTTTTCGGCGATGGGCGCCGGCACGGATGCTACGTTGAGCCCCGCATCCTTGGCAGCGGCGAGACCGGCGCGCTTGCCGTCGGCGATGACCGCCTGAAGATCATAGACATTGTTGACCGAGCCTGCGGCATGGACCTTGGCCGGCAGATCGACCGGCTGGAACATGTGCGACTGGCGACAATAGCCGAACTTGGTGCCGGCATGATGCAGCAACTGCCCGGCCGGGCTGAAACCCACCGACATCAGGATGAGATCGCAAGCAACCGACTTGCCGCCCACCCCCAACTTGCCTTCGCCCACGACCGGTGCCAGGACGGCGCCCGAAATATGCGTCTTGCTGGCATAGAGAGCCTCGGCAATACCGTGACCGGCATGAATCTCGACCCCCAGCGCACGCACAGCGGCAACCAGAGGCGTCGCCGGAATATCGGCGCGGAGATCGGCAATGGCCGCCACCTTGACGCCGGCGTCGACGAGGTCGAGGGCCGCGCCATAGGCATCGTCGTTGGCGGCGAGGATCACGGCCTGGCGGCCGGGCCGCACGCCATAGAGGCGGATCAACCGCTGCGCGGCGGATGCCATCATCACGCCGGGCAGATCGTTATTGCGGAAGACCGAAGGCTGCTCGATCGACCCGGTCGCGACCACGATCGACTTGGCGCGCAGCTTGTAGAAGCGGTTGCCCTTGATGAGCGGAATCCAATTGTCCGAGAAGAGGCCGGAGCAGATGGTGCCGGTCATCAGGCTGACGCCCTTGGCGCCGGAAAGAAGGCGCTGATAGTCCGCCAGCAGCCGTTCGCCCTGAGCACCCGCCGCATCGAAGCGCGCGTAGGAGAGTGAGCCGCCGAGACTTGCATTCTCTTCGATGAGGATCACCTCGGCACCGGCCTCGGCCGCAGCTTGCGCCGCGGCAAGGCCCGCCGGTCCTGCGCCGATCACGGCGACATCGGCAAAGAGATATTGCTTGTCGTAATAGCTTTCATGGAAGTCGGCCTTGGGATCGATGGCGCCCAGGCCCGTCATGGCACGGACGATCGGTTCCCAGAACGACCAGGACTGCTTCTTCTCGTGAAAGGTCTTGTAATAGAAGCCGACGGGCAGGAAGCGATGTACCATTTCGACGACGCGCGCCATGTCGCTGTCGAAGGAACCGAAATAGTTCTGTGCCTTGACGGTGAGCCCATTCTGCGCCGGGTATTTGTCGGCCAGGCAATTGGGTTCCTGCGGCAGCTGCACCAGCGTGTTGGCATCCTGCCCCGCCATCGTCAATACACCGCGCGGACGGTGATATTTGAACGAGCGCGAAATCATCCACTGATCGTTGGCACAAAGAGCCGAGGCGATCGTGTCGCCCTTGAAGCCGGTGATGGTGCGTCCCTCGAAATCGAAGGTGACGCTTTCGCTGCGATCGAGCAGGCGCCCAAAGGGTGCGGGCAGGCGATTTTGTCCGCTCATTTACTTCTTCTCCGCAACTTTGGGCGCGAACTCGACGCGGGTGTTGAACAATTCCGTCGCCGGATAGGTCCTGATGATCTCATCCGTGATGTTGTTGCGCTCGGCGATGAACCAAAAGGAGGTCGGCACGTGGCACCACCATTCGCGCACGATGCCGGCTTCATTGGCTTCCAGGAACAGCCACTCGGCCCATTCCTTGTCGCTGACATTGGCGGGGTCGGGCATCGGCTTCACTTCGCCGCCCCAGGCGAATTCGCTGATGTTGCGCGGGCCGTTCAAGGGGCAGTTCATGACTTTCATAGCGTCTCTCCCTTGCCCTTCAGTGACCGACCGAAGCCGCACCTTTTTCGCCGACCTGCTGGTAGTCGACGAAACGGTCCAGATAGAACGGCTTGATGAGGTCGTGGGGTGAATCGTTGGCGATGGTATGGGCCATGGTCATGCCGCAGACCGGTGTCGCCTTGAAGCCCCAGGTGCCCCAGCCACTGTCGATGTAATAGTTCTTCACCGGCGTCAGCCCCATGACCGGGCTGAAGTCCGGCGTCATGTCCGTCATGCCGGCCCATTGCCGCATCACCTTCACCTCGCCCAGCATGGGGAGAAGCTCCAGCATGTGGCCGAGCAATCCTTCCTTGAAATCGAGCGTCGAGCGGGTGCCGTAGAGGCCATAGGGATCCGTCGAGCCACCCATTACCAATTCGCCGCGCGAGCTTTGGCTGACATAGACGTGGAGCGAGCCCGACACGATGATCTGGTCGAGGAAGGGTTTGAGCGGCACGCTGACACAGGCCTGCAGCGGAATGGTGCGGATCGGCAGTTTGAAGCCGGCCATCTTGGCAACGACCGAAGTGTTGCCGGCCACGGCCTGCATCACCCGGTTGGCATAGACGGTGCCACGCGGCGTCTCGACCCCCTTGATGGTGCCGTTTTCGACGATGAGGCCCGTCACCGGCGTCTGCTGGTGAATCTCGACGCCATATTTGGCAGCCCCCCGCGCATAGGCCCAGGCCACCGCATCGTGCCGCGCGATCGATCCCGGCGGGTGATAGAGCGCCCCCATGATCGGGTAGCGCACATGGTCCGACATGTTGAGATGCGGGCAGAGCTTGGCGATCTCGTCCGGGTAGATGAGTTCGGAATTGACGCCCAATTGCTTGTTCACCTCGGCACGCCAGCGGCTGGTGCGCATGGCGGCATCGGTATGGGCGAGCGTGAAATGCCCGCGCTCGGAATAGAGGATGTTGAAATCGAGGTCCTGCGAAAAATCGCGATAGAGCTTCAGCGACTGCTCGTAGAAGCGCACACCTTCCGGCGTCAGATAATTGGAACGAATGATCGCCGTGTTGCGCGCCGTGTTGCCGCCGGCGAGATAGCCCCGCTCCAGGATGCAGACATTGGTGATGCCGTGGGTGTGGGCGAGGTAGTAGGCGCAAGCGAGCGCATGGCCGCCACCGCCGATGATCACCACGTCATAGGATTTCTTGAGGTCCTGCTGCTTCGGGATGAAGCGCTCGGCCGGGTATTTCTTGCGGAAGCCGTAACGCAGGATCTTCAATGGAACAAAGGCCGGGATCATGAGGAAAGCCTCGCAAGCTGAACAATGCCAGCAAGGCTATCCCAGCCGGTTTTGCATCATTGTCAAATATCGACAGCAGATGATGAAAAATCGTCAATACAATAGCATGAATTAGAATTGTTATTTTTCAATTAGTTATGACACATTTTCGCTGCACCTGCGAAATCCTATGCGCGACTACACGTCGACCTTTGACGGAAAACCGACGGATCCCTTCAGGGCAAAGGTGTTGCCTCGCTTTCGCGGGCGCAATCGAGCAGCCACTTCCTGAGCAGAGTCGTCGCTGTGCGCGGCCGGGCACCGATGGGTTCGACCAGATGGAAAGCGAAGTCCGTCACCATCACCTCGTCAACCGGACGAACGAGGCGCTTGTCATGCAGAAACTCGTCAACGAAATAGCGCCAGCCGAGGCCCATGCCCTCACCGGCAATCGCCGCCTGGATCAGCAACGGATAGGAGTTGAAGCGAATCCGTGCCGAGGGGAGCTTCGGCCGGTCGGGCAGGCTCTGCGCCCAATCTTCCCAGGAGAGCCAGCGTGGATCGGCCGATTCATATTCGAGGAGCGGGATCGACCGGAAATCCTCGGCACTCAGCGGCAGTTTCTTGCCCTTGAGCAGCGCCGGGCTAACCACCGGAAACATCTCGCCGCCGAACATGCGCGTGGCATTGAGGGCCGGCCAATGGCCGTCACCATAACGGATCGCCATGTCGATCCGCTCCTCGGCGAGATCGCCCAAGGCATCGGAGGAAATGAGCCGGAGATCGATACTGGGATTGGCCGAACGGAAAGCCGGCAGGCGCGGCATGACCCAGAAGGTCGAGAATCCCAGGCTGGCACCGAGGGTCACACTGCGGCGCCCCTGCTGCTGGCGCAAGGTCGAGGCGGTATCCGCAATCGATGTGAGGCCCGACGTCACGGCACGGTAGAGAATGTCCCCTTCCGGCGTCAGGCGCATGCCGCGCCGCGACCGCGAAAAAAGCAGCACCCCGAGATCGCCTTCCAATTGTTGGATCTGCCGACTAATCGCGGCCTGGGTGAGGCCCAGTTCCCGGCCGGCAGCGGTGAAGCTCTCCAGGCGGCCGGCCGCCTCGAAGGCGACGAGGGAATTGAGGGGCGGTAATGAGCGACGCAGCGTGGGACGAGCCATTTGCCAATTCCATGAGCAGAAACTCAATCCTCTATACTTCAGCCTTGCCCTTGCATAAAGCCCGCGCATGGCGGTGGCCGCGACATGAGCCCATGTCATGCCATGATCACGCAGTGCCGGATTTACAATCCCCGGCGGCGGCGTCATCAAAGCGGGCAGACAATCACCGGGAGCCTTTGTCGTGGAAAGCGCCAGCATTGCCAGCCGCCTGCCCTTCGATCCGGCCGCCATTGCGCGCGTGCTGCAGCCGATCGAAACCGCCCGCGGCCTCCCCAACGAAGCCTATGTGAGTGAGGCCTTCCGTACCTTCGAACGCGACCGGGTCATCGCCAAAACCTGGTTCTGCGTCGGTTTCGGGCGTGACGTGCGGGAGCCCGGCGATGCCTTTCCGACCGATGTCCTGGGCCTGCCGCTGCTGATGGTGCGCCGTCCCGATGGGTCGATCGGCGTCTTTCACAATGTCTGCTCGCATCGCGGTGCGCAGATCCTGACCGAACCCTGCAACGTGGCCAAGCGCCTGCGTTGCCCCTATCACGCCTGGCTCTATGACCTTGACGGCAAGCTCATCGCGACGCCGCATATCGGCGGCCCGAAGACCAGCGAAACGCCGGGCTTCGACAAGAGCGAACATGGGTTGAAACCGGTTCGCTTTGCGCTCTTCTGGGACATGGTCTTCGTCAATCTGAGCGGTGACGCCGAACCGTTCGAGACCTTCATCAAGCCGCTCACCGAGCGCTGGGGCGATTTCGACATGAGCCGCATTCGCCATCCCGGCGCCGTCGGCAGCCTGAAGCTCGACGTCAATTGCAACTGGAAGCTCGCGGTCGAGAATTATTGCGAGGCCTACCACCTGCCCTCGATCCATCCCGGCCTCAACTCCTATTCGCGGCTCGAGGACCATTACAATATCGAAGTCGAAGATCATTTCTCCGGCCAAGGCAGCCACGCCTACACGCCATTGCTGGTGAAGGACGGGCCGGGCCTGCCGCAATTCCCCGATCTGCCCGCGAAGTGGGACAAGGCCGCGGAATATGCCTCGCTCTTCCCCAATGTTCTGTTGGGTATCCATCGCGATCACTACTTTGCGATCCGCCTGGAGCCGATCTCGCTCGGCCAAACACGTGAGCATCTGGAGATCTATTACGTCGGAGATGGCTCGGTCGACACCACCTACGATGCGACCAAGGCCGCGAATCTCCAGGCCTGGAAGACCGTCTTCGCCGAAGACGTCGATGTCGTCGAGCGCATGCAGCGCGGGCGGCAATCGCCCGCCTATGATGGCGGCGTCTTCTCGCCGGCCATGGACGGTCCCACGCATTGCTTTCATCGCTGGCTGGCAAAGAGACTGCTCGTCGCGTAAAGCGCTCCCAATCCAATGCGCGGCATGCGCGGAACTGGAGACGCCTGAACCCAAACCATCCCGCCAGCTTTGCCTGAAGAATGTGCCGTCGGCTCATTCTTCAGTTCGGCCTCGATGCGCCAGTATATTATGTGGACTTACCACATAATAAATCCATTTCTACACCATTAATCCCGAATACTGCAGAAAATGGACTAGATACAGTATCTATAGTGTTGATTTACACACATTTTATGTTGCATGCTCCACACTAAGTCAGTAAGCAAAGGCCCCTATCCATCCGGCCGCGAGGTCGAGTCAAGGAGCCTTCTTCATGGATGTTTGCGGTCCCGCATGGCGCTCACGCCAATCGTTGCGCTTGCGATTGCACTCGCGATCGCCCTTGACGTTTGTCTCTGCGGCGGGGCTCGTGGCCCTGATAGCCGCTCTTCCAGCAGGGTCGGCTCGCGCCGATTGCACGACGCCGACGACGAATGGACAGGTCGTCATTTGCACGGGCAGCGATACGGATGCCTTCAGTTCAAACTACGACGGCCTCTTCATCAAGGTGCTGAAAGGCGCCAGCGTAACGGGTCCGTTTTGGGGCATCAATATAGGTGGCGACAATGTCGACATCGTCGTCAACGGCTCGGTCACGGATGGATCCGGCCCCTTCAATGCCATCGGCTCGAATGGGCAATACACCAATGTCATCCTGAAAAATGGCGCGTTAGTGCAGGCCTTGCACAACAACACGACCGGCATTCGCCTGCAGGGGGCAAACGGGCAAGTCACCATGAAAGACCAAGCCCATGTCCTTACCAATGGCACGAATACGGTCGGGGTTCTGGTCAATAGCGTAGACGATGCCAAGATAGCGCTGAGGGACAAGTCCAGCATCTCCGCCAACGGCGCCGCGGCGGCCGGCATCCTCACCTCCGGCGAGCGAACGCAAATCGATATCAATGATCAAGGCCATATCTCAGCCAATGGTGCGGATGCCGCAGGCATTTGGTTGAAGGGCAATTATGGCGTCGTCAATATCAATGACGATGGGTCGATCACAGCCAACGGCAACGCCGTGGGTGTTGCAATCGAAGGCGACGCCAACGAGCTCTTGCTCAATGACCACAGCCGCATCCAGGTCGACAGCGCGACAGGCAACGGCATTTCCATCCTGGGCGCCAGCAGCAACGGCGTCACGATCGGCAAGGACGCTGTCATCCAGACCACGGGCAGCAATACGCGCGGCATTTCCATAGGCAGTGGCTCCACGCAGAACTCCATCACCAATTATGGGCTGATAGATTCGGTCGATTCGGCAATCGTCGACTCGAATGGAGTCGCCATCGTCACCAACAGCGGCACGATCATCAGCAAGAATGCCGTGGCGATCAAATTGGGCGGAGGAGATGATGTTCTCAGCCTCAAGACCGGATCTCAGATTGTCGGCGATGTCGATGGCGGCGCGGGATCTGACAGTCTGCAACTTGGTGGCTCCGGCACGGAGGATGCCGATTTCCTGAACTTCGAATATCTGATGGTGGGCTATCCTGTTTCCTTCAACGCGGTCGAGCATTGGACGCTTGCAGGGAACAGTGCGTTTGCCACTGCCGCCAATCTCTATTCAGGACTGCTATCGGTCAACGGAACCATCACGACCCCAATCGTCAATGTGGACGATATCGCTGCCCTCGGCGGCAATGGCAGGATCGTCGGCAACGTCACCAGCGCCGGCAAGATCGCCCCCGGCAATTCAGTGGGCACCCTGACAATCGTCGGTGCGGTCACACAGAACGGTGGCGGCTTCGAAGCCGAGTTCGACGAAAACGGCGTCGATTTGCTCACCGCCACCGGCAATGTCACGCTGACGAACAGCCCGGCACTCAATGTGAAAGCGCTTGGTGGCGCCGGCGGTGCCAATGGCACGATCATCCATTCGGACACGTCGATCACAGGAAGCCTGGCGGCGCCCAAGTACGAAGGCAACGGTGCGGCGACGCTGCTGCAGAATACCAATGACATCACGCTCCTCGCCGTCGACGGGACACCACTGGTCGCCAGCAACTACGCCACTCTGGAATCGGGCCTGGACTTCCTTTCCACCGTCGCCGGACAACAGATCGAACATCGCAGCGCTTGCCTTGACAATACCTGCGCAGTCGAGGGCGGTCGCCGCCTCTGGGGCAATGCCTACGGCCGCTTCGGCAGCGAAAGCGCTGATGACGGCAATCTCCCCTTTGAGTACCGCACCGCCGGTACCGCCCTTGGTGGCGATATCGACATTGCGGACGGTTTCACCCTTGGCGGTGCCCTGGGTTACGGCAACACGATGGCCAAACCCGGCGAGGGTGGTGCAAGGACCGATGCCGATGAGGAGCTTCTCGCCATCTATGGCAATTACGAAGCCGGCAGCTTCTTCATGAGTGGCTTTCTCAATGCCGGCCTGCAGCAGTTCGACATCTCTCGCGAAGTCTCGACCAATGGCGGCACCGATACGGCTCGCGCCGAGACCGATGGCTGGCTGGCTGGCGGCGGCGTGCAGGCGGGGATGAAGCTCGACTTTCCCGGCGGCTGGCGATTGACGCCCAGCGCCGGCGCGCTCTATCAGCATCAATCAGTCAACGGTTATCAGGAGAAGGGTGCCGGCGAGGGCAATGTCTCGTTCGGCCGCCAGACAAGCGACGCTTTGCGCCTGCAGGCGCAGCTGGATGTCGCGCGCACTTTGCCCTTCGAGGACGTCACCCTCATCCCCTATCTGCAATTGGGCGCCCTGGGACAGATGAATTTCGGTGACGATGTGCCCGGCAGCTTCGCCAACGGCACCGATTTCGCGATCGCCTTGCAGGACGACCATTCGGGGGCCGTCATACTCGGCGCCGGCATGGATTTCGAATTCATGAACGGTGTCAGCGCCACTGTCGGCTACCGTGCCGAACACGCCTCCGAAACCGATCACATGCTGCGCGCCGGGATCAGCGTCAAATGGTGAGCCGGAGAATGCCGGAAACCAAGCACTGGCATCTCGAAGGTGGAGGATCGGAATGGGCGGAAAGGCCGCCGTCCGTCCCGGCCAAGCTGGCTCAGTTCGGATCAGGAAATGAGATGGACGCCGGCCTGTTCGAGTGCGATAGCCAGATCCCCTTCCGGGGGACGGTCGCTGATCATGATGTCGAAATCGGTCAGCGGACAGGCCGTGACCAGGCTGGTCTGATCGAACTTGCTGTGATCGAGCAGGACGACGCGCTTCTTGGCCCGCGACAGCATGGTGCATTTCACGGCGGCGATGCCGGTATGACTCTCCTGCAGGCCCGCGCTGGTGATACCGGTCGAGCCCACAAAGGCCGTGGTTGCGTTGTAGCGCTCGAGAAAGTCTTCCGCCTCGGTCCCCACGACGCTGCCTTCGCGCGCATCGAGAATGCCCGGGCACATATGCACCTGGATGGCGTTGTTTCGCGCCAGCACCAGAGCCACTTCCAGGCTGCTGGTGATGACGGACAGGTCCCGCGCACCGCTGGCCAGCGCCTCGGCCAGATGCATCACGGTCGAGCCCGTCTCGAGAATGAGTACATCGCCCGGTGCCACCAGCTTTGCAGCATGTTCGGCGATGGCGTGGCGTTCGGCACGGAACGCATTGTGACGGTCGCGCCAATTGGGTTCATGAAGAACGGGCTTCGCCACGGCGCCGCCGAAGGTTCGGCTGACGGCGCCCTCATTGCCAAGCTCGGCAAGGTCGCGGCGGATGGTTTCGCCGGAAACACCCAATTCCTCGGCCAGTTCGCGCACCCGCACGGCGGCGTTGATTTGTAGCGCCTCCAAGATGCGCTTGTGGCGCTTGACCTTGTTCCGGGCACTCCGCCCCATGATCATCCCTCGAGTCTGAAGGGGCGGATCATGGCATTCTTCCTGTGACAGCGCCAAGTCCCCGGGGGATAGATACAGAAATAATATCTTTTGGCCTCCCGGCAGGGCCTCGCTATGCTCCGCCGCATGAACGACGCCACCGCGAAAACCCCGGCCAACGCCGCCATCTTCTATCAGCCCGAAGGCTATGACACGAGCCGGCAGAAGCTGATGGGGCGGCACGCCGCCGGCGAAGGGTTCCTGAAAGGCTTTCTGCGCTGGAGCGGGGTCGACACGCTTTATTGCTATGCGGCGACGAAAGAGTTCGGCGGGCATTTCCAGCGCCTGGTCGGCAGCTTCGGCAATAAGCGGCCTGTGCGTTGGCTCGATGAGCGCGATGCCGCCTCGCCCAAAGGTCCGGGCACACTCTATCTGCCGGACCCGAGTCTGGCCGCTGCCGCGTGGCGCCGCCGCGCCGTCGGGCAGCGCCTTTATTCGATCACAGGTATCACGCACACAACCGCGTCGGCCGGCGCGATGGATTGGATCACCGGGCTGCTCTCGGCGCCGGTACAGAATTGGGACGCCCTCATCTGTACGTCGTCGGTCGTGCGGGACACGATCGACTTGGTGCTCAATGAGCAGGCCGACTATCTGCGGACCCGCCTCGGTGCCACGCGCTTTACCCGGCCGCAACTCCCGATCATACCTCTTGGCGTCGATACCGAAGCGTTTGCACCGGATGAGGCCAAGCGCGCAGCAGCGCGTGCCGCACTGGGGCTGGGTGCCGATGACGTCGCCATCCTTTTCGTCGGTCGCCTGTCCTTCCACGCCAAGGCGCATCCCTTGCCCATGTATCTGGGCCTCGAACGCGCCGCCCAGGCCCTGGCCAAAAGCGGGTCGCGGAAAATTCACCTCATCCAGGCCGGCTGGTTCGCCAACGATTTCATCGACAACGCCTTCCGCAGCGGGGCCGCGCAATTCTGCCCCAGCGTGCGCGCCCATTTCCTCGACGGCCGCAAGAGCGATCTGCGCAACCAGGCCTGGGCCGCCGCCGATCTCTTCACCTCGCTCTCCGACAATTTCCAGGAAACGTTCGGCCTCACCCCCATCGAAGCGATGGCGGCCGGTCTTCCCGGCGTGGTCAGCGACTGGAACGGCTACAAGGACACGGTCCGCGACGGCATTGACGGCTTCCGCGTGCCGACGTTGATGCCGCGCGCCGGTCTTGGCGCCGATCTTGCCGACCGGCATGCGGCCGGGATCGACACCTACGATCTCTATTGCGGGTTCTCCAGCCAGTTCGTCGCCATCGATCCCAATGCCGTCGCGAAGACCTATCTGAAACTGATTGAAGACGGGGACCTGCGGCGCAAGATGGGGGCGGCGGCGCGTGCCCGTGCCGTCGACACTTTCGATTGGCGCGTCGTCGTCCAACGCTATCAGGCGCTGTGGACGGAGCTGGCCGAATTGCGCAAAGCGGCGGATGAAAGCGCCGCGCGCCAGGCCGGTGAAGCTGCCAATCCGGCGCGATTGGATCCCTTCGTCAGCTTTACGAGCTATCCCAGCGAAATCCTGAGCGAGCAACATGTCATTGCGGCAACCCCCGGCGCTGACGGCGCGCGACTCCAAACCCTGTTGCAGTCGCCGCTGATCTCGTTTGTGAAACCGGTGGTACCTGAACTGGATGACTGCGCACGGATCCTTGCTGACTTGCAACGCCGTGGCCCCATGAGTGTCGGCGACCTGCTGGCCGACGCGCCCGATTCCCGTCGCGACCGTATCGAACGCGGCCTCGTCTGGCTGGCAAAACTTGGCCTCGTACAGATACGCACACCCCGTTCCTGAAGCCGCGCGAGTGCCCCGGCATTTGCCGAAAATGCTACCGACCCGGGCTGAAATGTGTGCGGCCAGTCACTGGTCTGCGCACTTCCTCTCGCAATTGGCGCTGGCGCTCCATATCCCCGCTTGTGGACCAACAGAGGACGCGCCACATGTCGAACGGAACACGCTTCACCCTTGGCAACATTCTCAAGTTCGGACTCGTGCTGGGCATCGCACTCGGCACCGCACCGGCAGCCAAGGCAGGCATCGCAATCGTGAATCTGAGTTCAGCGCAGTTCGTGTCGAACTGCCAAAGAATGGGTGGCACCCTTTCGCGGCCGGAAGCCGGTGGGCTTTCCTGCAAGCTGCCAAGCGGAACGGTGGTAAGCTGTTCGTTCAACGGCGACGGCTCTGCCTTCTGCAATTGGACGAGCCGACTTGCTGCCATCGAATCGCGCGATCTCCTGGGCAGCAAGCTCGAGAGCCAAACAGGCCAGCCGCCGAAAGTGGCGGTACCGGACAGCAACACCTTGAACTGAACGCCGACGCCCCTAAGCCCGCTCGCGCGACCACAGCGCCATCACATCCGTGATGGCGCTGGTGAGCTGGTGTAAATCCTGCTCATTGATCACGAAGGGCGGCGCCAGATAGACAATGTTGCCGAAGGGTCGGATCCAAACGCCACGCTTCAGGAAATGCGGCCTGAGCCACGCCCCCTCACCGGCCCGGTCAAGCTCAACGACGCCGATCGCGCCTTTGACACGCACGTCGACGACACCTTTGAGGCCGCGGCAGGGCTCAAGCTCGGCACGCATCTGCCGTTCAATCGCTGCCACCTGCTGAAGGCGCGGCTCGCGCTCGAACAAATCGAGCGATGCATTGGCGGCGGCACAGGCCAGCGGGTTGCCCATATAGGTCGGGCCGTGCATCAGCGCCGTTTCGTGCCGGTCCGAGAGAAAGGCGTCGAACACGTGCCGACGCGCGATCGTCGCTGCGAGCGGCAGCGTTCCACCGGAAAGCGCCTTCGACACGGTCATGATGTCCGGAACGATCTCCGCCTGCTCGCCGGCAAACATCGTGCCCAACCGGCCAAAGCCGGTCATGATCTCATCCAGGATCAGCAGATGCCCGTGCCGGTCGGTTGCCTGCCGCAGATAGCGCAGGACCGAGGCATCGTGGAATTTCATGCCGCCGGCACCCTGCACCAGCGGCTCAAGAATGACGCCGGCAATTTCATGCCCGCGCGCGGCGAATAGCGCGTCGAAGGCCACTTCGCCGGCTGCGTCACGCGGCAGGTCGACGACGATCTGCTCCGGCAGATAGCCCTTGAAATGA
Organism: Dongia sp.; assembly: GCF_041910485.1. Classification (GTDB taxonomy): domain Bacteria; phylum Pseudomonadota; class Alphaproteobacteria; order Dongiales; family Dongiaceae; genus Dongia. The sequence goes on from NZ_JAYRQR010000059.1 coordinate 59,150, forward strand.
CCATGCATGCCTTCGTCCGGATCGCAGACCGACATGCAGGCCATCGTGTCGCCATGATAGCCGTGACGAAAACTGACGAAACGCGTGCGTCCGGTCTTGCCGCGATTGATCCAATACTGGATCGCCATCTTCATCGCGACCTCGACCGAGACCGAGCCGGATTCCGAAAAGAAGATGTGGTCGAGATCGCCCGGCGTCATTTTGGCAAGGCGCGCGGCAAGGCGCATCGCCGGCTCGTTGGCCAGTCCCCCCAGCATCACATGCGGCAGTTTTTCAAGCTGTGCCGCAACACAGTCGCGGATATGCGGATGATTGTAGCCGTGCGCCTGGGTCCACCAGGAAGCGATACCGTCGATGAGGCTTGTTCCGTCGGCAAGATGGAGACGCACCCCTTCCGACCGAACGACCGGCAGCGGCAGCGGCGCGGTCTGCATCTGCGCATAGGGAAGCCACAGATGCTTTGCCCCAATCTGCAGCCAATCGGGCTGCAATGGATCAGGCATGATGCGTGTGCGGCGGCATGGGCTTCAGGCCCAGCTTGTCGAACAGCGCCTCATCCTTGGGATGTGTCGGGTTGGCGGTGGTGAGGAGCTTCGGCCCGCAGAAGATCGAATTGGCACCGGCCAGAAAGGCCAGAGCCTGAATCTCGTCACTCATGGTCTCACGCCCGGCGGAGAGGCGCACCATCGAGGCCGGCATCACGATCCGCGCTACCGCAATCGTGCGGACGAATTCCAGCGGTTCTAGCTTGTCCGTTCCATGAAGCGGCGTCCCCTTCACCTGGACCAGCATGTTGATCGGCACCGATTCCGGATGCTGTTCCATGTTGGCAAGCGTCACCAGCATGGCGGCGCGGTCGCGCCGGCCTTCACCGAGGCCGACGATGCCGCCGCAGCAAACCTTCATGCCGGCATCGCGCACATGCTGCAATGTATCGAACCGGTCCTGCATGGTGCGCGTCGTGATGATGTCGCCATAATATTCGGGCGAGGTATCGATATTGTGGTTGTAATAGTCGAGCCCAGCATCGGCGAGACGGCCCGCTTGCGGCTCGGTCAACATGCCGAGCGTCATGCAGGTCTCGAGTCCCAGATCCTTGACGCCCTTGACGATGTCGCAGATCGCATCGACATCGCGGTCCTTGAGCTCCCGCCACGCGGCACCCATGCAATAGCGCGAAGCACCGCCATCCTTCGCGGCCTTCGCGGCGGCGATCACCTTGTCGACCTGCATCAGCTTATCGGCTTCGACGCCGGTCTGGTACTGTGCGGCCTGCGGACAATAGGCGCAATCCTCGGCACACCCGCCGGTCTTGATGGAAAGCAAGGTCGACATCTGCACTTCATTGGCATCGAAGCGCTGCCGGTGCACGCTTTGGGCGCGGAAAATGAGATCGTTGAACGGCAGCGCGAACAGCGCTTCCACTTCCTCGACCGACCAATCATGGCGCAGGTCTTGATTGCCGATACCGCGGCCGCCTGGATTGTCCATGGGTGTCTCAACCTTTCCCGCTTAACCTTAATCGGGGCGGACGCTAAGCTCGCCGCCCCGGGGTGTCAAGCAAGGGCGGCCCACCCGAGGCAAGTTGAACAAGCGAACAAGAATGCAAGATGACTGGCTATTTCGTCACTGCGACCGGCACCGATATCGGCAAGACCTATGTCAGCGCTAACTTGCTGCACCATTGGCGCCGGGAACAGCGTCCTGTCGCGGCGCTGAAGCCTGTGATGAGCGGCTTCGACCCTAACGCCATCGGTGCCAGCGATGCCGGGCAGTTGCTCCTCGCGATGGATGCGCCGACGGATGCGGGTGGGCTCAATCTCATCTCGCCCTGGCGTTTTGCCGCCCCCCTCTCGCCCGACATGGCGGCAGCGCGTGAGGGCAAAACCATCCCTTATGACAAACTGGTCGCGACGTGCCGGTCCGTCGCCGGCATGATGCCGGAGGATGGCCGGCTCATCATCGAAGGTGTCGGTGGCGTCTTCGTGCCGATCGACGATAGTCATACCGTCATGGATTGGATGCGGGATCTCGGCCTCCCGATCCTGCTGGTGGCCGGTTCCTATCTGGGAACGATCAGCCACACGCTGTCGGCGCTTGCCGCCATGAAGCTCCACAGGCTGGCACCCCATGCCATCATCATCAATGAATCGCCCCTGAGCCCCGTGCCGGTCGCCGAGACGATTGACGTCCTGCAGCGTCATGCCCCGGGTCAACGGATTCTGCTGCTCAATCGCAACGCTTCCCATGCTGACGTCGCAGTGCTTGCAGGTCAGTTGTGAATCCGATCGTCATCATTGGCGCCGGTGCTGCCGGAATCGCCGCCGCCCGGCGCCTTCAGGAATTGGAACGTCCCTATGTTCTGGTTGAGGCAAAGGCGTTCACCGGCGGGCGCTGCGTCACCGACCGGGCGACCTTCGGTTCGCCGGTCGATCTCGGCGCACATTGGTTTCATTCGCCGGCCTTCAATCCGCTCGTCCCCTTGGCGGACCGTCTTGGCGTTCGCTATGCGGCCGAGGCGCTGCGCGGCAGATATCATCGCGACGGCAGCTGGTTGACTGATGCCGATCAGACGGCATGCGAAAACTATCTTGAGGCGGCCTTCGACCGGATCGCGGCCTTTGCCGGAGACGTCGCGATCAAGGACCTGTTCCCGGACCCGACATCGCCCTGGCACGACGCGTTCCTGGCGGAACTGCGCGCCAAACAAGGCGTCACGGTCGAGGAATCCTCAAGCCGCGATTTTGCCCGCTATGTTTGGAAAGGCGACGATCTGCCCGTCACCGGTGGATTTGGGACCCTACTCGCCAAGCTCGCCGACGGCCTCAACATCCGCACGGCGACACCGGTCAGCCGCGTCGACTGGTCCGGGCGGAATATCCGCATCACGACGCCGGTCGGTACGATAGACGCCGATCGGATCATTCTGGCGATATCGACTGCCGTCCTGCGGGAGGGCATCGATTTCCACCCTTCCCTGCCCGATTGGAAGCAGCGCGCCATAGACGACCTGCCGCTGGGGTCCTGCAACAAGGTCGCATTGCGCTTCACCGTGCCGGTCTTCGGGGATTGTCCGGCGAGCCTGGTTTTACCCCTGCGTGGCGCCCACGAAGCCGTCGAGTTCGTCCTGCGTGAAAGCGAAGCCGAGATTGCGACCTGTCTCATCAACGGACCCTTCGCCAAGGAATTGGCCGCAGAAGGCGCCGCTGCCATGACGGATTATGCGCTCGCCCGTTTGGCCGACATGTTTGGCAGCGGGATCAAGAAATGGGTTTCACCCCAACAGGTGATCGCCGATTGGGATCATGACCCTTTCATCCGCGGCTGCTATGCCGCGGCGCGGATCGGCCATGCCGACGCACGCGCCGAGCTTGCGATCCCTATCGATGAGCGTCTTTTCTTCGCCGGGGAAGCTTGCTCCGTGACCTATATGGGCGATGTTCACGGCGCTTGGCTTACGGGGACAGCGGCTGCCGAAGCAGCCGCCGCTCAGTAGAAATAGGTCCGGTCATTGAGATCGGGATAGAGGCTGGCGACGAAATCGCCATAGCCGTTGAAGATTTGCGTCGGCACGCGGTCGCCCGAGCCCAGCACGCGCTCGGAATCCTGGCTCCAGCGTGGGTGCGGGAAGGCGGGATTCACGTTGGCGTAGAAGCCGTATTCGCTGCCCTGCAGCGCCTGCCACAGGCCCATCGGCTGCTCATCGGTGAAGGTGATGCGCTGGATGCCCTTGGCCGATTTGAAACCGTATTTCCACGGCAACGCCAAGCGGAAGGGAGCGCCGCTCTGCTTGGGAAGCGGCTTCCCGTAGATGCCGGTCGCGACGAAGGCAAGATCGTTCGTCGCCTCTTCGATCGTGAGACCCTCGATATAGGGCCAGGGGTAAAGCGGGTCGGATTGGCCCGGCGCGACGTCGGCATTCATGAAGGTCTCGAAGCGCAGGAATTTGGCGCCCGCCTGCGGCTCCACCATCTTCACCAGGGCGCTCAAGGGAAAGCCGCTCCACGGCACCGCCATGGACCAGGCTTCGACGCAACGATGGCGATAGGTGCGTTCCTCGAGCGGCATCGCCCTCAGCAGCGCGTCGATATCGAAGGTCTGCGGCTTTGCCACCATCCCATCGACGGTGATGGTCCAGGGCCGGATCGGCAGCGCCTGCGCTGCCTCCCAGATATTCTTCGACGTGCCGAATTCATAGTAATTGTTGTAGGTGGTCGCATCCGCTTCGGCCGTCAGGTCGCGGTCGAGCGTGTATTTGGGATTGCGCTGCACCGGATAGAGGCCGGCCGAGGGATCGGGCGTCGCATCGCCTTCGGCCGCCGCCTTCTTCTCGCAGGCAAGCAGGGCCGGGGCGAAGATGGCACCGGCGGCACCCGCGAGGAACCGGCGCCGGTTGCGAAAGACGCTTTCGGGCGTCAGGGCCGATGCCGCAATTTCCCAGCCGCGCTTCTTGGCAATCCACATACTCGTCTCCATCGCTTCTCTAGCGAGTGATACGTCGGCTCCGCCGGATAGATTACAGCCCTTTCGGCCCGGAATAGAAACGGCGCGGGGAAGATGATCCCCGCGCCGCTCTAACCAATTGAAATTACGCGCTTACTTGCTGAGGAGCGCGCGCAGCATCCAGGCATTCTTTTCGTGGATCTGCATCCGTTGGGTGAGGAGGTCGGCCGTCGGCTCGTCGCCCGCCTTGTCCGCCGCCGGGAAGACCGAGCGCGCGGTCTTCACCACCGATTCCTGGCCCGCCACCAATTGCTTGATCATGTCCTCGGCGGAAGGCACGCCCTGTTCTTCCTTGATCGAGGAAAGCTTGGAATAAGCGGCGTAGGAGCCCGGCGCCGGATAGCCGAGGGCGCGGATACGTTCGGCAACCAGATCGACCGCCAAGGCCAGTTCCGTGTACTGCGTCTCGAACATGAGATGCAGGGTGTTGAACATCGGGCCTTCAACGTTCCAATGGAAATTGTGGGTCTTCAGATAGAGCGTGTAAGTGTCGGCGAGGAGGCGCGACAGGCCATCGGCGATGGCTTTGCGGTCTTTCTTGGAGATGCCGATATCGATATCCATGATTGCCACCCTAATTGGTTACTTCGGCTCTAAACTTGAGCCTAAACCATGACAATCGCAAGAGATGTCGGCCCGCCGGGACGTGAAAATTGTCGCAGCCGGTAATCGACGGAGTCGATCACCGGCCGGACTTTGGCGTGCTTACTTCAATTTCTCGCAGGCGCGGATGATGCGCGTGCAGGCATCTTTGAGGGCCTCGGTCGAGGTGGCGTAGGAGATGCGGAAATGGGGGGAAAGGCCGAAGGCCGACCCCTGCACCGCCGCCACACCTTCGGCTTCCAGCAGATAGGTCACGAAATCGTCGTCGGTCGCGATCTTCTTGCCCTCGGGCGTCGTCTTGCCGATGACGCCGGCACAGGACGGATAAACGTAGAACGCCCCTTCCGGCTTGTGGCAGTGGAGGCCCGGCGCCTTGTTCAGCATCTCGACCACCATGTCGCGGCGTTCCTTGAACGACACGTTGTGCTTGGCGATGAAATCCTGCGGGCCATTGAGCGCCTCGACCGCCGCCGCCTGGCTGATGGATGACGGGTTCGAGGTCGATTGCGACTGGATCTTCGCAATCGCCTTGATGAGGTTGGCCGGACCGCCCGCATAGCCGATGCGCCAGCCGGTCATGCAATAGCTCTTCGAGACGCCGTTCATGGTCAGCGTGCGGTCATAGAGCTTCGGCTCGACCTCGGCGATCGTCGCGAACTTGAAATTGTCATAGACGAGATGCTCGTACATGTCGTCGGTCAGCACCCAGACATGCGGGTGCTTCAACAGCACGTCAGCGAGCGCCTTCAGTTCCTTGGCGGTATAGGCGGCACCGGTCGGGTTGCTGGGCGAATTGAGGATCAGCCACTTGGTCTTGGGCGTGATCGCGGCTTCGAGCATTTCCGGCTGCAGCTTGAACTGATGGTTCTGGCCGCACTCGACCGCGACTGGCGTGCCTTCCGCGAGATGCACGATGTCCGGATAGGAAACCCAATAGGGCGCCGGGATGATCACTTCATCGCCCGGGTTCACGGTTGCGACCAGCGCGTTGTAGAGCACCTGCTTGCCGCCGGTCCCCACCGTGATCTGGTCGATCTTGTAGTCGAGATTGTTCTCGCGCTTGAACTTGGCGATGATTGCCTTCTTCAGCGCGTCTGTGCCGTCGACATTCGTGTACTTCGTGTCACCCGAATTGATCGCCTTGATCGCCGCCTGCTTGATGTTCTCCGGCGTATCGAAATCCGGCTCCCCGGCGCCGAGGCCGATGATGTCGCGGCCCTGCGCCTTGAGCTCACGCGCCTTCATGGTCACGGCGATCGTGGGTGAGGGTTTGATACGGTCGAGACGGTCGGCGAGGAAAGCCATGATTAGAGTCACCTTTTGGGGGGGGGAAATCGGGCCGGAAGATAGCCCCCACCCCCCTGTCAGGCAACCCAAAATGCCCCTATTTCAGTGCAAGGCGGCAATGCGCAGCAGGCCTTCAGGCATAGCGCCGGGCCTTGGCCACGGAAATTGTCACCATGACACTCCCCGCGATGAGGCCCCAGCCCACCTGTTCGCCCAAAAAAGCGGCCGCGAGCCCCAAGCCGATGAACGGCTGGAAGAGCTGGATCTGGCTGACCCTGGCCGTCCCACCGAGGACCAGGCCGCGGTACCAGAAGAGGAACCCGATGAACATCGAGAAGAAGGTCACATAGAGAAGACCGATCCAGGCGGATGCCGGCACGGGCATGGAGAGATCCGGCCAGGTGACGGCAAGCGCCGGCAGGGTGAGCGGCAAGGTGATCACCAGCGCCCAGGAAATGACGACGGCGGGTTTCATGGTCTGGGAAAGGCGCGCCCCCAAGGCATAGCCGATGCCGGTCGCAACCACCGACCCCACCATCAGCAGGTCGGCCGCGCCGAATGCACCGCCACCCTGATAGATCGCATAGGCCGCAACCGAGCAGGACCCAAGGGCTGCCCAGAACCAGAAGGGCCAGCGCGGTCGCACCGTGCCGATGAGGGCGCCGACCAGACAGGTGGCAAGGGGAAACAGACCCGCGAAAAGCAGGCCATGACTGGCCGGCACGTGCCGCAGGGCGATGCCGGTCAGGACCGGAAAACCGATGACGACACAAAGGCCGACCAGGCAGAGGCGCCAGGCCTGCCCACGCGACGGCAGCGGCGCATGCTCCACGACCAGCCACAGGATGCCAAGGCAGGCAGCACCCACGGCGCGGGCAGCGCTGACGAACCAGGGATCGAGCGCCAGCACGGCGGCGCGGGTGGCCGGCAGCGACCCGCCGAAGATAATGACGCCGATCAGACCAAAGACGAGCCCCCGCGTGACCGGATCGATCTGCGGTCGGGATGTGGCGGCGGCGAGCATGGTTGGCGCCCCTTCAAGGGAGAAGCTGGAATGGTCCCCATACTGGTCCCGGCCCACTAGTACAGACAGACACACTTGCGATACAATTTACCAATCTGCACCAGCACAATGGCCGATACAGATGGATCTTGATCTCAGCAGCCACGAGGGCACCCTGACCCACCGCATCGCCGACGCCCTGGCCAAACGCATGGCAAGCGGCGCCTTGCCGGCTGGTGAGAAACTGCCGTCGGTACGGCGCCTCGCCGGCCGCCTCGGTGTCAGCCCCTTCACCGTGGTCGCCGCCTACGACCGGCTGGTCGCCGACGGGCTCATCGTGGCGCGGACCAAATCCGGCTTCTTCGTCTCGCCGCGGGCCAAGGCGGCGCGCCCGCTACAGCTCGATCCGCAACCCAGCGCCGGGGCCGGCGTAAATCCGGTCTGGATGATGCGCCGTTCGCTGGTCCTCGACCCGGCGCAGCCGCGACCCGGTTGCGGCTGGTTGCCGGAAGATTGGCTGCCCGGCGCCGCGCTGCGTGCGGCGCTGCGCGCCATTTCACGGGCCGAGGACAGTAATTTCCTGGAATATGGCGTGCCGCTCGGCTACCGCCCTCTGCGCGAATTGCTGGCGCGCCGCCTCAACGAGATCGACATTCCGGCAACGCCCGATAGGCTGATTCTGGTCGACGGTGCCTCGCAGGCGATCGACCTCATCTGCCGCTATCTCATTGAACCCGGCGATGCCGTGCTGGTGGACGATCCGGGCTATTTCAACTTCCACACGGTGGTACGCGCACAAGGCGGCCGCCTGCTGACCGTCCCCATGACACCGCAGGGACCGGACCTCGACGCGCTCGAAGCACTTGCCGCCGCGCATGCGCCGAAGCTCTATCTGATCAATGCGGGGCTGCAGAATCCCACCAGCTGCCGCATGAATCTCGCCACGGCACATCGTTTGCTGGGCCTTGCACAGCGCTACGACTTCCGCATTCTCGAAGACGATATCTTCCGCGACTATGAAGCTCATCCATATCCGCGCCTCGGTGCCCTCGACGGCCTATCCCGCGTCTTTCACATGAGCAGTTTCTCGAAGACGCTTTCGGCTGCGACACGCCTCGGCTTCATCGCTGCCGATGCCGAGACTATCGCCGGTCTGGTCGATCTCAAGCTCGCCGTCAGCTTCGGCAATAACGAAGTGTCGGCACAATTGATCCACCATCTGTTGAAGGATGGATCGTACCGCAAGCATGTGGCCAACATTCGCGATCGCCTGGCGCGCCTCAGGCATCAGGTCGGCCGCAAGCTGGCCGCGCTCGGTTTCACACCCTGGGACGCCAGCGCCGTCGAAAGCGACGAGGGAATGTTCCTATGGTTGGCCCTGCCAACCGGGCGCAACGGCCGGCCGCTCGCGACCGATATCGCCTTCTCGGCCGAGGCCGCCGGGCTGGTCCTGGCCCCCGGCAACGTATTCAGCCCGGACGGCAATTGGCCGCATCATTTGCGCTTCAACGTGGCGCAATGCCAGGATCCGCGCGTTTTTTCGACCCTGAAGCAATTGCTCGCCTGATGGCAAATACAACTTTCAGACAGGTAATTAGGTGACGTTTTTCTGTCACCCTTGACCATTTGTACTTGTATCCGTCACTTTGGCCCCGGGGACGACGTCAGAAATTTTTAGGTCCGGAAGTAGCAATGTCAGGTCGACTGAAATTGAAGCTGCTGGTGTTCGTGATCGCCTTTTTTCTCGGTTTGGCGGCGCCCCTCATCGGTACGAATCACCCCAACGTTCTCCTTGGCTTTGGTGCCTTCATCGGCATCGTCATGGGTCTTGTCGCCGCGATGGCGGTCGAACGGCCCGAACCCTTGACCAAGCAATTCACGCGCGCCGTCACCGAAGGCGGCCTGTCCATGGCCTACCAGCCGATTGTGACGCTGGATGCCAACCACACGGTGATCGGCGCCGAGCCGCTGCTGCGCTGGACAACCGAGGTCGGCGACGCCATCTCGCCCGGCGACTTCCTGCCGATGGCCAAGGCGTTGGGTCTCGAAACCACGCTCAACGGGCAAGTGCTCGATATGGTGCTGGCCGACCTCAAACCGGCGCTCACCGGCGAGCGGGACCTCGTGGTGACGCTCAATCTGCCGCCCGAGGAATTTGCCGACCCTGAAAAACGCGAAGCGCTGGCCGGCAAGGTCGAAGCGGCGGGCATTCCGCCGCATCGCATCGCCATCGAGGTGAACGAGATTGATGCCGCCGACCGGCAGATCCGTCCCGCGATCTGGGACATGAAGCAGCGCGGCTTTCGCGTCTCGATCGACGATTTCGGTATCGGCGGCGGCGACAGCGAATATCTGTCCTCACTCAATCCGGATCTGGTGAAGCTCAACCGTCGCTTCGTTTCACTCTCGGCCAATGGCGGGCCGGTCTCCGGCTTGGTGGCGGAATTGGTGCGGCTGGCCAAGAAGTGCAACGGCCGTATCGTCATGGTCGGCATCGAGAATGCCGATGTGGCGCGGCGTGCCGCGAGCCTCGGCGCCGATCTCGGCCAGGGATTCCACTGGCACAAGCCCATGCCCGCCAAGGCGTTTCTGGAGTTGCTGCGCGCCTAGCGGGCGCCAAAGGATCAAGGCACCGCTTTCACCAAAAATAAACCATCGCCGGGGAAGATAGTCCGCGACGCGGCGGATGGACCGCCGCGCGCGGAAGCCGCGATGGACGGCAAGATGATGACGGCGGATGGAACCCTGGACCAAGCGCAGGGTGGCGCAGGCGCGCCGCCGCGGCGCAAGCCGGGGGTCAAACATATAAGCCTCGCGCTCCAGGGCGGCGGGTCGCACGGCGCCTTTACCTGGGGCGTCATGCATCGCCTCATCAGCGAGCCGCGCATTTACATCGACGGGCTTTCCGGCACCAGTGCCGGCGGCATGAACGCCGCCGTCTTCGCCGACGGATTCCTGAAGGGCAAGCGCCAGGGCGCCATCGACGCCCTGCAGGCATTCTGGATGGGCGTTGCCGAGCTCAATCCGCTGCCACGCTCCATCCCGCGCGGCATACCGGGCCTGTCGGAAGGCTGGGATGTCGATCGCGACCCCAGCTTCATGTGGCTCGACTTCGCGACGCGGTTGCTGGCCCCGCGCCAGATGAACCCCTTGAAGCTCGATCCGTTGGGCAAATTGTTGCGTGATCTGGTCGACTTTGAAAACCTGCGGGCGCATCCGCAGGTGAAATTGTTCGTCACCGCCTCCAACGTACGGACCTGCCGGTCGCGTATCTTCCGCACACCGGAGATTTCGGTCGAAGCCTTGATGGCGTCAGCCTGCCTGCCGCTGCTTTTCGAGGCGGTCGAAGTGGAAGGTGAGTTCTATTGGGACGGCGGTTATCTCGGCAACCCGGCGATCCATCCGCTGATCCACGAATGCGACAGCTCAGATGTGGTGATCGTGCAGATCAATCCGATGAACCGGCCCGACGTGCCGGTGTCGGCGCGCGACATTCTCAACCGCATCAACGAAATGACCTTCAATTCCAGCCTCGTGCGCGAGATGGAAGGCTTTGCCACCATCACGCGGCTGATCGAAAGCGGCGAATTGAAGCACGACCGCTATACCGCCGTGCGCTTCCATGAAATCAGCGCCGAGCTGGAACTGGCTGAGATGGGTTCCCTGAGCAAGATGAACACCGAGCGCGCCTTCCTCGAACACCTGCACCAGCTGGGTTATGAGACGGCCGACAAATGGGTCACGGCGAATTTCGACCGCATCGGCTGGGAAAGCACCATGGACCTCGCCGCAAAGTTCGGCTGAGGACAATCCGGAGAGAAATTCCGTCATGCCGGCAGCATTGCCCCGGCATGACGGAACGCGTCGTGTGTTATGCCTTCGCCCGGATCTTCTTTTTCCGCGCCCACATGTTGAGGAATTCGACCAGGGCCGAGAAGGCGATGGCGAAGTAGAGATAGGCCTTCGGGATATGGAAGTGCAGGCCTTCGCCCAGCAACGCCATGCCGATCAGCAACAAGAATGAAAGGCAGAGCATCTTGACCGTCGGATGCTCGTCGACGAAACGGCCAACGGGGCCGGCCGCCAGGATCATGACGATCATCGCCGCAATGACGGCAGCGACCATGACCGAAAGATGATCCGCCATGCCGACGGCGGTGATGACACTGTCGAGCGAGAAGACGATGTCGAGAATGGCGATCTGCACGATGGCGGCAGCCAGGCTCAAATACTTCCCGGCCTTTTTCTCACCCTCCCCACCTTCGATATGGTGATGGATCTCGGTCGTTGCCTTGGCGAGGAGGAACAGGCCGCCACCCAGCAGGATGACATCGCGCCAGGAGAGATCGAACACATTCTCCGGCCCGAACCAGTCGATGCTGAAGATGGGTGCGGTGAGGCCGGCCACCCAGGCGATCGATGCAAGGAGCAGCAGGCGCGTGCCGAGCGCCAGCAGGAGGCCGACACGGCGCGCCATCATCTGCTTTTCCGGGGCGCAGCGCGAAGCCACGATCTGAACAAAAAGCAGATTGTCGATGCCGAGCACGATTTCGAGGGCAGCGAGCGTCAGGAAACTGAGGATCACGTTAGGATCGGAAAGCAGCTCGAGCATGGGCGCGAACGTCCTTAAATAGCTGAATAGGTTAAATATTTCCCCCTGCACGGCAGCCGCGAAACATCCCCCAGCCGCGCGCGTCAAGGGATAGGAGGTGGGGAGCCGGCCCGAAAAATCAATGCGCTAAGGACCATGTCAGGCGAAGCGGCAGACAATCGGGCGCCGACGGCGTATGATTCTGCCGTTGTTTATTGCCGTCACATCGCGCGTTTGGGTATCGGTCTGGTCATCCAGCTCCCTCCGCATTGGACCGCAGCACATGGCCAAAGGCCGCCCCTCGCCCAGTTTGCCCGAGGAGGCTCAATTATGGCGACAACGATCCGCAATCCACTGGAATGGGGTTTCGACCAGATCAAGCACGGCGCCGATGCGATCGGCGCAATCGGCACTTCGGCCAGCAAACCGCATGAAGACGTGGAGAAAGCGCCACCCAGGGTCCGGCGCATCGAAATCGGCGACTTTGTCGATATCTTCCGGCAGGCTTGGGACGATTTCGGCGTCTATCGCACGGATGTCTTCTTCCTGGTCATCATCTACCCCGTGATCGGCGTGGCGATGGCCAGCATGGTGTTCGGCTACGATCTGCTGCCGCTTCTTTTCCCGATGGCGTCGGGCTTTGCACTGATCGGACCCTTCGCAGGGCTCTCGCTCTATGAAATGAGCCGGCGGCGGGAGATGGGCGAACCGGTCAGTTGGCGCAATGGCGTCACGGTGCTGGAATCGCCCGCCATCGGCAGCATCGTCATGCTGGGCCTTGTCCTTTGTGCTGCCTTCATCACCTGGATGGGAACGGCCTGGGCACTCTACACCGCCATCATGGGACCGGAGTTGCCGCTCAGCATGAGTGAGTTCTTGGAGAGCGTGCTGATGACTTCGCAGGGGCACGCGCTCATCCTGGTCGGCTGCGGCATCGGCTTCCTGTTTGCCTGCCTTGTGTTGGCGATCAGCGTCGTTTCCTTCCCGCTGCTGCTGGAGCGCGATGTCGGCATCGGCATGGCGATCCGCACCTCGTTCCAGGCCGTGGCCCGCAACCCCGTGCCGATGGCGTTTTGGGGTCTCATCGTCGCCGCCGGTCTCATTCTGGGATCGATCCCGTTCTTCGCCGGGCTCATCGTCGTCATGCCCTTGCTGGGGCACGCGACATGGCACCTCTATCGCAAGGTCGTCATGCCGGGCTGAGGGCCGCGATCTCGCTGCGGGCCGCGGTAAGCGCTGCCGGCAGATCGGCAGCAAAGCGCACCATCGGCCGCTTGACGCCGAAGGCCTTCAATGTGTGGCGCACACTGGCGTCAGCAGCGGCGATATAGATTGTCGCCTGGCGCTTGTGCGCTTTCTTGAGGAAGGCCTCGATGGTCGCCGCCGCCGTTGAATCGAGAATGGGCACGGCGGCGAAATCGACGATGACGGCCTTGGGCTGGGCGCCGATGCGGTCGAAGGCGGCGCCGACACTGGCCGCCGCGCCAAAGAAAAAGGCGCCGGTGATGCGGCAGACCAGGATGTCACGGTCCAGCCCTTCGTAACGTTCCCGCGCGCCATTGGCATCGTCCGCCTGATCCTCGGCAAAGAGCGGCCGGCTGTGGGTCTCGACGGCAACGGCTTGCGCCATGCGATGCAACATGAGAAGCGCCGACAGGCAGAAGCCGGTCAGGATGCCATTGATGAGATCGCTGAAGATGGTGACGAGGAAAGTGGCCATCAGCACCAGCGCATCGGCCCGCGAGGCGCGGATGAGGGCCGCGAAGGCATGCTTTTCGGCCATGTTCCAGGCCACGGTGGCGAGCACGCCGGCAAGGGCCGCAAGCGGGATGTAGGACGCAAGCGGCGCCGCCACCAGCATGAAAAGCAGCAGGAACAGGGCATGTAGCATGCCGGAGACGGGCCCGCGTGCACCGGCCCGCACATTGGTCGCCGTGCGGGCGATGGTGCCTGTGACGCAGATACCGCCGAAGAAAGCCGAGGCGATATTGGCGAGGCCTTGCGCCACCAGTTCGCAATTCGACCGGTGACGCCGGCCGGTCATGCTGTCCGCCACCACAGCGGAGAGCAGGCTTTCGATGCTGCCGAGGAGCGCGAAGGACAGAGCCGACGGCAGCATCTCGACGATGCGCGCATAGCTGATGTCGGGCAAAGCGGGGCTCGGCAGCACATTGGGGATGCCGCCGAAGCGCGTACCGATCGTCTCGACCGGCAGATTGAGCAACGCCGCACCCAATGATGCCGCGCCGACGGCGATGAGGAGGCCGGGCCAGGTCGGCCGGTAGCGCCGAAAGCCGACGATGAGAAGAATGGTGAGGAGCGCCAGGGCGAAGGAGGCCGCATTGAAGGTGGGCAATGCCTCAGCCAGGGCCGGCACTTTTTCGATCAGCTCGCCGGGTTCTTTGCCTGCCAGCGTCAGCCCCAGCAGATCCTTCACTTGGCTTGCGAAGATGATGACGGCAATACCGGCCGTAAACCCGATCGTCACCGGATAGGGGATATATTTGACGAAGGTGCCGAGGCCCAGCAAGCCGACCGCCAGCAAAATGATGCCCGATAACAGCACGGCGAGGAGCAAACCATCGACACCGTGGACGGCAACGGTCGCTGCCACCAGCACGATGAAGGCGCCAGCCGGCCCGCCGATCTGGAAACGGCTGCCACCCAGCGCCGAAATGATGAAGCCACCGACAATGGCTGTGTAGAGGCCGCGATCGGGTGTCACGCCGGAAGCGACCGCGATCGCCATCGAAAGCGGCAGGGCGACGATGGCGACGGTGAGGCCCGCAATCAGATCCGCCCGGAGGTCCGGCAGGCGATAGCCTTCGCGCAGGACGGTCACCAGTTTGGGCGTGAACAGTTCAACGAAGCTCGGCCGGTGGGTGTCGGTGCGCCCTTTTGCGGGCTGGGGAGAAACAGCTTGGGTCACGCGGGGACCGCCTTTGCCCCTGGGGGCGATAATTTGCAGAGATGAACTGTATTACACTTAGTTTGTGTTGAAGTTATCTGTCAAGTCGCTGAGGCATAGAGGCGACGCTATTCCGCGTCCGACCGTTCGTCAGGCCGCTGGTTACGCATTGTCTTGCGCCATTTGGCGCGAAGGACCGCCGGGCGCTCGGGAAAGCGCTCCTCCAGCACTTCGACCGCCTGGATGCGGTCGGTGCGGAAATGGCGAAAATCGGTGCGCAGTTCGCACCAGGCGACCAGCATGCGGACGGTTTCCAGATAGCCGATGGTGATGGGCCAGACGCAGCGTTCGGTGGCACGCGCCTGCTCGTCCCGATAGTCGATCCGCAGCTTGCACCCGCTGTGGATGGCGGCGCGGATGGCGGCGACATCGACCAGATCCTCCGGCAATGCCTTGCGCTGTGTGGCAAGGCTCGCCGGTTCCAGGACGATCGGACGGAGGCGTTCCGGCACCGCGGCGGCGATCTTGGCGATCAGATCCTGGGCCGCCCGGGCGAGCGCCGTATCGCCCCTTATCTGCACCATCTGGGCGCCCAAAACCGCCGCTTCGATCTCGTCGGCGGTCAGCATGAGGGGCGGCATGTCGTAGCCGCCTTCCAGCACATACCCCACCCCCGCCTCGCCCCGGATCGGCACGCGCTGGGCCATCAGGGTCGCGATATCGCGGTAGATCGACCGCTTGGAGGTTTCCAGTTCCGCGGCAATGGCGTCGGCGGTGAGCGGCCTTCGGTGGCGCCGCAGGATCTGGATGATCTGAAACAGCCGGTCGGCGCGACGCATGATATTCCCTCTTCGTTCCAACACTGCTGACACTAGGCTGGCAGCAGGGTGGCAGTAAAGCCTGTGTCAGAAAAACCCCGTCGGAAAGGACTGCCACGATGCCCCGCCTTCACCCCAACCAGCCGATCATCCTCTACACCTTCGGTCCCGGCTTCGACCTGCCGGAGGTCAGCCCCTATTGCATGAAGACCGAGATCCAGCTGCAGATGGCGGGCCTCCCCTACCAGAAGGATCTGACCGGCTATCCCAAGGCGCCGAAGGGGAAGCTACCCTATATCAAGGATGGCGAGACACTCGTCGCGGATTCGACCTTCATCCGCCAGCACATCGAATGGTCTTATGGCGTCGATTTCGACGCCGGCTACGATGTGCAGCAGCGGGCGCTCGCCTGGGCGGTCGAACGCATGCTTGAAGATCATCTCGGCTGGTTCGCCACCAAATATCGCTGGCTCGACCCGGTGAATTTCGCCAAGGGGCCGGCACACTTTTTCGACGACGCGCCTGAGGCAATCCGCGACAAGCTGCGGGCCGACGCCGTCGCCGAGACGAAGCAGCGCCTGCACGGTCATGGGGTCGGCCGGCATTCGGACGAGGATATGCTCTTCCTCGGCACGCGCTCGCTCTATTCCTTTTCGCAGCTCCTCGGCGACAAGCCCTATCTGCTGGGCGATACGCCTTGCGGCACGGATGCGACGGCCTGCGGGATGCTGGCGACGGTGATGACGCCGTTCTTCGATACCGATCTGCGCAAGGCGGCGGAATCCTGCAGCAATCTCAGACCCTATGTCGAGCGCATGATGCGCCTTTACTATCCGGAATTCGGCAGGGCAAAGGCTGCCTGAACGAGACGCTCGGCCAAGAGTTGAACAAGCGGGGCGGAGATCATATCTCTACCCCGCTTTTCCCTTTGGTTCTATAAACGGACCCATGAAACCGCTGCAATCTGACCCCGTCATCCAGGAACGGCCAATCGGCGCCACGGACAATTTGCCGGGCAAACCTTTCAAGCTCGTCTCCGACTATCGCCCGGCCGGCGACCAGCCGCAGGCGATCGCGGAACTCATCGCCGGCGCGCGTGCGCATGAGCGGGACCAGGTGCTGCTCGGCGTCACCGGATCGGGCAAGACCTTCACCGTCGCCCATGTCATCCAGGCTGTGCAGCGCCCGGCGCTGGTGCTGGCGCCGAACAAGACGCTGGCGGCACAGCTCTATGGCGAGATGAAGAGCTTCTTCCCGGAGAATGCGGTCGAGTATTTCGTCAGCTACTATGATTACTATCAGCCGGAAGCCTATGTTCCGCGCACCGACACCTATATCGAAAAGGAAAGCTCGCTCAACGAGCAGATCGACCGGATGCGCCATGCGGCAACGCGCGCGCTGTTCGAGCGCCGCGACGTGATCATCGTCGCCTCGGTTTCCTGCATCTACGGTATCGGTGCGCCGGAAACCTATTCGACCATGACCATCACGCTGAAGCCCGGCGACATTGTCGATTTCAATGCCCTGGTGCGGCGCCTCATCGAACTGCAATACAAGCGCAACGAGACCGCTTTCTTCCGCGGCACGTTCCGCATCAAGGGCGATGTCCTGGAACTGTTCCCGGCCCATTTGGAGGACCGCGCCTGGCGCCTCTCCCTCTTCGGCGACGAGATCGAGACGATTGTCGAGTTCGATCCGCTGACCGGCCAGAAGACCTCGGAACTGCCCGAGATCAAGATCTTCGCCAACAGCCATTATGTGACACCGAAGCCGACCCTGCAGCAGGCGGTGAAGCTGATCCGCGAGGAACTGAAGGAACGCCTTGCCGAATTCAACGCGCAGGGGAAGCTCCTCGAGGCGCAGCGGCTCGAGCAACGCGTCAATTTCGACATGGAGATGATCGAGGCGACGGGTGTGTGCGCCGGCATCGAAAACTATTCGCGCTATCTCACCGGTCGCAAACGGGGCGAGCCACCACCCACCCTGTTCGAATACCTGCCCGCCGACGCGCTCCTTTTCGCTGATGAAAGCCATGTTTCGATCCCGCAGATCGGCGGCATGTTCAAGGGCGACTGGCACCGCAAATCGACGCTCTCGGAATATGGTTTCCGCCTGCCATCCTGCATGGACAACAGGCCGCTGAAATTCGAGGAATGGGAACAGATGCGCCCGCAGACGGTGGCCGTCTCGGCAACGCCCGGCGCCTGGGAGTTGAAGCAGACCGGCGGTGTCTTCGTCGAACAGGTCATCCGCCCGACGGGCCTCATCGATCCGGTCTGCATCGTGCGGCCGACCGAGACCCAGGTCGACGATGTTCTGGCCGAATGCAAGGAAGCCGCCAAGAAGGGTGAGCGCGTGCTCATCACCACGCTCACCAAGCGCATGGCCGAGGATCTCACCGAATATCTCCATGAAGCTGGCGTGCGCGTGCGCTATCTGCATTCCGACGTCGAGACATTGGAGCGGATCGAGATCATCCGCGATCTGCGCCTTGGCGCTTTCGATGTGCTGGTCGGCATCAACCTGCTGCGCGAAGGTCTCGACATTCCGGAATGCGCGCTGGTGTGCATCCTCGATGCCGATAAGGAAGGCTTCCTGCGTTCGCGCACTTCGCTTGTGCAGACGATCGGTCGCGCCGCCCGCAATGTTGACGGCCGCGTGCTGCTATATGCCGACCGCATGACGGACAGCCTGGATTATGCCCTGGCCGAGACCAACCGGCGCCGCGAGAAGCAGCAGGCCTATAACGCTGCCAACGGCATCACGCCGGAATCGGTCCGCAAGAACATCAGCGACATCATGGAATCGGTCTATGAATCCGACCATGTGACGGTCGATACCGGTGTCCTTGGGGACAAGCATCTGCTGGGACACAATCTCAAGGCCACCATTGCCGAGCTTGAGAAGAAGATGCGCGAAGCGGCCGGCAATCTGGAATTCGAGGAAGCGGCGCGCTTTCGCGACGAAATCAAGCGCCTGGAAGCGCTCGACCTCGAAATCCCAACCACCTTGGGTGGCGTCAAGGGCGGCCTCGATGCGTCCGGGAAGCCCCTGCCCGACCGTCCCCGCGCCCGCTCGACCGCCGGCCGCCCCGGCGTCGCCCCGCGCTTCAAGGACAAGAAGAACCGCCGGAAGTAAGCGGTCAGCCCTGCTTTGCCAGCATGGCGCGGAAGCGTGTGAGGGCAACTGTCAGAAACAGGGCACCCTGCGCCGCCATCAGTGACATTTGCGGCCAGATGATATCGATGCCCGCACCGCGATAGAGCACAGCCTGCGAGGCCGCGACGAAATGGGTCGAAGGCAGTGCCTTCATCACCACCTGGAAGAAGACGGGCATCGATTCCAGGGGCGTCGTCGCGCCGGACAGCAGGTTCATCACCACGAAGCAGGGAATGGCCATCATGGCGAATTGCGGCATCGAGGTCGCGACCGTCGCCAGGGCAACCCCCATCGCCGTGGTGGCGAAGAGATAAATGGCGGCGGCGGCAAGAAAAAGCGGGATCGATCCGTGGATCGGCACGCCGAGCAACCCTTGCACGACATAATGCAGCGACAAGGCGACCGAGATGAGGATGATGAGCCCGTTGGCCCAGATCTTGGCCACCGCAATCTCGCTCGCTGTCACCGGCATCACAAGAAGATGCTCGATCGTCCCCCGCTCGCGCTCGCGAATGACGGCGGCACCGACCAGGATGATGGAGAGAATGGTCACGTTCTCGACCACCTGCATCACCGACATGAACCAGGTGGAATCGAGGTTGGGGTTGAAATAGGCCCGCACGACCACTTCCACCGGCGCCTTGAAGGCGGTGCCGCGCTGCCCCAGGAAGTCGGTGATCTCACGATCGACGATGTTGCTGATATAGGTGGTGCCGACACCAGCCTGGGTCATCGCCGTGGCGTCGACTGCAAGCCCGATGGTCGGCTCCCGGCCCGCCGCCAGATCCGATTCCATGCCCGGCGGCAAATCGAGGGCGAAGGTGAACAGGCCCCGATCAAGCCCCGCATCGACCGCCGACCGGTCCACCAGCTTGGGTGGCAGAAAATAAGGTGGCTGCAGGGCTTCGATGATGCGGCGCGACAATTGCGAACCGTCGCCATCCACCACGGCGATGGCAGCATTGCGCACCTCGGTCTGCACACCGTTCGCCACCGAATAGATCGAGAAGGTGAAGGAGAAGATCATGAGGCCGAGCAGCACGGGATCGCGCGCCAGCGACATCATCTCCTTCAACCCTAACCGGTAGACATTGATGAACCAGCGCATGAGGGAACGATCCGGCATCGGCCTCACCGTTCCTGCTTCGAGACGCAGAGCCGCGCCAGGATGATGAAGCCGAGCCCGAACAAGGCGAGCGCCAGATATTCCTTGCCGAAAGCCGTGAAGCCGAGGCCCTTGGTGAAGACGCCGAGGCTCACCGTCTGGTACCAGGAAGCCGGAAAGAAAAAGCCGATCCACTTCGCCGCCCCTTCCAGCGTCGCCGCTGGATAGAGGAGCCCTGAGAAATTGACCGCCGGGATCACGGACAGGATCGCTGCAGCGAAAATGGCCGCGACCTGACTGGAACAGAAGGCCGAAATGAGGAGGCCGAACCCGGTCGTGGCCGCCTGATAGAGTGGCACCGCCAGCAACAGCGCCAGCAGACTGCCCTTGGGATAGATGCCGAAGATTGGAATGGCGATGAGCGCCATCAGCAGGAAGGCGATGCAGCCGATGCCGATATAGGGGAGTTGCTTGCCAAGAAGATACTCGCCGATGCCCGCCGGCGAGGCGTAGAGATTGGCAATCGTCCCCAATTCCTTCTCGCGCACGACACCGAGCGCCGTCAGCATCGCCGGAATGAGCACCAATAGCAGCATCATGATGCCGGGCACGATCGAGACGACGCTTTTGAAATCCTGATTGTAGCGAAAGCGCGGCTCAAGATCGTAGGGCGTCGGGTCGGGAAACTTGCCGATGGTCTGGCGCGCCCGCTCCATCGCCTGCTTGAGGGCAATACCCTGCACATAGCCGCGTGTCGTCTCGCCCCGGAACGGAAAACTGCCGTCGACAAAGACGCCGAGCTGCGGTGTCCGCCCCTGCAGCAGATCGCGCCCGAAATCGGGCGGAACCTCGACGGCGACCTGCACGTCACCGGACCGCAGGCGCTGATCGAGTGCCTCGAAATCGTCGATCGGTGTCGTTTCGGTGAAATAGGGCGAACCGCCAAACCCTTCCATCAGCGTCCGGCTTTCGATCGACCGATCACGGTCGAGCACGGCGTAGCGCAGATTCTCGACATCGAAGGACATGCCGAAACCGAAACAGACCATCAGGAACAAGGGTGCTAGCAACGCGAAGGCGAGCCGGATCGGATCGCGTCGCAATTCCAGCGTCTCGCGCCGGGCAAAAACGCCGATACGCCGCAGCGGGCTCGGCGCCGCCACTACTTCGTCGACCTCGCCCAAGGGGGCAGCACGCCGCGCCGGTGCAGCACCTTCCTCCGCCTCAATCAAGCGCACGAACGCCGTTTCCAGATCGCCTTCGCCATGCGCCTTGGCCAGATCAGTCGGCGTACCCACAGCCAAGGTGCGTCCCCGATGCATGAAGGAAATACGGTCGCACCGCGCCGCTTCGTTCATGAAATGGGTCGAGACGAAGATGGTGACGCCGTCCTCCCGCGATAACTTCCCGATCTGGTGCCAAAAGGCGTCGCGCGCCTCCGGATCGACGCCGGAGGTCGGCTCATCAAGGATGAGCACGCGCGGCTTGTGGAGGCAGGCGGCAGCCAGCTGTAGACGCTGCCGCTGGCCGAGCGAGAGATCGCGCGGCAGACGCTCGGCTATATCGTCAAGGTCGAAGCGCGCCATCGCATCGGCAATACGCGATAAGAGTTCGCCCCTCGGCACTTGATAGAGCCGCGCATGGAGGTCGAGATTGGCGCGCACCGAAAGCTCTTCATAAAGCGAAAAGCTCTGCGACATGTAGCCGATGCTGAGACGCGATTGCGGGTCCTGCGCCGCCACCGGCCGCCCAAGCAGGCTGGCCGAACCGCTCGTCGCCGGCAGCAGGCCGGTCAGCATTTTCATCGTCGTCGTCTTGCCGCAACCATTCGAGCCGAGAAAGCCGAAAATCTCGCCCGTCTCGATGCGGAAGCTCACCCGGTCGACGGCGGTGAAGTCGCCGAAGCGGCAGGTGAGTTCCTCGGCCTCAATCGCCGGCGGTCCGTCATGTGCGGTGCGTGGCGGCAGTGCGATCTCGCTGCGTGGCGGGGCGCCGTCCGGGGCCCCATTCCGGCGCAACGAGACGAACGCCTCCTCCAATGTCGCGGCTTTGGCACCAGCCAAAACCGCCGGCAAGGCTCCTGCCGCCAGGACCTTGCCCGCATCCATGGCGATGATCTGGTCGAAGCGGGCAGCTTCTTCCATGTAGGCCGTTGCGGTGATGAGCGTCAGGTGCGGGCGTTCCGCCCGGATCTCGTCGATGAGGTGCCAGAACTGCCGCCGCGACAAAGGATCAACACCCGTGGTCGGCTCATCGAGAATGAGGAGGTCAGGTTCGTGGATGAGGGCACAGCAAAGGCCCAGCTTCTGCTTCATGCCGCCGGACAATTTGCCGGCCGGCCGGTCCGGAAACGGATCGAGGCCGGTTGCCACCAGCAACCTTTGCCGCCGCGCCTTCGCCGCCGCCCCATGCAGGCCGAAGAGGCCGGCGAAGAAGTCGATATTCTCAGTGACCGATAGAGTGGGATAGAGATTCTTGCCGAGACCCTGGGGCATGTAGGCGATGCGTTCGGCGATCGCGTTCCGATGCTTGCGCGCGCGCATATCGCCGCCCAGCACCGCGACCTCGCCCGTTTGAATGCGGCGGGTGCCGGCGATGATCGACAGCAAGGTCGATTTGCCCACGCCATCCGGCCCGATGAGGGCCGCCGTGCTGCCGCCGGCGATCGAAAAGCCGATATCGGCCAGGGCAAAATGCTTGTTGTTGCGGTGCCCGACGCCCCGCAACCGCACGGCAGGTGCGGCGTCCGACCCGGTCACGGCGCGGTGGTACCGTCACCGGCCGCCTGCGGGTTGCTGGGTGGCGGCAGGTTCGGCTTCAGGAAGTCCGGCCAGACGGCGTCCGCCTCGACTTTCAAATAGGCGTTGCCGGTAAGACCCGCCTTCACATAGTCGCGGTACTTCACCAAAAGATCGTGATCGATCGCGACCTTGATCCGGTAGGTGAGTTTTTCCCGTTCCGTCTTCGTCTCGACGAATTTGGGGGTGAACTGAGCTTCGGCGGCGACGAAGCTGACCTTTGCC
Source organism: Dongia sp. (assembly GCF_041910485.1). Classification (GTDB taxonomy): domain Bacteria; phylum Pseudomonadota; class Alphaproteobacteria; order Dongiales; family Dongiaceae; genus Dongia. The sequence continues at coordinate 82,150 of NZ_JAYRQR010000059.1, forward strand.
GGAATGACGAATTCGGGCGCCGCATCGAGGACGATGCGCGCTTCCGTTTGCAGACCGACACGACCGGCGACTTCGGTCGGAAAGAAGACCACCATGTGAACGTCGGCGAGGTCGAGCAATGTCGCCACCTGCCCGCCAGCCGACAGCACTTCGCCGGCCTTCACCAGGCGATATTCGACACGGCCGTCGGTCGGTGCCTTCAGATCCATGTCGGCGATGATCGTCTGCAGCCGATCGACCCGCGCCACGGCGGCGAGGGCCGCCGCCTTGGCGTCTTCCAGGCCGGCTTCGGCACCCTTAAGCGATGCCGAGGCGACATCGCGCTGCGCGCGGCGGCGGTCGACCTCGGCCACCGGGCCGGCATTCTTCTGCTGCAGCGTTGCCGCCCGCTTCAATTCGATTTCGGCCAATTCCAGATCGGCCTTCCGGATACCAATCTCGGCCGCGGCCTGGTCGATTCCCTGCTCGGCCTGGCGCTGACCCGCTTTCGCTTCGGCCAGTTCCGCCTGCAGCTCGGCCGTATCCATGCGGGCGACGATATCGCCCTGTTTGACGAGATCGCCCTCATCGACGCGGATGTCGGCGACGCGGCCGGCATATTTGGTGGCAATCGCCACGCGCTCGACCTCGATGCGGCCGTTGGCGACGGCAAGGCCTTTGAGCGCCGCCTCGCTCTGGCGTTCCTGCCAGAAGACATAGCCGGCTGCCGCACCGCCGATGAGAACGAGAATGACGAGGATGGTCGATAGGCGCATGAAAAACCGCCGGTCCGGACATTGATATGTGGGTCAGGAACCCAACCCTATCTTGTCATGCCCAGAGCCGGCGGCAAGTGCCTTGATATGAATCAAATACGGCCGATTGGTTGCAGCTGACGCATCAGCTGCGAATGAGTGGCTTGTATTTGATGCGATGCGGCTGGTCCGCATCTGTGCCGAGGCGGCGATGCCGGTCGGCCTCGTAATCCTGGTAGTTACCCTCAAACCATTCGACATGGCTGTCGCCTTCGAAGGCCAGCATGTGCGTGGCGATACGGTCGAGGAACCAGCGATCGTGGCTGACGACGACGACGCAGCCGGCGAATTCGAGCAGCGCTTCTTCGAGCGCACGCAAGGTGTCGACGTCGAGATCGTTGGTCGGTTCGTCGAGCAGCAGGACGTTGGCGCCGCTCTTCAGCATCTTCGCCAGATGCACGCGGTTGCGTTCACCGCCGGAAAGCTGGCCGACCTTCTTCTGCTGGTCGGTGCCCTTGAAGTTGAAGCCGGCGACATAGGCACGGCTCGGCATCTTGCGTTTGCCCAGCTCGATCTCGTCATGGCCGTCGGAAATTTCCTGCCATACGGTCTTGTCGGGCGAAAGGCTGTCGCGCGACTGGTCGATATAGCCGAGCTTCACCGTATCGCCGACCTTGAAGGTGCCGCTGTCGGGCTTGTCCTGGCCGGTGATCATGCGGAAGAGCGTGGTCTTGCCGGCGCCGTTCGGGCCGATCACGCCGACGATGCCGCCCGGCGGCAGGCGGAACGACAGATCTTCGATGAGCAGCCGATCACCGAAGCCCTTGTTGAGATGCTGCGCCTCGATGACGAGATCGCCGAGACGGGGGCCAGCCGGGATGTAGATCTGGGCCTGGTCCTGGGCCTTTTCATTCTGCTGGGCGAGCAAGGCTTCATAGGCCGCGACGCGGGCCTTCGACTTCGCCTGACGCGCCTTCGGTCCCTGACGGATCCATTCCAATTCGCGGTCGAGGGTGCGCTGGCGCGAGCTCTCGGTCTTCGATTCCTGTTCCAGGCGCTTCGACTTCTGCTCCAGCCAGCCGGAATAGTTGCCTTCGAACGGAATGGCCTGGCCACGGTCGAGTTCCAGAATCCACCCGGCCACATTGTCGAGGAAGTAGCGATCGTGCGTCACCGCGACGACCATGCCCTTGTAGCTTTCCAGGAAATGCTCCAGCCAAGCGACCGATTCCGCGTCGAGGTGGTTGGTCGGTTCGTCGAGGAGCAGCATGTCGGGATTGGAGAGCAGCAGGCGGCAGAGGGCGACGCGGCGGCGCTCACCACCCGACAGCTTGGTGACGTCGGCATCGCTCGGCGGGCAGCGCAGTGCATCCATCGCGATCTCGACCGTGCGCTGGATGTCCCAGGCATCGGCGGCGTCGATCTTTTCCTGCAGCTCCGCCTGTTTAGCGAGCAACGCGTCGAAATCGGCATCCGGGTCTGCCATCGCATTGGAGACCGCTTCGAATTCCTCGAGCAGTTTCGCGGTGGCGCCGACGCCTTCCATGACGTTGCCGAGAACATCCTTATTGGGGTCGAGATGGGGTTCCTGGGCGAGATAGCCCACCGAAACACCATCGGCCGCCCAGGCCTCGCCGTTAAATTCCTTGTCGATCCCGGCCATGATCTTGAGGAGCGTCGACTTACCGGCACCGTTATGGCCGAGCACGCCGATCTTGGCGCCGGGCAGGAAGGACAGCCACACATTTTCCAGCGTCTTCTTGCCGCCGGGATAGACCTTCGACAGGCCTTTCATCACGTAAATATATTGATACGCCGCCATTTTCTGCTCCGACCCACTTTGTTCCGACAGCCCACGGAAGGGCTTTGGGCGCCTTCTTAGACGATTGGGAGCAGTGGTGGAAGGGCCGGGGTAGAAGGGACGAAACTCTTGCTATCAAAAGTCCCACAAGCATGTGGATTCAACACCACAAATCATGCAATCTGTGGGCGAATTTGGAGTTGAATTTTCTGGAGCTGGTTTAGTGACCGAAGTTTACCCCGTGGCGCCAGAAGAACACACAAAGTCCAAGCCCCGCCCAGTCTCTGAATGCATCAGAATTGCTTTGCTCTTACCCATGAAAAGGCCAAGGCGCTTCATCGCGATTTTTTGCCTCCCGACCATCCTGCTCTTTGCAATCACTTACAAATTTCCGACGGCAAACCTACTTGGCACAGTCTTCCCGAATGCTGGCATCGGTTTTGGCGGACCTATAGTGGCCGCCGCCAACTATGGTCTTGTCGGCGTTGGCGTCTGGCTTGGTTCCGCCATCTTGTTTTGTTTCGCAATGACGGCTTGGAGCCTTGAAGTTACCATTGGACATCGCCTGTCGTTGGCGACGGTTCTCCAGTTGAGTATCGGCCGTACCCCACATTATTTCGCTGGCAGCCTATTGACGTATGTTGGCCCGATGATGCCGTTCTTGCTGCTGGTAGTTGCAGCAAGGGCACTTGGGATGCCGGCGCATATCACGGTGACCCATGATCAAGGCGCTTGGCCGGTGGTTGCTGTTTTGATAGCTGTGGGCCTCGCCTACGTTTGGGTCATTTTGCGTGCCATTTTCCTGGCTGTGCTGATTGCACTTCATGGTTGGCGCGACGCCTTCAGAAATGCCTGGAAAGAAAGTCGCGGCCTTATACCGCGCTTAATGTCCTTCATTGCCTTGACCGGCATGATCGTGTTCTGTCTTAACCTCACGATCATCAAAATCTTGATGCCTGGCGAATCGACCGGAAATGTACCCGGCGCCCTGATGGGCGACCAAAGTCGGCTGTTCATCCAAACGAACTTCTTAAACCTGGGCAGCGTATTGGTTTTTGAAGTCCTGTTGGCGGGATTCTTGGCGGCCCATCTTCCGCCAGATCGTTTCTTGGAGTTTAAAGCACCACCAGAAGCATGATGCCGTGTCGCCAGGAAGCTACTCGCGCCCCACGACTCGCAGTATGTTGCCGCCGAATATTTCAAGAGCTTGAAGATCAATGCCTCCCGCCCCAGTCCAAAAGCCCCTCCTCGGCATCGTCCTGATGCTTTGCGCGATGGGGATCCTCCCCTTCCTTGATGTGTGCGCCAAATATCTTGGCCGCATGGGCGTGCCGGTTGTGGAGATCGTCTGGGCGCGCCTTTTCTTCGGCATGCTGCTGACCCTGCCTTTCGCGTGGCGGCTGGTCGGGACCAAGGGGCTCGTGCCCAATCCGCCCGTGATGCACACGTTCCGCGGCCTCTTCCTGTGCGGGGCGACCTTCTTTTTCTTCTGGGCGCTGAAGACCCTGCCCATCGCCGATACGTTGGCGATCTTCTTCGTGCAGCCGCTCATCATCACCCTGCTGTCGCCCTTCGTCCTCGGCGAGAAGGTCGGCGTCCGCCGCTGGGTGGCGGTGATCATCGGCTTCATCGGCACGCTGATCATCATCCGACCCGGCTTCCAGGCCCTCAATCCAGGCATGCTGATGGCGCTGACGGCGGGCCTGTGTCTCGCCATCTACATGCTGCTCACACGGAAGATGTCGGGCCGCACCCATGCAATGGTGACGACGTTCCACACCAATGTCTCCGGCACCGTCATCATGAGCATCGCCCTTTTCTTCGTCTGGGAAATGCCGACGCCGGAGCAATGGCTTCTGTTCGTGTTGATGGCGGCGATTGCGACCTTCGGCCATTTCCTCATCGTCAAGGCCTATGACCATGCCGAAGCCTCGCTGCTGGCTCCCTTTGCCTATGCCGAAATGATCATGGCGGTGGTCGCCGGCTGGTTTTTCTTCGGCGACTTTCCCGACCGCTGGACCTTCGTCGGTGTCGGCATCCTCATCGCCTGCGCCATCTACATTTCCTACCGCGAGCGCGTGCGGAAAATCCCATCGAGCGTCACAGGCGAACATAGTTAGGCCGGCAGTCACAAACAGACAATTGCAATCATTCCTATGATTGCATAGCATCGATCCGTATACCTTCAATAATTGCCGGATTAGAATGATGAGCATGAAATGGGACGCCCGCAGGCTTCGGGCGTTGGGGGTCGCTATTTGTTTCGCGGGCGCTGCAATCCTGTCGGCTTGCGCCGCACCGGCCAGCCTGACCTACAAGGGCAGCGGGCCATTGCGCGTGACCAGTGAAGTCTGGGGCTACTACCAGGAATACTTGGCCAAACAGCACGGCGCCCGCCGCGATGGCGTATTTCTGGTGGCGATGTATGGCGATATCGGCCGCAGCGCGCGCTACAGCTATTGTCCGGAAGTGTACGATTATTGCACGTCTGGCGGCCTCAATGTGGCGCTCAATCTCTGCAAAGAGGATCATCTCGATTGCGTGCTTTTTGCGCGCGGGTCGCAGATTGTCGTCCCCTACGAAATCATCAAGGATTGAGGCCGCAGTGACTGAAGCCACGGCAAACACCGCACGGGGACGATGTCCGAAAACCGCGAGCAGGGGCGCCCATCAGGTGGCATGATGCGGCATGGAACAGAACCTGCCGCCAAGCCTTGCCGACGACGCCGGGATAGAAATCGCCGATCCAGGTCTTGATGCGGCTCTCTGCTATCGCGCCCTCATGACGCGGGATGCGCGCTTCGACGGACGTTTCTTCGTCGGTGTCACCTCGACCGGGATTTATTGCCGGCCCATCTGTCCCGCCCCCGGCGCCAAGTTCGAGAATTGCTGCTTCTACCCGTCGGCAGCGGCAGCGGCGGAAGCGGGTTTCCGGCCCTGCTTGCGCTGCCGGCCCGAGACGGCGCCGGATACCGGCGCCTGGCTTGGCACCTCCAACACGGTGAAGCGGGCCCTCGCCCTCATCGCCGAGGGTGCGCTCGACGGCGAGGAGAGCAGCGTCGAGACGCTGGCGGCGCGCGTGGGTGTTGGCGAGCGGCATCTGCGGCGCCTCTTCGACATCCATCTCGGCGCCTCGCCCATTTCCGTCGCCCAAACCCGGCGCGTGCATCTGGCCAAGCAGCTCATCCACGAAACGCGCCTGCCGATGGCGGAGATCGCACTTGCCGCCGGCTTCGGCAGCGTGCGCCGCTTCAACGAAACTTTCCGCAAGCTCTACCAGCGCGGACCCAGCCAATTGAGACAGAAGAAGAGCGGGGAGGCGACGGTGGCGTCGACCGCCATCACGGTGCGGCTGCGCTACCGTCCGCCCTATGATTGGCCGAGCATCCTCGCCTTCTTTGCAGCCCGCGCCGTGCCGGGCCTTGAAGAAGTGAGCGGCGGGCGTTACCGCCGTGCCATAGCGTTGGGCGATCATCAGGGGTGGATCGAGATCGCCCATGACGGCCGCCATGACAGCCTGGTGGCCGCGATCCATTTTCCCGACCTGAAGGCCTTGCCCGCCATCATCGCCCGCATCCGGCGGGTTTTCGATCTCGGCGCCGATGTCGAGCAGATCGGTGCCCATCTCACGCGCGATCCGACACTGGCGCCGCTCATTGCGGAGAGGCCCGGCCTGCGAGCCCCCGGCGGCTGGGATGGGTTCGAGATGGCGATCCGCGCCATTCTCGGTCAACAGGTCACGATAGGTGCGGCCCGCAATCTCGCCGCCAAGCTCATCGCGCTCTGCGGCCGGGAACTGCCGCCAACGCTTCGCCTCGGTTCGCTCACGCACACCTTCCCCACACCCGCCGATCTCGGGACGGCCGATCTGTCGTCACTGGGCATGCCCGGCGCCAGGCGCGAGACATTGCGCCACATGGCGCTCGCCGCGGCTGGCGATCCCGATCTCTTCCGCGCCGCCGGATCGATCGAGGAAACGGTGGCGCGCCTGCGCGCCATCAAGGGGATCGGCGATTGGTCGGCGCATTACATCGCGCTCCGCGTGGTGCGCGAACCGGATGCCTTTCCAGCAAGCGACATCGGCATCCTGCGCGGAGCGACACCCGCTGGCGGGCAGCGACCGAGCCCGCAGGCCTTGCTGCAGCAGGCGGAGAAATGGCGGCCGTGGCGCGCCTATGCTGCCCAGCATCTCTGGGCAGCAGATGATGGCGAAAGCAACGACGCCAAGAGAAACGCCAAATGAGCGAAGCCATGCGTCTGCGGATCGATCGGTTCCAGACACCGATCGGTGAAATCATCATCATCCTCGATAGCGAAGACCGGCTCCGTGCCATCGACTGGACCGATCATGAAGCGCGCATGATGGCGCTGCTTGCCCGCTATTGCGGCAAGGCCGGCTTCGCGCTGACGAAGGCACGCAATCCGGCCGATATGCGCTCGACACTCAGTGCCTATTTCGCGGGCGATCTCGGCACCATCGACAAACTGCCGACCGAGACCGGCGGCACCGACTTCCAGCGCCGGGTCTGGCGCGAATTGCGTCGCATCCCGTACGGCAAGACGATCAGCTATGCCGATCTGGCGCGGCGCATCGGCAAGCCCACCGCCATCCGCGCCGTGGGGCTTGCCAACGGTGCCAATCCGGTCAGCATCGTCATTCCCTGCCACCGCGTCATCGGCAGCGACGGGTCGCTGACCGGCTATGGCGGCGGCCTCGACCGCAAGCAATGGCTGCTCGCCCATGAGGGCGCCCTCACCTAGGAGATCGATCGTGCCACCACGCCCCCATTCAGCCGCCCGCTTCCACGACCTTCATCGCGGGTCCGACTTACTCATCCTCGCCAATGCCTGGGATGCGGGCTCGGCGCGCCTTGTGGAAAGCCTCGGCGCCAAGGCCGTCGCCACGACCAGCGCGGGCTTCGCCTGGGGCCTCGGCTATCCCGATGGCGATGCCGTTCCGCTGGATGAATTGGTGCATCATGTCCGCCTGATGGCGCGGGCCATCGAGGTGCCGCTCAGCATCGATATGGAAAGCGGATTCGGAACCGACCCGGCAGCTGTCGCCCAGGCCGTGTCACGCGTGATCGAAGCTGGTGCCATCGGCATGAACATCGAAGACGGCAATGAGCCGCCAGAACTGCTGGCCGCGAAGATCAAGGCCGCCAAGGAAGCCGCGGCGCGCCTGGGTGTCGATGCCTTCATCAATGCCCGCATCGACGTCTATCTCCGCCAACTGGTCCCGCCGGCCGAGCGCGTCGCGGAAAGCCTGCGCCGCGCCCGGATCTATAGTGCCGCTGGCGCCAGCGGCATCTTCGTGCCGGCGGCCGTGGCTGCCGACGAGATCGCGGCTCTGGCACAAGGGACCGACCGTCCGCTCAATGTGCTGGCCTGGCCGGGCCTTCCATCGGCAGCAGAGCTGGCCAAGCTCGGCGTGCGGCGGCTCAGTGCGGGCGCTGGCCTCACGAAGCTCGCCTGGGGGCGGACCGCTGCTGCTGCCAAATCATTCATTGCTTCCGGCGATTCAGCCTTGTTCTCGGAGGGAGCCTTGGATTCCGCGACCGCCAACGGTCTCTACAAGCGCTGACCGACGGAAAAGAAACGGCTGAAAAGAAGAGGGCCCCGCCTTTTCAAGCGGGGCCCGAGGGGGAAACGCCTATCCGGTGATGGATCTCACCAGACTTCCATGCGGTGATCCTTGGTTTCGTGGATAAAGAGAACACCCACGACCAGCGTCATCGCGGCGATGACGATCGGATACCAGAGGCCGTAATAGATATCGCCGCTGGCGGCCACCATGGCGAAGCTGACCGTCGGCAGGAAGCCGCCGAACCAGCCGTTGCCGATGTGATAGGGCAGCGACATCGACGTGTACCGGATGCGGGTCGGGAACAGCTCGACCAGCATGGCGGCGATCGGGCCGTAGACCATCGTCACCAGGATCACGAGATAAACCAGCAGCAGCGTGACCATCACATGATTGATCTGCGCCGGGTCGGCCTTGGCCGGATAGCCCGCCGCCGTCACCGCGGCCGTCATGGCGGCAGTGAAGGCTTCGGTCTTGGCCTTCATGTCGTCAGCCGACAGGCCATGCCCATCGAAGCTGTCGATCACCGTTTCGCCGATCTTCACCTGTGCCACCGTTCCCGCCGGCGCTGCTTCGTTGGCATAGTTCACCGAACCCTTGGCCAGGAAGCTTTTTGCAATATCGCACGAGGTCAAGAACTTCGCCGTGCCGACCGGGTTGAACTGGAACGAGCAGCTATCCGGATCGGCGACGACCGTGACCGGTGCCGAAGCCTGCGCGGCTTCCAGCGCCGGGTTGGCGTAGTGGGTGATTTGCTTGAAGACCGGGAAATAGGTCAGCACGGCAAGCGCGCAGCCAGCCATGATGATGCGCTTGCGACCGATCTTGTCCGAGAGCCAGCCGAACAGGATGAAGAACGGCGTGCCGATGGCGAGCGATACGGCAATCAGAAGATTGGCCGTGGTCGCATCGACTTTGAGGCTCTGCGTCAGGAAGAAGAGCGCATAGAACTGGCCCGTGTACCACACGACAGCTTGACCCGCGGTGAGACCGAAGAGCGCCAGCAGCACGATCTTGAGGTTGCTCCACTTGCCGAAGCTCTCGGTCAGCGGCGCCTTCGAGCCCTTGCCCTCTTCCTTCATCTTCTGGAAGGTCGGGGACTCAGAAAGCTTCAGGCGGATCCAGACCGAGATCAGCAGCAGCAGCAGCGAGATGAGGAACGGCACACGCCAGCCCCACTCGCCGAACGCTTCTTCGCCCAGCATGGTACGGGTCGTCAGGATGACCAGCAGCGAGAGGAAGAGACCGAGCGTCGCCGTGGTCTGGATCCAGCTCGTATGCAGGCCGCGCTTGCCGGCCGGGGCGTGCTCGGCGACGTAGGTTGCAGCACCACCATATTCACCGCCCAGCGCCAGGCCCTGCAGCAGGCGCAGGGCGACGAGGATGATCGGCGCGGCAATGCCGATCGAGGCATAGCTTGGCAACAGACCGACGATGAAGGTCGAAACACCCATGATCGAGATGGTGATCAGGAAGGTGTACTTGCGGCCGACCATGTCGCCAAGGCGACCGAAGACGATGGCGCCGAAGGGGCGCACCGCGAAACCGGCGGCGAAGGCCATCAGCGCGAAGATGAACGCAGCCGTCGGATTGACGCCCGAGAAGAACTGCTTCGAGATGATCGCGGCAAGCGAGCCGTAAAGATAGAAGTCGTACCATTCGAACACTGTGCCGAGCGACGAGGCAAAGACCACCGTCTTGACGTCGGCCGGTTCTTTCTGACCGGCGCGACCGGCCGAATCCGCGACTGATGACATGCTTAAATCTCCCCAATGAGTTTGCCGCCCCGGTGCCGTTTCCCGGCTTCACTTGCAGGTGCGACGATTGCCCATCGATGCTGGCGCCGTCTCATTCCGACTCGCAAGTGGAAAGAGTGGACATTGGCATCGAAGTCCACATTCGCTTTAAGCCTTCGATGGGTCGAATGGACCCCAGACTTTGGTATGGGCGACCTAGGGCCAATAGACACCCGAGATAAGCCCATGCATTAATTGCTGGAAATGTCGCTCAGCAGTCTCACGCTCGTTTTGGCCCTGGCCTATCTCGGCCTGCTCTTTCTGATCGCCCATTGGGGTGAGAGGAAGGCCGCCAATTGGTCGCACGGCCGCTTCGGCCCGGCCATCTACGCCTTGTCATTGGCCATCTACTGCACATCCTGGACCTTTTACGGCTCGGTCGGCCGCGCCGTCACCAACGGGCTCGATTTCGCGTTGATCTATCTCGGCCCGGTCCTGGTGATCCTGCTCGCCTGGCCAGTGATGTCGCGTATTATTGCACGTGCGAAACAGCAGAACGTCACCTCGATCGCGGACATTCTGGGGGCTCGCTACGGCCGCTCGCGTGCAGTGGCCGTCATCGCCACCTTGATCGCCGTCGTCGGCGCCATGCCCTATATCGCGCTGCAACTACAGGCCGTCTCCTTCAGCTTCGAGGCCCTGTCCGGCAAAGTCGGCGCCGGTGAAATCGCCGGCAGCGGCACCCTTCACGTGCCGATCTGGCAGGACACGGCGCTCATCGTCACCCTTTTGATGGCTGCCTTCACCATTCTTTTCGGCGTCCGCCATGTCGAGGCCAGCGAACAACACCGTGGCATGATGCTGGCCATCGCGCTCGAAAGCATGGTCAAGCTCTGCGCGCTGCTGGCCGGCGGCATCTTCATCGTCTGGGGCGTGTTCGACGGACCCGGCGCCCTCATTGCCGAGACGGCAGCCCTGCCTGCGGCGCAGCAACTCGCCAATCCGATGATCGACGCCAACTGGCTGGCGCTCACGGTGCTATCCGGTTTCGCCTTCCTGTGCCTGCCGCGCCAATTCCATGTCGCTGTGGTCGAGCATGACCATTCCAAGAGCCTCGCCACCGCGCGCTGGATGTTCCCGCTCTACCTTGTTGCCATCAACATCTTCGTGGTGCCGATTGCGATGGCAGGATTGGCGCGCCTCGACCCCAGCCATGTACCGGACTTCTTCGTCCTCACCTTGCCGCAATCGGTCGGTGCCGATTGGCTGACCGCCTTCGTCTTTATCGGCGGCCTTTCGGCCGCCACCAGCATGGTCGCCGTCGCCTGCATGGCGCTTTCCGGCATGGTCGGCAATGAACTGGTCATGCCCTGGCTTCTCGCCCGCCGCCAGGAAGAAGGGGCCAATCTCGGCCAGCTCGGCCTCCTGGTGCGGCGCCTTGCCGTGCTCGTCATCCTGCTGGCCGCCTATTCCTATTATCGCACCATCGCCGGTCTCCTGCCGCTGGTGACGATCGGCCTCATCTCGTTTTGCGCCGTTGCCAATTTCGCACCACCGCTGTTGATCGGCCTCTATTGGCGCCGCGCGCACCGCTACGGTGTCATTGCCGGCCTCCTTGGCGGTTTCGCGGTCTGGTTTTGGGCGATCCTGTGGCCGACCATACAGCCCAACGAAGCGCCCACCTTGCCACCCATCGGCCCGCTCGTCTGGTTCGATCCGCTGCTGCGCGGTTTCGTTCTCGCGATGGTCGTCAACGTCGCTCTTCTGGTGGCAGGCTCCCTGATGGCGCGGCCGGCGGCGCGCGACCGGCAGCAGGCGGCGGCCTTTGTCGGCGAGGAAAGGGAGAAGGTCGGCGCCCGGCCGGTTCTTCCCGCGCGCACCGAACTCGATCAGCTGAGGGACCTCGCCGCCCGCTTCATCGGGCCCGAGCGCGCCGACGAAGCGTTCGGCGATCTGACCCTGTCGGGGGCGGCCGCCGTAGAATTCACCGAACGGCTTCTTTCCGGTACGATCGGCGCGGCCTCGGCCCGCGTCGTCGTCACGACCGCGCGGCGCAAGGGTCTGTGGATGCCAGGCTCGATCCGCGACATGCTGGACGAGGCCACTGCCGCCATCCGCTACAATGCCGACCTCTTGCGCCGGACGCTCGATCATATGGGTCTCGGCCTTGCCGTATTCGACGGGACGGGCAAGCTCGAAGTCTGGAATGACCGCTTTGCCATTCTGGCCGGCGTCGACCGCGATGCGCTGACGATCGGCATCAACATCGCCAATCTCCCGGCACATCTTCCGTCGTTGGCGGCGGTGCTTGAAGTGGCACCGGTGGCAATGCGCGAAATCAAGCTGGCCGACGGCTCAGTCACTGAATTGCGTGCCGACCCGCTCTCCGGTGGCGGCTTCGTCCTGACCGCCAATGACGTGACGGCGCGGGTCCGCGCGGCCGAAGCCTTGCGCGACAGTGAAAGGCGCGCCCGCATCGTTACCGACAATGTTCCCGTCCTCATCGCCTATATCGATCGCGACGAGCGTTATCGCTTTACCAACCGGCCCTATCAAGCCTCGCTGAAGGACGGTGCCGCCGCCACCGAAGGCCGCCATGTGCGCGAAGTGCTGGGCGAAACGCGCTATCATCTGCTGAAGCCCTATATCGATGCGGCGCTTGCTGGCAACGTGCAGGTCTTCGAAATCGACTTCCCCACCAATGACGCCAAGATCGAAGTGGCGCGCGGCACCTATATTCCGCATCTCGACGAAGATGGCGAGGTTGTGGGCTTTTTCATCCTCTATGTCGACATCACCGAACGGCGAAAATCCGAAGAAGCATTGCAGATCGCCAATGAAAGCCTGGAGCGACGCGTTGCCGATCGCACAGCCGAATTGGAATCGGCGCGTGCCCGGGCCGAGGAAGCCAATATCGACAAGACACGCTTCATCGCCGCGGCCAGCCACGACCTGCTGCAGCCGCTGCACGCCGCGCGTCTTTTCGTGGCGGCGCTGGCAGAGCGCCATGTGGCCGACGAATTAGTGGCAAAGGTCGACCTCGGCCTCTCCTCGGTCGAGGCGCTGCTCGATGCTCTCCTTGACATCGCCAAGCTTGATGCCGGCGCCATCAAGCCGGAGCCCCGCGCCATTCCGCTGGCGCCGCTCATGCAATCGCTGGCCGACGCGTTCGGCCCGCTGGCGGAGCGCGCCGGCATGTCGCTCCGGATCGTGCCGGTGAAAGCATGGGTGACGACCGATCCCGCTTTGCTGCGCCGCGTGCTGCAGAACTATCTCTCCAACGCCATTCGCTATGGCCGCGGCAATGCCCAGCGCCCGCGTGTGCTGATGGGCTGCCGCCGGGTCGGCGACCAGATCAGGATCGAGGTACGGGACAACGGACCGGGCATCGCCCAGCACCAGCAATCCAACATCTATCAGGAGTTCATCCGTCTCAAGCCGGCGAGCGTCGGCGGCGAACGTGGGCTCGGCCTGGGTCTTGCCATCGTCGACCGCGTCGCCCGCATGTTGGGCCATCCGCGCGGTCTCGTCTCGGCACCGGGCAAGGGAGCCGCGTTCAGCATTGACCTGCCGCTCGCCGTCGCGGACAGCGCCAGTGCGCGCGATGCGCTGGCCGATCTTGAAGCAGCCGGCACGCTGGCGCGGGCGCCCTTCATCATCTGCATCGACGATGAGGAGCAAGTGCGCGAAGGCATGGATGTCTTGCTGAAAAGCTGGGGCTGCGACGTGATCACGGCCGCCAATGCCGACGCGGCCCTCGGCGCCTCAGCCGGACGCGCGCAATCACCGGATCTGCTGCTGATCGACCTTCACCTCGGCGACGACCAGCCGGACGGTATCACCGAAATTGCTAAGCTGCGCGAAGCTTGGGGCGATGCGCTGCCGGCGGTCCTTATCACCGCCAACCGCGATCCCATCGTCATGGCGCGCGCCAAGGCGCTGCGCCTCGACGTGCTGCACAAACCGGTGAAGCCCGCACGTCTACGGGCGCTGATCGCTCAGCGCTCGCAACGTTCCGTCGCTTAGTCGGCGGTCCGAATCAGGCGTTGCGGGGCGCCACGGCGCGGCGCAGATCGTTGATCGCCGTTTCGACCTTGCCGTGATGGCCGCTGGTCAACTGACCCAACTGGCGCAATGCCAGCGCCGCCTCATTGGCAATGCCGCCGAAGAACTGGCCGATCGCCTCATGGCGCAGCGCTTCAGCGCGCTGGCGATGAAAATCGAAGCTCTCGGCAAGGCTGTTCGCCGGTCGGTAATATTCGGGGAGTTCCGCTTCGTACGGGGACGGTTTTACGCGGATGGCCGGCTTCTCAGTAAGCCAGGCAAGTTCTTCGTCACTATAGGGCCACATGGAAGACCTCCGTTGGTGTGGATATCTTCCTCCCGTGCCCCGGCGTTTCTGTTTGTCGCCGGTTGTTGCACTGCGGAATAATATATTGCGTCGCGGCGAATTTTTCCATGCCGCTTTCGCATTGCAACATTGCGAAGATTGAGTGGTTTCGCTTTGAAAGATGCGAAACCGGGCCGATGAGCCGACATAAAATGTCGCGGGCGGCCCAACATGGGCCGCCCGCTGCCGATTTTGCCTTACTTTACAGTCAGTTTTACGTCGATATTGTTGCGTGTGGCGTTCGAATAGGGGCACACCTGATGTGCCTTGGCGACCAGATCCTCGGCCGTTTTGCGGTCGAGGCCGGGCAGCGAAATGTCGAGCGCCACCGTCAAACCGAAACCGCCCTCCGACCGCGGACCGATGCCCACTTCGGCCGTGATGCTGGTATCGGCGGGGACCTTGATCTTCTCCTGGCCGCCAACGAACTTCAGCGCGCCGATGAAGCAGGCCGAATAACCGGCGGCGAACAGCTGTTCCGGATTGTTGCCGGGACCCCCGGCGCCGCCCAGTTCCTTCGGGGTCGCCAGATTCACGCTGAACGTACCATCGGCCGTCGCGGCCTTGCCGTCGCGGCCACCGGTGGCCGTTGCCTGGGTGCGATAGAGAACGTTGACGCTCATGATCTCTTCCTTTCGTTTGCCCCCTGTCTGGTGGGCGCTGTTTGGCGTCGGGCTTGATTGTCCGGCGTCGATGGACTGGATATTGGCACAAATTAGATTGTGCACAATTGAATTTTGCATGACAGAATCGCATACCTGAATTGCGCAATTGAATTTTACACAATCTTTCACTCGAGCCGGGAAAGCCCTACATTTGTTAATGAAGGAGCCTCGACCAATGCCCAATGCCGAACCAACGCACCAAGAAAAGGACCTGCTGCGCCTGTCCCAGCAGCTCTGCTTCGCGCTTTACTCGACGAGCCACGCCTTCACCCGGGCCTATAAGCCGCTGCTGGCCGAGCTCGACCTCACCTATCCCCAATATCTGGTGATGCTGGTCCTGTGGGAGCGCGACGATGTGACGGTGAAGGAGATCGGCGCGCAGCTGCAGCTCGATTCCGGCACCCTGACGCCACTCCTGAAGCGGCTCGATGCGGCGGGGCTGGTGATGCGGTCGCGCGATGCCGGCGATGAACGCCAGGTACGCGTCAGCCTCACCGAGTCCGGCAGGGCATTGAAGGAAAAGGCGCGTGATATCCCGAAACATATCGGCGCCGGCATCGGCGCGCCGCTGGATGAAATCATCGCCTTGCGCGATCAGCTGACCCGGATCCGCGACCATATGCTGACCGCGGATTGATCAATCCTCGCTGCCGACCGGGACCGGCTTGGCGACCGGATCGAGCGACAGGCGCTGCGCCAGGATCACGGCCTGGGTGCGCGACGTAACGCCCAATTTGCGCAGGATTTCGGTGACATGTGCCTTCACCGTGGGCTCGCTGATCTGCATTTCATAGGCGATGAGCTTGTTGGGCATCCCCTCGGCCAGCAGCGAGAGGACCCGGTGTTGCTGCGGCGTCAGCAAGGCCGCGCGCTGGGCCAGGTCCCGGTCCTTGCTGGCCAGCGAATGGTCCTTCGCCTCGTCCGGCAGGGCCACAGCACCGGACAGGATTGCCCGGACCGCATCCAAGAACCGCTCAGCTGCCGCCAGTTTCGGGATGAACCCCGCCGCCCCCATTTCGATTGCCTGGCGCATCGCTGCCGAATTGGTTGTGGCCGAAACAATCGCGATAGGCAGAGCCGGATGCTGGGCGCGCAGGGCAGCGAGGCCAGCGAGCCCCAGCATCCCGGGCATGTCGAGGTCGAGAATCACCAAATCCGTCTCGGGACCGGATTCGATGGCCGCCTGGGTCTCCGAAAGCGACCCGGCAAAGGCTATTTTTGCCTCCGGAAACGCCCCTTTCAGGGCCGAGGCCAAAGCATCCCGCACCATCGGGTGATCGTCCGCCACCACGAAGGAAACGCCGCCCGTGGCGGTCATCGGTGAATCAGGCCCTTGGGCCCGCATTGGCATGCTTCTTTCCCCCAGGTCGGTTTCTTCTGCGGCACTCGTTTCGGCGCCTTGTTATCCACAGCATACACATACCCTGCCCGATCGGAAATGCGATCGACAAGTGTGACGGCCCTCTCATCCCGGCCATTTTGCAGTACGGGCGCTGTTGCTGGCGGCAAAGGGCGCGGGCTAGAGTGCCCGCCACAATAGAAACGAGCATTTTCCAGGCGTAACAATGGCCGATCAGGCAACAGGGATGGACTTGGCGTGAGCGGTCGAGAGACAGATACCGGCGCCCTCGATTTCGCCGCCAGCCTCGCGCGCTCCTTCGCCGCCTCGCTCAATGTCGATGCGACCGTCGGCCAGGCGCTGGGCAGCATCATCGAACTGCTGAAGACCGAGGCGGGATCGCTGTTCCTGCTCGACGATGCCGGGACCACCCTGACCTGCCGGGCCAGTGTCGGGCCGGTGAGGATCGAGGGCCTGCAGGTGCCGATGGGCCAGGGCATCGTCGGTCGCGCCGTCGCCGAGGACCGGCTGGTCGTCGTCGAGAATGCCTATGAGGACAAGAATTTCTTCAAGGCGGCGGACCAGCGCAGCGGCTTCGTGACCCGCTCGATCCTCTGTGCGCCCATGCGCGTCGGCGAAAAGCTGATCGGCGCCGTCCAGGTCCTTAACAAGCTCAATGGCGCGCCCTTCGACGGCGAGCGCGGGCAGGACGCCAACATGCTGCAGGTGATGGCTAATGCCGCGGCACTTGCTATTTCCAACGCGCGCCTCGCGGACCAGCTCCTTGAACAGGAACGCATCAAGCGCGAGCTTGAGCTGGCTTCCGAAATCCAGCGCAGCCTGCTGCCGCCGGAAGATGACGATCTGCCGATCTGCGGGATCAACCGCCCGATCCGCGAAGTATCGGGCGATTTCTACGATTATTTCGAACTGCCCGATGGCACCATCGCCTTCGCGCTCGGCGACGTGTCCGGCAAGGGCATGAATGCGGCGCTGCTGATGGCCAAGACCGCGAGCCTCTTCCGGTGCCTGGGCAAGACGATCCGCGATCCGGCGCGCCTTCTGTCGATCCTCAACCGCGAAATCTGCGAGACGACCAGCCGCGGCATGTTCGTCACCATGGTGGCCGGGCTCTATGAACCGGCGACCGGCCTGCTGCGCTTTGCCAATGCCGGCCACCTGCCGCCGCTGATCAAGTTCCCGGATCATCTTTACGAAACCGTCATGCCTGAGGCGCCGCCGCTCGGCATCCTGCGCGACACGCATTTCGTCGATCACGAACTGACCCTGAACGGCGGCCTCTTCGTCGCCTTCTCGGACGGTCTCACGGAATTCCGCTATGGCGACGAGGAGCTGGGGGTCGAAGGGCTCAACCAGCTGCTCGAATATGCCCATGCCGGGTCCCTGCGCCAGCGCCTCAACATGATCCTGGCGGAACTTGACCAGGGCGGCTGGCAGGCACGGGACGACCTGACTCTGCTCGCCATCGACGATCAGGCCGCCGGCAAGTCCTGGAACCGCGATCATCCCACTGAAATGGCAGTCCCGCCGGAGGGCGACTTCCTGTTCGGCCTCTCTTTCCCGGCCGACCCCAGCCGCCTGAAGCTGATGCGACCGGCCCTGGAGGCCGCCGCCAAGGCCTGCCAATTCGCCGAGGACGAAGTCCAGGACCTGGTCCTGGCTGCCGGCGAGGCCATCGAAAACATCATGGTTCATGCCTATGGCGGCCAGGTGAAGGGCGAAATCACACTGGCGGTGCATCGTCTGCCCGACGGAATCATGCTCCGATTGCGCGATTTTGCACCACGGGTGGATGCCGGTAAGATAGAACCAAGGCCGCTCGACGAGCTAAGACCCGGTGGATTGGGGACGCACTTCATCCGGGCCATCATGGACGATGCCAGCTTCATCCCCCTGCCGGACGGGGAGGGGAACCTGTTGGAACTTGTCAAACGGCGCCGCCCCGCAGAAGGCGATCCAACGGATCGCAATAGGGCGGACAGCAAGGGTGGGAATTAGGGGATGACCGTAGCCAGCGTCAAAGAAGAACAGGGCAAGATCGTCGTCGCATTGGAAGGCGATATCGATTTGGAGAATGCCGGTGACGTCCGGAAGGCACTCCTTGCCAGCTTGAAGCAGAAGAAGGATCTGCTGGTCGACATGTCCGGGGTCGATTACATCGACTCATCCGGCATCGCCAGTCTGGTCGAGGGCCTGCAAGTGGCGAGGAAACAGAAGAACGAATTGTCGCTGGTCGCGGTGAGCCCCCGGGCCCGGCGCGTCCTGGAACTCGCCCGCCTCGACAAGGTCTTCACCATCCATGCCGACGTCGCCGCGGCGCTGGCCGCGCAGTCCTGACGGCGACGCCCCGCGATGGCCAACCTCGCCAAGATACCCGGCAAGTTCTTCGAGGGCCTCGGCCGCCGCACGGTGGCCGGGCTCGACGAGATGGGCTATGCCGCCGCCATCTTTTTCGAGGCGATCTATTGGACGCTGACCGGCTGGCGCTATCGGCAGCCCGTGCGGTTCAGCGCCACCTTCGGTGCGATGATGCAGTTCGGCGTCACCGCCCTCCCGATCGCCACCCTGCTCGCCGCCACCATCGGCCTGATGCTGGCCATCCAGAGCCTTTACAGCCTCGGCCTGTTCGGCGCCGAGCAATATGCCTATATCGGCATCGCCCTGTCCGTGGTGCGCGAGTTCAGCCCGATGATCATGGGCATCCTCATCGCCGGCCGGTCCGGTTCCGCGATCGCCGCGCGCCTTGCCACCATGAGCATCAACCAGGAAGTCGATGCCCTGCAGGTGATGGGCATCAACCCGGTCCGCTTCCTCGTCTCGCCCGTGCTGCTGGCTCTTGTTCTCATGATGCCGTGCCTGGCCATGTGGGCCAATCTGGTCTCGATCCTGGCGGCAGGCCTCTATGTCTCGGCCCAGCTGCACCAATCTTTCGGCGCCTATCTCAACGACACGATCGACGTGCTGAAGACCGGCGACGTCTGGCACGGGCTCGGCAAGGCGACGCTGTTCGGAATCATCATCGCCCTGGTCGGCGTGGTGAACGGGTCGATGGTGCAAGGCGGCGCCGAGGGTGTGGGCAAAGTGACGACACGGTCGGTCGTCATCTCCATTACCCTCATCGTCGTCGCCGACATGATTTTCGCCTACATGACGACGCAGTAACGCCATGTCGAGCAGCATTTCCGCAACCGATACCGTCAACCGCCCCAGCGCCGAGGAATTGGCCGCGCGCAAGAAGGTGATCGAGGTCGACCGCCTCGACTGGTCGTTCGGCTCGCGCCAGGTCCTGTTCGACATCAATCTCGACGTGCGCGAAGGCGAGATCATGGTGATCATGGGTGGGTCGGGCTCCGGCAAGACCACCTTGCTGCGCCATCTCGTCGGCCTGATGCCGCCGCTCCCCGGCAAGATCAAGCTGCTGGGCAAGGATATGGGCGCGCTTTCGCGCATGCAGCTTCTCGATTTGAAGCGCCGCATCGGCGTCGCCTTTCAGTTCGGCGCGCTCTTCTCATCGATGTCGGTGGCCGAGAACGTGAAACTGCCCTTGCGGGAACTGACCGACCTGGAAGAGCGCACGATGGACATCATGGCCAACATGAAGCTGGAGGTCTGCAACCTCTCCGGCTTCGGCCATCTGATGCCGTCCGACCTTTCCGGCGGCATGATGAAGCGCGCCTCGATCGCGCGGGCCATCGTCATGGACCCCAAGCTCATCTTCCTCGACGAGCCTTCCTCGGGCCTTGACCCGGTGGTCTCCTCGGCGCTCGACGACCTCATTCTGAAGCTGCGCGACGCGATGGACATCTCGGTCGTGGTGGTGAGCCACGATGTCGAGAGCGCCTATAAGATCGCCGACCGCATCACCATTCTCGACAAGGGCCATATCCTGGCCTGTGATCGCGTCGACGCGGTCCGCAATTCGACCAACGAGCGCGTGCAGAACCTGCTGCATCGCCGCTCCGAAGAGGTCGAAATCGATCCAACCGAATATCTGCGCCGGCTGGCTGGCGACTAACTGGCGGGGGATAACAAGACGATGCGCAATCATTTCCTCAATTACACGGCCGTCGGCATCTTTGTCGCCGCCATGATCGTGGCCCTGGTGGTGATGCTGTCCTTGCTCGCCGGCCGCACAGGTCCGACCGACGGATATTCGATCGTCCTCGACGACGTGACCGACGTGAAGTACGGCACCGTCGTGCGCTTCGCCGGTTTCCCGATCGGCCAGGTCGAGGGGATCAACCCGGAATACACAGCCGGCAAATACCGCTTCCGCCTGCAGATCGCGGTCAAGGAAGGCTGGAAATTTCCGAGCGATTCCATCGCCCGCATTGCCGCATCGAGCTTCCTGGCCGGCAAGACCATCGAGATCAACGGCGGGCAGTCGCAAGAAACGATTGCGCCGGGCGGCGAGATTGCCGGCGGCACCGCGGCCGACATGTTCTCCCTGATGGCGCAGGTGGCGGGCGAAATCGGCGATCTCTCCAAATCGTCGCTGAAGCCCCTCGTCGCCCGCATCGGCGAGATCATCGATCGCATCGGCAACACGACCGAAACGAATTTGCAGCAGCTGATGGGATCGCTGAATTCGATCGCGACCGAAGTGAATTCGAAGACGCCGACGATCATGAGCAATGTCGAAAGCTTCTCGAGCCAGATCAATGTCGAGATGGGCAAGGTCGACCGGATCCTGTCGGACAAGAATATCGGCGCCATCGACAAGTCGCTGTCCAACATCGAGAAGGCGACGGCCAATGCCGAAGTGGCGAGCCAGGATCTGAAATCGCTGGGTGGCCGCATCACCCAGGTCGCCGATGAAATCAAGGCCCTGGTTGCGGACAACCGCAAGGGCGTCGACAAATCCGTGGCCGATCTCGAATACATCCTGCGTGCGGTGGCGCAGAACATCGATTCGATCACCCACAATCTTGACGGCACGACACGCAACATGAACGAGTTCAGCCGCCTGATCCGGCAAAATCCGGGCCTGCTGCTTTCCGGCAGCAATCCGGAGACCGACAAAGGGCTGAAGCAGAATAGCGGAGAGGAAGAATGAGCCTGTTCCACCTGGCCCGCCGCGCGGCCCTTGTCGGCGCGCTGACCGCCGCTTCCCTGGGCCTTGCCGCCTGCTTCGGTGCGGCGCCACCGGTGCCCAAGGAGCAATATTTCCGCCTGATCGCTTCGAGCGAGCCCGCAACGATTGCGACCCCGATCGCCGGCGTCGTCGAGATACCGCCGCTGCAAGCCGAAGGTGTCATGGGCGAACGGCCCTTGCTCTTCACCAAGGATAACGGGCTGAAGCTCGAACAGCGCAATTACGCCTATTGGACCGACCCGCCGCCGGCAATGCTGCGCGACCAGCTCATCGCCTATCTGCGTGCGGCGGGGCTTGCCTCCAACGTGGTCCCCAGCGAACTCCGCGTTGACGCGCAGTACCGCGTCGAGGGCCGCATCAAGCGCCTTGAGCAATTGTCGGGCAGCAAGAACAGTGCCGTGATCGCGCTCGACCTCGCTCTCATCGACAAGGCGACCGACGCCATCGTCGCCTCCGGCAGTTATGAGGTGACGAAGGTGGCGAGCGGCGCCGATATCGACGATGCGGTGCACGCGCTGAACGAGGGCCTCAACCAGATCTTCGCCGAGTTCGCGGCGGATCTCGCGAAAAAGGGCTGAGCGGCTCCTGATCTTCCCACCGCTTATGTTCCCATAGGACGCGCGACCAGTTGCAGTCGCTGCGGGTTCGGCCTAGATAGGCCGGATCACCAACTCTTTCGCCCTTCAAAGAGGGGCGGTTCGACCTGAAAGGATAGACTCATGTCGCGTGGCGACCTCAAAGTGCATGACCTTCCGGCTGACAAGATCAAAAGCCTCAAAGCCTGCACCATCTCCACTTCAAAGGGCGACATGAAGCTGGAAATGTTCCCCGAGGACGCCCCCAACACGGTTGCCAACTTCTATGTCCTCGCCAAGGACGGCTTCTATGACGGGCTCAACTTCCACCGCGTGATCCCCGGTTTCGTGGCCCAGGGCGGCTGCCCCACCGGCACCGGCACCGGCGGCCCCGGCTGGCGCATCGCCTGCGAAACCAAGGGCAATCCGCACAAGCACCTCGAAGGCGCACTTTCCATGGCCCATGCCGGCCGCGATACCGGCGGCTCACAATTTTTTCTGGTTCTCGACCCGCAGCCGCATCTCGACGGCGGCCATACGGTGTTCGGCCAGATCGTCGAAGGGCTCGACGTCCTACAATCCCTTGAGGTCGGCGACGAGATCAAACACATCAGCTTTGAATAATCACATATACCTAAAAGGCCGGACTTAGTAAGTCCGGCCAAAGGGTTAGTGGAATCTCCGAAACCTGTTGTTAAGAAATCACGCCTAAACTGCCCATTATCGGTATCCGGCAAGGGGCCGGGTCCGTTGCAACTCAGGGGCGCAAAATGGGGCGTGCAATTCTCAACTGGCTGCCGTGGCACCGCGACGACAATGTCCTCCATGAAGAGGAAGTCGGGCAGCTGGATGTCGGCTCGGTGCTGATCGAAATTTCCGACAAACTGCCGGCGCACATGTATCCGCACTGGCGTATCGAAAAGCGCTTCAAGGGCCCTGGCGACCAGACGCACGTCAGTCTGCGCAATGTCAGCGACCCTTACGCGCACAAGCTGCTGGCCGTGTCCTCGCTGGTCTCCGCGCGCCGCTTCCAGCTGATGCAGGAACACGCGCACTGATCGCTTCTCCCGGCGCTGGGCTGGTGCCGGGCGAAGCGCATCCTCACGAACAGGATCCGATCACTGCGTGAACAATTGCGAGCCCGGCGTCGATGGGGCCGTCGAGCTCGGCAAGGGCGCGCTTGATTTCGTCGTATTGGTTGGTTGTGTCGCGGCAGGTTGCTGAACGGCCGGTTCGCTCGGCGCGGGTGCCGCCGCATCCTCGCTGGTGAGGCTCTTCAGCAGCGTCGAAAAATTCTCGTCCGAACTTTCCGCCGCCGGCTTGGGCTTCGTCGTCGCCTTGGTCGTCTCCGCCGCCTTCTTTTTCTTCTTCTCCGTGGTGGCAGCTGCCGGCGCAGCCGTTTTCGGCTTTTCCACCGTCTTTTCTGTCGCGGCCTTCTGAGTGGCCGCTTTCTCTGTCGTCGCCTTCTCCGTTGCGGCGGGCGCGCTGGTTTCAGCCGGCGCGGCAACCGCTGGTGCGGGCGGCGCTGGTGGCGTTGCAGCTTTCTCCTCGACAACTGGCGCTGCAGTCGTTGTTGCAGCCGGTGCCGTTGTGGGCGCCTGCGTCGGGGTCGCCGTTGCCGGCGCTGCCGTCGTCGCTGGTGGCGTCGTAGGGCTGGTGGTAGTGGCGTTCGCCGCTGTCACATCGGCCGGGTTTGTTGTCGAGCTGGTGGTGGGCATCGGGCTCGGTACGACCGAGGCTTCCTCTGACCCGCGCTGTGACCACAGGAAAATGCCGCCGATGACCGCAGCGCCGATCAAGGCGATGATCACCATGCCGAAACGCCCCTGCCCGCGCGCCTCGCCACCGGTCGCATAGACCCGGTCCGCCGGATCGACCGAAAGGGTCGGGCCCATCTCAGTCGATCCGTGCCGCTCGGGTCGCCGAAACGGTGGATCGTCGGTCATCCTGTGCGAATTCAGACCGGGCTCGGCACCCAGGCCCATATGGTGCCGCGTGTCCTCGGCCTGGTAATGCTTGTCGCGGATGGTCTTTCCCAGATCCGCACCCGGCAGATCCTTGGCCGAAGCCGACATGTCGTTCTGTCCCAACTCGTCTCGATTTGGCCCCAGCGGGGGCGGGGCCAGCTTCGCCCCGTCCGTGCCGCCGGTCCACAAAAAACTCTTCACGAACGTGTCATATGTGCGTTTTGCAGGCGGCGGCAAGGCCGCCGGCCTACTGCCGACATCCTTTCGGACCGTGCATCCGGTGTCGGAGAGCTTTCCCGCCTAGTGCAGCAGCACGGCGCCGAGGGCCACCAGGCTCACCGAAGCATAGCGGCGCTTGCGGAACCGCTCCTTGAGGAGGAAGGCGCTCATGAGGGCTGCGAAGATGACCGAGGTCTCGCGCAGGGCGCTGACCTGGGCGAAGGCACCGCTCTTCATGGCGAAGATCGAAATGCCGTAGGCGCCGGCGGAGAGGCAGCCGCCGGCAAGGCCCAGCTTCCACGCCCCCGACCAATAGGAAAGTGCCTGCACGACGCCCCGCCGCCACACGCAGAACAGCACCAGCATCGGCGCGTCGAGCAGGAACAGCCAGGCAATGTAACCGAACTGCTGCGCCTCAGTGGGGCCGGCGGTACGAACACCGAGGCCGTCGCACAGCATATAGCCCATGATGCAGATGCCGGTGAGCAGCCCGAAGACGACCGGTTCCCATTTGTGGCCGCCGGTCAGCGGCTTTTCGACGGAGAGCGAGAGAATGCCGGTCGAGATCGCGGCGACACCCGCCATCTGCCAGCCGGCCAGGACCTCATAAGGCGGCAGCAGCCAGGCCGAGACGGCGACCAGCAGCGGCGCCGAGCCGCGCGCGATGGGATAGACCTGGCTGAGTTCGCCATGCCGGTAAGCCAGCACCAGAAAGAGATAATAGCCCAGATGCGTCACCAGCGAACCGAACAGATAGACCCAGCTCGCGGGATCGGGAATGTCGGTGAAGAAGACGAACGGCACCGCCACCAGCCCGGCAAGGCCCATGGTGAGGCCCATATTGAGCAGCGTGTCGTTGCCGATCTTGACCATCACGTTCCAGCTGGCGTGCATCACGGCCGCGAGCAGGACGAGCAAAGTCATGGAGAGGGAAAGCGTATGCATGATGACGCGACCATGACACAGGTCGGCGAAGGCGCCCAATCGCTTGTTTCAATGGCACCATAGATGAAACCGCATAGGTCGGACCCGTTTGATAGGCTGACCTGATGAATTGCGGCAACATTGCGGCGTCAGTTGAGCGGTACCACCGAGATCGAATTATAGGGCGAGCCGTCGATGAGCTTGGTCGACCAGACCAGGTAGACGAGCACGTTCTTCTGCTGGTCGAAGAAGCGGCTGATGCGCAGCTCCTTGAACATGATCGACGCGTCCTCGGAAAAGACCACTTCGCCTTTCTTGTCGGTCGGGATCTTGCCCTTGATGGTCACCGGGCCGACGGCGCGGCACGCAATTGAAAACCGGCTGGGATCTTCGGCCAACCCCATGGCCCCGCTCCAGCCGCCGGTCTCGGCCCGGGACAGATAGCAGGAGACATTCTCCACCTTGGGATCGTCGTAACGCTCGACCACCACCTTGTCGTTGGGACTCATCAGACGGAAGGTGGTCGACACCTC
Source organism: Dongia sp. (assembly GCF_041910485.1). Classification (GTDB taxonomy): domain Bacteria; phylum Pseudomonadota; class Alphaproteobacteria; order Dongiales; family Dongiaceae; genus Dongia. Next base: position 107,733 of record NZ_JAYRQR010000059.1, read on the forward strand.
GCCGATCCGCTCCTGCGCCACAGCCGGCGTGCCGGTCAGCAACACCGACAGCAGCGATGCCGCAACAAGTCCAAAACGATTCATGTCGCGATCTTCCTTTCGTTTGCAGCGAGGGCTCCGGCCCTAAATGTCAGCCCCAGATGTCATGGGCCCATCCCCTGCGTCTTTGGAGACGCTGCCGCTACGCGACATCCATCAGCGAGCGGGCGAATTCCTGGGCGGCGAAGGGCTTGAGATCATCCTGGCCCTCGCCAACGCCAATCGCCACCACGGGCAGGCCGAAACGCTCGGCCAGTGCCACCAGCACACCGCCCTTCGCCGACCCGTCGAGCTTGGTGATGACGAGGCCGGTCACCTGGCAGATCTGCTTGAAAATATCGACCTGGCTGTGCGCGTTCTGCCCGACGGTCGCATCGAGGACCAGCAGGCAATCGTGCGGTGCCGCGGCGTCGACCTTCTTGATGACGCGGACGATCTTGGCCAATTCCTCCATGAGGCCCGCTTTGTTCTGGAGGCGCCCGGCCGTGTCGATGAGAAGGAGATCGATCCCTTCCGCCTTCGCCTGGGTCAGTGCGTCGAAGGCGAGCCCTGCCGGATCGGCGCCTTCGCCGCGCGCGATGACGGGGACGTTCGATCGTTCGCCCCAGATCTTCAGCTGTTCGACCGCCGCCGCGCGGAACGTGTCGCCCGCCGCCAGCATGACCTTCTTGCCCTGGCCCTGATAAAGCCGCGCGAGCTTGCCGATGGTCGTCGTCTTGCCCGACCCGTTGACCCCCACCACCAGCACGACATGCGGCTTTTCGGCGATCACCAGAGGCTTCGCCACCGGATCAAGCAACTTGGCGATCTCGTCGGCAAAAAGGCTGCGGACCTCTTCTGAGGTCACTTCCTTGTCGTAACGGTCCTTGGCGAGGGCGGCGGTGAGCTTTTCCGCCGTTGCCGGGCCGAGGTCGGCAGCGATGAGCGCCTCTTCCAGTTCATCGAGCAGCGCGCGGTCGAGCTTCCGCTTGGTGAAGATGCCGGTGATGCTGGTGGTGAGCTTGCTCGAGGAGCGGCTGAGACCGTCCTTCAGGCGCTGGAACCAGCCCCGCTTTTCGTTGCCGTTGGTATCGCTCATGGGATCTCTTGAAGAATGATGGGGCGGCGCTGGATCAGGCAGCGGTGGCGATGAGATGCTCGTCCGTCGCCGCTTCGATGCGGGTTTCGATGATGCTGCCGGGTGCGGCATGCCCCTGCAGCGTCACCGGCGCGAAATGATCCGAATGACCGAAGGCGCGCTCGCCTTCCGACTTCTCGACCAAAATGCGCGCCGGGCTACCCAGCAGCCGCGCGAAATAGGCGCGCTGGCGCTCGAGACCCCGCGCGCGCAGGATCTGCGCCCGCTCCTTGCGGATATTGCCGGGCACCTGCGGCATCTTCGCCGCGGGCGTCCCTTTCCGCGCCGAATAGGGAAAGACGTGCAGGAAGGTGAGATCGCATTCATCGACGAGGCGCAGCGAGTTCTCGAACATCGCGTCCGTCTCGGTCGGGAAGCCGGCGATGAGATCGGCGCCGAAGACCAGATCCGGCCGGCGCGCGCGCATCTCGGCCACAAAGCGGATCGCATCGTCGCGGCTGTGGCGGCGCTTCATGCGCTTCAGGATCATGTCGTCGCCGGCTTGCAGCGATAAATGAAGATGCGGCATCAGGCGCGCATCCGTGGCGATGATGTCCTTCAGTTCCTCATCGACCTCGACCACATCGAGCGAGGAAAGACGCAGGCGCGGCAGGTCCGGCACCAGATTGAGGATACGCCTGACCAGCGCGCCCAACTGCGGCTTGCCGGGGAGGTCGCCGCCGAACGAGGTGATATCGACCCCGGTCAGCACCACTTCGCGGACATTGTTGGCGACCAGCGTGCGGATCTGCTCAACAATGGCCCCCACCGGCACCGAGCGGCTGTTGCCGCGCCCGAAGGGGATGATGCAGAAGGTGCAGCGATGATCGCAGCCCTGCTGGATCTCGACAAAGGCGCGGGCGCGTTCGGCAAAACCGGAAATGAGATGCGGCGCCGTCTCCGTCACCGACATGATGTCGGACACCTGCACGCTGGGCTCGCGCGACAAAGAAAGGGCGGCGAAGCTTTCGGCCTTCAGCTTTTCCTCATTGCCGAGAACCGCATCGACCTCCGCCATCTCGGCGAACTTTTCCGGCGCGATCTGTGCAGCACAACCGGTGACGATGATGCGGGCACTGGGATTCTCGCGCCGCGCCTTGCGGATCGCCTGGCGCGCCTGGCGCTCGGCTTCCGACGTGACGGCGCAGGTGTTGAAGATGATGGCATCGCCAAGCCCGGCCGCACTGGCATGGCCGCGGATCACTTCGCTCTCAAAGGCATTCAAGCGGCAGCCGAAGGTGACGAGCTGCGGTTGGCCGGGAACAGCCACCTCCGCGACCGGTGCCACCGTCTCTTCAGACATGATCGCTGCTCAACTGGTCGAGGTCGATCTTCCCCTCATAAGCGAGGGTCCAGGGACCGGTCATGCGGACATGGCCGTTTTCCAGCCATTCGATGGTGAGCGTTCCGCCATCGACGATAACCTCGCCCTTGCGCGAGGTCAGGCCGCGCCGTGCTGCCGCAACCAATGTGGCGCAGGCGCCCGAGCCGCAGGCCAGCGTGATCCCGGCGCCACGTTCCCAGACGCGCATGCGGATGCGGTCGGGACCGATCACTTGCGCGAATTCGATGTTGGCGCGATTGGGGAAGAAGGAATGGTTCTCAAGCTTCGGCCCGATGACGGGCAGATCGATCGCCGCCACATCATCGACGAAAAAGACGGCATGGGACGAGCCCACATTGACGCCGACCGGGTCCGACACCGGGCCCAGCGCCACCGGCATATGGAGTGTGTCGCAGGCGGCGGCAACCGGGATCGCCTGCCAATCGAGATTGGCCGGACCCATATCGACCGCGACCGTGCCGTCGCCAAGGTCCTCGGCCGGCAGGAGGCCGGAAACGGTCTCGATCACCACCTGCGGGCGGCCCTTTTCGCCCATGATGCGCGCGGCGATGCAGCGCGTGGCATTGCCGCAGGCGCGCGCCTCGGACCCGTCGGCATTATGGAGGCGCATGAAGACGTCGGCTCCCGGCGAAACCGGGTCCTCCAGCGTCACCATCTGGTCGAAGCCCACGCCCCGGTGGCGGTCGGCCAGACGCTGGCGCTGCCGGACGCTGAGGTCGAGTTTCTTCCCGCGCGCATCCAGCACGACAAAATCATTGCCGAGGCCATGCATCTTCAGGAAAGGAACCACGCTCATTGTCAAAAAACCGCCTTCAGGGGCAAAATCAGCCGGATATGGGGTGGTTATGCCGCCCGACCGGCCTCAAGTCCAATGATTTCAGGGAGATCACGGCCTGCGCGGCACGCAGGTCCAGTTTTGCTATTTAGCTCTAACTACCTGAAAAACAAGGGCAACGCGACAAGCCTTCGGAGCGGTTGACGCCAACCCTGCCCCTCTGTATAACCCGCCGCCAATAGAAATTCCGACCTTTCACAGCAGGTATTGCTCCATGGCCCATCATAAGTCCGCGGAAAAGCGCATTCGCCAGACCGTCGTTCGCACGGCGCGCAACCGCGCCAACACCAGCCGCCTGAAGACGGCGGTGAAGAATGCCGAAGAGGCGATCGCCAGCGGCAACAAGGCCGCCGCCGAAGCCGCCCTCAAGGCCGCTCAGCCGGAACTCGCCCGTGGCGTGGTCACCGGCGTGCTTCACAAGAATACCGCAGCGCGCAAAATGTCGCGTCTGACCAAGCGCGCCCGCGCGCTCGCCTAAGGGCGCAAGCAGCGTCGCAAATGCCGCCCGCAAGGGTTTGGCAGGGCACGAATTGAACCGCGGTCTTCGCAAGAAGGCCGCGGTTCCGTTTTGTGGGTCGGCAATCCTTGCGCCACTATCCGTTGTAGGCAAATTTTATCCGGAACAACGCTGTTCTGTGTCGATTCGGCCACAGGATCTGACCCTCGACTCGAATCTCGGACGTTCCTGATTCATGCTTGTTGCGAGTCCGGAAGCGCGCGCGTAGAGTTCGTTTCGGCCGCGGACAGGGCGTCGGCCGGGGCCCCGCCAAGGGGTTCGAACTCGGGAAAATTCGATATAAAAAACAAAGACCTATGATGCGTGACGACACGTTTCATCAGAGCCCCGGTATTGGCTTTCAGAGCACTTTCGCAGCGCGCTTGAAAGCGGTCCGGAATGGCGCCCTTTTGCCCCGCACAGGGGCTTGGGCCAATGGCGTTTTCCCCTCTCTTCACCTGTGGCAACCAAGTCACGGTTACATTGCGCGCCTGCACGGCATTCTCGCGCATTGGTTGCAGCCCACGGCCCCCAATCCCAACGGGTTCGGCGGCCGGGCTTAAGTTTATCTTTAAGACCGCCGCCGATCCGGGCACCGCGCGCTCGACACTGGGTGCGACTGTTCCCGTATGGCGGCGATTGTGTGTTTTGAGTGGGGTACGCGAAAGATGAGCAAAATGGGAACCTATGCCGGCGATGTCACGCCCCAGGAAGCCTGGGACGCCCTCAGCAAGGATCCCCGGGCCTGCCTCGTCGACGTGCGCACCCAGCCGGAATGGAGCTTTGTGGGCGTGCCGCAGCTGGCGCCCCTCGGCAAGAAGGCCCATCTGGTCTCCTGGCAGGTCTATCCGGCGATGGGCGTCGATCCCGACTTTGCCGCCAAGGTGAAGGCCGAGATCAGCG
>NZ_JAYRQR010000060.1:0-1561 GCF_041910485.1 Dongia sp.
CATCGCGCTGAACCAGATCTTCGCCCGTCACATCGTCCTTGCCTTCGACCTTCGGCGGGTTGAACTTGACGTGGTAGGTACGGCCGGAAGCCAGGTGGGCACGACGGCCTGCCATACGCTCGATGATGTCGCTGTCCGGCACATCGATTTCGAGGACGAACTCGATCGGCACGCCGGCATCCTTCATGGCCTGGGCTTGCGGAATGGTGCGCGGGAAACCGTCGAACAGGTAGCCGTTCTTGCAGTCGTCCTGGGTCAGGCGCTCCTTGACCATGCCGATGATGACGGCATCCGGCACCAGGCCGCCTGCATCCATGTGCTTCTTGGCTTCCAGACCGAGCGGGGTACCGGCCTTGACCTGGGCGCGCAGCATGTCGCCGGTGGAAATTTGTGGAATGCCGAACTGCTTGCTGATAAAAGTAGCTTGCGTTCCTTTACCGGCGCCAGGAGCGCCCAACAAAATCAATTTCATGAATAGTCCCTCTGGTTTTTGCTTCGGAATTCTTGTTGTCGGCAGTCGTGGCGGCCGTTTACCAAGATTTGAAAATTACTCGCTATTTCCGGCACGGTCAAACAGTTTGCGCATCCGCTCGGCATCCTCCGGCGTATCCACGCCGGGTGCCGGCGCAGCGTCGATCAGGGTCACGCTGATGCGGTAGCCATGCCACAGGGCACGCAGTTGTTCGAGCGATTCAAAGTGCTCGGTTGGCGCCGCGGATAGTCCGGCATAAGCCTTCAGGAAGCTGGCCCGGTAGGCATACAGCCCGACATGGCGATAGGCCGGAAAACCGGCCGGCAAGGTCATACCGCCATCTTCCCGGGCAAAGTGGTCGCGCGCATAGGGGATCGGTGCCCGCGAAAAATAAGCGGCATCACCATCGGCCCGGCACACGACCTTCACCACATTGGGATTGAAGAAATCGGCCGCATCGTTGATTGGATGCGCCACCGTGGCGATATCGGCACCGCTCGCCGCCAGTTGGCGGGCAGTTTGCAAGATGACCTCCGGCTCAATCAGCGGTTCGTCCCCCTGCACATTGACAATGATGGTATCGCTGCCCCACCCGCGTTGCTCAACCACCTCGGCCAGACGATCGGTGCCGGTCGGATGATCGCTGCGCGTCATCAGCGCGGCCACTTCATGCGCCTCGGCTGCCGCCCGGACTTCCGGGTGATCGGTCGCCACCCAGATTTCCTCTGCACCGGACAGCCGCGCCCGCTCGGCAACGCGGACAACCATCGGCTTGCCGCCAAGATCGAGCAGCGGCTTGGCCGGCAGGCGGGTCGACGCGTAGCGCGCCGGGATGACAACCTTGAAGGACAGACCGGACATTACTGCCCATCCGCCGGCAGTTGACGCGCCTCATCCTCCAGCATGATGGGAATATCGTCACGGATCGGGAAGGCCAGCTTGCAGGGTTTGCAGACCAGTTCCTTTTCCGCCTTGCGGTGTTCGAGATTGCCCTTGCAAATCGGGCAGACGAGAATATCAAGCAGCCTGGCGTCCACGCAGTTTCTCCACAATGAGATCAATTAGGGCCGGTGACAATTCGGCCTCGAC
>NZ_JAYRQR010000061.1:0-1595 GCF_041910485.1 Dongia sp.
GCCAGGCCGAGGATGGTGCACACCGGCGCCAGCGTGATGTAGCGCTTGTCCCAGGTGACGCGCATGCCGAGCACTTCCTTGCCCTGCCACATGCCCTTGCAGACGATCCCCGAATCGGGAATCGACGCCGCGTCGGAGCCGGCCCACGGGCTGGTCAGCGCGAATGCCGGCACCTCGATGCCCTTGGCCAGACGCGGCAGGTAGTGGTTCTTCTGTTCCTCGGTGCCATAGTGCAGCAGCAGTTCGGCCGGGCCGAGCGAGTTCGGCACCATCACCGACACCGACAGGGCGGAAGAGCGCGTCGACAGCTTGGTCACCACCTGCGACTGTGCATAGGCCGAGAATTCCAGGCCGCCGTACTTCTTCGGGATGATCATGCCGAGGAAGCCCTTGTCCTTGATGTAGCGCCAGGCTTCGTTGGGCAGATCGTAGAGCTCGTGCGTCACCTTCCAGTCATCGACCAGACGGCAGGCTTCCTCGACCTCGTTGTCCATGAACGACTGCTCGACGGCGGTGAGCGTCGGCGTCGGGTAGGCGTGCAATTTATTCCAGTCCGGCTTGCCGCGGAACAACTCGCCTTCCCACCAGACGGTGCCGGCTTCCAGCGCATCGCGCTCGGTGCCCGACATCTGCGGCAGCACCTTGCGGTAGGTGGAAAAAATGGGCCGGGTGATCAGCGCCCGACGGATCGGCCGGACGAGGATCAGCCCGGCCAAAGTCGCCAGGATGGCGATACCCAGCAGAGGGATGATGCTATCGAACATGGTGCTGTCTCCTAAATGGATCTTGTTGGAATATTTTCGGCTCAGGCGGCGCGGATGCCCGATTCGTCGCTCCGCGCGTCAAGCTGCGGCAGCGGCGCGCGCAATCCGCCGAGCAGGAAGGCCATCAGGCGCGGCACCATGCGATCGACGCGGTCGACGGTGTCCACCTCCTCGATCTGCCAGTCGGTGACAACGCGTAGCGCGTCGGTACCGGCGATGGCGTAGGACGTCGCGCCGAGCATGAAATGGAAGCGCCATACGATCTCGGCCTTGGGCACGTCGGGCAGCGCCTTGAACAGCGCAGCCTTGTAGCGCTCCATGACCCCGGCGTACTCGTCGGCGAGAAAGGTGCGGATGAATTCGGAAGGCTCGGTCAGCGTCCGCCCGAGCAGCCGCAGGAAGGTCATGCCGCCCCGCTCCTCGTCGTCGGCCATGCGTAAAAGGGTGCCGAAGAAGCCATCGACGATCTGCGACGGCTTGAGTGGATTGTCGCCGGCGGCGGCTTCCATTTCGTTCAGCACGCGCATCCGTTCCTGGTTGAGCCAGTCGAGGCGGCGGCGGAACACTTCCTGCATCAGCGATTCCTTGGAGCCGAAATGGTAATTGACCGCCGCCAGGTTCACCGCCGCATCGCCGGTAATCTGGCGCATCGAGGTTCCCTCGTAGCCGTGCGCCATGAACAGGCGCTCGGCGGCATCGAGGATGCGCTCGCGGGTATCGATGTTGCGGACTTCTGCCATGGTGGTCCCCTGCTTCCGGAAGCATGATTCATACGTTCGTTTGAATCATAGGGGAAATCGCCCCCCGACCGCAAGCCTCTTTTTAGAGGAA
>NZ_JAYRQR010000062.1:0-268065 GCF_041910485.1 Dongia sp.
GCCTGTTCCGCCGGCTGGGCCGCGGCCGGCGCACCGGGTTCGGCCGCAGGTTCTCCCGCTGCCGGCTGCTGGGCCGGCTCCGGGGCGACCGCTGCCGGAGCTGCGGCACCCGGTTCTGCGGCGGGCTGCGCCTCGGCTGGGGCCGCTGCGGGGGTCTCCGCCGCACCCGGCTCCACAACAGCGCCCGGCTCGGCTGCGGCCGGTGCCGCTGCATCCTTTTTCTTCTTCTTGCTGCCGAAGAGATCGCCGACACCCGGCGCCACTTGGTCGAGCAATCCACCGGCCGGTGCGGCCGCACCGGGTTCGCCGGTTCCGGTCGTCCCCGTCGTACCGGTCAAGCCGCCGAGGCCCGGGATATTGCCGACACCCGGCAGGTTGAGCCCCGGCACCAGGCTGTTCGCCGCCCCCGCCGCCCCGGCGGCACCATTGCCAGTGAAGGAGGGCGTCGGCCCATTGACCGGACCGGTGAGGTTGATGCTCATGAAGGCCTGCTCGGCCTGCTGCCCGAACAGATCGACCAGCATGTTGAGCGCCCAGGCGCCAAGATCCACCTGGCCCTTGGCCGTGCCGCGCGCTTTCGGATTGGTGAAGGCGAAATCCTGCGTGTCGAGCACGCCCTTCGAGATGTCGAAGGTGCCGGAAAGCTGGTTGTCGACGCCGGTATAGGAAGCCAGCACGCCGTTGATGCTGTCTGCGACGCCTTTCACCTGCTTCACCTTCTGCCCCAGCACTCCAAGGAGCGCCGAGCCCACCTGCTGCTCGACCTTGCCGATGATCATCATCGTGCCGCCAAGATCGCCCTTGCCGGTGAGCGAACGAACGATCGCCGCTTGGCTTTCGCCGGCACCGGTCAGATCGAGGTTGAGCGAGATCGGGCCCTTCAGCTGGTTGCCGGCGATGCCGCCACCCAGCACTTCGCCCAGTTGGATCTTGTCGACCGCGATCTTCGCCGCGACCTGCGGCGTCGTCCGCGCATCGACCGATGTGCCGGACAGGTTGAACGCGCCGCCATAGATGTTGCCGGTCAGCGTGTCGACGTTCATCACGCCGTCCTTGATCGTGACCTTGGCGACGATGTTGTCGATGCGCTGGTCGGGCATGATCAGCGAGTTGGCCTTGAAGTCGATATCGGCGTCCTGGCCTTTCAGGGCCGAGAGGTCGAGCGGTTCATTGGACCAGGGGGAGTTGCCGCTGGTGGTCGCCGGGGCGGACGCCTTCTTGCCACCGCCGCTATTGCCCATGAAGGGCACCAGATTGACCGTGCCGCCGACCAGATTGGCCTTCACCATCGGCTTGGCGCCCGTCGCGTCATAGTCGACATCGCCCGAGAGCGACGAGTCACCCCATTTGAAATCGAGGCCCGAGACGCTGGCCTTCTTCGTGGTGCCGCTTGCCTTGGCGTTGAGGGCCAACGGACCGGCCTTGGTGCCGGAGCTCGGCATGTCGGCCAAGGCCAGCAGCTGCGTGAACTCCGGATGGTTCGCCTGCAGCGCGATGTCGAAGGCCATCGGATCGGCCTTCGCCTTGATGTTGCCGGCGACCTTGGCCGTGGCCCCCGCTGCCTGCAGCCCCAGATCGAGGTTGAGATCGTCGGCGCCGCCCTTCAGCGAGCCCTTGGCGGCGAGCGCGCCCATGGCCTGCGCCTTCGGGCCGGCAAGGCCCGCCAGCTGCAGCAACGGCGCCGGTCGATCGGCGCGCAGATCGAGCGTGGTATCGACGGCGGGCGTGCCGGAGATGCCGGTGATCTTGCCGGAGAGCCTGCCCGCACCACCGATACCGGACAGGGTCAGGTCGACATCGTAGGCCAGATCGTCGGTGCCGCTCTGCGCGGTGCCCTTGAAGCTGACCGCGCCCAGATTGTCGGCAGCCTTCAATTGGGTTGCATTGTCGCCGCTGCCACCCCCCAGCGCCATCAGCGGCGCCAGCTTGTCGACCTTGATGTCGAAAGTTGAATTGATGCGCGGGATGCCCCCGGCGAGGAGACCCGCGGCACCGCCCTTGGCGGTGCCGTCGAGGCCGATGCCGGTCATCTTCATGGCGACGTCATAGGAAACCTCATCGCCGCCGCCCGACGCCTTGCCCTTGAGGTCGAGCGCGCCAAGCTTGCCGGCCGGTGCCGCGCCCGCCATCAAGGCAAGTTTGCCGGCATCCTTGGCGGTGACGTCGAAATCGAGATCGAAGCGCGGATTGCCTTTGAGTTCGACAATCTGCCCCTTGATGGCGCCCTTGCCGCCCATCAGATCCCCAACCGACAGATCTTCGATGGTGAGGACGCCAGAGGCGAGGCCCACCAGCGCATGCAGCTTCTTGATCTGCTGGTCGTTGAGCGTCAGCGCACCGGCCCTCAGCTCAATATTGGCATCGAGATCACCCAGCGGCGCCAGCGCCTTCAACGGATTGCTGCCGGCATCGGCCGATTTGGCCGTCGTTTCCGCCGCCGCACCATCCGCCTTCTTCGCCGGCATGTAGCCGTCGAGATTCATCTGGTCGACCGACAGGCCAACACCGAAGGCCATGCGCTGGCGCTGCTTGCCATCGGGCAGGGCGACGGTGACGCCGCCCGCGATCTTGGTCGCATCGAGCTTTGCCGCCAGATCCGAAAGCGCCACCTGGGCCGGCGTGAATGTGACGCGGCTGTTGAGCGCGAAGGCGCGCAGGCGGTCGCCCGGCACGGAATCCACCGCCCCCTTGGCAAAGGCGTCGATGAGCGCCCGGAGATTGCCCGAATTGACGTCGAGGCCACCGGCAAAGGCTGGCTGGCCATTCTGCGCCACCAGCGTGCCGCCGAGCTTCGCCTTGGTGGCACCCGGCAACTGCGCCGACAATTCGGTGATGTTGAGCTTGGCATCCGCCAGGGCGGCGGCCAGCTTCACCTGATCGATCGCATTCCCTTGATAGACCACCTGGTCGATCGTCACGTTGGCATTGGCGTTGATGCCGGCGGGCAGCGAGAAGGTGCCCGGCTGCGCCCCTTCAGTGGTTGCGGCAGGTGCCGCTTCGCTGGCCTCTGCCGTCTTGGCCGGCATCAGCTTGTCGAGATCGAGCCGGCCCATGGCAAGATTGGCTTCGACCGTCGTCACGTCGCCCATCTTGGCCGCAACCGACCCCTTGGCACTCATGTCGCCGAGGCTCGCCGAGAAATTCTTGAGGTCGGCGGCACTCTTGCCGGCGACGATCTCACCATCGAGGGCGAAAGCCTGCGCGAGCGGCCCCTCTTCCGCCTTGCCGCCGGAAAGGACGGCGATCAGCTTGGCGACGGAATCGCCCTTGCCGGTCAGCTTGCCGGTGACGATCGGCTGGTCGGCGGTTTCGGCGGCTTTCAGATCCGCATTGCCGGAGAAGCCGATGCTGGCACCGGCATCCTCGATCTTCAGCGTCACATTGATCGGCATCGGCTGTGCCGGGTCGAGACGGCCGACCGCGACATCGAAGCCCAACGGCATGTTCATCGCGCGGACGCCGCCGGTCGCCTTGAACGGGCCCTGCAGGCTGTCGAGCGACAGGTCGACATTGAGCGCTTCGATGCGCTGCTCAGCTGCCGTCGCCAGATCGCGATAGACCAGCGTGCCGTCGGTGATGCTGGCGCCCTCAATCGACAGATCGAAATTGCTGCCACCGGCTTCGGCCGGAGCGGCGGCGCTGCTCTCGCCGGCCGCTGCGCCCGTCGGCGTGATTTCCCAATTGCCGCGACCGTCCGTCAGCTTTTCCAGAATGATGGTGGGCTTCACCAGTTCGATGCTCTTGATCTCCGCCTTGCCGGAGAGCAGCGGCATCAAGGCGACCTTCACCTTGACCTTCTCGACTTCGGCCATGTTGGCAGCGGACCCTTCGGCGGCATTGCCGAACTTGATCCCCTCGACCGAAACGGCCGGGATCGGCAGCAGCGACAGCGAGATGTCGCCGTCGATCACCAGATCGCGGCCGGTCGCCTCTTTCGCCTTTTCGGAGATGAGGCCCTTATAGCTGTTGAGATTGATGAAGAAGGGTGCGACCAGCAGCAGGACAATGATAACGGCCAGAATGCCGCCGCCGATCTTCAGCGCTTTCTTCATGTGATATCTCCCGGTCATACGCGCCCGCTTGAACGCAGGCCCTGTTGCGCCCATTATCGCCTTTGCCAGCAAGGCGGGGCAAGTTCCCATCGGCCGGCGCGGATGACAGTTCCGTGAGTTCACCTAAATTGGCGCGATTTACCGCGCCGGGATGGGCCAATGGCTGAAATCGTCAATCTCAACCGGTTTCGCAAGGCCAAAGAACGCGACTCGGAGGCCAAGCAGGCGGCCGAAAATCGCGTGCGATTCGGCCGCTCGAAGGTCGAAAAGGCAAATGATCGGCGCGAAGCCGAGCGCCGCGCCAATCTTCACGCCGGCAAGGAATTGGACAAACCCGCGACGGGCGACAAATCCGACGCCGGCGTTCCCGACAGCGACCGCGACTAGAGCCGGATATCAGCTGTAATACTGAACAAAGGCCGCGATCCCGGCGACCGCGACCATGGCCGCCATCGTGCCAGCGCTCCATCGGGCAAAGCTCCCACCGGCACGCACCGCGATCACACCTTTGACGAAGGCATTCGATGCGACCGCCAGCAGGATGGCGACGGCGGCGCCCGTCAGCATCTCGCCGCCGGCGCGCGCATGTTTCGCGACCGACAGGGTGATCGCATCCACGTCGGCGAGACCGGCGATCAGCGACAGGATATAGAGCCCGGCTTCACCGAAACGTTCGCTGAGGAACCGCTCCAGCAGCAGTATGACCGTGAGCAATACGGCGAACTTGATGGCAGCGACCAGCTCAAAGGGGTTGGACAGCGTGACCGCATCCTTCAGCATCGGAGAATGACGCGTATTGTACCAGATGAAGACGACGACCAGACCCGCCAGCAGCCCGGCCAATCCCAAGGGCCACAACAGGACCAGCATCAGATTGGGCGTCAGGATCGCGGCCAGGATCAGCACGCGCAGAGCCATGATGGAATTGGCCAGGATCGTGCCGGCGGCAAAGATACGCCCGTGGGCCGGTGCTTCGCTCGCCATGCGGGCGAACGAGATCGTCGTCGCGGTCGAGGATACGAGGCCGCCGAAGAAGCCTGTTGCCAGCACCCCAAGCGCCGCACCGAGTGCGCGGATGGCGAAATAGCCCGTGAAGGACATGGCCGAAATCAGCACCACGAACAGCCACATGGTGCGCGGATTGAGGACGTCGTAGGGGCCATAGCCTTCGTCCGGCAGTACCGGCAGAACGACCAGCGAGATGACGAGAAAGCGGACCGTGGCCTTGAGTTCAGCGGGCGTCAGCTTCCCAATGAGGGCATGCAGCGACGCTTTGAGATAGAGCAGCGCCAGGACAATCACCGCGCAGGCCACGGCCAATTGCAGCGCGCCCGTCGCGGCGAGAACGCCGAGCAACATCGTGACCAGGGCCGCAACCAGGGTGGTCATGTCTTCCGCCAGCACCGCCGGCGCGTGATCGCCGGCGCGGCGCCGGTCGTTCACCATCAGCACCGCGATGGCCAGAAGCGTCGCCGGCACCAGCCATTGCCCCGCCAAATTCTGCAGGCTCCCGGCGAGACCGCCAAGAAGTCCCATCAGGCCAAAGGTTCGGATGCCGATGCGATCCGCCCCCTCGCCGTCCTGTTTGCGCCATTCGCGTTCCAGACCGATCAGCAGGCCGATGGCGAGTGCCACCAGCAGCTCGGTCGCGAGATGCAGGTCTAAGGTCGAGAAATTGAAGACGGTCGACGCTCCGCCGATGGGCACCGCGCCGGCGACTTGGCTGTTCGATGGATCCATAGGGGCAGCGCCCTTTAGGCGCGGCGGCGACGGCGCGGCCGCATGCCGAGCGGCAGCTTCTCGCCGCTCTTCTGTTGTAGCAGGTGCAGCGGATTGGGGAGGCGCGCGACGAGGCTCTGCAATTGTCCCTTCACCTGCGGGATCTTCATGACTTCATCAAGGCGCCGCTCCAGAAAGGCCCAACTCGCCGCATGCCCGTCGCTCTTGTCGTTGAGCCAATAGAGCAGCGTTGCCGAATAGACGCCGGCCAGGATCGCGCGCTTGGTGTAGAAGCTGAAATCGGTCGATTTGTCGCCGACCGCGTGCCAGATCGCATCGACCGTCCCATAAAGAAGCTTCGGCCCCAGGGCGGCGTTCTCCGGCAGCAGCAGGAAGGTCAGCCCCGCCCGCACCGCCTCGCGCTGCTCGCCGACCAGCTCCAGGCGCAATTGCACGGCGCGGGCGACGCGCTCACGCATGCGCAGGGCGCCGACATTCTCCCGCGCCAGCTGCTCCATCATGCGCGCGTCGTGGCCGCGATGGTTCGCCGCCAGCAATTCCGCCATGCCGCCGGGAAAAGCGTTGAGCGCCCGCGCCAGATCGATGCCCGTATCGGCGGCACCGGCCTTGAAGGCCGTCTCGCTCCAGCCGTCGAAGGGCACATGCGGCAGCACGGCAGCCACCAGCCGGTCGCGATCTCCCTGCCAGTCATAGTCGCTCTGCATGTCACTCACTCTCCGGGCTGCTCAAATCGCGTTTCCGTCAGTCTGCCATTTCGCGCACCCGATCGCCACCTTGCGACCGCTCGCGCGACATTCAGTCCTCGGCGTCCTTCTGCTCGAACCGGCGCAGTTCCTCGACAAAACTGAGACTCGCCATGTCGGTCATCCGCATCGGATAAAGGATTCCGTCGAGATGGTCGCATTCGTGCTGAACCACCCGCGCATGGAAGCCGCTCGCCTCCCGCTCAATCACCGACCCGTCTGGGGCCAGGGCCTTGTAGCGGATATGCTGGTATCTCGGCACCATGCCGGCAAGGCCCGGGACCGAGAGGCAGGCCTCGATTCCCGGTGCCTTTTCCTCGGAAAGGGGCGTGATTTCGGGGTTTATGAGGGCGGTTAGGGGGATTCCGGGTGGGATTCCGCCCTCCTCTGCGGCCAGTCTCGCGGCGGGGACGCGGAAGATCACCACGCGGAGCGGCACATGGACCTGGGGGGCTGCCAAACCAGCCCCGCCGATATCCTCCAGGGTATCGACCATATCATTGATAAGTCTATGAATTTCCGGGGAAGTCGGATCCTGGACCGGGTCGGCGATCCGCTTCAGGACGGGGTGCCCCATGCGGGCGATTTTAAGGATGGCCATGTTCCACTCGCGTCAATTCGGCCCTAATATGACCGCCGAAACGGCCCCGTAAAAGCCCCGGAACGCATCCGGAATCACCCCTTGCGGGGCTTCACAAGCCCGCGGGCCTGTGATAGAGCATGCCCCGAGCCGGGCTCCCAGAGGGGCAGCCCGATAGTCGTTTTCGTTTTTTCTGATACTCCAATCGGCGAAAGGAGCCGTGGTAAACCGTGCAAGTTCTCGTCCGTGACAACAATGTCGATCAGGCCCTGCGCGCGCTCAAAAAGAAGATGCAGCGCGAAGGGATTTTCCGGGAAATGAAGATGCGTCGCAACTATGAGAAGCCGTCCGAGCGCAAGGCGCGCGAGCAGGCCGAGGCGGTGCGTCGCTACCGGAAGCTGATGCGCAAGCGCATGGAGCGCGAAGGCTTCTAGGCCTTCTGCCTCCGGCCGCCCCAAAGCGGCCCGGTTCGACGAGAGAACGCATGATATCGCCCCGCTGGCTCCGCCGGCGGGGCGATGCCTTTTGGGCTCCCCATTTCGCTTCCGGCCAGTAATTTGTTCTTGATTTGTTTCACGTGAAACAAATACTGCGTCCTATATCTGTGCGTGCATATATCCCTCGGCTTTGCGAGGATAAGAAGAAATGCATCTGGGGATGGCGATGGTCGATGCGGATGAAAAGCAGCCAGTATGGCTGGAGCGGGCCGGCGAGAATGTGCGCGAGCTCTACGCCTACTGGCATGCCAAGCGACGGGGCAAGTCCATGCCCAGCCGGCGCGATATCGACCCGATCGAAATCCCGCGCCTCCTCCCCTATCTCACCATCGTCGAGGTGATGCCGGATTCCCGGCGCTATATCTATCGGCTGGTGGGTACGAAAGAGGTCGAGATCCGCGGCAGCGATCCCACGGGGAAGACCGTGAGCGAGGCCTATTACGGGCCTTCGATCGAGGAAGCGCATATGTTCTACGACCGCGCGGTGGCGACGGCGGCACCGGTCTATGACGACAGTCCCTGGGTCGGTCCGGACGGCCGCTACAATGACGACGAGATGCTGTTCCTGCCGCTGTCGGAAGACGGCACCAGCGTCTCGCGCATCCTCCTCATCTCGCAATGTTCGCCGACACCGGAATTCGCCTGAGCCCCGCTCAGGCAGAGGCGCTCTGGCAGAGTCGCTCAGCTAAGCCAATCCTCGATCAGCGACAATGACGGCCGGCTGCAATCGAGCCGCGCCAGGATGCCCTGCGGCAGGACGAATTGCGGGTCGGTATGGCCGAAATCCATATTGCTGACGATGGGCATGTCGGGCCGCCCAAACTCATCGGCCATGATGGTGCGCAGCAATCGGTCGAGTTCCGCCTTGGCCGCGGCATCATAGCGGGCGGCGCGACCGACCAGGAGCGCTGCCGCCCTGCCCCAGATCCCGTCGCGCCCCCAGCCCCGTAGCATTTCCGCCACCAGAGCGGGCCCCGGCGCTTCCTCCGATGTTTCGAGAAAGACGATGCGCCCGTCCCAGAAATTGCCCAGCGGCCAGAATTCGCCGCCGCGCAGCCCTTCAAGCACGTCGAGGCAACCGCCGAAGAGCCGCCCCTCGACGGCGCTGCTTCCCTGAAGAACGTGCCAGCCATCGTGCGGTATGGGCTCGTTGACCTGCCCCGCCTTCGCCGGATGCGCCCAGTCGGGATAGCCTTCGCTATAGGCCGGATAGGGCCGGTAGGTGAGGCCCGCGGCGGGGCGGAACAGCATCTCCTTCACATGGGCGGCATAGTCGGGCATCGCCGCCATCTGCGCGAAGCCCGCCATGACGGATGGACCATGCAGCGTGACGACACCCAAGCGCTGGCAATAGGCGTGCAGCGTCGAGACATCCGAATAGCCCATGAGGATCTTCGGATGGGCGGCGATCAGCTTGGCGTCGAGATAGGGCAGGATGCGGTGGCTGTCATCGCCGCCGATCGAGGCGATGATGGCCTTCACCTGCGGATCGGCAAAGGCGCGGTTGATATCGGCCGCCCGCGCCTCCGGATTCGCGGCAAGCTCGGCCGCCGCCATCCGCGCAGTCGGATATTCCACCACCTGCAGGCCCCAGCGCTGCAACAGGCCGAGGCCCAGCTCGTAAATATGCGGAAAGACACTCGGCCCGCCCCAGGAGGGCGAGACGATGGCGACCGTGTCGTCGATATGCAGGCGTTCGGGTTTGACTGGCGTCATTTTAACGGGCCCTCAGAGCACCATCCAAACGTTTCACAAATCACCAATATCCGGCTTGGCAATCATCAGCATAAAAATCGCAAGCAGAGCGAAGAAAGCTGGCCAGCCAAGACGATACCAGACACGCATGGCGGCATGATAGGAGTCGGGCAATTCAGAGCCAGCCGAAGCAGCGGCTTTTGCAAGACGGCTCGCCCGTATCTGGAGCACCACCACAGGCGCCCAACAACAAAATGCGAATATGTAGAGCAAATATGAGATCAAAAGCCACCCCTCCCATGGAGACCAGCCGCCGAGGACCACAAGGGCGAATCCACTGAGGGGTTGCACGAACCCGGAAGTCGTCGTGAAAATCCAGTCCGCCTTGATCACCATGCGGCCGACCTCCGATGCAAGCAGTGCATTTCCCGAGCGCCAGGATTGCAGCATGTAATAGGCTGTCCCCAAGCCCAACCCGAAGAGGATCGTCGAACTGACGATGTGGAGCCACTTCACAATCTCGAAGGCGCCGATCATCGGTCATCCTCCAACGCCGCAACGACCGCGGCGAGTGCCAGGAACACAGCATTCTTGACGAGCGCGCCATATGGATCGAGCCAGAGACTAGGTATCGCCATGGTGATCATCGCCGTGTAGCTGGCAACAATCGCCAGCTGCACTCCAAGCATGACCCAAGGCCGCTGCCTGGTTAGGATCAAGCTACCGACGCCAACATCGAGAAGGCACGTCAGCCATTTCAGCGTGTCGCCAGCATTTTCCAATCCCACTGGCCGCAGGACGAGATCTACCGACTCCTTTGACGCCAAAGTGCCGATCACACCCGCCGCAATCCATGAGAACCCCAGCGTCCAGCGTAAGAGCGGTCGCAGAAAATATAGGCGCGCATGCCATTTGTCCTGCACCGAAGATGGCCTTCGCGCTAACCAAGCACGCATTGGCAAGGGTGCGAAACCGATCGCGTTGGCAAAAGCCCCACCGTCACCGGCATTCCCGAATTCAAGCTGGCGCACGGCCGTGGTCGAAAGTGGCCCGCCGCCTAGCAGATCGGCAATACGTGCAATAGACCGCACCACCGGCATCGGGATGGCAACCACCCACGGCGAGTCGAAGCCGAGCCAACTGCGCCACGCCAGGACAAATGTCCTCAAAGTGATGCTATCCGGACCACAAGGTTCGAGTGCTATCCGACTTGGCGACGTCGGTGACAGCAGCCGAACGATGCAGCGCGCAAGATCTTCAACATGGATCGGACTGAACCACTGGCTGCCGTCGCCAGGCAGCGGAACGAAGCCTGGAAAACCGGCCAAGCCCCGCAAGACAGACGTGCCGCCATACGTGCCTTCGGCATAGACAAGCGATGGACGCAGTATGATCCAGTCCAGATCCCTGGCGCGGAGATCTTCTTCGGCTTGAAATTTTTGGCGTGCATAGTCCGTGTCGGCTCCGGGATTCGCACTGATCGCCGAAACGTGAATGACGCGGCGGACGCCTACCTGCGCGCAAGCCGTGGCCAACGCTGCCGGCGTGTCGACATGAACCGCATGGGAATGACGACCCGACAGAACGCCAGCGCAGTTAACGACGGCATCCACGCCTTGCAGTCGCTCGAGCCACACGTCGGGCGTCACGTCCTTTGACATGTCGCAGTCGATGCACGAATGATCCGGAAACATGCGGGTGAATTCGCGTGTGCGCCGCACAGCCCCAACCGGCTCATATCCAGCATCAATGAGCGCAGCAAAGACATGGCGCCCGATGAAACCGCCCGCTCCCAATACGAGAACGCGCCCCTGTGAACACATGGTCATCGCTCCCGTCGACTGCCAGCCAAAAAACAAGCGGCTGCTAGACCTGCTGGTCCGCAGCCGCTGATGGCTATCGCAAGCTGGCGCAAGGCGATCCTTAGTGCCCGAAGGCCTTCACCACGTCCTCGCACATCTTCTTGGCGTCACCGAACAGCATCATGGTGTTCGAGCGGAAGAAGAGCTCGTTGTCGACACCGGCATAGCCGGATGCCATCGAGCGCTTGATGAAGAGCACGGTCTTCGCTTGCTCGACATCGAGGATCGGCATGCCGAAGATCGGGCTTTTCGGGTCGGTCTTCGCTGCCGGGTTGGTGACGTCGTTGGCGCCGATGACGAAGGCGACATCGGCCTGGGCGAAGTCGCGGTTGATGTCCTCAAGCTCGAACACCTCGTCATAGGGCACGTTGGCCTCAGCCAAGAGCACGTTCATGTGCCCCGGCATGCGGCCTGCCACCGGATGGATGGCGTAGGAGACCTTGACGCCTTCCTTCTTGAGGAGGTCCGCCATTTCGCGCAGCGCATGTTGCGCCTGTGCCACCGCCATGCCGTAGCCCGGCACGATGATGACGCTGGCGGCGTTCTTCATGATGAAGGCCGCGTCGTCGGCACTGCCGGCCTTCACCGGCCGGTCCGCCGCCTTCGCCCCACCCGCCGCAGCCGCCCCACCGGAATCGGTGCCGAAGCCGCCGAGGATGACGTTGAAGATCGAGCGGTTCATGCCCTTGCACATGATGTAGCTGAGGATGGCGCCCGACGAGCCCACCAGCGCACCGGTCACAATGAGGAGCGGGTTGGAGAGCGTGAAGCCGATGCCGCAAGCCGCCCAACCGGAATAGGAGTTGAGCATCGAGACGACGACCGGCATGTCGGCGCCGCCGATGGGCAGGATCAGCAGGAACCCGAGCAGCAGCGAGACGATGACGATGCCCCAGAAGAGCGGTTCCGACTGGCCGAGGATCAACGCCACGATGAGGACGACGATGCCGATCCCCAAAGCAGCGTTGAGGAGATGCTGCCCCTTGAAGACCAAAGGTGCACCGGAGACGAGGCCCTGGAGCTTCGCGAACGCCACGATCGATCCGGTGAAGGTGATGGCGCCGATGGCGACACCGAGGCCCATTTCAACGAGACTGCCGGCATGGATGGCGCCGGGCTCACCGATCTGGAATTCAGCCGGCGCATAGAAAGCGGCGGCCGCCACAGCGACGGCGGCGAGACCGACGAGGCTGTGAAAGGCCGCGACCAGCTGCGGCAAGGCCGTCATCTGGATACGCTGGGCGATCACGGCACCCGCGGCACCGCCGATCACCAACGCAATGATGATGCCGACGTAAGATGAGGCGGCAACGCTGGGCAGCGCCAATGTCGTGCCGATGGCGATCACCATGCCGACCACGCCGTAGCGAAGCCCACCTTGCGATGTGGCGGGGCTGGAGAGCCCGCGCAAGGACATGATGAAGCAGACCGAGGCAATGAGATAGAGGAAGGAGGCGAGATTCTGGCTCACGTTACTTGCCCCCCTTGCTGTCTTTTTTCTTGAACATCGACAGCATGCGGTAGGTCACGAAGAACCCGCCGAAGATGTTGACCGAGGCCAAGGCCACGGCCACTAGCCCCATGCCCTGGCTGATTCCAAAGGCGGCGGCGCCCGAGGCGATGAGCGCGCCGACGATGATCACCGAGGAGATGGCGTTGGTGACGGCCATCAGCGGCGAGTGCAAAGCCGGTGTGACGCGCCAGACCACGTAATAGCCGACGAAGCAGGCCAGCACGAAGACGGTGAAGAGCTGCACGAACGGCAGATGATCTGCCGGTGCGATGGCAGCGGCCATGTCGGCCGCAACGTTTGTGGTTTCATCCATGGCGGTTCCCCTTACTGGCCCTGGAAGGCGGGATGGATCACCTGGCCGCCCTTGGTGAGGGCGACGCCTTTGACGATCTCATCCTCCCAATTGATCTTGAGCTGCTTCGTTTCCTTGTCGATCAGCAGCGTCACGAAATTGAGCAGGTTCTTGGCATAGAGCGCGGTCGAGTCAGCGGCGAGGCGGCTCGGGACATTGGCATGTCCGACCAGCTTGACGCCGTGCTTCTCCACCACCTGCCCCACTTCGGAGAGCGGGCAATTGCCGCCCTGCTCCACGGCGAGATCGACGATGACCGAACCCGGCTTCATGGTCTTCACCATCTCCTCGGTCACCAGCACCGGGGCCTTGCGGCCCGGAATGAGGGCCGTTGTGATGACGATGTCCTGCTTCTTGATCGTCTCGGCAATGAGGGCCGCCTGCTTCGCCTGATAGGCTTCCGACATGGGCTTCGCATAACCCGCCGCCGTCTCGGCCTGCTTGAACTCCTCATCCTCGACGGCGACGAAGGTCGCCCCCAGCGAGGCCACCTGTTCCTTCGAGGCGGGGCGCACGTCGGTCGCGGAAACGATGGCACCGAGGCGCCGCGCGGTGGCGATCGCCTGGAGACCGGCAACACCGGCACCCATTACCAGCACGCGGGCGGGGGCGACCGTGCCGGCCGCCGTCATCATCATCGGGAAGGCGCGGCCATATTCGGCCGCCGCATCCACCACCGCCTTGTAGCCCGCAAGATTGGCCTGGCTGGAGAGCACGTCCATCGACTGGGCACGGGTGATGCGCGGGACCAGTTCCATCGCCATCGCGTCGATACCCGCACTGGCGTAGGCCGGGATCTGATCCTTGGCGCCGTGCGGATTGAGGATGGCGATGAGAGTGGTGCCCTTCGCCAGCTTCCCGAGCTCGTCATTGCCGTCGGCGGCGGTCATCGGCCGCTGCACCTTGAGGACGATGTCGGCACCGGCCGTCGCGGCCGCTGCATCGGCGGCGATCTTCGCCCCCGCCGCCTCGAAAGCGGCATCAGGGATGGAGGCCGCGATACCCGCCCCGCTCTCCACCACCACCTCGGCACCCAGGCCGATATATTTCTTCACCGTCTCCGGCGTGGCCGCACAGCGCTTCTCGTGGGCGCGGCGCTCCTTCAGAATGCCGATCTTCATGCGCTCCCCAATCTGATCCTTACGGCCATTAAGCCGTTGAACCGGTTGTCCTTATCGACAGGAATCGAGCGCCCACGGATAAGCGGCACCCCGACCCCCAAGCGGGGGCAAGATTGCCGGGGGAAAGCCGAGGTGGCAAGCAGGTTTGAGCGTCTACCTTACAAAGAATGATATGTTGCTAGCCCGACCAGTCGATGTGGAGCATCTCAGCATGGCATCAGAGGATATCGAGGGCTTTCCAGAGTACTTGCTCGGCCGCTTCTCGAAAGAGGGCGTCGAATTGATAGACAACCTGATCTCCGAAGAAGCCTCCGAAAGTCTCTTCTTGGAGTTCAAACGCCTATCCACCAGCGACAGCGCCAAGCTTCACGAGAATGACCGGAAATATTTGCGAGAGGCCCTTTCCGGATTCGCCAATGCAGAAGGAGGTGTGATTGTTTGGGGTGTCGACTGCGCGCTTGATCCCGTCAGTGGTGCGGATGTTGCGACGAAGAAGATTCCCATTCCACGCGCTCAGCACTTTCGGTCGGCGTTAGAGGCGGCAACTCCTGGGATGGTGATTCCTCCCGTCCATGGTGTTCGCCATGTCGTAGCCACTGAGGGCGACGGACAAAGTGGCTATGTAGTGACTTACATTCCCAAAAGCGAAGGCGGTCCGCACCAAACAGTAAAGGAGAATAGATATCTCATCCGTTTGAATTCTACGTTTCAGAATGTTCCCCATCAGATTCTCGCGGGAATGTTTGGCAAGCGACCTAATCCAAACGTGATTCACAAATGGATGGCATCCGTTCCCGAGATCTTTGACAACGGCACGGCCATACGTTTTGCTTTGACACTTATGCTGCAGAATGTCGGGCGAGGAATTGCTGAAAGCGCCTTTGCAACCGCTACCTTAGAGTACGACGGCGGCAGAGGCGTGGCGGGTAGCATGCATCTCAATGACAACAGCAACTGGTCGATTGGCGGCAACATGGGCAACGTGCTGTCATCGGTAGCACTGCCACACCTAAAGATAGCTCCAATGGGTATGGTGGCATTCTGCACCATCGAAATTGAGGCAAAAAGTCCCGTGACAACATCTGTCGTCATTGGCGGCGTCTGTGGGTCGCAGGGCAGCATCTCGACGCCAATCGAAAATCAGTTCTTACCTCAAACACTCAACCACCTGATCAAAACACTTAGCACTCGCAACCCGATGCTCAATCGCGAAGAACTTAGGAGCATTGTCGAAGACATAATCTTGCTTCAGCCTAGCGATTCTGGAGCAGGAAAGTAGATCGACAGCAGCTACAACCCCACCTCTTTCAACGCCGCCTTCTGGCGCTTGGCGAGTGCTTTGACGTCGAAGTCGCGGATGAGGTCGTGGAAGAGCTGGTACCAGTTGATCTCGGCCTTCAAGTGCAGGAACACCGAGCCCAGGCCGATGGCGGCGCGGTCCATGAAGACGAATTCCTTAGGGGGAGTCACGGGACCCAAGCGCCGCAATTCGGCATGGACATTTTCCGCCACCTCGCGGCCGTAGATGCCGCTCTCCGCTTCCTGGATCTTGCGGGTGCGGTCTTCGAGCAGCGGGCCATAGACAAATTTGGCCCAGAGATTGAGCACGTCGATCACATCCTTGTTGAGACCCTTGAAGCCCCAGCTCTCATAGGCGTGCACCGCCATGTCACGGTCGCCGCGTTCCAATGCCCAATAGAGGTCGATGACGCCTTTGACGAACTTCGCCTCAAAGATGCGGATGCAGCCGAAATCCATCAGGTTGGCGGCGCCCTCGTCCTTGGACCCCTTGGGCCGCACGGTGTAATTGCCGAGATGCGGGTCGCCATGAATGATGCCGTAATCGTAGAATGGCACGTACCAGGCGCGGAACATGTTGTAGGCGACCTTGTTGCGCAAGCTCACCGAGGGCTTCTTGTCGAGGAAAGCCATCAGCGGCTCCCCTTCGATCCAGGTCATGGTGAGGAGGCGCTTGGTCGTTAGGTCCGGAAGTGGCTGCGGGAGATGCACTTCCTTCTCCTTCGCCAGCATCAGGCGATAGAGCGCCATCGCCTTCGCCTCGCGCCCATAATCCAGTTCCTCGCGCAGGCGATCGGCGATCTCGTCATGAATATGCTCGGTCGAGATTGCCTTGTCGTAGCGTTCGTAGAGGCGGAAGATGAGCTTCAGTTGGCCGAGATCCGCCTCGACCGCCGATTGCATGTCGGGATATTGCAGCTTGCAGGCGAGCTTGGCACCGTCGAAACCAATCGCCTTGTGCACTTGCCCGAGTGAGGCCGCCGCCGCGGCCTCGTGACCGAATTCCTTGAAGCGGCTTTGCCAGCCTGCCCCCAATTCCGCCGCCATGCGCCGCTTGACGAAGGCCCAGCCCATCGCCGGCGCATTGGCCTGGAGATGCCGCAGCTCTTCGACATATTCCTTGGGCAGCGCGTCGGGGATGGTGGACATGATCTGCGCCACCTTCATGAGCGGGCCTTTGAGGCCACCCAGCGCTGCTTTGAGATCCGCCGCATGTTCGGCGCGGTCGACTTTCAGCCCCAGATAACGCTGGCCAGCGACACGCGCGGCAATGCCGCCCATCGCCCGCCCGACCTTGGCGTAGCGTTTGACGCGACCGGATAGTGTGTTGCCCTCAGAATCGTCACTCATTTGCCGTCCATACGCTGGTTCGCATGGGATCGGATCATATATGGGGTGCCGATGTCACACGGCAAGTCAGCGGCCGCTATCTCCCTAGGACTGCCGGTGAATAGCTTCCTTGCGCCTTGCCACATAGCCCTCAAGCGCTTCGAGGCGGGCCGGATCCAGCGGCGGTTCCTCGTAGGTGCGCAGCAATTCCTTCCAGATGGCGTGGGCGCGCTCCGTGCCCGTCTTGGCCCCGCCTTCCGACCAGGTTTCGAAATTGCGCCAGTCGGAGAGCATCGGTTCGTAGAAGGCATGGTCGAAACGGGCCAGCGTGTGCTGCGCGCCGAAGAAATGGCCACCGGGACCTACTTCCTGCATCGCCTCAAAGGCCAGCGTGTCGTTGTTGACCGTCAGCGGATCGAGGAAGCTGCGCATCAGTTGCAGCATTTCGGCATCGAGAACCAGTTTCTCGAACGACGCCGTGAGACCGCCTTCCAGCCAGCCGGCCGCGTGCTCGATGAGATGCACGCCGCCCATGATCGTGCTCCACAGCGACATGCCGCTCTCATAGGCTGCCTGCACGTCGACGCAGTTCGACGCTGTGACGTTCGAGGAGCGGAACGGAATGTTGTAGCGCCGCGCCAGCTGGCCGGAGGCGAGCTGTGCCTTGGCATATTCCGGCGTGCCGAAGGCTGGTGCCCCGGTGCGCATGTCCACGTTGGAGGTAAAGCCGCCATACATGACCGGCGCGCCGGCCGAGACGATCTGCGACAGCGCGATGAGGGCCAGCGCCTCGGCATTCTGTTGCGCGAGCGCCCCAGCGATGGTGACGGGACTCATGGCGCCGGACAAGGTGAAGGGCGTCATCGCCACCGGCTGGCCGGCGCGCGCCATGGCGCAGAGCCCCTCGCCCATCGGAATGTCGAGGCGCAGGGGCGAGTTGGAGTTGACGATGGTGAGGGTCGCCGGATTTTTGCGGAGCTCCTCGCGCGACTGGCCGAGGGCGATCGAGAGCATCTCGATCGCGTCTTCGACCCGGTAACCGCCCAAGGCCCAGCACTGCCAGTTCTTGTCGGTCAAGCGAATGGCGGCGAGATAGAAATCGAGATGGCGCGAGTCCGCGGGCAGATCCGTCGGCTCACAAGGACAGCCGCCTTCCTGATGGATGACGTTGAGGCTCTGCACGACTTTCATATAGTCGCACATGTCCTGGTAATTGCCGGCGCGCCGACCGCGCTCGATATCATGCGCGAAGGCCGGGCCGCCGGTCGCGGCGAAGATGAGGCTGCCGTCGCCGACCTTCAAATTCTTCGCTGGATCGCGCGCCTGCAGCGTGAAGCTCGACGGAACCGTCCTGATCTTCTCCTCGATCATGGCCGGATCGAAGCGGACACGCTGGGTCGCCTCGTCGACCTCGGCGCCGGCGGCTTTGAGGAGCGCGCGGCTTTCATCATGCATCACTTCCATGCCGATCTCGGCAAGGAGCCGAAGGGAGGCATGATGGATGGAGTCGATTTCATCTGCTGAGAGAAGGGCGATCGGCGGATAGCGATTGGTGACCCCGGCGAAACGCAACTGGCGCGGGGCCGAACTCACCACCCGCCGCTCGCGCCGCTTCGTTGCTTCACGCGTCATGGCACCCTCCCCTATTTCACAAAGACCAGTTCGCGCTTGAACGGGAATTGATCCGGATCGATCACCTCGCCGAATTCGCGCGCCGCCTTGTGACCGGCATAGACCGCGTGCACGATGGCGCCGGGTACATCCGCATCGCCGATATTCTTCAAGGTCAGGATGCCGGCCCCATCCCGCGCCGCTGCATCGGCCTTGAGGTCGAGATAGAGAGCGTCATTTGATTTGCGCGAGGTGACGCTGACCAGGGTCGCGGCAGCGGCATGCTTCTCCGTCCCCGTATAGTTGCAGGCGAGGACGGCGTGGTCGTTCTTCCAGGCGGCAAGACGATGCGCGAGGACCAGCTTCACACCCATATTCATCAGCTTGACCTGGACCTTGAACTGCTCGTCGGTATAAAGCGACCAGCTCGCCACATCGAGGCCGGGGGTGACGAAGGTGACGTTGCAGCCGGACTGAACCAGTTTCTCGGCGATGACGGCCGCCATGTAATATTGATCGTCGTCATAGACGATGACATCGCCCGTCACCTCGCGGCCGCCCATGATATCGTCAGGGGTCAGCACATTCGCTGCATCCGTGCCGGGAACGGCGAAATAATTGTTGTGCCCCACCCCGTCCTTCCGCCAGGTCGCACCGGTCGCCAGGATGATGTGCTTGTAGCCGCTTTCGAGGAGGGCAGCCTTGTCCATGCGGCTCTCTCGGAAGATTTCGATGTTGGAGAGCTTGGCAATCTGGCCAAGGCGATAGTCGCGCACGCGCACCCAGGCGGAAAGTGTCGGCAGCTTCGGTTCGACATTGAGGCGGCCGCCGAGCTCGCGCGCGGCATCGGCCAGCGCCACGTCATAGCCGCGTTTGGCCAGCGACATGGCGCATTCGAGGCCGGCCGGGCCGGCGCCGACGACAAGCACCGGATCCTCGGCATGGCCCTTCTTCGGGTTCATGATCTCCGGATGCCAGCCGCGGCGGTATTCCTCGCCGATGGTCGGGTTCTGCGTGCAGCGGATGGGAACGCCCGTATTGTTCTGTGCCCGGCAGATGTTGCAGCCGATGCATTCGCGGATATCGTCTTCGCGGCCCTCATCGATCTTCAACGGAATGAAGGGATCGGCAATCGACGGCCGTGCCGCACCGATAAAATCGAGAATGCCGCGTTTGACCTGATCGACCATCGTATCCGGCGACGTAAAGCGCCCGACACCAACCACCGGCTTGGTGGTCAGCTTCTTCACGAAGCCAGTGTATTTTTCCTGATGCGCCTCGGGACCGAAGCGGGACGACATGGAATCGTTCTCGACATAGGAGATGTTGACATCCCAGAGATCGGGGAGTTCGGCGAGCAGCCGAATGACGGCCTCGCCCTCTTCCGCCGCCTGCACGCCGTGGGGCCCCATCAACTCGTCCATCGCGAGGCGCACGGCGACGGCGCAGGTATCGCCCACTGCGTCCTTCGTTTCCTCAATCATTTCCCGCAGCAGCCTGGCGCGGTTTTCGATCGGGCCGCCATATTCGTCCGTGCGCTGGTTCCAGCGCTGGGTGATGAATTGGAACGGCAGATAGCCGTGACCGGCATAGACATAGACGATATCGAAGCCGGCACGCTTGGCGCGCTTGGCCGCCTGCACCTGCCAGCGCCGCAGATTGCGGATATCCTCCTTGTCCATCGCGCGGGTCTGCATCGGAAAGACCGCATGCTGGGTCGAACCGGACGGCGAGAGCGGCGTTTCGCGGCTCCAGCGATTGGGGCTGTGATTGCCGCCGTGCCACAGCTCGACACCAGCCAGCGCCCCGTGGCGCTTGATCTTCTCAGCAGTGAGCGATTGCGTCTTGACGTCGTTCTCGTCCCAGAGGGCGCACAGGCGATAGGGCGCGTCTTCGGATGACCAGTGCATCGAGCAATATTCGGTATTGATGACGCCCCAGCCGCCCTCGCCCTTCAATTCACGCAGGCGCGAAACCGAATGCGGCAGGTCATAGCCCATGCCGGTGCAATGTGGCACCTGGTAGAAACGGTTCTTCGCCGTCACCGGTCCGATCTTCACCGGCTGAAACAGGATGTCGTAGCGAGAGTTGCGCGGCAAGGCAGTTTCCCCTGGATTTCAAGCTTTCATGTACCTGTATACAGGTGCGTATTGCCTGTCAATCGGGCCGCAATAGGCACATGGATTCGACAGGCAACCTATCAGGGATAATAGGAAAGAAGGTCAGGTCCCGGCAGATAAAGATAGCTGACCAGATTGGGCGTCAGGTGGGCGACGACCCCGGCCGTGTTGACCGCGTAAGACAGGCCGGTCTTGGAGCGCACACCGAAGCCGGTAAAGAGGCCGATGAGCTGCGGCTTGTTATCCGCGCCCAACAGGATGACCGGCCCGCCGCTGTCACCGACGCGGATGATGCAGGTCGTTACCAGCATGCCTGTTTCGTAGATCGGATCCAGCGACAGTGGGTTCACGACACGGCACTTGGCGTGTTCCTTGAGCGCCCGCATGCCGCCATAGCCGTAACCGGCCGTGTAGAGGCGTGCGCCGCCATTGACGCGGTCGATGATCTCGCCCGCGCTGAGGCGCGCGATCGGGATCGGCCGCACGGCGTCGATGGCGGGCGCGATGCCGAGCAACGCCCAATCGGCCGCGACCTGCTCGGGCCGTTCCAAATGGCCTTCGCGAATGGCGCCGCCTTGCGCCTGCAGATTGGTGCCGATGGCGGGCGGCAGGTCCGGCTTGGCGCCGAAATTGGCATGAAAATGCACCTCGGCCGGCGCGCTCGGGATGGCCTTTTGATGCAGGCAATGCGAAGCGGTAAGGATAAGCGCCGGCTGGACCAGGATCGCCGTGCACGATTCTGCCCCATCGACATCAAGCCGCCCGATCGCCGCTGTCCAGGCGGGCTCGGTCGGCTTGATCACACTGGGCGGCGGTGCAGAAACACGCTCGGCGCAGGCGGCAAGCGAAAGGGCGAGCAGCACAAGGCCGAGGCGGCGAATCTTCTTCATGGCGTGGTGGTGGCGGTGACGTCGTCCTTGATCTTGTCGGCGAAGTAGATCGAGGCGGGCCCGAAGCTCACGAAATCCTTTTGCCCGTGGTCGCCCCAAAGGTTGGTGACGACACCGACGATGACACGATCCCCGTCCGATCCGGTAAGCATGATCGGCCCACCGGAATCACCCGGAATGACCTCGCAACGGTTGACGATGACGTCATGCGTCACCTTCAGCATCTTTTCGGCGTCCGTTACCAGATAGCAATTGTCGCGCACCTGCAGGCGCTTGCCAGTAAAGGCGCCGTAGACGCCATAGCCGGCATGGGAGAGCTTCGCCCCCTTCTTGATACGCGCCGCGATACCGTCGACATTCAGTTTTTCGATCTTCATCGGCTCGATGAAGCTGATGGGTGGCGAGATGCGCAACGTCGCCCAATCATCCTTCGGCTCGCCCCGCAGATCGCCGCTGCTGTCGGACTTGATCGGCCAGCCCATGTCGATGACAGCGGTCACCTTGACCGGCTTCAACCTTTCGCGCCCCACATCGAGGGCCGGGGTGAAGACAAAATCGGTGATACGTGCCTCGTTCCCCCGACCATAGAGGCAGTGCGAGGCAGTGAGGATTACATCGGGGCGAACGAGTGTTGCAGAGCAGGAACCATCGTCTGCATCGAGACGCCCAATGGCTGCACTCCAGGGCAGCGGCCCACTGGGCTTGTCCACGGTTCGGATCGGTGTTGCACAACCGATCACCGACAATCCCAACACCGTGAGACCGACGATCCTTCCGGTTGACAGAAAATTGCGAAACTGGCCGAGCATACTTCCCCCAATGAATGCCATATCTAGCGCCCGGCGCCGGAGCGCCTGGCGGCGGCCGCTTCCCCCGGCAAGGCGAGCAGGCCCGAGATGTCACTCTTGTTCCGGATCATGTCGGCCAGCGTATAGCGATCAAGCACGGACATGAACGCACGTAGCGCTTCATCGAGAACACCGGTCAGGCCGCAAACCGGCGCAATCGGACAGCTGTTGTGCTCGGCATCAAAACATTCGACCAGGTTGAGATTGCCTTCCATGAGGCGCACGGTCTCACCGATATTGATTTCGGTCGGCAATCGGCCGAGCCTCATGCCCCCGCCCCGACCGCGCACGGTGGCAAGAATGCCGAGCTTGCCCAGCTTATGGACAACCTTGGTCAGGTGGCTTTCGGAAATGCCGTAAGCGGCGGCGATCTCTTCAATCGTTGCCAGTGAATCCCCGCGCACCCCCAGATAAATCAGGGTGCGCAGGGCGTAATCCGAGAACTGGGTCAGTTGCATGCCGTGATCCGGAAACGGGTTGCAAAGCACTTTATCCTATCCCCCGCACCGGTTGAAAGCCCACTTTGGCGTCCCATCTAGTGACTAATCCGCTGAAAAGCATACGCAATTGACCGGCCGGGGTGACGCCGCCACCGGGATAGGCTAAAAGCCAGCCAGGAAAGCGGCTGGGTGAGGAGGGACGAGCGTGGGCAGCAAGGGTCAGGTACTGGCAGCACTGGATACCGTATCGGTCAACGAGGCCGTGGATTGGGCGCACCAGTTGGATGGCGCGGTATCGGGCCTGAAGCTGGGGCTGGAGTTCTTCCTGGCCAATGGCCAGCTGGGCTATCGGCGCATTGCCGCGACCGGCCTGCCGATCTTCCTCGACCTCAAGCTGCACGACATCCCCAATACCGTGGCGGGCGCCGTGCGGGCGATCGCGCCGCTGGCGCCATCGATCTTGACGGTCCATGCGGGCGGCGGCTTGGCCATGATGCAGGCTGCGCGCGAAGCGGCCGCCGAGAATGCCGACAAGCTGAAGGTCAAGCGCCCCAGCATCGTCGGCGTGACTGTGCTGACATCGCTGGACGACAAGGACCTGGCCGCCGTCGGCCAATCCCAGCCGGTGAGCGATCAGGTCAAGCGCCTTGCCAATCTCGTCCGCAGCGCCGGGCTGGACGGCATTGTCTGTTCGCCGCACGAGATCGAGGCCATTCGGGCCGAGATCGGCGAGGATTTCTTGCTGGTGGTCCCTGGGGTCAGGCCCGGTGGCGCCGATACCGGCGATCAGAAGCGCGTACGCACGCCGGGCGATGCCGCGAAAGCCGGCGCGGACTATCTGGTGATCGGCCGCCCGATCACGCAGGCCGCCAACCCGCGCGAAGCTGCCAGCCGGATCGCGCTCGAAATCGGCGCTGCGCTCGGACAGGCTGCCGCCCGTTGAACGACAGAACGAACCCGCGATGATTGCCGCCGAACCACAGGACTTGCAGCCTTTCTCACTGGCCCTTGCCGCCTGCCGTCGCACCTGGGCAGCGCGCGACGATCTGCTGCGGCTGGGTTTCGTCCCCTTCATCCCGCTCTATTTCCTGTTCCGGTCGCTGGAAGGTTTGCAGCGCGCCATGTATGCCGAAATCGAGAAGGGAGCGACCGCCGACCCGAGCCTCCTTGCCGATCTCATCACCCGCATGACGTTTACCGGCATCGGCCTCATTGCCGTCATTGCTGTGTTCAGCGTCAATTGGATCCGGCAGATGACGCTGGGGCGGAGCGCTGCGCCCGGGCTTGGCGAGTTTCACGTCGCACGGCACCTCCATTTCGCGCTGGTGATGCTGGGACTGGTCATCGTCGCCTTTGTTGCATCCCTGGTAATCAGCGTCGTGCTGACCCTGGTCGGGCTATCGCAGGTCGCGTTGCTCCTTTCCATGCTGGTTATGGTGATCGGCTATTTGATGCTGTTAACGCGTCTGTCGCCCAGCTGGATCGGCATTGCCATCGGCGCGCCGATGGCCTTCGGCACGGCCTGGAAGCGCACGGCCGGGCAAGGCGGGCGCTTGGTGGCCGGGCTGTTGCTGACCGCCGTGCCAGCCTTCATCGCCCAGTCGCTGCTGGCATCGATCTTTGTCAGCTTCAACCTAATCGACGCGGCGCCGCTTGCCTTCAGCGTGCTGTCAGCCTTCATTTCGCTGGCCTACATGGCGGTGCAGCTCAACCTGTTCGTCCTTGCCTATCCGCGCTTCGTCTCGGAGACGGTGTGACATGGCCATCGACGTAAAGATTTGCGGCCTGAAGACACCTGCTGCCGTGCAAGCCTCCATCGACGGCGGCGCGGAAATGGTGGGTTTCGTCTTCTACGCGAAGAGTTCGCGGTGCCTTACCCCGGCGCTGGCGGGGGCGCTTGCCCAGCTGGTACCGGCCAGGATCGCCAAGGTTGGCCTGATCGTCGACGCCGACGATACCTCCATCGCCGACATACTGGCCGAGGCAAAGCTCGACATTCTGCAACTCCACGGCAAGGAAACACCTGAACGGGTGGCAGATGTTCGCGCCCGGTTCGGCCTGCCCGTCATGAAAGCCGTCAGCATTTCCGAAGCGGCGGATATCGACATTGCCAGGACCTACGAAGCGGTTGCCGACCGACTGCTTTTCGATGCCAAGCCACCGAAATCCATGCCGAACGCCCTCCCTGGCGGCAACGCCCTGTCTTTCGACTGGTCGCTTATCGCCGGAAAGACCTTCTCCCGGCCCTGGATGCTGGCAGGTGGCCTCAATGCCGGAAACCTGATTGAAGCGGTGCAAGTGACCGGGGCCAGCGCTGTCGATGTGTCGTCCGGGGTCGAAGATCGCCCCGGTGAGAAAAGTGTGAATAAAATCAAAGAGTTTTTGGGAATCGCCAAGCGCCTTTGAAGGGCATCCGAGCGTCTGTTGGGCTTTGACCTTTGTCCGCCTCTATGGTTGATTGCGCCCGATAAGCGAATCCTTCGATTTTAACCATTTTCCGACATCCGGAGCGACCGCCTCGTGAGCACCGTAACCGCCGCCAACCCCAATTCCTACCGCACCGGACCCGATGAGCATGGCCGGTTTGGCATATTCGGCGGACGCTTCGTGGCCGAGACGTTGATGCCGCTGATCCTCGAGGTCGAGAAGGCTTACGCCGCCGCCAAGGCCGACCCGAAATTCGCCGAGGAAATGGAATATTACCGCAAGCATTATATCGGGCGGCCAAGCCCGCTTTATTTTGCCGAGCGGCTGACCCAGGAACTTGGCGGCGCCAAGGTCTATCTGAAGCGGGAAGAACTCAACCACACCGGCTCGCACAAGGTGAACAACTGCCTGGGTCAGGCACTGCTCGCGCGCCGCATGAAGAAGACCCGGATCATCGCCGAAACCGGTGCCGGGCAGCACGGCGTGGCGACGGCGACCTTGTGCGCGCTCTTCAATCTGCCCTGTACGGTCTATATGGGCGCCACCGATATCGCGCGCCAGCAGCCCAACGTCTTCCGCATGAAGCTGCTGGGCGCCGAGGTGATCCCGGTCCATAGCGGCACCGCGACCCTGAAAGATGCGATGAACGAGGCTTTGCGCGACTGGGTCGCCAATGTCGAGAACACGTTCTACATCATCGGCACAGTTGCCGGTCCGCACCCGTATCCCGCCATGGTCCGCGATTTCCAATGCGTGATCGGCGAAGAGACCAAGGTGCAGGTGCAGGAAGCCGAAGGCCGCCTGCCCGACAGTCTGGTCGCCTGCATCGGCGGCGGATCGAACGCCATGGGCTTGTTCCACCCCTTCCTCGATGACCGCGAGGTCGCTGTCTATGGTGTCGAAGCGGGCGGCGACGGTGTCGAGACAGGCCGCCATGCCGCGTCGCTGACGGGCGGACGCCCGGGCGTGCTGCACGGCAACCGCACGTTCCTGCTGCAGAACGATGACGGCCAGATCATCGACGCACATTCGATTTCCGCCGGCCTCGACTATCCCGGCATCGGGCCGGAGCATTCATGGCTCCACGACATCGGCCGCGTGAAATATGTGAGCGCCACCGACCAGGAAGCGCTGCAGGCCTTTCAGGACCTTTCGCGCTTGGAGGGCATCATTCCGGCGCTCGAATCCGCGCACGCGCTTGCCTATGTCAAGAAACTGGCGCCCACAAAGCCGAAGGACCACATCATCGTCGTCAACCTCTCGGGTCGCGGCGACAAGGATATCTACGCCGTCGCAGAAAAACTGGGCGCCAAACTATGAGCACGCGTATCGAGCGCCGCTTTGCTGAATTGAAGGCGGCCAACCGTGCCGGCTTGGTGATTTTCGTCACCGCCGGCGATCCGAATTATGAAATCTCGCGTGAGATCATCCTCAGCCTGCCCGGCGCTGGCGCCGACGTCATCGAACTCGGCATGCCGTTCACGGACCCGATGGCGGATGGTCCCGCGATCCAGGCTTCCTCACTGCGCGCGCTGAAGAACGGCCAGGACATGAAGAAGACCCTGAACCTGGTGCGCGAGTTCCGCGCCAAGGACCAGGCGACGCCGATCGTCCTCATGGGCTATTACAACCCGATCTATTCCTATGGTGTCGACAAGTTCCTGCAGGATGCCGGGACCGCCGGCGTCGACGGGCTGATCGTCGTCGACCTGCCGCCGGAAGAGGATTCCGAGCTGTGCTTGCCGGCGATGAAGGCCGGCATCAATTTCATTCGGCTGGCTACGCCGACGACCGATGACAAGCGCCTGCCGACGGTGCTGAGAAACACCTCCGGCTTCGTCTATTATGTATCGATCATGGGCATCACCGGCACCCGTACCGCCGCTGATTCCGATATCGCCGCCGCTGTCGGACGGCTGAAGAAGCACACGGACCTGCCGGTCGCGGTCGGTTTCGGCATTAGCTCGCCGGAGCGGGCTGCCGCCGTCGCCAAGATCGCCGATGCGGCGGTCGTCGGATCGGCCGTCGTCAACAAGATCGCTGCCGAGCTTGCTGCCGATGGCACGCCTGGCCCGCAGGCGGCACAGGCCGCAATCGACCTGGTGAAGAATCTGGCCGACGGCGTGCGCGGCGCGCGCGCCTGAACGGAGACATAGAGAATGAGCTGGCTAACCAATTTCGTGCGGCCGAAGATCCGCAAGCTGGTGCAGAAGACCGATGTGCCGGAGAATTTGTGGGACAAGTGCCCCGCCTGCGGCCAGATGATCTTCCACCGCGAGCTCGACGCCAACCAGCGCGTCTGTACCCATTGCGGCCACCATATGCGCATCGGCGTCAAGAGCCGCCTCGAGCTGATGTTCGATGAAGGCAAATACGATCGCATCGACCTGCCCAAGGTCGCCGTCGATCCGCTGAAGTTCAAGGACCGCAAGCGGTATGCCGACCGCCTGAAGGAAGCGCAGGCGAAATCCGAAGAGCAGGACGCCATCGTCGTCGCCTATGGCACGATGAACGGCGTCGATGCGGTCGTCGCCGCCTTCAATTTCGACTTCATGGGCGGCTCGATGGGCATGGCCGTGGGCGAAGGTCTGGTGGCCGCCGCCGAATTGGCCGTCAAGCGCAAGGCCGGCCTGGTCGCCATCCCCGCCTCGGGTGGCGCGCGCATGCAGGAAGGCATCCTGTCGCTGATGCAGATGCCGCGATCGGTCATTGCGGTCGATCAGGTCAAGGAAGCGGGCCTCCCCTTCATCGTCCTCCTCACCGATCCGACGACGGGCGGTGTTTCGGCCTCCTTCGCCATGCTGGGTGATATCCAGATCGCCGAACCCGGCGCGCAGATCGGCTTCGCCGGCGCCCGCGTCATCGAGGAGACGATCCGCGAGAAGTTGCCGGAAGGGTTCCAGCGCGCGGAATATCTGCTCGATCACGGCATCATCGATCTGGTCATCGCGCGCAAGGATCTGCGCGAGCAGATCGGCCGCGTCATCGCCTTGCTCACCAAACGTCCGGCCGCCGCGTGAGTAACAGCGACATCGTTCTGGAACGGCTCAACAAGCTCCACCCCAAGATCATCGATTTGGAGCTCGGCCGCGTCGAGCGGCTGCTGGAGGCTGTGGGCCATCCGGAACGGAAGCTGCCGCCCGTCGTACATGTGGCCGGCACCAATGGCAAAGGCTCGGTGATCGCCTATCTGCGGTCGATCCTGGAGGCCGCCGGCTACCGCGTCCATGTCTATACCTCGCCGCACCTGGTGCGCTTTCACGAGCGCATCCGGCTTGCCGGCAAGCTGATCGACGAACAGCACCTCATCGACCTGCTGGAGGAGTGCGAGCAGGCCAATGGCGGCACGCCGATCACCTTCTTCGAGATCACAACCGTGGCCGCCTTCCTCGCCTTCTCGCGCGAACCGGCCGATATCGTGCTGCTCGAGACCGGCCTTGGCGGCACGTTCGACGCCACCAATGTCATCGGCCAGCCGCTCGCCAGTGTGTTGATGCCGATTTCGTTCGACCATATGCAGTTCCTGGGCGATACGCTTGGCAAGATCGCCGCCAACAAGGCGGGGATCATCAAGCGCGGGCGCCCGGTCGTCATTTCGCCACAGCCCGAAGAAGCGATGGCGGTGTTCGAGGCGAAGGCTGCCGAACTAGAGGCGCCGCTTTATCGCTATGACAAGGAATGGCGCTGCGACGGCGATCTGAAAACCTCGCTGCGTTTCAGCGATGGTCGGGGCCCGCGCCTCTTTCCAGCACCCGGGCTTGCCGGCCGGCATCAGTTCCGCAATGCCGGCTGTGCCGTGGCGGCGACCGCCGTGCTCGACGGCTTCAAGATCAGCGACGCGCATATCGCCCTCGGTTTGCGCAGCGTCACTTGGCCCGCCCGCATGCAGCGCCTGACAGGCGGCCCGCTCGTCGAGCGCTTGCCGGCGGAGGGTTGGGAATTGTGGCTCGACGGCGGGCACAATGCCGAAGCGGGCGAAGTGATCGCCACCATGCTGCAGGATTGGCATGCGCAGGACGGCAAACCGGCGCATCTCATCTTCGGCATGCTCAACACCAAGGATCCCGTGGCTTTCCTCAAGGAACTGGCGCCGCATGTCGAAGACATGGCCGCTGTCGCCATACCGGGCGACCATGCCAGCCTGTCGGTCGAGGAATGCGTCGCGGCGGGTGCCGAGGTCGGCCTCCTCAGCCAGGGCTATCACTCGGTCGAATCCGCGCTCCGCGCCATTGTCGACGCACATGGCAGCGGCGATCCACGGCGCATCCTTATCTGCGGTTCGCTCTATCTCGCCGGCACCGTCCTCGCCGACAACAATTGAATCCAAAAAGAAACCCCGCCGCGGCACCTGCCGGGCGGGGTTGTCGTTCGACCGCTCGAACTGGCTGCGATCAGATGACCGAGTTCACCCATTCGAGCAGCTTGCGCTTCGGCTCGGCGCCGACCTTGGTCGCCGCTACTTGGCCGTCCTTGAACAGCATCAGCGTGGGCACGCCACGGATGCCGTATTTCTTCGGCGTCTGAGCGTTGCGGTCGATATCGACCTTCACGACTTTCAACTTGCCGTTCAGCTCCTGAGCGATCTCTTCCAGCGCCGGTGCAATCGATTTGCACGGGCCACACCACTCCGCCCAAAAGTCGACCAGCACCGGCTGCGTGGACTTCAGGACATCGGCGTCGAAGCTCGCGTCGCTAACGTGGGTCGTGCTCATCCCATCTTCCCTTTGCAAGGAGGCACCGTTCTGTCGCGGTGGCTCCAATTTACACATGAACGTCGCCCAAACCGGAGCGCGTATGAGATGAATCTATGGAGGGGCACCGGCACCGTCAAGGCGAGCAATGGCCTTGCGGGAGGGGGCTTGCTTCCTACGCATAACTCGCCAGGAGCTTCTCCGGGATCTCCATCAGGCGTGGGACAGAACTCCAAAGCAGGTAGCAAGAGATTGTATGAGTTGGATAAATTTTGGCGACCGCAGCGCGGTAAAGCGCCAGCTGACGGAGGTATTGCGGCGAGACATGTTCGGGTTGCATGGCTGGCGGCCGATTGCTTTTGAAATCGACGATGTGGCACGTCGTCGCCGTCACCAGCAAGCGGTCGATCTGTCCGCTGATGATCTCACTACCGCCCGATGGGCTCAGAATTTCGGCAACAATCGGTACTTCGGCGCGTGAACCGGGACCGAAAAGATGCGCGAATCGCGAATCGTCCAGCACGGCCAGCACTTCATCGAGCAGCGCATCCAGCATTGATTCGTCAGCGTCGAGTCCAGTCGACCGGCTGACATTGTCCAGCCAGCTGCGTGCCGCCGCGCGCCGATTTCCGACAGCCACTTCCGGCAAGAGCTGAAAGAGCTTGTGAATGATGAGGCCACGCTGGAAGCGAAATCCTTGATCGCCTTGCAAAGGCGACACCATCGTCGTGTTACTGCTCGGTGCCTCGCTCGACGGTCGCGATGGGATAAGCGGTCGTGGCGGGTCCGGCTCGGCCGTTGCCGGCAGCAAAGCCCAATCGCGGAACGGTATATCCATGTCGATCACAAGGCCATGCTTAGCCGTGCCTTTCTCCACGTCATCTTTCTGTTCGGACGAAAGGCGGAGCCAATCACCTTCCCACCCCTCACCTGATTGCCATTCGCCAGAGGGTCGACGATCGACGGCCTCCCCTGCTTGCTGCAATTCGATGAGCGCGTCGGCAACATGATCATGCCAGCTCGGCAGTGATTGATTGCGCTCGCCCCGCCATCCGCACACATAGAGCCGGTCTTCCGCCCGCGTCAGCGCCACATAGAGGAGACGATTTTCTTCTTCCGCCGCGCGCCGTGTGACCTCAGCACGGGCTGCCGACGTTGCCTCGACATCGAGCGTACTGCGCGCGACCCAGACAGGAATCTCGGTCTCGTCGTCAAGCCAGAACAGGCCCGGGCGGTTAGGCCTCTGCCGCCGCTGCTCCGCGACAAAAACAATAGGCGCCTGCAACCCCTTCGAGCCGTGCACGGTCATGATCCGCACCTGCCCGCCACCATCGTCGCTGAGTTCACGCTTGACCTCGGCCTCGGAGACGTCGAGCCAGTGGCGGAACCCTTGCAGGGACGGCGTATTGTTGCTCTCAAAGGCCAAGGCGAGATTGAGCAATTCGTCGAGCGCCTCGCCAACCTGGAGACCCAACCTTGCCTGGAGCTTCCGCCGCAAACCTCCGGCCGAAAGGACATCGGCGATCAATTCATAGGGGGTCTTCTGCGCGGCGCTTTCAAGATAGGTCTGCAGCAGAGCGGTGGCCTCGGCAAAGTCGGCCCGCTCGTGCGCACGCCCGCACAGCTCAGTCCACAGGCTGCGGCCACCGCGCGCGATGCAGAGATCAAAGAGCGCCGCCTCGTCGAAGCCCACCAGGGGACTTTTGAGGAGTGACGCCAAATTGAGATCGTCTTCCGGCAACAGCAGAAAGTCGACGAAAGCGAGAACATCCTGGACGGCGAGTTCTGAGAGTAGTTTCAGCCGGTCGATACCCGAAACCTCGATAGACCGGGACTTCAGCGCCTTGACCAAGGCAGGCACAAAGGCATTGCGCGAGCGGACCAACACAAGAAAGTCGCCCGGCCGTACCGGGCGACCGCGTGCGGGCAGGAATTCGCCAGCGGCAAGCATCTCCGCAATCCGTTCAGCGATGCGCTCGGCGAGGCGCGTTATCGGATCGGTAGGCACGCTGTCGATCGCGGGTGGCGACCAGGGCAAGGGCAAGGGAGCCGGCAACGGAATCGAAAGTGGCCATGCCTCTACGAGGCCGGCAGCCCCACTGCGTGCCGCGAGATGCGTGATCTCATCCGTCGGCAACGCCACCACGCCTTCTCGCGCCGGCCCTTTGAAGACTTGGTCAACCAAGGAAAGCACCGCAGGGCTCGATCGGAAAGAGACGTTGAGATCGACATTCTCGAACGGCGTCCGCGTGTCACCTCTGCTGTGCGATTGATCCAACTGCCGCGCAAAATGATCGCGCGCATCTAGGAAGGCTCGTGGTTCGGCACCCTGGAAACTGAAGATCGATTGCTTGAAATCGCCAACCGCGAAAATCGATCGCCTTTGATCCTCGGGCGATCTGTCCCGTCCCTTTCCAGCCAGCAATTCTGCTGCGATCGACTTCAAAATGTCCCATTGCGGTGGGCTGGTATCCTGGCCTTCATCGATCAAGATATGATCGATGCCGCCATCAAGCTTGTATAGAACCCAAGGGGCAATACCAGGTCGCGCCAGCAGGTCACGTGTCGTCAGAATGAGATCGTCAAAATCGAGGGCCGCCGTCAGCGATTTCAAGTGCCGAAAACGCTCCATAAGGTCGACGCCCAAAGTCATCAGGGCCACTGAATCCGCCAGAATTTCGATGGCATTGAGCTTGTCCACCACCGCCAGCACACGGTCGCCTTCCTTGCGCAACACGTCGTCAATATTGGACATGGCAGCGACGGCATTTTTCGCCGCCATTTTCTCGCGCAGTTTTCCTTCCCGCGTACAGAAGACAGTCAAGTATTGGTCAAAGGTGGAAATCCGCTCCGGGACCGACGCCGACAGCCAACCGGCCAGGAGTCCCGCTCGCGCAGCATCCGTCTTGCCTCCCACCTCCAGCGCCGCGATCGTCGCGCGGAGCGCTGGTCCAGCAAAGGCGCCCTCCTCCGCCGCTGCTTCGAGAATTCTCTCGCGTGTTGCGTCAGGGTGAATGCGCAGCAATCGGGCCAGCGCGTG
Organism: Dongia sp.; assembly: GCF_041910485.1. Classification (GTDB taxonomy): domain Bacteria; phylum Pseudomonadota; class Alphaproteobacteria; order Dongiales; family Dongiaceae; genus Dongia. The sequence continues at coordinate 32,851 of NZ_JAYRQR010000062.1, forward strand.
GCGATAGGCCGCTATACCGCCCATACGTTGCTGCAGGGCAAGGAGACGGCCACGCGCGCCGAGCAATTCATGGATAACGCGATCGCTGGAAAACTCACCGGCACGATCCGCCAAATGGGTGAGAGCGGCCGTCAGCGCCGGATTACCCCCGTCACGCGCAGCGCTCAGCATATCTTCCCGCGCTTCAGCAAGGAGTGCTGCCGAATCCTGCTCTTCAATGAGCCGGAAATGCGGCGCGATGCCGGCTTCCAGCGGAAAGCGCCGGAGCAAAGATTGGCAGAAGGCGTGAATGGTTTCGATCCGCATGCCCCCTGGCGCATCCAGCACTTTGGCAAAGAGCCCCCGCGCCCGCGATTTGTACTCGGTGATCGCTACTTCGCCGAGGAGATCCTTCAGATCCTTTTGCAATGCCGCATCCGGCATCGATGCCCATTCTGCCAAGGTCGTGGCAACGCGGTTAGACATTTCCGCAGCACCCGCCTTGGTGAAGGTCAGGCACATGATGCGTTCGGGCTCGGCCCCGTCGAGCAGCAGACGCAGCACTCGGTCGCGCAATACCTTCGTCTTGCCGGACCCAGCCGAAGCGGACACCCAGACCGATAGCCGTGGATCGGCGGCTCGCCGTTGACGCTCGGTGGCGAGAGCCTTGGGGGTAGCGGCCGATGCCATGCTCATGACTCGCCCTCGCCCGACCATTCGGCATAGCGCGCAAGATGTTCGTAATCATTGTGGCTGAGGCCGAATTCGCCGCGCGGTTCTGCCATATAGGCGGCTTCGTCACGGCTGAAATGGGCGACCAAATCCTTCAGCCCCTCGAACGCCTCGACAGACAAGGCCATCGGATCAACCGGCTCCTTGCTTTGCGGGTCCTTGACCGGGACGACGGCAGCACCGCCGCGGCCACCTTTGAGATGCCAAAATTCGAGCGCCGCAACAACGGAAGCCGGTACCTTGCCGAAGGCACCTTGCGAGGCGATGGCAGCCTCGAGCGGCAATTGCGGAGAGAAGCCGAGAATCACGTCCTGCGGATTCGGCGGCTTGCCGGTCTTGTAGTCAATAATGGTCAATCGGCCGTCGCGCCCGATATCGAGGCGATCCGCCTTGGCGGTCAATGTGAAGGGTGGTGAGACGCTCTCGATGCGCAGGCTGCCACTGCTCTCCGTGACGATGGCCGCGAGTTCGCCCTCCCGCTCCCGCATCTCGCCGACGAACCAGGCCGCCATTTGCCGGAAACGTGACCACCAGAATGCCCAGACCGCGGGCCGCGCCATGTGTTGTGCAAACGCCTGCTCACCAATGCGCAGAAGTGCTGCCTCGGCATCGGGTGGTAGGGGCAGTGGGATTTCTTTGAAAAAGCGGTCGAGAATGGCATGGAAGAGATTGCCGAGATCTGCCGCGTCCGCATTCTGGTCGAGCGGATCAAGCGGCCGCAATTTCAAAATGCGGCGCGCATAGAGCACGTATGGGTCGCGCATCCATTTTTCGATGTCCGTCACCGGCAGTTCGTTCGGCCGGTATTTGGCACCCGGTGTCGGCGCCGGGCGTCCCATTGCCTGAATCCGTTCCGGCCGATCGAGCCGTGCCTGCCAGCCGCGATATTGCCCCGGACCTTCAATCGGCTCGATCAAACCGAGGGCGCGGAGAAACGCGTCGAGCCGTAATAGCCACCGCGACGGGACACTTGGCTTGCCGCCCACGCGCTGTGCCCGCGTCATCACAACCTGCGGCGCGCCCAGCGCCTGCTGGAAGTCATGCGCGGCAAGACCAATCTTGCGTTCCAAGGCCGGCAATCCAAATTTACGGCGCATCGGACGGCTGAGCCACGGATCGATAGCCACATCTCCCGGCCAGATACCTTCGTTAAGCCCACCCAGGATCATCAGATCGACCTGCTGCAGGCGCGCTTCGAGCGGCCCCCAGATGAAGAGGCGTGGGTGCAAGCCGAAGCGCGGGCGAACGTCAACGTTCCCCATCAACTCCGTCAGCAGCGCAGCATAGGTGCCAGCGCCCAGCGGTTCGACCCCGGCACAAGCCTGCAGCAGCTCTGTGACGAAACCGCCCAACGCCTCGCCAGCCTCACCATGCCAAAGATAGGTGCCGCCATTTCCCGCCGGTCGTTCGGCAAGGGCCTCGGCGAACGCCACATGCCGCGTCAACCGGTCGGCCAGCGTCATGTCGCCCGACCAATCGCCGAGCATGGCGATCAAGTGCGCTAGCCGATCCAGCAGGTCGCGCAACGCCCGTCTCTCTGTGTCCCGCAATCTTTCAACGGCGGCCAAGGCGGCTTCAAGCCCGGCCAGCCCCGGCGCGGGCCGGGGACCGCGCAGCACCTTTTCTTCCAGGAGATGCACCTGGCGCTCGAAGTCGATCTGCGCCATGCCGCCCGCTGCCAGCGGATGCTTCAGCAGAGCCAGGAGCGGTACCGGGGCCAAATCCTCGGCCAGTGCATCGGCGATCAAGTGAAAAAAGAGGCCAGCCCCGGTCATCGGCAACGGCATGCCGGCGGAATCATCGATAACGATTCCCCAGCGCCGTAATTCCGCCGCAACACGACGGGCCATGGCGCGATCTGGTGTCACCAGGGCAGCCCGATAGGGCGCCGGCTGCGCCACAGCCTCGCGCAACATCAAGGCAATGACACCCGCCTCTTCCTGCTCCGTTCGGCAGTCGATACGCCGAACTTCGCGCCAAGCGAGTTCAGCGCTCGCTTTCAGTTGCGAAGAGATCTCCGGCCACGCCATCGTCGCATCTGCCGGCAGCAGAGCCGCGCCGACAATCCTGTTGCGCGATACCGGCGCCGCGCGACGCGGCCCCTCTGGAAGTGCGAATGGCCAAGTCCAGACGCTGGCCGGTGATGTTTCAAGACGCGCCAGCAATTGCGCCAATCCGAATTGCGGATGGGCGGGATCGGCTGATATCTGCTGCCATTGCTTGTCGTCGGCATGGGCATCGAGACCCGGCAGCACGACCAGCCCTTGCGGCAAGGCCGCGATGGTCGCGATCAGATCGGCGCTCGCCGGAATGGATCCGGTCGAGCCGGCAGCGATGATCGGGTGTGCTGGCGGTTGTTCGCGCCACAGCCGTGCCTGGCGCTCCAGCAGCAGGTTGCGGCGGCGCGCGGGATCGACGGCGCCTTCAGCCGAAAGGATCGTCGGCCAATTTTCCATCAGGATCTTGAGAAATCCGACGGTAAGTTGCCAATGCTTGGCAAGTTCCGATTCCAGCGGCACCAAGCCTTCGATCGCCGCGAAGTCCAGCCGTTCTGTTTCCACCTGATCCAGCAGTCGCGCCAGCTCCGCCGCGAGACGCGCCGCTTGATCGAAGCTCATGTCGCCGCCGCCCGGCAAGGTCGCGGCCGCTGCCCGCTGCACCAGTCGCGCCAAGATCAAGTGCCGACGCATGGTGGGAATGGCAGGCGGCAATGGGTCGGCGATATCCTCACCCAGCGACAGATCGAGCGCGATGCCTTGCAGTGCCAGTTCGCTGTCGTCGATATCGCCAAGCGGCACCAAGCGCGGCAGTATCAATGCGCGGCCACCGCTGGCGCCGAGACGCAGAAAGGCTTCCTGGATAGCGCGGCAGGCGCGCCGGTTCGGCAGCAGAACGACCATGCCGCCAAGGCGCATCGGATCATCCGCGGTTTCAGCCATCAGACCGAAAGCCAGCGCATCGACAAAGCTCACCCCTGTCGGGATGCAGCAGACATGCGATGAACGGTCGAAAAGACTCATCTTCCTCACCCGGGACGGCGAGGCAGCTTGGCTCAGAATCTGATCCCGTGGAAGCTCAAATGCCGCTCGACATCCTTGAGGTGCTGTGGGGTCGAGACATGGTACCATTCGCCGTCATGACGCAGTCCGAACAGGCGGTCATCTTCGATGGCGCGGTCCCAGACGACGTTGGTTGAAAACGCGCCCGCCGGCGAATCGCGGAACAGCCGCGGATGGCAGATCTGAATACCGGCATAAAGGAATGGCGCCACCTGCCAGCCGAGGCGGCGACGAACCCTGCCCTCCTGGTCCATCGTGAAGTCGCCCTTACCATCGTAGCCGACGGCCGAAACAGTGGGTTGCAGCAACAGCAGCGCGTCCATCCGGGCATCGTCCCAGCCTTCGGCGAGGCGGATCAAGGCATCGGTCTTGCCGTTGAGCCAGATGATCTTGGCATTGACGGCAAAGAAGGGATCGTCGCCTAGAAGCGGCAGTGCCTTCACAATGCCGCCACCGGTTTCGAGAATCTCCTCTTCGACCGAATAGACGATCTCAATGTCCTTGCGCCCCTTCAGATGTTCGCGGATTTTGTCGCCGAGATGGTGCAGGTTGATCACGGCGCGCTTGACACCCACGGCCACAAGTCGATTGAGCACGACGTCCAGCATCGGCACGCCAAGCACCGGAACGAGCGCCTTTGGCAATGAGTCCGTATAGGGCCGCAACCGCGTTCCGAACCCCGCCGCCATGACCATGGCGGTATGCGGCATCTTGAAATCTCGTTTGGCCAAAATTCGCGTCCTTCAGGCAGAAATGGCGCCGCGCTCGGAAGGCGGCAGGTGACGGGCATACCAAGCGGCGACCGGTGCCATTACCGGGTGATTGATATCGTGTGCGATCAGTTCCCAGACGCGCGGCATGAAGCGCTGGTACCAGGGCTTGCCGTCGCGTTTCAGCAAGCGCGCGAAGGTCCCGGCGATGCGGGTGTTGCGCTGTCCGCCGATGATCGCATAGGCCGCCAGATAGGCGTCGCGGTCGATGCCTGGGTTGGCCTTGAGATAGCGTTCGATCATCCGGGTCATCAGATCCCACGGCACATTGCGACGGACATCTTCCAGCAACGAGACGAGGTCGAATGTCACCGGTGCCAGCACCGCGTCCTGGAAATCTAGCAACCCACAGGCCTCAATGCCGGCACGCCCTTTAAGCACCAGCAGATTGTCGACATGGAAATCGAAGAGCGCGATCGATTTCGGCGCCGCCTCGCGCTGCGGCAGGACCTGCTGCCAGGCAGCGACGAATTCCGCACGAACATCGTCGGGGGCAGGTGTACCGAAATGCGCCGGCCAGTACCAATCCAGCAGCAACTGAACTTCCCGCAACGCCCTTGCATCATCAAAGACGGGAAGTACGGCGAGTTCACTGGGGGGCACTTTCTGATGCAAAGCGATCAGCGTGTCGGTCGCCAAGGCATAGAGTTCTTCCGCATTGCCGCCTGCATCAAGCTCGCGCGTATAGGTCTGATCGCCGAGATCTTCGAGCAGTAGGAAGCCCGCTTCCTCGTCCTGCGCCATGATCTGCGGTGCGCTGAAACCCATCCCCTTCAACAGATGGCCGATGCGAACGAAAGGGCGCACATTTTCCATCGGCGGTGGCGCATCCATCAGCACCGCCGTTTTTCCATCCAGCGTCAGCCGGTCGTAGTGGCGGAATGAGGCATCGCCTGCCAGCAGACGCAAATCTGCTTTTCCCCAGCCGGCCTGGGCCAGAAACTGATCGCGGCGCTGCCGGCGCGCGTCAGCAGACATGGTTGGTGCGTTCATGATCTTGTTCACTCCCCCAGAATTTCGGCCCGGACCCGCCCCAGCCGATCTCCCCAATCCCCTTGGCCAGATAGCAACAGCCGGCGCGAATCGGCACTCCCGCCGGGCGCCAGAGTCACGTCGAGACGCCGACGAGGCAAGAGCGAGCCCAGCCGTTCTGGCCATTCGATGAGCGAGATGCCATCGGCAAAGGCTTCCTCGATCCCGACCTCATATGCCTCCTCGGCTTGTTTCAGCCGGTAGAGGTCGAAATGCCAGATCTCGGCCGCCGCCCCGTCAATCACAGCCGGATAGGTCTGAACCAGGGTAAAAGTAGGGCTGGGTACGGCTTCCTCGGCCGGAACCAGGGCGGAAATGAACCCCCGCGCCAGGGTCGTCTTTCCCGCCCCGAGGTCACCCCACAAAGCGAAGATATCGCCTGGCCGCGCCAAGTGCGCCAATACCCCGCCTGCCCTTGCGGTCATAGCCGCATCGGCAAGCTCGAATTCTAGGCTGTAGGCAGGTTGGGATAGCGTCATGGCGTCGGTTTGTAGCCGTCCGGCGACGCTGCTGCAATGCTCCTTGCGACACTGGATTTGCCCATTGATTACAATGTGCTAAAGGATGCCCCAGATTCATTGGGAGGATGCGATGAGTGCCGTTCAGCAGACCGATGTCGTGATCATCGGGGCAGGCCCAGTTGGCCTTTTTGCCGTCTTTGAATGCGGCATGCTGAAAATGCGCTGTCATGTCATCGACGCGCTGGAAAGCACCGGCGGCCAATGCGTCGCCATGTATCCGGAAAAGCCGATCTACGACATTCCAGGCTATCCTTCCGTCGATGCCGCGGTGCTGATCCAAAAGCTGGAAGAACAGGCTGCCCCGTTCAATCCCACCTACCATCTGGGCCAGCAGGTCGAGAAGCTCTCGCAGAACGGCGACCGCTGGCTGGTCGAGACCAACACCGGGACCAGGATCGACACCAAGGTCGTGATCATTGCCGCCGGCTGCGGCGCTTTCGGCCCGAACCGCCCGCCGCTGGATCATCTGGCGGATTACGAGGGCAAGAGCGTCTTCTATCTGGTCAAGCGTCGGGAAGACTTCCGCGGCAAGCGCATCGTCATTGCCGGTGGCGGCGATTCCGCCCTCGATTGGACCATCTCGCTCGCCGATATCGCCGAGAAAATCTATGTCATCCATCGCCGCCCGAAATTCCGCGGTGCGCCGGAATCAGTGGCACGCATGGAGGCTCTGGCAAAGACCGACAAAGTCGAACTCGTCGTCCCCTACCAGTTGCACAGCCTGGAAGGAACAAGCGGGCAGCTTTCAGCAGTCAATGTCGCGACGATGGAAGGCGATGTTCGCCGCCTGGATGCGGACACCCTCCTGCCCTTCTTCGGCCTGGCCATGAATCTGGGCCCAATTGCCAATTGGGGCCTCAATCTTGAGCGCAGCCACATCACGGTAAACCCACAAAACTGCGCCACCAGTGCCCCCGGCATCTTCGCGATCGGCGATATCGCCACCTATCCGGGCAAGCTGAAGCTCATTTTGTGCGGCTTTGCCGAGGCCGCCATGGCTGCCCACGCGGCCCATCCGCTTCTGCATCCCAATGAAGCCCTGCACTTCGAGTATTCGACCTCCAAAGGGGTCCCCGGCTCCTAAGCAAACATAGGTCTTAAGTCTTATGACCGAAGGCCTGGTGACGTTTATTTTGCCTTAACGAACTTTTGCCAAGGTGCCCAAAGTCGGTACTTGTGCGCTCGCGCCGGTGCCGAATCATTTGGGCAGCGCAAGCGGATCATCTTGAGTTCGGGGGCAGAAATAAAAGCGGATCTCGCCGTTCTTGCCGACGACACTTCCGGCAGTGATTCCGCACGCCCCGGCGCTTGGCAGATTCTGATCGTCGATGACGATCCGGATGTGCATGTCACCACAGAGTTTGCACTAAACGGCGAGACCGTGCTGGGCAAGCCAATGCAGTTCCTGCACGCAAATTCGGCGGCAGCAGCCAGGCAAATCCTGACTGACGCAGACGATATTGCCGTCATCCTGCTCGATGTGGTGATGGAGACCGACGACGCTGGCCTGCAGTTGGTGCGGGTGATCCGCGAAGCTCTCAATCTCAGCGCCCCGCGCATCATTCTGCGTACCGGGCACCCAGGCTACGCACCTGAGCATGATGTCATCCGCAACTACGATATCGATGACTACCGCACGAAGTCAGAACTCTCCCGCATACGACTCTTTACGTCGGTGGCAACGGCCTTGCGTGCCTATGATCGGCTACGCCAGTTGATGGACACCAATCAAAGACTTGAGCAGCTGACGAGAGAGCTCGAAGTACTGAATATCGACTATCTGGAACAACGCGAAGCAGCCCTGAGTGCCGCCCAGGCAAAATCAAGATTTCTCAGCAATGTCAGCCACGAATTGCGCACACCGCTCAACGCCATCGTTGGCTTCAGTGAACTGTCGCTGCGCGCCCTGAACGATGGGCGCTCGGTGCCCGCATCTTATATCGAGGATATTCTGGAGGCTGGGCGCCGGCTCGCCGCCATGGTCGACGATATTCTGGACTTCAGTCAGGTGGACTCCCGCCGGCGTCAGCTGGTGGTCGAGCCGATAGACGTGCAAGAACTCGTCGCATACCAATCCGAGCTTTATCAGGCCGACGCTGGCAGGCTGGGCATTTCACTTCGCTGCCAATTGAACCAAGACAAGCGTATTCTTGAAGTTGATCGCGCCTCGCTTAGCAAAGTCCTCGGCCACATTGTTTCGAACGCCCTACGCTATTCGCCGCGCCACGAAACTGTAGAAATCGGCTGGACCTCGCGAGGCGGTGAACTCGCGATATCCGTCAGCGACCGCGGCCCCGGTATCCCGAAATCGATCAAGAGCCACCTTGCCGAGCCATTCTCGATCGGACAGGACGTGCTGACAAAGGATGCGAGCGGCTTAGGGTTGGGCCTCACGATATGCCGCCATCTGACTGCTATCATGGGCGGGATCGTAGAGATTGCCGACCGCGAAGGCGGAGGAACGATCGTCTCACTCGTCTTCCCCGACCGCATTGGTTAGGGGGGGCAGCGTGAAGGTCGGGCTGACGAATCCGGACAATACGGACCTCATCTCGTCGGAAGCCGTCGCCTTTCTTGCAGAGCTGGCACGCAATCGGTCGGTGCAGGAAGGTGACTTTGAAACGGTCGTCAATCTTATCTGCGAGCGATGCCTCGACCTAGTCGATGCACGTTTCGTCACCGTCTGGGTACGGGACCAGAAGAACAATGTCTTGCGCAGCATCGCCCGCTTCGACCGACTCACCCACGCCCGATGCCACGATGTGGAAATCCCGCTGGACAAAGTGCACGATGAGCTCGCCACCCTTGAACAGCATACTTTCATCATCAGCGATGATGCTCTTTCTGATGAGCGACTTGCTGGCATTCATGACGAGTATCTGCGCCAAAACGGCATCGCCGCCCTCCTCAAGCACGTCGTCCGCACCTCAGGGACCGATATCGGCCTATTGAGCTTTGAGCGAACTGAAAAAACTGTCCCCTGGCAGGCGCGCGACGCGGCCCTCGCCCGCGGCGTTTGCTCTTATTTGGCGCTCACGGCGGTCAACCAGCAAAAAGCTGAAATCGAACGACAATCGGCCGATAACTCGGCCTTGCAGCGCGCAATTCTGGACAATGCTTCCTATGCGGTTATCGCGACGGATGTCAGCGGCACAATCACTTTCTTCAATCGTGCCCCTGAAGAAATGCTCGGCTACAGCTCCGCAGAAATAGTTGGCAAGCACACGCCCGTTGTTTTCCATGACGCCAATGAAATCGCGGCGCGCGCGATGCAGATATCCATCCACTTGGATAGCGAAATCCCACCGGATTTTCAGGTATTCGTGGCGCGATCTCTTGCCGGTGAGCGGAATGCCGATGAATGGACCTATATCCATCGTGACGGCAGCCGCAAGACAGTCCTGCTGTCAGTTTCCACGCTGAGGAATCGGGGTGGAGAGCTGACCGGCTTTCTTGGGATTGCTTCGGATGTGACCGAACGCAACGCCGTTTCATCGCGCCTGCGTCAATCCGAGGAAATGCTGTCGCGTGTCCTATTGCAGTCGCCAGATGCCATTCTGATTACGGCGCTTAGCGACGGTCGCATCCTCGATGCCAACCCGGGTTTCGTTCAGATCACCGGATATGCGCGGACCGAAGCGATCGGCCGGACGACCGTCGATTTTGGCATTTGGGCGGATCTCGCCGAACGTAACGAGATGCTGCGTCAGGCCCGCACCATTGGTGAAGTCAAGTCGATGCCGATCAGGATTCTGCGCCGCGGCACCGAATTGCGCCATTGCGTTCTATGGGGGCGGACGTTCGAGCACAATGGTATCCCGGCGCTCCTCACGTCGGTCCATGATGTCAGCGACATCAAGGCAGCAGAGGCTGCGGCACATCAGTCACAGCTGATGCTGCGCGCCAGTGAAGATAAATTGCGCTCACTTTTCGCCCTTAGTCCACTCGGTATCAATCTTCAGGACATAGAGGGTCGCTATATTGAAGCCAACGATGCCTTTCTTTCGCTCATTGGATATGAGCGCAATGAGCTTGTCGGCCATACTTGCTATGACCTGATCCCCGAAGAATACTTGGCGGAAGAACCTGCGCGCCTCAAACGTCTGCACGAGACCGGCATCGTTCCCGCCTACGAGAAAGCCTATCGCCGCAAAGACGGCAGTCTCGTCCCGGTGTCCACGACGACCGTCCTGGTGACCGGTGCAGATGGCGCACAATTCAAATGGACGATTGTCGAGGATATCACGGTCAGGCGACAGGCCGAGGAAGCCCAACGCAGGCTGAATAGCGAACTCGAGCGGATGGTGGCCGAACGTACGGCTGAACTGCAAAGCGCCATGGAGGGGCTTATGCGTTCGGAGAAGCTCGCCTCCCTGGGCAGCCTTGTTGCCGGCGTCGCGCACGAAATCAGTACACCGGTCGGCAACGCGAGCCTTGCCGCCTCAACCCTAGCTGGCGCCGTCCGTACCTTTGAACCGATGCTGGAAGGCAAGCTCACCCGCACCGGGCTCGAAAATTTCGTCAGCCAAGTGAAGCTTGGTGTCGATATCACGAACCGCAATATCGAGCGGGTCTCCAATCTGATTCAGAGTTTCAAGCAGGTGGCGGTCGATCAAACGAGTTCGCAGCGCCGGACCTTCCAACTCCAGGAAGTAGTCGACGAGATCATCACGACCATGCATCCCAGCATCCGCCGCGCCGGTGTCACGACCTTGGTGGACGTGGCGCCAGATATTACGCTCGACTCTTATCCCGGCCCGCTCGGCCAGGTTCTGACCAATCTCATCAACAACGCACTCATCCACGCATTTCCAAAGGATTCGGTGGTGACCGTCGGCGAACCGCGTATCGAGGTAAAGGCTGCTCGACTTGGCTCCGATCTACAACTGACCGTGGCCGACAACGGGGCCGGCATCCCGGCGTCTGCGCTGGGACGGATATTCGATCCTTTCTTCACGTCCCGCCTTGGTCATGGCGGCAGCGGGCTCGGACTGCACATCGTCCACAATATCATCGTCGAAATGCTGGCCGGCTCGATTGATGTCAGCAGTCAACCAAGTCAGGGTACAATCTTCACCATCACTATTCCCGTCGTCACTCCAAATGCACCAGATGTGGAGCAGGGCCGATGATCAACCAACCTCCGCAAGAGGCAACCGGCCTCGCGCAATGGATATTGTTGCGCCTAAAGCCTTTTGTCGACGACGACGCGGCAAGTTTGTTTGCCGACGAGGCCGAAGAAGGAGCGGTCACGGCCGGCCGACCTTGGTCGATTCTGATCGTCGACGACGATTCCGAGGTGCATGCAGCTATTGGCTTAGCTCTCAGCGGCGCCGAGATAGATGGTCGCAGACTGCGCCTCAGCCATTGCCACTCTGCCAGTGAAGCACGCACGCGCCTTGCGGGCGATGAAGAAGATATCGACCTTGTTCTTCTCGATGTGGTCATGGAAAGCGCCGAAGCTGGGCTCGATCTGCTCGAAAGCCTGCGCGCCGAACCCGAAACCCGGTCGCTGCCCGTCCTCATTCATACGGGTCAGGCCGGTCGCTTTTCAGAAAACATGGTACGCGCCCGCTACGACATCAGCGGATACTTGCCAAAATCATCTGTAACGCAACAAGGGCTTCTGTCAGCACTAAGGGCTGTGCTGCAGGAAGGCCGAGCGGCCTAGGCAGCGTCGAGCGGCAACGAACAGACGATACGGCGGCCGCGTGGCCCGCTTTCCGTCATCAAGCGCCCACCATGCATTTCGATAAGGGTTCGCGCCAACGCAACGCCCAGTCCACGGGTTGATGATCGGGCTTGCGACGAATCTGAGTCCGGACCGACGTCGAAGCCGAAATCCTCGACAGCCCCTTGGACGCTGACACTGACCTCCAACATGCTATCCTGGCGTTCTGCCTTCACGATGATGGTGCGACCACCCGGGGCAGCACCGATGGCCGCACTGAGCAGATTGCCCAGCGCCTGCTTCAAACGCTGTGGATCGGCATCGATCATGCCCACATCTGGCTCCACCTCGATCAGCAGCTCGATGTTGCGGCTGCGTGCCCTCTGCTGGAAGAGGCGCGCCATAGATTCCGTCAATTGCCGGACATCGACTTTGCTCGGCTCCAGATGGATATATCCAGCCTCGATAGCGGCGACGTCGATCACGTCGCCGATCATCAGAATGAGGTTCTGCGCTGAGTCGAGAATGGCCGAGGCATATTCCAACTGCCGCTCGTTCATATCGCCGAAATACTGCCGCGCCAGCAATTCCGCGTAGCCGATGATGGCGTTGAGCGGCGTACGGAATTCGTACGAAACGTTGGCAATGAACTCGGATTTCAGCCGGTCGGCCGCCACCAGCGCTTCATTGCGCTCGGTCAGCGCGCGCTCCATATTGATGCTGTCGGTAGCGTCGGTGTATTTGAAGAGGCGGCCACCATCCGCCAATGGAATGCCGGCGATGTCGATGATCTTGCCGTCGATGCGTTCCAGACGCCAGTTCTTTACCTCGCGCTCGCCGATGTTCGATATGATGCGGCGGCGCAATTCGTCCCAGTTCGGCTTGTTCTCGAAGAATGGCTTCACCGCCTCAACGATCTGGCGCACATGCGGCTCGCCATCGACATCGGCTTCGCTGAGATTCCACAAGCGCACGAAGGCCGGATTGTAGAGCTTGAGGCGCGCATCGCTACCAAACACCGCGATGCCCTCATAAAGGTGATCGATGGTCTCCTTCTGCACCTCGATCAGGGTGTTGTAGTTGCGCTCCATCGCCAATTTGTCGGTGACATCCTCAAAGGTAAGGATGACGCCGCCGAAGGGATGGGGCGAGGCCAGCATGCGATAGGTGGCACCGGAGGGTACATGCATCAGGTCCTCGAACGGCGCGATGACCGACATGACCTGCCGGCTCCACTCCTGCTTGAACGAACGGAAGTCGGCCTGTTCCGGAATCTGCCGACGCTCGCGCAACATATCGAGCACCTGGTCGACGCTAGGCTCAAGGCGCAGGAACGCGGCATCGAGGTTGAACATGTCACGAAAAGCGGCGTTGAAGAACTTGACCCGCTTGTCCGGACCGAAGATCACAATGCCGGTGCCCAATGCCTGCAGCACATCGTCATGGGCGGCGATATGGCGCGCCAGTTCGCCGTGACTCTCTTCAAGCTGAGTCTGGTCGAGCGCAAAGCCGATGACCGACCCGTCGGGCAACGGCACTTCGGTGAGGTCGTAGAGGCGCCTCTGCCCCTTCACGACCAACTGCTGGCTTTCCGATTGGGCAAGACCCACCCGCTGCGCGCGGCGCGCCAGAGCCTTGGCGGCCGGGTTGATTTCGCGCCCCTCGCCGATAACCCTCTCCACCGGCAGGTCGAGAATGCTGGCAAAGGCCGGGTTGCACCAGGCAATGGCCAGATCCTCACCCCGCCGCCAGACCGGGTAAGGCAATTGTTCTAGCAGTTGGGCCAGGGACGAAGCCGTCTTCAGCGCATGGGCGGAGGCCTGCTCCAGCGGTTCGACGATATCGCCGACGTCATCGAGCCAGATATGGCACTTCGCTCCGCTGCGCATGCCCGTCCAGCGCAGACGCGCCTCTACCGAGACCGGCTCAAAGGTGAAGCTCTGCCCCTCCTTCTCCAGCGACATGATGGCGTTGAGGAGCTCCGCCTGCTCGGCCGGCTTGAGCAAGGCCACCAGATCGTGTCGCGTGCAATCCCCGTCCGCCGGCAGTTTCAGCCAGCGGCGAGCCAGCCGATCGACCTCGGCGCGGCCGCCAACCTCCCAAACGATATGGCCAAGCGGGACGGTCGCCAAAGTGGCGGCCAACTCTTCCTGTTCCGCCTTGCGGGCGGAAAGGGTCTCTTCAAATCCGTGAAGCTGAGCCGAGAACTGGGTCTTTTCACCGTGGCGGCGCCATGCCTGATAGGCGGCGACGGCCAAGCCCATCACCAATCCAGCCGCACCCATCCCCAATTGCAGCGAGTCGCCCATGGCTGAGCACTGTACGGATGTGCGATTCCGGTGACAAGCCACCGACGATGTGTACCGCCAAGAAGAAGGGCGCCCGGCCTTCTCGACCGGGCGCCCCATTCCATACACCCCGCCTATCGCAGGATCAGTAGCGGTAATGCTCCGGCTTGAACGGGCCGGCCTGGGTGACGCCCAGATAGGTCGCCTGCTTGTCGCTGAGCTTGGTGAGCTTGGCGCCGACCTTGGCGAGATGCAGCATCGCCACCTTCTCGTCGAGATGCTTCGGCAGAACGTAGACCTCGTTCTTGTAGGCTTTGTGGTTGCCCCACAGTTCGATCTGGGCCAGCACCTGGTTGGTGAAGGAGGCCGACATGACGAAGCTGGGATGGCCCGTGGCGCAGCCCAGATTGACCAGGCGGCCTTCAGCCAGCACGAGGATACGGCGGCCGGTCGGGAATTCGACCTCATCCACCTGCGGCTTCACATTGTGCCACTTGTAGTTCCGGAGGCCCGCGATCTGGATCTCGCTGTCGAAGTGGCCGATGTTGCAGACGATGGCCCGGTCCTTCATCTCGCGCATATGCTCGACGGTGATGACGTCGACGCAACCCGTGGCCGTGACGAAGATGTCGCCACGGGTCGCGGCGTCTTCCATCGTCGTCACTTCATAACCTTCCATCGCCGCCTGCAGCGCGCAGATCGGATCGACTTCGGTGACAAGGACGCGGCAGCCGGCATGGCGCAGGCTTTCGGCCGAACCCTTGCCCACATCGCCAAAACCGGCGACCACGGCGACCTTGCCGGCCATCATGACGTCGGTAGCGCGGCGGACGGCGTCGACGAGGCTTTCGCGGCAGCCATACTTGTTGTCGAACTTCGACTTGGTGACGCTGTCGTTGACGTTGATTGCCGGAACCTTCAGCGAGCCGTCCTTCTGCATCTGATAGAGGCGATGGACGCCGGTGGTCGTTTCCTCCGAGATGCCTTTGATGTCCTTCAGCATGTCCGGATATTTGTCGTGCATGATCTGGGTGAGGTCGCCGCCGTCATCGAGGATCATGTTCGGCTTCCAGCCGCCCGGGCCGGTGATGGTCGCTTCGATGCACCACCAGAATTCCTCTTCCGACATGCCCTTCCAGGCAAAGACCGGGATGCCCTTCGCCGCGATGGCGGCAGCCGCATGGTCCTGGGTCGAGAAGATGTTGCAGGACGACCAGCGCACTTCGGCGCCGAGGGCCACCAGCGTTTCGATGAGAACCGCCGTCTGGATGGTCATGTGCAAGCAGCCGGCGATGCGCGCGCCCTTCAGGGGCTGCTTCTTGCCGAACTCGTCGCGCAGCGCCATCAGGCCCGGCATTTCGGTCTCAGCGATCGCGATCTCCTTGCGACCCCAATCGGCGAGGCTGATGTCTTTGACTTTGAAATCGTTGGCGGCCATGGCGGCGTCTCCATCAGATAAAGATTTGTTTATATGGCGCCGTATAGCAGGCCGGCCCGGTCGCGGCAAGCCCTGCTTTAGCGGACGCCTGTAAATTGATGCGATCCGGCATCATCACCTATCGAACCTTAGGTAATTATATGATCCAGAAGGAAAAATATCGGATCATCCGACGGCCTGGGACCACCGTCCGAAGCCTTCAAACCGCGAGGGCGTTGAAATCGTCGAGCAGCATGGCAATGCGGCCCGTATCCCACTGATCCATGATGAGCCGCGCACAGCGCGTTGCCGCCAGATAATCGATGTTTCGGATGCGCTGCTTCACGCGCGGCAGATTGACCGGCGCCATGGAGAGATCCTGGATGCCAAGCCCCAGCAGGAGTGGCGCGAATTTCGGATCGCCCGCGATCTCGCCGCAGACACTGATCGGAATGCGGCTGCGCAAGGCGGCCTCGGTCGCAAACTGGATCAGCCGCAGCACGGCCGGATGCAGTGGATTGTAGAGATGCGCCACCTGCTCTTCGCCCCGGTCGATGGCCAGCGTGTACTGCGTCAGATCGTTGGACCCGATGGCGAAGAAATCAGACACCTGCGCCAAGGCGTCCGCCGAAAGGGCAGCACCCGGCACTTCGATCATGACACCGATCGGCGGCAGGGAATCGGCCATTTTGACATTGCGCCGCTTCAGCCGTTTGGCCACCTGTAGCAGCATTTCCCGCACCTGCTTGACCTCGCTCAAAGACGAGATCATCGGCAGCAGGATGCGCACGGGACCGTGTGCACTGGCACGCAGGATCGCGGCAAGCTGCGTTTCCAGCAGATCTCGCTCCTGCAGGCCGAGCCGGATCGCGCGCAGGCCCAGCGCCGGGTTGGCGGTATCGCCCAGCCGCTCACGCAGTGACGGCGCCAACTTGTCGCCACCCACGTCGAGCGTGCGAATGGTGACCGGCTTGCCCTCCATACCTTCGACGATGGCGCGATAGGATTCGACCTGCTCATCTTCGGTCGGCAGATCGGCGCGGTTCATAAAGAGGAACTCGGAACGCAGCAGCCCCACGCCTTCGGCACCTGCCGCCAGCGCCATGTCCAGCTCGCGGGGCAGTTCCAGATTGACCAGCATGCCGACGCGCTGCCCATCGCGCGTAACGGCTGGCAGCTTCTTAAGCCGCGACAGGATGCGCTCGGTCCGCTCCAGCTCCAACTGCCGCCGATGAAACTCTTCAAGCCGGCCCGGCGTGGGGTTGATGTAAATGCGGCCGCCGGCACCGTCGACAATGACCGTATCCCCGGTCTTCACCGCCTTCGAGAGGCCGGCAAGGCCGAGAACCGCGGGCAGCGCCAGCGAACGCGCCATGATCGCGGTATGGCTTTCAGCGCCACCCAGCTCTGTTGCAAAGGCATGAATGCGCTTGGGATCAAGTAGCGCCGTATCGGCCGGTGTCAGTTCCTCGGCGATGACGATGGCACCTTCGGGCAGATGCTTGAACGCCTCAAACGGTGTCTTGGTCAGGTTGCGCAGCAATCGGTCCCCGACTTCCCGCACATCCTTGGAACGAGCCGAAAGGTAAGGATCGTTGAGATGCTCGAAATCATGCGCGATCGCATTGATTTCATATTGCACCGCCGCTTCGGCATTCTGCCGCAAATCCGAAATCCGCCTCTCGACACCGCGTACGATGCGCGAGCCGGACAACATCTGCATGTGCGCGTCGAGCAGGAATTCCAGTTCCTCGGCCGCAGCACCGTGCAGTTCAGCGCTTTTCTTCTTCAGTTTCCGGAGTTGGCGTTCCGACTTTGCCAAAGCGTCGCGAAATCGTTCCAGTTCCGCTTCGACGGCATCCGGCGCGATCTCATAATCCGGCACATTGATGACGCCGATCTCGACAACATGCGCATGGCCGATAGCTATACCGGCCGAAACGCCGAGCCCTTCGAGCAAAACTTCGCGATGCGCCGCTGGCTTGTCCTTGGCGGCCTTGGTAGGACGACGCGATGATCGCGGCGTCTCACTCTTCATCGAACTTGCGCTCGATAAGATCGACCAGGGCGTCGATCGCGGCCCGCGCTTCGGCGCCATGGGCGCGGATCTCAAGCTCGGTACCGATGCTGGCCGCCAACATCATCAAGCCCATGATCGATCCACCGCTGACGTCCATCTCGCCCTTGGCGACGCGGACATCGGCATCGAAGCTTCCGGCCGTCTTGACGAATTTCGCTGCGGCACGGGCATGAAGCCCCTTCTGGTTGGCAATCTGGGCGCGGGCCGTGAGTTTATCTGTCTGTGACATCGGCAGCCCCTCAGCATTCGCTGGCTTTGAGGAGTTGCGATGCGACGTTGATATATTTGCGCCCGGCCTCCTGCGCTGCTGTCACGGCACCGGTGAGCGGCAACGTCCCGCGCACACTTGCCAGCTTGATCAGCATCGGCAGGTTGACACCCGCCACCACTTCCACATTCGCCTTGTCCAACGTCGAGATAGCGAGGTTCGACGGCGTGCCGCCGAACATGTCGGTCAGCAGGACGACGCCCTTTCCTTGGTCGCACTTGGCGACGGCTTCGAGAATTTCGCGCCGGCGCTGCTCCATATCGTCCTCGGGGCCGATGCAGATGGCGGCAGCGGCTTGCTGCTTGCCGACGACATGTTCCAGGGCGGCCAGGAATTCAGCGGCAAGATTGCCGTGCGTTACCAGGACAATGCCGATCACTTCAGTCTGAACCACACATACCCCCGAATGTCGAAACCCGCGCTGCGCCGGTCGCCCTCATCCGGCCGACCGTCCTACATCGCGATGCCGGAGCGTGACCGCGCGGTCGCGCTCCTTGAACCATTGTGCCAGCTTGCCGGCGACGAAGACCGACCTGTGCCGTCCGCCAGTGCACCCGATGGCGATGGTCAGATAGCTCTTCCCCTCGTCCTCATAGCCCGGCAAGAGGGGCCACAATAAGGAAGTCAGGGCCGCAAAGAAACCGGGGAAAGCAGGGTCGGCCTCGATCGCGCGGCCAACGGCCGCATCCTCCCCCGTAAGCGGCCTAAGTGCCGGATCATAATGGGGATTTTCAAGAAACCGGACATCAAAAACAAGATCTGCCTCGCGCGGCAGGCCCTGCTTATAGGAAAAGGAAAGAATGGTTACGGCCAAATCCGGCTGCGCATCGAGGCCGAAATGCCCGGCCAGCATCGCCTTCAAATCTCCGATTGCGCTCTCGCTGGTGTCCAGCACGATGTCGGCCTCGCCCTTCACCGGCTGCATCAGCTGGCGTTCGCGCTGGATGCCGTCGACCACTGGACGGTCCTGCGCCAGCGGATGCCGGCGTCGCGTTTCCGTATAGCGACGCTGCAGCACATCATCGTCGCAATCCAGAAAGACCAGACTGACGCGCAGGCGCTTGTCCTTTTTCAATTGCTGGACCAGGTGGATGAAGCCATCGCTGGAGAAACCGCTGGTACGGGAATCGATGCCGAGCGCGATCGGCTTGCCCATTTCCGGCAGGCTTGCCTGTGCCAGGCCGGCCAGCAGATGCGGCAACAGATCGAGCGGCATGTTGTCGACCGCTTCGTAACCGATATCCTCGAGACACTTCAGTGCCGTTGATCGGCCGGCCCCGGCCAATCCGGTCACCAGCACGACATGGCGCCGCTCTTTGCGCATATCGCCATCGGTTCGTTCCGCTACCATCGACGCCGGATCGTTTTGCGACATGGCCCTGCCCGAAATCTCTATTCCCGGCCCAATATATGGCCGGCACCGCATCGCACTGCAAGCCGCAGCTTGGCGGTGGCCGACGGTGCGGCGGGATCTATCTGCATCAAGGGTATGCTGACGCCGAGAAAATCGACACTTTGCGCCGGCGGCAGGCGCTCGATGGTTTCAAGCCCAGCCATATCGACGACCCAGGCCAGTTCCGTCTCGCCATCCACATAGGGGACCGGCACGAGGCCGAGGCCGCGCGCTTCGATGTATCCCTTGAGTGCCGGCGGCATCAGTGCCGGCGCCGCCACGGTCACCCTGCCGCCATGCCGATGCAATTCCACCTGCTCGTCATTGACGAGCTTTGCGCCTTCATCGATGAGGCGCAACGCCAAATCCGACCGACCGCTGCCGGAGGGCCCGCGCAACAGCACGCCCCTTCCGTCGATTGCCACGGCGACACCATCCATTCGAAGCGATGCTGCACCCATCTCTACGACCTCACGCCATCACAAGGGTCACGATGAAGCGAGCGCCAATGATCTGTCCGCTGGCATCCGTGCGGTTCTCCGCCTTGAGACTGCCGCCATAGGCCTCGACGATCTGCTTGGAGATGGAGAGGCCGAGGCCCGAATGCGTGCCGAACTTTTCGCCTTTCGGTCGCTCCGAATAGAAGCGCTCGAAAATAGCGTTGAGCTTGTCGGCGGGAATGCCCGGCCCTTCATCTTCGACCGTCAGAATGATCTGGCGGCCGACACGGCGCGCGACCATCACGACCGTTCCCTTGGGCGGGCTGAAGGAAATGGCGTTGGCGACAAGATTGCGCACGACCTGGCCGAGACGACTTTCGGTTCCCAGCACAGCCAGCGCATCGCCATCCGGCAGATCGGTCGCAATGACCGGCGCCGATTCACGTCCCGTCGCCGTATAGATGTCAGCGACCGCAAGAACGAGATCGCGCAGATTGACCGGTTGTGCCTCGACACGCGACATTTCGGCATCGATGCGCGAGGCATCGGAAATGTCGGTGATCAGGCGGTCGAGGCGCTGCACGTCATCGAGAATGATGCTCATCAGCTTCTTCTGCTGCTGCGGATCTTCGACGCGCGCCACGGTTTCGACGGCGCTCCTGAGCGAGGTCAGCGGATTCTTGATTTCATGTGCCACATCGGCGGCAAAGCCTTCGATCGCATCCATGCGGCGCCAGACGGCTTCGGTCATATCGCGGAGCGCTCCGGAAAGATCGCCGATCTCGTCGCCACGCGCCGAAAGATCCGGAATCTGCTTCTGCCGCCCTTTGTCGCGCCGCACGCGGTCCGCGGCATCGGCCAGGCGGTGGATCGGCAAGGCAATGGTGCTCGAAAGATAGAGCGACAGCAGCACGGTGACACCAAGCGCAATACCGGAAACCCCCAGAATGGTCAGTCGCGTGTCGCGCAAGGTCGCTTCGATATCATCCCCAGGCTTGGTCAACAGAAGGGCGCCCAGCACTTGCCGATAACGCTGCACCGGCACCGCGGCGGAAAGGATCATTTTGCCCTTGCCGGCATCGCGCACGAAAGTCGCGGCCTCACCGTCCAGGGCCTTCACCACCTCCTCGTAATCGGTGGCATTCTGCACGGCGGCTTCCTGATAGGGCTTCAGGATGCGGCTGTTGGGCAGACGGTCGAAGACCCAATCATAGGCGCCGGCAATCCACTTCCAGACCAGGCTTTCATTGGGATCGAGCGGCGGCAGCGGCGTGATGGTGACGATACCGCCGGGGCCGGAAAGCAAGAAGGAATCGGCAATGAGGATGCCATCAGGGGTAAACAGGCGGGCGCGGGTTTTGGACACGTCGACCAATCGTCGGATGGTCTGGCGCGACGTCTCTGGCACCAGTTTCTCGTCACCCAACGTGGTGGTGGCAACGCCGCTCGAAGCCAACGCGCCGGAGAACAGCGAGCCTTCCGTCTTCAGCAGCTCCAGCTCCGATTGCAGCAGGCTGTCGCGATAGGTCGGCAGATAGAGGAGACCCAGTACCGGCACGAGAAGCGCCATGATGTTGAGAACCAGAATGCGACGCGTCAGCGGCGACTGCCACAGCGAGCGGCTTGACGCCGGCAGGCGCCGCTCGCGCGGCTTCTCTTTGCGTGTGGCCGGCTGCAGCTGCGGCGATGCCACCGCTTTTGCGGCAGGCGCACGCGGTGCGGCGCGCAATTCCGGCTCGGCCCGCGGCGGCAATGCCTTGCGGCGCTGCCAGAAACCCGGCTTCTTCGGCTTCGCGGGTGCCGTGGAGAGCGGCAGGCGCCAACGTTCGAGCTCGTCGCTGCGCGAAGCTTCGCTCATCGGCCGGTTCGCGCGCGGGGCAAATCAGCTTTCCTTGTAGCGGTAGCCGACGCCATAGAGGGTCTCGATATGGTTGAAGTCACCGATCACAGCCTTGAATTTCTTGCGCAGCCGCTTGATATGGCTGTCGATGGTGCGGTCGTCGACATAGATATTCTCGCCGTAAGCTGCGTCCATCAGCTGGTCACGGCTCTTCACATGACCGGGGCGTTGAGCCAGCGCCTTCAGCAGCAGGAACTCCGTGACCGTGAGTTCGATCGGCCGGCTGTCCCAGGTGCACAAATGCCGCGTCGGGTCCATCATCAGGGGGCCGCGCACCATCGCCGCCTCGCCGCTCTGGCTGGTGGCCGAGCGGCTTTCCTCGCGGCGCAGGATCGAGCGGATGCGCTCGATGAGGAGGCGCTGCGAGAAGGGCTTCTTGATGTAATCGTCGGCGCCCATGCGCAGGCCCATCAACTCGTCCACCTCGTCGTCCTTCGAGGTCAGGAAGATAACGGGCAACGATGAGGTCTTGCGCAGCTTCTCCAGGAGTTCCATCCCGTCCATGCGCGGCATCTTGATATCGAGAACGGCCAAGTCGACCGGCTGCTGGGTGAGTCCGCGCAAGGCGTCGGCGCCATCGCTATAGGTGCGAACGGCGAAGCCCTCGGCTTCCAGTGTAATCGTGACCGAGGTCAGGATGTTGCGATCATCGTCGACCAGCGCAATCGTCTGCGGCACGGGTTTTCTCCTTGGCGTGCGAACCAGTATAGAAATCAGCGAACCTTGCCAAGATTGCTGCCAATGATGACAGAAATGGGGCGCAATCGGCACATTTGCTAGGCCAAGTGATTGCGCTTAATGGATTCTGCCGCCAATCTTCCGCTCGTTTCAACAAATTGCCAAACGAGTTCGCGCCCATGACTGAAGATATTGATCCAAAAGGGGAAATTAGACGGCTGATGCAGCTTCCCAAGGCCGCGTTCGGGACCTTGGCGCGCCGGGACGACGCCACCTACCCCTCGGTCAGCCTCACCGTGCCGGCTTTGGATGCCTCAGGGATGCCGCTGTTGCTGCTCTCCGACCTCTCCGATCATGTCCGCAATCTCGCCAACAGCCCGAAGGCTTCGCTGCTGTTCGACGGTACCGGCGGCGTCAACGAACCGCTGACTGGCCCGCGGGTGACGCTACTCGGTGAGGTCGCCGAGACGCACGATCCTGCGCACCGCGCCGCATATCTCGCCACTCGGCCGGAGGCGGCCTTCTACGCCGATTTCAAGGACTTCCACTTTTACCGCTTTGCCGTTGCCGAGGCTCTGCTCGTTGCCGGCTTTGGTCGCATCCATCGCTTCACCAACGCGGAATTAATCTGAGAAGCCACCTCAACTGAATGTCGCCCGCCAGAAGATCACGCAGAAATAAATCACGGCGACTGCTAAGGAGGTTTTCAGCAGACATCGGATGAGAAATGCGATCCTACCGCGACCTTCACTTGCATCAACAATGAGGTCGAGTAGAAACTGTAATAACGCACCGCCACTATCACTCATAAAGAGCATTATAGTAATGCATTGCAACCGATTCAAGTCGGCAACAGAAAAGCCCCGCTGCCGAAGCAGCGGGGCTTTGATATCTGTCCGTCAGTGCCGCTATTACTTCTTGGCGAGAGCCGAGCCTTGGCGCTTCGACATGAACTGCTTGGCCGTTTCCACGGCGACGGCAGCGTCACGGCAATAGGCATCGGCACCGACCGAAGCGGCGAAGGCTTCGTTGAGCGGTGCACCGCCGACCAGGACGACGTAGTCGTTGCGGATACCCTTTTCGATCATCGCGTCGATGACGACCTTCATATAGGGCATCGTCGTGGTAAGCAGCGCCGACATGCCGAGAATGTCCGGCTGATGCTCTTCGATGGCTTCCAGGTACTTTTCGACCGGGTTGTTGATGCCGAGGTCGATCACTTCGAAGCCGGCGCCTTCCATCATCATCGAGACGAGGTTCTTGCCGATGTCGTGGATGTCGCCCTTCACCGTGCCGATCACCATCTTGCCGACCTTGGGCGCGCCGGTTTCGGCGAGCAGCGGCCGCAGGATGCTCATGCCGGCCTTCATCGCGTTGGCAGCAAGCAGCACTTCCGGCACGAACAGGATGCCGTCGCGGAAATCGACGCCGACGATCCGCATGCCCTCGACCAGGGCCTTGGTCAGGACGTCATAGGGGGTCCAGCCGCGCTTCAGGAAAATGCGCACGGCCTCTTCGATCTCTTCCTTGAGACCGTCGTAAAGGTCGTCATGTACCTGCTGGACAAGCTCTTCGTCGTTCAGCGAGTTGAGATCAAGATCACCGTCATTGGCCATGGTCACACCTTTGCCTTCTGGCATGTTGTTCAGCGAAGTCGGTCGCGATCTTGCACCGCCCGACCTAATCTCTCGTTAAGAACCGGCGACAAACTGCCCGCTCGTTCGAAATTTCGCAACAGGCGTAACGGCTTTTGCAGGTTTGAGGACGTGCCGCCGCGACACCCACTGTTCGGGGAACGACAGGCTTTTCGCGTAGGCGCGCCATCGGCGCCGCATCGATCGCCACGGCTCATCGGTGCAGTAAAAGAATTCATGGGCCGATCCCGGCGCCCAATCCCACCGCGAAATCCGTCGCTCGAAGCCAGTTGCGAGTCGCCCTACCAACTTGTATATACAAGATTAGACAAGCTACCGACGATCTGCGGCAGGAGACAAAAATGAGCGAGACCTTCACCTTGACCCCCGGCACCCTCGCGCTGGGCGAGTTGCGGCGCGTCTGGCGCCAGGGGCTGAAACTCGCCATTGCGCCGGCCGCCTTCCCGGCGATTGACGCCTCGGCGGCCACGGTCCAGGCCATTCTCGACCAGCACAAGACGGCCTACGGCATCAATACCGGCTTCGGCTCGCTCGCCCATACCCGCATCCCGGACGAGCAAGTGGCCGAATTGCAGCGCCGCCTCGTCCTCTCCCATGCCGCCGGCACGGGGGCACCCTTTGCCGACGAGATCGTACGCCTCATCATGATCCTCAAGATCAACGGCCTGGCGCGCGGCTTCTCCGGCATCCGGCGCGAGGTGATCGAGGCGCTCGTGACACTTCTCAATGCCGGTATCTATCCGCTCATCCCGTCCAAAGGGTCGGTCGGTGCGTCGGGCGACCTTGCTCCCCTTGCCCATCTCTCCCAGGCTCTGCTCGGTGTCGGCGAGGTGCGGCACCAGGGCCAGACGATTTCCGCCGTCGAGGGCCTCAACCGCGTCGGCCTCAAGCCGATGACACTCGCCGCCAAGGAAGGCCTCGCCCTTCTTAACGGCACCCAGGTCTCGACGGCACTGGCCGTGGCCGGTCTCCTTGCGGCCGAGGATGTGTTCCTCGCGGCCCTGGCCGTCGGTGCCATGACGACCGACGCGACCCTGGGCAGCGACACGCCGTTCGATCCGCGCATTCATGAAGTACGCGGTCAGGTGGGCCAGATCGAAGTCGCGGCGGCCTTGAAGGCGATGATGGAGGGCAGCCCCTTGCGCGCCAGCCACGTCGATTGCGACCGCGTGCAGGACCCCTATTCGCTGCGCTGCCAGCCGCAGGTGATGGGGGCCGTTCTCGACATGCTGCGCCATGCCGCCACCATCATCGGGCGCGAAGTCAATGCGGTCAGCGACAATCCGCTCGTTTTCGCCGCCGAAGGCGATGTCCTGTCCGGCGGCAACTTCCATGCCGAGCCTGTGGCGATGGCGGCCGACTGCCTTGCCATTGCCGTGGCCGAGATCGGGGCCCTATCCGAACGCCGCATCGCCATGCTGACCGATGCACGCTTCAGCAATCTGCCGGCTTTCCTGGTGCCGGAGCCCGGCCTCAATTCCGGCTTCATGATCGCGCATGTGACGGCGGCGGCTCTGGCATCGGAGAACAAGTGCCTCGCCCATCCGGCGAGCGTCGACTCGCTCCCCACGTCCGCCAATCAGGAAGACCATGTCTCGATGGCAACGCACGGCGCGCGCCGCGTGCTCGACATGGCCGACAACACCACCGGCATCGTGGCGATCGAACTCCTCTGCGCCGCGCAGGGGATCGATCTCCGGCGGCCGCTTGAGACCAGCCGCACCCTGCGCCGCGTCATGGATGCGCTCCGCACAAAGGTCGCCTTCTGGAACGAGGATCGCGAGATGGCGCCCGACATCGCCGCCGCGAAATCGGTCATCGCCGCACCGCTCTTCCACGAATTGACGCCGCTCCGCGCCGTTCGCTAGCGCGTCACCGCACCGGTTTCGCCGGCAGCACCTGCTCCATCTCGCCGAGCGACAGGGTCAGATGCTCATAAGAGATGGTCTGGTCGACCCGGTGCCCGTCGCTGGAGAGCGGGAAGACGCCGACGCGATAGGGAATCTCGGTATGGGCCGTGCGGAAACGGCAGACACCGGCGATCGGCTTCCGCTCGCGCACGATCTCGGCGTAGATCTGGAGCCAATCCGTATCGCTTTCAGATTCGAACATGAGTTCGTCGAGATAGCGGCCGGTATAGTCGAAGCCGGCGCTGCGCGCGCAGGCGGTGCCAACGATGCTGTACCTGACGCGGAATGGATCGTGCTCGATCCGCGCCATGATGATCTGCGGCAGCAGCGGCTTGATCTCGGCCGGATCGATATCGGCGCGCGACGGCATCAGGCGATCGCCCCGCTTCTGGTGCCAATAGGTTTCCATCTGCAGCAGCGGTGCCGAACCGAGGTCAGCGATTTGGGTTGCTCGAATCATCCAATCTTTCCGCTATTGTCATCGCCCCCATGTGGGCACTATCGACGACGGCACGGCGCCATGCAACCGGCATGGATCATACCTCGATGATGACACCCCGATGACGCGATATTTTGCTGGCGCGCTTACGCCGCATCCTTGCCCAGATGGTGCCGCAACAGGACCAGCCGGTCATTGCCCCAGAAGACCTCACCGTCGACAACGAAGGTGGGCACGCCGAAGGCACCGGCCTCAACCGCGGCCGCAATCGTCCGCTGGTGGAGCGCCACCGTTTCCTGGTCGTCGATGAGGGAGACCAGCCGCTTGCCATCAAGCCCCGCTTCGTCGGCAAGGCGCGCGAGATCGTGATCGCTCAAGACCTGCGCCCCTTGACCGAAGACGGCATCGAAAAGACGGCGTGAATAGGCGGCGACATCGCCCACCCGCGCGGCGGCAACCGCCGCCAAGTTGACGCGGCGCCAATCGATGACCTTCCAGGCGGGCTCGCGGTAAGGGATGCCATAGAAGGCCGCCCAGCGCGCCGCGTCCTCGGATCGATATTCCGGCAGATACTGGACCGAAACCGGATTCTGCTTGAAGGGCGTGAGGCCGCGCGCGCGCATCAGTTCCTCGGAAAGGAGCGGCTGCCAGCGAATGGCGACATGGCCGATCGCCTCCAGATGCGCCACCTGGCTTTGTGCCAGATAGCAATAGCGGCTGCCGATCGCATAATAGAAATCGACGATACGCGCCATGACGGATGTGCCTTTCGGTTGAGGTCTAAACCGATCCATCGAACCTGACGATCTTTCGCCCGCCGAAGGACAACGTCAAGGCACTCCGGCAGTCAATATGGGCGCGTGCAACGCCTTACGTCAGTTGAACCGCGACCCGGCCCAGACCCGGAAATTCCGCCACGATCGCATCGCCCGCATCGACATGGAGCGGCGTGATGCAGGTGCCTGTCGTGATGATGTCACCGGCCTGCAAAGCCGGGCCGCGCTTGGCGCGTTCATTGGCGAGCCAGGTGAGCGCCAGGCATGGATCGCCCAGCGCATTGGCACCCGCCCCCTCCGCAGCGACCTTGCCGTTCTTTGTGACTCGCACCGGCTGGTTGGGAAGATCGAGCCTCTCCCATCCCGTCACTTTCTGCCCCAGCACGAACCAGGCGGCAAAGGCATCGTCGGCGGCGATCTGCGCCGGGCCGATCGTCTCAAACGGCTCGAAGCGCGCATCCGGAATCTCAATCGCCAGATGCAGATCGGCGATTGCCGCGCGCACCTCGCCGATCTTGTAAGGCACAGCCCGCGCCGGCAGATCGGCGCCCAAGCGGAAAGCGAACTCCGCCTCGACGACCCGCATCTGCAAGGGTGCCGCCGGCAAACTGGCGCCGTCGGGCAGAACGAAATCGGCAAAGAGGCGCCCGGCCAACGGCTCGGTAACGCCGATATGCTTCTGCCCCGCCGCACTGGTGGCCGCAATCTTCCAGCCGACCGTTGCCTGGCCGGCCAGTGCTGCCATCGCCGCCTGCACCGCATAGCCTTCGTCCAGCGTCGCCGGCTTGCAATCGGCCGGCAAGGCCGCCAGCCGCCCCTGCGCCAAGCGCGTCTTCCAAAGAATGCCGGCTGCCTTGTCGATCGAAGTCTCAGTCATGTCGATTGCTTCTCAGATGGTGCGATGTGATCAGGGCGGGGTCCGATTGTTGCCGACATCGTAGAGCGCTTTCGGCTCTTGCGT
The DNA here is from genome assembly GCF_041910485.1 of Dongia sp. Taxonomy (GTDB): domain Bacteria; phylum Pseudomonadota; class Alphaproteobacteria; order Dongiales; family Dongiaceae; genus Dongia. The sequence goes on from NZ_JAYRQR010000062.1 coordinate 60,820, forward strand.
CAGCCCCTTGGTCGATATTTCACCGGCAAGCTGGTCAATGACATGACCGATCTCGTGGCCGTAAACGCCCGGCAGGTCTTCCGGCGTCAGCTTGTTGGAGAGACCCACCTCCTCTGGCAGGCGCGAGTAACGATTGACTACGACCTGACCAACAGTCCCGGATCCCCGGAGCGTGCTCGGCGGAGCAATCTTAGTCCCTCGGCCCGTTCCTTCCTTTGCAATGGCGTCAAATTCTGCTGCCGGGAAGGCTTGGTCCGCTCCGCCAACCACGCTTCTGCCCACAACTCGTCCGCCGACTTCGAGCGGGTTTCCGTCGATGTCGTGGGTGAGGTTTTGAGCTGAATCGTGTCGTCCTTAGACATTCGGATAATCCGCTGAAAATGGCCGTTCGGTGACTGGGCCATTGTACAGTTTTACGCGGCGAGACGGCAGAGTTTGCCGGCGCCTTTAGCTGCTCTTCGGATTGCCGCTATGGGCAGAGAAGCTTTATCGGGCGTCCATCCTTGAATTCGAACACTTCGCGGCATGCTGGCCGATCGGCACTTGGGCGTACGCCATAGTCAATCGTGGCCCAAAGTTCCGTCAACGATGTCTGGCCACTATCATCCCAATCCATGTCAGCGAGAGACAATCCTTTGCTGAAGGTATTGCTAACGACAAACCAAGTCGCTGCAGCCCCTATCGCGATAATGATGATCTGAAACGCATGGAGATTCGTTTTATCAAATTGACAAGATAAAGACAGAAGAGAATGCCAATCAGCCCTTCTTATCCGGATCGAGATCCGGATATTGCCGGACGATATGCATTGCCATCTCATAGCCGAGGGACTGCATGGCACTAGCTATTTGTCGACGTATGAATTTGCGCTCAGTTTCGTCTTCGATCTGATACGTGATGTTTGTCAGTTCATCGAATGAGGGACCCATCCGCAGCAAAGCATCCATAAAGACTATGGCGGTATCACGCTTCATCAGCCCCCCTAGATGGATGTTCCATTTAGAAGTCGGAATATCCATGATCTTTTAGGCAATCTCGCACACATCTGCGCCACCGTGCGCTCATATCGGATCCTTCGCCGGGCAACTGATGCGGATTGTTTTCGTAAATATCCGTACAAAGGTTGCGGCAGAATTCATATGCTTCATCGCGATCAGGTTGCGCATCTTCGTTGGAATTACCACGAAGTAAATTGAACAGCCACTGCTTAATAGCTGGAGCAATTTCTAGACTGGCAGGTGTTGTTTCGCCCAATACACTCGGAGTTCCGGCTGGGGTCGGCTCCGTCGTTTCAAGGTTTTTGCCAACGGATGCTTCGCTGGCACCAAATTTCGAAATAATTTCTCTCGAAAAACTCGCTTCCTCCTTGGTCAGAGATTCTCCTTTTCTTAGTTTGGCGATCAAGGATGAATATGTTTGGTAATTTTCGACGATCAAGTGTTTGAGTGAGGAATCCGATGCGCTAGCTTGCGTCGCTTCCGAATTTGGGCTGGGTGCTTTGGGGGCAGCAAGAGGAAGGGAACTTGAAATCTGCTCCATCGGGTTGGACGGACGCGCAGCAGTTTCCATGTTCGGCATTTCTTGTATTGTTTCTGCCTTCTCGCGATCGATATCTGCCGGCTTCGACTGGGTTGCTGACTTCTGATATAGACTCGGTGACTCGTCGGCTTCGGGGCCTTGAGTACTGGACATCATGAGAGCCAAGAATCCCCCAACCAGCCCCGTAAAAGCAGCGACACCCAAAGCAGCAGTGCCTACTGCCGCTTCTTCCAACAAGGTGCCGACAGCTGCGGCCGCCGTACGTAGGCCGGTCAGAGACGCGCCCCCGGCAGGAATTGCGAGTGTTGCACCGGCGATAGCTGGCGACGTTGATTTGATTGTGCCTGCATTGAGATCATCGACAGCATTCGAAGAACTGGCCGCACGCTCGACGGTTTGTTTGAGGCGTTCTACATCGACCTTCTTCAAGTCGATCGAAACGCCGGCTTTGGCGAAGGCTGCCTCAGTGCGCTTTAGGAGATCGCTGTAATCAGCGGACAGGGATTCGCTGTTCTGAAACTTTTCGATCGCCGATATCAGCTGCGGCAACCGTCCCTCAGCCCCGACACGTTGCTGTGACAGGTTACTCTCTGCAGCAACGCTTTTGACCGAAGACTTTATCGGCGCCTGCTCCCCATAACTCCGCGCCACGGCCTCGTCGATTTCCGGGTCATTGTCATTGGCGGCGATGGCTGCGGCGTCGCCTTGGGTGTCGGCTTTCTCCGTGGCGCGTTTGCGGCGGAGGGCTTGCACCTCGGCGCTTTCCTGGGTGCCTTCGTTGGCGGCGTAGAAATAGCCGTCGTCATAGCCGCGATAGATGCCGGGAATGCCGAGCGGGATTTCCTTGCCATCGGGGCCGCGCGTCGCCTGCTGCAGCTTTGGCTGCTGCGCCATCGGCAGCGGGTCGCCGTTATGGGCGGAATCCGGGGCAACGCCGACGCGGGCGTAATGGAGGTTGAGGGCGTGCGCGTCGGGCCGGCCCGTGCTGGTGTCGTGCGGTCGGCCGAGCGGATGGACAAGCGGGACATTGGCCACGTCGACCAGTTGCTCGACCGGCTTCGGCACCGCCCCCAGATAAACATCGAGCGCGTCCTGCCCCTGCGCCGGGGTGGCGGCGACCTGCGGTGCCGTCTTATAGAGCCGCCCCGCCACCTCGAAATGGCGCGCGTCCTTCTCCCCGGTTTCGCGGAAAGCCTGCTGTGCCGGCCAGTCTGCCGGCTGGGCCGCTGTCCAATTGTTGGGGTTGATGCCCTGGGCGTGGAGATGGGCGGCAAGGTTTAGCTTTTCAGCGTATTTTTGTCCCTCGCCGGACTCCCGGACGGTTGCAAGTCCTGATCCTTTTTCGCAATAATTGCCGCACTAACACCGGGTATGGGTCGTTGCATTGAGGGGACCTCCTACAGATTGTCTACGCAAAATATACAACGTAAAAAGCGTTCATCAAGCAAAATGTTCTTTTTATGTTCTCATCCCTTGACTCTTCCCAGATAGAGAACAAAAACAGAATATGACCCGAGCAAAAACCATCAACACCCCCATCTCCTCCCCTGGCGCCCAGCCCGGCCAGAGCCCCGCTTCGCAGCCATTGGGGCTCGTTGCCCTGCGCCGGCAGGTGGCTCTGCTGGAAAAGCTGCCGGCAGCGGATCTGGGGTCGCATCGCGGGCCGCGCGTGCTGGATTGGGGCCTCGCCGCCATCGACCGGCATCTGCCGGGCGGTGGGCTGGCCTGGGGGGCGCTGCATGAATTTGCCGGCGACGGTCCTGACCTTGAGGAGGCGAGCCTGCCTGCAGCGGCCGTCGCTCGGCTGATCGGCCGGCGCCTGCGCCTCTCGCCGGCGAACCGGAACGAAGGTGGCAGCGTGTTGTGGGTGGCACGGCGGCGCGATCTCTATGCGCGCGCCCTTCCCGCCGCCGGCTTCGACCCCAGACACCTGCTCCACCTCAATGTGCGGCGCAATACCGATGCGCTCTGGGCGATCGAGGAGGCATTGCGCTGCCAGCATCCCGGCGCGGCGGGCCTCATTGCCGTGGTGGGCGAGATCGGCGCGCTCGACCTCACGCAAAGCCGGCGCCTGCAATTGGCGGCTGAAAAGAGCGGCGTTCCCACCTTGCTCATCCGCCGCGACAGCCGGGGCGGCGAGATGCGGCGCCTGGTGCAACAGCCCAGCGCCGCGATGACGCGCTGGCGCATTGCCGCAGCACCCTCCACCGGCATGGCGGCACCGCCGCACCCGATCCTTCCTGGCCCCTTGCGCTGGCGTCTCGATTTGTGGCGCTGCCGTGGCGGCCGGCCCGCAACCTGGCTCATTGAGGAGCAAGCAGATGGATGGCGAGAAGCGGCGTTTTCTCAGCCTGTTCCTGCCCCGCTGGGCGACCGATTGCCGGCGCCGCCAGCAGCGTCAGCAGATGGCCTCCGCCCCAAGCGCGCCACGGGGTGATGCCGCGGCGGATGAAGCGAACGCGACACCGCTGCTGCTGGTGCGCAGCAGCGGCAATCTGCGCCTCGTCCACGCCGCCGACGATGCGGCATTGGCGCTGGGTCTTTATCCCGGCCAGCGCCTGGCCGATGCCCTGGCCTGCGTGCCGGGGGCGCGCGTTGAACCGGCCGATCCCGCCGGCGATCAAGCGCGCCTCCATGCCTTGGCGGCGTGGGCGACGCGCTTCTCACCTTACGCCGCGCCCGATGCGCCCGACGGGCTGATGATCGACATCACCGGCTGCGCGCATCTCTGGAAAGGCGAGGCGAAGCTGATGGAGGACGCGCTCTTCCGCCTCGCCCGCCAGGGCTTCAGCGCGCGCGCCGCCATCGCCGGCACGATCGGCGCCGCCTGGGCCAGCGCGCGCTTTGGTGGCGACAAGTCGATCATCCCGCCGGGCAGTATCGGGGCAGCATTGCATAGCCTCCCCGTCCGGGCGCTGCGCCTTGATGAAGCGACTGCGGCAGGGCTCGACCGCTTGGGACTGCGGCATGTCGGCGCGCTCTATCCGCTGCCGCGCGCCGATCTGGTGAAGCGTTTCGGGGCCCTGTTGCTCACGCGCCTCGACCAGGCGCTGGGCTATGCGGCCGAAAGCCTCTCGCCGCTGGCGCCAAAGCCCGATCATCGCGTCAGCCTGGTGTTCGCCGAGCCGATCGCGACGCCGGAGCAGATCGCCCGCGCCGTCGAGATCCTGCTCGCGCGGCTCCTCAAGGAACTGAGTGTGCAGCAACTGGGCGCGCGCCGCCTCGGCCTCATCTGCCACCGCCTTGATGACGAGGCGCCGGGCCTCATCGTCGGCACCGCACAGCCCAATTGCGACCAGAAGCATCTTCTGAAACTCATCACGGAAAAGCTGGAAACGATCGACCCCGGCCCCGGCATCGAGCGCATGAGCCTGAGCGCGATCCTCTCCGAGAAGATCGTGCCCACCCAGGCCGATTTCGACCGGCGCAATGCCTTGCTCGCGGCGGCCGATCTCGCCCCCTTGATCGACCGGCTCACCAATCGGCTGGGTGCCGGCAGCGTCACCGTTCCGCAGGCGGTCGCCAGCCATGTGCCAGAACGCGCCGTGGCCTTCGTGCCACCGCTGTCGCGGCACGGGAATGATTGGTCGGCCGATCTGCCGCCGCGCCCCATCCGCCTGCTCTCGCCGCCCGAACCGATCGAGGCGATGGCGCCGGTTCCCGACGATCCGCCGCTTTCCTTCCGCTGGCGCCATGTGCAGCACCGCGTCGCCAAGGCCGAGGGGCCCGAGCGCATCCGGCCCGAATGGTGGCAACAGATGGATGCGCGCGGCGAGACGCGCGACTATTACCGCGTCGAGATCGAGGATGGGCGCCGCTTCTGGCTCTTCCGCAGCGGCCTTTACGCGCAGGATACGGCACGGCCGCCGCGCTGGTTCCTGCACGGAATCTTCGCCTGATGGCGGCGGACAACATCATCGCCCTTCCCGAACGGCCGCGTGCGTCACATGGCGACGCGCCGGTGGTCGAATATGTCGAGCTTTCCGCCATGACCAATTACTGCTTTCTCGAAGCGGCGTCCCATGCGGCCGAACTGGCGGTAACGGCGGCGGCACTCGGCATGCGCGCCATCGGCATCGCCGACCGCAATTCGCTTGCCGGCATCGTGCGCGCCCATGTCGCCTGCAAGGAGACCGGTATCCGCCTGGTGGTAGGTTGCCGCTTGAGCTTCCGCGACGCGCCCGACATTCTCGCCTATCCCGTCGATCGCGCGGCCTATGGGCGGCTGTGCGAACTGCTCACCCGTGGCCGCCGCCGCGCGCCCAAGGGTGAATGCCATCTCGACTACGCCGATTTCACCGAGATGAAGCAAGGCTTCCTCGCCATTGTCGTGCCTTCTCTACCCCCCACCCCGCCCTCCCCCTCAAGGGGGGAGGGAGAAGAAAGAGCCTCATCACAGCATCCAGTCTCGCTGCAATCCCCTCCCCCCTTGAGGGGGAGGGTTAGGGTGGGGGGTGAACAAGTGAAGACTCTCACCACCTTCCTCCACCGCTTCCGTGCCGATTTCGGCGCCGACGGCTATCTCGCCCTCACCCATTATTATCATGGCGACGATGCAAGGCGGCTGCGGGAATGGCAGCAATTGGCCGATGCGGCGGACCTCCGCACCATCGCCATCAACGAGGTCCGCCATCATCTCCCCGCGCGGAAAATCCTGCTCGATGTGCTGACCTGCGTGCGGCATCACTGCACCATCGACGATGCCGGCTTTCGCCTTGAGAAGAATGCTGAGCGGCATTTGAAGGATGGAGCCGAGATGCGCCGGCTCTTCCGCGGGCTAGAGGATGCTGTCGCCCGGTCGAACGAGATTGCCGCGCGCTGCACCTTCTCCCTCGACGAACTCAGATACGAATATCCGGAAGAGGTGGTGACGCCCGAAAAGACGCCGCTGGAAAGCCTCAAGGCGTTCGTCGAGGAAGGCGCCCGGTGGCGCTATCCGCAGGGTGTCCCAGCCGGCATCCGTGCCAAGATCGCCCATGAGCTCGATCTCATCGCGCGCTTCGACTATGCGCGCTATTTCCTGACCGTCCACGACATCGTCCGCTTCGCGCGCCGGGAGAACATCCTGCATCAGGGGCGTGGGTCGGCAGCCAACTCCGTCGTCTGCTTCTGCCTCGGCATCACCTCGATCGATCCCACAAAGGTCGACCTGCTGTTCGAACGCTTCATCAGCGCCGCGCGCAAGGAACCGCCCGACATCGACGTCGATTTCGAACATGAGCGGCGCGAGGAAGTCATCCAGTACATCTATCGGAAATATGGCCGCGACCGGGCCGGCCTTGCCGCCGCAATCATCTGCTATCGCGCGCGCGGGGCGCTGCGCGATGTGGGGCGGGCGCTGGGGCTGTCGGAAGATGTCCTCAATCGCCTTTCAAAGACGGTCTGGGGCATTTCCAGCCGCAGCCTCACCGACCGGCAGATCGCGGAAGTCGGTCTCGATCCGACCGATCCGCGCCTCGCCCTCACGGTGCGGCTGGCCGGCGAACTCATCGGCACGCCGCGGCATCTCTCGCAGCATGTCGGTGGCTTCGTCATTTCCAAGGGACCGCTTTCGCGCCTCGTCCCCATCGAGAATGCGGCGATGGCGGACCGCACCATCATCCAGTGGGACAAGGACGATCTCGACGCCGTGGGTCTCCTCAAGGTCGATATCCTGGCCCTTGGTATGTTGAGCTGCATCCGCCGCGCCTTCGACTTCATCCACCAAGTCTATGGCAAGCGCTACAATCTCGCCACCATCCCGCAGGACGATCCCATGACCTACGAGATGCTGTGCCGGGCGGATTCGATCGGCGTCTTCCAGGTCGAGAGCCGCGCGCAGATGAGCATGCTGCCGCGCCTCAGACCCCGCACCTTCTACGATCTGGTCATCGAGGTGGCAATCGTGCGGCCCGGTCCCATCCAGGGCGACATGGTCCATCCCTATCTGCGCCGCCGCAACGGCGAGGAGAAAGCCGACCCGCCCAAGGAGGAACTGCGCGCCATCCTCCAGAAAACCGAAGGTGTGCCGCTGTTCCAGGAGCAGGTCATGAAGATGGCGATCGTCGCCGCCGGCTTCAGCGCCGACGAAGCCGACGAGCTGCGCCGTGCGATGGCAACCTTCAAGAAAGTCGGCACCATCCAGAACTATCGCGACAAGTTCATCGGCGGCATGCTGCGCAACGGCTATCAAGCCGGTTTCGCCGAGGATTGCTTCAAGCAGATCGAAGGCTTTGCCAATTACGGCTTCCCCGAAAGCCATGCCGCGAGCTTCGCGCTCCTCGTCTATGTCTCGGCCTGGCTCAAATGCCATTATCCGGCGGTCTTCGCGGCCGCCCTCCTCAACAGCCAGCCGATGGGCTTCTATGCGCCGGCGCAGATCGTGCGCGATGCGCGCGATCACGGTGTCCGCATCAAGAGCGCCGACATCAATCTCAGCAACTGGGATTGCACGCTCGAAGGTGGCGGCCGCCCAACCGATTTCGCGCAGGACTTTGCCGACAATCGCCGCCGCGCCGCCAACGGACCGATCCTGCGCTTAGGGCTTCGCCAGATCGACGGCCTGCAGAGCGCGGAGATGCTGCGCCTCATTTCCTTGCGCGACGGTGGCTATCAGAGCGTCGATGATCTGTGGCGCCGCTCCGGCCTTTCGCCTAAGAGCCTCGCGCGCCTTGCCGAGGCCGACACTTTCCGCTCATTGGGGCTCGACCGGCGCCAGGCCCTGTGGGCGGTGAAGGCGCTCGGCGAAGCGCCGTTGCCGCTCTTTGCCGATCTCGAAGCGCCATATCAGGCCAAAGCCGATCTTCCCGACATGCCGCTCTCGCAGCATGTGGTCGAGGATTACCAGACGCTGCATCTCTCCCTGAAGCGTCACCCCGTCGCCTTCCTGCGCGACATCTTCCACCGGCGCGGCATTGTCGCCCATCGCAAGCTCGGCCACATGCGCAACGGCGAGAAGGTGTTCGTCGCCGGCCTCGTCCTGGTGCGCCAGCGGCCGGGCACGGCCAGCGGCGTCATCTTCGTGACGCTCGAGGATGAAACCGGTGTCGCCAACCTCGTCGTCTGGCCCAAGATCTTCGACCAGCACCGCGCCATCCTCATGGGCTCGAAGCTCATGGGCTGCACCGGGCGCGTGCAGATCGAAGGGAAGGCGCCGCACCAGGTCGTCCATGTGGTCGCCGACCGCCTCATCGACCTGAGCGATCTTCTGGGCCGCCTGCATGAGGCGCAGGAGAATCATTTCACTCCACCCCTTGCCCGGGCCGATGAAGTGGCCCGCCCGAATGGCGGCGATCCGCGCCAACGCCCCGCTCTCCACACCCGCAGCAGGGATTTTCACTGAAAGCCGCCACCCGTAACGACCTTGGCAGCCGGCACGTAAAGCCCCATATAGAGAGCCACACGAAACGGAGCCCCGCGCATGTTCTCTTTCGCCCGCAAGCCCCTGGCGCTGCCCGATGCCGCGACCGCCCTCCCCGGCCGCGCGGCGGCGATGCCCATTACCCAGCCGCATCTCATCACCGGCCAGAAGCTCACCGGCCCCTATCCGCAAGGGTTGGAAGTGGCCGATTTCGGCCTCGGCTGCTTCTGGGGCGCCGAGCGCAAATTCTGGCAGCTGCCCGGCGTTTACGTCACCGCCGTCGGCTATCAGGGCGGTATCACGCCCAATGCCAGCTATGAGGAAGTCTGCAGCGGCATGACCGGCCATACCGAGGCCGTGCGCGTGGTCTATGACCCCGCCCAGATCCGCTATGCCGATCTCCTGAAGACCTTCTGGGAGAGCCATGACCCCACACAGGGCATGCGCCAGGGCAATGATGTCGGCACGCAATACCGCAGCGCCATCTACACGCATTCGACGGCACAGCAGGACGAGGCCGTTGCCAGCCGCGATGCCTATCAGGCGGCGCTGCTGCAGGCCGGCAGGGGCACCATCACCACCGAGATCGCCGCCGCACCGCCCTTCTATTTCGCGGAAGACTACCACCAGCAATATCTCGCCCGGAATCCCGGCGGCTATTGCGGCCTCGGCGGCACGGGTGTGGCCTGCCCGATCGGTATCGGCATCGACGCCTAGGCCGCGAGTGCCGCGAGGAAGTTGCGGCAATAGCTCTCCGCCGTGTTGGTGAAGACGCGGGCGCGCAGCCGCTCCATGCGATCCTGCCGCTCGTCCAGCTTCATCGTGAGCGCCTGGTGCATCGCCTCGGTGATCTCGGCCGGATCATAGGGATTGACGATCAGCGCTTCGGTGAGATCCTCGGCCGCCCCGGCAAAGCGTGACAGAATGAGGACGCCGGGATTGCCGTGGTCCTGCGCCGCGACGAATTCCTTGGCGACAAGGTTCATCCCGTCGCGCAACGGCGTCACCAATCCCACCCGCGCCGCGCGATAGAAACCCGCAAGCGTTGTCCGCGACATCGGCCGCGTCATGTATCGCAGCGGTACCCAGTCGAACTCGGCGTAGCGGCCGTTGATATTGCCGGCCTTGCGGTCGAGTTCGCGCCGCAAGGCCTGATATTCGGAAACATCCTCGCGGCTCTTCGCCGCCACCTGAAGATAGCTGACCTTCTGGCGGTGCTCGGGGAAATCGTGCAACAGCTTCCCGAACGCGGTGAAGCGGTGCGGCAATCCTTTTGAATAATCCAGCCTATCGACGCCGATGACCAGATCGCGGCCGACCAGGCTCGAAAGCAACCTGCGTGTTTCCGGCGAGCGCTCCGCTTTCGTCGCCATCGCGGCAAAGGACCTCGCGTCGATCCCGATCGGATTGGCAATGGCGCGCGCGGTTCCATCGGCCGTCGCGATGCGGCCATCGGCGTCCGCCTCGAGCCCCAGCATCTGCCGCACGGAATCGAGGAAATCGCGCCGATGCTCCTCGGTCTGCAGGCCGACCACATCATAGGCAAGAAAGGCCCTGAGCAATGCCTCCCCTTGCGGCAGTGCCGCAAACAACGAGGCCGGCACAAAGGGTATGTGCAAAAAGAACCCCAGCCTGTTGCGCACCCCGAGCCGCCGCAACTCGGCGCCCAGCGGAATGAGGTGATAGTCATGGATCCAGACGATATCGTCGGGCTTCAATTCCAAGGCCAGCGCCGCGGCGAAGGTCCGGTTGACCGAAAAATACCCGTCGAGATCCTCGCGCTTGAAATCGATCAGCCCCAAGCGGAAATGCAGCAACGGCCACAAGGTCGAATTGGCGTAGCCGACATAGAAGCGATCGTAATCTTCCTGATTGAGGTCGATGGTCGCATAGGTAACGCCGCCCGCTTCCACCTTGCGCACGGGGTGATGCGACCCCGGCGCCACCTGCCCGCTCCACCCGAACCACAGGCCGCCATCCTTCAGCGCATCGGCGATGCCGACGGCAAGCCCGCCGGCGCGGGCACCGCGTTCGGTTGGCAGCGGAACACGGTTTGAAACGATTACGACGCGCGCCATAGGCCCTCCTCCCAGCTGCGACTGAGGCGCATGGCAGAAAGAAGCATGCCCACCATCGAAAAGGTCTGCGGGAAATTCCCCCACAGCATGCCGGTCTTGCCGTCGAGATCTTCCGACAGCAGACCCAAATGATTGCGCCGTGCCAGGATACGGTCGAACAATTCCTTGGCTTCGGCCCGGCGGCCGGTCGCGGCCAGCGCATCGATGAACCACCAGCTGCAAACGAGGAATGCCGTTTCCGGTTTGCCGAAATCGTCGGCGGCGTCATAGCGCATGAGGAAACCCTCATGCATCAGGCGCTGCTCGATCACTTCCATCGTTCTCAGGAAACGCGGATCGTCATACCGCAGCAGCCCGATTTCGGGCAGTGTCAGCACCGCGGCATCGCAGACAGTACTGTCGAGCGCGCCCGCCAGCCAGCCATCGGTCGCGGATGTGGCGCGCTTCAGGATGGTGTCCCGCAGGTTCGCGGCAAGATGCAGCCAACGGTCCCTGTCCCCGATCTCGCCGACTTTTCCGGCAATCAGGCCCAACCGATGCAAGGCCGCCCAGCACATGGCGGCTGAATGCGTGAAGACGGCCGTCCGCCCGCGATATTCCCAAAGCCCCGCATCCGGCGCCAAGGCCGCCGCAGCCGCCAGATCGCCGATCGGTCGCAATTGCCGATAGAGGTCGAGATCGCCGACTTTGGGCAGCCGCTCGTCATAGAACATCTGCGCAGCCGTCAGGATGATCGAGCCGTAACCGTCATGCTGACGCTGGATAACTGCGGCATTGCCGACGCGTACCGGCCCCATGCCCCGAAATCCGGCCAGCGCCTTGGCCTCGTGCTCGCTCACATCGACGCCCGGCACGATGGGATAGAGCGGCACTTCGGGCGAGATGCCGGCATTGAGCACGACGTTGAGGATGAAACGCACATGGTTTTCCATCGTGCGCGTGGCACCCAGCCGATTGAGTGCCGTCACGGTGAAATAGGAATCGCGCAGCCAGCAATAGCGATAATCCCAGTTGCGGCCCGAATGGGCCGATTCCGGCACCGACGTCGTCAAGGCGGCGACGATGGCGCCGGTATCTTCGAACGTGCAGAGCTTCAGTGTGATCGCCGCGCGGATGATGGCTTCCTGATAGTCGAACGGCACGGCCAGATCCCGCGCCCAGTCCCGCCAGTAATGTGCCGTCTGCTCCAAAAAGTCCGCCACCAGCGCCTGCGGAGCCTCCTGCACGGGTTCGTCGGCCCCGACGATGAGATTGACCGGCCGGTCGAGCAGAAACTCGACTTCATTGGCCAGATAGCTCACCGGCATATCCGTGGTGATCCGCAAATTCGTCTCGGTACCGACGAACCGCAAATGGTTGCTGCCGACCATGACCTTGGGTTTCGTCACGCCATAGTCGAAGGTTGGTCGATAGCGCACCTTGATCCTGCAGCGGCCGGTCAGCGGCTCGATGCGGCGGATCAGCATCGGCGGACAGAAAAAGCGCCCGAAGCGGATGAAGCGCGGTGCAAAATCGGTGACACGTGCCGAATTGCCATGCTCATCTGCAAAGACGGTCTCGAGGATCGCCGTGTTGCGCAGATAAGCCTGCCCGGTCGCCTTGCCACCGACGATCTCGATATCGGCAAAGCCGGCGTCCGGATCGACGCCGTTCACCAGTGCGTTGAACAGGGGATCGGCATCAAAGCGCGGAAAGCAGAACCATTGATGCCGACCGTTCCGGTCGATCAGGCTAGCGACCGCTCCATTGCCAATGACACCAAGATCAAGCTGCGTCATCTACTCTCCTACGTCCAATTCAGCCAATTGCGCCAACCATCCACGCACCCGCACCGGTTCACCGGCAAAGGCTTCCGGCACGCGCAGGCCGATGCCGCCCATCTCCTGTGCCGCGCGAATGGCATCTTCGTCGGTGACATCGTCGCCGATGAACAGAGGCAATCGCCCCTTGAATGGCACAACACCCATGATGCGCCCCAAGGCGACGCCCTTGTTGATCGAACGATGCCGCAATTCGCGCGCCATCAGCGCCGGCAGGATCTCGAAACTGGGATCGCGCGCGACAAATGTCTCCAGCAAGGCAAGCACGGACGCGCCGAGATCCGGATTGGCACGGTAATGCAGGGCCACACTATGTTTTTTCTCTTCGATCAGAACGCCCGGCCAATCTGCCGCCGCGGCGTGAATGATTTGCCGCCAATCCATCGGCACCGTCGTTCCGGCGGCTGCATCCCTGATCTCGCCATCAGGCAGGCGCAGCACAGCGCCATGCTCGCCCCCCGCCGTGATCAGCAACGGGTGCAACAGACGATCGATACTGCGCAAATCCCGCCCCGAGAGCACGGCCAGGGCGCCATCGGTGCGCAAGCGCAAAGCCCCCAGAGTCTCGATCAGCCTCTTCGGCACCAGAACAGAATCTGGTGACGCCGCGATGTCGAGCAACGTTCCATCCAGATCCAGAAAGATCGCCCACTTGGTCAGATCGACATCCCGCGGGCTTGGTGCCGATACGAATTGCTCAGTTTGCATCAAGGAATATTGTCTGCGGCGCTCACGGTGAAATTGTTGAAGAAATGCCCCGTTGTCTCGGCGAATGACTGCGCCAAGACGGCAATGATTTCAGGTTGATGAGGGGAACTATCCGGAGAGTAACACGTTTCTCTCCAATCTGTTCCCTCAAATTTGAACAAAGCTTTGGATTGGTGCATCTCTTCGATATGCTGTCTGCATGAGTGATAACGCGCGCACAGACATTCAGAAGCCCGCAGCGTCGGCCGCAAACAGCGCGCGTGAAATGCGGATGGAAGTCGGCATCAATGTCGCCATATCCCCGGATGACAGATTCCATCCGGACATCCAGGGCTTTTTTCTTTTCTGGCAATCAAAATGTGGCGCACGCGCCTTGCCGGCACGCAGCGATTTCGATCCCAGTGAGATGGTGCCATTCCTTTCCGGCATCACGCTCATTGACGTCGTCGAAGATGAACGGCGCTTCGTCTATCGCCTGCTGGGCACGCGCGAGGTTGCGATGCGCGGCAGGGATCCGACGGGAAAAGGCGTTGCTGACGGCTTCCACGCGACGTCGGCCGAGGCTGCCATCGGCTCATACCAGGATGTCGTCGATCGCCGCGCCGCGCGTTTCGAGCAGCGCCGCTTCATGACGCCGGGCGGTCGCATCGGTCACGAACAGACGATCATTCTGCCCTTATCGGACGATGGGGACAGGATCAATAAACTGATCGCCTATACCCATCACTTCTTGGCCTAGAAGCGATCCTTGGCGGCGCGGATGGCGCCCAGGACATCCGCATCCTTCATGCCGGCGCCACCGAAATGCGCCTGCAGGCTCGGCGCATCGGCGCGCAGAAACGGGTTGCAGGCCTTTTCGCGGCCGAGCAGCGACGGTATGGTGAACTCTCCCTTGGCGCGCGCCGCGTTGACGCGCGCCACCTCTTGCTGCAAGGCCACGTTCTCCGGTTCTGCCGCCAGGGCAAAGCGCGCATTCGACTGCGTATATTCATGGGCGCAATAGACGCGGGTCTCATCCGGCAGGGCCCGCAGCTTCAGCAAGGACTGCCACATCTGCGCAGGCGTCCCTTCGAAGAGACGCCCGCAGCCCAGCGCAAAAAGCGTGTCGCCGCAGAAGAGCGCCGCATCCTCGGCGAACCAATAGGCGATGTGCCCGCGCGTATGGCCGGGCACGAAGAACACTTTCGCATGACGGTTGCCGAGGTCGGCCCCGCTGGCCTCATCGACGGCGATATCAAGGCCCGGAATCCGGTCGCGATCATAGGCCGGCCCCACGATGGTGCAGCCGGTTTTGGCTTTCAGATCGAGATTGCCGCCGACATGGTCCCCATGATGGTGCGTGTTGAAAATATGTGTCAGTCGCCAGCCCCGGGCATCGCAGGCTGCCAGGGTCGGCGCGGCTTCGGCCGGGTCGACCACGGCCGTGGCCCCGGTGAGGGGTTCGTGGATCAGAAAGCCGTAATTGTCGCTCAACATCGGGAAGACGACGATTTCCAGGGCTTTTTCGCTCTTCTGCGCGCTCATATCCGGTCCTTGCCGCCTGTTCACTTAGCGGCTGACGATATCAGCGGATATGCCATAATCATAGCCGACAGCAACAAAGGGCGAGTTCGATACCTTGTTCCAGGACGTGGTCGATGTCCGCGATTTCTACCAGACGCCGCTCGGCAAGGTGACGCGCCAGCTGCTCCGGGCGCGCATCCGCTCCATGTGGCCGGACATGCGCGGCCAATCGCTGCTGGGCCTGGGCTTTGCGATACCTTTCCTGCAGCCCTTTCGCGAGGAGGCCGAGCGCGTCATCGCCATCATGCCCGCAGGCCAGGGTGTCGTGCATTGGCCCAGCGACGAGCCCAATCTGACAGCACTCGCCGACGAGACCGAACTGCCGCTGCAGGATTATTCCGTCGACCGCATCCTGATGGTGCATGGGCTCGAAGGCTCGGACCATCCGGGCGACATGCTGCGCGAAGCCTGGCGTGTTCTGGCCGGCGGCGGGCGATTGTTGCTGGTTGTTCCCAACCGCCGCAGCCTCTGGGCGCAGCTGGAATCGACGCCGTTCGGTTTCGGCCAGCCTTATTCTGCAGGCCAGGCTTCGCGCCTCCTGCGCAATCATTCCTTCACGCCGCTCAGGACCGAACGCAGTCTCTTCTTCCTGCCCTTCCGCAACCGCTCGTGGCTGCGGGCCGCTGGCGGTTGGGAAGTGTTCGCGCGGCACGCCCTTCCCGGCCTTGCCGGCTGCATCCTTATCGAGGCGACCAAGCAGGTTTATGGCGCCATACCGGTGAAGCGCGCACGCCGGCAGATGCCGGCGATGGTGCCGGTACCGGCCACTGCCGCAACGCGCGGCCTCTCACGCGATAGCAGCGACGCGTCTCAATAAGCAGCGGCTTGGCCGCGGCTCCGGCGCCGCGCTTGTGCCACGATCACCGCAGCGACGCCGATCACGACCGCCAGCGTCACGTAATGCGCGGGGGCCAGCGGGTCGGCCTGCGTCAGCAGCGAGACCAGCAAGGGTGTGACACCGCCGAACACGGCGTAGGCGACATTGTACGAGAATGAAATGCCGCTGAAGCGCACCGCCGCCGGGAAGGCGCGCACCATCACGACCGGCACGGCGGCGATGGTGCCGACGCAGAAGCCGGTCAGCGCATAGAGCGGCAGCAGCCATTCGGGCGCTGCGGCAACACCGAGATAGAGTAGATAGCCGCTCCCGACGAGTGCCACACCGCCCACCAGCATCACGCGGGCCGGGCCGAACCGATCGCTTGCCGCACCCACCAGCACGCAGGCGATGCTCAGGGTCAATGTCGCCGCCGAATTGGCCGGCAATGTATCGGCCGGCAGGAAGCCGTGCAGCTTCTGCAGCAGGGTCGGCGTCATCAGGATGAAAACGACGATGCCGGCGGTCAGCGTCCAGGTCGCCAGCGCCGAAACGATCACCGCAGGCGCATGGTCGCGCAAGACAGCCTTCACCGGCAGCACGTCGCTCAAAGCTTTCTGCGCGCGAATTTCCTGGAAGACGGGCGTCTCTTCCAGATAGCGGCGCAGGTAAACTGCAACCAGGCCGAAGATGCCGCCGGCAATGAACGGAATGCGCCAGGCAAAGGCGCTGATCTCTTCCGGCAGGTAAAAGCGGTTGATACCGGTCGCGACCAAGGACCCCAGCAGGATGCCGGCGGTGAGGCCGCAGGTGAGAAGACCGCAGGCGAAGCCGATACGGTTCGCCGGCACATGCTCGGCGACGAACACCCAGGCGCCCGGCACCTCGCCGCCGATCGCGGCTCCCTGCATGATGCGCATGATCAGCAGCAGAAGCGGTGCCGCATAACCGATCGCGGCATAGGTCGGCAGCAGGCCCACCAGCAAGGTCGGCACCGCCATCAGGAAGACCGACAGGGCGAACATGCGCTTGCGGCCGAACAGATCGCCGAAATGCGCCATGATGATTCCGCCGAGCGGCCGCGCCAGATAACCGGCGGCAAAAATGCCGAAGGATTGCAGCTGCCGCAGCCAGTCCGGCATGTCCGGCGGAAAGAACAGCTGGCCGATCACGGCGGTGAAGAAGACGAAGATGATGAAATCGTAGAACTCAAGCGCGCCCCCGAGGGCGGCAAGGCTCAGCGTTTTCACGTCCTGGCCCGACAGGGGCCGATGCTGGTTCATGATGGTCTCGTGCGGAAAGGCGATGGATGAAATCGGCCGCACTATAGTTGCCGCATTGCAGCGACGAGCTTTGCATTTCCTGCAACGGCGTCTGTGCCCGAAGCAGGATCGTTGCGTGCCTATGCCGCAGGCCGCGCGATGAGGCTGCTCGACAAGGTCTCCATCAGCGCCTCCTTGAGGCGCGCCGTGGCCGGTGGCGGCGTGTCGGCACCGACATGGAGAAAGAGGTCGATGGGCTGCCGCATCGCAGGCAGGCCGCTGGCCCCGTCCAGCAATTTGAGCCGCGCCGGCAATCCTTCCGCCGTCCGCGGCGTGACGCCGAGCCCCGCTTCGACGGCGGCAAAGAGGCCGGCGAGGCTCGGGCTCGTGAAGGCGATGCGCCAGGGCATGCCGGCAGCATCCAACGCCTCGATCGCCCGCGCCCGGAAGGTACAGGGTTGCTTGAAGGCGATGAGTGGCACGGGCTGGCCCGGCTGCAAGGCAAAATCCGCGGCACCGATCCAGCGCAGCGGAATCTCGGCCACTTTCTGCCGCCGCGGGCTCGGATAATCGCCCCAGCACAGGGCCAGATCGAGCTCACCCTTCGAGACCGCCTCAGCCATGTTGGCGCCGCGGTCGACCAGCACATCGACCTTGATCTGCGGATGCGCACGGGCAAAGCGGCCGAGCAGAATGGGCAGCCAGCTTTCGGCGAAATCCTGCACCAAACCCAATCGCACCCAGCCTTCGACGGCGACGCCGCGCGTGGCGGCCACCGCCTCGTCGTTCAGCTCCAGCATGCGCTTGGCATAGGAGAGCAGAATCTCGCCGGGCGGGGTCAAAGCGAGGCCGCGCCCCTCCTTCTTGAGAAGCGTTTCACCGACCTGATCCTCAAGCTTTTTGAGCTGCAGGCTGATCGCCGATTGCGACCGGCCGAGGCGCTCGGCGGCCTTGGCGAAGCTCCCCAGCTCGGTCCCGGTGACGAAGCTGCGCAGCACATCCATGTCCAGATTGGTCAGCTGCATCGTGCTGTTTTTCAAAAGTATCTGTTAAGAACTACCAATTTTTCAAAACGATCCTTGAGGATTACATCGGAATCGTCAACCCGAAAACACCCCGAAAGGCAGGTTTTGATGTCCGATTTCACCCTTCAGCAGCTCACCCCGCGGCAGCACGAGGTGGGTCTTGGCCCGTCGATCGCCGCCGCCCTCATCGTCGCGGCCATCGTCCTCACCGCCCTGAAGCTGTCGACCGATACCCCGCAGGGGCAGCCGCTCCTCATTCCCCAGGATGCCGCCGCCTGGTCGGGCTTTACGGCCTGATGAGTTCGATGGGGTTGGGGGCGATGTCGATCGCGGCGGGGAGATATCCCAGCACGTCGCCATCGCCCTGAACCGGGTCTTTCTCCGGTCCGGAAATAGCAATTTTCCGAGCTGTCACAATGCGATAGCCGTCGGCACGCGGCAGGCGGCCAAGGCCCAGCGCCAAGGCGTAGCGCAGCATATGAAGGGCGCCCTTCCGCTCGAAGAGGCAGACTTCGAAGCTGGGCGCGGTGAGATCCGCCTTCGGCGCCACCACATGGCGGCCCCCATAAAAGCGACCCTTGGCAACGATCACCGAGGCCGCCGCGACCGGTGCCGCATCGTCGAGCGCGACACTGTAGGTCGGAAAACCGAAACGAAACAATTGCTTGGCAGCACCCCAGAGATAGGCGCCCTTGCCGATGCGGCGCTTCAGGGCGACGTCGAGTTCCGCCACCACATGCGCGTCGACCCCCACCCCCGCCATCAGCGTGAAGGCCCGGCCATTCGCCCGGCCGATATGAATGAGCTTCGATTTCCGCGCATCGATGGCGGCGGCGATGGCGTCCGGGGTCACTTTGAGGCCGATTTCGGCGGCCAGCACGTTGGCGGTGCCCATCGGGATGATGGCGAGGCGCGGCGGGGTCGTGGTGCCGGCAATGAGGCCGTTGATCGCCTCGCCGATGGTGCCGTCGCCACCGGCGACCGCGAGCAGGTCCGGCCGCAATTCCGCTGGCAGATCAGCCACTTCGCGCGCCATCCGCTCGGCATCGCCCCGCGCCCGCGTGGGCTTGAGCTCGATCTCCCAGCCGCGCGCGGTCAGGCGATCGCATACATCCTCGAGGGTGATGCGGCGGCGCCGGCCGGCGATGGGATTGAAGATGATGGCGATTCGGGCTGTCACGGCGGCGACCCTAGAACATCCGCCGCCCGCCCGCCAATCGCCCCTGCCCGCCAATCGCCAGAGTCGATCAAAACATTAAAATCCATCGACAAAATCGATTGTCGGTTCACCCTATACGCGGCCGTTCCGATGCCCTATAAGCACGCCCTTACCGCTGTTTGGGGACGGGGTCGCGTTGACTCTGGCCGAGGCTTTCTTTATATAGCCGCGCCAAACCGCAACTGATTGAATTCTTGGAGAATACCCGTGAAACGTACCTATCAGCCCAGCAAGCTGGTCCGTAAGCGCCGTCATGGCTTCCGTTCGCGCATGGCGACTGCCGGCGGCCAGAAGGTCCTCTCGGCGCGCCGGGCCAAGGGCCGCAAGCGTCTCAGCGCCTAACCGGCGCTGACGGCCTTGTCGCCACACGCTCATCAAAGCTCAAGCACCGCACGATGACCCGCCTCGGCCGCCTGAAACGGCGTGCCGAATTCCTGGCCGCCGCCGCTGCGAACCGCAAATGGGTGGCGCCAGGCCTGGTCCTTCAAGCGCGCGCTGATGCGCGCGCCGATCGCCCTTCGGACATCGACATCCGCCTTGGTTTCACCGCCAGCCGCAAGGTCGGCAACGCGGTGAAGCGCAACCGCGCGCGCCGGCGCCTGAAGGCCGTCGCCGCCGAGGTGCTCAAAGACGTGCCGCAGGCGCAGCAACCGACCGATCTGGTGCTGATCGCGCGCCCCGCCACGGTGGTGCGGGACTATAAGGCGCTGAAGGAAGATTTCCGCCGCGGCCTCAAGAAACTGGGCGTCGGCGCGTCATGAGCGCCGCCTCGCGCCAACGCGGATGGCGGCTTGTCGGCATCCTGCCGATCCGCCTATACCAACTGACCCTTTCCGGCTTCGTCGGATTCCATTGCCGCTATCAGCCGACCTGCTCGGCCTACGGCATCGAAGCCATCGAGCGGCACGGCCTGATCAAGGGCCTGGCGCTCACCCTGCGGCGCCTCATGCGCTGCCACCCCTGGGGCGGCAGCGGCTATGACCCGGTGCCGCAGCAAGAAGATCACGCTCATAGCGACGCCTGCGGCCACGGGGCCGCGCGCGTGCACCACTAACCAACCTCTTTTCGCCCTAACCTCTATCTCTGGGACCAGATCGCCGCCATGACGCCGCAGACGGACAAGAAGAACATGATCATCGCCATCGCCTTGTCGGCGGCGATCATCTTCGGCTGGCAGTTCTTTTACGAAATGCC
Organism: Dongia sp.; assembly: GCF_041910485.1. GTDB lineage: Bacteria > Pseudomonadota > Alphaproteobacteria > Dongiales > Dongiaceae > Dongia. The sequence goes on from NZ_JAYRQR010000062.1 coordinate 81,384, forward strand.
GCGCCAGGAAAAGCTGCGCGCCGCGCATGAGGCGGCCCAGGCGGAACTGGCACAACAGCAGGCGGCGAGCGGCAACCAGACGACGACGGCCCCCGCCACGACGGGCAGCAATGCCGCCACGGCAACGGCGCCGGGCGACGCCAACGTCGCCCAGCAATTGCCGCGCGAGCAGGCCCTGGTCCAGAGCCCGCGCGTCGCCATCGACGCGCCGAAGCTCAAAGGCTCGGTCGCCTTGAAGGGCGGGCGCATCGACGACCTCGTCCTCAAGAACTATCGCGAGACCATCGAGGCCGACAGCCCGAACGTGGTGCTGCTGACGCCGGCCAACAGCGAGCATGGCTATATCGCCGAGACCGGCTGGGTCGCCGGCAATGGCGTGGCGGTTCCGGGGCCCGAAACGATCTGGCAGGCGCAAGGCAGCACGCTGACGCCGCAATCGCCGCTGACCCTCACCTGGAACAATGGCGCGGGCCTGACCTTCACCCGCAAGATCTCGATCGACGACGGCTACATGTTCAAGGTCGAGGATTCGGTCGCCAACAATGGTGCCGCCGCCGCTTCGCTCGCCCCCTATTCGCGCGTCGTGCGCTTTGGCCTGCCGCCGCATCCCAGCCAGACCTATGTGCTGCATGAAGGGCCGATGGGCGTCTTCGACGGTACGCTCAATGAAGAGAAGTACGGCTCGGTCAAGAGCCACGCCGAGGATGCCGACGCGGGTGAATCGAAATCGATCAACTTCACCAGCACCGGCGGCTGGCTCGGCATCTCGGACAAATATTGGATGGTCGCGGAAGTGGCCCCGACCGATGCCAAGATCAACGCGCGCTATCTCTACGAACCGAAATTCGATTCCTATCAGGCCGACTACACCGCCGAGATGCGCGACGTCGCGGCGGGTGCGAGCGCCAGCTTCACCCACCAGCTCTTTGCCGGCGCCAAGGAAGTGAAGCTGCTGGAGGATTACCGCGACAATCTGGGCATTCCGCTGTTCGAGCGCGCGGTCGATTTCGGCTGGTTCTTCTTCCTCACCAAGCCGCTGCACGCCTTCCTCGACTGGATCGTGCGCTATATCGGCAATATGGGTGTGGCCATCCTGATCCTCACCGTCTGCGTCAAGGCGGTGATGTTCCCGCTCGCCAACAAATCCTACGCCTCCATGAACAAGATGAAGGCGCTGCAGCCCAAGATGGCCGAACTGAAGGAACAGTATGGCGAGGACAAGGCGCGCTTCCAGCAGGAGATGATGGCCCTTTACAAGAAGGAGAAGGTCAATCCGGCGGCAGGGTGCCTCCCCATCGTCGTGCAGATCCCGGTCTTCTACGCGCTCTATAAAGTGCTCTATGTCACCATCGACATGCGCCAGGCGCCGTTCTTCGGCTGGATCCATGACCTTTCGATGCCGGACCCGACCACCTTCCTCAACCTGTTCGGCCTCATCCCGTGGGATCCGCATCTCTATTTCACGATGCCGATCGTCGGCAGCATCCTGCACCTCGTCTCGATCGGCGTCTGGCCGCTGATCATGGGCTTCACTATGTGGGCCCAGATGCGCCTCAACCCGACGCCGCCCGATCCCGTGCAGGCCAAGATGTTCGCGCTGATGCCGTTCGTCTTCACCTTCATGCTGGGCTCGATGCCGGCCGGTCTCGTCATCTATTGGGCCTGGAACAACACGCTGTCCATCGCCCAGCAGCGCTACATCATGTACCGCCACGGCACGACGCCGCCCAAGCAACCCAAACAGGCCAAAAAGGCCTGACGCGGACAGCGGATCGGATATCGTGAGCGGCGAACGCAAAGCGGGCGAAAGATCACCGGGCGACAAGCTCTTCCACAAGGAGTGCAAGTTCGTCGCCGGGGCGATGACGCTTGAACAATTGCCGCCGATGGGTCCCATCGAAGTGGCCTTCGCCGGCCGCTCGAATGTGGGAAAGTCGAGCCTCGTCAACGCGCTCACGGGGCGCAAGACGCTGGCCCGCGTCTCGCAGACGCCGGGGCGTACGCAGCAGCTCAACTTCTTCGACCTCGACGGCGTCCTGGTCCTGGTCGACATGCCGGGCCACGGCTATGCCAAAGTCGGCAAGGCGAAGAAGGCGGAATGGTCGGAACTGATCGAGGGCTATGTGCGCGGCCGTGCGAACTTGCGCCGCGTGATGCTGCTCATCGACGCCCGCCACGGCTATAAGGAAAGCGATATCGAGCTCATGAATCTGCTCGACCGCTTCGCCCTTTCCTATCAGGTGGTGATGACCAAGGCCGACACGCTGAAGCCCGGTCCCCTTGAGACCAACCGCCAGAAGTTCCTGGACCAGATCAAGCGCCGCCCGGCGGCGCACCCCGAGATCCTGGTCACGAGCGCCGAAGAAGGTGCTGGCTTGAGCGACGTGCGCGACGCGCTGGCAACGCTGGCCGAGCAGGGGTAAGGGCGGGCGCAACCTTGCGGCCCCAACTGAGGCCAATTGCGGAACAGATTCGGCTTCCGAGCAGATGGGCCCAGGGGCCCTGGTAACTATAGCCCTCCCCGACCACTTTGCTCATCAATCAGACGCAAAGCCTCTCTAACAATGATCGGATATGCTTCAACTGCGGACTGACCGGGCGACAGGTGTGGATCATAGAGCAACTGTACCAATTGCCCTTCTAGTCGCGATATCTCCTCGAGAGTGAGCTGGGTCGACGAAGGTGATTGCCCAAGCAGCAGATCCGCGTTGATGCCAATTTGTCTCAAGTAGGCCACTTTGATACATTTCAATTGCTCATCGATACCTGCCGAAGAATCTATTAACGTCACTCCGGATTTGATTATCGAACTGCTGTTGATGGCCAAGTAGTCGGTGCAGGACGAGCCATTGCGCGTCGCAAGCCAACGCCTTGTTGCCGGCTCGCTACCCCCAAAGAACTTTTCGGATAGAAGGCGTAATATTTTCTGAGATTCTCCGCGTGACGAATCATCAAATACGATCCAGTAGTTCGATGCGGTAAGAGAAATAGAAGGCGCCTCCTCTGGTCCTCCATTTGCAGCAACGAAAGCAGAGACGATCTCCAGTTCGGTATCCAAGCTGGTTTCCAAAGAAGGACTCAGTTTGTCACGTACCAAGATGAAGAGTTCGATCCTTTCATCTCTTCTGCGAATCTTAGCGGGCTCGTCATTGTTGAGAGGCCTCCAAATTAAGCTGGGCAAAACCATTGCAAGATTATGAAACCACTCGACGCCATCTTCAGAAAGCCTCGCGTACCGAGACCTGATGATCGGATCAGATAGAACGGACTGAAGAACATCCGGTGTAGTGGGTTGCACCTCTTGCGCAACGCTAGGGCCATTGGTCGTTGCGAGGCTGGTACCGAGCACCGCCGCGATCGCGACAAAATATGTACGTAGTGCTGCGCCTAAAGTTGAGTGACTAGAGCGGATCGGAGACAGAGCCAAATTCCTTCTTTCGTGACAATGAGCAATCGCGACATGGGTCTTTCAGCGTCGAGCAAGACGAGGACGGGGTCGGCAAAATCGGGGTCAGAGTGTGATTTTCGTTCGTCACGTCATGCCCGGGCGTGACCCGGGCATCAGCCGGCAACTGATAGACATAGCCCAGTCGAACCCGATCCCCGGGTCACGCCCGGGGATGACGCAAAAGAAATCTCGCTCTGACCCCGATTTCCCCTCTGACCCCGATTTCCCGCTCTGACCCCGATTTCCCGACCCAATAGGCGTTCGCCCCCAGTCAGGTGCGTTCTGCCTAATGGGTCATTGTGGCGTCGACAAAAGTTCCCGTCAGTGCAGCAGCGGCGCCAGCGATCAGCGTTAGCGCGCCACCGCGCCATTCGAATATACCGAATGCGGGAGGTGCGTCTGATCGCGAAGAGGAGGGAGCATTGGTTCCGGCACCGTACACTACCACTAGCTCCTCATTGTCAACGACCACGCCAAAGTAAGTTGGCTTTGCAATGAACCGAGGCAACTGCTGATCCCTACTCCCATTGCAACCCTCGCAGGCATCGCCAAGCGACAGACGGACAATGGCAGGGTCGGGAATCTGGTCAGCAATAGAACCTGCCCCCTCACTTCCGCCGCGAAGATATTTCAATATGCCGAGTAGTTCTTTGTGATCTGCGCTTGGTGCATGGCGTCGAAGCACTTTCTGAACCTGCTCAAATTCAATCCCATCTTTCAAGGCTTGTTCCAGTTCTCGAATGACAGCTTCAATACCCAAGTGATGCGCCGATGTTCTGTGACCACGACGCCAGATAAATGACAGCTCGTCCTTGAAATTGACTCTTACCTGACAACTGGCATTTTCGGTTGACGGCAGTCCGCTTAGCGGCATCGGCACAAGCAGGTACGAATGCTGCAGAAGCGCATAATCAATTTCCATACGGACGAAGAGCGGAACCACTCCCGCGCCGTCATCGTAAATTTCGAAGCCTTGGCCGCAGGAACAGGTTGCGTCATCTCCGCAGCCAGACGCCTTCCCACTCAAGAATGAGCTATAGTCAGACCTGAGCGAAAGTTCCTCGTTGTTGACCGCGAATACAACCGGCCAGTTACATTGCATCGATCCTACGACTTTGTTCGCGATCACTAGGTTCTTCGAACTTTTGTAGATGGTCACATCTGAGAAAGGCGCCTTGTAATCGATCTCAGAGAGTGCGGCGAGGTCGTTCTCATTCAAACGGAATTGGCCAAAAGGGTTATCGGCATCCATGACGCTTAGTGGGTCTATGGGTTCTTTCAGCTTCAGTGCGTCGTATATGAAGCCAAAACCATCCCCGTCTTTGGACTTGCTATTGAAACCGCTCGCCGAACTCTTCAGCTTTGCGATGAGCGAGACGCATGCGGAGGATTCATCATTCGCTGTTGCCGGCCCAACCCAGCTTGAGAAGACGAGGGCGATTCCGGATAGATAGATCATTCTGGTCAGCATGCGCCGCATTCCATAGTTTGGCGAAATCATCACTCCCTCGCCGCCTCATAGGGTCGAAATCGGGGCTACGAAATCAGGGCCTGAGTGCGATCATTACTCGGGGCAGCAGCCTCGCCTGTCGTTGATCGTCTTGCACGTTGCGTAGGCGACGAGTGGGGAGCGGAAGCGGGCAAGAATCAGGCTCTGGCCCCGAGTTCCATACTAGTTTCCGATTTTGAACCACTTGACTTCCACGTCTCGACGGTCGCTGAGGAACGCTCCAAGGCATGCGACCCGCTCGAGCGTCCCGGGCTTGTTACCGGCCTTGTTCAAGCCAACGAAGATTGTCGTGATATTGCACGGGCTGGCGTTCGGGGGGAGCACAGCATCTGCAATATTCGCTGTTACGGGGGTAAAGAAGAGTTCGTAACTACTGCAGAGATTCAAATGTGATTTGTCTTTGACAATGACCGGGGGAGCTTGAGCAAGTACCAAGCGCACTTCTTCCCATAAATCGAGACAATCGCTTTCAGATGGATCAACCTTCGTAAAAATAGTTGTCACCCGAAGCTCAGCGCCTCTAGACTCTAGATCCACGGTTGATCCATGGAAAGTTATGTCATCGCTCCATCTATTTGTGCGCAAACTAAGATTGATCGATGCTGCAGCAATATCGAGCATAGTTGCCGGTCTCATGCCGACCTGGTCATAGAATGTGTTCTCTTGAGCCTGTCCGCATTGGGGATAGGCAGCACTTGAGACAATCAAGGTGAGAACTGTCGCCACCGACCGTAATCTGCCGACGAGTGCGAGCACGGGAGGCAAAATTCTGTGTAGCAAGTTGCGCATATCGGCTTCTTTCTGAATTTGCTTTTGACGTAACGATCCAAATCTCGGTCAGAGTGCGATTTTCGTTCTTCACGTCATGCCCGGGCGTGACCCGGGCATCAGCCGGCAACTGATAGACATAGCCCAGTCGAACCCGATCCCCGGGTCACGCCCGGGGATGACGATAAAAGGGCAGCACAAAAGAAATCTCACTCTGACCCCGATTTCGTCCCTTAGATACCTAATGCATCCCTCGCTAGTGGCGAATCTAATAAGATGTTTTCCCCCAGAATCCGGGCAAACTGTTCGAATCCCTCTCTATCCTCCTGAACTTTCTTTCGAGGAAGTCGAACTGAAGTATAGAGCTGCTTCTCGGCCTGATTTGGGAATATCCGGTAAATAGACAGGGTTCCAGCACTATCTATTTCGATCAAATGACTGTGCGCTATCGCGCTATCTGACATGGCTAATTGTTCCAGATATTAAGGGGAGGAAGTGACCTTCCAGTGGGCGATGGAGGAAAAGAATTGGGGTCAGAGTGCGATTTTCGTTCATCACAATGCGCGTTGCCCAATGGAAGTCCGCCTCGGATTTTCGAGAGTGTGTCCTCGATAGTCGTAACGATCGCAATCGCCTTCGCGTTTTTCATAAGCTGATCGTCACCCCAACAGAGAAGCGCGCACGTTTCATGATTTGCACAATTTATCGGTGCACATATTCTCGTCAAGGCATACGGGTCTCGGTCGGATAGAAATGCGCGGGTGGTTGGCCTGCGCCGACCATGAATTTGAGGAACTGGGCCTGAGCACCGGGAAGGTTGCGGTGCCGTCTTGGGAGGCCCCGTCACTCGCCTCCTCACCCTGACCCTCTCCCGCGAAGGGAGAGGTAATGAGGTGCCGCTTGGCAGGGTCGATGGGGCCGACATTGCGGAACGCAGCCCCTGTCTCATCTGACCTGCGGCAGGTGACCGCGTGGATGGCCCGCCTGCGCGGCCCATGACAGGCGCTAAAGGGGGTTTTGACCTCCCCAGACCTCGCCAAATCAGATTCTTCATTTATGAATTGCAAATGATTCTCATTTGCATAAAATGCCGTCGATTTTGCTGTTGGTGAACGCTTCATTTTGGAGAGGAAATTATGGGTAAGGCAGGCAAATCCGGCTTCGGCGGCAAAGACTTCTTCGGCCACGGCTGGTCGAACTGGGGAAGCGGCGGCTTTTGGCACGCGTTCCATCACAATGGCGGCAGTCACATGCCCAAGCCCAAGCCAACGGTGGAAACGCCGGAACTGAGCCTTGCCCCCGCCTATCAACCTTTGACGGCGCTCTATGGCGATCAGCTCGCCCGCAAGGTCTTTCTGATCAAGGACCGCAATGGAGATGGCGATACGCTGGATGCCGGTGAGCACAGCGTCTACTTCGACGCCAGCAACCAGAGCGGCCTCGCTTCCCCCACGGACAATGTCTACGCCATCCACCAGGCCAAGGACGGCGCCGTTTACATCGCCGACGGCGAGGATGACGCCGTCTATGTGACGCGCGACCTCAACCATGACGGCGATGCCAATGATGCGGGCGAGGCGCAAGTCTGGTTCTCGAGGGACAATGCCGGCGGGCTGCAGCTTCCCACCCCCAACGGCGTCTCGACCGATGCCGCCGGCATCGTCTATGTCGTCAATGCCGGTACGGCGAGCCAGCCGGACGACGCCATCTATCGCACCGTCGATCTCAACCACGATGGCGATGCCAACGATGCCGGCGAAGCCACACGCTGGGTCGATTTGAAGACGCTGAACCTGTCTTCCTCCGCCTTCGATCTGTCCTTCACGGGCAACGTCGCCTTTCTTGCCGACACCGTCGGCGGCGACACCGACCGGATTTACCGCCTGGAAGACAAGAACGGCAACAACGTGATCGATGCCGGCGAAGCCAAGGTCTTCATCGCCGACGGTAATGCATTCGGTGTGACCATGGACCTCGCCGTCGCCGCGCAGAACGGCAGTGTCTTTACCTGGGACTATTCGGCGACGGCCGCCGGCAGCTCCCGCGTCTTCAAGCTGACCGACCTCAACAACAGCGGCGACATCGACCAGGCTGGCGAAGTCCAAAAGGTCTGGGACATGTCCCTGTTGCCGGAAGGTTTCGGCAATCGGTTCGGCTTCTCCATCGCCGCCGATGCCAATGGCGATGTGCTCATCACCTCCTACTCGTCCGCCGCCAGCGAAGCGGCGTCGCGCAACATCGTTCGCCTCAGCGATCTCAACGGCGACGGCGATTTCCTGGATCAGGGCGAAACCATCGTCACGGTCTCAAATGCGTTGGATTCCGCCACGGGTGAGCGGCCGCGTGCCGTGGGTTTCTATGACGACGGCGCGCCTACCCCGCATGCCAACACCTATCACGAGGGCGGTGCCGCGGTTTATTTCGCCGAAAGTCTGAAAATCGGCGATGCCGATTCCAAATATCTGGGCGGCGCCATCGTCAAGATCGCCCAAGGCCTCGATGCGGATCACGATGTCCTTGGTGTCGATCTCAGCCGTTGCAGCAACATCAAGGTGAGCTATGACGAGGATACGGGCGCGCTGACGTTGAAGGGCTATGCGACCGTCGCCGAATATCAGAGCGTGCTGCAGAGCCTGCATTTCGAAAGCCGAGTCGACAATCCGGACGAGGCACTGCGTCATCTCACCATCACCGTCTTCGACGAGCGCGGCGAGACGGGTGCCGGCAATACGGTCGCGACCACGATCGGCGTCGAGGGCGATTCCTTGAAGACGCTTTTCGGCACGGATTGCGATGACCGCATCACCGGCCATGCCTATGGCGAGCAGATTCTGGGCGGTGGCGGCGATGACACCATCACCGGCAAGGGCGGCAGCGACCGGCTCTTCGGCGAAGATGGCAACGACCACCTGATCGGTGGCGCCGGGAACGATGTCATCTCCGGCGGCAGTGGCCACGACACGTTGGAGGGCGGCAAAGGTGCCGACCATTTCCTGTTCAACAGCGAATCGCAAACCGACGTCATCACCGACTTCGACGTCTTCGAGGACCAGATCGAATTCGACGGCATCACCTATAAGGGCCAGGCCATTCACTCGCTGGCGGAGGCAGATGCAGCCGGTGCCGCACATTATATCGGCCACCACACCACAATCTTCGCCTTCGACAACAATGCGACCCTTATTGTCACGGAGCAGAACGGCCACGCGATCGTGTAAGGCCGGCACGATTTGGCGCTACTCTCCCTAGGTAGCACCTGCAGCACCACGGCGCGCCCGAAACGCGCCGTGGTGTTTCCTTTTTGGGGAAGAGATTGTCCGACGCCCTCAAAGAAAGACTTGCGCAGCGCTCAACTTCTGGTTTCTTGAGGCGACGCCTCTCCCGTCACCCCCTCCCCCACGATTTTCCCTTGATTTTACAGTCCCCCGACCGCACTTTGCGCGCCGGATGATCTTGGTTGCACCAATCCTTTTAACCACCCGGTCAAGTACCGGGGCAGCGATGGCCGGACGATGAGCATTAGCGACACCAAATACTGGCTGAAGACCGCGCAGACCCTGACCGAGGCCCTGCCTTACATGCAGAAGTATGCCGGCAAGCGCTTCGTCATCAAATATGGCGGCCACGCCATGGTGGACAAGGAACTGGCCAATATCTTCGCCCGCGACATCACCCTGCTGCGCCAGGTCGGCATCCTGCCCGTCGTGGTACATGGCGGCGGCCCGCAGATCGGCGAGATGCTGAAGCGGCTCAACATCCAGTCGCAGTTCATCGACGGATTGCGCGTCACCGACGCCGCCGCCATGGAAGTGGTCGAGATGGTCCTTTCCGGTTCGATCAACAAGCAGATCGTGGCCGCGATCAACGCGGCCGGCGGCAAGGCGGTGGGCGTTTCCGGCAAGGACGACAATCTGCTCCATGCCAAGAAGACCGAGATGACCAAGGATGGCGAGCGGGTCGATTTGGGCCTCGTCGGCGAGCCGGACAAGGTCAATCCCAGCATCATCCGCTCGCTGGAGCAGGCCGGCGTCATTCCCGTCATCGCGCCCGTGGGCTTCGGCCCGGACGGGCAGACCTACAACATCAATGCCGACACGGCCGCCGGCGCCATCGCCGCCGCCATCGGTGCCTCGCGCCTCCTGATGCTGACCGACGTGCCGGGTGTGCTCGACAAATCGGGCCAGCTGATGCAGCAGCTGACCGCCGGCGAAGTCCGGGCGCTCGCCGCCGACGGCACCATTTCGGGCGGCATGATCCCGAAGCTCGAAACCTGCCTGGGCGCGGTCGAGAGCGGGGTCGAGGCGGCCGTCATCCTGGACGGGCGCGTGCCGCATTCGATGCTGCTGGAAATCTTCACGCCGCAGGGCATCGGCACGCTGGTGACGCGGGGCTGAGGCGCCGCGACTGCCGCGACGCCGTCAATAGGCCGAATCGGCCTCAAGGCCGTAAGATTTCAGGATGCGGACATAGCCGCCATCGGCCCGCATGACCTGAAGCACGCGGTCGAATTCGGCGAGCTTGGCGGCATGGGGCGATTTGTCCCCCAGGCACAGCACATATTCGACCGTGTCGAAATCGTTGGGCAGGATCACCAGCTTGCCCCGCAGCTGCAGCTTGTTGACGTAGTATTGCGCGCTGAGTGCCGCCACCAGGGCGATATCGCCCCGGCCGAGGGCCAACCCACGCAGCGAGGCCGGAAAATCGGCCGCATCGGTGACGTTGAACCCGGCCAGCTTCTGCCGTGCCCAGCCATTGCCGAGATAGCTCACCAACGCAAAGGGACGCAGGTCGTCGAGGGTCCGCAGGTTGGCAACATCTTCGCGCTGGGGATGATTGCGCCGCATCGTGGCCCGCATGGGCATGCGCACCACCGGCACCTGCCCGCAAGAGGCATAGCTGTCGCGTTCCGGCGTGGGGATGCTGATGAAGCCGTCGGCCTCGCCATTCCGCACCATCTGCTGCGCGCGTTCCCAAGGGTATAGCTGCGTGTCGATCGCTAGCCCCAAGCGCTTCGTGAAGACTTCGCGCGCCACATCCACCTCGATACCCCGGACCTGGCCATCCTCGCCGAAGGCGAGCGGCGCCGCCGTCTCGGCAAAGACCAGATGGATCGGCGTCTCGGCCGCAACGGGCTGCGGCGAATGAACGAAGATGGCAAGCAGGGCAAGGAGCGCGCCGATGCCGGCACGGCGCAAGGACCGGCTCTGCCTGCCCTCAAAAGACATTGAGATCGAGGCCGTACCGCCGAAGGATCGCATGATACGCCCCCTCGGCCCGCATCACCTCGATAACGCGGTCGAATTCCGAGAGGAGGCCAACCATGGGCGAGTTCTTGCCGAGGCACAGCACGTAACTGTAATCATCGACCACCAAAGGCAGCATCGTCAGCTGGCCGGCCAGATTGTGTTCGCGCAGATAGTAGCCGCCGGCAACCGTGGTGGCAAAAGCGAGGTCGCCGCGCCCTGCCGCCAGACCGTTGATAGAGGCGCCGAAATCGGCGGCATAATGAACGTTGAAGTCGGCCAGATTCTCCTTGGCCCATCCGTTGCCCAGATAGCTGATGATCTTGAAGGGCTTGAGGTCGGCGAGCGACGCAGCGGCGTTCATCCGCTCCATTTTCGGATCATCGGCGCGCACCAGCGGGTGCAGCGGCACCCGCAGGACCGGAATGCGCCCGCAATTGGCATATTCCTGGCGCGCCTTGGTGGCGACGGTGATGAAGCCGTCGGCAGTCCCCTCGCGCACCATCTGCTGCGCGCGCGCCCAGGGATAGAGATTGACGCTGAGCGGCACCTGCAGCCGCTTCTCGAACGCTTCGCGGGCAAGATCGACGAAGATGCCGCGCGCGGCACCACCCTCCTCGAACGAGAGCGGCGTGAGGTCGATGGCGAAGGCGATGCGCACGGGCTCCTTGGCAGGAACCGGTGTCGCGCCGGCAAAAGAAGCGATCAAGCAGAGGAAGGCCAACCTGAAAAACCGGATCATCGTCCGCATTTCACCTGCCATCGCCATTTGTGCGTAGAAAGAACGCCTGTCAGCGTGAAAATTAGAGGGCATTTGTTGAGAAATTACCAACAAGAATGCGTTATGCCCTTTGCGGCACAAGAAATGTCCTGACATATTGGGAAAATCAGCATCGGATGGCTCTTGTCAGGCACTTTGCCTGGTCTTGGCCGAGACAGGAGATCGCGCAGCTTGGCCCTCATCAATCAGCTCATCTTTCTCGGCGCGCTCCTGGCCCTTATCAGCATTCTATTAGGCCAGCTTTCCTCGCGGCTTGGCGCGCCCCTGTTGCTCGTCTTTCTGGTGCTGGGGATGATGGCGGGCGAGGATGGGTTGCTGGGGATTCCGTTCCAGAGCTATCAGGCGACCTTCGCCGTGGGCTCGATCGCCCTTGCCATCATCCTGTTCGAGGGCGGACTGCGGACCCCGCGCGAGGTGGTGAAGCTGGTCTTCTGGCCCTCGCTGACGCTGGCGACCTTCGGCGTGCTGCTGACCGCGCTGTGCATGGCGGGGATGGCGGTACTGGTCCTCGGCATGCAGCCGCTGGAAGGCGTGCTGATGGGCGCCATCCTGGCTTCGACCGACGCCGCCGCCGTCTTCATGCTGCTGCACGGGCAAGGGGTCGCGGTGAATGCCCGCGTCGGCGGTACGCTGGAACTTGAATCCGGCATGAACGACCCGATGGCCGTGTTCCTGACCCTGATGGCCGTGCACCTCGTACAGGCGGGCGCGGCGGTGAGCGGCTGGTATGTGCTGGCAAGCTTCACCCTGGAACTGGTGGGGGGTGGCATCATTGGCATGGCGGGCGGCTTTGGCTTACGCTGGCTGCTGCAGCGCCTCACCCTCTCCGCCGGGCTCTATCCGGTGCTGGCAACAGCGGGCGCCCTCCTCATCTTCGCCGGCACCAACACGGTCCATGCCAGCGGCTTTCTCGCCGTCTATGTGGCGGGCGTGATGCTGGCGCAGACGCCCTACCGCGCACAGCAGGTGATCACCCGTTTCCTCGACGGGCTCGCCTGGCTCGCCCAGATCGCGATGTTTCTGATGCTGGGCCTCCTTGTGACACCCTCGGCCCTCATCGCCGATCTGGCGGCGGCCCTCATTCTGGCGCTGGGCCTCATCCTGATAGCGCGGCCGGGCGCGGTAATGCTGTGCCTCATTCCCTTCCGCTTCAACTGGCGCGAGCGCGGCTTCGTCGCCTGGGTCGGCTTGCGTGGTGCCGTCCCCATCTTCCTCGCCTCGATCCCGATCCTGGCTGAGGTGCCAAATGCACAGGTCTATTTCAACGTCGCCTTCGTGGCGGTGCTGACGTCGCTTCTGGTGCAGGGCTGGACCGTCGGGCGGGCGGCGCGGTTCCTGGGCCTTGAAGTGCCGCACGCCGCGCCGCACGGGCAGGACCTCGACATCAGCCTGGGCCACGGCGCGACACGAGAACTCGCCGGCTACCGCGTGCAGGAGGGGGCGCGCATCCTCAACTACGATTACGGCGAGATCGACTTGCCGCCCCAAGCCGAGATCATCAGCGTCATCCGCGAGTCAGCGCCGATCGCCCTCTTTCGCGAAACGCGGCCGCTTGCCGGCGACTATGTCATCGCCATCGCGCCGTCGGCGGAAATCGCCGGGCTCAACCAGTTCTTCGCCCATCACGAAGTCGATGAGGCGTCGGCCGCCGGTTTCGGCGAGTTCGTGTTCGAGGCGGAAACGCTGGCCAGCGACCTCGCCCTCCTCTACGGCCTGCCTGTCGGCCAGGTTGCCAAGGATCTGACGCTCGGCGCCTACCTTCACGAACGGCTTGGCGATCAGGTAGTCCCGGGCGACCGATTGAAGCTCGGCGAGATCGAGCTGGTCGTGCGCGAGGCGCGCGACGGGCGCATCCAGCGCATCGGCCTCGAGCTCGAGGATACACGCGTTCACCTCCCCGTGACGCGCACCTTGCGCAAGCTCAAGCATCCGATGAAGACCTGGCGCGCCTTCCGCCGCCTCACGGGCGTCTGAGATCAGGCGAGGTCGGCCGCCACCTCACGCAACAGCCAATCGCGGAAGACGCGGATCTTGCGCTGATTGCGCCGTTCCTGTGGATAGACCAGCCAGTAATCTACCGGCTCACGCGCGAGAATGGGCAGGACCTGCACCAGACGGCCTTCTGCGATTTCTCTGCGGAAGAATGCCGGTGTGAGCAGCGCCAACCCCTGCCCCGCCATCGCCGCATTACCGAGAATCTGCTGGGTGGGCGCCATGATGTTGGGGCCGGAGCTTGGGCGCGGATCGGCGATCCCCGCTGCCTTGAACCACAGGCGCCAGGCATTGTCGGTCCAGTCGAGAAGCGGCAGGCGCAGGAGATCGGCCGGCCCGGCGATCGGCCCTGCCGTAGCGAGGAAGGTCGGGCTCGCATAGACGCTGATTTCCAGCGGCAGGAGGTGATGGGCGGCAAGGCCTGGCCAATCGCCCCGGCCGCCGCGAATGCCGAGGTCGAAATTTTCACGCGTGAAATCGATCTGGCGTGTCGACATGTCGAGGCGCACGGCAATGTCGGGATGGGCGGCCTGGAACGTACCCAAGCGCGGCACGAGCCAATTGGTGCAGAAGGTGCTGACCGCTGTTACCGACAGCACGTTCTCATCGCTCTGCTTCAAGGCGTCGAAAGCAAAATGGAGACGCTGGAAGGCATCGGCCACGGCCGGGGCGAGGCGTTTGCCTGCTTCCGACAGTACTACTTTACGCGCCTGGCGAAGAAACAGCGGCGCCCCAACCCGGTCCTCGAGCTGCTTCACCTGATAGGAAATGGCGGCCTGGGTCAGACCAAGCTCGGCTGCCGCCTGGGTGAAGGAACCCAGGCGCGCCGCGGCCTCAAAAGCCCGAATGGCGCTGAGAGGTGGCAGCTTCGACATCATCTATCCATAAATTTGGCTTATCCATATCCTTAGAGGATTAGTTGGTTTTTTGGGCATGTCTAGCCGAAATTGAAGCCCGAAAGATAAGTTTGACTGGGCCTGATGGAGATGGAAATGACACTGATCGAGACCTTGTCCCGCGGCCTCCTACCCTGGAACTGGGCGTGGTTGCATGCCAAGAGCCAACAAAAGCCGGTCGATTTCAGCCGACTTTCAAAGCATATGCTGCGCGATCTGGGCATGTCGCACCGAGATGCCCAAGACCTCGTCGCTGCCGAACGGGCGCGCTTCCTCTAGCGGGGGAGCCGCTCCAAGGGGAGGGCCGCCACCTTGGACGGACGTCCTTTCGCAGCATCGAAACCGGCCATGTCGGTTGCCATGCAGAGGGAATTGAGGATCGCTTCTTCGGTCGCCTCGATTGCCGCTTCAAACAGGGGCGAGACGAGTTCGTTGGGAAGCTCGGGGATCGACTGCACCGCCCGGCGCCGCGCTGGCGTGCGCCGCACATCGGCATGGGTCGAGAAGGCCAGCGCATAGTCACCCGAACCGTTGCTCAAGGCCGCACCCGTTCGCGCCAGGCCACCGAAGCAACGTTCGGCGAGGCGCCGGAGGTTGCGGTCGGAAAGTGGCGCATCGGTCGCCGCCACGATCATGATCGAGCCGTCGGGATCCGCCATTTCACCCAACAGGGGACGGCCGTCAATGCGCAGCGTGCCGCCGAAATTCGACTGCACCAGCACACCCAGCGAGAATTCGCCGACCAGCCGTGATGATGTGCCGATCCCGCCCTTGAAGCCGAAAGATACCGTGCCGGTGCCGGCCCCAACGGCCCCTTCCGTGACCGGTCCATTCGTCGCCGTGTCGATGGCACTGCGAATTTCAGCAACGCTCGGTCGCGCCGCACGGATATCGTTCAGGCGCCCGTCATTGGTCTCGCCCACCACGGCATTGACCGAGGTCACGCGCTCATTGCCTTCCTGCGCCAGCGACCAGCCGACCGTCGCCTCGATACCACGACCGACCGCCAGCGTGTTGGTGAGGACAATCGGTGTTTCGATCTCGCCCAGTTCCATCACCTGCGTCGCACCGGCAAGCTTGCCGTAGCCGTTGAGGATGGCAAGACCCGCCGGCACTTTCTCCTGGTAGAGATTGCCGGGATGCGGTCGGATCACGGTCGCCCCGGTGCGCGTGCGGTCACCTTCGATCAACGTCACATGACCGACGAGGAGTCCGTCCACATCGGTGATCGCGTTCATGGTCCCGGTCGGATAGCGGCCGAACGTCAAACCAAGATCTCGGGCGCGACTGCGCTCCAGCGAGCTGGCCATCTTCAGGCCGGACGCGCCGGAATGGCGAGGCCGCGTTCGACCGCCGGGCGCTTGAGCCCGCGTTCGAGCCAAGCCGGCACATTCTTGAGCTTACCGTACTCGACCAGGTCGCCCGCACCATAGAAGCCGATAAGGTTGCGCACCCAGCCCAGGTGCGCGATGTCGGCGATCGAAAAGTCGGCACCCATGATCCAGTCGCGCCCCGCCAGCCGTTCATCGAGCACGCCGAGGAGGCGCTTCGTTTCGTTGACATAGCGCTCGAGCGGGCGCTTGTCGGAAATGTCCTTACCGGCAAATTTATGAAAGAAGCCGACCTGGCCGAAGATCGGGCCAACATTCGCCATTTGGAAATAGACCCATTGCACGGTCTCCCAACGACGGATCGGGTCGGCGGAGATGAGCTTGCCCGTCTTTTCTGCCAGATATTGCAGGATGGCACCGGATTCGAAGAGGCCCAGCGGCTTGCCGCCCGGCCCGTCCGGATCGATGATGGCCGGAATCTTACCGTTGGGATTGAGCGACAGGAATTCCGGCCCCCAGGTCTCATTCTTGGTGATGTCGATCGCATGCGCCTCGTAGGGCAGGCCGATCTCTTCCAGCAAGATCGAGACTTTGACACCATTCGGCGTCGGGAAGGAGTAGAGCTGCAAGCGATCCGGATGCTGTGCCGGCCAACGTCTGGTGATCGGGAAGTGCGACAAGGCGTTCATCGGTCGGGTCTCTATGATGATGGTCTCGAAGATGCCGACAAGATATAGAACATGGCATGCAAAGCCAGCCCCCTAACCCCGACCGCCCATGATCAAACCGCCGTCCATGACCAAACCATTGTGGATTGCCCTCGGAATCCTCTCGGTTGGTGCGGGCATAGCCGGGATCGTGCTGCCGCTGGTGCCGACGACGCCTTTCATTCTGTTGGCGGCTTTCGCCTTCGCCCGTTCTTCCCCGAAGCTGGAGCGCTGGATCTTGGATCACGCCACATTCGGTCCGCTCATCGCCGACTGGCGCCGGTATGGCGCCGTACCCCGGCGGGCGAAAATCCTGGCGCTGCTGCTGCTGGCCGGTGCACTTGCCGGCACCATCCTCATGCAACTGCCGCTGTGGGTGCTGAGCATCCAGGGAATAGTGGCGTTCGGCGTTGCAGCCTTTCTGATTTCCCGGCCGGAAGGTCCGCGCGGCGATCCACCCACCTCAAAATAGTTTTCTATAATTTTATAGTTGACTATAAAATTATTTGACAAGACCGGCTGGCGCCACCTAGCCTTTGACGATCGGCCGCGATTTTCGTGGCCATCGACGGAGCCCGGATCATGCGCCACGCTAGAACTTGCGTCCTTGTTGCCACCTTCCTTGCGGCGGCGGCGATGCCGGCCGCGGCCGAAGACAAGCAGATCAACATCTACAACTGGTCGGACCTCATCGGTGGCAGCACGGTCGCCGATTTCACGGCGGCAACCGGCATCAAGGTGCAGTACGACACCTATGACAGCGACGAAGTACTGACGGCAAAACTCCTGACCGGTGCTTCCGGCTACGATATCGTCGTGCCGACGGCCACTTCCCTTCCCTATCAGGTCAAGGCAGGGGCACTCCTGGAACTCGACCGCAGCAAGATTCCCAATTGGAAGAATCTCGACCCCGACCTGATGAAGGCGGTCGAACAGTCGGATCCCGGCAACAAGCACGGCATCATCTACGATTGGGGCAGCACCGGCCTCATCATCAATGTCGATGCAGTTCAAAAGCGCCTGCCCGGCGTGGCACTCGACAGCTATGCCATCCTTTTCGATCCGGCCAATGCCGAGAAACTCAAGGATTGCGGCATCTCCGTCCTCGATTCACCTGCCGACGTGATGCCCATCGCCCTCAACTATCTGGGCCTCCCGCCCAACAGTGAAAAGGCTGAGGATCTGGAGCGCGCCAAGAATGCGCTGCTGGCGATCCGCCCGCATCTTCGCTACATCCATTCAAGCTCGTACCTCAACGATCTCGCCGCCGGCACCATCTGCCTCGCTATCGGCTGGTCGGGCGACGCGACGATCGCGCAGGCGCGCGCCGATGAAGCGAAAAATGGCGTCAAGCTCCAGTACATCGTGCCCAAGGAAGGCACCCTCTCCTGGTTCGGCATGATGGCGATCCCCGCCGATGCGCCGCACCCGGAGGCGGCCTATGCCTTCATCAACTTCATCCTGGAACCCAAGGTGAGCGCCGATTTCGTCAACACGGTCGGCTATGCCAACGCGGTGCCGGACAGCCGGAATTTCGTGACCCCGGAACGGGCTGCCGACGAGACGATCTATCCGACCGAGGATGTGAAGAAGCGGCTGTTCCCGTCAGTCACCGCATCGCAGGAATATGACCGCCTGCGAACCCGCGCCTGGACGGAATTCAAAAGCGGGATGTGATCTTTCAGACGGCATGCGGTACCAGCAGTGCCTTGAGATCGCGCCGGATGAAGCGCAGGCTCTGCTGGACCGTGAGCTGATCGAGACAGACCAGCTGACGAAAATGATAGGCGAAAATGGCATAGGCGATATCGACAATGGCCTCGATATCCGCCTTGGGCGACAGCGCCGAGGCCTGGCCCAGCGACTTGGCGAGGCGCCGCAGGTTGGCGCGGAACAGACCGCGCAGATCCTCGATCTCAATCCGGTTCTCTTCGTCGCGGATCATCGAGGCCAGCAATTCCCGCCAGAGCTTCTTGTCCGGAGCACCGTTGATGTCGCCGATTTCGATCTTCATGAGCGCCATGAAGGCCTCGACAGGATCTGCCGGCGGGTCGTTCAGCACGGCGGCGCAGGAGTCCTGGCTGCCCTGCACGTTGGCGCGGACGATGTCGAGCAGGATCAGCTGCTTGGTCGGGAAATAATTGTAAACCGTCGCGACCGACACGTCGGCGGCGATGGCAATATCCTCCATGCGCGTACCTTCGAAGCCGCGGTCTCGGAACAGCTGCCCGGCCGCATCGATCATGGCCGCGCGTTGCCGCTGCTTCTTGCGGTCACGCAAGGCGACAGGCGCCTTCTTCTCGTTCGTTGCCGCCATCGAAATCGCTCCGGATCAGGTCAGGTGCGGCACATGAATGGATCGGGGACTCGCGCGCACCGCAGCGACATGATGCCGAAGGACAGTTTCATGCGCGACACCAATCTTGAAGTGAACTCCAATTTAACCGGTGCCACACAGGCACCGTGACAGGTGAAGGCATGATTGTGGAAATGACAGATCGCGACAGCGCCCAACGTCCCGTCGTCGAGACACGCTCGGGGCCGGTGCAAGGCATTACCGACGCCCGGACCGGGCAGCAGCTCTTTCTGGGCATCCCTTACGCCGAGCCACCGCTGGGCAAGTTGCGCTTC
Source organism: Dongia sp. (assembly GCF_041910485.1). Classification (GTDB taxonomy): domain Bacteria; phylum Pseudomonadota; class Alphaproteobacteria; order Dongiales; family Dongiaceae; genus Dongia. Next base: position 100,691 of record NZ_JAYRQR010000062.1, read on the forward strand.
CGGCCACCGCGCGCCAAGGAACCGTGGCGGGCACCACTTGATTGCAGCCGCTTCGGCGCCGCCGGCACGCAGATTTTCGATCCGACCGAAGGTGCCTATGAAGAGTTCACCGGGAGCCCGGCGGATGGCGCCCCGGCACGCTGGGTCGGGTCCGAGGATTGTCTGACGCTCAACATCTGGCGCCGCCCGAACGGCGCCAGTGGGAAGCCCGTGCTGGTCTGGATCCACGGCGGCGCCAATTGGCTGGAAAGCAGCCGGCTGGAAATCTATCACGGCGACCGCTTCGTCGACGCGCAGGACGTCATCTTCGTTTCCATCAACTACCGATTGGGAATTTTCGGCTGGCTGGAATTGAGCGGGCTGGGCGGCGCCGACTATCGCGGCAGCCACAGCAACGGCTTGCGCGATCAGATCCTGGCACTGGAATGGATCCGCGACAATATTGCGGCCTTCGGCGGCGATCCCATGAACATCACGGTGATGGGCGAGTCCGCCGGCAGCATCGATATCAGCTGGCATCTGGCGGCCGGGCGCCTTGCGGGAATCGCCCGGCGTGTCATCATGATGAGTGGCGTTGCCGGCCTGCCCGGCATGACGGCCCCCCTGCCGCATGAGTGGAGCGAGACCCACGGCCTCACCCAGGCCAATTGCTTCCTGGCACGCCTTGGCGTCACCACGATGGCGGAACTCACGGCCCTGTCGACAGCCGACATCATGAACCGCCTAGTAGAGGTGGCCGCTGCATCGGACACTTTGTTCGAAATGGACGCCCTGTTCTGGCCCCGGGTCAGCAGCAGCTATGCGCCGGTCGATCCGTTCACGGCGGCGCGACATGGACACGTCACCGGGATCGACGTGATGATCGGCTGCACGGATTATGAGATGGGCCTGTGGCTCAACTGGGACGCGACGCTGGACCAGCATCCCGTCCGCTGGACCGCCGAGCGCCTGCCGGCGCTGACGCCCGAGCAGCGCAAATCGGTCTGCGCCCTCTACGATTCCTGGTTCGCGCACGACACGGAGGGAAGCCGGGGACTGCATTTGCTCGGCGATTTGCTGTTCCGCCTGCCCAGCATCTGGTTCGCCGACGAAGCTGCGGGACAGGGTTCCAATGTCTGGACGTTTCTCTTCGACTGGTCGGTCGATGACCGGCGGCGCGCCCAGCATGCCGCCGACCAGGCCTTCCTGTTCAAGAAATGGGAGACGTCGGCCGGGCGTCACCTGCTGGGCGACGAAATGCCGGCAGATGATGCGAGACGGCGTGATCGGACCGCTGCCGCCATGATGGACGCCATCCTTTCCTTCGCCACTGGTGGCAATCCCAATGGAGACGGGGTGGATAATCTTCCGACCTGGCCGCGCTATGACAAGGCGCAGCGTGCCGTCATGTGCTTTGGCCGCGACATCCGCGTCGTTGCCGACCCGGCGGGCCCACGGCGGCAATGGTGGACCGAGACGATCTACCGGCAAATCACCGCCGGCAAATAGAACGCCTGCTGATTCTGCTTAAAGCCGGCCGCGCTCCAGGATGCGTTCGCGATCATCCCGCGACAGCCGGCTCCCCAGATCGAGGAACATCTCCGACATGGCGGAGAAGAAGCGGTCGGCCGCCTGTTTCCGCGCGGCCAGTGCGGTCTTATAGGCAGCCGCGTCGAAAGGATCGGATGCGAAGGCCTGCTGCGCCACCAATTGCGAATGACCCAGCTCGCCGTAAAGCATGTCGAGATCTTTCCGGCGCTCCTCGTAGACAGAAAGGATGGCGGCCCTCCCTTCCGCAGATTTGACCGATCCGCTTAGCCGGTCGATCAGTTCCGCCGGCGGTGGTGGTGCCACCGGCCCTTGCGGCGGCGGCGCATAGCCCAGCCACTGGACCGCGACGAAACCGATCAGAAACAGGTTCCCGAGCAGGGAAAGGAACAGCAGGCGGCTTGCCGGAACGCCCCCAATAGATTCACGCATCGTCACTCGCCGCCACCCCTAGATATAGAATTGGTCCGAGCTGACCAGGAAAATGCCGGACGCGTCGAAATCTGCCGGTTTGGAGGCCGCGAGATCTCCGGCGACAACACCGATCAAGAGGACGATGCAGCAGAGTAGCGCCGCCTGCAGCACGCGCGGCCAAGGCATACGGAGCGGGCTGATAGCTTCCTCAGGATGAGCGGAATCGTGGGCGCGCTGCGCCGCCATGACGCGTTCCACAAGTTCACCGGGCGGACTGGTGTCGGCGCGCGAGAGGAGGAATTCGTCGACCAGACGTGCATCATGCCAGGCGGCTTTTGCCTCTGCCGATTGAACGAACAGAGCCTCGCCGGCAGCGCGGATCTCCGGCGGCCAGCGGGACAGGTCGGCCCCATAGCGGTCGAGACCCGCTTCAAATTCGGCCAACGATAGGTCAGGATGAGGCGAAGCCTCATGAATCGGGGAAGGCTTGCTGCACATTGAGGCGGTCCCGTTTTAATTGGTCCCTGAGGTTTTGTCGGCCCCTCTTTAGGAGCGACTCTACGGCTGTCACCGAGATACCCATTGCCGAGGCAGTGTCTTTGGCACTATAGCCCTCATGATAGCTTAGAAACAAGGCAACATATTGTGCGCTCGGCAGTTGCGTCATGGCGCTCCTGAGGCGCCGCATCACGTGGCTTTGATAGATCCGCGTCACCGCATCGGCCTGCTGGTCGGCCGGCTCCTCGGCAGAGTCCAGTGCAATATCGCGCTGCTTACGCTTGACATCGATGCACCGGTTGAACACGGCGCGGAAAAGCCAGGACGTGAATTTGGCATTGGTCTGGCGCCAGTCCGCCCGGCGGATCCACAATTGCAGAAAGACGTCCTGGACGATGTCCTCGGCCAGGGCGCTGTCGTGCAGCACCCGGACCGCCAAGCGCTGGCAGCGATAGATATGCCGGACCACGAGGGTGCGATAAGCCGATTCGTCGTCGGCCCGCATCAACTCGAGCAAATCTTCATCCGACATTACACTTTCTTCCGCCCCCCCCGGCCCCTCATGGCCTCGGTCGCGCTGCTGGCAGCCAGTGCCGCCGTTCCGCCGATCTGCCTAGAGAATGACATTGGTATCCCTGCCCACGGCCGCCCCACGCGCCGCCGCGCCTTCGCGCGCAATCCGCGCCCAAGCATCGCGCATGCCACGAAGCTGTCGTGCGAGCCGCTCATAGGCCTGGAATGGATCCTTTCGCCGCGGCACGGCCAGCGCATGGAAGCTGATCGTGAGATAGAAGCGCTCCAGACGACCGATCAGCGGCCAGTCGCGCATGCGGTCGAGGGCCGAATTGAGCCCCAGCATGATACGCGACACGCGGTCGAGTTCCGCGAGTTCCATGTCCAAATGTGTCTCGCGGCGCGCTTCTTCCGCCCGCATGAGGCTTGCGAGCGCCGCGTCGAGGAGCGACAGGACCATCACCACGGCATTGCCGCCGATCTGCGCCTGCCGATAGGCACCTGTCGCTATGGCCGTTCCCCGTTTCATGTTGCCGTCCTCAAGCTAAATCGTTATTGCGGGCTCAATCGTTGTTGTCGGCCAGCAGCTGTTCCAGCTGGTCGCGCAGCCGGCTTGCCGCGTTGATCTGCGCCTCGATCCGGGCGTAATACTCGGTGAGCCAGGCGCGATAATCCTCGGTTCGGCGCTCGATGTTGGAAACATCGGTTTCCATCCGATCGATGCCGTCCTGAAGTGCGGACATTTCCTCGGTCAGGCGCGCCCCGTCGGCCCCGGCATAGGCACCGACATAGTCGTTGAGCCGGTCGGCGAACAGCTGCCCTACTCCCCGGCTGATCGAAACCTCGACCGAGGCGGAGGTGGAGCCGATATAGGCAAAGGTCATCCCTTCGAAGATCGTGCCGTCCTTCCCCTTGATCCGATTGCCTGTCACCGTGAACAGCGAGCTGTCGCCATTCACCGAGACCGACGAGATATTCCCGTCGCCATCGACCGCGATATCGAATGTGTAGTCGCCGCTGGCGCCACCCGTGCCATTGTTGATGACGGCAAGGTCCGTCGAGGATGTCGTCGCCTCGAAGCGGAACAGGCCCGCGACCGCATCAAGATCGGTGCTGAGTGCATCGGCCAGCGCCGTGCTGTCGATCACCAGATAGTTGTTGGCATCCAATGTAATGCCGATCGTCGACAGTTGCGTCGCGCCGTCATCGGTGCTGGTGCCGAACAGGCTGGAGAGTTCGTTGCTGATGTCGCGCAGCAAGGACGATCCAAAAAGAACCGCATCGTCAGCCGCGGTGCCGTCGCTGCCCGTCGCCTGATTGGTCAGAATGAAATCGCGTAGCGCGTTATAGGCATCGACAAAGTCGGTGATGGCATTGCTGATACCGGTTAGATCGGCGCCGATATCGAGCGTCACGGTGGTATTTTCGTCACCGTCGTAAAGATAGAGCGTGACCCCGTCGATAAGATCGTCGATCTCGTTACTGGAACGCGTCACCTCGATCCCATCGATGGTGAGGATAGCGGGTGCTGCCGCCTGCAATTCGTTGCCGATTCCACCCGATGCAGTAACCAGTCCCAGCGTTTCGAGAACCGATCCGCTGCTGTCGCCGAGCGATATCTGGGCGTCGGTCTCCGAAGCGCTCAAGACCAGGATATAGGAGGAAGAGGACACCTTAAGGATAGAGGCCGAGACCCCACTATCGTCGCTGGACGCATTGATGGCGGCAGCTATTTCGGAAAGCGACATACCCGCATCGACATCGATCGTTACCGTCTCCGATCCCGCTGCCCCCAGGGTGAAGCTCCCCGACAGCCCCAAATCTGTCCCGGAATTGGCGATGCCGTCACTGGCAATCTTGTGGTTCTTCGCGACCTGCTCGACAACGATGTCGTAGCTACCGGTCTGGGCGCCGTCCTCGACCGTGGCACCTATCAGATTTGTCGCCGTGCCGCCGCCGCTTGCCGACAGCGTGACTGCGCGACCGTCGAACGCATCCGATTGCGTCGAACTGGCCGGGTTCTTGAGGTTGTCGGCGGTGCTGGAAAGTGTGAGCAGAAGCGTTTGCAGCTGCTGGTAGGCGCTGAGCTTGGCCTCGGCTGCGGTGATATTGAGTTCGATCGCGTCGGCTGCGGCCAGGCGTTGCTCGACCGCCGCTTCGATCAGCGCCTCCGTGTCCAGGCTGGTGCTGGCTGAGGTCACGGCACTGATGTTGCTGGAACCCGTTGCCGAGATGACCGCCATTTTCTACCTCGCTTCCATTTCGCGTCGGCGCCGGTCCCGGGTTGGCCACAGCCGCCCCGGGACCGTCACCGCTTTACTGCAGCAACTTGGAAAGGCGCGTCGCCATATCGTTGGCGTGGCTCAGCGCCGAGATGCTGGCGTCGGTCAGGACTTCAGCCGTGGTCAAGGCGCTCTGCTCTTCGGCAACGTCGGCATCCATGATGGCCGATTGCGCCGCTGAGAGATTTTCGATCGACGTATCGATCATCTGACCACGATAGTCGAAGCGGGACATCTGCGCGCCAATGCTGGAGCGAGCCGTCAGGACCAGATCGATGGCCGCATCGATCGCGGTTGCCGCCGTCTCCGCATTGGCCTGGGTATCCACCGTCGACGCGTTGACGCCGAGCGCCGTCGCGTCGATATCGTTGATGGTGACGGTCAGCGAATCCGTCGCCGCATCGGTACCGAGCAGGAAGTCGACGCCGGTCGCAAAATCCGTGGTGCCGTCGAGCAGCGATTCGCCGTTGAAACGCGTGCCAGAGGCAATGCTGTCGATTTCCGAGATCAGCTCCCCGAATTCCGAGTCGATATAGGCCCGCTCGTCATCGGTGACGGCGCCCGACAGCGATTGCGAGGCCAGCGTCTTCATACGCTGCAGGATGTCGGAAATTCGGGCGGCACCGCCGTCTGCCGTCTGCAGCACCGAGGCACCATGCGAGGCGTTGGTCGATGCCTGCTGCAGAACCGTAACATCGGACTGCAACCGGACGCCGACGGCGAGGCCCGCGGCGTCGTCGGACGCCTTGGTGATGCGCGAGCCGCTGGACAGCTTGGCGACCGAACTCGATTCCTGGGCCGAATTGAGGTTGAGGTAGCGCAGCGCCGTGTTGGCCGCTGTGTTTGTTGCGATAACAGGCATGAGATATCTCCACCCGCTTGAGAAAGAATGAGCAGCGGCTCTTTAGCCGCCACGACCATCAGACCGGGAACACGCCGTGCTCTTTGCGGGCTGACTGAAGATTGAACGGGCGGGCCGCGCCATCCGGGCGCTGATTTTTTAGGCAATGCGCATTTAAGAGAATTTTAACGAACGGGCGCATTTTCACCGCCCGGGATCGATGCGCCGAACGTTTGTCTTCTGTACGGCGGACAGGAGGAGACAAAGCGATGTCGGTCAGCACCATTTCGACGGCGACCAGCACGAGCACCAGCACCAGCACCAGTTCGACGACCTTGTTCACGAACTATGAGGCGTTCCTGACGCTGCTGACCACCCAGTTGCAGAACCAGGATCCGCTCAACCCGATGGACACGGCGGAATTCACCAACCAGCTGGTGCAATATGCCGACGTCGAACAGGCCATCCAGACCAATGATACGCTGAACGACCTCCTCAGCCTCGTTAGCTGGAATACCAATACGCTGGCCCTCTCCTACATCGGCAAGAGTGTCACCTATGCCAGCGAGTACGGCATGCTGACAGATGGCGAGGCGACCTGGCGTTACGATCTGCCGGAAGAAGCCGAGAGCGTCACCATCACCGTGAAGGACCAGGACGGCAACATCGTCTATCAGGGCGCCGGCGACACCGCCAAAGGCAAGAACAGCTTCACCTGGGACGGCAAGGATGCCGACGGGAACAGCCTCGAGGACGGTGTCTATTCGATCAGCGTCGATGCACGTAACGCAACCGGCGGCGAGATCGAAAGCGACATCTACGGCACCGGCACCATCACCAATGTCAGCACCAGCGGCGACGAAATCGTGCTGCTCGTCGGCGACCTCGCTTTGTCGATCAGCTCGATCGTCGCCCTCGGATCCTGAACAAGCCAGAGAATAGGAGAGACCCATGAGCCTCGGCAGCGCCATCAACACCGCCGTCTCCGCGCTCAATGCGCAGAGCCAGGCCATCTCGATGATTTCGGACAATATCTCGAACAGCAGCACGGTCGGCTACAAGGCGACCACGGCAAGTTTTTCCTCCCTGGTGACGCAGAATTATAACAGCAGCGCCTACGCATCAGGTGGTGTCAGCGTCACGGACAACCGCAATATCGGCCTTCAGGGCCTCATTCAGAGCAGCACGGTGTCGACCAATCTGGCGCTCGACGGCGGCGGATTTTTCGTCGTTGCCCAACTAGGCAAAAATGGCCAGGAAGATTTTGCCTACACCAGGAATGGGGAGTTCTCGCCGGACAAAGACGGTTATCTCAAATCCCTAAGCGGGCAGTACTGCCTAATGGGCTACCGGGTCGACGCCGACGGCGAACCGCTCAACGGCGATGTCCACAATGTCGACAATCTCACCCCGATCGATGTCGATATCGTCTCGGGTCTCGCCAAGGCGAGCAGCACCGTCGAACTGACAGCCGGTCTCCCAGCCGATGCCGCCGTCGGCGATACGGTGAGCCTCGACGTCGAATTCTATGACAGCCTCGGTGTTGCTCACTCGACGACCCTCACCTGGGAGAAGACCGGGGCCAATGCCTGGGAAATGACGGTCGGGAATGCCACCGACCCGGACGATTCCAGCATCGTCACCGGCACCAGCACCGGTGGACCATTCGCCATCACCTTCGATTCCGACGGTAACCTCGATACGGTTTCACCCTCGCCGATGGCGCTGACCTTCACTGGCATGAGTTCGGGCGCGTCGGATGTCAACCTGACCCTGGATATCGAGGATGAAGGCGCCCTTACTCAATATGCCTCCGACGATGGCGTGATCGAGTTGCAACTCGATGGGCTGGATGTCGACGGCGCGAAGTACGGCGCCTACACCAGCGTCGAAGTCAGCAAGGACGGACTTGTGACCGCCTACTTCGACAATGGCCTCACTTTGCCCATCTACAAGATTCCGGTCGCAACCTTCACCAATCCCAACGGCCTGCAGGCCTTGTCGGACAATGTGTTCATCCCCAGCGTTGCCTCCGGCGACTATATCCTGCGCGATGCCGGCGAAGGCAGTGCGGGCCTCGTTCGGGGTTCATCGGTCGAAACCTCGACCGTCGATATCGCCGACGAGTTCAGCCGCATGATCATCGCACAACAGGCCTATTCCGCCGCCTCGAAAGTGGTGACGACCGCCGACGAAATGATCGACACGCTCATGAGTGCCATTCGATGAATGAAGCGGCCACCTTTGGCGACCTGCCGGTTGCTAGCACGGATCTTGATCGGGCATTGCGGCGCTCGAAGCGCATCGAACGCGCGGCGGTCAGCGAAATTGAGGCCTTCGCCAACCTGCAGTCGCAACAATCCCCGTGGGAGGCCGCCCGGCGCATTCGCCTGCAGGCCTTGCTCGACGAAATCGGGACAAATCTTCAGGTCCTCGATCGGCATCGCCGCGACCTTTCCCTGCGGTTGCGTCTCCATGCCAGCGCCGCCCGGGCCGCTCAGGCCTACGCCCAGGCGCGGCACCACCTTGCCCATAACATGAAAGGTTGATGCGATGAGTGCTTCGCAGAAAGATCACCGGATCGATGCGACCATCGATCTCCTTCGCCGCCTGCGGGCCCATCTGCAGGAGGACATGGCAATGATCAGCGACGGTGTGCTCAAAGGTGCGGACGACCGCAACCGGCAAAAGCTGGCGGCCGCCAACTTCATGCGCGAGGAATTGACCAGTCTGCTGGAGTACCTCAGTGCCAGGGCTTTGGCGCACGATCTGCCACCGCTCGATACTCTCAAGGAGACATTGGAGGAACTCGCGGGCACCGCCGCGCGGCACCAGCGCTGCATCGAAAGTGCGATCGCCGCGACCCAGGAACGCATCGAAACGGTGATTGAGGCCCGTCGCAGCGCCTATACCAGTCACGAGACCTATGGTCCGAACGCCGATCTCCGCAAGGGCTATCTCCACCGCTGTGCCATGAACGTGCGCACCACAAACGCCTGATCCGAAGCATGACCCGGGAGTAGAGACGCGCCATGTCCCTCAGCAGCGCCCTGACCATTGCCACATCCAGCCTGAAGGCGACGCAGACCGCCATCTCGGTCACGTCCAATAATATCGCCAATGCCGATGTTGCCGGCTACACGCGCAAGACTGTCGCCCCACAGACGGTCATCGTCAGTGGGCTCGGGAATGGTGTGTCGCTCGCCGAGATTCAACGCCAGGTCGATGCGGGACTGGAAAAGCGCACCAACGCGGCCCGGACCCAAAGTGCCGAGGCGCTGATCATTGCCGCCTATCTCGATCAGTTACAATCGGCCTATGGTTCGACGACCGGCGACGACACGATTGCGACGAAGATCGGCGACCTTTCGTCCTCCTTGCAGGCTCTTTCCACCTCGCCCGCCAGCGATAGCGATGCCCAGAAAGTCATCTCCGATCTCGCCGACCTCGCAGATACCGCCAATGGCCTGACTGATTCGATCCAGGATTTACGCCAGGAGGCCGATCAGAGCATCGCAGACAGCGTTGCTGCCGTGAACGCAGCCCTGCACAATCTCGATGAACTCAACAATCAGGTGATGCGCGCACAGGCGACCGGCGTCAGTACGGCAGATTTGGTCGACCAGCAGATGCAGCAGATCGCGGCACTGTCCGAGCAATTCAATATCAGCTACTTCACCAATGCCAATGGTGCAGTCTCGGTCTATGGACCAGGTGGCGTGCCGCTCCTCACCGACAATGTGCATGAACTGTCCTTCACACCGACCTCGCCCATCGACGCTACGACACTTTACGATCCGGCCAGCAGCACGGGCCTTTCCGGTGTCAGCGTGGGCGGCCAGGATATCACCGGATTTATCGGCAGCGGCCTGATGTCCGGGCTATTCACGGTGCGGGATGAAACGCTGGTCGCTGAGCAGAAGCTGGTCGACAATCTTTCCGCCGGCATTCTCGACGCCGTAAATGCCGCCCAGAACGCCGGCACCTCGGTTCCGGCGCCCAATTCCTTGACCAGTTCCGAGCCCATCACCGGAACCGATGCCCTGAACGGCAGCGGGACATTGCGGGTCGCCCTTCTCGATGCCGATGGCAATGTGCAATCCTATGCAGATCTCGACCTGTCGCTCTATGCCACCAATGACGATCTGGTCGCGGGCCTCGATGCCATTCCTGGCCTTTCGGCCGGTTATGATGCCGATGGCAAGCTGGTCATCACCTCGGACGATCCAAACCTGGGTGTGGGCCTCGGACAGATCTCGGGCGGGGTCGGCGCGTCAAATGAGACGCTTTCGGCGGCACTCGGCCTCAACGATGTGATGGTGCGGAGCGCCGATGGTAAACTCAGCGTGCGCAGTGACATCGCGACCGATCCCGCGCTCCTGGCGCGCGGCTCGCTCTCGACCGAGGCGACGCTCGCCATCGGCAGCAAGGGCGTTGCCAGCGGCGATGCATCGGCCGTGAATGCGATGATCGACAATCTGGCGGCGGACCGCACCTTCCCCGGCGGTGGCGGCATGGCGACCGCCACCACCGATATCGCCAGCTACGCCGCGAACCTCATCGCGCATGTCGCCGTTTCCGCGAGCGAGGCTGAAGCAAGTGCCGAGATCAAAGCCGGCACGCTGAGCAGCCTGGAAAGCAGCCTCGCCGGCAAGTCGGGCGTCAATCTCGATGAGGAAACGGCCGAACTCTCCCTCCTGGAGACGAACTACCAGGCTGCGGCCAAGGTCGTGTCGGTCGTTCAGGAAATGTACAAAACGCTTCTCAACATGATCTAGGAGCCGGCAGGCATGGACCGTATTTCATCCTTCAGCCAGCAGCGGCAATTCATCGCCCAGGCGCTCGATGTGCAGAAGCGCTATGCCGCCGAGCAGACGCAGCTGGCGACCACCGTCAAATCGCTGACTTATGACGGCTATGGCGCGAACGCCCGCACCATCATCAGCCTCGAAGCCGACATGAAGGCCGCCGACCAGTATGTCAGCAACGGCACGCTTGTGGCGACGCGCGTCGAGGCAAGCTACGGCGCCACGACCAAGCTCCTGGACCTCGCCAGCAACGCGCGCACCTGGCTTTCCTCAGTGATCTCGGGGGCGAGCGGCGAAGTGAGCGGCATGAATGTCCAGGCCGAGGCCTATCTTGCCGAAGTGGCGAGCCTGCTCAACACCAAGGTCGACGGCTATTACGTCTTTGCCGGCACCATGTCGACCGATGCGCCGGTTGACATCACGGCCTACGCAGCGACCGATCCGGCAACGGCGGATGTGAGCTACTATCGCGGCAGCACCAGTGTGGCGAGCTACGAGGCGTCGCCCGACCAGACCATCAGTTACGGCACGCGGGCGGATGCGGCGGGGTTCGAAAAGCTGATGCGGGCGTTGAGCGCCGTCGCCCAAGCCGACGAAGACCCGGTCGACGTCGATTTGCTGCAAGACGCCTTCGGTCTTCTTGATGAGGCAATCGAGGATATGTCGACCGAGCAGGCCCGTATCGCCGGCACCGCCGCCAGCATCGACGAGGCGCTCGACCGCAATGTCGACTTCCAGCTTTACGTCGATGCGCTGGTCGACGATCTGAAGAATGTCGACGTCGCCGAGATCACGGCGCGCCTGTCGGCGACCGAGCTGCAGCTCGAATCCGCCTTCAGCACGCTGAGCAAGCTGCAATCGATCAACCTGCTCGACTATCTATGATGGGGCGGAGGTTGGTGGGCAGTTCAGTGCAATGGATGACCGCGGCGCGCGCTAGAATCAACTCAGCGTGGCATGATCAGTGCCCAGCCGAAATGATTGATATTGCCATCATGATAGCGGCAAGAAGATCTCACGGTGGAGCTTGTCAATAGCTTGAAGGCTACTGGTTCATCTCCTGTCGCCCCAAGGATGCGCGATAATCGCCTGGCGCGATGCTGTTCCATCTCTTGAACGAGCTTCGGAAGTTTGCGACATCCGAAAACCCCAACAAATCAGAAATATCTGCAATCGTGACGGAGCTCGATCCGAGGTATTTCTTTGCTAGTTCGTTCCTCACCTGGTCGAGGAGGCCGGAGTAAGAGTTACCTTCGACGGTAAGTCTACGCCGGAGCGTCCGTGTGGTCATACCCAAGCGTGCGGCAATTGTCTCCATCGAGGGGAACGGCGCCAGACTTTCCAGAAGCAGACGCGACACTTGGCGCGAAATGCCGGTCGTGTCGGTCACCACACCAATCAGCCGCTCACAGCTTTCCCGCATCATGGCGTGAGTGACCGGGTTAGTCATGGGCGGACGTTCGTCGAGAATTGACATGTCATATATGATTTCGGTCACCGGTGCGGCAAAGGTGACGGGGCAGCCAAAGGCCTGTTCGATGAGCTCATCCGGTTCTTGCGGATCAATGGCGGCCAGTATTTTCTTCGGCAGCCTGTCGGCGCGGGCAATGTCCTGCACATGTGTGACATGGGCGGATATCTGCTGCATCATCAGGAAGTTCTTCAACGGCCGGGCATAGGCGCGCTGCACTTCATCGGGAAAGAACCAGACAAAATCAGCGCCCCGGATCTCCCAGCCGATATCGAATGTCGGCGTTGCCAGCTCATGGTAGCGCACGGCGAATTCGAACCCGGCGCGGACGGATGAGCTGGAAAGCAGCGCAAATCCATATAGGCCGTATGCGGAGAGATGCAGATTGCGGCCGACCTCGATGGGCAGTCTCGGATCCGGACAACGCCGGACTGAGTTGCTACATGCCCGGAGATATTGCGGGACGCTGCATTGCGCCTTGCCGTCCTGTAGCTGCGCCGGGTCGAGACCAGTGCCTTGCAGGACAGCCTCAGCGGCTATGCCAAACGCCTTGGCCGTCTCGACCAGCGCGAAAATTTTGTAGGGCGCGAAAGTGGTCATGTCGGCTATCGGCAGCTTTCTCGCCTGAACAATAGCATGAGTTTGTCCGTTTTCCACCCCATGTTTGTCCGGTGCCAATCTCCCCCGCCGGCAAATTTCTGCGCATCCTCTCCCGAATAAACAAAGGGGAGGACAAATCCATGAAGTATCTAAACGGTGCCATGCGCGCCGCCCTGTGCGGTGTCGCCATGACGGCGGGTTTCAGCCATGCCGCGCTTGCGAAAGAGCCCTACAAGGTCTTTCTCAGCATGAGCTATGTCGGCAATGACTGGCAGGCCGAGGCTCAGAACATGGTCACGGCGATGGCTAAAGCCAACGCCGACAAGGTCAACCTGCAAATTCAAGTGGCCGGGCCGGTGGCGCAAAAGCAGATTCAGCAGATCGACGCGATGGTGCAGGCAGGGGCGCAGGCCATCATCGTCTATCCGATCTCGCCGACTGCACTGAATGCCTCGATCAAGAATGCGTGCGACAAGGGCGTTGTCGTCTTCGCATATGACAGCTCGGTCACCGAACCGTGCGCCTACAATGTGGTGACGGATCAGGTGGCACTTGCGACCGAGAGTGCTGAATGGGTTGCCGAGAAAATGGGGCACAAGGGCAACCTGATCTTCATGACCGGCGTGCCGGGAACCTCGGTCGATACCGACAGGAACAAAGCGGCGCGGGCTGTCTTTGCGAAATATCCCGATATCAAGATCATCGCCGAACCGAGCGGGATGTGGTCCCAGGCCGTCGCCCGCAAGGCGCTCACCGAGGTGCTGGCGACGACAAGTTGGGACAATATCCAGGGAGTCTGGGGGGCGACCGCTTGCGTGCAGTCCTGGTCGCTGCAGATGGAAGCCGGGATCGAGAAGCTGGTACCTTGCGGAACGGAAGGCACCAACGGCATGCGCATCATGATGCTGCCGAAAGGGTCGATCGAAGGGGCGACGGCACCCTATGCCCCCGTCGGCGCGCCCGGCATTTCGCTGGAAAGCCATCCCGGCGCGGGAGCGGTGGCGCTGAAGCTTGCCATCGACGTGCTGGAAGGCAAGAAGGTGCCGAAGACCACCCTGATGCCGCTTGAAGCGGTGACTTCGGAGAATGCGAAACTCTGCAAGACGGGCAGTTTCGAGGAGTTGGCAGCGGGTTGCAACGTTTTCGACCCCGGCATGGTGTCGTCAGGTTGGTTTGCAAACATTGCGAACCCGGCGACACCCGAAGTGGGCTTTCAGGCGGCGCTGGTCGGCCAGCCCGAAGTCAAAAACTGATCCTGCCTCCGGCGGGCGGTGCATCAGCACCGCCCGCCAGCATGCGTCAAAGGCCCCAACGTGTCCGCCGCCATCGCGCTTGACGATCTGAAGAAATCCTACGGCTCGACCCAGGCGCTTTCCGGCGTCAGCCTGTCGGTGGCCGAAGGCACTGTTCACGCCCTTTTGGGCGAAAACGGTGCAGGAAAATCGACACTTGTCAAAATTCTCTCCGGACTTGTCCGGCCAGACAGTGGACGGATCTCGCTATTCGGGCAGGAAGTCAAGTTCGATGGACCGGACAGCGCCAGCGCCCTCGGCATTGAAACAGCATTTCAGGAAGTGCCCCTGATCCCCGACCTGACCGTCACCGACAATCTGCTGATGCCCCGCCAACCGCGGAAATGGGGCGTGCTTCTTGATCGGAGGGCGGCCCGCGCCCAGATCGCGGCGCTGCAGTCCGAGTTGCACATCGACGACATTGACCCCGCCGCCCTCGCCCGTGAACTGAGCCTGTCCCAGCGCCAGAAGGTCGAGATCGCCCGCGCCATTTCCCGCAAGCCACGCCTCCTGATCCTCGACGAACCCACCGCCGCCCTGTCAAAGGCCGACGTCGACTGGCTCGGTGCACGCATTGCTGAACTTAAGCGCCGCGGCACGACCGTCATTCTGGTCACCCATCGGATGGCCGAAGTGCATGAATTCTGTACTGCCATGTCGATCCTGCGCAATGGCGGGCATGTCGGCACCTTCACGGTTGGCGAATTGCCCGACGACAAGGTCTTCGGCCTGATCATGGGCCGGTCTGTTGATGCCAGCTTTCCGCCTAGGCCCGCCAACACGGCGATGACTGACACCGCGCCGCTGATTGAAGCAAGGGATCTTAGCGTCGGGCATCAGCTTCAGGGCGTCACCCTTTCCGTGCGGCCTGGTGAGATCGTTGGCGTGGCGGCCTTGCAGGGCATGGGGCAGTTGGAGCTGTTCAACGCATTGTTCGGAGCCGAGCGTCCGACAGCGGGCGAGATTGTGGTCGGTGGCAGTCAGGCGCATTTCCGCTCACCTGCCGATGCCATTGCGGCGGGGATTGCGTTGGTGCCCGAGGATCGCAAGATACAAGGCTTGGCCCTGCACCGCAGCGGCGTCGAAAACGCCGTGACCCCGGTACTCACAAGGTTCGCCCGATCGGGATTGCTGGACCGCACGCGTGAAGCGCGCGAGGTCGACGCTGTCTTTTCTGCGGTCAACCTGCATCCTCGCGCGCTTTACCAGACACCGGCCGAATTCAGCGGGGGCAACCAGCAGAAGATCGTGCTGGCGAAATGGCTGCTGACGCAATGCCACACACTTCTGGTTTTTGATCCGACGCGCGGCGTCGATGTCGGCACCAAACACGAAATCTATGCCCTGCTCCGCCGGTTTGCCGATGCGGGGGGCGGAGTTCTGTTCCATTCCACCGAGTTGCCCGAACTGATCGGCACCTGCGACCGGACGCTTGTGCTTTACCGGGGCCGCATCGCCGCCGATGTATCCCATGCAAATTCCGATGAAGCCGGGATCGGTGCACTTATGCTGGGCGCGGAGCGGGCGGCATGAGTGACGTATGGGTCCGTCGAAACCAGGGGATGCTGATTGCCTTCGGCACGCTGGTGGCAGCCTTTCTGGTCCTGAGCCTGAATCTGGCGCGCGGCTTCGGCTATTATGAGGTCGCGAGCACCTTCGCCAGCACCACGACACTCGCCATCGCCGCCATCGGTGCCACCATCGTCGTGATCTCGCGCGGGCTCGATCTATCGGTCGGCACGGTGATTTCGCTTTCGAACTGCCTCATTGCAGTCAATGTCGGCGACAGCGCCGGTTCAATGGTGCTTTGGGTGGTGCTCGCGGTTCTGGCGGGAGCAGCGGTGGGCCTTTTCAACGCGATCTTCATCGTTCTTTTCCGCCTGCCTTCCATCATCGTGACCTTGGCCGCGATGTTCATTGTCGAGGGGCTGACCCTTCTGGTCATGGAACAGCCCGGCGGAATGGTGCCGCCGGGTTTCTCGGCATTCTTCCTCTCGGATGCCATTGCCGGCCTCCTGCCAATGCCCGCCCTGCTTCTGTTCTTAGTGCTGGGTTTGTGGATGCTCATCAAGTCGTCGCGCTTCGGCACCTTTATCTATGCCATCGGCAGCGATGAAGAGGCGGCGAGGGCCAAAGGTGTGCCGGTGCGCCGCACCAGGATGACGGTCTACATTCTTGCCGGTGCCCTCTACGGGTTGGCTGGGGTGTTCCTGACCGCACAGACCGGATCGGGCGACCCAACGGTCGGACCGCCGATGCTGTTGCCAGTCTTCGTGGCGGTCGTGCTGGGGGGCACGGCCTTTTCCGGCGGTCGGGGTGGACCTTTGGGAACGATCTTCGGGGCATTCACCCTGATGCTGATCGTGAACCTGCTTCTGGTCTTCAACGTCCCCACCTTCTATTCAACCGTCGTCGAGGGCGGACTTCTGATTCTTGCTGTACTGGCTGCGTCGGGCGGACAGCTGCGCCGGGCCGGGCAGTCGTTGAAGCTGGCGGCGCGGCGGACGTTCCTGCGCGATAGCCCCTTCCGGCCCAGCAACCATCAGCCTTTGGCCGAGCAGCGACAGGACGATACCCTGCCCGGCACCCTCTGGGGCAACTGGCTGCGCAGGAACCGGGCGGACATTCTGTCCGCATTACCCGCCTGGGCAGGCCTTGTTGCCGTGTTGATCCTGACGGCGGTGCTGTTTTCTGGCCGCCTCGGCCTTGGCAGCTATGTGAACTCGTTGTTGTTGCTGTCGTGCTTCCTTGCCGTGCTGGCACTCGGGCAAGGCGCGGTGGTGATCTCGGGCGGGCTGGATTTGTCGGTCCCGGCGGTCATCACCTTCAGCGGCGTGATGATGTGCGAATGGGCCAGCGCGGGAGGCGGGCTGTGGTCCGTGCCGGCGATCCTGGTCACCTGTACCGCAATCGGCGCGGCAAGCGGGTTTGGCGTCGGCGCGATCGGCATCCATCCCCTGATCATGACGCTGGCCGTGAACGGCATTCTGGAGGGAATGTCTCAGGTCATCACCGACGGCACGCCGCAGGGAATGCCGCCGCACGCGATAAGCTGGCTGATGACCGGCAAGTGGCTCGGCGTAACCCCGGTGATCTGGTGTCTCGCGGCCTTCGCTGTCTTTGCTCACTTGCTGCTGTCGCGCTCGACGCTGGGCCGCAGGCTTTACATCACCGGCTCAAGCCCCACGGTCGCCTTCTTCTCCGGCGTTCCGGTCGTCCGCGTCCAGGTGGCGACCTATGCGCTCAGCGCATTCTGCGCGGCCCTGGTGGGCATTCTGCTGGCAGGCTTCAGCGGACAGGCATTTCTCGACATGGGCCGGCCCTATCTTCTGCCCTCTATCGCCGTTGTGGTGATCGGCGGCGTCGCTATGACCGGCGGGCGCGGCACCTATCCGGGAATGCTTGGCGCCGCCTTGCTGCTGACCGCGCTCTCGACCGTGCTGCAGGGCATGTTGATGCCGCTCGCCATCCGCAACGTGATCTTCGGCCTGGTCATCCTGGTTGCTGTCCTGGGTCTGCGCGAGAAATATCGATGAAAGAGGAGAGAACCCCATGCTGAAACAAGTCCGCCGCATCGTCACCGAAAACGGTCCAGACGGTAAGTCGCGCGTGATGACCGACGGCATCGCCGACAATGTATTCAGCGTCTTGACCGAACTGTGGATCACCTATCCGGGCCCGCACGACCACAAGACCCCGGTCGATCTGGCGCAGCAATCCAAGCAACTGGAGCCGCCAAAGGGCGGAACGCTCTTCCGCTTCTTCCAGATCGGACCCGACAGCGCTACCTCGCACCTGCCGTGGGAAGAACGCCAGAAGCTCGGCCGCGAATGGTTCGCTTCGATGAACGGAGCGCACCTGCAACCCGACACGTCGAAGCATGAATCGATGCATAAGTCGCATACGACCGACTACATCATTCTGCTTTCCGGCCAGATCACCCTGATGCTGGACACCGAGGAACGCGACCTCAAACCCTTTGATGTGGTGATACAGCGCGGCACCAACCATGCCTGGATCAACAAGGGCACCGAGGACGCACTGCTTATGGCGGTGCTGGTAGACTCGCCTGAATCGTGACCGCCTCCCGAATGACTGTCTCCGGCATGAACGGCATCGCTGTCGTCGGCGCAGGTAGCATCGGCGCAAGCTGGGCCGCTCTGTTTCTGGCCCATGGACTGAACGTGACCGCCACCGATGCACGGCCGGAGGCTGGCGCGGAACTGACGCGCGCGGTTGACGCGATCATGCCTGCTCTGGAGCGGGACGGCACAAAGCCTGGCCGCTTGACCTTTACCCGCGACCTTGCCGCCTGCTGCGAAGGCGCAGACTTCGTGCAAGAGAACATCATTGAGCGCGAAGCCGAGAAGACTGCCCTCATCGCTCAGATCGACGCGATCTTGCCCCCCGATGTGGTCATCGCTTCATCATCCTCGGCAATTTCCGCCACTGTGCTTCAGAGAGCGTGCCGCCATCCGGGCCGCGTGATCATCGGCCACCCCTTCCATCCAGCCCATCTGGTGCCGCTCGTTGAGCTGGCGGGAGGAACTGGGACCGAAAATTGGGCACTGGACCGGGCCGAGGCCTTCTACGCAGCGCTGGGCAAACTCCCCGTCCGGCTGACCAAGGAGATCTACGGCCATATCGCCAACCGCCTGCAGGCGGCTATCTTCCGCGAGGCAATCCACCTTCTGCACACCGGCATCGCCTCGGTACGCGATATCGACCGCGCGGTAACCGAAGGTCCCGGTCTCCGTTGGGCGCTCATGGGGCCGTTCCAGACCTATCACCTGGCAGGCGGCCCGAATGGCATCCGCGACTTCATGACCCAGTTCGCACCGATGCAGGAACGGCTTTGGGCGGAACTTGGTCAACCCGTGCTCGATACGCCGCTTCGGGACGCGGTCATCGCGGCTGTCGAGGCCACCTTCGCATCAAAGTCCATTTCCGAGTTGGCTCAGGAGCGCGACCAGCGCCTAGGTGCGTTGCTCAACGCCCGGCAAGTCGCCACAGCATAAGGAACATCCGATGTGCGCGCAGAAAGTCATCATCAGTTGTGCCATCACCGGGGCGATCCACACCCCGTCGATGTCGCCTTATCTTCCGGTCACACCCGATGGAATCGCCCGCTCGGCCATCGACGCCGCCGAGGCCGGCGCCGCCATCCTTCACCTGCATGCCCGCGACCCGGCGACCGGCCGCCCGACATCTGAACCGACAGTCTATGCGCAGTTTTTGCCGCAAATCCACGCCGCGACCGATGCCGTCATCAACCTGACCACCGGCGGCGGGTTGACGATGACCATTGATCAACGCCTTGCCGCACCGATGCACTTCCGGCCGGAGATGTGTTCCCTGAACATGGGGTCGATGAACTTCGCCATCTTCCCGCTGGCCGAGCGCCCGACGGAATGGAAACACGATTGGGAACAACCCTATCTGCGCGGCACGAAGGATTTCATCTTCCGCAACACTTTTGGCGATATCGAGGGCATCATCGAGCGGCTGGGCAAGGACCACGGCACCAGATTCGAACACGAATGCTACGACCTAAGTCACCTCTACAATCTCGCGCATTTCGTCGATCGAAAGCTCATCGAGCCACCGTTTCTTATCCAGACGATCTTCGGCATTCTGGGCGGTATCGGTGCCGACTGGGAAGCGCTGGCGATCATGAAGTCCACCATCGACCGGCTGTTCGGCACAGCCGCGGAATGGTCGGTCCTCGCGGCAGGTCGCAGCCAGATGCCCTTTGCCACGGAGGCCGCGATGCGTGGCGGGCATGTCCGCGTCGGTCTGGAAGACAGTCTCTACATCGCGCGCGGGCGCCTGGCCTCCTCGAACGCCGAACAAGTCCACAAGATTCGGTCTGTCGTCGAGGCTTTGGGGCTGGAGATCGCCACGCCCGCCGAAGCGCGCGCCCTTTTGGCGCTGAAGGGGCGGGAGCTGATCAACCTCTGACACCCGATTTTCGGAAGAACACGAATCCGCAGGGAGCGATATGGAACTTGGATTGAGGGGCGCGAAGGTCATTGTGACTGCAGGTGCAGCCGGAATAGGTCGCAGCATCATCGAGCGATTCTTGTCGGAGGGAGCTGAAGTCGCGACCTGCGACATCGACGAGGCGGCGCTGAAGACCTTGCCGTCGGTCCGGTTTGCGGCCAAGGTCGACGTGGCCGACGAGCCCGCCCTCGTCGCCTTTATCAACAATGCCATCGGCGCGCTTGGCGGACTCGATTGCCTGGTAAACAACGCCGGTATCGCCGGACCGACGGCGGCCATTGAGGATATCGATAGTGCTGCCTGGCATCGTACGCTGGATGTGGTCCTTGGCAGCCAGTTCTTGACCGTGGCGAACGCGGTCGGAGCGCTCCGTCAAAGCGCAAACCCATCGATCATCAACATGTCCTCGGTCGCTGGACGGCTCGGGTTTGCAATGCGTACACCCTATGCTGCCGCCAAATGGGGCGTGATCGGACTGACGAAGTCGCTGGCCATCGAGCTTGGCAAGGACGGTATCCGTGTGAACGCGGTGCTTCCGGGCATCGTGGCCGGTGACCGTCAACGACGCGTGCTGGAAGCCAAGGCGCAAAGGCTTGGGGTTACGTACGCGGAGGCGGAAGACCTGGCGTTCAGCTACACGTCGATCAAGGAATTCGTCCCGCCCGAGGCCATCGCCGACCAGATCCTGTTCCTTGCCTCGCCGACCGGGCGATTTGTATCCGGCCAAGCGATCTCAGTCTGCGGCGACACAAGAATGCTGCTGTAGAGTCCGTAGACACTTACGTCGCTCTTCCAAGTGATGAAGAACGGGGGTCTAAGGGCCTGCGTAGTTCTGCCCTCCCAAAAATAGACTAAAGAGACGTTATTTTCCAGGTAATATGGACTTTTAAAACATAGTTATTCCCTGCCGGATCAGCTACCTAGCATCAACATTGCTAAGAAAAGTCAGACAGGGGATGGATCCGCTTGGTGGGCAGCACGAAGGCGCATGCGATCGATGTGCGTGATCTCAGAGTTCTGGTAACGGCCGGTGCCGGTGGCATTGGGCGGGTGATCGCAGAGGCGTTCGCCGCCGCAGGGGCCTGCGTCCATGTTACCGATGTCAGCGAAAAAGCCCTGGCAGATGTCATGGCCGCCGGCAGTGGCATTACCGGCACGGTGGGCGATGCGGCAAGCACGGAGAACGCGGATGCGGTCGCGCGCGACGTCGCAACGCAATTGGGCGGCCTTGACATGCTCATCAACAATGTTGGTATCGCCGGCCCCACCGGCGGTGTCGAGGCATTGAGCGATGCCGACATCGACCGCACGCTCGACGTCAATCTGAAATCCCATTTCCACTATCTCAAGCGCTGCGTGCCGCTGCTGAAGAAATCGTCGCGCAACCCTTCGGTGCTGGCGATGAGTTCCGTCGCCGGGCGGCTGGGCTATGGCTACCGGACGCCTTACGCGGCCACCAAATGGGGCATCGTCGGGCTCGTGAAATCACTGGCCGTGGAACTCGGGCCTGACGGCATCCGCGCTAATGCGATCCTGCCCGGTGTGGTCAACGGACCGCGCATGGACGGCGTGATCGCAGATCGCGCGCAAGCCCTCGGCATCAGCTTTGAGGAAATGCGCCAATCATATCTCAACAAGATCTCGTTGCGGCGCATGGTGGATGCCGAAGACGTGGCGCATCTCGCCTTGTTCCTCGCCTCCGATCTCGCACGCAACATCACCGGCCAGGCGATCAGCGTCGATGGCAATGTGGAATATCTTTAGAGAGCACGGATAGACGGGCATGCGGACCAACAAGCGCAAAGTCATCATTACCTGTGCGGTCACCGGATCGGTGCACACACCGTCGATGTCGGAACATCTGCCGGTGACGCCCGACCAAATCGCCGAGCAGGCGATCGAGGCAGCCCGCGCCGGCGCCGCTGTGTTGCATCTCCACGCTCGCAACCCCGCCGATGGCAGCCCGACGCCGGACCCTGCCGTTTTCGATCTTTTCGTGCCGAGGATCGCGGCCGAGACCGACGCTATTATCAATATCACCACCGGCGGCAGCACACGCATGTCGTTGGAGGAGCGCCTGGCCTATCCCCTGCAGGCGCAGCCGGAGCTCTGCTCGCTCAACATGGGCTCGATGAATTTCGCCTTTCACAAGGCCGGGCGCGGCATCACCACGTGGAAGCACGCGTGGGAGCAGCCCTATGTCGAGGGATCGGAGGATCTGATCTTCCGCAATACGTTCCGCGACATCAAGAAGGTGCTCGCGCAACTCGGTGATGCACATGGCACGCGGTTCGAATTCGAATGCTATGATGTCGGCCATCTCTACAACCTCGCGCATCTCGTCGATGAGGGCTTGGTCAGGCCGCCTTTCTTCCTGCAATGCGTGCTCGGCATCCTGGGGGGACTCAGTGCTGATCCGGAAAACCTGTTCCTGATGCGGAGCACGGCGGACCGGCTATTTGGGCGCGAGAACTATGCCTTCTCGGTGTTAGGCGCCGGGCGGCACCAGATGTCGCTCATCACCATGGGTGCGATCATGGGTGGGCATGTGCGGGTGGGGCTTGAAGACAGCCTCTATCTCAGTCGCGGCCTGCTGGCCTCGTCCTGCGCGGCCCAGGTTCTGAAGATACGCCGCATCCTGGAGGAATTGTCGCTGGAAGTGGCAAGCCCGGAGGAGGCGCGCGCCATGCTGCAGACCAAAGGCCAAGACAAGGTGGCATTCCGTGACTGATATCGCGGCAACACCCATCGCCAGCCGCCGCCGGAGCAGCCTGCTCGAAGTCGTGGTGGTCGCGGTGACGTTGCTGCTGGTGATCATCTTCTCATTCGCCACCGAAGGTTTTGCCACACTCGGCAATCTCCGTGTCCTGGTCTCGAATTCTGCCTCACTGATGATCCTTTCCTGCGGCATGGCGGTGGTGATCATCTCGCGTGGGCTCGACCTGTCGCTGATCGCACAGATGGTGGCGGGTGCTTGCACCTTCAGCATCCTGATCGGCGCCGGGGTGCCGGGCTTCGCCGCAATCCTTATCACTATTCTGGTCATGGTGCTGGTCGGCGCCCTCAACGGTTGGCTCAACGCCTATGTCGAGATTCCGCCGATGCTGGCGACTCTTGCTTCGGCGATGCTCACTACCGGCCTCTTCCGCTTCGCCATCCTGCGCGGCGAGTTCCTGCTGCTGCTGCCCAAGGAGAATCCGGCCGTCGTCCTGCTGGCCGGCGACCTGGTGCCAGGCGTGCCGGTGCCAGTCGCCCTCATGATCGCCACATTGATCGCTACTTCCCTGTT
This sequence comes from Dongia sp., assembly GCF_041910485.1. GTDB lineage: Bacteria > Pseudomonadota > Alphaproteobacteria > Dongiales > Dongiaceae > Dongia. The sequence continues at coordinate 124,229 of NZ_JAYRQR010000062.1, forward strand.
CCTGCGTTACACCGTGGCAGGCCGCATTGCCTATGCTATGGGCGACAATTTCCAAGCCGCGCGGCTGACCGGCCTACCCGTCCGGCCGGCGGCTGTCATTGTCCATGTCTTTGCCGCTCTCACGGCGCTGCTCGCGGGCCTGGTGGTTGCCTCGGCCAGCGGTACGGTCGACTTCCGCATTGTCACCAATGGCAGCCTGCTCTTCGAGGTGATCCTGGTCGTGGTGCTGGGTGGCATCCCCTTGCGCGGCGGGCGTGGCGGTGTGCGCAACATCCTGGTTGGCGTGGCGCTCATCGCCGTCTTGCGCAACGGCATGACCTTGCTCGATTTCACCACCCAGACTCAGGACATGCTGAAAGGCCTTGTCCTCATCATAGCCGTCGTCATCGACCGCTATCTCAACCCGCGCGAAATCGAAACCGATACCGTGGGCGATCTATAAGAACGGCAAAACAACAGGAGGAAATGATGTCGTACAGAATGGGGAACAAATTGATCAGGGCCGGGATCGGCATGCTCGCCGGAATCGGCCTCTCGCTGTCGCTTGCCGCCTCGGTGAGCACACCGGCGGCGGCCGATCCCAACATCAAGGGAAAGAAGGTCATATTCGTGCCCATCTCCATGGGCATTTCGCTGACCGAAGCCTGGGCGAAGCGGATGCGCGAGCATGCCGCCATATATGGCTATAGCTTTGACGTGCGCGATGCGGCCTTCAATACCGGCGCCATGTCGGAACTGCTGGCTAAGGCAATCAGCGAGAAGCCGGATGTGCTGGTGGTCCACAACCCCACCGTCCAGCTGCTGGCACGCCAGATCAAGCAGGCCGAGGCGGAAGGAATCAAGGTGCTGCAGATCAACCTGCAATCCAACCAGCCGTCCAGCGCTTTCGTCGGCGCCAACTGGGAGCGCATTGGCCGCGAGATCGGCGAGGATATCGTCAAGGAATGCGGAGCCGGCAGCGGCAAGTCGGGCAAGGTCGCGATCATTCCCGGTCAGCTCACCGCCGCCGACAGCGTCATCATGAATGAAGCGGCCTTCAAGGTCTTCGAGAGTCATCCGGAGATCAAGGTCGTCTCCAACCAGGCCTCGGACTGGGAGCCGGAGAAGGCCCGCCAGATCACGGCAACGGTACTGCAGCAGAACCCCGACCTCTGCGCCATTTTCGGCCATTGGGACGTACACACGATGGGGGCCGGTGCGGCCGTCAAGGATGCTGGACTGCAGGACAAGGTCCTGGTCTATGCCACGGGCGGCGGCGATGACGTCACCTGCAAGGCAGTCGAAGACAAGGTGCTTCACCGTGTCTGGAGCTATGACGCGGACGGCCAGGGACGTGACGCCGCGACGATGATCGATCTTCTGCTGCAGGGGGCTGCCGCAGCGGACGGTTCGATGATGTCGATCGAATCGCCCATGAAGATCATCAAGGCCGGGGACCCTAACGCCGCCAGCCTCTGCTGGAAGCTGTGAGGGGTTATCCTGGAACGAACCCGTCGCGGTCACTGCGTGCGGGGAGCCTTTTAGCTCCCCGCACGCTGCCTATCCAGTTTTTGATTTTGTAACAGCGCCACATGTCAACCGAGATCGACTTCACCAATCTGCCGCGCCAAAGAGTACCGGCCTTCGTGCTGTCGCCGCGCCGGATCCTCTCTGATCTGCTGGCCAAGGGCTGGATCGAGAGTGCCATTCCCTTTCTGGCGCTGAGTTTTGTCGTGGTCGGCATTCTCGCGAGCACGGATGGCTATTTCGCCGCCGCCAACCTCCGCAACCTCGCTCAATATGCGGCAGATGGCGGCCTCGTTGTTCTGGCGCTCCTCATCGTCGTCGCAGTCGGCGGCATCGATCTCTCCGTGGGGTCGAATTTCGCAATGTCGGCCTTTGCCGCCCTGTTTGCATTTCACATCCTGAATCTGCCGTTGCCGGCGGTGCTGGCGATCAGCCTCGCGACTGGCACCCTCATCGGCGGTATCAACGGCATCGTTGCCGGTCTGATCGGCTGCGGCGCGCTGCTCACCACGCTCGGCACCATGATCACGACCCGAGGTGTCTTCACGTTGGCCTCGCAGGCCTATCTCGTTGATATCTCGACCAGTATGCATGCGGATGATCTCTGGGACTGGATCGGGTTCGAGAAAGTGCTGACCATGCCAGTTGGTTTCTGGGCCTGGCTCCTTGTGGCGATCGCCGTCTTCGTCATGTTCCGCCAGACGCGATTCGGCTGGCATGTGCTGGCGGTCGGCGGCAACCGCAAGGCTGCGCGGCATGGCGGCATCCAGGTCAAGGCGACAGTGTTCTTCGCCTATGCGCTCGCCGGCCTCATCGTCGGTCTTGCCGGATTCCTGTTCGCCGCGCGGCAGAACAGCATCGGCGCCGATACCGGAATCGGCATGGAGTTCTTCGCCCTCACCGCGTTGGTGGTCGGGCTCGGCGGTTTCGTGCCGGGTCGTGGTGCCGTCGTTTCGGTGATGATCGGCTTTGCCACAGTCTACCTCCTCAACAACGCCATGATAAATGCCGGCTTCCGTGGTGATTTCGTTCAGTTTAGCCTTGGCGCTATCATCATTGCGGTCCTCGCCATCGATGTGAAATTCCGCAAGAACCGCCACCGACTGCTCGCGTCTACCTATCTCGATCCCGTAGCGATGGAGCTCGCCCCAGTTGCCGGTATGGCTGGACTGATGCCGCACGAGACGACGCCCAAGCTGCGCGGCGCCGAGATCCTGGGCGCCGGGCAGATCGATGGGCCGGAAGACGTCCTACTGGATGCCGAGGGCAATCTCTTCTGCGGCACACGGAATGGCAATTTGCTGCGGCTGCGCCCACCATCTTATGAGGCAGCGGAAGTGTTCGCCCGGATCGGCGGCCGGCCGTTGGGTCTTGCCTTCGACGCGGAAGGTCGCATCGTCGTCTGCGTTGCGGGGCGCGGCTTGGTGCGCGTGGCTATGGATGGCACGTCTGAACTGCTGACCGACCAGACGACCCGCAGCCTGATGAGCGTCCAGGACGACAGCAGTATCCGCATGGCCGATGATCTCGACATCGCCCCGAATGGAATCATCTATTTCACCGATGCGACCAAGCGATACGATATCGAGAGTTGGGGCCTCGATCTGCTGGAAGGACGGCCGAATGGCCGGCTGCTCAGCTATGACCCCAAATCCGGCAAGACACGAACCGTCTGTGACAATCTGATCTTTCCCAACGGCGTCTGCCTCACCCATGACGGCCGGCACCTGCTGGTTGCCAGCACTTGGGCGAGTTCCATCTTGATCTTCGATCTGGCCAATCTCGGTGCCGGACCGCGGGTCTTCCTGCAGGGGCTGCCGGGTTACCCCGATAACATCAACCGTGCCTCCGATGGCGGCTACTGGGTTGCCCTCGCCGGTATGCGCAACCCCGTCATCGACCAGGCAATGAAGTATCCGGGCCTTCGCCGCCGCATGGCCAAGCGCGTACCGCCGACGAACTGGCTGTTCGGCAATCTCAATATCGGCGGCGTACTGAAGATCGATGGCGCTGGCCGCATTGTCGATGCTCTTTGGGACGCGCCGGACGGCCCCCTCTACATGATCACCTCGATGCGCGAACATCGAGGGTCGCTTTATCTGGGCGGTGTCACCAATGACAAGATTGGCCGCTTGCGCTTGGCCGACGCCGATCGCGGCTGGTGCGGGGGCGAGAGTTATTGGGGGAAGAGATGAGCTTGCTGCGCCGGATATTCAGGGGCCATCAGCCACGCAGCGCGCCCGCGATGACGCTGGAAGGCGTGCTGGGGCCCAACAGCGCACTCGATGACGCGGCCGGCATTGCCGTCGACGCGCCGAATGCGCTCGCCATTGCCAGTGCCGGGCATCTGCTATTTTCATCCGGGTCGGCGATCTATGCACTTGCCGAATGGAACGACGCGCCACGTCTGTGGCGGATCTTCGAGAGGCCGGTGACGGCACTTTTTGCCAGTCCCGGCGGGCTCGTTGCTGTCGGCCTTGCCGACAACACGCTGCTCGTGCTTGATCCAGCAGGTCAGTTGGTGCCCGGCTGGTCGACGCCCGCAGATCTTGCCACGGTGAATGACGGCCTGTTCTTATCCGAAAGCGAGTTGGCTTTGGTCGAAAGTGGCTATGGCGGGCCGGAAGACGCTCTGGCACGGGCCGCCTGGGAAACTCAGCCGCGCGGTCGCGTCCTGCTGATAGGCGCGGACAGCGAGAGCCGGATTTTGGCCGGTGGCCTGCATGCGCCATTGGGTATCGCCTGCGACGACAAACGGAACCTCCTCGTCACGGAATTGGAACGGGCACGGATCCTCGATATCACCGGTAGCATTCGGCAATCCGGCTATCCCGGCTATCTCGGCCGCCTGCGACAGACACCCGGCGGATATGTCGTGACCTGCCTCGCCCGGCGCGATCCCCTGATCGAATTTCTCAAGACGGAGCATGATTTCGTCGCGGAGATGCGGGCGAAAATCAGGCCGCATCACTGGATTGCGCCCCGGGTCGATCCGAACTTCAGTCACGATTTTCCGATCGAGATGGGGGCTACGCGCCTTTTCGGCGAGATCAAGCCTTGGGCGCCCTCCTTTTCCTATGGTCTTGTCATCTCGCTGGACAAGGCGCTTATGCCGGTTGGGGCTGCCCATTCGCGCGCCAACGGGCGCCGTCATGCCATCACGGATGCCCTGGCCTGGAACGGGAATACCATCGCCATTTCTCTGGGCAGTGGCGAATTGCTAAACTTAGGCAGCGGGAACAAGCAGTCATGACCGCCCAGCCAATTGTCCGCCTCGAGCGCGTCACCAAAAAATACGGCGGCATTTCTGCGCTGGCTGATGCCAATTTCGATCTATATCCGGGCGAGGTGCATGCGCTGGCCGGCGAGAATGGCGCCGGCAAGTCGACCTTGTGCAAGCTCATCGCCGGCGTCATCACACCGAGCGAAGGCCAGCTCTGGATCGACGGGCAGCCGGTCAGCTTCGCAGCACCCAAGGATGCGCGCCGCCACGGCATCTCGATGGTCTATCAGGAAACCAGCCTGGTGCCGCAACTGACCGTCGCCCAGAACATGGTTCTTGGGCGCGAACGCATGTTCAATTCGGTGCGCAAGGTGCGCAACGCGGCGCGCCAGGTGCTGCAGCGCCTCAATTTCAACGTCGACCCGTCGCAGCTCGCTGGCTCGCTTTCGGCGGCGAAGCGACAGATGGTGGAAATCGCCCGCGCGATCTTCAACGAAGCACGCGTCATTATTCTCGACGAGCCGACCGCCGCATTGACGCCGGAAGAGACCGAACATCTATTTGCCTTGATGAGATCGCTGCGCAAGCGCGGGGTCGCCATCATCTTCATCTCCCATGCCCTGGAAGAAGCACTCACCCATGCCGACCGGATCACGGTGCTCCGGGATGGCCGCATAACGGTTACCGGACCGGCCAAGGACTTCGATCGCGAGCGCCTGATCCATCATATGATCGGCGAGGAGTTGGCGGAACGATCGAGCACCGCCGCGCTGGCACGCAGCTCCACGACAGCTCTGCCGATCCTGCGGGTCGAGAACATCCGCATGGGCAGCATGGTCAACAATATGTCATTCTCGGTGTTCCCCGGCCAGGTCACCGGCATCGCCGGCCTGATCGGCTCCGGCCGCAGCGAAGTCGCCAAAGTAATTATGGGGCACACGAAGCGCAATTTCGGTGGCGGGCGGATCTGGCTCGAAGGTCGCGAAGTGCGCTACAGCGTGCCGTCGCAGGCGATCGCCGACGGCATTGCCTATGTGAGCGAAGACCGCAAGCTGGATGGCTTCTGCGACACACTTAGCATTTCGGAAAACATTGGCCTCGGCTGGCTTGCAAAGTTCGGGCGTGCCCGTTTGCTGGCGCCGCTTGCCGAGATGCGACGCACGGCGCAGGAATGGGTCGGGCGCCTGGCGATCCGCAGCATCGGCGGCGATCAGGCTGTCCTATATCTCTCCGGTGGCAACCAGCAGAAGGTCGTCATTGCGAAGTCGCTGGCGCAGAAGCCGAAGCTCGTCATCTTCGACGAACCGACGCGGGGGGTCGATGTGGGAGCCATTGCCGAGATCCATCAGATCATCCGGTCGTTTGCCGACGGCGGTGCCGGCGTCATCCTGATTTCTTCCTACCTGCCGGAAATCCTCGACCTTTCTGATCGGATTCTGGTCGCCAAGAGCGGCACGATCGCGGCTGAGTTCCAGCGCGACGAGGCAAGCGCCGCCCGCATCCTGCAGGCGGCCATTCACTGAATTGGGCGTGAGAGTCTGGCAACGGCGTGGGCTTTGCGATAGTGCTAGGGCTTTACCATCCGGACCGTTCCCGGAGCGTCGAGGAGACCCTACCCCGTGTCCATAGACGACCTTGCCGCCGCGCTGGCGGTACTCGAGAAAGTCGCCCTGGCATCACCTGATGCCGAGGTGGACACGGCACTGGACCAGATGCGGACCAGCCTGCGAGGTGCCGAGGGTGACGAGCTCTTCGAAGGCTTTCAAGGTCATGTGAATGCGATCCGACGTATCATCAGCGGACATGCCCTGACCGAGCGGGGCCTTAACTTGCTGATCGAGACGACACACGATCTGTCCAGCACGCTTACCGTCCAGGATCTGCTGCAAACTATCGTGACGCGCGCGCGCAGTCTGGTTGGCGCCAATATCGCTTGGGTAACGATCCAGGACGAGGAGAGTGGCCTGTTCCGCACCGTGACGGCGGAGGGACACCTCTCGCCGACCACCGCGCTGATGACCAGCCGTGTCGAATATGGTGCCGTCAGCCTGATCCTCAAATCGAAGAGCTTCTTCGAAACGCAGGACTATCTCCATGACCAACGGTTCCGACACCTCCCGGAACTGGACCGGGTGTTCGAGACTGAGAACATCGTCTCACTGACTGGATTGCCGATCCTCTCGGAAGGCAAGGTGCTGGGCTTCCTGTTCGTCGCCGACCGCTATAGCCGGAAACTGAGCGGCCGCGAGATATCCGTGCTTGGTTCCTTCGCTCTGCATGCCGGTGTAGCCATGCGCAACGCCAATCTCTTCATCATGCTGAAGGAGGCGTTGGGCGAGGCGGAGCGCAACCGCAGTGCCCTCATCGAGCACATCCAACGCGTGGAGAACTCGGCAGCGGCCCATGACGAGATGACCCATCTGTTGGCCTCTGGCGCCGAGCTTGATTCTTTCCTGAAGAAGATGGCGGGACAAGTTGGGGGCGCTGTCTTTCTTTGTGATAAGCAGTTGGCAATCCGCGAGGAGTTCGCATCGGCTGCCTATGGAGGCAGCCTGGCGGCCGATCTGAAGTCTGGCAAGATAGATCCTGCTCTGCTCATCAAAGCAAATTCCGAGTCACGGCACACCGGTCGCTCGGTCCTTCTGGTGAGCCGCTCCAATGAGCAATGCCGTGCCATCGCATTGCACGGCGGAACGGAGCGCAGCGAAAGTCTCCTCATTTGCAATCAGGGCGAACTCGACGCGATAGAGGTGCGCAATCTGGAACGTAGCGCCGTGGCGCTGTCGATCGCCAAGCTGTGGAATGAGCGGCGGGAGACAGAGAAGCTCATCGCTTCCTCCACTCTGCTCCGTCACTTGGTCATGGTATCGCCGCCCGACGAGGCCACTATCTCGGCCGTACGGGATCGGCTGAATCTGCGCGCCGATTCATCCGTTCAGCTGGCGCAAATCGTCCTTTCCGGTCTCGACCGGGCGGCGCAGACGGCCCAGATCCGTGAATCTGCCGCAGGACTGAATATTCTCGTCGATCTTCTTGACGATACGTATCTTGCCGTAGGTACAGAAGCGCTCATCGATGTTTTCCTGCACAACCTTGTTCGCGCGCGTCGTGGCTGGGAGGCCGGCGGCATCAAATCCGATCTATTCACCGATCTAAGCCTGACGGGAATCCACTTTGGCCGTGTCAGCCGGGCCCTCAATGTCCTGCGCAATATGAAGCCGCTTGACCGGTTCCTCGGGCAGGGCGATGTCAACATGTTCGCAAAATTGTTTGAAGTCGGAGACGCACGCCGCATCGCGAGCTATCTCGATGAGACTCTGCGGGCGATCAATGCAGGGTCGCCACGACAAAGGGAACAGTTGAAACAGACGCTGCTTTGTTACTTCGACAGCCAGCACAACATCAAGCTGGCTGCGGAAACTCTCGGCGTGCACGTCAACACAATGCGACAGCGGCTGGACACGTTGCGGGAGGTTACGGGCGGCTGGGATGACCCGATAAAGGCGCTCGAACTGCATGTTGCGCTGAGACTGGATGCCATCAACACCTAGAGGCATCAGTCCGTCTTCAAGCAAGAGAAGCGGCAAGGCCAGAGCCGCATTTTCCAACGCCCACCACGGGCGAGATGGGGCCGGAAGGAAATGGTGGGCCCGGAGGGGCAGCAATCGAAAAGCCAAGTCAAGGACTTGGACTGTCAAACCAGCGAAAATCGTCTCATTGAAGCACAAGAGCTTTTCGCCAGATCGTCAAACCCCGAGCCGCCCGATTCGGAACGAAAAAGCCCCGACGGGCCGGCAAGCACCGTCGAGGCTGATCTTCGAAATCTAGGGCAGTCGCAGAATACTCCCACCATCAGCGACGATCAAGCCATCTGGCAAGAATACACGATCGTTCACCGCCAACCTCGCACGGCGGTCTACTGGAACACCAATGACCACGTCGTCATTCGCCAAGAGCCGCTTGAGCTCGATGAAGATGATGTCGTCGTCACGATCGATCCGGCGCACCTGCCGGCGCTGATAGAGCGTCTGAAGCAGATGCTCGAGCAGGTGGCGATATGAGCAAGAAGAAGGATCAAAACCGCTGGGGGCGCATGCCAAACGCTGCCACCTTCGATCCCAGGCTGTGCGACGAGGCCAAGCTGGTACTGATGGCTTTCGCTTCCTACGCCGACGCCGATGCCGTGTGCTATCCGGGCCTCGACACTATCGGCGACCGGTTGGATATGAGCCTCCGCACCGTCCAGCGGCATGTGAAGGACGCTACCGATTGCGGCTATCTGGAATACTTGGGCAAGAAAACCACGCCCAAAGGTCACTATGTCAAGCACTGGCGCCTTCTCTATCCAGACCCTGAAGCGAGCCCCAAGATCATCCGCGGCCTGGTTGCCAGAAGCAAAAACAGGAAGGGAAAAACGTCACCCGGTGACGCTTTTGTGGCCCCCAACCACGAGGAAAAAACGTCACCGGGTGACGTTTTCACCCCCGAAAACGCGTCACCCGGTGACATGGAAAAACGACACGATGAGAGCGAAAAAGCGTCACCCGGTGACGCTTCCCTCTTAGAAGTAGCCCATCTTAGAAGTAGCCCATCTGAAGTAGCCCAGTTTACGGCGCGACAAGCCGCGCCGTCCGAAGACGACGACATTCCCCTTGGTGATGACTACGGGTGGGAGGGCAATAGCGATGAAGCGGCCTGATCCGTTCTACCGATCCGCCACCTGGAAGCGGCTCCGCCGGCTTGCTCTTGAGCGGGATAGGGGCACCTGCACGGTCAAAGGCTGTGGTGCGCGTGCCACCCACGTCGATCACATCGTGAGCAGGCGCCAGGGTGGTGCTGATGCCCTCAGCAACCTGCGCAGCCTGTGCAGCACCCACGATGCCCAGATCAAGGAACGCCCCGACGGCACCCGCAAGCGCGGTGGCGTGGCCGTGGTGGTTGGCTGCGATGCCGATGGGTGGCCCCTCGACCCGGCGCACGACTGGAACACGAAGCGATGACGACGCAAAAAATCGCTCATAGCTGGGAGCTTCCGACCGTCCGGGAGATTTGCCTTGAGTTAGTTTCAGATCGCGAGGCCCACTGATGGGCGCTCGAGGTCCCGGCGCAAAGCCGGTGCGGGCCGGTCTGCGGGGAGGTTCTGGACCGTCCCGCAAACCTTCCCGCAAAGCCCCTGCCCGGCCCGCCTGGAAGCGTTCGGGGCTGTCCAGGGGGCAAAGGGTCATCAAGTTCGTCGAAACGCTGCGGGTGACGCTGGGGCCGGACGCCGGCAAGCTCTTCCGGCTCCGGGACTGGCAGAAGAGGATCATCCGGCGGGTCTATGACGGCAGCAATGCCGACGGCACCCGCTTGGTGCGCATGGCCCTGCTAACGATGGGCCGGAAGAACGGGAAAACCGCCTTGGTCGCCGCCCTCGCCCTGGCGCATTTCGTCGGACCCGAAGCCGAACCCCGTGGCCAAATCGTCTCGGCCGCCGCCGACAAGCAGCAGGCGGCGATCATTTTCCGAGAAATGAAGGCGATGATCCTGGCAGACCCCGGCCTGTCCGACCGGATCCTGATCCGAGATTTCAATCGCGAAATGGAGGACGCCGAGACCGGCTCGACCTATCACGCGCTGTCATCGGACGTCGCCACCAAGCACGGCCTCAACCCCTCCCTGGTGGTCTATGACGAGCTCGCCCAGGCTCCCGATCGGCAGCTATTCGACGTGCTCGAAACCAGCCAGGGCGCCCGGGCCAATCCCCTGTTCTGGGTGATCTCGACGCAATCGGCGGACCCGAACTCGGTAATGTCGGAACTGGTAGACCATGCCAAGGACGTCGAGGCCGGGGTTGTCGAAGATCCACGCTTCGCCGGTTTCGTCTTTGCGGTGCCGGACGATGCCGACCCGTTCGACGAGAGCCAGTGGCACCTCGCCAACCCGGCGCTGGGTGATTTCCGCAGCCTTGAGGAACTGCGGGCCTATGCCGCAAAGGCCAGGCGCGCTCCGGCCCGCCTGCCATCGCTCCGCAACCTCTATCTGAACCAGCGCACCGATTCGGTCGCCGGCCTGATCAACGCTCTCGACTGGAAGGCCTGCGCCGGCACCGTCGACCCCGATTCGCTCACCGGCGCCGGATGCTTCGGCGGCCTCGACCTCAGCCAGTCCAAGGACCTCACGGCACTGGTGCTGTACTTCCCCGATAGCGGCGCCGTGCTGGTCCATGCCTGGACGCCCGGCGACACCCTGCAGGAGCGCCAGGAGAAAGACCGCCAGCCCTATGCGATCTGGCGGGACAACGGTGTGCTCTATGCTCCGCCCGGCCGCGTGATCGATAAGCAGATCGTGGCAGCAAAAGCGGCCGAACTGTCGGAACGGTACGATATCCAGGGCATCGCCTACGACCGCTGGCGCATTGAGGAATTGAAGGCGCAACTCGACAAAGACGGCATCGAATTGCCACTTGAGGAATGGGGTCAGGGCTTCCGCGATATGTCCCCAGCGATCGACACGCTCGAAGATCTCGTGCTGGAGGCCAAGCTCCGGCACGGCGGCAATCCGCTGCTGACTTCGCATGTCGCCGCAGCGGTGGTGGACGTTGACCCGACCGGCGCGCGCAAACTCAACAAGCGCAAGGCGCGGTCGCGGATCGATTGCCTGCAGGCGCTTTGCATGGCGGTGGGGCTAGCCGCGCGGGCACCGGCAGAAACCGATTATGATTTCGATCGGTTGGTGATCGCGGTGTGATGGGTCATTGCGGCCTAGATCATTGGAAGCCGGGCGGCAACTTGTCGACGCATCCGAGATCCTTCCAACTCTTCGGATCGGCAGCATCGCCACCAAGGAATTCCTTGCAAGCGCGCCAATCGCCGACTTGAAGTTGCGCGGGAGAGATTATCGGTTTTTCCGGGATGCCGATCCCGAACCAAGTAAGAATTTGAAGGACTGCGAGAGCGCCGCCACAAGCAGCGGAGACAAACGTGATGATAGCCGCCGCCTTCTGCCATCCGACAAACTGAATCGCGCTACGTGTGACGATCGGCTTGTGGTTGAACATCAGCTCGGCGGTATCGATATCGACGCCAAGCTCAAACTTGTCGCCGTACTGGAAGATCGTTTCGTATTTTCCCATGACCTACTCCCTGCAGTCGTTCTTGACAGTCTCTCGGAAGGCGCGCATCGTGTCCATGGTGCTCAAAACACCTTGATTGCATAGGCGGCCACCGTCCCGACAGACTGGTGAACCCAAGCCTTACATTGTCGGGGGTGCGACGGAATAAGGCCCGCAAGGGCACGAAGAAGTCCGCGCGACCTATGCCGCGTTTTGAGCCCCCGGCGCCAGGCCGGGACCCTGGCACATGGCCTCAAAAGCCACGCATAGGAGCCATCATGAGCACGAACGCCACCCGTCACCGTGCGGCGAGGACCGCGACCCCCAACGACAACTACATCCTCGAACAATGGCGCACATGGAATGCCGCGCGGATAGAAATTTCAGCTGCTCGGAAGAAGTTAGCTCGTCTCGAGGCAAAGTTGCCGGAAGACTTGAAAGCTTGTGCGGTGAAAGTCGGCACGAGCAAAGAACGTTGGATACGACTCTGCAGGACCAATGCAGAGATCGACGAAGCATCGAAATACCAGCTTGCCACTGCCAATGGCCTAGTGCCGATGGAAAAATCCGCGCGGGCTTACAAGGCAGAGCTGAGGGATATCCAGAAGCGCCGACGTCAAGCCGTTGAGAAGCTCGGGATCAGTAAGCTTCAAACCGAGGTACTTCCACCTCTCCTGAAGACGTGGTCGGAGGCAGAGAATCGCCTGGAGAAGGTCAGAAATCCTTCCCCCTTGGCCTCCGCCATTCGACTGCATATGCAGATGGCGAACGTCTCCGAGATCTTTGACGCTTATCAAATGCGATTTAGCGCAGCAATTCTGCGCGACCTGCTGCCTGCATTGCCGGCAGAAATGACCGCTGTAATCGCTCCGCTGGTTCGTCGGGTGCAAAGGCTCGCAGGAAGCTAACAGCAAGACGGAACGAGCCACCCCAGCCCCGCCCTTACCGGCGGGGCTTTTCATCTTCAGCGGTAGCAGGCCGGCTGCAATTCCTGCTGAGACAACGTGCAACTTTCGACAGCATCTCGTGTGAAGCCCTTTGTCTTCATGCATGCTTGCATGGACTCTCGAACGGGCATCGGCGCTGTCGACGCGCCAGCATCAACAGGTTCGCCGGGAAACATCTTCATGACCTCGAACTTGCATGCGTCGAACGCCTCACTCTTCTTGCTTCCGTCATCGCAGCCGCCAAGGATGGCGGCCGCGAAAATGATCAGCTGCACTGCCCTCATGGGAATAATCCGGGGACTTCACAAGACGATCGCGGAGACCGGCAGGTCCTCCCCGGCTTCATCCGCTATTGCTCGATCTACAGCCTCGATCTGAGTCTGAACTTCCAAGAAGTCTGGCCCCCAAGCACTGCCGGCATCTGACTCCTGGGACCGCCCCATGCGCTGTCCCTGGGCCTCTTTGGCAATGTCCCTGCGTCGGCTCACGAGCGCTTGGCGCAACTCTCGAAGAGCGATGACGAATTCGTTTTCCAGGACCTCGATTTCCATCTTTCCCTCCCTGATTGCAGCACCATCCTGGCACAACCGGAGAATGTACGGAAAGGGCCCAGGATTCTGGCGTTTTTATCTTTGGGCGTAATCTGCGGGATATTCCCAAAGATTCTTCTTGACGTTCTCCAATGGCCGGCTCAATCTCTGGGGACTCCCCAAGGATTTTCTGGAAGATATCAAGATGAAGCTCAACGATCTTTGCGCCCACTTCGTGCCGCTACTCGAACTGCCGCTCTCGGACTTCACCGAACTGCTGCGGGCGCTGAAAGAGCAGAGCGACCATTTCGATATCACCAAGTATCCCGAAATGATCGAGCGGAGCGCGCTTTACGATGACTCCGGGGTCAATGCAGAAATCCTGAAAGCGCGGGCGGGCCCCGGTGGCGGCCTCAATGCCGATCCGTTTCTCGCCGCGTTCTTCCTGACTGCTTTGCTCGTCAACGGTGGCCGAAAGGATGTCGCCCACCGGACGTGGCGGGCTTGGCACATGCACGTCGCCGGCTCGGTCCTCACGGGTTGGGGTGACAACCCCAAATTTGACATCAAGACTTGCCCCCTGACCGGCCAGCACCTCTTTGGGAACGCCTTCAAGGTCATTCTCGGCGATGAACATATCGCCAGAACGATCGAAGAGATTCGCATCAGTTCCGCGCAGTTCGCTGAAATTCAGTACGACGGTGGTGCGGTTTCCAGGTTCGAGGGCAGCGGCCATAAGCTCCGATCCTCGACCGGCGTCAGCACCACGATCGCACTTTCCGGCGCCGCCATCGCAAGCATCGCCGATCTACTAAAGCAGTAGAGGAGATACATTCACCGTTCTACGCAGATCGGAGTTTCTTTGCCCCTCGCTCTATCCGGCGGCCCCGCGGTCGGGCCGAGCGAACAAAGCGCCGACCACCGAGCGCGAGGGGTCTCATCGTTAATCGAGGGCGATGAGGATTTTCATGCATGTGGAATCGGCACATGACCGCATCAATTTCGCCCGCGTCGTGAGACGCCGGCCCATAGCCAACGCCGTGATGGCGCCGGCAATCCCGGAAGGATGCTGCAGCATCCTTCCATTGATGGAGAGGTAAATGAACCAGGATCTACATTCGACCATCTACCCCAAGCGTGGCATCAGCCCCGCAGCGGCCGGTACCGACAACACCGCCTACGTTTCGCAGATCATCGATCGCCTCGGCTTCGACAGCCTCGAATTCCTGATCCTGATCGGTGCCAACACCGACGCCGACGCCACCTTCGCGGTGCTCTTCGAGGATGGCGATGATCCGGCCCTTTCCGATCATGCCGCGGTCGACGATGCCCAGCTTCTCGGCACCGAGGCCTTGGCCGGCTTCACTGCCGCCAATGATGACAACAAGGTCAAGAAGATCGGTTACGTCGGCAGCAAGCGATACTGCCGTGTGACGATTACGCCGAGCGGCAACAACTCCGGGAATATCTACATCGCTGGTGTCTGGTTGCTCGGTCATCCCCGCGAAATGCCGACGGCTAACCCGCCGGCCTAAACAGTTTGCCCGCAGCGTCGTGATGACGCCGCATCCCCGCCCCGGTCAGCACCGGCCCCACCAGCTGACCGGGGCACTGATGGAAAGGTCAGAAGATGAATCGACTTGAAGAACTCCGCGCGAAGCTTCGGAAACTGACCGCAGAAATGCGCCAGATCACCGACAACCCCGCCGCCAACGGCGAACATTCCCCCGAACAGAACGCCAAGTTCGACGCCCTCAAGGCCGAGGCCGACAGCGTCGAGAAGCTGATCGAACGTGCTGCGGTACTGGACGAACTGGAGCGCCGCTCCGGCGGCCCACAAGTCGTCACCAGCGGCGATGCCCGCTTCGATGATCTCTGTGGCCGGGTCAGCCTGTGTCGCGCCATCGCCTCGACCTTTGAAACGGGTATCGATGCCGGCCTCGAAAAGGAAGTCAGCACCGAGCTCGCCCGCCGCACCGGCAAGACGCCGCAGGGCATCCTGATCCCGCATCATGCCTTTCTCGAGCGCCGTGTCGGCCAGGTCGCTGCGAATAGCGTCTATGGTGGCGCCCTGGTACCGGACCAGTACCGCCCGGACCTCATCGTCGATCGCCTCCGCAATGCGTCGGTGCTTTCGCAGCTTGGCGTCACGACGCTCTCCGGCCTCATGGGCCGCGTCGTCATCCCGAAAATCACTGGATCGACGTCGGTGGAATGGATCGGCGAAAACGAGGAAGCGACCGAATCCGATATGGAATTCGGCAGCATGGCGATTTCACCCAAGACGGTTTCGGGCCAGGTCGCGATGAGCCGATCGCTGCTGATGAACAGCAACCCCTCGATCGAAAGCCTGGTGCGCAGCGACATCGCCAAGATAGTCGCCGAAGCTGCGGACGCTGCGGCCCTCACCGGAACCGGCGTCAAGGATCCGAAGGGCATTCTGAACTACACCGACCTGCCCACCGTCGCGATGGGAACCGATGGCGCCGGCTTCGGCACCAATCCCGCAAGCCTCGACAAAATCCTCGACCTCATCGCCAAGGTGGACGTCGCCAACGCCCTCAGCGGGAACTTGAAGTTCCTGATGAATGGCAAGACGCTCACCACCATCGCCCGCGCCAAAGACACGACGGGGCAGCAGCTTCGCGAAGCGGCAACCCTTCCCAACAGCCTGATGGGCTATCCGGTCGGCCGATCGAATGCGGTGCCATCCAATCTCACCAAGGGCAGCGGCACGAACCTCTCGGCCCTGATCTATGCCGATTGGAGCCAGATGATCCTGGGATATTGGGGCGGCCTCGATATCCTTGCGAATCCGTACAGCCGGGCGGCCAAGGGCGCGGTCCTGCTGCACCTCTTCCAGGACCTCGACGTCGGCGTCCGCCACATTGAAGGCTTCGCCGCCATCGAAGATCTCATCACCGCGAGCCTCTAATGGCTGGCCCTGAAATGGAGCGGCGCGCTATCACAGAGATGCGCGCCGCGGGGCGGCGACTGACCGGTTACGCCGCCCGTTTCCATGCCGAAGCCCGGATCGCGAATTTCATCGAGGTCATCAAGCCTGGCGCCTTTGCCGACACACTGCGCAGCAATGGCGACATCCTCGCCCTGGTCGATCACGACACCAGCAAGGTGCTCGGTCGCACCCGCAGCGGCACCTTGAAGCTGATCGAGGATGCCCGCGGCCTCGAATTCGATCTCTCCCTTCCCGACACCCAGCTTGGCCGCGACATGCTCGCCCTGGCCGAACGCGGCGATCTCGGCGGCATGTCGTTCGGGTTCCGCGTGCCGGCCGGTGGTGAGACATGGGAGGGCAAGGCCAAGCGCACCCTGACCCGCGTCGACCTTGCCGAGATCTCCGTGGTGCAGGCGTGGCCGGCCTACGACGCCACCACCGTCCAGGCGCGAACCAAGGCAACGATCAACCGCGCGGCCTACATGCGCATGGTGACGGAGAGCTTTCGCTGATGAAGATCCTCGATCTCTTCCGGCGCGAGAAGCGCAGCGCGGCCGATCGGTTCTCATCGATCATGGCGGCCCATGCCGGCGTGCCCCTGGTCGCCCTCAGCAGCATCGGCGCAGAGAACCTAAGCATGGTTTACGCCGCCACGCAGGCCATTGCAGGCGGCCTCGCCTCCCTGCCTGTCTGGGTCTATCGCGTGACCCCGAAGAGCCGGCAACTGGTCGACGATCATCCGCTGATGTCCTTGGTGCGCAGCGGCGTCAATCACCACCAGACCTGGCCGGATTTCATCGAATGGCTGGTCGCCGAAATCCTGCTGCAGGGCAACGGTCTTGCCCGCATCGAAACCGACGGCAACGCCCGCCTCACGGCCCTGTGGCCCTGCCCCTGGCGCAACTCTTCGGCCATCCTCACCGGCTCGGGCCGCCTGGTCTATGACGTCACGGAAATGGCCGGCATCTATGGTGCCGGCGGCAGGATGCTGCGGTTCGGGCAAGACGATGCCTTGCATGTTCGTGACCGCAGCGATGACGGCATGATCGGCCGCAGCCGGTTGAGCCGGGCTGGCCGCGCCTTTGCGACGGCGATGGCCACGGACGAACATGCCGAGGCGTCCTTTCGAAATGGCATGACGCCGAGCGGCGCTTTCTCTTTCGAGGGCAAGCTATCCGAGGCAGCGTTCGCGAGAGCCAAGCAGATCATTGAGGAGAGATTCGCCGGCACCAGCAATGCCAAGAAGGTCTTGCTACTGGAGAACGGGGCCAAGTACGCGCCGATCTCCGTTACACCCGAAGACGCCGAGCTTCTGGAAAGCCGCCGCTTTAGTGGCGAGGAAATCGCGCGCATCTTCGGTGTGCCGCCCGCCATCGTCGGCGATCTCACGCACGGCACCTTCACCAATTCCGAGACCGCCGGCCGCTGGTTCGCACAGCACACCTTGCGGCCCTGGGCCAGGAAGCTGCAGGCGGCGATGGCTCGGGCTCTCTTCACCGAGGAAGAACGCCGCGATCACGAGATCGAATTCGACCTTTCCGACCTCTTACGTGGCGACCCGGAAAGCCGGTGGAAATCGCATCAGATTGCAGTCGCGGCCAAGATCCTGACGCCGAACGAAGTCCGCGAGATTGAGGGATTCAATCCGCGCGAAGGCGGAGAGGAGTTCAGCGAACCAGCGGCTGCGATACCGAATGGAGGTGTCGCATGATCGCTATCCACCTTCACGGTGCCGCCGGGCAAATGTTCGGGCGCCGCTTCGATCTCGATATCAAAACACCATCCGAGGCTCTTCGCGCGCTGTCGCGGCTGCTCGCCAAGAAGAACTTCACGGAATTCCTGCGCCAGGGCGAATGGCGGGTCATCAAGGGCCCGACGAAGTCCGCTATTCGCGAGGGCCGCGATCTCGAGGCCGATCATCTCGACATGCTGTTCGGTCAGAAGCGGGAATTGCACCTCATACCTGTTGCCGCGGGTTCCAAGAAAGCCGGCATCGGCAAAATTATCGCCGGGGTCGTCATCATCGCGGCGTCAATTGTGACCGCCGGTGCAGTGGGTGCTTTTGCCACCGTCGGCATGGCGGCGACATTCGGCTCCGCTACGGCGGCAACCGCCGGCACCTTTGCCATCACATACGCCAACGTCGCCATGTTCGGCGCCTCGCTCCTACTGGGCGGCATCAGCCAGATGCTGGCCGGCAATCCCAAGGCGCAGCACGTCAACAGCCGCGAAGACAGCACGCAGCGGGTCTCCGGGCTGTTCAATGGCCCGGTCAACGTCTCCGAGGAGGGCCAGGCGCTGCCGCTGGTCTATAGCGGTCCGGATGGTGTCATCGTCGGGTCGGTCGTTCTGAGTTCCGGCATGACGACGGAACAGCGTGCCGCATGATGGCCTTCGTTCAAAGCTGTCAGATCATCTTCATTGCGCTCGGCATGCTATGGCGGCGCTGCAGGAAGGCATTCACTGACGGATATCGGGACGAGGTGCACCGTCGACGGTCGCGAGGCCTGCCCCGATGACGACGCCCCGGCACTTCACCCAAACCGATGTCGCCCGTGCCTGTAGGGGCGCGATGGCGGCCGGACTGCCCGTGGCCCGGGTTGAGATTGATCCCATAACATGCAAGATCATGGTCATCGTGGGGGCTGGCACGGCGCCGGAAGCGGCTACCGAGGCCAATGAGTGGGATGGCGCCGATGATGAGACGGCCTAGGCTGCCGTACGTGCAGGAATTCAAGGATCGGCACGGCAAGGTGCGCCGGTACTTCAGGCGCCCTGGCTTCAAGCCGCTGCCACTGCCCGGCCTCCCCGGCTCAACCGAGTTTCAAGAGGCCTACCGTGCCGCGTTGGACGGTGCCGGCGGTAAAATTGAGATTGGCATCGATCGATCGGCGCCTGGTTCGGTTGCCGCCGCGGTGGCCTCCTACATCGCCTCAGCTGCATTCGTGGCGCTGGCGGATGAGACACGCCGCACGCGGCGCAACATCCTCGAGCGGTTCCGAGAAAAACATGGCGACAAGAGAATCGCGAAGCTGGAGCCACATCACATCCAGAAGATGGTGCTCGACAAAGCTGCGACACCGAGCGGCGCGCGCAATTTCTTAAACACGCTCCGGGCATTGATGCAGCATTGCCTCTTGGTCCGACTGATCAAAATCGACCCGACGATCGGCGTGAAGCGGATCAAGATCAAGACGGATGGCTATGCGACCTGGAGCGAGGACGATATCGCCAAGTTCGAGAAGCGGCACGCGATCGGCACCAAGGCACGCTTGGCGCTCGGGCTATTGCTCTTCACCGCCCAGCGGCGCGGCGACGTGATCCGCATGGGCCGGCAGCACGTCGACAATGGACTGATCCGGGTCAAGCAGAGCAAGACCGGCATCAACCTTCAGATCCCGATCCATACCGACCTGCAGGTCATTCTCGACAAGACGCCCAGCGAGCATCTGACTTTCCTCACAACCGCATACGGCCAGCCCTTCACGGCCGCGGGCTTTACGAACTGGTTCCGGGAGCGCTGCAATGAAGCTGAGATACCCAACGGCCTATCGGCTCACGGCCTACGCAAGGCGGCGTGTCGACGGCTCGCTGAGGCCGGCTGCAGCGCCAATGTCATCGGGTCCATTAGCGGTCATGTTTCGTTGAGGGAACTCCAGAGGTATACTGCGGCAGCGGATCAAAAGCGCATGGCGGCCACCGGCATGGCCACCGTGACCAAGGCATTCCCGACCGGATCGGGAACATCGAGTGTCAAACCCAAGAGGAAGGTTTGACAATTCCGCACTTAAGTCTTTGAAACGAAAGGGCAGAAAGATGAGAATGGTGGGCCCGGAGGGACTCGAACCCCCGACAACACCGTTATGAGCGGCGCGTTCTAACCGCTGAACTACGGGCCCCAGAGGAGGCGGCGGATGCGCCGCCTCACCCTTTAGGTGTCGAGGAAGCTGCGGAGCTTCCGCGAGCGGCTGGGATGCTTCAGCTTCCGGAGCGCCTTCGCTTCGATCTGGCGGATACGTTCGCGGGTGACCGAGAATTGCTGGCCGACTTCCTCGAGCGTGTGGTCGGTGTTCATGCCGATGCCGAAGCGCATGCGGAGCACGCGCTCTTCGCGGGCGGTGAGTGTCGCCAGCACGCGCGTCGTGGTTTCGCGCAAATTCGCCTGGATGGCGGCATCGAGCGGCAGCACGGCGTTCTTGTCTTCGATGAAGTCGCCCAGATGCGAATCTTCCTCGTCGCCGATCGGCGTTTCGAGGCTGATCGGCTCCTTGGCGATCTTCAGGACCTTGCGCACCTTTTCGAGCGGCATCAGCAGCTTTTCCGCCAATTCCTCCGGCGTCGGTTCGCGGCCGATTTCGTGCAGCATCTGGCGGCTGGTGCGCACCAGCTTGTTGATCGTCTCGATCATGTGCACCGGGATGCGGATGGTGCGGGCCTGGTCGGCGATCGAGCGGGTGATCGCCTGGCGGATCCACCAGGTGGCATAGGTCGAGAATTTGTAGCCGCGGCGATATTCGAACTTATCGACCGCCTTCATCAGGCCGATATTGCCTTCCTGGATGAGGTCGAGGAACTGCAGGCCGCGGTTCGTGTACTTCTTCGCGATCGAGATGACGAGACGAAGGTTCGCCTCGACCATTTCCTTCTTGGCGCGGCTGGCTTCGCGTTCGCCCTTCTGCACCGTGTTGACGATGCGGCGGAAATCGCCGATCGGCAGGTTGACGAGCGTCGCGATCTCGGAGATGCCGCCGCGGATGTTCTTGGCCTCGTCCTTATGGTCGGTCGCGAATTTCTTCCATCCCTTGCCGGTCAGCTTGCCGACCTTGGCGATCCATTTCGGATCAAGCTCGGAACCGTAATATTTCTGCAGGAACTCCTCGCGCTTGACACCCGCCTTGGCGGTCTGGCGCATGAGCTGGCCTTCAAGTCCCATGAGGCGGCGGTTGAGGCCGTACATCTGGTCGACCAGGGCCTCGATGCGGTTGTTGTTGAGCCGCACCGTGCGCATCAGCTCGACCATTTCGAGCTTCTGCTTCTCATAGGCCTTTTCCGAGCGCGGGTTGAGTTCCTCGCCCGCTAGGATCGTTTCGAGGCGCTTCAGCTGCACCTTCTCGAGCTTCTTCTGCAGCGCCGCGATCTTGTCGAAGGTCTCAAGGACCTGCGGCATCAGCGTGAGCTCCATCGAGGCGAGCGAGACCGCGGCTTCCTCGCCTTCCTCGCCTTCGGCACCGGCGGGCTTGCCCTCGCCTTCGCCCTCAGCCTCGGCTTCCTCGGCCTCGGCTTCTTCGCCTTCGAGGTCGGCCTCGTTCTCGCGCATCATCTCTTCTTCGGTGCCGGGCACACCGCCCATGCTGGCATCGAGATCGATGATGTCACGCAGCAGCAACTCGCCGGCTTTCAGCTTGTCGCGCCATTCGACGATGCAGCGATGGGTGGTCGGGCTTTCGCCGATGCCGCCGATCATCATGTCGCGTCCGGCTTCGATGCGCTTGGCGATGGCGATTTCGCCTTCGCGCGACAGCAGCTCGACCGAGCCCATTTCGCGCAAATACATGCGCACCGGGTCGTCGGTGCGGCCGACATCGCTGTCGCCGAGATTGCCGGCGGCCTTGCCTTCTTCTTCCTCTTCGCCGCCCTCGGCCTTGCCTTCTTCCTCGCCCTCTTCGCTTTCCTCATTCTCGACGACATTGATGCCCATGTCATTGAGAAGCGCGAGCGTGTCTTCGATCTGCTCGGAAGACATCTGCTCCTGCGGCAGGACGGCGTTGAGCTCGTCAACGGTGACGTAGCCGCGCTCCTTGGCCTTGGCGAGCATCTTGCGGACGGCGGCATTCATGCCGTCCATCAACGGACCCTCGGCGGTCTCTTCCTTGGGCTTGGCGGCGTCGGCCTGGGGTTTCGCGGTCGGTTTGGTTGCCATCTAATGTCACCTGAGCTCTTTGAGCGTCTTTGTCAGTCGTGCAGGGCGGAAGGCCCGTTCAATTCTTGAATAGCGGATCGAATTCGGCGAGATCCAGG
The DNA here is from genome assembly GCF_041910485.1 of Dongia sp. Classification (GTDB taxonomy): domain Bacteria; phylum Pseudomonadota; class Alphaproteobacteria; order Dongiales; family Dongiaceae; genus Dongia. The sequence goes on from NZ_JAYRQR010000062.1 coordinate 146,502, forward strand.
TCGCGCCGTCTACTCTCGGCTTCCAGCTTCTGCTGTTGCGCCGCTTGGAAGCGGTCGAGGTTCTCCTGAGACATATCTTCCTCCAGGGCCCGTGCCGCCGCTTCCAGCTCAACCGCAATCTCGGTCTCGCGCAAAATGGCCATAACGTGCAAAAGCCCCGCCTCAGCCTGGGGAACCCCGGCCGAAGGAAGGGCAAATCTGATCGTTCCCGTGTGCCGAACCAGAGCTTCAATCGCGGCGGAGAAACCTTGATCCATCAAATGGTTCCTGAGCTCGCTGGCGTCAAGGTCCGGATACTGGGAGGCGAGGTCTAACAAGGCCCCCTTCAGCTTGTCAAGCTGACGGTCCGGAATGGCGACCAGCGCCGCCGCTTCGCCGTGGCGGTGCAGCAGATCCGGATGGTTAATAAGGACCGCCAACATCACTTCGAAGGGCAGGCGCCGCACATTGGCGGTCCCCCGTCTGGCGGCCTCGCCCCCAGCGTCGAAATGCTGAAAAGGCATGCCTGGCAGGCGTCCTCCGGCCTGGAACCGGCCCGGCCGGGGCTGGCGTGGCGCGGCGCCGCCCGCCCTGGGGGCATTTTGGGGGGCGAACATCTGGTCCAGCCGGCTCAGGGCCTCGCGCCGGTAATCCTCCTGGACCCCCTTGTCCGCAATGCGCCCGATGGCGCCGAGGAGATCGCGCCGAAAACCTGAGCGCCGCTCGGGGGTATCGAGGGACCGGCCGGCCAGCGTTTCGGTCCACAGTACGTCGACCAGGGGCTGGGCCTTTTCAAGGACCTGCCGCATCGCGCCTGCCCCGCCACCCGCCCCGCCGCCATTGGCGGGTCCCCGGATGAGATCGTCAGGATCCTGGCCTTGCGGCAGCCAGGCAAAGCGGAGCGACAGGCCGGGTTTGAGGAGCGGCAACACCCGCTCGACGCCGCGCGCCGCCGCCTTCTGCCCGGCGGCATCGCCGTCGAAGCAGAGGATCGGCTCCTGCGCGAACCGCCACAGCAGCTGGATATGGTCTTCGGTCAGCGCCGTGCCCAAAGGCGCCACCGCATGGGGAAAGCCACCCTCAGCGAGCGCGATCACATCCATATAGCCTTCGACGACGATGATCTCGTTCTTGTCGCGGGCGGGCTTTTGGGCGTGGTTGAGATTGTAGAGCGTGCGGCCTTTGTGAAAGAGCGGCGTCTCCGGGGAATTGAGGTATTTCGGCTTCTCGTCGCCGAGCGCGCGGCCGCCGAAGGCGATGACCCGGCCTTTGGCGTCCATGATCGGGAACATGACCCGGCCACGGAACCGGTCATAGACGCGGCCCGTATCCTCGTTCTTCACCAGCATGCCGGATTCGAGCGCGATGCTCTCGGGGATGTTTTCCTTAGCGAGCTTGGATTTCAGCGCCTCGAACCCGTCCGGCGCAAACCCTAAGCGAAAGCGCTTGATCGTCTCCGGCGTCAAACCCCGGCGGCGGAAATAGTCGAGCCCCGCGCGGCCGGCGCTCCCACCCAACTGGGATTCGAAGAATTTGGCGGAAAGCTCCATGACGCCGGCCAGCGTGTCCTGGCGTTCGGCGCGTTCGCGGGCTTCCGGATTGTCGCGGGGAATTTCCAGCCCCGCTTCGCCCGCCAGCTTCTCGACCGCGTCGCGGAATTGCAGGCCTTCCGTCTCCATGACGAAGGTGATGACATCGCCATGCGCCCCACAGCCGAAGCAATGGTAATGCGGCTCATCCGGCCCTTCATAGACGTGGAAGGACGGGCTTTTCTCGTTGTGGAAGGGGCAGAGCCCGGTTGCTTGCAGGCCGCGCCGGTTGAGCCGGACGCGGCGCCCTACGACGTCGAAAATCGAGACGCGGCGGCGCAGCTCTTCCAGGAATTGCGGCAGCAGCGCCATGTGAGGCGGCGTCCCTTAGCCGAGCTTCGCCTTCACCAACGCGCCGACTTTGCCGAAGTCCAATTGGCCGGCATAGCGCTCCTTAAGAACGCCCATGACCTTGCCCATATCCTTGATCGAGCTTGCACCCGTCTCTGCAACGATGGCGGCGATGGCGGCCTGGGTATCGGCCTCGGAAAGCTGCTTGGGCAGATAGCGGTTGATGACGTCGATCTCGCCCTGCTCCTTGGCGGCGAGCTCGGGGCGGTTGCCCTTGGTGTACATCTCGATGCTCTCCTGGCGCTGGCGCACCATTTTCTGAAGCATCTCAATGATTTCGGCGTCGGAAATGCCGTTCATGTTGCCGGGGCGGGCGGCGATGTCCTTGTCCTTGATGGCGGCCGTGATCAGGCGCAGGCCGGAAAGGGCCTCGTCCTTGGCCTTCATCGCCGTTTTGACATCATCATTGATCCGCTGCCGCAGCATGGCCGCCACCTGTTTGTTCTGAAGATTGTGGAAAGGTCGGACCATATAGGATTCGCCCCCACGAGTCCATGCGGCTGATTGCTCACAAACCATTGAAAATGCTGACAATTCTTTTCAACAGGCCGCTTGACGCGGGGACTGTCACGGCTTAGAAACTCCCAACTTGCGGCCGGCGCCCGGCGATCCTTAAGCTCAAAGCGGCTGCCCAGGTTGGCCCGCCTCCCATTTCTTGAACTTAAGCAAAGGCCCGCGCATGACCGCCGCGACCAACTCTGCCCACGCGCCCGCTTCTGACGAGACCCCCGTTGCGACGGCCGTCATCGTTCTGGCCGACGGGACCGTGCTGAAGGGCCGAGGCCTGGGCGCCGAAGGAAAGGCCGTCGGCGAGATCTGCTTCAACACCTCGATGACCGGCTATCAGGAGATCATGACCGATCCGTCCTATGCCGGTCAGATCATCAGCTTCACCTTCCCGCATATCGGCAATGTCGGCGCGAACCCTGAGGATGTCGAGACGAGAGCCGTTGCCGCGCGCGGGGCGATCCTCAACCTCGACATCACCGAACCCTCCAGCTGGCGCTCGACCCAAGGCTTCGATGCCTGGCTCAAGGCCAACAACCTTTTCGCGGTGGCCGGAATCGACACCCGCGCCCTCACCCACCGCATCCGCGATGCCGGTGCGCCCAACGGCGTCATCGCCTTCAACAACAAGGGTGAGTTCGACATTCCGGCCTTGGTCAAGGAAGCCAAGGCTTGGCCCGGCCTCGACGGCATGGACCTCGCGAAGGATGTCAGCTGCCGGCAGACCTATCATTGGGAGGGCGGCCTCTGGCAGCTCGATGGCGGCTATCAAAAGGCACCGGCACCCAAATATAAGGTCGTCGCCATCGATTATGGCGCCAAGGATAACATCCTGCGCTGCCTGGCGGACGCGGGCTGCGATGTGACCGTGGTGCCGGCCAATGCCACCACCGACGACGTGCTGCGCCATCAGCCGGACGGTGTCTTCCTCTCCAACGGCCCGGGCGATCCGGCCGCGACCGGTCAGTATGCTGTCCCGGTGATCAAGGACCTGATCGCCAAAGACCTGCCGATCTTCGGCATCTGCCTCGGCCATCAGATGCTGGCACTGGCGCTCGGCGGCAAGACCTCGAAGATGCATCGCGGCCATCGCGGCGCCAACCATCCGGTGAAGGACCTCCAGACCGGCAAGGTCGAGATCACCAGCCAGAATCACGGCTTCGAAGTCCAGGCGGACAGCCTGCCGAAGGATGTCGAAATCACCCACCGCTCGCTCTTCGACGATTGCGTCGAAGGGTTGGCGATGAAGTCAAAGCCGGTCTTCTCGGTCCAATACCACCCGGAAGCCTCCCCCGGCCCGCAAGACAGCCACTACCTCTTCCACCGCTTCGTCGAAAACATCGCGAAGTCGAAGAAGAAGTGATGATGGCGGCACGAGAGAAATCCGGGACATACCCCCCTCCCCACCCCTCCCCCTCAAGGGGGGAGGGAGATCAGACCGATTCCAGCCGAGCTATCGAGTCCTCTCCCCCCTTGAGGGGGAGAGTTAGAGAGGGGGGTGCCTCTCCGCTGGCACAGGCCGCAAGCAAGAAGCTGCGCAGCAACATGACCGAAGCGGGAAAGAATTTGTGGCGCCTGCTGCGGCGAAAGCAATTCGCCGGCTTCCGGTTCCGCCGCCAGGCCCCGATCGGCCCTTACGTCGTCGACTTCTTCTGCCCGGCCGCCAAGCTCATCATTGAGCTAGATGGCGGCCAGCATGCCGACCGCATCGAACACGATCAACGACGAACTGACTATCTGACGCGCGCGGGTTATCGCGTGCTGCGCGTCTGGAACAACGAACTCAACGAGAATGAACAAGGCGTTCTGACGATCATCGGTCAGGCGCTCGGATTGGACGAGACCCATCATGCCCAAACGCACTGACATCAAATCGATCCTCATCATCGGCGCCGGGCCGATTGTTATTGGGCAGGCTTGCGAGTTCGACTATTCGGGCGCACAGGCGTGCAAGGCGCTGCGGGCTGAAGGGTACCGGGTCATCCTGGTGAACTCGAACCCGGCCACGATCATGACCGATCCGGACCTTGCCGACGCAACTTATGTCGAGCCGATCACGCCGGAAGTCGTGGCGAAGATCATCGAAAAAGAGAAGCCGGACGCGGTGCTGCCGACGATGGGCGGGCAGACGGCGCTCAACACGGCGATGGCGCTGCATAAGTCGGGGAAGCTCACGGAACTCGGCGTCGAGCTGATCGGCGCCAATGCCAAGGCCATCGACATGGCCGAAGACCGCTTCCTGTTCCGCGAGGCGATGGACCGCATCGGCCTCGAAAGCCCGCGCGGTCGCCAGGTGGAGAGCATGGACGAAGCGCTTGAGGCGCTCGATTATGTCGGCCTCCCCGCCATCATCCGGCCGAGCTTCACGCTGGGCGGTACCGGCGGCGGTATTGCGCCGACCAAGGAAGATTTCATCCGCATCGTCGAAGGCGGCCTCAAGGCCTCGCCGGTCGGCCAGGTGCTGGTCGAGGAATCGGTCCTCGGCTGGAAGGAATATGAAATGGAAGTCGTCCGCGACAAGGCGGACAATTGCATCATCATCTGCTCGATCGAAAACATCGACCCGATGGGCGTCCATACCGGCGATTCCGTGACCGTCGCCCCGGCGCTGACGCTGACCGACAAAGAATACCAGATCATGCGCAACGCCTCGATCGCGACGCTGCGCGAGATCGGCGTCGATACCGGTGGTTCGAACGTGCAGTTCGCCGTCAACCCCGATACCGGCCGCCTCGTCGTCATCGAAATGAACCCGCGCGTCTCGCGCTCGTCCGCTCTGGCATCGAAAGCGACCGGATTCCCGATCGCGAAGATCGCCGCGAAGCTCGCCGTCGGCTACACGCTGGACGAGCTCAAGAACGACATCACCAAGGTGACGCCGGCTTCGTTCGAACCGACGATCGACTATGTCGTCACCAAGATGCCGCGCTTCACCTTCGAGAAGTTCGCCGGCGCCGAAGCGGTTCTGTCGACCTCGATGAAGTCGGTCGGCGAAGCGATGGCGATCGGCCGTTCGTTTGCAGAATCACTCCAGAAAGCGCTGCGCTCGATGGAGACAGGCCTCAACGGGCTAAATGAGGTTGCGCTGGAAGGCGAAGACAAGCCGACCATTCTGGCGCAGCTTGCCAAGCAGACGCCGGACCGCCTGCTGGTCATCGCCCAGGCCCTGCGCCAGGGTCTCACCGTCGCCGAAATCCAAGGTGCGTCGAAGTTCGACCCCTGGTTCATCCGCGAGGTCGAGAAGCTGGTGAAGGTCGAGGCCGAGGTGAAGGCGAACGGCCTGCCGCAAACGAAGGCGGGCCTCCTGCGCCTCAAGAAGATGGGCTTCTCGGATGCGCGCCTCGCGCAGCTTGTCGGCAAGAAGGCGGCCGAAGTGACCGCGCACCGGCTGAAGCTCGACGTCCATCCGGTTTATAAGCGCATCGATACCTGCGCCGCCGAATTCGCCTCCGACACGCCCTACATGTATTCCTGCTATGAGGGGAACGGCCTGGAGCCGGCCCAGTCGGAAGCCAAGCCCAGCGCGCGCAACAAGGTCATCATCCTTGGTGGCGGCCCCAACCGTATCGGCCAGGGGATCGAGTTCGACTATTGCTGCGTCCACGCCGCCTATGCGCTGAAAGAGGCCGGCGTCGAGACCATCATGGTCAACTGCAACCCGGAAACCGTGTCGACCGATTACGACACGTCCGACCGCCTCTATTTCGAGCCGCTGACGGCCGAGGACATGATCGAGATCGCCCGTGTCGAGCAGAGCCAGGGCAAGCTCTTGGGCTGCATCGTGCAGTTCGGTGGGCAGACGCCGCTGAAGCTCGCCGCGGCACTCGAAGCCGCGAACATCCCGATCCTCGGCACCTCGCCCGATGCGATCGATCTCGCCGAAGACCGTGAACGCTTCCAGCAGCTGCTGCATACGCTGAAGCTGCGCCAGCCCAAGAACGGCATCGCGCGCTCGACTGAGGAAGCCGAAAAGATCGCTGGCGAGATCGGCTATCCGGTCGTCATCCGCCCCTCCTACGTGCTGGGCGGCCGCGCTATGGAAATCGTGCATGAGATCGGCCAGCTCAGGCGCTATATGCGCACCGCCGTGCAGGTCTCCGGTGACAATCCGGTCCTCATCGACTCCTATCTTGAAGATGCGATCGAGGTCGATGTCGACGCGCTCGCCGATGGCAGCGACGTCTATGTCGCCGGAATCATGGAGCATATCGAGGAAGCCGGCATCCATTCCGGCGACAGCGCCTGCTCGCTGCCGCCGCACACCTTGCCGCTGCAGGTCATCTCTGAACTGCGCCGCCAGTCGGAGAGCCTCGCCAAGGGGCTCAATGTCGTCGGCCTGATGAACGTTCAGTTCGCCATCAAGGGCGCCGACATCTATGTGCTCGAAGTCAACCCGCGCGCCAGCCGCACGGTGCCCTTCGTCGCCAAGGCGACCGGCCTCCCCATCGCCAAGATCGCCGCCCGCGTGATGGCCGGTGAGAAGCTGAAAACCTTCAACCTGAACACCAGCCTGCGCCATCATGTGGCGGTCAAGGAAGCGGTCTTCCCCTTCGCCCGCTTCCCCGGCGTCGACATCATCCTCGGCCCGGAAATGCGCTCGACCGGCGAGGTGATGGGGCTCGATTCCAACTTCGCCCGCGCCTTCCTCAAGGCCCAGCTGGGTGCCGGCCTCAATCTGCCCAAGAGCGGGACCGTCTTCATCTCGGTCAAGGACAAGGACAAGCCGGCGATCGTCCCGGCGACCAAGCGCCTCCTGGATATGGGCTTCGACGTTTGCGCGACCCCAGGTACCGCCGCCTACCTCCGGAACCAGAACCTCAACGTGCGCGCGATCAACAAAGTTCATCAGGGATCGCCCCATATCGTCGAGGCGATGCAGCGTGGCGAGATCAAGCTGGTCTTCAATACGGTCGCCGGCAACAAGGCGGTCGGCGACAGTTTCAGCTTGCGCCGGGCGGCCCTGATGGGACAGATTCCCTATTACACGACCTTGTCGGGTGCCCTGGCGGCGGTCGATGCGGTTGGTGCCCTGGCTGCGGGGGAGCTTGCAGTCGCGCCCCTGCAATCGTACTTTAAGAGCTGAACCGGAGAAGTGGCCGTCAATTGTTAACGGCCTACCGGGGTTTTTACCTCGGTCCCACTGGACAAGTCAGGCTCACCGGGTAGCGACGCGTTTTCCCCGCCGGGAATGCCGCCGCGCCCGAGGGGTTGTTTTGCTTTTTTGCTGTGGATTTGACCATGTCGAAGATTCCGATGACCGGGGACGGGTTTACCCGCCTCGAAGAAGAGTTGAAGCAGTTGAAGACGGTCGAACGGCCGGCGGTGATCCGCGCCATCGCGGAAGCGCGCGAGCATGGCGATCTCTCTGAAAACGCCGAATACACCGCGGCGCGTGAGCGGCAATCGTTCATCGAGGGCCGCGTGATCGAGCTTGAGGACAAGATCTCCCGCGCCGAGATCATCGACGTCTCGAAGCTGACCGGCAAGCAGGTCAAGTTCGGGGCCACGGTGACCCTCATCGACGAGGATACCGAGGAAAAGACCGTCTACCAGATCGTCGGTGAGGACGAGGCCGATATCAAATCGCGCCGCCTCTCCATCTCGGCGCCGCTGGCGCGGGCGCTCATCAACAAGACGGTCGGTGAATCGGTTGAGGTGACGACGCCGGGCGGTTCGAAATCCTACGAAATCGCCAAGGTCCAGTTCAAATAACGGCCCTTTGCCCTGCCATGAACGGCCGCTGCGGACATCTGCTTCGCGCGGCCGTTTTCGTTTTAGCAGCCTTGATGCCCGGCGCCGCTTTCGGCGATGCGCCCCCCTATGTGCTGGCGATGAGCTGGCAACCGGGCTTTTGCGCCAGCGATGCCGGGGCGGTCAAAGCTGAATGCGCGGGCGGTATCAAACGCGAGCTGACACTGCATGGCCTCTGGCCCAATGCCGACCGCAACGGCGACGGCCGAATGGACGAGGCGGATGACTATTGCCTGGGTCCCGACCGCGCGCGGCTGATGCGGCTCGACAAGGGCGACTGGCGGCGTCTGCCCCCGGTCGACCTCGACCCAGACCTTGAACGGCAGCTTGCCGACATCATGCCGGGGACCCGCTCGCACCTGGAGCGGCACCAATGGGTGAAGCATGGGAGTTGCAGCGGCCTCTCGCCCCAGACCTACTTCGCGACGGCGATCGCCCTCGGAAAAGGGGTGAAAACGGGTGCCTTCGGGGGGCTTTTCGGGGCCAAAGCGGGGCAGAAAATCAGCCGAAACGGGATACTTTCTGTCTTCAGCACGACATTCGGAGCGGGGGCGAGCCGCGCCTTGCAGCTGGTCTGCCGCCGCGCGGACCTCGTCGAGATCCGCCTCCACCTCAAAGGCACCGGCTCCCTGCCCGACGCCCTCGATACCGGCGCCCGCGCCAGGGGCAACTGCCCCGCCACCATCTACATTGCGCCCTGAAAAGCAAAACCCCGCATGCCTTGCGGCAGCGGGGTTTCGTCAGCGGCGGGCCCGAAAGGGCCGCCAGCGGATTACATCGCCGGGCTGGCGAGTTCGCCGTCATAGAGCGAGAGCAGCGCCTTCACTTCGTCGGAATCGCAACCCTTGTTCCAGACCAGCACGCGGGCGTCGGTCTTGGCGGCTTCGATCAGCGTCAGACGCTCACCGGCCGGGATTTCGTAGTTGATCTTCTTGTCGATGTAGGTCGAGACCTTGCTCCAGGCCGCCGGATCCAGCGTCGTCTCGGTGCAGAGCTCGTGGGCGCGGATCGCCTGGTGATACTGGCTGTAGATCGCGGTCTGATCCTGAGCGGCGGCGAGGCCGGCCACACCCAGAACGCTGCCCGCCACCAGAGCGGCCGCCGACAGGCGGATCACGATACGGTTTGACATGGTAATTATCCCTCTTTTGAGCGCATGGAACGCAAAACCGGCCCTAGTCTCGTGCGACCGGCCCGAGAATTCAACAGGAATTTGCCGAAATACCCGTGCGGTAACGCGTTGGGCGTAGACAAAGTTCCCGGCCGCAAACGGGAAAATCCCCCTTCGCGACGGAGCCTGGCAGGCCGACTCGGCCGGCGCCGGTATGATCGGCCGAAAACCGACCTTAGCCGAGGTATCCATGCGCCGGACCACACGATTCCGTCAACTGATCGACCAGCCGGAGATCCTGGTTCTGCCCGGAGCGCATGACGCCCTGTCGGTGCGCCTCATCGAGCAGGCGGGCTTCGAGGCGTTCACCGCCGGCGGCTATGCAGCGACCGCGAGCCTGCTCGGCGCCCCCGATATCGGACAGCTGGGCCTTGCTGAAATGGCTGACCATTACGCGCGCCTCTGCGACACGACCCCCCTCCCCGTTCTGGCCGATGCCGATACGGGCTACGGCTCGCCGATCGGGGTCGGGCGGACCATCCGCGCCTATGAGCGCGCCGGGGTCGCGGCGCTTTTCATCGAAGACCAGGTAGCACCAAAGCGCTGCGGGCATATGGAGGGCAAGCGGGTCATCCCCGTCACCGAGATGGTGGCCAAGATCAAGGCGGCGACCGATGCCCGGATCGATGGCGATCTGGTGATCATGGCGCGAACCGACGCCCGCGCGATCGAGGGGCTGGATGCCGCGATCGAACGCGCGCAGATCTACCGCGAGGCCGGCGCCGATCTCATCTTCGTCGAGGCGCCTCTGACACCCGACGAGATGGCGCGCATCTGCAGCGAGATCGCAGCGCCCTGCATGGCGAACAATGTCGAGGGCGGCAAGACGCCGCTGCTCTCCGCCGATCAGCTTGAGGATATCGGCTATGCCTGCGTCGCCTTCCCGGTCGCGGCCACCTATACCATCGCGCATGCGCTGCGCCGGCTCTACACCGCCTTGCGGGAAAGCGGCGATACCGGCAGCCTGCAAGCCGAGATGCTGAACTTCGCTGCGTTCCACGACATCGTCCGCTTGCCGGCCTTGCGCGAATCAGAGCGCGCCTGCGAGGGCTTTGCCCGCGATCTCATGGAGCGCCTGGCATCGGATGGCAGGGACTGACGCCTAGCGCCGCTTCACCGGCTGTATATCCGGAATCTGCAGCCGGTCGAAATCGTCGTAGGCCTCGGTCGAGACAAAGGAACCGGCCGGATCGGCCCCGCGCGACAAGGGCAGGATGGCGAACTCATAGCTGTTCACCCGCCCATCCGTGTAATGCAGATGATTGACGCCGATCACCGGGCAGCGCTCGGCATGAACGAAGCGGTAGCAATCGGACCAGTCGAGACTGTCGCGGGCGCTGTAGACCAGTTCGTCGAGATAGCGGCCGCTGAAATCCTGGCGGCTGAAATCGGCGACCGCCGTGCCGACCAGACGAAAGAGAACCCGGAACGGCTCTGGCTCGATATCGCCGACCAGCAGGAACGGCAGCACGTCGCGGATCGCTGCGGGATCGATCTCGGTCCGCTGAATGGGAACGCCGTCGCGCAAGGTCCCTTGCCAATAATCGAAGAGGCGCGCCGTCGAGGGAAAGCGCGCCTGCTCTGAATCCGCGAAGCGATGAACGCCTTCCGGCAAATCGGTCATGGCACCTCCTTGAGGTCCACGCCAAGACGCGCTGCCCAATCGACAAGCCGCGCGCGGTTGACGCCGAAATCACCGTATCCATAGTTGGAGCGGCTGTAGATGGCGATGTCGGCATGAGCCGCATCGACCGGGATGACCGCCACATTCACCGTGTCGGGAAAGCGGAAGATGAGCGAGCGCTGCACGAAGACGAAGCGCAGGCCGTCCTCGCTGCGTTGAACGAGTTCTGTGCGATCGGCCGCAGGAAGCGCCGTTGCGACTTTCTCGGCCAACTCTGCGGCCGGCATTGCCATCCGGCCCGGCTGGAAGTCAGACGGCGCCGCACAGAGCGAGGCCGGACAAGCAAGCGCATCATTCGGCGTGTCGGATCGTGACAGAGTCTCGAATTCGACGAAGCCCGTCTCGGCATCGCAGGCACTGGCGAGCAGGCAAGAGCCGACCACCAATAAATAGAAAATGCGACGCGTGATCGGAGAAATCGGCATGCTGGTTCCGGTAGAAGGCGTAGTTGCGGCCTACATACCCCTTGCCGGCCGGAATGGCCAGAAGGACCAATATCCCATCTATTCCTCGCGGAACGCGCGGTGCCAGGTGTCTGTCAGCGGCGACGTGAAATAGTCGATCGCCCGGCGCGGACCGGTCGCTATCAGCACTTCGGCCGGCATGCCGGGATAAGGTGTCACATTCATGCCCGGCGGCAGGGAAGAGAGATCGAGCTTCACGCGGGCGATGTAATAGGCGACGCCTGAGCGTTCTTCGACCAACCGATCGGCGGAAACCGTCAGCACTTCGCCATCGATGGCCGGGACCCGCCGCTGCTTGTAGGCAAGCAGCTTCACCTCCGCCTTCAAGCCGGCGTGGACGGAGTCGATGTCATCGGTCTTCACCTTCGCCTCGACAACCAGCTGCTCATCCTGCGGCACGATGTCGAGGATCGGCTTGCCCGGCTCGATGACGGCGCCCGGACCGAATACCTGCATGTTGACGATGCGGCCGCCCTGCGGCGCACGCACGTCCATGCGCTTCGACACGTCCTGCAAGGCCGCGAGCTTGCCCTCATAATCCGTACCTTCGGAGAGGACCTGCTGCAGTTCGGCATTCACTTCCGTCGCACGGGTCGAGCGCAGATTCTCAATCTCGATCTTCAGGCCGGCAATCGTATCCGACGCGCGCGCGATATTGGACGTCAGTTCGCCGATACGGCCGCCCAATTGCGCGACGTCGCTTTCGAGGCCACGCAGTCGCGGAATCACGGCGAGACCCTTGGTATAGAGTTCCCGCACACTGACCAACTGCTTCTCGGAAATGGCACGCATTTCCTGGGCCGCCGCGATCTGGCTCTTCAGACCGACAATTTCGTTCTGGGATTCGCCGATCTTCTTTTCGCGCATGCTGGCGCCTTCCTCGTAGGCCGAGGTACGCGCTTTGAAGAGCGCCTGCTGCGACGCGATCAAGGCGGCGACCGCCGGATCCGCCTGGGCAGCTGTCAGCTCGGCCGGGAATTCGATCTCGTCGCGACCTTCCTGCTCGGCTGTGAGACGCGCGATCCGGGCGAGGCGGGAGAAATGCTCCATCTGCAATTGGTTCATTTGCGCGGCGATCTGTGTCGGATCGAGGCGGATGAGAACGTCGCCGGCCTTCACCTGGTCGCCGTCACGCACGAGTATTTCCCTGACGATGCCACCTTCGAGATGCTGGACCGATTTCTTGTTGCTGTCGACAACCACGGTACCGTCGGCGATCGCCGCACGATCCAGCGAGGCCAGCAACCCCCAGGCAAGGAAGCCGCCAAAGCCCAGGAAGACAATGGTTGAGCCCAAGATGACATAGCGCCGAAGCGACGGTTCCGGATAGGTGAGGCCCGGATGGCCGAGTTCGATGACACTCATGATTTCACCAACCTTGCCACGCCCGCGGTGGGCGCCAGGGCACCTTCGGCCTTGCCGGATGCCGTTACCGAGCGCAGCACATCCGCGCGCGGTCCGAACTGCGCCATGCCACCGTCGCGCAACACCAAAAGCTTGTCGCAGATGCCGACAATCGACGGTCGGTGCGTAATGAGAACGATGGTCGTTCCATCCGCTTTGGCCGCCGCCAGCGCATTCATCAACGCCTGTTCGCCGGTCTGGTCGAGATTGGCGTTGGGCTCGTCGAGCACGATGAAGGCCGGGTTGCCGAAGAGCGCGCGGGCAAGACCGATGCGCTGGCGCTGGCCGCCGGAGAGCGAATAGCCCTGTTCGCCGATCTCCGTGTCGTAGCCATGCGGCAAGGTGCCGATGGTTTCATGTACATCGGCGCGCCTTGCGGCCGCGACGACGTGCGCCGGATCGGCCTCGCCCATATGGGCAATGTTTTCGCGCACCGTACCCTCGAGCAGCGAAACCGATTGCGGCAGATAGCCGACGGCCTTGCCGAAGGACTGGCGGTCCCAGTTGACCACGTTCTGCCCGTCGAGATAGACGGCACCCTGGGTCGGTTTCCACACACCGACAAGAAGACGCGCCAGCGTCGATTTGCCGGCTGCCGAGGGACCGATGACCCCGAGAACTTCGCCCGGTTCGAGCGCGAAGGTGATGTTGCGCAGGACGGCGCGATCAGAACCGTTGGGGATGAAACCCAAGCGATCAACCACCAAGCGTCCTTCGGCATTGGTCAGCGCCATACCGGCCGGCCGGTGTTCGACACGCCCGATAAGATCGCGCAGCCGCGTGTAAGCGCCGCGTGCAAAGATCCATTGCCGCCAGCCTTCGATGAGATGATCGAACGGCAGCAGCATGCGCCCCATGATGATGGAGGCCGCGACCATCGTACCGGGCGAGGCCATGCGCTCGATGACCAGGATGGCGCCCGACGACATCATTGTGATCTGCAGCATGTAGCGCAGCGTCTTCGACAAAGCCGACATCGCCCGCGAGCGGCGATTGCCCTCGTCGAGGCCCTGCAGCACTTTGTACTGCGCATGCTCCCAGCGCTTGGCAATCGCCGGCAGCATGCCCATCGCCTGAATGACTTCGGCATTGCGCAAAGCGGCCGAGGTTTGGCCGGTGCTCTTGACCGATGCCTCGTTCGCCTCGGCGAGCGGCCGGCGGGCAACCATTTCCATCGCCAGGCTGAGGCTGACCAGCATCAGGGCGGCACAGATGGCGATGACGCCATAGACCCAATGCAGCATGAAAAGGACAGTCAGGAACAGCGGCACGAACATTGCCTCGAACGGCACGCTGATGGCCGAACTGGTGATAAACTGGCGGAGATCGCCGAGATCGCGCAGCGCCTGACCCGGATGATTGTTGTGGCCATCGAGATTGTCGGCAACCGCCGCCTCGAGCGTTGCCGAATTGAGGCGCCGTGCCAGCCGGTCGCCAAGGACGTGATAGACGCGGCTGCGGATATATTCGAGGCCGCCGAGGAGGATGAGGCCGCCCACCGCAACGACGATCAGGGCCGTCAGCGTATCGAGACTGCGGCTGCCGAGGACACGGTCATAGACCTGCACCATGAAGAGCGGCACGATCAGCTGGCAGATGCAGATGAAGAAAGTGAGAAAACCGACATAGGCAAAGCCACCGCGCAAGGCGCGGACCGCCGCCTCGAACGGATTGATATGCAGGCTGCTCTTGGTCTTGCTGGCGGCCATATTCTAAAGACCCTGCAAGATGAGATGCGCCAGGAACGCCAAGGTCGTCGCCGTCGTCACGGAAGCCCAGACCCACAGCAGCAGCGGCTTGCGCTGGTGCGATTTGTGCTCGACCACGGCGAGCCGTTTGTCGAAACCCTGCATGAGCGTGTCGAAGCGCAACTGGAAGACTTCGATCGCCTGCAGGCGGTGATCGATTTCAGGCAGTGCTTCGTCAAGCTTTTCGAGCGATTGCGCAACACGCTCATTGAGCGTTTGGTCCAGCCCGCCACGTTCCTTGGCGACCGACACAAGTTGCTTGATTTGGCCCTGCAGGCGCTGATCGCGCGCCCGGATTTCGCCGAGGACGGCGGCACTCACATTGGCCGGCGCCGCCGCGCCATTCTGCTTCTTGAGTTCGACCGAGGCGGCACCGTCGGCCGTGAAGGCCGTGACGGAAATGGGCGAGGCCCGGTCGATCTCGCCGATCGCCGGCACATTGGCGACGAACGCATAGCGGCCATCGCCGATCCCGTTCGCGACGAGATCCGGCCGCGGCTGATTGGCCTCCAGGCGCACGATCAACTGCTCGCCTTGACGGATTTCGACGTACAGCCGCTCGGATGGGTCGGTCGTGTTCCAAGCCCAGCCATAGAGCCGGTCCGGTTCGATCGCGTCGATATAGCCCTGGATATGGGCGGCGCCATTGGCTGGCTGGCCTTGCGGGCTCAATTGCGTGACGCTGTCCGCGTTAGCCGACATGGACGGCACTCCCTTCCGATTTCTTTCCCGCACGGCGCGGTTTCGTGGCCGGTTTCTTTGGCGGCGCCGCTTTCATCCTCGACGTCTCGGCGCCCAGCAGGCGGCGATAGAGCGCCACATGTTCGGCGGCACAGGTTTCCAAGGTCCGCCGCGGCGCGATACCGTCCACCAACTCTTCCCACAGGTCTGGCTCGGCCAGCGCCCGCTCCATCGTGTCGGCAAGGGCGGCGGCATCGCCGGGGCGGAAGGTCAGCCCGTCGACACCGTCCGTCACCGATTCAGCCATGCCGCCCATGTTGCTCGCGATCACGGGACGGCGATGAACGAAGGCCTCGTCGATGACGAGGGGCGCATTCTCCCACCACACAGACGGCGTCACGACCCAATCGACGTCGCGCATGAGGCCCGCCATCTCTTCCGCCTGATAGGCGCCATGCCAGCGCACACACCCATCGACCTTGGCCAGCGCCTCTTTGAGGTCGGCCTTGAAGGCATCGCTCTGAAACGGTGCCCCGCCGTGGATGTCGACCCGGAAGCTGCCGGGGCGGCGCTGGTTGAGGAGCCGTGCCGCCTCGAGCAGCACCAGAACGCCCTTGTTGGGATTGAGATTGCCGAAATAGGCGAAACGGTTGCGTCCCTCTTCGCCACGCATTTGCCGATGCGGCGCGATTTGAGACTCGGGCCGCGCATTGCGCATGACGTCGATCCGATCCGGCGCCAGTCCCCAATTGATATAGCGGCGGCGCAGGAAATTGCTGGGCGAGAGGAACCGGTCGACGACGGAGAAATGGGTCTTGATGTGCCGCTCGCGGAGAACGAAATGCTCCTGATCGAGTTGCGGGAAGCAGCGGTGGCACGCGTCGGGCGTCGCCTGCTGGCATGGACGGCGCTCGCCCGTCGTGATCATCTGGCCGTCATGGGCGCAGATGGCGTAATAGTCGTGCAGGGAGAGGACGATCTTCGCCTTCGGGAGAACGCGGCGCACCAGAAACAGGATCTCGACGCCCATCAGCAGAATATGATGGAAGTGGACGATGTCCGGCTTCAGCGTCGTCAACATCTCGCTGAATTCCGGCACGATGCCGTGAAGATCGATCTGCGACAGGTAGAAATTGTCGAAATGGCCGGTCCACATCAGCATTTCATTGCTGCCGGCACCGATCCCCTGGAAGACCGTACCCGGACGCTGCTGCCGATGGTTCTGGTCGACGCAGCCGATGAAGAGTCCGTCGACATCCCCCTGCCGCACCATCTGGCGATGGAGATCGAGCGCGAAGATCTCGGTCCCGCCCGGATGGAGGGCCGGATGATTGTGGCAAAGATGGAGGACCTTGAGTTTCGTCATGCCGGGTTCCGTCGCGATAGTGCGGGCTTGCCGTGTTGAAACACGCAAATGTCCTGATAGTTCTCAGCCGAGCGGCCACTCCAGTGACCGAAGGCGATCGGCCGGGCCAATTGCAGTCCCTGTTCCCGCGCCGTCGCCAGGAGCCAGTCATTGTCATAGGCGACAGCCGCCATCGGATGCGCGCGGTCGGCGATATAGGCAGGACCATCCCCCTCCAGATGGAAAGCGGGCCGCGCCTTCTTCGCTTCAACCAGGCGGCGGTTGCTGCCGTCAAGCACGAAAGCTGTGAGGAAAAGCCTGCCGCCGGGACAAAGGATTCGCGCGGCCTCGCGGAAATAGAAGTCAGTGAAAGCCGGGTCGAGATGCGTCACCACCGACGTCATGAAGATGAAATCGGCGCTTTTGTCGGCGAAGGGCAGATTGCCCGTCTCCGCGAGAGCGCCCGCCGGATTGTAGAGTTCATTATTGAAGTCGAGATGCTGGAAGCGGAAATCGGGATAGATGCCGCTGATATTCTCGCGGCACCAATCGATACCTTCGGCGACGACATCGAAACCGTCATAGGTGCCCGTGGGCGCTTCGAGATATTGGGTGAGCGGCAATGCCATGCGGCCGATGCCGCAGCCGATTTCCAGCACGCGATGCTGTGGCCGCAAACCGCCCAGTTCGACGAAATGGCGCAGGAACTCACAGCCGATCGCCAGAAAGTCGCCATCGCCGACGAAGTTGCGCTCCTGCGGCGGGATCGGCAGGAATCGGTTGCGCCGGATCGATTTGAGCAGCGCCGCGAGAGCCGCCTCTTCCAGCGCTTCCGACTCGGCACCTTGCGAGCGGGTCAAGGCGTTCACGAGACAGCTCCCGCTTCTGCCGCTTCAAAGCGCCCCATCAGCTCGGACATGGATTGATCCCAGCGCCGGCCGGCGAGCCACCGATTGTAGAGACCGGCCACCGAGCGTTGATAGCCGGCATGGCGGTTGATCGATTTGCGCTCGAAATGAAAGAGCGTTGCATCGGGGCAGAAATAGATCTCGCCACCGGCCGCGCGCAGCTTCAGGCAGAGATCGGAATCTTCGTAATCGCCGATGATGTAATCCTCGGTAAAGCCACCGACCGATCGAAAGCTGTCGGCGCGGACCAGCAGCGCCGCACCCGTCACCGCCGGCACGGGACGCGTCGACAGGGCGGGCGCGAAGTCGCGCGGGGCGCCCTTGAAGTAATGCAGATTGAGCCAATGCCCGCCGGCATCGCGGGCAAAGCGCATGCCCGCATGCTGCAGCGACTGGTCGTCGAAAAGGAGGCGCGCGCCGGATGCCACCGCCTTGGGCTGGCCGAGCAACGGCGCCGCCAGCCGCTCCAGCCAGCCGGATTCTTCCGGCACGACATCGGAGTTGAGGAGCAGCAGGAATTTTCCGCGCGCGACGGCCGCCGCCGCATTGTTGGCGGCGGCATAGCCGAAATTCCCCGACATGATGAGGATCGTCAGCGGCAGATCGTAGAGCTGATGCAGGCCGCTCAGGAAATGGACGAGGTCCGCGCGCTGTTCGGGCGAATCGAGCACGTAGATGATCTCGGCGCCGCGCAACGTCGGATCGACCGCGAAGGCGCCGATCTGGAAGCGCAGATAATCCAGATTGCGATAGAGCGGCACGATGATCGAATAGGTGGGGTTGGCGACCTTGGTGCCCAACTCAACGATGTCGGGGGTCTTGCGCATGCCGAGATAATCCGCGTGGAGGCGCGCCGCGGGCGGTGCGATCACCTCGGCAATGGCCTGGGTGGTGAGACATTCGGGCGGCACCGCGCCGAGGATGGCATCGCGCAGCTGCGCCGCGTTGCCGATTGCCGGCCGTGCCAGCACGTCGAGTGTCGCACCGGAGGCGAGATGCAGCTCGATCTTCGCCTGGCCATGCAGACGGCCGGCCGCCGGCAGGAAAGCGGCAAAGCCGTTGGTGAGCGGCCTGCCATCGTAATGCTTGTCGATATCGGGACGCGGGAAGCGCAGCCAGGTCTCGTCGAGCCGCTGCGGTGCCATGCCAGGGCAGGAAAGCTCGGCCCGGACAACCAGCTGATGCGGATCGCGCAGCCAGCCACGCAGGAAGATGCCGCCGGCCCCATCGGAGACGAGAAGATCGATTCCGGCGCCGATGGGCGTCGCCTTGTCATAGATGTCACGCTTGGCCGCCGGCTGCAGCAGTTCCAATTCGCGCAGCAGGATCTCGGCACTGGCATCCAGCGCGGCCGCATCGGCGAGCGCGCGGACGACGAAACCCCGCACGGGTCGCGCCTGCTTCCGGTTGGCGCGCAGCCAGCTGAGGAAGGGAAGATCGGGCAGCTCGCCCACTTTCCACGCCGCCACCTCATGCTCACCCAGGGCCACCAGCAGCGAGCCGGCACGCAGCATGGCGCGCTCAAGCAGGAACAACGTACCGTTGCGGCCGAAGGGCTGCGGCTGGTGCTGGACGGCGCCGATGCCGCGCTCGCCGACGACGAACAGATCCTTGATCGCGCCGAAGCCCGCCGGCAGCGTGCCGCTCGCCAGGGCGAAGCGATCGCTGACGACGGCCTGCGGCTGAAGCGAAGCCGGCGTACCGACGAGATCGCTCGTCAGCGCCCGGCACAGGCGGCCATAGCCGACATCGTGGCGGAGATCGAAGAGATCGCGGCAGACATCGAGCATCTGCCGCATCAGCCGCAAACGGCCGACGGAATCGAGGCCCAGCAGCAAGGCGCCACGCTCGAGCGGTGCAAAATCGCCCGGCACGACAGGGGCGATCACGCCGGTCTCGCGGCTCGAAAGGTCGATGCGGGCGCCGGCCGAGGGATGGAAGATGATCAATTGCCGATTGCCGCCGTCACTGAGGGGCAACGCCACCTTGATGACGGGGGGTGGCAGCGGCTTCCCGCCGCTCTGCACGGCGATGCTACCAGCACCATCGACGATGACGGCACAAAGTCCACCCGGCACCTGGAAGCCCGATGGGCGCAGGGCCGCACTGCCGATCGCGGCCGGAAGCTCTGAACTCTTGTCGATGGGCTGTACCAGCATGCCTTGCGCAACCACCCGATCGGTCCAAATGATCGACAGAAAAATGGCGCCGGAACGTTTGGCCGCTGTCGCGACCGGTTCCGGCGCCACCGACTATCAGCTGATGACGAAGAAGGCGCTTGGGTTGGCCTGGACGTCGGCCACCTTGACGCCGACCAGGGTCACCTGATCGCCGCTGCCAAAATCGATCACCGTGTTGCCGCCGACCTCGTGTGCCAGCGACGCGACATCGCCTGCATCATGGAGATCGAGACCGTTGATGTTCTTCGAGACGCGCAGGATGTCCTCGCCTTCCTCGAAGTCCATGACCACGTCCTGGCCGCCGCCGCCGTGGAAGACGAACGTGTCGTCCCCCGCACCGCCGCGCAGGAAGTCGTTGCCGGCGCCGCCGTCGAGAATGTCGTCGCCGTCACCGCCCGAGAGCCGGTCGGAGCCATCGCCACCCACCAGGTGGTCATCGCCCTTGCCGCCATCGAGGCTGTCATTGCCGGCCCCGCCCTTCAGCAGGTCGTCGCCGTTGCCGCCGTTGAGGCTGTCATTGCCGGCGCCGCCTTCAAGGCGGTCGTCGCCATTGCCACCGCGGAGCGCATCGTCGCCATCGCCGCCGAACAGCTTGTCGTCGCCGTTGCCGCCGGTGAGGTCGTCCTTGCCGTCACCGCCGAACAGATTGTCGTCGCCGCTGCCGCCGTTGATCCAGTCATCGCCGCCACCGCCGAAGATCGAATCTTCGCCGGAACCGCCGTTGATGTAATCGGCGTCGGCACCGCCGAAGACCGTGTCGTGGCCGGAACCGCCCAGAATGTGATCGGACCCGGTGCCGCCATTGATGAAATCGCTGCCGGCCCCGCCATTGATCCAATCGTGGCCACTGCCGCCATCGATGAAATCTCTGCCGCCGCCGCCGGCTATCGCGTCGTCACCGCCGCCGCCCAGGATCACGTCCCCGTGGCTGGTGCCGACAAGACGGTCGGCGAAATCACCGCCCGGTATTGTCGCCATCTTGTCTCTCCTCGTCGCTTGGATGGATGGTCGTGGTGCCGAAACCGCTGGTAATTGAACAGGTCGCGACGAGCTCTGCAACTGATCTATTGTGATAAAACTATGATCGATATTTGCGCCAATGTAATTCTGCGACCTTATACTTTGGTGGCAGCTGCGAAGAGCCACATTCACCGGCCATCGGTTGCAATTTTCTCCCACTGCGGCAGCAACAGTGTTTGAGAAAAGGCCATTTCAGCGCGCTTTCTGGCAGCCGCACGCAACCGATGGGACTCATCGACCGACGCCAGCGCGCGCTGAATCACTTTTTCCAAATTCAATACATCACGAAAGTCGGTCAAATGTGCGCAGATGTCAGTTCCAAGTACCTCGCGCACCGGTTCTGTATCAGAGGCCACGATGTGACAGCCGCACGCCATCGCTTCGACCAACGACCAGGACGGTACAAAGGGCACCGTCAGATAGACATGAAGATCTGAAATCTGCAGTAGCCGACGATATGAGTCGCGCGGCAACGTGCCCATGAAATGCACGCGTTCAATTGCGAGCTGCGGCAATTCCCGCAGCGCTTTGGCCTTATATGTATCGCCATCAGGCAGCATGCGCGAATAGTAGGTCGCGTCTTCACCGGCAATGGCAACATGGAGATCCTTATCCATGCGGAGCAGGCCGTCGATGGCCTGCATGAACTGGGGGAAGCCGCGATAGGGCTCCATCCCCCGCGTCGCGAAGGTTAGCAATCTCTTAACGTCGGAGAGGTCCAGCGTTCCAAAATTGCGCGACGCCGCGCGATTGGGAACGAAGTAGTCCGTATCCACACCATCGTGAAGTATCCGCAATTTATGCTGATAGCTTTGCGGCAGTGTACGCGCCTGAAATGCCGTTGGTACAAGGCCTAAATCGACATCCTCCAATTGCATCAGGAGCGGCGCGTTGAGAGTCCGAATCCGGCAGGCATTATCTGGCGTGACAGCGTTGGGCTCTAGATAGTCGGCGTCACTGCCATGCGGATGATAGTACCATTCGAAATAGCCGACGAGGCGCGCAGTTGGAAATGCTTCGCGCAGATAGAGTGACGTGCCCCAGCCACAATGTGCGAAAATCACATCCGGTATGAACAAGTCCGCGCGCAGCTTATGCGCCGCTTCATAGACTGCCTGTCCATTGAGCACGCCTGCCTCGAATGCGTGCAGATAGTGATGCGTGTTAGGTGACGCCGATCTTTTCGGACGAAACGTGCGCACATCAATATCTTCCGATGCCACTTCCTGAGAAGTTATGAAAGCAACACGATGATGCATCGATTTGGCAAGGTGCGTCGCGAGTGCGCCGAATTGGCCGGGGAAGTCGCGATGGACGAAGAGAAAATTCACAGGCAACTCCGCATCACTGATCTGTCACATAATTCGTTCAACGCACATCTTCTTGCAAGTCTCGGCAGAAGTACATTCGCTTGGCCTTTACGAATATTGTAAATAGTGCCGAACTACTTTTCCTTTGCTACCCTCTTTTCGATCAACAGCGAAAGAGGTGTTCTGATGCGGCCTGTGTTGGTGACTGGCGGTGCTGGTTATGTCGGCTCTCATGCTTGCCGCATGCTCGCTGCAAGCGGCTATCTTCCAATCACACTCGACAATCTGTCGACGGGGCACAGCTGGGCCGTGAAGTGGGGGCCGCTCGAAGTCGGCGATATTGCCGACCGTCAATTCGTCAACGCCGCCCTCACCCGCTATCGACCGGTTGCCGTCATGCATTTCGCGGCCCTCTCCTTGGTCGGGGAATCGGGGACGGTGCCGTCCCGCTACTACGAGAACAATGTCGGCGGCACGCTGGCTCTGCTGCAGGAGATGCAGGCAGCCGGCATCGACCGTTTCATTTTCTCGAGCACCTGCGCCACATATGGAGAACCGGAGCGATGCCCGATCGCCGAAAACAATCCGCAGGTGCCGATCAACGTCTACGGACGGTCGAAGCTGATGGTCGAGACCATCCTCAAGGACTTTGCCGCGGCCTACGGCCTGCGCGCGGCCGCCCTGCGCTACTTCAATGCCGCCGGCGCTGCGGCCGATGATGGAATCGGCGAAGCGCACCAGCCGGAGACGCACCTTATCCCCCTGGTGATCGGCGCTGCTCGCGGTGAGCGCGGCCCCGTGCAGATTTTCGGCACCGACTATCCGACGGCTGATGGAACTTGCGAGCGCGACTACATCCATGTGAACGATCTGGGTGCCGCACATGTACGGGCGATCGAGTTCCTGGCGAGCAATGCGGGCTTCCACGCTTTCAATCTGGGCACCGGCCGACCCTATTCTGTCCGTCAGGTCATCGATGCCGTGGCCCGGGAGGCAGGTCATGCCGTAGCCCAGCAAGTGGCGCCTCGGCGGGCCGGCGACCCGCCCTCGCTCTATGCCGATCCGAAGCATGCCGCCGAGAGTCTCGGGTGGCGGGCCACCGGCTCCTCTCTTGAAGCGATCGTCTCGAGCGCCTGGCGCTGGCATACGAAGACCGAGGAGGTTCGCCTTGCCGTATGATCCCGTGGCGACCACTCTGCCGGACGGCGTAAGACTCATCCAAGGGCGGCGGTTCAACGATGCGCGCGGCTGGTTCATGGAGCTTCACCGCCGCCAAGGAAGCGAAGAACTGCCCGACTTCTGCCAGGACAATGTCTCGCTTACCAGCCAACCAGCCGTGGTGCGTGGTTTGCACTTCCAACGGCCGCCGCATGCGCAGGCCAAACTGGTCACGGTTCTGGCCGGCGCCATATTGGACGTCGTTGTGGACTTGCGCCGGGGATCACAGCATTTCGGCCGACCGACTAGCATCCACTTGTCGGCATCCAGCGGTCAGCACCTGCTGGTACCAGCCGGGTTCGCGCATGGCTTCTGTTCGCTGCAGCCGGAAACCTTGATCCACTACAAGGTCTCCGCCCCCTATGCACCGCAGGCCGAAGGCGGGATTGCCTGGGACGATCCGGATCTGGGCATCGATTGGCCGTTCACGACTGCCGAGATTCTCGTTTCCGAAAAGGATGCCTTGCTGCCACGCCTGCGTGACCTCTCTCCGATCGATTGGGGTCATGTGCCGATGGACAGCGCGCCCGAAGTGGTGCCGGCATTGCCGAGGCGCGCGCGTGCCTGAGATTCCGATGCGCAAGATCGCCATCTTCGGCCGCAATGGTCAATTGGCGCGGGAACTGGCCGACCTCGCCTGGCCGCGGCGTATTCGTCCGTGTTTTCTGGGGCGCGGCGAGGTCGACATTCTCAGCGTGGCGGATGTCACCCGGCAGATTCGTGCCCTCGACCCAGTCGCCGTGATCAATACGGCCGCCTATACGGCGGTCGACCGGGCCGAGGCCGAGCCGTTTCTCGCGCAGCAACTGAATGCCGAGGCACCAGCGGTGATTGCCGGGGTTGTGGAGACGTTGGGCATTCCCCTGGTCCATATTTCGACAGACTATGTCTTCTCCGGCGCGGCCGGCCGGCCCTACCGAGAGGATGATGAGACGGCGCCTTTGTCGGTCTATGGCCAGACGAAGATGGCGGGTGAGCGCGCCGTGGCGGCCAGCGGCGCCCGTGCCGTCACCGTACGGAGTGCCAGCCTGTTCGGCCGGCACGGCCAGAACTTCCTCAAAGCGATTTTGGCGAAGGCCGCCGTGCCCGGCACCGAAATACACATGGTGGCGGATCAAGTCTGCTCGCCGACACCGGCTGCCGATCTTGCGCGCCTGATTGCGGCCGTTGCCCTGGATCTCACCGCCGGTCGCCGCTTGCCGGCCTGTCTTCACGTCGCCGGCGGCCCAGCGGTGAGCTGGTTCGACTTCACCGGCGCCATCCTTGATGTTGGTCAAGACCTGGGCATGCACCTGCGGCCAGCGCTGACGCCAGCGAAGCTTGCCGATCTGTCGCGTCCGGCGCCGCGTCCGCTCAACAGCGCGCTGGATTGCAGGTTTGCCGCCAGTTTGGGCTACCTGGCTCCAGATTGGCGAGCGGCCCTTCCTGGCCTCGTCAACGCACTTCGCAACCGAAGGGAAGCCGCATGAAAGGCATCATTCTCGCGGGCGGCACCGGTTCCCGTCTTTATCCGATGACGGCATCGGTGACGAAGCAACTGCTGCCGATCCACGACAAGCCGATGATCTATTATCCGCTGGCAACCCTCATGCTGGCCGGCATCCGCGATATAATGCTGATATCGACCCCCCGCGACATCGATCGCTATGTCGATATGTTTGGGGACGGGCATCGCTGGGGATTGAATATCACCTATGCCCTGCAACCTCGCCCGGAAGGCATTGCCCAGGCGTTCCTGATCGGCAAGCAGTTCCTGAACGGTGAACCATCGGCACTCATCCTCGGCGATAACCTCTATTTCGGCAGCGGCCTCAGCGAGCGTCTGCAACGCGCCGCAGAGCTAACCCACGGCGCACATATCTTTGCGTGCCGTGTCGACGATCCGCAGCGCTATGGCGTCGTTGAATTGGACGCGGAACAGCGTCCTCTTTCCATCGTGGAGAAGCCGCGCCGGCCCAAATCCAATTGGGCGGTTACGGGTCTCTACTTCTACGATGGGCGCGTGAGCGACATCGCCGCCGAACTGACGCCGTCCGCGCGCGGCGAGCTGGAGATCACCGACATCAATGCCCGCTATCTATCGGCAGGGACACTTGCCGTCGAACGACTCGGTCGTGGCTTTGCCTGGCTCGACACGGGTACGCCGGAGACGCTGATGGCCGCAACGCAGTTCGTTTGCGCATTGGAAAGCCGTCAGGGCATCAAGATCGCATGCCTTGAGGAAATCGCGCTGACCCAAGGCTTCATCGACGCCAACAGTTTTGCAAAGCTCGCGGCAACAGCCCCCGACAGCGCCTATGGCCGGTACCTCAAGACCTTGTTGAGCGAACTGCAGATCGATGTTGCGCCTGCACAGCTGCGGGTCGTCGGCGCTCGGAGATAATCGATAATATTTCTGGGACATTTTCTCAAAGTGATCACAATACAATCACGTTTATATTTGATTTTAAACAATAGTAATCACGACTCACGGTCTTTTTTACTTATGCTTTTCTTGATCGCATCTTCGATCGCTGGTAATATTGCACCGCAAGATCGATCTGGCCGATGCACAACTGAAACTTTCCGGGAAAGGGCGCGCGCGTGATCAGTGCTGCCACCGTTCGCAATCAGGACGTCCATTTCATCGACCAAGCCAAGCGAGGCTATCTACGGCGCCCGACCATCCTGTTCTGCGGACAAGCGAGTGAAGCCGTCCGCGCGATGGTCGGCGAAAATTATGCCCTGCTGAAGATCAAGCGGGTGGCCGACGATCATCTGCTGCTGCGCGATCCTGCAGGCGCCGATTTGCGCATCAGCGAAGCCCCTGCCCTGGTTGTCGCCATCATCGCCTTCGCGCCGAGCGACATTGAAATGGCGACGCGGGCCGTGGAATGGCTGACCAAGCGCAGCCACGCCAGCATACCGGAGATTTTCCAGACCAGCGCAGAAGACGTCGTGGCCGTTGCCGGGCATCTGCTTGCGCAGGCCGAGCAGCTTGCCAACCGGCACGCCACGATGACGACATCGCTCTTTCGGCAATTGGCCGATGCGCGTCAAGCCAATGAAGATCTGCAGAATCGGTTCGCCGCCTTGGAAGCCTTCATCGATCGCGCCGGGCTGCAGCCGTTCGATCTAGCCTTCATCAACCCGCCATTGGATGACGAAGCGGAGCCGAATGTCCTCGGGACAGCCGGCGCCGGTGGCGTGAGCCAGATTCTGCCCGTTGCCAGCACCGGTGTGAGCGCCATTGGCCTGCACGTGGCCCGGGCCGCGCCGCGCAGCGACGGCATTCTGCATGCCGCCTTGCAGACGGTCGAAGACGGACGGCTTGTCGAGACCTGGTCGCTGCCGATCGCCGAAATCGGTGTCGGCTGGTTGACACTGGGCCTGCAAAAATCGCTGGCAGGGCTGCGGCGAACGCTGCGCCTCATCATCTCGGTCGACGATCCGCGTGCCAACCTTCCGTCCTTTTCCCTGGGCAATGCACAGCCCTTGCCGCTGTTCCGGGTCCAGGACGCGGATCTCCGGCAATCCATCTCCAGCGCCAGTTTGGCGATGCAGGTTTATGTCGGCTTGCCGGGCGTGGTGCCGCCGGGTCAGGGCGCCTTTGCTGGCGGCAAGGGGCAGGAGAAAGGCGAACCGGGCCTGCGCGAATTCGCCCTGCCGGCGGGCCTTCTCGGCACGACGCGGCAGGTCAATCTGGATTCGGAATCGAGCGGCTTCGAAGGCGTCTCCTATCTCGATGGCGAAAGAATCGTTTCGTGCCACCCACCCGCCTTCGGCAGCACGATTGCGAAGATTGCCGGCGGTTGCCCGGAAGGTGCGGTCCGGGTATCCGCCAATCTGCTGGTCGCTCATGAAAAGGCCCGCGACGTCGAGTTCGCCTTGGTCGTGAGCCGCGATGAAGGGCGTGTCGTCAATCTTCTGGCCGGCGCCGCGGATCCGCAGCCGGGCGAAGGCTTCTCCGGCTGGGTGCGTGTCCCGGCGCAGCAACCGCGCTTCGCAAGCCTTTTCCTTGATGCGCCCGCGCGCGAGAAGGGCGACCTCTACCTCGTCACCCGCATGGTGACGCCGGGCAACCATGATTTCGCCTGGGCGCGTTTCCTCAATCTTCATGCCTTGGTGCAGGGCTGATGTCAGTCAGGTCGCGCAAGATGCAGCGGATTGCGAATGTACCGGGCGAAGCTGTTCCGGCAGCGGCGCCCGTGCCGGGCGAGCCGCGCATCGCCATCGTCATTCCA
This sequence comes from Dongia sp., assembly GCF_041910485.1. GTDB lineage: Bacteria > Pseudomonadota > Alphaproteobacteria > Dongiales > Dongiaceae > Dongia. The sequence continues at coordinate 174,035 of NZ_JAYRQR010000062.1, forward strand.
GTCTACAAGCATTCGATCCTGCTGACCGAGGCGATCGAATCGGCCCTCGCACAGCAAGCTGATTTCGGCATTGCGATCATTGTCGTCGATGATGGTTGCCCCTTCCCCGAAACGGAGTTGATCGGCGCCGCCTATGCCTCGGCTCACGCCAATGTCTATTATGTGCGCAAGACCAATGGCGGCCTGAGCTCGGCCCGCAATTACGGTGTGGCGTTCGCGCTCGACCTCTTCCCCGCCCTTGAAGCTGTCTACTTCCTTGATGCCGACAACCGCATCACACCTACGGCGATGCAGGACGTGTTCGACTTCCTGCTTAGCCGGCCGGAGATAGCCTGGGTCTATCCCAACATCGATAAATTCGGCATCGCCTGGAACGGTTCCTACCAAGCACCCTATTCGCGCCTGCTGCACCTCACCTTCGACAATATCTGCGAAGCCGGTTCCATGGTGGCGCGGCGCGTCTTCGATGCCGGCATCCGTTTCGACGAGAGCATGAAGGCGGGTTTCGAGGATTGGGACTTCTGGCTGCAGTGCATTTCCAACGGCTTTACCGGCGCCAACTACCCCTTCTTCGGGTTCGACTATCGTCAGCGCGCCGAAAGCATGTTGCGCGATTCGCATCGCACCAAGGCCGCGATCATGTCGTATATCCGGGAGAAGCATAAGAAGCTCTTCCAGCCGGACACCTTGCTGCAATGGGAGCATGCCGAGGCACCGCGCTATGCAGCGATTGCGCCCGGCACCTACGCCGTCTCGCTCTTCACCGATCCAGTGGCGCCGCATGGACGGATCGACCTCGAGACCTATATCGATCGCTATTGGGCCTCGCTCGCCGAGCCGGACGCACACGGTATCCCGCCCTTCATGATGTGGATGGCACCAGCTCATCTGGAGGCCCTGCGCAAGCTGGGCGTCCTCCACAATGTGCTGTGGCATGCCGAGCGGCTGGCGGAGAAGCATCATCTGGTTGCCATCCGATTGGAGCACGATGCCGGCCGGGTGGAACTGAAACAGCTTGAGGCCGGGGCCCCGGACTATATGGCGCGCAAGCCATTGGCCTGGATGTGCTCTGTCGATCTCTTCAAGGCCTGCGTCGAGGATATCTCCGACGAATGGATCAGCTCGATCCGCTCGCGCCGGCCATCACCGGATACGGTCGAACTGGTCATTCGCGGCCCCTTCCGCGCCTTCGACCTCGACCGCACCGTCCTGTCGGCGACAAACGGCCTTCTCTCGACGCTGGGCGTCTTCAGGGACTCCGCCTATCGCCGCGCCGCGAGCCAGCGCTGGACCTGGCGCGGCGGCTATTTCCCACCGATCCGGTCGCATTACCGGTTGCTGCGGGAGGCCCTGGGGGCGACCCCGGTGACGCCGCGCATCGCGCAAGCGGACCAGGCCCCGCGCATCGGGTTCCTGTTGCCGATCGCCTCCTTCGGCGGGGTCGAAAAGGTCGCCTATGCCATGGCGCGCGAGCTTTCACGGCTCGGCTACGAAACGCATCTTTATGTCCTCGGCAAACCCGCCTGCGAACTGGTCTTCGACCCGGCGGATTTCGCCAGCATCAATTTCCTCATGGACGACTATCCTCTCTGGGGCGGACCGCATCACTTCGCCGGCCATGACATCATGATGGCGCAGGATGACGGTGCGCGCATCGACCGGCTGGTCGGTCTGCTCTCGGGCCTCGACGTCGTCGTCAATTGCCAGGTTGCGCCGGTCAATGCGATCCTCGGCGAACTGCGCCGACGCGGCGTCAAGATTCTCGACCATGTCCACGTCCTCGATCAGACACGTTCGGGTCGGGCGGCAGGGCATCCCTATGTCGCCCTCGCCTACGAGCATATCTACGACCTCATCCTCACCTGCTCGCAGCAGATGGTCGATTGGTTCCACGGCATGGGCGTGCCGCAGGCCAAGCTGATGCATATCCGCAACGCGCCCAGTTTCGAGATGCGCGATGCCGAGGTGCGGACGATCCTGCGCCAGCGTCAGCGGCGCGGCCTGGGAGAGCGGCTGAAGGCACTTTTCATCGGCCGGTTGGATTCGCAGAAAGGGATCGAGCGCCTCTATGCTGCCGCCCGTTTGATCAAGCGCCGGAACCTGCCGATCGATATCCGCCTGGTCGGTGGCGAAGTCCTCAATGAACAGGGGCGCGGCGCCTGGACGGAACGTTTTGCCGAACTCGGCATCAAGCTCGAGCCGGCCATCTATTCCTCGAAAGGGCTGGCCGATGCCTTTGCCGAGGCTGACGTCCTGCTGCTGACTTCCCGCTGGGAAGGCGCGCCGCTCACCATTCTCGAAGCGCAGCGCGTCGGCTGCGTGCCTGTTTCCACCGCCGTCGGCGCCGTTGCCGAACTCATCGAGCATGATGCAGACGGTATTTTGATCGATGCCACGGACGATACCGCCGTGGCGCAAGAACTGGTGAGTGCTCTCGAGCGGCTGGCCGCCGATCCTCACCTGCACAACCGGCTCTCGACACGTGGCGCGGAAATCGTCGCCGCGCGTTCCTGGGCCGCAAACCTGTCGCCGCTCATCCAACGGCTCGAGGCTTGGTTTCCATTCAGGTCGGAGGAAATCGAGCTACGCCGAACCGTAACCTCGGGTCCGGGTCGATGAGCGGCGGCAACCCTATTCCGGGCTGGTACTTTCCCGGCTGGCGTCATGCCCTGCTAGCGGCAATCTGCATGGTGGCTGCTGGCGCGGTCCAAGCGAGCGAAGCGCAACCCAGGGGTACCGAAATCGGCATCGCCACGGCCAACATCGCCTGGACGCCTCCCAGCGACATGGCGGCGACCTTTGAGGAGATTCGGCAAAGCGGCTTTACCAGCGTCCGCATCGGATTGAAGGAACCGCGGGCGCGCGCCTATGCTGCCTTCGCCGCCGCCAAGCAGGCGGGGCTCGGCATTGTCGTGACTGTGCCGCTCATCGATGGCGCGGTCGCAACAAAGGATGCCACACCACGCGCGAAGGCCGGATCATTCTTCCCGGCCTATGGACTTTCGCAGATCGACCTCGAGCGCCTCCGCGCGCGCATTGACGATCTCTTGGCCTATGCCGCGGACGCGCAAATCGATCTTCTCGGCATCGAACTGGGGAACGAAATCAATTGGTCCGGCTACAACGGCGATCTGCCGCTTGTGGCCGGCGGCAATGTGATCGAGCGCGCAGACGGTCTCCCGAATCGTTTCATTGCCGGGCTCGACCTTTATGGCCGTGCGATATCCCTGGTGCGCGAACGCCTCGCCGCCGACGCAGCTTTCAAAAATGTCACACTGGTCACAGCGGGCCTGGCAGACATCAATGCCGGGTTCATCAAGCACAGCAACGCGACCTATATCGCCCCGGACGTCATGGAAGAAGCCCTGGCCGCACGCGGCATCTATCAGGCCGCCGGTGCCGTCGGCATCCATCTCTATGAACCGTTGCGGCGCGCCAATAAAGGCGACCGGCGGACCTTGATCGAGCAGCAGCTTGATTCGTGTGGCGCACCGGCGTTTGCGGGCCGCCCCTGCTGGATCACGGAATTTGGCAGCGCGCTGGCACCGACTGCCTGCCCCGTGACGGATCCGCGCGACGATCTGTTGCAGCCTTTGCTTGCCCACTTGGCGCGCGCCGGCGATGCCGTTCCCCGCGCCTACTACTATGACTGGAACGCCGACAAAGGCTTCGCACTGGAACGCTGCGGCAAGCTCAGCGATCTCGTTCACGATTTGGCACCGACCACCTTGCAGTAAAGACCACCCTGAGACCGACACTCAGGTCGATTCAACTCGTTCGGGAGAAGGAATATTGTGATGAAAAGACTTTGCTTTGGCCGACAGCCGGCGGACACGCGCTATCGCTATCATCCGGGCATGCCCTTCTCGGAAGGTTTGCCGCGCTCGAACAGCGCCACCTTCAGCACCATGTCGCGCAATTTCTATCTGACCTCGAACAAGGGCAATATGCTGATCGGCGAGGGTTCCGCGCGCATTTTCGAATATGACCGGAACTACTCGTGCATGTTGTCCGTCCATGTCCTCTACGATGCCTACAAAGGCTCGAAGGAGGCGATGGATTTGCTCAACAACAATTTCGACGCCCTCGTCCTGCCGATGGCCAACGAAATCCGCCCCAACCTCAATCACGCCTCGCTGCTCAAAGTTCTCGAGCAGATCAAGATTCCCGTCGTCGTGCTCGGCATGGGCATGCAGAACGACATTGAGGATCTGAGCGGACTGGAACCGGCCACCGTCGACCTGCTGCGCTGGATCGACGAACGCGCGCTCGTCTTCGGCGTGCGCGGCACCTATACCGAGGCGTGGCTGAAGAAGATGGGCTTCAAGAACCCCACCGCGCTCGGCTGCCCCAGCATGATGCTCTATCCGGAGAACATCCTGGGCATCAAGGCACCGACGAAGAAGCCGGAGGATTACCGCTTCGCGACCGCCGGCTATCTGCAGAAGAAGTCCGTTCGCGGACGTCAGCTTGCCGACTTTTTCAAGGGACAGAAATGCTCCTATGTCTTCCAGGATGAGATCTTCCTCTTCAAGGATGAGCTCCAGGGACGTCATTTCTTCGACGACGCGCGCAACCAGCTGCTGCAGAACGTGATCGGGCCGCTGGTCAACGAGGCGATCGGCACCGAGGCGCCATTCGATCGCTATTTCTACTTCGATAGCGTCGATGCCTGGCGCCAATGCTATGGCTGGCACGACGTCTTCATCGGCGATCGCTTCCACGGCGGCGTTGCGGCTCTCCAGGTCGGCCTGCCGACTGCCATTCTCTTCAAGGACCTACGCGTCCGCGAACTGGCCGAGTTTTTCGGTGTGCCGCACACGACCGTCGACAAAGCCGCCACCATGGGCATCGAAGCCTTCATGGCCGAATTCCTGTCTCAGGCGCGCATCGATGCGTTCCTCGATACTTATCGCCTGCGCCTGCGCAACTTCCACCGCCACCTCACCGAGGCTGGCCTCAACATGACGGAGAATTACCAGACCATGCTGCAGGCCGCCTGAACATGGCAGTGAGCCTCAGGACGACGATCATCGGCGGCTCCAACACGGTGATGGAGCCGGGCTATCTTGGCCAGATGCTCGCCGCCACCAGTGCCCGCGGGGTCGAACTCGACATCGTCGAGAATCTGGCCGTCGGAGGAACAACCAGCGCCTATGGGTTGTTTCGGCTCAAGGCGACTGATGCCCTCGACCGATCGGACCTGCTCATCATCGAGTATGCGCTCAATGACGCGTTCATCTATGGTGACGAACGTCGCCAGTTCCGCCATTGGGCGCGGCTCTATGAGGGCATTCTCCGCTATGCCCTAGCGCGCAATCCGGCGCTGAAAATCTGTACCCTGGTCTTCGGAGCGCGAAACGGTTCGTGGCTGACCAGTGTACCCGCCATCGATTCCGGTATCCGCTATCTCAGCGATTGGTATGGGACCGGCATCGTCGACATCTCCCGTTCCTTGATGCGTCGGTTTGGCCGTCAGGTCGTCAGTGACCCGGCCTTCTATGTCGATCAGGGTCATTATGCGCGGCCGATTGCCACCGCCATGGTGGCGGACCTGGCGGCCGAGGGGCTCATAGACTGCCTCAACGCGCAAAAAGCGGCATCGATTCCCGTGCCGGTCGATCCGGATCATTTCGGGGATGCCGAGATTATAGACAGCACGGAGATATTCACTCAGGCCGACAGCGTTCCTTTGGCGGAATTCCATAACCGCCGCTTTGCCTTCAGCGCCGCCGATCTTGCCGGACACAAACTGTCCCTCGATATCGTGGGCGGGAAGCTGCTGGCGGTCTTCCATATGAGTTCACCCGATGTGGCGACTCTTGCCCTTCGCAGGAACGACACCCTTCATCATTGTTCGTTGCTGAAGGGCGGTGTCCGTGACGGGAAGTTCAAGTTCCTGGGCGCCATGTTGCCGTGCGAGTTCCTTTATGGCGCCGATCTGCTGACGCCAACTGCGAACGAGCACTACGAATTGTCTCGCGCAGTCACCGATCCCTCGGCCAAGATCCATTTGGCCAAGGACAATGTCGCCACGGGCACGCCATCGCCAACTGAACATCTGCCCATTCTCGGCCTGCTGCATACCGGCACGCGCCGATCTTTCCGTGTCGAGAACGTCACGCCCGCACCCCGCCTACGCGCGGCGAATTCCGCCTGACACGCAGTGAACGCGGCCTCGAGGTCTGCTGCCGGCGGATAGATTTGTTTCTTGTGATCTCCGACCGGATCGCCTTGCTCCGCTGACAAGCAGGGAACGAGGACGATGTCAGGTCGCGTTGCTTTCTTTTTGGCGGCCGACGCTCAAAGGTATGACCAGACGCACCGTCGTCCCAACATTCTCTTTGCTTTCCAAATAGATGGAAAGGTGCAGTCGATCGCACAGCATCTTGGTGATGGGCAGGCCGAGACCTACGCCGCTATTGGCGGCGACATAGGGGTTCCGCAGCGAGCGCGAGAAGGGAACGAAGGCATTGCGCAATTCGTCGGGATCCATGCCAATCCCCGTATCCGTGACGACAATCTCCGTCGATCCGTCTTCGAGTAAGCCTGCGGCCACCTGAATGCTGCCCTTGGGCCGCGTGTATTTCACCGCATTGGTCAGGAGATTGGTCAATATCTGACGCAGGGCCGTTTCGTCGACCCGCACCTCAAGAGCCGGTGGCACCGCGCTTTGCCAGCTGATCTGCTTGCTGGCGCATTGCTGGGCGAGAAGCCGGCGAATACCATCGGCAATGGCATGGACGCTGACAGGTGGAGCTTCGCTGCCCTGCCCGGATCCCTCGAGGCGCGCGAACTCCAGCACCTGTTCGATCAGGTGCTGCAGATGCCGGCCAAGCCCAATGACATCGGCGAGATAGGAGCGTTCCCGCTCGCTCAGCTTTTCCGCCACGTTCATTTCAAGAAGTTCGGAGAAGCCGATGATGCCGTTGAGTGGTGTGCGCAACTCATGGCTCATATGCGCCAGGAACTCCGATTTGATCTGACCGGCCCTGATCGCTTCGTCGAGTGCCAGTTGCGTCGCCTGCATCTGTGATTCGAGATTGTGCGCCATATCAATCAGCGCGATCTCGGTCTCACGAATCTCACGCAGGCCCGCGACGGGCGCCACGAGTTGCCCAAAATCACCACCACGCAGTTTGACAGCATTCCGCTCCAGCCGCTTCAAGCCGGAGACGATCGGTTGCGACAAGGCCATTGCCGACAGGATGGTCACCAGGGCGATACCGAGAACCATCCAGACCACAGCATCGCGCACGCCGACGAACCAGCCGAGCGGGCCTGAGCGCGGCACAGCCACGCCGACCAGCCAGGAAAGTCCGTGAAAATCGATCGGCGCCAGCTCAGCAAGGTATTCTTGATGATCGTAGGAGAGCGCCCTGAAGCCGATTGGATGGGTTCCGGCCGGCGACATGGCAGCCTTCCAGACGGCATCCAAAAGCGACGATCCGATCTCTCCCACCTCCGGCAGGGCCCGCGCGCGATTGCGCATCAGCTTGCGGCTAACTTCCCCGCCCGTCATTTCGGAAGCGGCGATGACTCGCCCCCGATCCGTCAGCAAAAATGCGCGACCGCCGATCTCATGTTCCAGGGTGCCAAAGAACTGGGAGAGGTCAGCCAGGGTTATATCGACGCCGACGACACAAGTTGCGGCGGCGCATTTGGCTGCTCGCGCCACACTGATGCCGGGCTGCTTTGTCGTCCAGAAAATATACGGTTCAGTCCAGCCATCATTGAGACGCCGCTGTGCCGCCGTGTACCAGGGGCGCAAACGTGGGTCAAAACCATCGATCATGCCGGCTTCCGGAATGATCACCTGATAGTAGGCATCGCGCCAAGTCACGGTGGTGTCTCTAGCACGGCGCTGCACATCGATCGTCTTGAACATGAATTGATCGCCGGCGATGGTGCCGATGCGCATGACGTAGGTGAAGCTGCCATCCTCATAGCCGACATACATGCCGGAGAGGCTGGGCCTGGCCATCAACTGCTGCCACATATAGCGCACCAGGGTCGGCCGATCCTGCGGCAGCGTTCCATCGCTGATAAGCTGCGCGGTCACTTCGGCCGCGCGCTCCGCCTCGGTTAGAAATCCGGTCGTCCGGGAAATGATATGCCCATTGGCGCTGCGCATCAGCACGCGCGCAGCGGAATCGCTGCCACGCTGTGCGATCAGGATACCGCCAGCCATGATGGCCAGAGCGGACAGCCCCACCAGCAACGGCAAGGCGACGAGCAGCGCCTTGCGAACAGACCAGAACGGTCGCATTTTGAGGACAATGCTCCTCAAAGCCTGAAATGATCGGATAAACTCCCCGACGCGACCTTACATGAGCCAGTTACGCCTGCAACCATAAAGCAGGTGGAAAGAAGCTTGTCAGTCTGCTTCGATGTCGAGTTCGGCGCCTAGCACGCGCCGAGCGAGGTCGAAGCCGAAGCCGGCACGCGCCATTGCGGCCAGATCTCGCTTTTCCTGTTCCGTCCGCTGTGCACCGGCTATGTGCCGTGCACGATAGGGGCCGAGGCGCCGGCGTTTAGCATATGCAATAGCGGCAGCCTCCTCGGCATTGCCGAACTCGTCAGCCAATCCCCCCAGCGCTTTGCTGCGATCATCCGGATTGATGCCGAGGTGAGCGAGTTTTGCCGCCACCTTCTGGCGCGACGTCCCTCGTCGCGTGAGACTTGCAGCTTTCATACCCGCAAAGGAAGCATCATCCAAAAAACGCTGCCGCTGCAGCTTGGCGATGATTTCGGGAATGGCGGCCAACAGCGGCGCCGGGTCGTCGCCGTGGAAATGCGCAGATTTGCGGATACGCCGTGTCAGCATATCTTCGACACGCTTCCGGCTTGTGGCGAAGCGCGCGAGATAGTCGAGGGCGATCTGATCGAGATCACCGACCGCAAGGCGGCGGGGTCGCCTATCGCTCATTCCAATGGCCGTGGCTCTTGTCATTCCTTCACGCCACCATTGCAGATTCCGCTGGGCTAGACAAATTGCCCGCCCTGGAAAGCGGCGCCGATACCGTCTATCAATTTGCGCCTGCAGGGGTGCGCTTTGGGGGAACAATCGATATGACCGAGTCTATTTTTGCCGCCGGCTATAAGAATGAGTCCTTCTGGTGGGAGGATGCACCCCGGCCGGAGCGCCGTGCCCAGACGCTGCCGGCCAAGGTGGATGTGCTGGTGATTGGTTCCGGCTATACCGGCCTGATGGCGGCACGCGAAACGGCCAAAGGCGGTCGTTCGACCTTGGTTCTCGATGCCGAAGCGGCCGGATTCGGCTGCTCCAGCCGCAATGGCGGCCAGGTATCGACCAGCATCAAGCCCACCTTCGGCGAACTTTCCGGCCGCCACAATGAGCAGATCGCCCACGGCATCCGCCGCGAAGGCCTCAACGCCCTTGGCTATATCGGCGACCTCATCACCAGCGAGAAGCTGGATTGCGATTGGGCCGTGAGCGGCCGCTTCCATGCAGCGCACAATCCGAAACAATATGAGGCGCTTGGGAAAAGCCTGGCCGGCCAACCCAAGGACCTTGCCAGCCCCTATTTCATGGTGCCGAAGGCGGAACAGGCCAAGGAGATCGACAGCCCATTCTATCATGGCGGCGCGGTCTATCCGACGCACGGCGCGCTGCATCCCGGCAAGTATCATCTGGAACTGCTGCGCTTGGCCGAGGCTGCCGGCGCCCAGGTGGTGGCCTATTGCCCGGTCAAAGGTCTTGAGAAGGACGGCGGCGGCTTCACCGTCAGCACAGCGCTGGGTAAGGTGCAGGCGCGCGATGTGATCGTTGCCACCAATGGCTATACCGGGCCACTGACGCCGTGGCACCGCCGCCGGGTCATTCCGATCGGTTCCTATATCATCGCGACCGAGGAGCTACCGCTCGATGTGACGGCCCGCCTCATGCCGACGAACCGCATGATCTCGGACACGCGCAAGCTCGTCTTCTATTACCGCCTGTCACCGGACAAGAAGCGCATCCTGTTCGGTGGTCGTGTCGCCTATAAAGAGAACGACCCGAAGGTGAGCGCGCCGCGCCTCCACTATTGGATGTCGCTGATCTTCCCGGAACTGCAATCGGTCAAGGTCACACACAGCTGGATGGGTTATGTCGCCTACACGTTCGACACGCTGCCGCATATCGGCCGGCAGGACGGGCTGTGGTATGCGATGGGCTATTGCGGCTCCGGCGTGTCGCTGGCGACCTATTTCGGCATGAAGATCGGCCAGCAGGTCCTGGGCAAGGCAGAAGGCCAGAGCCCGCTCGACAATGTGCGCTTCCAGACCCGACCGCTCTACGAGGGCAATCCCTGGTTCCTGGCGCCGTCGATCTTCTATTACCGGATCAAGGATTCGCTGCCGATCTAACGGCGCGCCCGGAAGAAGCGCCGCAACAGGTCGGCACTCCGTTCTTCGCCACTGCCGCCCACCACTTGTGGGCGGTGATGGCAAGTCGGAAGCGTGTAGAGCCTGGGGCCGCTGTCGATACCACCGCCCTTCGGATCCGGCGCGCCATAAATCACCCGGCGCAGACGCGCGAACGAGATCGCGGTCGCACACATCGGGCAGGGTTCCAGCGTCACATAGAGATCGGCGAAGGGCAGCCGCTTCTCGCGCCGGCTGGTGGCGACGGCCTGGATCACCAGCATTTCGGCATGTGCGGTCGGGTCATGCCGTTCCTCGACCCGGTTATGGTCGGCGGCCAAGACCTCGCCGCTGGTCGGATCGACCAGCACGGCGCCAATCGGCACTTCCCCGCGCTCGAATGCCGCTTCGGCCTGGCGGAAGGCCAGATCCATGAAATTGATGGGGGGATGGGGGTGGATTTCAGTCATGGGCGGAGTGTCCCCGCCCCACCCCTGGCGGTCAAGCATAACGGCGCGGCTGAACGGCTATGCGGTAGCCGCTCTTGTTTCGCCCCAGCGAGTGTGAAATAGCTCTTCCTGCCGCCGAGAGGCGCCACCAGCCATTTTCCGGAGATCCCATGACTGCCCCCCTGATCGGTTTGACCCTTGATGTGGACGCGCCCCGCGGCCTTGCCAAGGCACCGCACTACTCCTTGCGCGCAACCTATACCCAGGCGGTCAGCAACGCGGGCGGCTTGCCCATCTGCCTGCCGCATCAGCCGGAGATGATCGACGCCTATGCCGACACGATCGCCGGCCTCGTCGTCACGGGCGGCGGCTTCGACGTCAATCCTGCCCTTTACGGTGAAAACACCAAGCACGAAACGGTGACGACCAAGGAAGGGCGCACCCATTTCGAGCTCGGCATCGTCAAGGCCATGCTGAAGCGCAACAAGCCGGTTCTCGGCATCTGCGGCGGCCAGCAGCTGATCAATGTCATCCTCGGCGGGACCCTCATCCAGCATATCGAGGACGAGGTCACGAATTCCCTGCTCCACGAGCAACCGAACCCGCGGACGGAACCCGGCCACAAGGTCAAGCTGACAGCCGGCTCACTGCTGCAGCGGATCGTCGGCGGCAACGAACTGCCGGTGAACAGCGCACATCACCAGGCGGTGAAGTCGGTCGGTGCCGGTGTCGTCGTCAATGCGGTCGCAGCCGATGGCGTCATCGAGGGTATCGAGGATCCACGCTACAAATTCTGTCTTGGCGTACAGTGGCACCCGGAACTGCATGTCAGCGACGGCGACGGCCGGATCATCAGTGCCTTTGTCGATGCGGCAAAGGCGGCCTGACATCATGGAAAAGAAAAAAGACGATACCGGCGGCGAGCGAATTGCCAAGGTGATGGCGCGCGCCGGTCTCTGCTCGCGCCGCGATGCCGAGGCCTGGATCGAAAACGGCCGGGTCAGCGTCAACGGCAAGATACTGACCAGTGCCGCGATCAATGTGTCGCGCAAGGATACTATCCTGGTCGACGGCAAGCCGCTGCCTGAAAAGCAACTGACGCGCGTCTGGCTCTATTACAAGCCCAAGGGGCTGATGACGACGGCATACGATCCGGAAGGCCGTGCCACGGTGTTCGACAATCTGCCGGTCGACATGCCGCGCGTCATTTCCGTGGGCCGTCTCGACTTGAATTCCGAAGGGTTGCTGCTGCTCACCAATGACGGTGAACTGGCGCGCAAGCTCGAATTGCCGGCGACGGCCTGGATCCGCCGCTACCGCGTACGCGTCAACGGCCGCTTCGATCCCAAATTGCTCGATGGCCTGAAGAACGGCATCGAGATCGACGGCGTGCGCTATGGCTCGATCGACGCTGCGTTTGAGCGCCAACAGGGGGCCAATGCCTGGCTGACCATGGCACTGACCGAAGGCAAGAACCGCGAAATCCGCCGTATCTGCCAGCATTTCGGCTGGCCGGTGAGCCGCCTCATCCGTGTCGGGTATGGTCCCTTCCAGCTCGGCGAGATGGAACCGGGGCAGGTGCAGGAAGTGAAGGGCAAGCTGCTGCAGACGCAGTTGCGCTTCGGCAATGACTGGCGCCCCGACAAAGCCGCTGAAGTGGACGAAGCCCCTTCTCGCCCCGTCTTCAACCGCGGGCCGGACAAGCGCACGCGCGACAAGATGCGCGACGAGCGACCCAAGGCCGAGGCAAGGCCCGGCAAGCCGGATCGCCGCCCGGCACGGCCACTCGAAGAAGAAGATGCGCAGCGTCCGCGCCGCCTGCAGCGCGCCGACCTGCCGCGTTGGTCCGAGCGGTCACGCGGCGAGGAAGCGACGCAAGATGAGCGCCCGCAGCACCGCAAACCCGACACCAAGGCAAAGACCCGCCCGGAGCAGCGCCGACCCGAGAAGACCCGGCGTGACAGTGAGGGCGAGCGCTCCGAGAAATCCGGCTTCAAGTCCGGCTGGGCCAAGAACAAACCCAAGAAGGCGCAGCCGGGCAGCCATCATGGCTTCAAACATCAGCACCGCGACACGGAAGACGGCGGTGAAGAGCGTCGGCGCAAGCCCAAGGCGGCGGCCAGGTACGAACCGCAACCGCGCGACAACGCCCCGTCGCGTGAATCAGGCAAGCCTCAGAGCCCAGGCAAGCCGCAGGGCAATGCCAAGCCGCGTGGGCGCGATGACAAACGCGGGCCGGATGGGCCGCGGGACAAGCCGCGCGGCAAGCCGGGTTCGGGTCATGCGCGTCGATTCCGGTAGTCATCGCGGCACCAAGCTCGTGGTGCCCGAAGGCAAGGATGTGCGCCCGACCTCCGACCGGGCGCGGCAGGCGATCTTCAACATCCTGGTTCATGGCCATGACGCCGTGTCGGATGCCAAGGTGCTGGATGTTTTTGCCGGCTCCGGCGCCTTGGGCCTCGAAGCCCTGTCGCGCGGCGCGCAATCGCTGGCCGCCTTCGAAAAAGACCGCGCTGCTGCCGATTGCATCAAGCGCAACGCCGCAGCGTGTCACGAGACCGAACGCACGGCGATCGTCCTCGGCGATATCATGAGCGCGCCGGATGCGCATCGCTACAAGCGCTTCTCGCCGGCCGACCTCGTCTTCCTAGATCCGCCCTACGGGCAGGACCTCGTTGCCCCGGCTCTCACCGCTCTCGACGGTCGCGGGTGGATCGCCGGCAATGCCCTCATCGTTGCCGAGATGGCGCACAACGACCCCTTCACGCCTCCGCCCGGCTTCGTGCCGGTCGACGAACGACGCTACGGCAAGGCGCGGATCGTGATGCTGCGCAAAGGCGACTAGACTTTTCGCGGCAGCAGAAAAAGAACGAGCCCCAGCACGTTGACAGCCGCGGCCAGAGCGAACGCAATGCCGGCACCCAGCTGATCCCAGGCATAACCCATCGCCGCCGAACCGACGAAGATGGCGATGCCGGCCGACAGATTGAACACACCGAACGCCGTGCCGCGGAGGTGCGCCGGTGCATGATCGGCGACGAGGGCCGAGAAGATGCCTTGGGTGAGCGCCAGATGCACACCCCAGATCGCGGCTCCCACCCAAACCAAAGCCGGCCCCGCCGCCAAGGCCATCGCGACATGGGATGCGATCAATAGCAGGAAGCCAAGCCCGATCACCTTGTTGCGCCCAACCTTGTCAGACCAGCTCCCCGCGAGCGGCGTCAGCGGCACGGAAACAAGGTTCATAACGACCAGCGCCATCGGCGCCCAGGCGGCACTGACACCCACATCCTGCGCGCGCAGGATCTGGAAGGCTTCGGAAAAACGCGGCAGCAGCAGGATGAACAGGAAGCCCATCGCCAGCCAGAACGCCCGGCCAAGCTGCTTCAATTCACTAAGACGCAGCGGAAAGGGGCGTTTGACACGCGCCTCATGCGTCTGCGCTTCCTCGACACCGATCATCATCACCGAGACGGAAAGCAGCGCCGGCACCACGGCCCACCACAGGACCGGCGTCACGTCACCGGCATAAAGCTGCAGCAGCAGGATGGCGAGCAAGGGGCCGATGACGGCTCCCATATTGTCCATCGACTGGCGGACGCCATAGGCATAGCCGCGATGTTCCGGCGCCACCCAATCGGCGACCAGCGCATCGCGCGGTGCCCCGCGAATCCCTTTCCCCAGACGGTCCGCAAAGCGGCCGAAAAAGACCGCAAGCGGCGTGGCAGCGATCGGAAAAAGTGCCTTTGAGCAGGCGGAAAGCGCATAACCGAAAGCAGCGATCCATTTACGGCTCTGCCAATGATCGCTTACGGCACCGGAGAATATTTTGGTGATGGAGGCGGTGGCTTCCGCAAGACCGTCGATGATCCCGACCAGAAAAATGCTGCTGCCGAGACCATTGACCAGCAGCAGCGGCAGCACGGCATGGACGATCTCGCTCGATCCGTCCATCAACAGACTGGTGAGGCCGAGCATCCAGATGGTTCGGGGCAACTTTGGGCGCATATCTTTTCAGACCTAGCGGCGCCCGAACAGACGTTCGATATCGGAGAGCTTCAGCTCCACATAAGTGGGCCGACCGTGGTTGCATTGACCGGAATGCGGTGTCGCCTCCATCTGGCGCAGCAATGCATCCATCTCGGCAGGCAGCAATTGGCGGCCGGCACGCACCGATCCGTGGCAGGCCATCGTGCCGCAAATGTCTTCCAGTTTTTCCTTGAGGCTGAAGGCGGCCCCCAATTCGAAGATCTCTTCCGCAAGGTCGCGGACCAGACCTTTGACATCGCTCTGCCCCAGCATTGCCGGAACTTCCCGCACCGCCACCGCATCATTGCCGAAGGGCTCAATGGCAAGGCCGAGTTCTTCAAGCTCCTGGGCACGAGCCAGCAAGGCGCCCACGAGGCGCGCCGGCAATTCGACAATCTCCGGGATCAGCAAAGCCTGGCGTTTGACACCCGTGCCGGCCAGCGATTCCTTCATCCGCTCCAACACCAGCCGCTCATGGGCGGCATGCTGGTCGACGATGACCATACCGTCCTTGGTCTGGGCGACGATATAGGTACCGAAGATCTGTGCCCGCGCGACACCCAGCGGATAATCCTGGACTGGGGTCTCCGATATCGGTGCCGGAGCGACTCCGCTCGGCCGCGCCAGCTCGCTCGATAGCGGCGCAAAGGCCGCCATCGCCTGCTGAACGACCCCAGCATTGAAGGATCGCGACGGCATCGCCTGATAGACGGACGGACCTGCCGGTGCCGCCAACCCGCTCATGCCCCCAAAGGAAGCCAGAGCGGCGCCTGCGACCGTGGTCGATGCGCGGTGCCCTGCTGCATCGAGGGCACGCCGAATGGCACCGACGATCAAGCCACGCACCAAGGCGGGATCCTGGAAGCGTACTTCAGCCTTGGCCGGATGGACGTTGACGTCGACCAGTTCCGGCGGGCTTTCCAGGAACAGGGCCACCAGCGGATGCCGATCACGGGCCAGAAAATCCTGATAGGCGCCACGAATGGCACCCTGCAAAAGGCGGTCGCGCACTGGGCGACCGTTGACAAAGAGATATTGCGCGGAAGCCGTCGCCCGGTTGAGGGTCGGCAGGCCCGCAAACCCGGTGAGCAGGATGCCCTCGCGCTCGACCGACAGAGCCACGGCATTGTCCGCAAAATCACGTCCCATGACATCGCCCAAGCGCTTCAGGCGGGCCGCATCGGGACTGTCCATCAATCCGGCCTGGGCCGCATCCAGACGCAGGACGTTCCGTCCATCGTCCGAAAGCGAGATTGCGACCTCGGGGTGCGCCATGGCGATGCGCTCCAGCACCTCGACCACGGCATTCTGCTCGGACCGCGCGGTCTTCAGAAATTTGAGGCGTGCAGGAACGGCAAAGAAGAGGTCGCGCAATTCGACCCGGGTCCCCTGCCCCAGTGCAGCTGGCTCTGGTCCGGCCCTCTCGCCGCCTTCGACCCGTATCTGCCAAGCCTGGTCCGCATCCCGCGCACGGCTGGTGATGCTCAGTCGGCCGACCGCGCCGATGGATGGCAGTGCCTCGCCGCGAAAGCCGAAGAAGCCGATATGAACCAGATCGTCATCCGGCAGCTTTGACGTGGCGTGCCGCTCGATGGCGAGCAGCAATTCGTCCCGTGACATACCCTTGCCGTCGTCGGTGACGCTGATGAAGCTCTTGCCACCTTCGCGCAGTTCGACGACGACGCGGCTCGCGCCGGCATCGATGCTGTTCTCGACCAATTCCTTGACCACCGAGGCAGGTCGTTCGATGACCTCGCCGGCGGCGATCTGGTTGACAAGATTAGGGGGCAGGAGACGAATCGACATGGGGGCTAGTCTAGCACTCCTCCGGCACCCAATTGTACGGGGACAAGCCCCCGCTTGCGGCAGGGTCTGGCCGGTGTTTGAATGGCGCCGGATCAACACGTTAAGGGTCGAAAATGAGCGGCGGCGAGCGCGATTTCCCCAGTGGCGAGGATTATGGCCGGTCCCTCAAAGGGTTCGGGCTCAACCTGCTGGTACGTGACGTTCTGCGGACGGTGGACTTTTCCCGTGACATCCTGCGCGCCGAGGTCGCGACGGCCGACAAGGATTTTGCCGTTCTGCGGCACCGCGTGAATGGCCAAGTGCTGGCCGAATGGATGCTTCACGCCGACGGCACCTATCACAGCAACCCGTTGCCGAGCCTCATACCGGCCGACCATCCACGTGGCGCTGGTGCGGAGTTGCGGCTCTATCATGTAGATCCGGATGCAGCGGTCGAACGCGCCCGACAATCGGGCTACGTGGTCCTTGCCGACGCCGCCGACAAGCCGCATGGCATGCGCGAAGCCTATATCCTGGATCCAGACGGCTATTGCTGGGTGGTCAGCCTGCCGCTGCCAAAGAATACGGCCTAGTTGCTCTTATAGGCACGATACCAGGCGACGAATTTCTCGATCCCTTCGGCCAATGACGTTTTTGGCTCATAGCCGAGATCGGCCTTGCTGAGACTGAGATCAGCCCAGGTCGCCTTCACATCGCCCGCCGCGGGTGGGAAGATATTGCGTTCCGCCTTCTTCCCGCACGCTTTTTCCACCAGGTCGATCAAATGATTGAGGCTGACCGGCCGGTCGCTACCGAGATTGTAGAGCCGGTGCGGCATCGCCTGGTCCGTCGCGGGAGGGCGGTCGAGCGCCGCGATCACACCGTCGACAATATCGTCGATATAGGTGAAATCGCGTTCGACACTGCCGTCGCCGAAGACTTCGATCTTCTCACCGGCCAGGATCGCCTCGGTAAAGCGGTAATAGGCCATATCCGGGCGACCCCAGGGGCCGAAAACGGTAAAGAATCGGAGCCCCGTGAGCGGCAGCTTGTAGAGCTGCGCGTAGGAGATGCTCATCAACTCATCCGCCCGCTTGGTCGCGGCATAAAGCGAGGTCGGCGTATCGACGGGATCGTCGATGGCGAACGGAATACGCCGACTGTTGCCATAGACGGAGCTGGAACTGGCATAAACCATATGCTTCAGCTGCGGTGCGTGCCGGCCGACTTCCAAGATATTGAGGTGGCCTGAAAGATTGGGACCGACATAATCGGTCGGATGATCGATCGAATGCCGCACACCCGCTTGGGCCGCCAGATGGATGATCCCGGTCAGGTCACCCAGCCGCTTATGGACAGCAGCGTTCAGCGCCTGGGCGCGGCCGAGATCGGCAAAGACATAGGCGAAATGTGGATGCCGCTCCAGTCGATGCAATCGTGATTGCTTCAGCTTCGTGTCGTAATAGCTGTTCATGTTGTCGATGCCCAGCACGCGTTCGCCGCGTGCCAGCAGCGCCTCGGCAACATGGTAACCGATAAAACCGGCTACACCGGTTACAAGGATGGTCATGGACGATCAGGCCTTGATGACGTTGCGGCCGCGCCAGCCGGCGCGCGCCATCTTGTTGCGGGTATCGATGATGAGCTTCGCGTTCCTGCCGATTTCCTTGAAATCGATCGCATCGTGATCGGTCACGATGAGAACGGCATCGGCGCGCTTCAGATTGGCGGCAGAGAGTTTGACGGAGCGGCGTCCGGCAAGGTGCGGGTGTTCCCGCGACGGCTTGATCGCCGCGATGATCGGATCGTGATAGTCGACTTTGGCGCCCTGCGCTTCCAGAAGGTCGATCAAGGTCAATGCCGGGCTTTCGCGCATGTCATCGACATTCTTCTTATAGGCAAGGCCGATGATCAAAATGCGCGCGCCCTTGAGCGCCTTGCCGGCCCGCTCACTGAGCGCCGTCACCAGCCGGTCGATGACATAGCGCGGCATCGCCGTGTTGATTTCGCCCGCCAGTTCGATGAAGCGGGTTGCAATCCCGAACTCCCGCGCCTTCCAGGTGAGATAAAAGGGGTCGATCGGGATGCAATGTCCACCCAGGCCGGGACCTGGATAAAAGGGCATGAAACCGAAGGGTTTGGTTTTCGCGGCGTCGATCACCTCCCAGACATCGATCCCCATCGCGTCGAAGATGACCTTGAGCTCGTTGACCAAGGCAATATTCACCGAACGGAAGATGTTTTCGGTCAGCTTGACCGCCTCGGCGGTGGCCGGGCTCGTTGCGGGTACGGTCTTTACGACGACTGAATCATAGAGCGCCAGCGCCAGATCGCGCGCCGCCTCGCCATCGCCACCGACCACTTTCGGGATCGCCGCCGTACCATAGGTCTCATTGCCCGGGTCCTCGCGCTCGGGCGAATAGGCCAGAAAGAAGTCGCGCCGGCTGCGGAGCTTCCCGGCCTCCAGCGCCGGTCGCACCACTTCGTCTGTGGTGCCCGGATAGGTCGAGGATTCGAGCACGACCAATTGTCCGGTCTTCAAGTGCCGCGCGATCTCGATCGCCGTGTCGGCGACAAAGCTCAGATCCGGCTCGCGCTGCTTCGAGAGCGGCGTCGGCACGCAGATGATGATGCAATCCATCGCTTTGAGGCGGCGGAAATCGGCGCTGGCCACGAGCTTGCCGGCATTGACCAGGGGCGCGATGCGCCGCCCGGGAATGTGCCGGATGTAGGAGCGGCCGGCGTTGAGCTTGTCGGTCTTGCCCGCATCGACATCGAAGCCGGTGACGGCGAACCCCTTTTCGGCAAAGAGGCACGCGAGCGGCAGGCCGACATAGCCCAGCCCGATAATGCCGATTTTCGCCTTCCGCGCTGCGATGCGCGCCATCAAGAGTTTGGCCGACTTGCTGGTGACGGTCGAATTTCGTTTCTGTGCCATGACGTTAGCTGCTTCCCATTGATCGCCGGCACCCTAGCAAAGCACGCATTTGACGTCACATCTTGTTTCGCCTTGACCTTCCCATGATTGGAAGGACCATATCTCAGTGGCATCCAGAATCGTCCGGAGCCGAAAATGACTGCCAGCACCACCGAATATCGCTTGGGAATCAGCGGGATGACCTGCGCCGCCTGCGCAACCCGCATCGAGAAGGTGCTGCGCAGACTGCCCGGCGTGACCACGGCGGATGTCAACCTCGCCAGTGAGGAAGCGGTCGTGACAGGCAGTGACGCCGTCACCCGCACTGCGATCCAGCAGGCCGTCGAGAAAGCCGGCTACGGCATCCGCGCCGAGGCCGGCAAACAGGAAGTCGACCGGGAGGCTTGGTGGTTGCTTCTCGGTGCGGCCCTCACCCTGCCGCTGCTGGTGCCGATGGTGCTGGAAGTGACGATGGGCGGCATGTGGATGATCGACCCGCGCCTGCAGCTTGCCCTGGCGCTGCCTGTCCAATTTGGGCTCGGTCTCCCCTTCTATATTGGTGCCTGGCGCGCCCTGCGCGGTTTCAGCGGAAACATGGATTTGCTGGTCGCGATCGGCACCAGCGCCGCCTTCGGTCTCAGCCTGTTCATGATGTGGAGCAATCCGCACCATCTCTATTTCGAATCCGCGGCCGTCATCATCGTCCTGGTGCGGCTCGGCAAGTGGCTGGAGAAGCGCGCCAAGAAGCGGACCCTCTCGGCGCTGAGCGCCCTCAACGCCTTGTGGCCGGCCAAGGCGCGGGTGCGCCGTGACGGTATGGAGAGCGAAATTCCGTTGCAGCAACTGACGGCCGGCGATGTCGTCATCGTCCGGGCAGGCGAGCGCATTCCGGCGGACGGCAAAATCCTGGTCGGGGAAAGCGAGATTGACGAGGCGCTCATCACTGGTGAAAGCCGCCCGCGCCCCGTCTCCATCGGTGACAAGGCGATCGGCGGCTCGGTCAATGGCATGGGCGCGCTGGAGATCGCCATTTCCGCCGTCGGTGCAGAAACAATGCTGGCCCGTATCATTCGCATGGTGACGGCGGCCCAAGGCGCCAAAGCGCCGATTCAGCGCCTCGCCGATCAGGTTTCAGCCGTCTTCGTGCCCGTAGTCCTGGCCATCGCGGCGATAACGCTTGCCGGCTGGCTGCTGGCCGGCGCCGGCATCGAAGCCGCGCTCATCAATGCAGTCGCCGTTCTGGTCATCGCCTGCCCCTGCGCCCTGGGGCTCGCGACGCCGGCAGCAATCATGGTCGGCGTCGGTACCGGCGCTCGGCGCGGCATTCTCATCCGCGATGCGGCGGCACTTGAAACAGCCGGCGACATCACTTTGGTCGCCTTCGACAAGACCGGTACCCTGACCGAAGGCAAACCGCGCGTCAGCCATGTCCGCACGATGCCGGGCTGGAGCGAGCGGGATGTCATCGCGATTGCGGCGGCCCTGCAGGCCGGCAGCACCCATGCCCTGGCGGACGCTCTCCGCCAGGCCGCGACCGGCATCGACCTGCCGACCGCACGCGAAGCCTGGGTCATTGCCGGGCGCGGTGTCGCCGCCGAGATCAGCGGCACCCGCTTCATCCTGGGCACGCCGAAGATGATCGAGGAACATGGCATCCCATCGGCACCGCTGGCCGAACCGGCGGCACAATTCGCCGCCGAAGGGGCCAGCGTCTCCTATCTTGCCGAAATTGCCCCGCAGCCTCGGTTGCTCGCCATCTTTGGCTTTGCCGACCGCCTGAAGGAGAGCGCCGCCCCGGCCATCAAGGCCCTGCACGGGCTCGGCATCCGTTCCGTCATGCTGACCGGCGACAACAAGGGTGCCGCGACGAAGATCGGCGCGGAACTCGGTCTTGACGATATCCGCGCCGAATTGCTGCCGGATGACAAGACACGCATCGTCGACGAACTGCAGGCGGGCGGCGCCAAGATTGCGATGGTGGGCGATGGCGTCAACGATGCGCCGGCATTGGCTGCGGCGGATCTGGGCTTGGCCATGGCGACCGGCACCGACGTCGCCATCGAAACCGCCGGCATCGCGCTGATGCGCGGCGACCCGGGCCTGGTGCCGCAGGCGATCGCCCTGGCGCGCGCCACCAAGCGCAAGATCAAGGAAAACCTGGCCTGGGCCTTCGTCTTCAACCTGCTCGGCATTCCGTTGGCGGCTCTCGGCTATTTGAGCCCGATCATTGCCGGCGGGGCTATGGCGCTCTCCTCCGTTGCCGTCATCACCAATGCCCTTACCCTCAACCGCTGGAGGTTCCGGTGAATCAAACACTCAGCATCGGTGCTGCGGCCAAGGCAAGCGGCGTCTCCGCCAAGATGATCCGCCACTATGAGAGCATCGGCCTGCTGCCGATGGCCGAGCGCAGCAACGGCAATTACCGACTTTACGGTCAGCAGGACGTGCACAATCTGCGCTTCATTCAGCGTGCGCGATCGCTCGGCTTTCCCTTGGAGACCATTCGGGAACTGCTGGCCCTCTGGCGCAATCGCCAGCGATCAAGCGCCCAGGTGAAGAAGCTGGCGATGAGCCATGTGACGACGCTGGAAGCGAAGATCGCCGAGATGCAGGAAATGGCCGGCGCGTTGCGGCACTTGGCCGAACATTGCCACGGGGATGACCGGCCCGACTGCCCAATCCTGGATGGTCTGGCGAGCGGCAATCCCGCTGCGGGCCACTGCCATTGAGATCCGCTAGCTCGCCAGGCGGATGATGCGTTTGAGGAGCTTCAGCGGCGCGTCGGTCGCATCCTTGCCGATACGGAAGATGACCTTCCTGCCGTCGGCCGAAACCTCGTAGACACCGCCGGCATCAAGCGGCTTTTGTCCAACGCCGAGTTCGGCAACCCCGTCCTTCAGCCGCACCGACCATCTGCGTTCCGGATGACGCAGATCGACAATCTGGGCGACAGCGATCCCGGGCGCCACCAGCAAGGGCCGGCGCGTATCCATCATGAAGGCGGCCCGCTCCGCGATCGGATCACCCGCTATCTTGTCGGGTTGGCGAAAGACGATCGCGGCACTTTGGTTAGCCTGTTCCGGGCTGAGCGCCAGAGCCACGGGATCGCACGCCAATTGCTCGCGCACGATCTCCCCGTTGTCGACAGTCGATTGCTCCGTACCGATCGTGATCGTCCCGCCGCGAATATTCTCACGCCGGCAGGAATCGAGATAGGAGACGATCATGGTCGCCTTGGGTGGCAGCACAATCTTGCGACCGGCACGCAGCAGATCCAAGGCCGCCACCCCCGGCACGGAACCATTTGTGTCTTCAACAATCGCCACTGGCTTGTCGCCAGCCATCGCCGGCGCTGCGCAAGGCAGGATGAGGACGATCGCCAGGCAAACGGCCACGTGTCGCGGGAGAATTAGGTAGCTCAACATGGGATATTGCACCCGATAGTCGCTGAGAAAGTATGACTGCAACCACTCCATCTAGACGAGAGCGGGAGAAATGCGAAGTGACGACGCTCACCAGCCACGCCATCAGTCGAACCCTGACCGTCCGGATAGACTTGTCGCTACAGCATCATTTCAACGACTTGTGAACAACAGATCGATCCAGCTCAGCAGAAGATTAGCGCAATTCATCAATTCGCGGCGATGGAGAGTTGCGGGGCGTGAGGAGCGATGGCAAGATTACCTGTACACAGGAATAATAAGCAGCCGCGCAAGACGGCGCCAATAACGATAACGAATGCACAGGGACAGGAGGAAGACGTGACGGAAGCTCGGGATTTTCAGAACGCGCTCAAATCGGGCCGCATGTCGCGGCGCGACATTCTTCAGGTGTTGGCGGCGGCCGGCCTGACCATGACCATGCTGCCGGTCGGTCGCGCCAAGGCCACCGACGGAGAAGTCATCTATTTCACTTGGGAAGGCTATAACGATCCCGGTTTCCATCCGGGCTATACGGCCAAGTACAATGCCGAGCCCGAAGGTCCCGTCTTCGGCGATGTTGAGGAAGCGCTGACCAAGGTGCGGAGCGGCTTCAAGGTCGATATCGTGCATCCCTGCAACCTCGACCTGAAGCGCTGGCGCGAGGCCGATGTCCTGCAGCCGATCGACACCAGCCGTCTCAAGAATTTTGCCGACCTCTTCCCCGGCCTTACCAAGCTGCCCTATGCCCAGGGCGACAATGGCGAACAATTCTTTATCCCGGTGGATTGGGGCAATACCTCGATCCTCTATCGGCCGGACCTCTTCGATGTGAAGGAAGAATCCTGGTCCATGCTGTGGGATGAGCGCTATGCCGGCCAGATTTCGATGTCCGCAGATGCGACCGAAGCCGTTTCGATTGCCGGCATCGTCGCCGGCGCCAAAGATCCGTTCAATATGACCGACGAAGAATTGGCCAAGGCCAAGGAACTGCTGGTCAAGCAGAAGCCACTCATTCGATTCTACTGGGATAGCAATTCCGCAGTGGAGCAGGCGCTGGCATCCGGCGAACTCATCGCCTCGACGGGCTGGAACAGCTCCGTCGTCGCTCTCTCCGGCCAGGGCGTCAACATCAAGTTCGCCAATCCCAAGGAAGGCATCATGAGCTATTGCTGCGGCCTTGTCCTCACCAAGGACGCGCCGCATGTCGACAAGGCCTATGACCTCATCGATGCCATGACGGCACCGGAAGGCGGTAAATGGCTGATCGAAGCAATGGGTTATGGCCATTCGAACAAGAAGACGTTCGATCTGGTTGACGACAAGACCTTGGCCGATCGCGGCCTGCCGAGAGATCCGACCGTCTTCTTCTCAAAGGGCATCATCCAGCAGCCGATCAACGATACCGAGCGGGTGCAGAAGCTGTTTGAAGAAGTAAAGGCCGGCGCCTAATCAGCGATTCGGATAGCGGCGGCTGGTCGCATAGGCCAGCCGCCGCCTTCTTTCTTCCGAGTGAAAAACTAATGACCGCGCAGGCCGCTACCAGCACGCGACACGATCTTGCCACAGCCAAGCCGGAATGGCTGGATGGCCTTTGGCTGATTTTGCCCACCTTGCTGATCGTCCTCGGCATGATGGTGGTGCCGCTCATCGGCATCATCGTCGTCAGTTTCTGGACACAGACCGGATTCGACATCAACGCCGATTGGAACCTCGACAATTACCGGATCCTCTTTACAGAGGAAGGTAAGCTCTATCGCATTCTCGTCGCCAAATCATTGTGGATGTCTTTTTCGGCGACCGTCGCCGTGGTCCTGCTTGCCTACCCGATGGCCTATTTCATGGCCTTCCGCATCGAGAAATCGAAGCTGGTTTGGATCATTCTTCTGACCGTCCCCTTCTGGACCAGCTACCTGCTGCGCATCTTTGCCTGGAAGGTCATCCTCGGATTCAACGGTGTCATCAATTCCGGTCTTAAGGTCGTTGGAATCATCGACAAGCCGCTGGAATTCCTGCTCTACAACCCGGTGGCCGTCACGATTACACTAGCCCATGCTTGGGCAGCCTATGCCGTCCTGCCCATTTATGTGAGCCTCGAAAAGATCGACCGATCCTATCTGGAAGCGGCGCAGGATCTTGGCGATACCAGATGGAAACGATTCTGGCGCATCACCTTCCCGCTGTCGCTGCCGGGGACGATCGCCGCGACATTGCTCGTCTTCATCCCGACGGTGGGCGATTACATCACGCCGACACTTGTCGGCGGCACGTCCGGCATCATGATCGGCAATTCGATCGTCACCCAATTCGGCAAGGCGAACAACGCGCCCCTGGGGGCGGCCCTATCCTGCGTCATGATGCTGGCCATCACTCTCGCGGTCTGCGCTTTTCTTGCCGTCATCGGGCGCAAACGCCTGAAGGCCGCGGACCTTTGACCATCATGGAAACGATCCGCAAGCATCTCAATCTGTTATCGCTGTTCGCAGTCTGCTACCTCGCCTTCCTCTATGTCCCGGTTCTGCTGCTGCCGCTCTTCTCATTCAACGACAATATCTACGTGACCCTTCCCTTCAAGGGCTTCACCTTGAAATGGTATCAGAACCTCGCTGCCAACTCGGCGTTGCAAGATGCGCTCTGGGCCAGCGTCAAGGTCGGCATCGGTGTCGCCTTCCTCAGCACATTCCTCGGCCTCCTCGCCGCCCGCGCGATGACGCGCTATCGTTTGCCGTTCCGCCGCTCCATCTACGCCCTGATCATGCTGCCGCTGGTCATCCCTTATATGGTGATCGGCGTTTCCACCCTGGTCATCCTGCGGCGCGGCCTCGATCTCGACCTGTCGCTCTGGACGGTCGGCGCCTCGCACATTCTCATTACCGTGCCGCTTGCCATGCTGGTCCTGATGGCGCGCATGGAGGGCTTCGACCGCAGCCTTGAAGAAGCATCACGCGATCTTGGCGACAGCGCCTGGCGCAGCTTCCGGCGCGTGACATTGCCCCTGGTCATGCCCGGCATCGTTTCCAGCTTGTTGCTGTGCTTCATCACCTCATTCGACGAATATTTGCTGGCCTTCTTCTTGGCCGGCAGTCAATCCACCCTGCCCGTCTTCATCTTCAGCAGCCTGCGCTTCCCGTCCAAAATCCCGGACGTTCTCGCGCTGGGCTCGCTTATCTTGATGGTGTCCATCGTTCTCGTCGTCTTTGCCGAATGGCTGCGGCGGCGCGGCGTTTCGGGCAGCGATTCATCTGTTATCTGAAGGACCAAGGCCGTTTCGATGACCCAACCGATGATTTCCCTGCGCTCGGTAAGCAAACGGTTCGGCACCTTTGCCGCCGTCGATGCCGCAACCTTCGACATCGCGCCAGGCGAGTTCTTTTCGCTGCTGGGGCCATCCGGCTGCGGCAAGACCACCTTGCTGCGCATGATCGGCGGTTTCGAGCGGCAGACGGAAGGCGATATCCTCATCGATGGCGAGCCGATGGGTGTTCGCCCACCCAATCTTCGCCCCACCAACATGGTGTTTCAAAGTTACGCGATCTTCCCGCATCTCGACATCGCCGAGAACATCGCCTACGGGCTCATCAATCGCGGTCTCGACAAGACCAGCATCGCGAAGAAGGTCGATCAGGCGCTTGAGATGGTGCGCCTGACCGGCCTCGGCGGGCGGCGTGCCAATCA
Organism: Dongia sp.; assembly: GCF_041910485.1. GTDB lineage: Bacteria > Pseudomonadota > Alphaproteobacteria > Dongiales > Dongiaceae > Dongia. The sequence continues at coordinate 200,677 of NZ_JAYRQR010000062.1, forward strand.
ACTGTCCGGCGGTCAGCGCCAGCGCGTGGCCCTGGCACGCGCCATCGTCTGCGAACCAAAGGTCCTGCTCCTCGACGAGCCGCTTGGCGCACTCGATAAGAAGTTGCGCGAGGAAATGCAGATCGAGTTGCGGCAGTTGCAGAAATCGCTCGGCATCACCTTCATCTTCGTGACCCACGACCAGGAGGAGGCCTTGTCGCTCTCCGACCGTATTGCCGTCATGGCGCGGGGCAAGGTGCTGCAGATCGATACCGCGACGGCGCTCTACGAGCGGCCCAATTGCCGCGAGGTCGCGGGCTTCATCGGCAACATGAACTTCTTCGAAGGCCGGATCAGCAGCATCGCCGGCGGTACTGCCGCCATCGAGATCGCCCCCGGCCAGCATGTCCGGGTCTCAGCGACCGAAGGCGCGGCCCCCGGTCAGGCGGCCATCGTGGCCGTCCGGCCCGAGAAGATAGACGTGGCCACTGCGTCCCCTTCCGGTATGCAGAATGCAATCAAGGCGCGCCCCCTTGCTGGCTCCTACCTCGGCGACAGAAGCCTTCTTCTGGCTGAGTGGCGCGAGGGAACTCCGCCGATTTCGGTCTCGCTTCAAAACCGAACGACCGCGATTGGCCCCGAAACCTTTGGCAGCGGCTCATCTTTATGGTTAACATGGCCGGTCGAGGCTGGTGTGCTTCTTCACAGTTAAGACATCTTTTCCGGCTTATGGTTGCTTTATGTCGCACCGCACCGTAAAGAAGTAATATGCTTTACCATGCCATCGAGGCCCAATACCTTGCGCTGACACCCTTCCGGATTGCGGCCGACACATGGCGCAATCTTCTGGCGCATCCCCATAATCCGCTGTCTGAAACCACCTTGCTTCGGGCAGGTGCGGCAGCTTGCGAAATCCTGGGGCGCGCGACGCGACGCCACGGCCGGCCGGAGTTCGGCATTAATGCCGTGACCGTCGATGGCGAAAAGGTCGAGGTGCGGGAGAAGATCATCCACGGCGAAGCCTTCTGCCGCCTGATCCAGTTTGAACGCGTGCTGACCAAGCCGCGCAATGATCCGAAGATCCTCCTCGTCGCCCCGCTTTCGGGTCATTTCGCGACTCTCGTGCGCGATACGATCGAAACCCTGCTCTCCTCCCACGACGTCTACGTGACCGATTGGCAGGATGCGCGTGAAGTGCCGTTGAGCGAAGGCCGGTTCGGCTTCGACGATTATGTCGATGTGCTGCATCGCTGCCTCCGCCATATCGGCCCGGGGGCCAACGTGTTGGCAATCTGCCAGCCAGCGCCGGCATCGATCGTCGCGACATCGCTGCTCGCCGAGGCCAAGGACCCGGTAACGCCGCGCAATCTCATCATCATGGGCGGCCCGGTCGATACGCGCGTCGGCACGACAGAAGTGACCCGCCTTGCACAATCGCATTCGATCTCGACCTTCGAGGCGGCTGCCGTTCACAATGTGCCCCCGATGCACCCCGGCAGTGGTCGCCGCGTCTACCCGGGCCTGCTGCAGCTTACCGGCTTCATGTCGCTCAATCCGGATCGGCACCTGAAGGCGCATCTCGATTTCCTCTGGGCTCACGCCAAGGGCGACGACCAGTTCGCGCGCGCGCATCGCCGCTTCTACGAGGAATATCTGGCCGTCATGGATCTCGATGCGCAATTCTACCTCGACACCGTCAGCATCGTGTTCCAGGAACATGCGCTGATGAAGGGGCGCCTCAAGCATCGCGGCCAGTTGGTCAATCCGAAGGCGATCCGCAATGTCGGCCTGATGACTGTCGAAGGCGGTCGCGACGATATTACCGGCGCGGGCCAATGCCACGCGGCGCAAGCTCTTTGCTCCAGCATTCCGGACAAGCTGCGCCGCGAAGTGACCGAGGCCAAGGTTGGGCACTACGGCCTCTTCAGCGGCCGTTCCTGGCGTGAGCGCATCAGCCCGGCCATTGCCGACTTCATTCGCGGGAACAAGGTTTCGTGACGAAGGCTGCCAACAAGCAGCCCTTCTGGAAAACGACGCCCCTATCCAAGATGACGCCGTCGCAATGGGAAAGCCTGTGCGATGGCTGCGGCAAGTGTTGCTTGGTCAAGCTGCGCGACGCCGACACCAACCAGGTGATCTTCACCAACGTCGCCTGCAAGCAACTCGACCTTCGCTCCTGCCAGTGCAAGGACTATAAGAACCGCAAGCAGATCGTGCCCGACTGCGTTCAGCTTGGCCCACGTAATATCGGCCGCATCGACTGGCTGCCGGAAACGTGCGCCTACAAGCTGGTACATCGCGGAGCGGATCTGCCTTGGTGGCATCCGCTGATCTCAGGCGATCCCCGCACGGTTCATCAGGCGGGTATCTCGGTGCGCAAGAAAGCTATCTCGGAAACGAAGGCCGGAGAGCCGGAAGAACACATCGTCGATTGGATTTCCTGACAGATCGGCTTTCGTCAGGGCTCAGGCGTCGTCGCGCGGCAGCCAGGGAACGCGCGCAACCTCGATCCCCTCTTCGCTCAATTCCTTATGCTGTTCTTCGCTCGCCTCGCCGAATATGCCGCGGGCATCCGTCTCGCCGTAATGGATCTTCCGCGCTTCCTCGGCAAACTTGTCGCCAACGTAATCGCAATTGGCCTCGATCTGGCGCCGCACCTCGACCAACTGCTCACGCATCTGCTTGGCCATGACCGTCATGCTCGCAGCCGGACTCTTTTCCGATTTTGAGGAAATCCGAGGTGCCATCAGGGCCTTCGCCACCTTTCGGTCACCGCAATCGGGACATTCCACCAAGCCACGCGCCAATTGGCGGTCGGCGCTGGCGCCGTCCTTGAACCAAATGTCGAAGTTGTGGCCCTTGCCACAATTGAGCTGAAAAACGATCATTCCCGAGCTGCTCACCACGATAACGATCCTTCGAGGATCGCCGAATTGAGTTAAGAATATAGGGGCCATCGGTGAAAATGCCAGCTTCCAGCGTCTTCCCATGACGCCTCTTTGACAAAAGCGTGTGATTTGACGGATTCCTCACCTCCCTCACCCTGGGTCGTAGCACACGCCCCTCTAATTGCGCCGGGCGGACTGGTCCTGGATCTCGCGGCCGGGGGCGGACGGCATACCCATTTCTTGGCTGGCTCCGGACATCCCGTTGTCGCCCTGGATCGCGATGTGACGGCGCTCAAGCAGAGGGAGTGGCGCGGCAAGGTCGAGATTTGTCCCGCCGATCTGGAAGACGGCTCACCCTGGCCGCTTCCTGGGCGCCGATTTGCCGGAATCGTGGTCACGAACTATCTCCACCGTCCGCTCTTTCCGCGCCTCATTGAGAGTTTGGTGCCAGGAGGGACGCTGATCTACGAAACCTTCGGGCTCGGCAACGAGCGCTTCGGCCGGCCGAGCAATCCCGATTTTCTGCTGCGCCCCGGGGAATTGCTGGCCTTGGCCGAAACGGCAGGGCTCACGGTATATGGCTATTTCTGCGGTGAGGTTGGCCAGCCGAGGCCGGCCGTGGTGCAAAAACTCGCTGCCGTCAGTCGGCTTTGACAGCGGCAACGCGGACGTCGCGCAGTTTCAGCAGCAGCACCGAGCCCACCAGGACAAGCGCGCTCACATTGGAGAAGATGAGCGAGGCGGAGCCGATGACAGCCCCATAAGTCAGCCACATGACCTGGCCGACGAACATCATCAGATACATGGTGAGCGAGACGTCACGCGCCGAGCCGAGGCGCCAGATGCGCAGGGCCTGCGGCAGGAAGCTCAGGGTCGTCAGACAGGCGGCTATGATGCCGATCGTCTCGACCCAGAAGTCGCCGGGACTACCCATGGGCCGGTCAGTGCGACTTGCCGGATTTGGGATGTTCGCCCTTCACCAGCTTTTCGATGCGGTAGCGGCACATGGCGTCGTCGACGGTCGACCAGGCATGGCGCGACCATGCGGTCTTGGCTTCGTCGTAGGTATCAAAGGGGCCGAACCATTGCTCGCCGCCGCCCGGCGCCGGTTCGCTGAAGGTCGTGTCACAATAGGGGCCGCCGACCACCCAGAAACAGATTTCTCCGCCCTCTTCCTCGATCCGGTAGCGGGCATTGGCTTGGTCGACCGTCTCCCAGGCGCGCTTTTGCCACGCGGCCTTCGCTTCCTCGTAGCTGGAAAAAGGGCCGATCCGCTCTTCCTTGCCGCCGCCTTGTATGCGGTCGAAATTCGTGTCGGCATAGGCTCCGCCGATCACCCAGAAACGCGTCATGATGGCTTCGTTTTCCTCGCTCGCAGAAAGGGTCCGGAGCCGCTGCAAGATCGGCCCTAACTTGCTCATTCTTAACTGGATTTCGAGTCGGCGGCAAAGCATAAATCATGGTGAACACGACGTTAGCGACTCGATTCTCGAAAGCAGGGCGACATGACCGGGGATATGCGACCGACCGATTTCAAGAAGGTCTATGACCGTTTCCAGGCGAACGTGTCCCGCTTCGATTGCGGCCGCTTCTGTTCGCCGCTCAATAACGGCCAGCCGGTCTGCTGCGACACCAACCACGCCATTCCCGTGGTCGACAAGCCGGAATTCGAGCTCTTGAAGAGCCGCACCGATCTGTGGCGCCGCTTCAAACCCTATGACTTCACCTCGAAGAAGATCGTGGCCGAGCTGCACAAGGGCTGTGTCGCGGTCGAATGCAAGGGCGCCCGCTTTTGCGAGCGCGACAACCGCACCCTCGCCTGCCGGGCCTTCCCTTTCTACCCCTATTTCAACCGAGAAGGCGAACTCCTCGGCCTCAGCACCTATTGGATCTTCGCCGACCGCTGCTGGCTCATTTCCAACATGCAGGTGGTGGAGCGCGACTTCATCGATGAGTTCGTCGCGGCCTACGAATACGTGTTCGAACGCGATGAGGAGGAGCGGGATGCGATGAAGCGCCATTCCGCCAGCCACCGGCGCCTGGCCACGCGCACCAACCAGCCGATTCTTCTCATCGGCCGCAAGGGCGGCTTCCTCAAGATCATGCCGCGCACCCATGAAGTCCGCCCGGCGACGGCGAAGGATCTGGTCAAGACCGGCCCCTACAAGAACCCGCGGGCCTATGCCCGTGCGGTCAAGGAAGCGGAAGGCGAAATGCCGGCGCAATCTCCCTTCATCGACTGACCGGTCATGGATCTGCTGCCGCACAATCTCAACGCGCTGCGCAGCTTCCCGGACGCGTTGCGCGACCTCATGTCCGGCATTCCGGATGCGGCCCTGGATTGGCGTCCGGCCAGTTGGGAGGGCATCCCCAGCGAAAGCCTCACCATCCGGCAGCAGATCTGCCATCTGCGCGACATCGAGGCCGACGGCTACACACTCCGCATCCAGCGCCTCCTCACCGAAAGCAACCCGTTCCTCGAATCGATCGACGGCTATGCGCTGGTCGAGGCGCGCGAATATGACCGCACGACACCGTCGAATGCCCTCGATGCCTTTGCCACCGCGCGCGAGCGCACCATGGCGCTCCTCGACCGGGCCAATGCCGCGGCGCTGGCGCGGCGCGGCACTTTCGAGGGGTACGGGCCGGTGACGGTGCGCGGCCTCATCCACTTCCTGTGCAGCCACGACCAGCAGCATCTCGCCGGCATCCAATGGCTGCTTGGCATGAGGGAAGCGAGCTGAACCATTCCTTCCGCGCGGGTTGACACGGGGGCGCGCGGCCAATCACTCTCAGCGGCGTCGTTCCAGCCAGCCGATGGTGAGCCAGCCGATGTCGCAAGCCTTCCCGCACCTCTTCCAGCCGCTCACCCTGCGCCACAAGACGCTCAAGAACCGCATCGTCTTCGGCGCACATACCGCGAATATGAGCGAGGGCGGCTGGCCCGGCGAACGGCATCTCGGCTATTACCGCGAGCGCGCCCGGGGTGGCGCTGCGATGATCGTCGTCGAGCCCGTGCCGGTGAACGCCCAGGCGGTGCTGACGCGCGGCAATTTCCGCTGGGGCGACGATGCCGTCATTCCGCACTTCCGCCGCATCACCGATGCCTGCCACGAGCACGGCACCGTCATGATTCAGCAGATGTACCATGTCGGCGCCCACGGCGACTGGGACAATTCCTTCGAGGCGAGCCATTCGCCTTCCGGCCAGGCCTCGATGCACGATACCGATGGCAGCCACCGCATGACGGTGGGCGAGATCGAGAGCACCATCGACGCCTTCGTGGCAGCAGCCGTGCGCGCCAAGGCCGCCGGCTATGACGGTGTCGAGATGATGGCCGCCTATAACGCCATCATCGAGCAATTCTGGTCGCCACTCGCCAACCGGCGCGACGATTCCTACGGCGGAACGTTCGAAAAGCGCATGAAATTTTCGCACGATCTTCTCGCCGCGATGCGGCGCAAAGTGGGCGAGGATTTCATCATCGGCATGGCGATCAGCCTCGATCCCGGCAGCCCCGCCGCCCTCACCATCGAGCAACAGATCGAGATCGCCCAGTGGCACGAGAAACTCGGCCTCTACGACTACACGACGCTCGGCACCGGCAGCTATTTCGACTTCACCAAGATCATCCCGCCCTTCGTCTATGAGGACAAGATGGGCGCCCCCTTCGCCGAGGCGATGAAGGCGGCCCTGAAACATATCCGCGTCCAGGCGGAAAGCCATATCCGCACGCCGGAGAATGCCGATTACGTCATCGCCTCCGGCCAGGCGGATACAGTCAGCATCGTGCGCGGCCAGATCGCCGATCCGCATTTGGCCAACAAGGCCAAGGCCGGCCGGCCTGAGGATGTACGCGGCTGCATCTCGTGCAACCAGATGTGCTGGGGCCGGCGCTCGCGCGACTATTGGATCTCGTGCCTCATCAATCCCTCGTCGGGCCGCGAGTTCGAGTGGGGCGGCGACACCTTCACCCCGGCAACCAAGCCGAAGAAGGTGCTGGTCGTCGGCGGTGGTCCCGCCGGTCTCGAAGCGGCCCGCGTCGCCGCCGAACGCGGCCATCATGTGATTCTCGCCGAGGCGACGGGCGAGCTTGGCGGTCAGTTCCGCTTGGCCGGCTTGCAGCCGCGCCGCGGCCAGATCACCGACCTCATCGCCTGGTATGAAGGCCAGCTTACCAAGCTGCAGGTCGAAATCCGGACCAACACCTATCTCGAAAAGGCCGATATCGACGCGATCGGCGCGGACGAAATCGTGCTCGCGACCGGCTCGCAGCCCGGCATGACCGGCTGGCAGCGCGTGCTGGCGCATCGCGACAGCCTGCCCGGCATCGACCGGCCGAACGTCTGGTCGGTCGAGGATGTGATGCGCCGCGAAGCACGGCTCGGCAAGCGCGTGCTGCTGCTCGACGATGCCGGCAATTGGCGCGGCCCCGGCACCGCTTGGCATCTGGCCGAGAAGGAACATCAGGTGACATTGCTGACCGGCGACGCCTATGTCGGGCGCGATCTCGCGCGCACCGCCGCCGATTTCCCGATGCGCTCGCGCCTGAAGCGCCTCGGCGTCACCTTCATCACCGATTCCGCGCTCATCGAATGGCACGGCGATGCCGCCACCATCCGCGATCTCTCGACGGGGGAGGAGCAGCGCGCGCCCTTCGATTCCCTCGTCCTCGCCATGACCAATGTCGCCGATGCCGCCTTGCAGGATGACATGCAGGCAGCCGGCACGCCCTATCACGCGATCGGCGATTGCCTGGCGCCGCGACAGGCAGCCGCCGCCATCTTCGAGGGCCGCCGCCTCGGCCTCACGCTTTAGGACCCGCACATGCTGCATCTCGACGCCGACCAGATTCACGGGCTGACCAGCTATCCCGGCCTCGTCGACACGCTGTGCCGCATGAACCGCCAGGGCGTCGATCGCATCGACCGCATGCTATTGAGCCAGCCCACCGCTGCCGACGCGCAGAATGACTGGCTGTTGCTGCCGGCCTGGAGTTTCGGCAGCTATTTCGGCATCAAGCTGGTGAGCGTCTTTCCGGAAAATCCCCGCCGCGACCTGCCTGCCGTCCAGGGCCTCTATGCCCTGTTTGAAGGCAAGACCGGCGCCGCCATTGCGACACTCGATGGCGCCGCCCTGACACTCGTCAAGACGGCCGCCAATTCGGCGATGGCATCGCACCTGTTGAGTCGTGCCGATTCCAGCACGCTGCTCGTCTGTGGCGGTGGCGCGCTGGCGCCGCATCTTATCGCCGCGCATTGCGCCGTCAGGCCCATCCGGCGCGTCCTCTGGTGGAACCGCCGTCCCGATGCGATCGACCCGGCGCCGTTGCAGGCTCTTGGCCTGCCGGTCGAGATCACGCATGACCTTGCCGGCGCCTGCCGCGGTGCCGATATCGTTTCCACGGCGACACGCGCCACGGTGCCGATCATCGAGGGTGCCTGGCTCAAGCCCGGCGCCCATCTCGATCTGGTCGGCGGCTATCTGCCGGAGATGCGCGAGGCCGATGATGAAGCGTTCCGCCGTGCGGCACGCCATTATGTCGATGCGCGCCTCACCACCGTCGGGGTCGCGGGCGATGTCTGCGCACCGCTCGCAGCGGGCCTTATCGAGGAAAATGAACTTATCGATATGTTCCAGCTAAACCGCGGCGAACGACCTGGGCGCGGCAACGATGCGGAGATCACCTGGTTCAAATCCGGTGGCGGCGGCCATGAGGATTTGGCCGTGGCACAGTACCTTTACGAACGGCACCGTGACGCAAATTGAAGGTTTTGGCCGCTTTTCGTCTATTCCGGCATTGCAGGCCTGTTATGCTGTTATTAGATAAAGGTGACTGGCAAGAGCACGAGAATGTGCTTTAGTGAGCGCTATTGAGCCACTTGCACCCGGCATGAACCGGACCGGCGTTTTTGACCGGAGTGGCTCCAGGGATGGCTGAGGGGGACAATGCTGGCATTTCTGTCCAAGCGAATAGCTTTGCTTGCCTTCACGATGCTCGTGGTGTCGGCGCTGGTCTTCGCGGCGTTCGAATTCACGCCCGGCCAGGTGGCGCGCAAGGTATTGGGTCCCTTCGCGACCCAGGATCAGGTCGACCGCCTCAACGAGGAAATGGGCCTCAACCGCCCCGTCGTCGTGCGCTATGGGGAATGGCTCGGCAAGACGCTGAGCGGCGACCTCGGCTATTCGACGCTCTATAAAACCAACGTCAACGACATCATCTGGGACCGTCTCGGCAATACGCTGCTCCTCGCCGGCGTCGCCTTCGCCATCATCGTGCCGCTCTCCATCATCCTCGGCATCAGTGCCGGCATGCGGGAAGGCTCCATCCTCGACCGAAGTATCTCGGTGGCGAGTATCGTCACCACCTCCGTGCCCGAATTTGCCTCCGGCGTGTTCCTCGCCAGCATCTTCGTCATCTGGCTGGGCTGGCTGCCGGGCACGTCACCGCTCGAAAGCGGGACCGAATGGTCGATCTGGCAGCAATTGGTTCTGCCGGTTTCGGTGATGGTGCTCTACGACCTCGGCTATGTCGTGCGCATGGTGCGTGCCTCGATGGTCGAGGTGATGACCAGGCCCTATATCCGCACGGCCATCCTGAAGGGGATGAGCTTCAAGGCCGTGATCCTGAAGCACGCGCTGCGCAATGCGATGATCGCGCCGTTCACCGTCATCCTGCTGCAGATCAACTACCTCGTGACCGGGGTCGTCGTGGTCGAGGCGGTCTTCGCCTATCCCGGCTTCGGCCGCATGCTGCTCGAGGCGGCCCTGGCACAGGATGTCGCCGTGGTCGAAGCCGGCGCCCTCTTCGCCGTCCTCATCTCGGTCGGCACGCAGATTGCCGGCGACCTCGGCTACATGATGCTCAACCCGCGCATTCGTTTCTCCTGAGGCAGGATCGACATGTCGAACGATGGCGTCTTTGCCCTGACCTGGAACCGGATCCGACTGCTGAAGGAATCGCCCGTCGGCATGGTGGGCGCGTTCCTGGTGCTGTTCTGGATCTTCGTGGCGATCCTGGCGCCCTGGCTCGCGCCCTATGATCCCAATGCCAATGACATGGAAGCCCTGATGTCGCCGCCGACGGTGGCACATTGGCTGGGGACCGACAATTCCGGCCGCGACATTCTCTCGCGCATCATGTGGGGTTCGCGCACGGTGTTCAAGGTCGCCCCCTTCGCCGTCTTCTGCGCCTACGTGATCGGCTGCCTGTTGGGGTTGATGGCCGGCTATTATCGCGGCTGGGTCGACAGTCTGGTGAACCGCGTCGCCGATGTCTTGCTCTCCTTCCCGGCCATCGTCCTCTACATCATCGTCATCATGCGCCTCGGCGCCTCGGCCACCAACATCGTCTTTGCCGTCATCTTCATCTCTTCGCCGCAGATCATCCGCATCGTGCGCGGCATGACGCTGGAACTGCGCGAACGCGAATATGTGGCGGCGGCCAAGATGCGCGGCGAATCCGCCCTCTACATCATGCTGGTCGAAATTCTGCCCAACGCGCGTGGACCGCTCATCGTCGATGCCTGCCTGCGCATGGGCTACACCACCATCGCCATCGGCGTCCTCGGCTTCTTGGGGCTGGGCCTGCCGCCGCCCGATCCCGATTGGGGCGGCATGGTGAAGGAAACCTATGCCATGATGTCGGTATTCCCGCACATGTCGCTGTTCCCGGCAATCGCCATCTCGTCGCTGGTCGTGGGCCTCAGCCTGCTCGCCGACGGTATGCGCGAGATCAGCCTGCGCGACTGACGGAACGACGGCACCCAGGCCAACAGGACGGGCCAACAGGACGGGCCAACAGGAAAGGTGACAGTGAGATGAGCAGCGCCGCGACATTGGAACGCTCCGCCGCCACGGCCGAGACCAGGAAGCCCATCCTGGAACTCCGCAATGTCTCCATCTCCTATTTCGTCCGCGCCGGCGAACTCAAGGTCGTCCCCAATATCAGCCTGACCCTCTATGAGGGCGAAGCTCTGGGGCTGGTCGGCGAGTCCGGCTGCGGCAAGTCGACGGTCGCCTTCGCCATCATGAAGTATCTGGGTGGCGCCGGTCGCGTCACTGGCGGCGAGATCCTCTTCGAGGGCCGCGACATGACCAAGATGACCGAGGCCGAGCTCCGCGACATTCGCGGCAGCCGCATGGCGATGGTCTATCAAGACCCGATGAGCAGCCTCAACCCGGTCATCCCGGTCGGCAGGCAGCTGATGGAAGTGCCGCTCATCCATTCCAATGCCGGCCAGAAGGAAGCCTATGACCGCGCCGTGCAGATGCTGCGCGAGGTCAATCTGCCGGACCCCGAGCGCATCATGACGCGCTATCCGCACCAATTGTCGGGCGGCCAGCAGCAACGCGTCGTCATCGCTATGGCGCTGATGTCGGAACCCTCGCTCCTCGTGATGGACGAGCCCACGACCGGCCTTGATGTGACCGTCGAGGCCGCGGTTCTCGACCTCGTGGCGCAACTCCGGAAGAAGCACAACAGCGCCATCGTCTTCATCAGCCACAATCTGGGCACCGTCGTGCGCATCTGCGACCGCATCGGCGTCATGTATGCCGGTGAGCTGGTCGAGGAAGGCCCGATCGGCGAGGTCTTCCGCGACCCGCGCCATCCCTACACGCGCGGTTTGCTCAACTGCATCCCGACCCTCAATGCCGACAAGCGCTCGCGCCCCCTCTCGGCCATTCCGGGCCAGGTGCCGCCGATCCTCAACCGGCCCAAGGGCTGCATCTTCGCCCCGCGTTGTCCGCATGTGGTGGCCGAGCGGTGTACAAGTGCCGCCGTGCCGACGCTGATTCACGGCGAGACCGGCTTGCACCGGGTGAAATGCGTGCGCCTTGAGGAGCTGCCGAAGCACGAACGGCCGGGCGCCGGCCAAGTGCCGAACCTCAACGCCGCCAATGACCGGGCCGAAGCAGTCCTCACCCTCGACGGCCTCAAGAAGACCTATCACCAGGCGATCGGCATGTTCGGCAGCACTGGCTATGATGTTCATGCCGTCGACAATATCGACCTTGCGGCCGAGCGCGCCGAGACCCTCGCTATCGTCGGCGAATCCGGTTGCGGCAAGTCCACGCTCGCCAAGGTTCTGACCGGCATCGAGCAGGCAACTGGCGGCAAGGTGACGCTGGCCGGCGCCGACATTGGCGACACGCCGGTCGAAAAGCGCGCCGCCGACACCAAGCGCGCCATCCAGATGGTGTTCCAGAACCCGGAAAGCACGCTCAATCCCAGCCATTCGATCGGCTACATCATGGAGCGCGCGATCTCCAAGCTGAAGCGGATCGGCGGCCGCGAGGCCCGCGCCCAAGTCAACGAATTGTTGTCCACGGTCAACCTGCCGGTTGAGTTCGCCAATCGGAAGTCGCGCCAGCTCTCGGGCGGCCAGAAGCAGCGCGTCGCCATCGCCCGCGCCCTTGCCGGCGAGCCGGAACTGATCCTCGCCGACGAGCCCGTCTCGGCACTCGACGTCTCCGTGCAGGCGGCGATCATCAACCTGCTGGTCGATATCCAGAGGAAGCGCGGCTCGACGCTGCTCTTCATCAGCCATGATTTGTCGGTCGTGCGCTATCTCGCCGACCATGTCGCCGTCATGTATCTCGGCAAGATCATGGAATATGGCTCGGTGACCGACGTCTACGCGCCGCCCTATCATCCCTATACCGAAGCCCTGATGTCGGCGGTGCCGATCGCCGATCCGGATGTGCATCAGACGCGCATCATCCTCGAAGGCAATGTGCCGAGCCCGCAGAACCGGCCCAAGGGCTGCCCCTTCGCCACCCGCTGCCCGCGCAAAGTCGGCAGCATCTGCGACGACACCCCGCCGCCCGAACAGGTGTCGGCGAGCGGCCACCGCATCGCCTGCCACATCCCGATGGATGAACTGGCCAAGGCAACGCAGGTGGTGTTCTAGGGACGAGACGCCAACCTTTCTGTCATGGCCCGCGCAGGCGGGCCATCCACGAATTCGACCGCGACTGAAAGATGGTAGGTCGTGGATCCCCCGCCTGAAGCGGGGGATGACAAATGTTCCGGGCGGACTAACTCAATCTCACTCTTCTTCCAAGCTGAGCAGGCTGGCATTGCCGCCGGCCGCCGTCGTGTCGATGGTGAGCGTGCGTTCCGTCGCGAAGCGGTGCAGGTAATGCGGACCGCCGGCCTTGGGACCGGTGCCGGAGAGGCCTTCGCCGCCGAAGGGCTGCACGCCGACAACGGCACCGATCATGTTGCGATTGACATAGGTGTTGCCGACCCGCAGCCGCTCGGCAATGTACTTCACCTTGCCGTCGATGCGGCTGTGGATGCCCAGCGTCAGGCCATAGCCGGTATCGTTCACCGCAGTCAGGACGTCGTCGAGCTTGTCAGCGGCGTAATGGATCACGTGCAGGACAGGGCCGAAGACTTCGCGTTGCAGTCGGTTGAGGCCGTCGATCCGGTAGGCGACGGGGGCGAAGAAATGGCCGCGCGATGCCGTCCCGTTGAGCGGCGTGCGGTAGATCAGCTTGCCTTCGCGGTCCATGCGCTGGACATGCGCCTCGAGCACCGATTTCGCCTCGGCATCGATCACCGGGCCGATATCGTTCTTGAGCTCCGCCGGGTTGCCAATCTTCAGTTCCGCCATGGCACCGGACAGCATCTCCTCAAGCTTCGCGCCGATATCCTGCTGCACGAAGAGGACGCGCAGGGCCGAGCAGCGCTGCCCGGCACTCTGGAACGAGGAGATAAGCACATCGCGCACCACCTGTTCGGGAAGCGCCGATGAATCGACGATCATCGCATTCTGCCCACCGGTCTCGGCGATGAGCGGGACAATCGGCCCGTCCTTGGCGGCAAGCGTGCGATTGATGAGGCGCGCCGTCTCGGTGGAGCCCGTGAACGCAACGCCGGCAATGCGCGGGTCGCGCGTCAAGGGCGCGCCGACAGTCGGCCCGTCGCCCGGCAGCAGATGCAGGACATCGCCGGGGATCCCTGCCTGATGCAGGATCTTGACCGCGGCGGCGGCAATGAGCGGCGTCTGCTCGGCGGGCTTGGCGATGACACAATTGCCGGCGACAAGGGCGGCACTCACCTGCCCCATGAAGATCGCCAGCGGAAAGTTCCAGGGGCTGATGCAGGCGAAGACGCCACGACCCTGCATGATCAGCTGATTGCGCTCGCCGGTCGGGCCGGGAAGCGGCAGCGGGGCAGAAAAATCGGCCCGGGCGCGCGCCGCGTAATAGCGGCAGAAATCCACCGCCTCGCGCAGTTCGGCGACCGCATCGCCGATCGTTTTGCCGGCTTCACGGATGCAGAGCCCCAGCAATTCGCCGCGCCTTGCTTCCATGAGGTCCGCCGCCTTGTCGAGACAGGCAGCGCGGCTTGCGGCCGGGGTCGCGGCCCAGGCGGCGAAAGCACGGCTCGCGCGCGAGATGGCTTCATCGACGTCGGCCTGGGTGGCGAGCACGACGCGCCCCACCGTCTCGGCGATGTCGGCGGGATTGCGGATATCCTCGGCCTTTCCGCTCTTCTCAACACCACCGATGATGGGGCCCGCCTGCACGGCACCGGACGCGGCACCGATCTCAGCCGACAGTTTCTGCATCCCTTCGGCATCGGTCAAATCGATCCCGGCCGAATTCTGGCGTTCGGCGCCATAGAGGTTGCGCGGCAACGGGATACCCGGATGCGGCTTCGTCTTCAGCTTGCGGACCTGGATCATGGGGTCGGCGACGATCGCGTCGAGCGGCGCTTTCTCGTCGACGATGCGATTGACGAACGACGTGTTGGCGCCATTCTCGAGCAGGCGCCGCACCAGATAGGCGAGCAGATCCTCATGGCTGCCGACCGGGGCATAGACGCGGCAGGGAATGCCCATCGCATCGGTGGGCGTCACCTGATCGTAGAGCGGCTCGCCCATGCCGTGCAGGCGCTGGAATTCCAGCTTCTCGCGCGCCGCTGCCTCGCCGCCCGCCATCTCGATAACGGCGGCCAGCGTGTGCGCGTTGTGTGTCGCAAACATCGGGAAGAAGGCCTGCCCGTCGGAAAGGAGGCGCCGCGCGCAGGCGAGATAAGAGACGTCGGTCGAAACCTTGCGCGTGAAGACCGGATAGTCGGGCAAGCCCCGCTCCTGGCTCCATTTCACCTCGCTGTCCCAATAGGCACCCTTTACCAGGCGCACCATCAGGCGGCGGCGGTTGCGGCGCGCACAATCGGCCAGCCAATCGATGAGCGGCAGGCAGCGCTTCTGATAGGCCTGGATGGCGAGGCCCAGCCCGTCCCAATCCTTCAAGGACGGATCGGCCGCCACCGCTTCGATGATGTCGAGCGAGATGTCGAGGCGTTCGGCCTCCTCCGCATCGATCGTGCAGCCGATACCGGCCTGCTTCGACGCCTGAGCGAGCGCGATCACCTGCGGGACCAGTTCCTTCATCACCCGTTCGCTCTGGGCGAACTCATAGCGCGGATGAAGGGCCGACAGTTTGATCGAGATACCGGGGCCGGCGATGACGCCCTTCCCCTTCGACGCCTTGCCGATCACCCGGATCGCGTTCTGGTACGAGGCGAAATAGCGCTCGGCATCCTTCATGGTGCGGGCGGCTTCGCCCAGCATGTCGTAGGAATAGCGATAGCCGCGCTTCTCGGCGGCTTCGGCGCGGTCGACCGCCTCATCGATATCGCGGCCCATGACGAACTGGCGCCCCAGGATCTTCATCGCTTGCGTCACGGCTTGGCGAATGACCGGCTCGCCGCTCCGTGCCACCAGGCGCTTCAAGACGCCCTTCAAATCGCTGCTCGACTTATCGAGCTGCATGATGCGGCCGGTCAGCATCAACGCCCAGGTCGAGGCGTTGACGAACATCGAATCCGATTCACCCAGATGCTGGCCGAAATCGGCATCCTTCAGCTTGTCGCGGATGAGCTGGTTGGCCGTCTCGCTGTCCGGAATGCGCAGCAGGGCCTCGGCGAGGCACATCAGCACGACACCTTCCTTCGAGGACAGCTCATAGGCATGCATGAAGGCGTCGATGCCGCCTTGGCCCACCCGGTTGCGCCGCACTTCCTCGACCAGCTTGCGCGCCCGTGCCGCAATCCGGTCCTGCATCTCCGCCGGCAGGTCCGCCTGCCCCAGCAGCATTTCGACGATGCCGGTTTCGTCGGCGCGGTAGTGGGTCCGCAGGCGTTGGCGCAAGGAGGTGGGTTCGCTGGGGGACGAGGGCAGGATGAGCGTCATGGTGTTTGGCTAAAGCCTTGAAAGAGCCCAGAAAAACCAATCTGTGACAGAGGTCCTGGGAGGGGTTGACCGAGAATCGCGGGGCACAGTCTAATCCCTCCGGAATCGCCCTGAAAAGCGGCCTTTGGACTACCGAAAACACCCGTTTCCAAGGGGAGTGGATAGAGATGTTCGACGGCTTCAGCCGCTGGCAGGTCCAACTCAACGACCTCAGCTTCAAAGTGATCAAGGGTGGCGAAGGCACCCCGGTCGTGCTTCTCCACGGCTATCCCCAGACCCATATCATCTGGCGGCACATCGCGCCGCTCCTCGCCCGCTCGATGTCGGTGGTCTGCCTCGACCTCAAAGGCTATGGCGACAGTGCGGCCCCTGCGCCGCTGCCCGATTCCAGTAACTATTCCAAGCGGCAGCTGGCGGCTGAAGTCGTTGAAATCATGAAGATGCTGGGCCATGAGCGCTTTTCGGTCATCGGCCACGACCGCGGTGCCCGCGTCGCCTATCGCCTGGCGCTCGACTATCCGGACCGGGTCAACCGCCTGGTGCCGCTCGATATTGTCCCGACGGCTACCTATTGGGAGCAGGCCGACAAGAAATTCGCCATCGGCACCTTCCACTGGGGATTCCTCGCCCAGCCCGGCGGCCTGCCGGAACGCATGATCGGCGCCGATCCGGATTACTGGCTGGAATGGATCATCCGCCACTGGGCCGGCGATATGGCGGCCTTCCCCGACGACATCATGGCGGAATACAAGCGCTGCTTCCGCCGCCCGGAAGTCATCGCCGCGACCTGCGCCGATTACCGCGCCGGGGCCACGATCGATGACAGTCACGATCAAGCGGACCTGAAGCAGGGACGGATGATCGAATGCCCGACGCTGGCGCTCTATTCGGGGACTTTCGTCGATGAGAAGCGCGACCCGCAGAAGCAATGGCAGCGCTGGTGCAAGAAGGTGACGGCCGAGCGCGTCCAGTCGGGGCATTTCATCCCCGAAGAAATACCGGATCAGGTCGTTGGCAAGGTACGGCAGTTCCTGCTGTCGTAAGCAGGCTGCGGCTCAGCAACCCTTCTTGTCGGCCAGTTCGATGAGCCGTGCATTGCGGGCGCGCAGCACGTGCATCTCCTTCTCCGGCTGATCGCGGAGATCAAGGGTCAGCATCGCGGGCGGGAACATCACGCCATCGACGACGGTATAATGGATATTGCGCCGATGCACCTGATCGTCGCGATCGACGAGGCGGGCGATCGCCAGATCGTTTTCACCGGTTTCGCGCAGCAGGTCCATGCAGCTCATGTCGCTATCGGTCGGCCGGATCACCTGGACCAGTTGCGGCACCTCGCCACCACAGGCCGAGACGGCGAGCCCGGCAAGAAGAGTGAGGCGGGAGAGCATGTTCATCGGCGCGCTCACGAGGCAGGGCTCCAGACGGACGGATCAGGCCAGCAGCCCTGATCCTTGGCGATGGCTATGATGTGGCGATTGCGGGCACCGAGCGCCAGCGTTTCACGTTCCTGCGGCGCCTCCGGGAAATCGCCCTCAACCGTCTGATCGACGGCGAACCAGCCGGGCGGGAAGGCCAGCGACAGACCCATGATCATGTCGTTCTTTTCCTTGGCCCAGGCTTCCTCGCGCGCGAGGCTCGACTGCTCTGCGTAATTCGCGGCGACTTCCTTGCGGATGTCGTCGCAGCTCATATAGCGGTCATAGATGGAGACTTCCGGTGTCGGATTGGCCATGCGCCCGCCGCAGCCGGCCAATAGGCCCAGCCCGACACACGCGATGACGCGCACGATTCCAGTCGGCACGAGATGGTGCATGGTGTGTCCCCTTCCCCGGAAAGAACGAACGGGGATATCGTTAATTCCCCATTCTACGCCAGAAATTAGTTAACACAACCTTATCAAGGCTTCGCAATCAAGGCGTTATGGCCATTAGCTGACGGATCTGACGCAGGGCCGCGTCGATTTTGAGCTCAAGCAGGGCCCGCCCCCGCTCGGCACTGGCATGGTCCGGCCGTCCGCTGGCTCCGAGGCCCGCCCAATCCGTGCCGGGCGCCAGCATGTCCGATCGGACGGTATCCGGGGCGATCGCCAGCAGTTCGGAGGTTTCCCGAATGCCGGCATGGGTGCCGATATCCGCCTCGGTCTCGCCGGCCTGCGCCAGCCATTCGACCTGGCCATTGGCCGCGTAATAGGCATCAACCGCAAAGACGTGAACGCCCTTGGGGGCGAATTCGGCATCGAGCCTGGCTGCCGTGTCGGCCTGCATCGCCTGATTGCCGCCGGAATCGCCGATGAGGAGCACGGTCTTGAACCCTTCGGCGATGAAGCTGCGCGCGGCGGATTCAAGCACGGCACCAAAAATCGGCTCGGGCAGGCTGATGGTGCCGGGATAGCGCATATGACCCTGCGGCGGGTCGATCTCACCTTCCGGGACATAGGCGATGACCGGCGCCACCAAAGTCGAACCAAGGCGGCGCGCGATCTCGGCACTGGTGTAGCGGACGATGATGTTGTGCTTGCCCAGGACCAACTGCGGACCGTTCTGCTCGGTTCCACCGGTCGGAATGATGATGGTCGTATATCCCTCCGCCAGCAGGTCGCGCACCTCAGGGCTGGTCAATTGCTCAAGCTCGACCGATGTGGGTGCGGCCAGCGCCACGCTGCCCAGCAACAACAACCCGGCCAGTGCGAATGACGCCAGAAGAACGCGCTGACGACCCATCATGAGTGCTTGCTGGGCCCCGCCGACGACACCGGGCGAGCGAAGCGCGCAGCGATGTTGCGGAACGGGCGCACATAGAGGGCGATCGCCGAATGGAAACGCGGCGCCTCGCCGGTATCGAGGCCGATCGCAAAGGTCTCGCCGGGCTTCGGAACGTAGAGCGTCCCGAACATCCAGTCCCAGAATGCGAAGATGAAGCCCATATTCTTGTCGAGGTGCCGCTTTTCGCGGGAATGATGCACTTGGTGCATCCAGGGGCTGACGAGAATGTGGCTGAGACCCGGCGGATAAGCCATCGGCACATGCGAATGGCGCAAGGTGAAGCCGAACACCAGGAAGACGAAAGTGATGATGTCGACGCCGAGTACTGAGAGGACTGCGTAGGAATCCATCGTCAGATAGCGGAACAGGCCGAACACAATCCCGCTCGCGAAGCCGGTGAGGTTGTAATTGATGATGATCTCCACCGGGTGCATGCGGTAGGCGGTGATCGGCGTCATCACTTCGGCCGAATGGTGGACTTTGTGGAACTCCCACAGAACCGGGATCCGATGATGCAGCAGATGAACCAACCACAGGGTGAAATCAATCGCGAGGGCAGAGACGATGGTGATAACAAGATTCGTGGTTAGGCCCGGCGACATGATTGCCGATGTCGGGGTGCCGAAGGCCCAGGTGAGCAACGCAAAGACAGGCTGCGCCACGGCCGGAACGAGAATGATGAAATAAGGCAGGAACAGGAAGGAGAGAACCCGGTCGATCAGGAAGAAGCGATAGTCGGCCTTGGCCGAGGGGTGCAGATAGATGCTCTTTGGAAAGAGGTACTTCAAGAAGCCGCGCGGTGCATGGGCTGGATCGCGACGCAGGGCCAACAGAAAGACAAAGAGCGCGCAGACAAGACCGCTCACCAGGTAAAGGACGAAGAGCCGCTCGGTCGGATCGACAAAGTAGCGCAAGGGCTCGAAGACGGAGCGCCGGATGTTGTCTATGAAGCCCTGAGGTTCGTTCATGGGCCCAGATTAGGCCAGCGCCGTGAATAAAGTGCAAACGGCGATTTGCCGCGAATTCCTCAAATTGTAGAGATAGTTGACGTCGCCGATCCGGGTGTCAGACGACCATTTGCATGCCGGTTTCGGTATAGATCGACGCGCTGACGCTGATTTCGAGGGAGATATCGACCTCGCTGATCGAACTGATCAGTTCGCCCTCGCTGCCCTCCGCTGGGGCCAGCAATTGGCCCAATGCTTCGCGCTGGCCGGCATCGACATCATGCAGGGCGCCGTCGGCGATCTCCTGCAGATTGCGGAAATAGCGATCATCGTCATCGTCCTGGCCACGGCGGCGCGAACGCGCGATCTGGGCCGCCAGCGAGATGATGCCCTTGGCCTGAATAATCGCGTTGCGGGCATCGCTGGTCAGTTCATGCAGCGCCTTGAAGGATTGTGACCGCTCATCGCCCGCCTGCGCGTCGCTCGCCAGCGGCGACGAGGCGGCAACGGGGGCCGCGTTTGGAGTTGCTGCCGGTGTGCTTCCACTGTCGGCCGTGGCATTGCCGGCCGGAACCGGGTCACTTCCTGATGTACTGTTGGCGGCGGCATTCGCCGCACTGGCCGTGGCTTGCGCGCTGGCCGCGTCGCCCGACGTCGTTGCGCCAGAGCCACTAGAGCCGCTGCCGATACCTTGCGCCAGTGACCGCGCCGCAGCGCCGATCTCTCGCGCCAATTGTGCCGCTTCCGACGCGATGCGGCGCAGTTGTTTCACGTCGCCGGTCGCCGCCAGCATCTGCAATTGCCGGCGCAGCCCTTCGAGCTTCGACTTCGCCTGACGCATCTTTTCGGCGGTGATATCGCTGTTGTTGCCATCGGCGAGCTTTTCGAGCCGCTTCACGATATCGACAGTCGGCGCGTTCTTGGCGGCACTTTCCGGGGCCAAGCGCCAGAAGGCCGCCACGGCACTTTCGTTCTTCCGGAGCGTCCAGGAAGTCGGGTTAAGGCCGGCACTGTCGTCTGCCGCACTCTTCTGGATCAGCGATTTCTGGGTTTGGGTGACGCGCAGGGTCGCGCTCGCCGTCACACTGAGTTGACTGCGCTGGATGATGTTGAAGATGCCACCTGCGACACCCATCGATCCCGCCCGCAAGACGTGTAGCAATGATTAGAAATGTCTCACGGAAGGATATGCCGGGTAAATCGGCAAGATTTACCCGGCACCCGGCAATAATTGCCCAGACAGCACCGTTTTCGGGGATTTAGGCGGAAAGTTTTGCCTTGAGGCGCTCGTTCAGCATGGCCGGGTTGGCCTTGCCGCCCATGGCGCGCATGACCTGACCGACGAAGAAGCCGAACAGCTTGTCCTTGCCGGACCGGTATTCCGCGACCTTGTCGGCATTGGCCGCCATGATCTTGTCGATCTCGGCATCGATGGCGCCGGTATCGAGGACCTGGCGCAGCCCCTTGGCCTCAACGATCTCGCCCGCCGACTTGCCGGTTTCGAACATCTCGGTGAAGACGTCCTTGGCGATACGGCCGGAGATCGTGTTGTCGGAGATGAGACCGACGAGCTCGCCCAGCGCCTTCGCCGAAACCGGGCTCTCCGTGATCGACTTGCCGGCGGCATTGAGCTTGCCGAAGAGTTCCGAGGTCAGCCAGTTGGCGACGAGCTTCGCATCGCGGCCATTGGCGGCTTCTTCGTAGAAATCGGCCGATTCCTTTTCCGCCACCAGCACGCCGGCATCGTAATCGGAAAGGCCCAGCTTCTCGGTGAAGCGCTTGCGCTTGGCATCGGGGAGTTCCGGCAGACCCGCCTTCAACCCTTCGACCCATTTCGGATCGAGGTTGAGCGGCAACAGGTCAGGGTCGGGGAAATAGCGGTAATCGTGCGCATGCTCCTTGGAGCGCATCGAGCGCGTCACACCCTTGCCCGGATCCCAGAGGCGCGTTTCCTGGCGGATCGTGCCGCCCTCCTCGATCACTTCGATCTGGCGGCGCGCTTCATATTCAATGGCCTGCGCGACGTAGCGGATCGAGTTCACATTCTTGATCTCGCAGCGCGTGCCAAGGGGATCGCCAGGCTTACGGACTGAGACGTTGACGTCGCAGCGCATGGAACCTTCATCCATGTTGCCGTCGCAGGTCTCGAGATAGCGCAGGATCGAACGCAGCTTCTTGAGATATGCGGCAGCTTCGTCGGACGAGCGCATATCCGGCTCGGAGACGATCTCCATCAGCGCCACGCCAGCGCGGTTGAGATCGACATAGGTCTTGGTCGGATGCTGGTCATGGAGGCTCTTGC
This sequence comes from Dongia sp., assembly GCF_041910485.1. Taxonomy (GTDB): domain Bacteria; phylum Pseudomonadota; class Alphaproteobacteria; order Dongiales; family Dongiaceae; genus Dongia. The sequence goes on from NZ_JAYRQR010000062.1 coordinate 222,769, forward strand.
CCGCGTCCTGCTCCAAGTGCAGGCGCGTGATGCCGACCTCGCGGTGCGACCCATCGGGCAGGTCGAGCACGATCGTGCCCTTGCCGACGATCGGCTGGGTGAACTGGCTGATCTGATAGCCGTTCGGCAGATCGGCGTAGAAATAGTTCTTCCGGTCGAAGACGGATTTCAGGTTGATCTCGGCCTGCAAGCCAAGACCGGTCTTTACCGCCTGCTCGACGCAGACCTGGTTGATGACGGGCAGCATGCCGGGAAAGCCGGCATCGACCAGACTCACCTGCGTGTTGGGTTCCGCACCGAACGCGGTGGCGGCCCCTGAAAACAGTTTCGACTTGGAAATGACCTGGGCGTGGACTTCGAGCCCGAGGATCACTTCCCACTTGCCGGTACGGCCTTCGATCAGATTCTTTTCGTCAGTCATCGTCTTACACTCCCGCCGGCAGGGCGGTGAAATTGGCGGCACCTTCGAGCGCCTGGGCCGAGCGCAGCAGCGTCTCCTCGTCGAAAGCGCGGCCGATCAGCTGCAGGCCCAAGGGCAGGCCCTTGGCATCGAGACCGGCGGGCACCGAGATGCCCGGCAGCCCGGCGAGGTTCACGGTCACGGTGAACACGTCCTGCAGATACATCTGCACCGGATCGCCCTCATTCTCGTGGAAGCCGAAGGCCGCCGACGGGGTCGAGGGGGTGAGGATCACATCGACATCCTTGAAGGCGTCGGTGAAGTCCTTGAGGATCAGCGCCCTCACCTTCTGCGCTTGCAGGTAATAGGCATCGTAATAACCGGCCGAGAGGACGTAGGTGCCGATCAGGATGCGGCGCTTCACTTCCTTGCCGAAGCCGGCGGCGCGCGTCAGCTCGTACATCTCGTCGAGGCTGTTGCCCGGCACGCGCAGGCCGAAGCGCACGCCGTCATAGCGGGCGAGGTTCGAGGAGGCTTCCGCTGGCGCGATGATGTAATAGGTCGGCAGCGCGTATTTGGTATGCGGCAGCGAGATCTCCTTGATCTCGGCGCCCTGGGCTTTGAGCCATTCGGCGCCCTTGGCCCAGAGATCGCTGATCTCCTGCGACATGCCGTCGACACGGTATTCCTTGGGAATACCGACGCGGAGCCCCTTGATGTTGCCGGTGAGCGCCTTCCTGAAATCCGGCACGGCCATTTCGACCGAGGTCGAATCCTTGGGGTCATGCCCGGCCATCGCCCCCAGCATGATCGCGCAATCCTCAACCGAGCGGGCGATCGGACCTGCCTGATCGAGCGAGGAGGCGAAGGCGACGATGCCCCAGCGCGAGCAGCGGCCATAGGTCGGCTTGATGCCGACGGTGCCGGTCAGCGCTGCCGGCTGGCGGATCGAACCGCCCGTGTCGGTGCCGGTCGCGGCCATCGCAATGCGGGCTGCAACGGCGGCGGAGGAGCCGCCCGACGAACCACCTGGCACCAGGTCGGTATCATCGCCCTGGCGTTTCCACGGGTTGATGACGTTGCCGTAGTAAGAGGTCTTGTTGCTGGAGCCCATCGCGAATTCGTCGAGATTGAGCTTGCCCAGCATGACGGCGCCGGCGTCGAAGAGGTTCTTCGTCACCGTCGATTCATAGGTCGGCTTGAAGCCTTCGAGAATGTGCGACCCGGCGGTCGTCTGCACGCCCTCGGTGCAGAAGAGATCCTTGATACCGAGCGGGATGCCGTCGAGGGCGCCGAGCTTGCCTCCAGCGGCACGGCGCTTGTCGGAGGCGTCGGCCTGGGCGCGGGCGACGTCCGGCGTCTCGGTGATATAGGCGTTGAGCTTCTTCAGCGAAGCCATCTTGGCAAGATGTGCGTCGGCAAGTTCGCGCGCCGAGAATTTCTTGGCGGCGAGGCCGTCGAGGGCGGCAGCGATGGTGAGGTGGGTCAAATCGGTCATGGCAGCCTCCCTCACTCGACCACTTTGGGGACGGTGAAGAAGCCGTGCGCGGGTTCGGGCGCATTGGCCAGCACCTTGTTGGGATCGCCGCCGTCATTCACCACGTCAACGCGGCGCGGCAGGTCGCGCGCGAGCACGCCCGCCATCGGCTCGACACCCTTGGTATTGACCTCATTCAATTGCTCGATCCAGGTCATGATGCCGGATAGCTCGTCCGCCAAACCGGCGAGGTCGGCTTCCGGCACGCGGATGCGTGCCAAGGTGGCGATATGGGCGACTGTCTTGCTGTCCAATGACATGGCGGTCGATCTGTCCAATCTGCTCGGAAAAGGGTCGAAAATCGGGCCGGAAACTAGCATCCGGGCCCCGCCCGGGGCAACCCGGCCGGAAGCCCCCTCAGTTGCCTTGGAAATAGGTCCCGGCGAGGTGCATGAGGGTATAGAAGCCGAAAGCGACCAACAGGCCGCCGGCAATCCGGTTGAGCCAGACAAAGACCTCGTACGAGATCATGTGCCGGATGAGGCCGACCCCGACGGCGAGGGTCAACCACCAGCCGGCCGACCCCACGAAGACACCCAGGGTCAGGAGCGGCAGCGTCTCAAGATCTATCCGCGCCATGCCGGGCAGGCCGGCAAATATGGCGATGAAGGACAGGATCGTCGTCGGATTGGCCAGCGTCAGTGCCAAGGTCTTGGCGAAATCGGCCAGCAGTGTCTGTGGCACGTCTTCATCCGCATTGGTGATGACGGGCCTTTTGAGGCCGAGATGAACCCCAAAGGCAATGAGGAAGATGCCGCCGCCCAGTTCGAACCAGGTGCGATAGGCCTCGATCCCGCCGCCACCCGCTGTGAGACCGAAGGCGCCGATGATCGCAAAGGCACCGACGGCAGCAAACAGCGTGTCGGCGACGGCCGCGCCCAAACCACCGCAAAAGCCCGCCAGACGGCCCTTTTCCAGCGTCAGGCGAATGCACAGCATGCCGATGGGACCAACCGGTGCGGCCACCGCAAAGCCGATGCCGATCCCTTTCGAGAGAAGGATGATCTCGCGCAGGAGCAGGTCCATGATCAATCGGCCTCCCGCCCCATCGCGGTCGGCAGAACACGACTGTCCTTGGCGCTGGAAAGGGCAATGAGGCTCTGGGTGCGCCGGATCCCCGCCAGGGATTTGAGATGGTGGTCGAGAAATGCCTCATAGGCTGCCGTCGAAGCGACGCGCACCTTGAGCAGATAGGAGAACTCGCCCGCGATGTGGTGGCATTCCAGAACGGGCGGCGCCGCCTGCATCGCCGCGATGAACGCCTGCTCCTCGGCCCGGCCGCCCAGTTCGACCAGCACGAAGACCATGAGGTCGAGCCCCAGCGCATGCGGGTCGATCTCGGCGCGCACGCCCCGGATGGCGCCCTTGGCCCGCAGCCGCTTCAGCCGGTCATTGATGCTGGATGCGGACAAGCCGACGCGCTCGCCCAAATCGGCATAGGCAAGGGTCGCATCAACCTGCATCGAGGCAAGGATATTGCGGTCAATCTCGTCCAGCACTTGCATTCATCCGGTAGAATTTCATATTTTCCGTATTTAGTTCGGCAAAAACCGCTTGTCAACCGGACAACATACGACGGGATAGGCTTCAGTGCCTGAAATATGCCAAACTGGCGCCGCATTCACCGACGACAACATGTCGACGCTAGTACGAGCCCCGCGGAGAGACTACGTGACCAACCGCCTCGCCATCCGGATACGCCAGACCCTGCAGATCTGCGTCTTCGCCCAGACGCTCTTGGCGGCAGTTGCTGCGCCGCTGGTGCCCCTCCGCGCGGAAACCACCGATAAAACCCCGAAACCCGATGCGCTGGCGCCGGATGCGGTCCCCGTCACGGACCCGGCGGAAATCAAGAAGAAGCTCAGCGAGCTCACCATCTATGGCCGCTATTACGATGGCGAGGATTGGATCGAGTACCATCTGGGGGACGGGCGCACGGCCTATTTCGAAAAGGGCTGCACCTATCCGGGGAAATGGTGGGTCGATCATGGCCAAGTCTGTTACGCCTATCCCAATTATCGGGATGGGGCGCCCAATTGTTTCATGATGTTCGTCAGGCCCGATGGCGGCATCCAGTTCGTCGCCTTCTCGGCCGACGATTCACCCTACCTCGCTTCCTCCTCGATCAGGACGGCACCGGGCAATGATGCCCACCTGCCGATCACAGGCCTCAGTCCCTGTCTCAGCGTCTGATTTTATATCTAGCTGATTCAATTCAATAATTTATATTGATAGCAGCATTGCGTCGGATCCACCGCGCTCATCCTTCGGACGTGACAGCGCGTGCATTTCCACTGAATCCACAAATTCGACTCAAATCGTGTGCGTTCTCATCAGGAATGTCTTGGTTAATAGAAAGTTAAGATGATAGGTTTGCTGTTAGGAATTTAAATGTGAGGGGAACGGGGACGCGCGACCCAGCCAGCTGGCGTGCGTTGGGACCTGGAATTCTCGACCAAGGGGCGGGGCTGTGCCACCGAAGCAGTTTTGACGGAATTCGCGCCCGGATCGGCGGAATCCTGGCTGGGTAAGCGGTCAGGCATCGGACGGAGCCTGGGAGCCCTGCTCCTGGGTGGAACAACAGTGGCGGGGCTGGGATGGCTCGGCCTTTCCGGCCATATCTCAGGCCCTGGTGTCTTGGCCATCGGCGCCGTGGCCGCCAGCGGATTTCTCGGCCTCTCGCTCGCTGCAAGGCAGCGTGGCGCACCGGCGATCCTGGCCGATGCCATCATCGAACGGGCACCCACCCTTCTCATCGTCACCGACCCCAAAGGACGGGTCCTGCGCTTCAACCGCGCCTGTGCCGACCTCACCGGCTATTCGCCGGCAGAGCTCGATGACAATGCGCTCTGGGGACGACTGGTGCCCGCGGAGGAGCAGAATGCCGTCGCCCGCGCCGTCGACGCTCGCTCAACCGCCCCATTCCCCCGCATCAACGAGAATCACTGGATCACCAAGTCCGGCGAGCGGCGCCTGCTCCGCTGGACCTGCTCGGATATCCGCGATCGGCAAGGCCGGCTCAGTGCGATCATCGCAGCGGGTGTCGACGTCACCGACCTTCGGCGCTCGGAAGCGACGAATGCCCGCGCCACTCTCGCCCTGAAGCGCGCCCAGCGTATCGCGCGCCTGGCGCATTGGAGCTGGGTCCCCGCGGCACCGAGCGAAACGCGCATCACCGACGATCGGTCGGGACGCTATATCTATGCACCGGAAGCTGCCGACATCTTCGACGTCTCAGTCGAACGGCTCGATCGCGGTGACGACGACGGCTATGCCGCCCTCATCCATCCCGCGGACCGCACCCATGCGATGCGGATCTATCGCGACTTCCTCGCCTCGGACCGCGATCAGCTCAGCCAGGACTACCGCGTTCGCCGCGCGGACGGCGACTTCCGCCATATTCGCGTGATTTCGGAGAAGCTGCGCAACGCCGCCGGCCAAATTACCGAACTGGTCGGCACGGTGCAGGACCTCACCGCCATCCGCCGCGCCGAGTTTGCTGCCCAACAAGTGCAGACGATTCTTTCCGCCGCGCACAAGCTGGCCGGCATCGGCTATTGGTTCCGCGACGAGGCCGGCTTCGATCTGGCGCGCGAGGTGCCGGAAACCCGTTTCCACTATTCCGCCGAAGCGCAGGCGGTGAGCGGCGTCAGCGAAGCGGATATGCGCGCCATGTCGGTCGACGAATTCGTCGATCGTTTCGTGCATGTTGCCGATCGGACCCAGGTGCGCCGGGCCTTGCAGCGCTTCCGTGACGGCGAGACCGATCATTACACCGCCGAATACACCTATCTGCACCCACAGCATGGCGAGCGGGTATTGCGCGCCATCGCCATACGCGAGCGCGATGGCGATGGCCGGCCGCTCCACGCCACGGGCCTTATCCAGGACATCACGAATATCCGCCGCGGCGAAATCGCCCTGCGCGATTCTGAACGCCAGTTGGAGGCTGCGCACCATCTGGCCCGCCTTGGCTATTGGTCGTGGCTGAAGGATGCCGATAGCGGCACCTTGAAAAGCGCTATCTGGTCGAAGGAAGCCGCCAGCATCACGGGCATCGATAGTGCCACAGCGGAAGCGGCCATGCTCGACGGCACGTTCGAACATCGCTTCCCGCATCCCGACGACAGGCTGCGCCTGATGCGGGCGATCAGCGAATTGCATGACGGCAAGCGCAACGGCTACGATCTCGACTACCGTCTGCGCCGTGCCGACGGGCGCGAAATCTGGCTGCGCTCACTCGCCGAAACGCTGAAGGATGATGAGGGGCGAACGATCGGGGCTTTTGGCGTCCTGCAAGACATTACCGAGCGCAAGAATGCCGAAGCCGATCTGCGGCGCGCCCATCTCAGCCTTGCCAATGCCCAGCGCATCGCCCATGTCGGCAACTGGTCGCGCAGCATGGCGACCAACGAGGTCGCCTGCTCGGACGAAGTCTACCGCATTTTCGGGCTGGAACCAGGCAGTACCCCCTTCACGGTCGACTTGATGCTGTCGCTGGTGCATCCCGACGACCGCGCCAAGCTGATGCGCGATATCGGCAACACGATTGCCAATCCGGCACCCTTCCTCAGCGAGCATCGCATCATTCTGCCCAATGGCGCGGTCAAGACAGTGCGCCAGCAGGGCGAAGCGCTGCTCGATAGTGACGGGCGACTGGTCCGTCTCGAAGGCATCGTCCTCGACATTTCCGATATCAAGGCGCGTGAGGAAGCGCTCAACCAGGCGCGCATTCGCGCCGAGATGGCCGATCGGGCCAAAACCGAATTCCTCGCCAATATGAGCCACGAGTTGAGGACGCCGCTCAACGCCGTCATCGGCTTCTCGGACGTTCTGGCGCAGCAGATCATGGGACCGATACCTTCCGTCTATACGGAAAGCATCGACGCCATTCGCACCAGCGCACGACATCTTCTTGAAATCATCAGCGACCTTTTGGAAATGTCGCGGATCGAAAGCGGCGAACGCCATCTACAGGAATTCCCGTTTGACGTACGCAATGCCATCCACGAATGCGGCCGCCATTTTTCCGCCCAAGCGCAACGCGATGGCATCATCTTGTCCATCGACGACACGGGGCGCCTGCCCGCACTTATCGGTGAAGAGCGAGCCTTCAAGCAGGTTCTCGGCAATCTGCTGTCGAACGCCCTCAAATTCACGCCGCGCAATGGCCGCGTGACCATTACGGCAACCAATGACCCGGATGCCGGCTTGCTGGTCGCCGTCAGTGACACGGGGAGCGGCATCGCTCCGAAGCTGCTGCCGAAATTGGGGCGCCCGTTCGCCCAGGGCGAAACGAGCCTCACGCGCCGCTATGGCGGCGTCGGCCTTGGCCTTGCCATCAGCCGGCGATTGATGGACCTGCACGACGGACGATTGGAGATTACGAGCGCCCCGGGCGCCGGCACGCGGGTCATCATGATCTTCCCACCCGAACGCGTTTTGTCAGAAAACACCCGTTAGCCGGCCGCAGCAACCTCGCGCCGCAAATCCTCACCGACCAGAGTCTCTTTTTCAAGAAGCTGTTGCGCCAGCCGTTCAAGAAGCGCCCGCTTTTCTGCGAGGAGCTGCGCGGCGCGTTGGGAGGCTCTATCGACGATCGTCCGCACGGCTATATCGATCTCGCGCGCCGTCTCTTCGCTGTATTGACGCGCTGGCGCAAATGGTTGCTGGGCTGGAGCAAGAAAACCCTGCGGCGCTTCATCCAGCGCCACTTGTCCGATCCCCTCATGCATGCCAAATCGCGTCACCATACTGCGCGCAATATCGGTCGCTTTCGCGAGGTCATCGGCGGCACCCGTCGACACGATGTTGAAGATCAGCCGTTCAGCCTCTCGACCACCGAGAAGGACAACCATGCGGTTCTCAAGTTCCTCGCGCGTCATCAGATAGCGATCTTCGGTAGGCCGCTGGATCGTGTACCCCAGTGAGCCGATGCCACGCGGAATGATCGATACTTTGTGGACGCTGTCATTGCCGGGCAGTGACAAGGCGAGCAATGCATGACCGATTTCGTGATGGGCGACGATCTTCCTTTCCTGGGGGTTGAGCAGGCGATTGCGCTTCTCAAGTCCCGCGACAATGCGCTCGATTGCCGCCGTGAAGTCCGCCATCGTGACATTCTCTCCGCCACGACGAGTGGCCAGCAAAGTCGCCTCGTTGACCAGATTGGCCAAATCGGCCCCCGTAAAGCCAGGCGTCAGCGCCGCGATCTCATCAGCCGAAACCGATGCATCAAGCTTCGCCTTCCGAAGATGTACGTGGAGAATCTGCACGCGTCCCACGCGATCCGGCCGATCGACGAGGACCTGCCGATCAAAACGACCGGCGCGCAACAGGGCTGGATCGAGAATCTCCGGCCGATTGGTGGCACCCAACAGGACGAGACCCTGGGCCGGATCAAAACCGTCAAGCTCAGCCAACAATTGGTTGAGCGTCTGTTCCTTCTCGTCATGACCGCCGCCGAATGGAAAAGCGCCGCGCGCCCGTCCCAATGCATCCAGTTCGTCGATGAAAATGATGGCCGGGGCACTGGCCCTGGCCTGTTCGAAAAGATCGCGAACGCGGGCAGCACCGACACCCACAAACATTTCGACGAATTCAGAACCGCTGATCGAGAAGAAGGGGACGCCAGCCTCGCCGGCGACAGCCCGGGCCAGCAGCGTCTTGCCCGTACCCGGCGGCCCAACAAGGAGAATGCCTTTCGGCATGCGGCCGCCAAGCCGCCCATATTTTGCTGGGTCCTTCAGGAAATTCACAATTTCCTCAAGCTCGGCCTTGGCTTCGTCAACGCCCGCCACATCCGCAAACGTCACCTTCGTATCCGTTTCGACGAATACCTTGGCGCGGCTTTTGCCGATCGTCATGAAACCGCCACCGAACCCAGCCTTGTCGGCAAAGCGGCGAAAGACCAAGGCCCAGATACCGAAGAAGATCAGCACGGGCGCAACCCAAGAAATGATCGAACGCAGCAGCGTGTCTTCTGTCGCGCCCGTCACTTGCACGCCTTGCGCGGTCAGTTCAGCAGCAATGGCCGGATCGACGCGGGTCGTAACGAATGTGCGCACCTTGCCGGTCGGGTCTGGCTTTAGGTTTCCCTGAATGTGATTTTCCGTGACGGTTACTTCGGCGATTTGCCCATCGCGCAACAGCTTCTGAAACTCGCTGTATGGCAGGATTTCGGTCGCCAGAAATTGTGCCAGGAAATATTGCAGAGCAAAGACGCCAAGGACGGCGACGACCACATACCACGTATGCAGTTGGGCTTTCTTATCCATGATCCCGACCCGATCTGAGCGATACCAGGGCGCAGCATGCTGCCCAGAAGTCGCACGGTCAAGCCAGGGTCACCCGCCTTACTCGACAGTTACGCTCTTGGCGAGATTGCGCGGCTGATCGACATCGGTGCCCTTGGCAATCGCCGCATGATAAGCGATGAGCTGAACGGGAATCGTGTAGAGGATCGGGGCAACATAGGGGTCGACCTTGGGCAGTTCGACCGCCGCCATCGCCTGATGGCCGAGTTTTCGCACACCATCCGCATCCGACAGAAAGACGACACGCCCACCGCGCGCCATCACTTCCTGCAGGTTGGAAAAAGTCTTGTCGAAAAGATCGTCACTGGGCGCCACGACGATGACTGGAACATTTTCGTCGATGAGAGCGATCGGCCCATGCTTCATTTCGCCGGCAGCATAGCCTTCGGCGTGAATATAGGAGATCTCCTTGAGCTTCAGCGCGCCCTCGAGTGCGACCGGATAAGCCGTACCGCGACCAAGGAACAACACGTCCCTGGCTTCGGCCACCTTGAGCGCGATTTCCTTGAGATGAGCATCGTGATTCAGGATTTCAGCGACACGGGCCGGCACTTCGGTCAGCGCGGTTGAGAGTTCCGCCTCGCGCGCTGCATCAATGGCACCGCGCGCGCGTGCCGTCGCCAAAGCCAAGCAAGCCAAGACGACAAGCTGCGTCGAGAAAGCCTTCGTCGAGGCAACGCCGATTTCAGGCCCCGCCAGCGTATGCAGAACGACATCGCTCTCACGCCCGATTGTGCTTTCGGGCACGTTGAGGACGGCAATGATCTTCTGCCCCTGCGACTTGCCATAGCGCATGGCCGCCAACGTGTCCGCTGTTTCACCGGATTGCGAGATCACCAGCATCGCGCCATTGGGGTCCATGGGCGCCTGGCGATAGCGGAACTCGGACGCGACATCCAGTTCGACCGGCAGGCGCGCAACACTTTCCAGCCAATATTTGGCAACGAAGCCGGCAAGATAGGCCGTACCGCAGGCAACAATGGTCAAGCGGCTGATCTTCGCGAGATCGACCGGCAGAGGCGGCAGTTCGATGCGCCGCTCCAACGGATTCATGAAGGCCTGGAGCGTGTCGCCGATGACCGTCGGCTGCTCGGCAATTTCCTTCATCATGAAGTGGCGATAGTTGCCCTTGCCAATCAGGGCACCGGATAGTGCCGTTTGCTTGACCTCGCGATTGACGCGGCGCCCATCATTATAGACCACGGCACCATCAAGAGAGAGAACCGCCCAATCGTCTTCCTCGAGATAGCAGATCCGGTTGGTAAAGGGCGCCAGCGCCATCGCATCCGAGCCCAAGAACATTTCGCCGTCGCCATAGCCGACAGCCAGCGGTGAGCCACGGCGGGCGCCGACCAGAATGTCCGGCCGGTCGGCGAAGAGGATCGCCAGGGAGAAGGCACCATGCAGGCGACCCATCGCCCTTTCCATTGCCTGTTCCGGGCTGTGGCCATGTTCCAGATAGTGCGTGAGAAGATGGGCTACGACTTCAGTGTCGGTGTCGGTGGTGAACTTCTTGCCAAGCTGCGTCAGTTCATCGCGCAATTCCTGGAAATTCTCGATGATGCCGTTATGGACGATCGCGACCTTATCAGTCGCGTGCGGATGCGCATTCTTTTCCGAAGGCCGGCCGTGGGTCGCCCAGCGCGTATGCCCGATGCCGATCGTGCCGCTGAGCGGCTGCTGATCCAAAATGGCGCCGAGATTGCCGAGCTTGCCTTCTGCGCGGCGCCGGTCGATGCGCCCGTCGACGAGTGTCGCAATGCCCGCGGAATCGTAGCCGCGATATTCCAGGCGCTTCAGCCCGTCGAACAGCAGAGGAGCCACCTCGGCCTTGCCGATAATGCCGACGATTCCGCACATAGTTCCCGAACTCCTCGATCAGCCGCTTACTTGCGGGCCTTGTCTTGTTTCAGTTTCTGTCGCTGGGCGCGGAAGTCCCGCGCCCGCCCGGCCCGCGCGACCTGTTCACCGCGCGCGACTGCGATCGCATCCGCGTCGACATCACGGGTAATGACGCTGCCGGCGCCGACGATGGCGCCGTCGCCAATGCGCACAGGAGCAACCAATGCCGAATTGGACCCGATGAAGGCGTTTTCCCCGATCACTGTCCGCGCTTTCAGATAGCCGTCGTAATTGCAGGTGATGGTACCGGCGCCGATATTCGACTTGGCGCCGATATCGGCATCGCCCAGATAGCTCAGATGATTGGCCTTGGCGCCAGCACCGACGATGCTGTTCTTTACTTCGACAAAATTGCCGATGTGCGCATCGGGCCCAATCTCGGCGCCGGGACGCAGTCGGGCAAATGGACCGATGACGGCACCGCGCGCGATCTTTGTCCCTTCGATATGGCAGAAGGAGCGAATTTCAACGTCGTCAGCCACCTCAACGCCGGCCCCGAACACCACATTCGGCCCGATGACGACATCGCGGCCAAGGCGCGTGTCGGCCGCGAAGAAGACTGATTTCGGGTCGATGAGTGTCGCCCCCTCGTCCATCGCGGCCAACCGGCGTTGGTCCTGATAGAGCGCCTCGGCGATCGCCAGTTCGGCGCGGCTGTTGACACCCATGAGCTCGCCTTCCGGCGCCTCGACAACGGCACAGGATCGTCCATCGCGCCGCGCGAATTCGACGATGTCGGTGAGATAATATTCGCCCTTGGCATTCTTGTTGTCGATGCGATCGATCAGCGGCCATAAGGCCTTCCCATCGATCGCCATCACGCCGGAATTACACAGGGTGACGGCGCGTTCTTCGGCATTGGCTTCCTTCCACTCGACGATCCGGTCGAGATGACCGGCGGCGTCGAGGATGAGACGGCCATATTTCGCCGGATCGGCCGGGCGCATGCCGAGAACAACGACGGCCGGATTGTCGGCTTGGGACCGGCGGGCAACCAGAGCCTCCAGTGTCGCCGTCGAAATGAAGGGGCTGTCGCCATAGAGGACCAGGACGGTTCCGTTGAACGTCCCCAGTGCCTCCCTGGCGCAGCCGACGGCATGGCCGGTCCCCAACTGCTCATGCTGGACCGCCGTCGACAGGGGGGCCACCTCCCGTGCCACCTGATCCATCCCAGGTGCAATGACCACAACTTTCGACGCGCTGCCGAGGGGTGCCAAATTGGCCAAGACATGCCCGACCATCGTGCGCCCGGCGATGCGGTGCATCACCTTGGGCAGAGCCGATTTCATGCGGGTGCCCTTGCCGGCGGCAAGAATGATGGCGGCGGTTGGCTGAGAAGCTACGGACATGAACGCGTCGTTCCTAATTTTGCCGGCCGCCGATGGCACCGGCCCCCACTTGCGATGCCCGGGAAAATGCCATATCCACCCGCAGCAATCCAACCCCTTCCGGCGGGGCGAGCCTCGCCTGAAAATACGGGCGAAATGGGCGGAATTATGGCGTGGCGACGATTTATTGTGTTTGATCTGGACGGCACGCTGATCGACTCGGCCCCGGATATCGCCGATGCGGTCAACGGCCTGCTGGCAGAGCTGGGCAAGCCCGCCCTGGCCCTTGGCGCCATCAAAGGAATGATCGGTGACGGGGCGCCGGTACTGTTGGCCCGGGCACTCGCGGCTTCGGACATCGGCACGGCCGCCGCCGAACTGATGCCACGCTTCAGGACTTTCTATGAAGCAGCCTCGACCCGGCGGACGACGCTCTACCCGATGGTGCGGGAAACGTTGGAAGGTCTGCACCGGGCCGGGCGACACTTGGCTCTTTGCACCAACAAGCCCAGCGCCGCGACGCGCCTGGTCATGGACCATTTCGGCCTGTCGCCCCTGTTCCGCTGCATCATCGGCGGCGATTCCATCGCGGAACGAAAACCGGCGAAAGAGCCGCTGCTGGCCGCCATCGCCGGCGCCGGCGGCGATCCCGCTCAGGCACCGTCAGAAGCCATTATGGTGGGTGACAGCCATACGGACCTGATGACGGCAATAGCCGGCAATGTGCCAGCGGTGATCATCCCATCAGGCTATGGCCGCCATGCGGAACTCAGCGACGGCCCCTTTCAGCAGATCGGCCGCTTCGCCGATCTGCCGGCAACCTTGCGTCAACTCGATCAGAACTGAACGTCAACCAGATCGAGCACCATCAGCCCCAGCGCATTCTGCGCCTCAATACGAACCGGAATGGCCGGCAACCCAGTCACCGCCGGCGCCAACCACAGGCGCGCCGATTGCGGATAGAATTGCGACTGCTGTGCCGCATTCGAAAAGCCGTTGATCAGTTGCGGCTCAGCCCGGCATTCCGTGGCCGAGCCGTCGTAATAGGATTGCTGCAGCGGATTGAGGTCGACGAAACCGGCCTGCGCCAGCGTCAGGTCATAGCGGCGCACACCGTCGAACAACTTGTAGGTTCCGTTGCACTGGTGCGTCTTGGCAAAATTCGCCACCATCGCCACGATGGCACTCGCTGGATCCATCGTGCCGTTGGCAAAACCTTGCGCCGATGCCTCCTGCGCCTGCCTAGTGAGCGGACGCGCATCGATACCGACCTTGCCACCCGCGCCATAGGTAAGGGTTACCGCTTCCTGCCGCCCCATGACGTGGGAGACCGAGCTGAACTGATTGGGTGCCGCCTTCTGGTTCTTCAGGGCCCCACTCGCAGCAATGTTCGCGGCGTAAGGGTAAAGGAGCTTGAAATTCCCGGCCGTCGCCCCGTTCGCAGAGATGCTGTAGGCACCGTTGCCGGGAACAGCGCCCGCCGGCAATGTCACGGTCGTGCTGAGCGTAAAGACGGGAAGGCCTGCCATGTAGCCGGCATAGGTCAGCTGTACGGGTTTGGCCGCCCGGGCCGGTCCCGGATCACCCGCCAGCGAGACCAGGGCGGCGGCAATCAGTCCCATTAAGGCCCAGCGACGGCAGAGAGCGGCAGTTCGGCAAATCATTGGGGTACCTCGGATATCCATTCAGGCGGTTAACCATCAACTCGACCGCTTGCCACGTCCTGTCAAGGGCTTGAAGCCGGCGCTCACGCCACAGTGAACCGGCCGGGGATTGGCGACGGTTGGGCAGCGGTTTGAATTGACACCGCCCGGCGCGGCAGCTAAACAACGCGCCCAGACGCCAGCGGCCAGCTCTCGACCGGCCGCAAATCGCAACGGCGGGTGCGTAGCTCAGCGGGAGAGCACTACCTTCACACGGTAGGGGTCACAGGTTCAATCCCTGTCGCACCCACCATTCCCAGCGCAGATATCCTCCCCATTTGCGGGCCTTTCAATAGTTCGCAACCAGAACAAATCGCCAATCGGCGCGGGCAAGGGCCCGCGAACGAAACGGGGACGCCCTTTCGGACGCCCCCGTGCAGTCGATCTTCTTGTGCTGTCGAACCAGAGCAAGATCAGACGAAGCTGAAATTGTCCTGGTGCAGGGCCGCCAGCTTGGTGCCGATCAGGGTGACCTGATTGTCGCCATCGAGCGTGATGGTGACGTCGTCGTCAACCTGGGCAGCGTGAGCCATCACGTCGGCGAAGCCGGTGAAGACCCCGTCGGCAAACTCGATCACATCGGCGCCGTAATCGCCGAAGTCACTGATCGTGTCCTTGCCGAAGCCGGCGGCGAACACGAAGGTTTCGGCGCCGCGGCCACCGGTCAGCAGGTCGCTGCCGATGCCACCGTCGAGCACGTCGCTGCCGTAGCCGCCGTCGAGCACGTCGTCGCCGGCACCCGCAACCAGGCTGTCATTGCCATACCCGCCGCTGAGATCGTCGTCACCGGCTCCGCCATCGAGCGAGTCATTGCCATACCCGCCTTTGACGGTGTCGTCACCCGAGCCGCCGGCGAGGCTGTCATTGCCGTAGCCGCCGTCGAGCACGTCGTTCCCGGCCTTACCGGTCAGGACATCGTTGCCATAGCCGCCTTCCAGCAGATCGTCGCCGGCTCCACCATTGAGCGTATCCGCCCCTGAGCCGCCAACCTGATGCTGGTCGGGTGCCTCGCCCACAAAGGCGAAGGAATTCTCGCCGATGTCGCCGAGGTTCACACCGACCAGAGTGATGGCGTTCGCCCCGTCCAGGGTGATGACGACGTCGTCGCCCACCTGCTCGGCGTGATCCAGCACGTCCTCGGCATCGCCGAACAGCGACCGATCGAAGCTGAGCGTATCACCGGCCTGGAAGTCGGTGATCATGTCCGCGCCGAAGCCGCTCTGGTGATAGAGGAACACGTCGTCGCCAGCGCCGCCGGCGAGTTCGTCCTGACCCGCCCCACCGTCGAGAATGTCGGAAGCGTTGCCGCCGTCGAGGACGTCATCACCCTCGCCGCCGGCAAGATTGTCGATTCCCGCATCGCCCGCCAGCACGTCGTCGCCAAGACCGCCTGTCAGCGCATCATTGCCTTCGCCGCCGTCGAGAATGTCGTCACCCTCGCCGCCTTCGATGACATCAGCTCCGGCGGCGCCGTTGAGGATATCGTTGGCGCCGAGGCCCTGGATCAGATCGTTGCCGCCAGCACCCTCCAGCACATCGTCATCCGGCGTGCCGATGAGAACGAGGTCGCCCGTGCCGTTGTCCTCAACCGTGAAGTTCCAGGCAGTCGGATCGTCGATGCCCGCGAAGGGATTGCCGGTGCCGAGCCCATTATTGCTCGTCCCCTGGACGGCGATATTGTCGATGGCCCACCACCAATCGTTACCACCATCGATGACACCAAAGCTGATCACCGCGCTGGTGGCACCCGCGGGATTGTTAAGAGCGAAGGTGATGTTCTCGTTGGTCGCATCGGCCTTGAAATCCGGATCGGTGGGATCCGAGGTCCAGCGCATCAATTCGATCGGCGCGCCGCCGTCGAATGACACGGTCAGGACGGCCTTCTGGTTGTCTTCCCGCCGCCAGCTGGAGTCGAAGGTGACGGTAGCCGTGCCGGCCTGGATGCCGGTGAGGTCGATGGCTGGTGTCTTCATGTAGGCGTTGAACAGATTGGGATCGATATTGGTGGCACCGTCATCATATTCGTCGGGATCGGCCACCATGACCGTGCCGCTGGCATTGGTGAAGTTCGCCCGGCCCTGATTACCGGCCGAGTTGATCCAGGAGTTCTTGTCGAAGAAAGTCCAACCGTAGAACTCCACCGGACCGCCCGCGGGCGTCGTATTTTCATGGGTCCAGCCGACCGGCGGAGTCGCGGTGAAATCGGTGCCGTCGCCGCCGCTCTCGGTCGGGCTGACCAAGGGCTGCAGGGTAAGTCCTTCGAAATCCTCAGTGAAAAGCGTGACGCGCTGGGCGGTATCGCGCAAGGCGCCCGGCTCGATCGCAACATAATACTCGACACCCGGCTCCAGGTCGGCCACCGGATCGATGGTCACGATCTTGCCGTTGATCGTGACATGGTTCGACGTCACATCGATGGTCTCGGCGATGCTGCCATCGTCGACCCGCTTGATCAGAATGTTACCGGTACCGGCCAGCACATTCTCGTTGAACTCGATCACCAGATTGCTGTCGGGGGTCACATCGACGGCGCCGTCGACCGGTTGCAGGGCGACAATTTCCGGCGCCGTGGTATCGGCATCGGTCGTGAAATTCCACGTCGTCTTGTCCGAGATGCCCTCGAAGGCATTGACGCCATCGGTGAAGGCGCCCGGCTCGATCACGACGTAGTAGTTCGTTTCCGGCGCGAGATTTGCCGGCAAGTCAATAGTCGCGACATCGCCGGAAATGGTCACATGGGCCGAATTCACGTCGACCGTCGCGACCACGCTGTCGTCCGACGTCAGTTTGACGATGATGTTACCGGCGCCTTTATGCATATCCTCGCTGAACCGCAACGACAGGTTGGAATCGATGTCGATGCCCGCAGCGTCATCGACCGGCGACAGAATCGCCTCAAGTACCGGGGGAATCGGATCGGGGGCGCCCTGCAGAAGGGAGCCGCTCTCCAGCCCATTCGGCGACAGCGAGAAGGGGATGTCGAGGTGATCCAAGATCGTCGCGACGATGGAGGTCTGCGGCACCGGGTCGTCGAAAGTCGCCAGATCTTTGTTCGCCGCGATAAATATCCGACGCTCCGACGTGGTCTGCCCGCCATGCGAGCTGCCGGTCAAGGGATCGCGGCCATGATCGGTGGAGACGATGATCAGCCAATCCTCGTTCGGATTTGCCGCTTCGCGCGCAGCGACAGCGGCCATGATCTCACCTACTTGGTTAGAAGCGGTGATCAGCGCATTGTCATAGGCATCACCGAAGCCGGAGGAATGGCCGGCACCGTCCACATTGTCGAGCTGCACGAAAGTGAAGTCGGGCGCTTCGTTGTTGATGAGGTTGACGACCGTGTCGGTGACGGCCTGGTCCGAAAGGCCACTCGACACATAATCCACGATCGCGGGATCGTCCAGCAGGCCCATTTCACGGGCAAAATGACCCGTGTTGATCGGTGCCCAATGGACGACAGAGGCCATCGTCGCATCGGGAGAGGCATTGTTGATGTACTCAAAAATGCTGGTCACGTCGCTGGCGATCGGCTGGTTGTTGTTGCTCGAAACGCCGTGCTGATCGTCCCACACACCGGTCAGCAGGGTCGACCAGCCGGGACCGCTCGACGTGCTCTGCTCCGCCTCCGTTCCCTGGACCCCGCCCGCATATCCTTCCACGATGTCGAGGCCGAGGATTTCTTCCGCTTCACCCTTCAGACCCAGGAGCATCATCTGCTCCAATTGCACACCATCGATCCCGATAAAGATTGCCTTCTGTACCATGACTTCCTCCTTGCCTGAAACTCGCCGCCGGCGAGCGAACTCTTCGCCCCGCGATGCGGTAGGCCGGGATGCTAGGAAGCGTCGATGACAGGTCACCTACGTGCGCGCTGCATAAGCCATTGAAACTTGCGATGCCCGGTATCTCGCGCAGAGATAGCGGGCCGTTCGTGATCTTGGTTCGGTTGGCACTGGCAAGCGAAAGGCATTTGGAACCGTCACGTTGCCGCAACCGAACGGAGACACAATACGATTATATTCTGGACATGAGAGCCACGAGTGCGCTCCGCGCCGGAGAAGGGCGAAGCCTGGAAGTGGGAGACCTGAACCTTGTCAATGATTCAGCTTCGCGCTTTCCACTTCGTCGCGGTAGCCGGCGGATTTTCGCGGGCGGCCCGCGAAATGGCCGTCAGCCAATCCTCACTTTCCGCCCAGGTTCGACAGTTGGAGGCAAGCTCCGGATTGAGTTTATTCAGGCGAAAGCCGCTTGGGGTCGACTTGACGCCGGATGGCCATATCCTTTTCGACGTGACCAAGCGCCTGTTCGCGGCTGAAGCAGAGGCGCGCGCGATCCTGCGCAGTCGCCGCCAGGGAGGCGGCCACCTTCGCGTGGCTGCCGACGCAGCATTCCATTCCGTCCAGATTCTTGCCAGCCTGAAATCCAGCCGACCCGACCTGACCTTCACACTTTCAATCGGCAATTCAGGCCATGTGATCGAGCAGTTGGTGAACCATCGCGCCGACGTCGGCATAACAGCACGGCGACCGCCAGATCCGCAGTTGCACGTCCGGCCGATCTTGTCGATGCGGATCGGGATATTTGTCCCAGCCGGTCACGAATGGAGCGCACGAGACGAGATATCCACCGCGGATCTCGCTGGCCGCACAATCGTCCTCCGCGAAAAGGGGTCCGTCACTCGTGAAACCTTTGAGTCTACCCTGGCCGACCATCGTGTGGCACCTGGGAGCATGATCGAGGTTTCGTCGCGAGAAGCAGTCTGCGAAGTCGTTGCGGCTGGCCTCGGCATTGGCATCATCGCTGATCGCGAGATCGGCCATGACTCCCGTCTCCGATTTCTACCGCTATCGGACAGCGACCGGACGGTCGACGAGTATGCAGTCTGTTTCGTAGAGCGATGTCGCATGCCAATTGTGCGCGATTTTCTCATGAGCGTTTCGGCATTATCGCATGCGTAGTGAGCATCGAGCCGAAGTCGGACAAACAGCCAAGAAGATGTGCCCGACGGCAACCACCAAGCTGGTGCTCCCATACTGATCGCACCCAGGTCAGTCGTGGCCGTCTGCTACCGTTCGATATAAATGGAACGGCCCGCGCAAAGCGCGGGCCGTTCTGCTTTCCGGCGATCCAGGTCAGTTCGGCCAGAGATCTTTGTTGGCGGCGCGGAATGTATTGATCTGCTTCTGCGCCTCTTCGCGGGCAATGCCATAGCGTTCTTGAATCCGGCCCACCAGCTGGTCCTGATGACCCTCCAAGGTCGTGATGTCGTCGTCAGTGAGCTTGCCCCACTGCTCCTTCATCTTGCCCTTGAGCTGCTTCCAATTGCCGGCGATCTGGTCTTGGTTCATGGTCATCTCCTCGATAAGTGGCAGATGCTGACTAAACCCGCTGTCGCGGAAACAGTTCCGTCAATCCAGCAAAGCGCGCAGCATCCAAACAGCCTTTTCATGCTGATGCAGGCGGCTCGTCAGCAGATCCGCGGTCGCAGCATCACCGGCCGCATCGGCCGTCTCAATCAGTTCACGAAAAGACCGGGATACGGTTTCGTGGTCAGCGATCAGCTCTTCGATCATCGCTTCACCCGACTTCGCCCCTTCGCTGTCCGGAATTTGGCTCAGGGCCGAGAATTGACGAAAGCTAGCCGGTGCAGGGAACCCCAAGGCCCTGATGCGCTCGGCGATGACGTCCACCGCGTCGCCAAGTTCTTCGTATTGCGCTTCGGTCAGCTTGTGCAGGCCATAGAAATGAGCGCCGACGACATTCCAATGAAAGCCCTGCGTCTTGAGATATAGCGCGTATGTGTCGGCGAGGGCGCGGGCCGTGCCATCTGCCACCGCCTTGCGGTCGGCATTCTGGATTCCGGTCTGAACGTTTTCGAGATGGGCTGTCGCCTGCAGCGCTTTTGCACTCATGATGGAACTCCCTTTTCGGATGAAAAAACCTCGTCGGCGAAATAGCGACGACGATATGTGGATCAATGGGACCGCTTCATCCGAGTTCCCAACGCTCTGGGGGACACCTCCCTGCCTGGAGAGAAACCGAGGCCGGCCAGCGGTGTTTACCTCCGCAAGAACGGGACAATCATGCACGGTCGCGAAATGCGGGATTTTCTTCCAGGAAGCAGCTGTCGGCGAACAAAATGCCGAAGGGGAGGCAAAAATCTCTCTTGGCAATGGCTGTAACGCTGGCATTGCCAAAATAGTCGGGGCAAAATGACAGCGTTAACATTCCAGCCAGCCCTGGGCGCATCGCATACAGGTCCCCATGCAACGTACAACGCTTATTTCACAACCGTTCGACATGATCGTTTTCGGCGGACGGGGCGATCTCGCCCGCCGCAAGCTGATTCCGGCGCTTTATCACTTGGCGCGTGAGCAGCGGCTGCCGGACGATGGCCGGATCATTGCCGTTTCGCGGGGCGCGATGGAGCGCGATGCGTTCGTCAAAATGATGCACGACGATTGCATCACGCACTCTGGCAATGGCGCCGACGACACGCAGTTCGACGAGGCGTCCTGGGCGCGATTTGCTGAGCGGCTCACTTATATCGGTATCGACGCGACGGATGCCAAAAGCTATGGCGCGCTGATCGATCTTCTCAAAGGCCGCGAAGACGTCGTCCGCTCATTCTATCTTGCGACGGCGCCTGACCTGTTCGGGCCGATCGCGGCCAATTTGAAGGCGCTCAATCTTGTGACCCCAGCGTCGCGGCTGGTGCTCGAAAAGCCACTGGGCAAGGATCTGGCCTCGGCGCACGAGATCAATGCCGCCGTGGCGAGGGCATTTTCCGAGCCTCAGACCTATCGGATCGATCACTATCTCGGCAAGGAGACGGTGCAGAATCTGATGGTGCTGCGGTTTGCCAATGCTCTGTTCGAACCGCTGTGGAACCGAACCCATATCGATCACGTACAGATCTCTGTCGCCGAAACCGTCGGTGTCGGCGGGCGCTGGCGGTACTATAATGAATCCGGCGCTTTGCGCGACATGGTGCAGAACCATTTGCTGCAGCTCATCTGCCTCACCGCGATGGAGCCGCCCAGCACACTTGATGCCGACATGATCCGCGACGAAAAGCTCAAAGTTCTCCGCGCTCTGCATCCGGTTCAGGCCGATGAGGTGGCCGCCGCCACCGTGCGCGGTCAATACCGGGCGGGAACGGTCGATGGCAATGCCGTGCCCGGCTATCTCGAGGAATCCGATGCGGATTCGCGCAGCGATACCGAGACGTTCGTCGCCATCAAGATCGGCATCGACAATTGGCGCTGGGCGGGCGTGCCCTTTTATATCCGGACGGGCAAGCGGCTGCCGCAGCGCTCGTCCGAAATTGTCGTTCAGTTCAAGACGCCGCCGCATTCGCCCTACCCCGCTTCGGCGGGAACGATCCACCCCAACAAGTTGGTCATGCGCCTGCAGCCAGATGAAGGCATCCGCCTGATCATGCTGAACAAGGGGCGCGGCCCGGGCGAACTCAAGCTGCGGCAGACGGCTCTCGACCTCTCATTCGCCGAAACATTCGGCGGGCGGTCGCCGGATGCCTATGAACGCCTGCTCCTGGATGTCATCCGCGGCCGCCCTGCCCTGTTCATGCGCCTTGATGAATTGGAAGCTGCGTGGCGCTGGACAGACGGCATCTTGCAGGGCTGGTCCGATACCGGTCTTGCTCCCAAGCCATATGCCGCCGGCAGCTGGGGTCCCAATGCGGCGATCGCCTTGATCGAGCGCGATGGCCGCACTTGGCACGAGGACGATATTTAGTGCCCTACCGACCTGTCGAATGCGCCGATCGCGCGACGATGGCCGGGAGGGTTGCCCAAGCAATCGTCGACGATCTGCAATCCGCGATCGAGTTGCAGGATCGAGCAAGCCTCATCGTACCGGGCGGAACGACACCGGTCGCTGTCTTCGAGCAGCTTGCGGAGGTCCCGCTGCCCTGGAACAAAGTCACGATCATCCCTTGTGATGAACGTTGGGTTCCCCTCGATCATCCGGACAGCAACGAAGGATTGATCCGGCGCCATCTCTGCCGGGATGGGGCGCAAGGTGCGTCGATTCTGAGCCTCTATCGCAATGGGCTCGAACCGGCGACGGCGGTGGCGCAAGTGTCGGCTGTTCTCGCTGCGGTCCCTCGGCCCTTTTCAAGTGTTTTCTTAGGCATGGGCGAAGACGGGCATTTCGCCTCGCTCTTTCCGGGCCGGCCCGAGACACAAACCGCCCTGTCCCCGACCGGGACTGCGGAAATCATGACTCTGTCTGAACCTGCCAAGGGCCATCAGCGGATCGGTTTGACGCTAGCCGCACTTTTGCAGTGCCGCAGAATCCTCTTGGCAGTGAGCGGCCAGGAAAAACGGATGGCGCTCAACCGGGCCATCGACAATATCAACACGGATACCTTTCCGGTTTCGGCGCTGTTACGCCAGCAGCGGACACCGGTCGAAATCTTTCTAGGCGCATGAGGCCCAACATGCATCCCATCATCGAAGCGGTGACTGACCGCATCCGCGCGCGCAGCAAAGCAAGCCGTGCCCGCTACCTGAAGCAGATCGATGCCGCCCGCGGCAAGACGGTCAAACGCGCGCATCTTTCCTGTGGTAACCTGGCGCACGGTTTTGCCGCCTGCTCCGCCACGGAAAAGGACGCGCTGGCCGGTTCGACACTTCCCAATCTCGGCATCGTTTCCGCCTATAACGACATGCTGTCGGCCCATCAGCCGCTCAAGGACTATCCCGAGATCATCAAGGAAGCTGTTTCCGGTCACGCGACGGCACAATTTGCGGGTGGCGTGCCGGCCATGTGCGACGGCATCACGCAGGGCCAGACCGGCATGGAACTGTCTTTGTTCAGCCGCGACGTAATTGCCATGGCAACGGCCGTATCGCTGTCGCATGACATGTTCGATGCGGCCCTGATGCTGGGTGTCTGCGACAAGATCGTGCCCGGTCTGCTGATCGGCGCGCTCAGTTTTGGGCACCTACCCACTGTCTTCGTCCCCGCCGGCCCAATGCCCAGCGGACTCCCCAATGCCGAAAAGTCCCGCATCCGCCAGCTTTACGCCGAAGGCAAGGTTGGGCGGAAGGAATTGCTGGCGGCGGAATCAGCCTCCTATCACGCGCCCGGCACCTGCACGTTCTACGGAACGGCCAACAGCAATCAGATGCTGATGGAGTTGATGGGGCTGCACATGCCTGGCGCCGCCTTCGTCAATCCCGGCACGCCGTTGCGTGCCGCATTGACGGCAGCAGCAGCTAAACGCGTCGCCGCTGCGACCGCCCTTGGCAATGACTACCGGCCCATCGGCGAGATCGTCGATGAAAAGGCGCTGGTCAACGCCATCGTCGGACTGGTGGCAACGGGTGGATCGACCAATCACACCATTCACCTGATTGCCGTGGCTGCTGCGGCAGGCGTGCGCCTCAACTGGCAGGATATATCCGACATCTCTGCCGTGGTGCCGCTTCTATGCCGCATCTATCCGAACGGCCAGGCCGACGTGAATCATTTTCAGGCCGCCGGCGGCTTCGGGTTTCTGGTGCGTCAGCTTCTTTCCGCTGGACTCCTCCACCGCGATGTCAAGACTTTGGTCGGCGACGACCTCGGCGCCTATGCCCAGGAGCCCTATCTTGAGGGCGATCAGCTGCGCTGGCGCGAAGCGCCGGCCCAATCGCTTGACCGCGATGTCCTGCGTGCCGCCGACGATCCCTTCGCGCCGGACGGCGGCATCCGCGTCCTCGAAGGCAATCTGGGCCAGTCCATCATCAAAGTATCAGCGGTGAAGCCAGCCCATAGGGTGATCGAAGCCCCGGCGATGGTTTTCGCCTCGCAAGGCGATGTGCAAAAGGCCTTCAAAGAAGGGAAGCTGCACAAGGATGTCGTCGTGGTCGTCAAGGGTCAGGGTCCGCGCGCCAACGGTATGCCGGAACTGCATCAATTGACGCCGGCACTGGGCGTGCTGCTCGATCTGGGTTACAAGGTCGCCTTGATCACCGACGGGCGCATGTCGGGCGCATCGGGCAAGGTGCCGGCTGCGATCCATCTGTCGCCGGAAGCCGTTGCCGACGGACCGATCGCGCGCATCCGTGACGGTGACATCATTCGCCTGGACGCGGAGAACAATCAGTTGACGGTAAAGGCAGACGATTTCGCGGCCCGAAAAGGTGAGATACCCGACGTGACCGACTATCAAGCTGGATGCGGGCGGGAATTGTTCGCCGGATTCCGGGCCTTGGTCGGCGGTGCCGAGAACGGCGCGGCGAGCTTCGGCTGGGATGCAATTGTATGACCGAACCGATTTCATTGGTTGCCGATATCGGCGGCACCAATGCGCGCTTTGCCTTGCGGCGTGGCGGCGCTGTCGGTGTCGAGCACATGAAGACACTGTCGGCGCGCGATTTTCCGGACATCTCGGCGGCGATCCGCGCCTATTTGGCCGAAGTCGGCGCCCAGCCCGTCGAAGCCTGCTTTGCCGTCGCCTGCCCGGCGCGACACGATTTCATCGAATTCACCAATTCTCCCTGGCGTTTCTCCCGCGGTGAAACAGCGCTTGCCTTCGGTTGGCGGCGTTTCGTCACGATCAATGATTTCGAGGCGCTGGCGCTCGGCGTGCCGCATGCGCAGCCGACAAGCCTCCAGATGGTCCGCAAGGGCATTGCCGATCCCGCCGGCGCCCGCGCGGTCCTCGGCCCCGGCACCGGGCTGGGTGTTTCCGGATTGGTCTGCGATGGGCATGGAGGCTGGATCGCCCTGGCTGGTGAAGGCGGCCATGTGGGCTTTGCCCCGCAAGATGCGTTCGAGGTCGACCTGCTGCGCCATCTGCAGGCGAGATTTGGCCGCGTCTCGTGCGAGCGCCTCCTCTCCGGTGAGGGGCTGGTGAATATCTATGAATTCGCTTTGCTGCGTGCCGGCAAGGAAAGCGAACGTCCGACCCCGGCTGTCATCACCGCACGTGGCATCGAAGTGGGCGACCCCATCGCCGCCGAGGCATTGCAGCGCTTTTGCGCCATCCTCGGCTCCTGCGCGGGCGACCTTGCCCTCATTCTCGGGTCGACCGGCGGCGTCTATATCGGCGGCGGCATTGTGCCGCGCCTGCTCTCCCTCCTGCCTCGAACTCAGTTTGAAGAGCGATTTGCCAACAAAGGAAGGCTATCGTCACTTCTAAGTGACATGCCTATCTACGTCATCCTCGACAATACGCTGGCACTTCTCGGTGCGGCCGCCACTCTTTCGCAGGGGGAAGCATGACACCTATCGCACAATTGATCCGCCAGGCGCGGGCGATTCCCGTCATCGTCATTGACGATGTAGAGGATTCATTGCCGCTTGCCCGTGCCTTGCAGGCCGGCGGCCTTTCCAGCATGGAGATCACGTTGCGCACGGCCGCCGGTCTCCAAGCCGTCGCTCGCCTGCGCGGCGAAGTAGAAGGCCTGTCGGTCGGGGTCGGCACGGTGCTGTCGGTCGAGGATTTGAAGCGTGCCCATGCTGCCGGCGCAGATTTCGCCGTGAGTCCCGGCTTTGCCGAGGACCTAGTCAAATGCGCGCTGGATCTAGACCTGCCCTACCTGCCGGGTGCCGCGACGCCGGGCGAGGTCACGCGCGGTCGCATGCTGGGCCTCGATGCCTTCAAATTTTTCCCTGCCGCAACTTTGGGTGGGCCGGCGACGTTGAAGGCCTGGGGCGACGTGTTCCCCGACAATCATTTCTGTCCGACCGGCGGCGTCTCGCCTGACAATGCAGGTGACTATCTTGCACTGCCGCATGTGGCGGCGGTCGGTTCGTCCATGCCCGCGCCACGTAAAATGGTGCAGGAACGTAAGTGGGAAGAAATTCGCGCTCTATCCCATCAATTCGTCGCGTCGACACATCTGAAATGATCGCCTATGGTCTGTTTTCCCGAGGGTTGGGAATGGGATCGAGGGCACCTTGGCGGAGAATAGCGGCTACCAGCGCATTGTTGGGCTGGACTTCCTGAACATATGTACGCCACGAATTCGCCGTGCGTATGAGTATTGGGACAGCAAGCGGCACGGTCGCCGCATGCCTGCACGTGCCGATATCGACCCCAGCGAAATTCGCGACCTTCTGCCGGGGATCATTCTCATCGACGTTGCCTATGATCCGCTGCGCCTCACCTATCGGTTGGTCGGCACGGACGAAGTCGAGGCGCGCGGTTATGATCCAACCAGCAAGGACGTGCGCGAACATGTCTTTGCGGTCACACCGGATTTCGGCTTTGAAACCTATTCCACCGCAATCCGGGAACAAACCGTCGTCTTCGATCAGGAGCCCTGGTCGGCCCCCAATCCGCGCCTGTGCGAGGTTGGATCGCTGGTCATGCCGCTGTCGAACGACGACGAGACCGTGCACATGCTGATGGCCTTTTGCGACTATCGCCGGGCCTAGCCGATCCGTCAGTTCTTTTTCTTCGGCACGCGGAACAAGGTCTGCTCCAGATCCATGCCGAACTGGGCATCGAACAGGCCGACGCGAACCTGCTGGTTCTTCTGATCGACGACTGTCCATTGCCGCAACTCGAGCGGCTTGTCCCCCAACTCCAGGATAACCTTGCCCTCCTCGGCGTCGTCGGTCTGCCGGATGGTCAGTTCGAAGGCGGCCGGTGAGCGCTTGAAGGCCGTCACCGTGACATCGCCGCCCAGTTCCACATCGTTGCGCAGCAGGAACCAGAGCGGTGAGGAAGATACAGGCACTCGGTTGATCTGATCGAGCTCCGGGTCGTAATAGTGAAGAGAGACGCTGTCCGAGACGATCAGCATCGGTGAGGGCGGATCATATTCGATACGAATGAAGCCGGGCCGCTTCAGGTAGATGCTGCCGAAGGCGATCCCGCCATTCTCGGAATATTGCTGGAACTTGGCCCGCATCGTCGTGATGCCGTTAAGATAGTTCTGGATGCGGGCCAGGTCCGCTTCGTCCTGCGCCGTCAGATTGGCGGGAACGGCGCGTGCTGCCGCCGGACGCGCCAGGGCACCCAAAGCGGTCAGCAGTGCAACGGAGCCGGCCGCTGCCAGAAGTTGACGGCGTCCAATGATCGTATCAGTCAAGATATTCAAGCCTTTCGATTAGTCGTCCAGCCCGCGCGCAAGTACTTCGCGTTTGCCGACATGGTTGGCCTGGGAGACGACACCTTCCTTCTCCATCCGCTCGACGATGCGCGCGGCGCGGTTATAGCCGATCTGCAGGTGCCTCTGGACGAAACTCACCGACGCCTTCTTCTCACGCGTCACCACGGCAACAGCGCGGTCGTAGAGTTCGTCGCCCGAGCCGCCGCCCGGTTCACCGTCCAGATTGTCGAAACCGCCACTCTCTTCGTCATCCTGGGTCACTTCCTCAATATAGGCCGGCTCGCCCTGCTCTTTCAGGAAGCGGACGATCGATTCCACTTCGCGGTCGGATACGAACGGTCCATGAACACGGGTGATACGGCCACCATTTGCCATATAGAGCATGTCACCCTGTCCCAACAGTTGTTCCGCCCCCATTTCACCAAGAATTGTTCGGCTGTCGATTTTGGTCGTGACGTGGAAGCTGATGCGGGTGGGAAAATTCGCCTTGATCGTGCCGGTAATGACATCGACCGACGGTCGCTGCGTCGCCATGATGATATGAATGCCCGCTGCACGTGCCATCTGTGCCAAGCGCTGGATGGCCGCCTCGATCTCCTTGCCGGCGACCAGCATCAAGTCCGCCATTTCGTCGACCACCACGACGATGAACGGCAACGCCGTGAGGTCGAACGGTTCTTCCTCGTAGATAGGCTGCCCGGTTTCCGGATCGAAGCCGGTCTGGACCCGCCGGGTCAGCGTTTCACCGGCGGCCCGTGCCTGCTCAAGGCGCTGGTTGAAGCCGTCGATGTTGCGCACGCCGAGGCGCGACATGGCGCGATAGCGGTTTTCCATTTCACGGACGACCCATTTCAGCGCGACGATCGCCTTCTTGGGCTCGGTGACGACCGGCGAGAGGAGATGCGGAATGCCATCATAGACGGAAAGTTCCAGCATTTTCGGATCGATCATGATGAATTTGCACTGCTCCGGCGTCAGGCGATAGAGCAGTGACAAGATCATCGTGTTGATGGCGACGGACTTGCCCGAACCGGTCGTACCGGCGATGAGGAGGTGCGGCATGCGCGCGAGGTCGACCACGATCGGCGCGCCGCCGATATCTTTGCCGAGGACCAGCGCCAGCCGGCTCTGCGTTCCTTGATAGCTCTCATCTTCGATCAATTCGCGGAAGGCGACGACTTCCCGCTCGCGGTTCGGCAGCTCGATACCGATCACACTGCGGCCAGGCACGACGGCGATACGAACCGAGACCGCGCTCATCGACCGCGCGACATCATCGGCGAGGCTGACGACGCGGCTGGTCTTGGTACCCGGCGCCGGTTCGAGTTCGTAGAGAGTCACGACCGGGCCGGGGCGAACCTTGACGATCTCGCCTTTGACCCCGAAATCGTCGAGGACCGTCTCCAGGAGGCGGGCGTTCTTTTCCAGGCTCTCTTCATTGATCCGCTGCACGGCGAGATTGGCCGTGGGCAACGAGAGGATATCGACCGGCGGCAGTTCGAAGGCGCTCTCTTCCAGATCGAGTTTCGCCTGGCGCGTATCCTTGGATTTGGCCGGCTTCGGCTTTTCCTTTGCCTTGGCGGTTGGCGTCACGACCAGCTTCTCGGCATGATCGCGCCGCTCGTCCCTATCGGCATGGCGCGGGATCTCGATGGCAACGCGCGCGCGCTCGTTGGATTCACTGCCGAAGCGGGGCTCCCGGCGTTGGTGTTCGATTTCTTCGTCCGAATCCCGCTGCCGGCCAAAACGCGGCAGGGAGAATTTGAATGTGCGCGAAGTGCCGCCGAGGCCCGATCGGCCGCGATCGATCGCTTCGCCCATATTGCGGCCCATACGCGCAACGCCACGCCCGAACCGGACATAGCCGCCGATCCCGATGCCGAGGCTGAAATAGAGTGCCGTCAGGCCGACCGCGAGAAAACAAAGCGCCAGCAATCGACTGATCAACGCCGGATCGAGTCCAGCGAGATGGGCGACAATAGACGTAAGGCCACCGGCACCATCGGAACCCACCAATACCATATGACCCGCCAATCCACCCAGACCGGCGATCCAGGGCCATTCGCCGGTCCCCGGGAGTGCGGCAAAGGCCGTCGCCATCAGCAAGCTGGTGACGGGAAGCAACAGCAGCTTTACCCATGCCTTTCGCACCAGATGATCGCGCAGCAGCGCAACGCCCCAGGCCAGCAGAGCCGCCGGCGGCACCAAGGCAGCAAGGCCCAATCCCTGCAGCAGGAAGTCGGCGAAAACCGCACCCGGCGCGCCCAAGACATTGGCAACGGCCTGGTCGGTCGCCCGGT
This sequence comes from Dongia sp., assembly GCF_041910485.1. Lineage (GTDB taxonomy): Bacteria > Pseudomonadota > Alphaproteobacteria > Dongiales > Dongiaceae > Dongia. The sequence goes on from NZ_JAYRQR010000062.1 coordinate 252,331, forward strand.
TGAGGCTCGGATCGGCACCATTCGCCGTGAGAAGTGCCAGCAGATAGAAGAGGCCGGCCAACACCAGCACGATCCCCAGCCCTTCCAGCAGCCGGCGCTGGATGAAGGCGGAAAATCCGCCCGACCCACCGAAGCCGAGGCCGCCCGAAACGGCGACGCCGCCGCGTGATGCGTTGGATGCCATGCTTATCGCCCCCTTGCCGATGCCAGCTTGTGGCCACCGGCATCAACCAATGACTTCAGGACTCCCGCCATGCGTTCCAACGCGCCGGCCAATTGCGCCGGTTCGTAGACGAGTGCGACGCGAATATAGGGCGCCCCGGGATTGCGGCCGGTCGCGTCGACACGTGCCATATAGCCACCCGGAAGAACCTTGATCGCCGCCTGGCGCCATAGTTCAAGGGCTGCCTTCTCGCCATCGCCGACATCGAGCCACAGGAAGAAACCGCCACCGGGCTTGACCTTGCCGAAGATCGGGCCCAGCGCTTTTTCAGCCAAGTCGAAGCTTGCCTGATAGCGCACACGGTTGGCCGTCACGTGCTCCTCGTCTGACCACAGCAAAGTCGATGCAGCAAGAACCGGCAGTGGCACAGCAACGCCACCATAGTTGATGAGCTGCGCCTGGCGCGAAATGTAGCGCGCGTCCCCCGCCACGAAGCCAGACCGCATGCCCGGTGCGCTGGAGCGCTTCGACAGCGAATGGAAGACCAGCAGATTGTCGCAAGAACCGCTCGCCTGGGCCGCTTCGATCGCGCCTGGCGGAGGTGCATCGGTATAGATTTCGGCATAGCACTCATCGGCAGCGATGAGGAAATCGTACTGCCGCGCCAGCTTAAGCCAGCGTTGCCAGAACTCCGCCGATGCCACGGATCCTTGCGGATTGGCCGGTGAACACAGATAGACCATCGCCGCTTCCCTCAACAGGTCGGCAGGAACGGCATCCGGATCGGGCAGGAACGAGGTTTCCGGACCGGCAGGCAAGAAGGCGGGCTCGCCGCCCGCCACCACCGCGGCCCCGGCATAGGTGTGATAGAAGGGGTTGGCCATCAGCACCTTCCCCTTGCCCTTCGGAGCGCCCCGCGCCACCGCGGACAGGGCGATGTGGAATAGCGCCTCGCGCGTCCCCGAAACAGGAACGATCATGCGCTCGGGGTCGACGAACCCAGGCTCGATGCCATAGCGGCGGACCAGCCAGTTGCGCACGGCATTGCGGAATTCGGCATTCCCCAGGGTCGGTGGGTATTTAGCCCACATCTCTTTGGCGTTCGCGATCGCGTCGGTGGCGAAGCTTGGCGGCTGGAATTGCGGCTCGCCCAGCGATAACAGCAAAGGCGTATTGCCACCCCCAGATTGAACCCCTTCGAGCAGCTTGTTGAGCCGGGTGAAGGGGTGAAATTGCGCGAGCGACTCGACGCGATCCTGATTCATTCTCGAAACCCTGGCCCGAAAGGGCAAAAATGCAAGCTACATCAATGGGCGACTCGGGCGCGACTCGGAAGCGACTCGCAGGAGTACAAACGGGCACAAGCCGGGAACGACACTAATCTCTGAAGAGTATACCATCAAGTCCTTGTATTCACGCAGATTCCAATCCACTAGGGCAAATGCCGTCGATGATCCTGATAGGTTCTCACTGCGTTCAATCTTCACTCAAAACGCAATTAACGTTGATTGTTTCACGTGAAATGAATATGCACTGTCTTTGCCCGCACCATGATACTGGGCCGGATCATTGCCGGAAGGGAGATTTTCCGTGCTGAGCGTTGCCGCCGTCGGTGAGTGCATGATCGAGTTCGCCCCGGACGGAAGGGGCGGCTGGCAGATGGGCTTTGCCGGCGACACTTTCAACACCCTGTGGACATTGCGCGCCCTCCTGCCGGGGGATGCCCAGGTCCAATATATCTCGGCTTTCGGTGATGACGATTTCTCGCGCCGTCAGATGGCGTTCTTCGGTGAGCATGGGATCGGCGTCGCGGAAAGCCCCTGCCTGCCCGGTGGCCGTCCGGGGCTCTATGCCATCTCGCTCAACGGTGCCGAGCGCAGCTTCACCTATTGGCGCAGCGATTCAGCAGCGCGCCATCTGGCCGACGATCGGGACCTGCTTGAAAGACGCCTCGTCGGTCGTCATCTCATCTACTTCTCAGGCATCACCCTTGCCATTCTGCCGCCGCCCAACCGCCCGCTGTTCACGGCCGCGATCGCCACGGCACGCGCATCAGGCGCGCGCATAGCGTTCGATCCGAACTATCGGGCCCGACTTTGGGAGACACCCGAAGCGGCAAAGTCCGAGATTGGCAACGCTGCCGCCCATGCAGACATCGTCCTCCCCACCTTCGACGATGAAAGAAACCTGTTCGGCGATCCTACGCCGGCACAGACGGCGGAACGGCTGACCGCCGCCGGCGTTCAGGAATGCGTTATCAAGAACGGCGCCCAACCGGCACTGCTCTGCGTGAACGGCAAGATTGACGCAGTGCCGGCCATTGCCGATGTGCAGGCCGTCGATACATCCGGCGCCGGTGATGCTTTCAACGGCGGTTATCTGGCGGCCCGGCTCCTTGGTCGAGAGCCGCCGGTAGCGGCCCGCCTTGCCCATCAGATTGCCGCTTCTGCGGTCGGAGTACGTGGCGCCCTAACGCCCGTAGAATTGTTGCGCAAGGCCTTTGCGACCGCTTAGGCCTGTCACAGCAACTTCATCGACTTGCGATGTGCCGGCAACAGGTGGGGGCTAGAGGTGCCATATGAGCAACCTTTCCCTTACCTACGCCAGCACCTTCGATTCGCCTCTGGCGCGCATGTCGATCCGGGCCGTCGAGATCATCACCGGTCAGCTACGTCTGAAGCGGCTATACGATCTCTATCAGGCCGAAATGGCTGGCTCGACTGACTTTTGGGAAGCCGCCATGCGCCTTCTCCAGCTGCAGCTCGACTATGATGCCGAGAAGCTCGCCCGGATACCGACGGACGGCCCACTGGTGATCGTCGCCAATCATCCCTTTGGCTTGGTCGACGGTTTGTTGATCGGCCACCTGGCCAATCGTGTCCGCAGCGATTTCAAGGTGTTGACCAACGCGCGGCTCTACCCGCCAGACGCCGACATCCAGCGATATATCCTGCCGATCGATTTCGATCCCGGCGCGGATGCCCAGGCGACGACCTTGAAGACCCGCGCCATCGCGCGCGAGCATCTGGCGCAGGGCGGCTGCCTGATCGTCTTCCCCGCCGGTGGCGTTGCGACCACGCCGACGCCGTTCGCCCGCCAGGCTGTCGACCTCGACTGGAAGCCTTTTACAGCGCGCCTCATTCACGGCGCCCGAGCGACCGTGGTCCCCATGTTCTTCCACGGGCAGAACAGCCGCCTCTTCCAGATCGCCAGCCATATCAGCATGACGGCACGCCTTGCCTTGTTACTGCACGAGGTTGCCAACAAGATCGGCAGCGACTTCCAGGTGACGATCGGCGAAGTCATCCCCTACGCAGAGCTCGCCCCCATGCGGGACCCGCAAGAACTCAGCCGCCATCTGCGCCAGCGCACCGAGTGGCTGGGGAACCCCGCCACCCGCCCAGGCGCCACCGGCATCATCGCCTGACGTTGCGCGGCTCTCACGCAGCCTGACGCTTGCCTTCCTTGCAATCGTAGTACCGCATCATCCACGGGACGAACCAATTGTTGCCGCGATAGAAGGGCACGGTCGGGAAGTCCCGGTCGGCAAAGACCGAGCGGACCGAGCCCGGCTTCAGGATGCGCTGGGCGAGGAGACGCCCGAAATGCGAGCCCATCGGCAAACCGGCGAAGCAATAGCCGGCGGCGAAATGGACTCCGTCATAGGTACCAAGATGCGGCAGCAGGTCGAAGCTCGCCGCACAGCGGCCGGTCCAGCTGTAGGACACGCCGAATTCTTTGAGATCCGGGAAGACGTCTTTCAGTTCCCCCATCAACCGGCGCGCCATCTCAGTCTCGTTGCTGCGCGTCCCGGTCTTCCCGGTATAGAGAATGCGTGACCCGTCCGGCGCCCGGCGGATCGCGTCAACGTTCATATAACTGTCGATATAGGTCCGGTCGTTCGGCAGCAATTGGTCGATGAGCGCACGGGGCAATGGATCGGTCGCCATCTGCCAGGCGTCAAAGGGTATGAGCCGGCGCTGCAACCAGGGCAGCAGCCCGTCCGTGTAACCGTTCGTCGCCAGGATCACGTCTCCCGCGGCAAAGCTGCCACGGGCTGTCGCGACATCAAACCCATGCCCATTGTTCTTCAACGCCGCGACGCGCGTGAAGGGATGCAGAGAGACGCCCGCCGCCAAAGCAGCCCGCACGAGTCCCGCGTGGTAGAGGCCGGGATGGATCGAGGCCAGATCAGGAAGCACAACTCCGCCGCAATAGCGCGGGCTGCCGATTTCCCGCGTCAGCGCGGGTTTGTCCAGAATCTCGAATGGCGAACCCAGATGCAGATAGCGCATTTCATATTCATGCTTCAGCGCCTCGAACTGCGCGGGCGTCTCGCCGACAACCAAGCGACCGTGTACCTTGAAGTCGCAATCGATTGCATACTCACGAACCGTGTCGGCAACGGCCTGGTACGCCGCCTGCATCTCGCGATAGGTGTCGATGGCCTGCGAGAGGCCCTTTGCCTTGACGAGATCTCCGAACGAGTATTTCAGCGTTCGACCGACAAAGCCTGAATTCCGGCTCGATGCACCAGAACCGATCGCGCCAGAATCAAAAACAGCCACCGAGCGCCCGGCTTCAACCAACTTAAGAGCAGCGATCAGACCGGTATAGCCCGACCCCACGATGGCAATATCGATCTTCGCCGGCAGTTCAGGCGCCTCGATGTCGGGGCGTGGTGCCGCTTCCCACCAATAGGGATCCGTCTTCATGAGTACGCTCACTTGCTGCTCCGTGCCTCCCGGTCAGCCTTCAGCCACCGGAATAGTTCCTCCATACGATCGGCGCGCAAGGCTGCGGCATCGCGTTTCGACCAATCATAGATTCCCGGCATGCCGCCTTTGTTCAGCAGGGCAGCCACTTTTTCCGGCGCCTGCTGCGCGGTCGAGAGATCCGGTATTAGCGAGTTGCCGAAGCTCACCATGGTGGCGAGCCCGCCGATATCGGCCGATTCAATCGGCCCGGTGATGTCGATCCGCCGACCGAACGAGGCTTTGACGACCGCATCGATCGCCTCGGCCGAGGCGATCCCATCCGCCCACAGCGCCCAGGCTTCGCGCAACAAAGCGAACTGCAGGCGATTGCCGATGAAGCCCTTCACTTCCTTTTCGATCACCACCGGTTCCTTGCCGGTACCGCGCACCAGCGCCACCGTGCGTTCCAGCACGTCGGGCGCGCAATGGGGCCCGCCGCAGATCTCGACCAGGGGAATGAGCTGGGGCGGATACCAAAAATGAGTGGCGATCACGCGCTGGCGATGTTTGACGTTGGCAACGAGCGCGCTTGCCGGCTGCCCGCTCGAAGAGGCGAGGATCGTCTCCGGCCCGCAAAGCGTATCAAGCTCGCCAAAGAGCTTGAGTTTGAGGGGGATATCTTCGGTGACCGCCTCGACGACCATCGCCGCATTCCGGGCCGCCTCAAGGCTCGTCCCGATGACAATCCGCCCGAGGGCCGCCTCAGCCTCGGTTGCCGTCAGCAATCCGTTGGCCGCGAATTCGGCGAGGCTAGCGGCAATCTTCTGCTTCGCGGCATCAAGGCTCGCCGCATTGCGCCCGATCATCGCCACCGGATGACCGGCAGCGGCAAAAATCTGCGCGACACCGTGACCGATGATCCCATTGCCAAGAACGGCAATCCGCTCCGAACCCATCCCCGCCTCCTGCTTCTTATTCGATTGTGCAGGAGGCTAGGATAGGTCGGTGCGTGCGGTCGAGCGGAATTTTAACTGGCGCGCACTTCCGAGATGAAGCCCTCGACCTCACGGTTGAGCGACTTCGCCTGCTCGGCCATCATTTCAGCGGCATTGAGCACGCCAGCCGCCGTATCGCGCGCCGACCGGACGGCATCTTCGACGCCATTGATGTTGTGCCGCACGGATTGCGTGCCGCCCGACGCCTGTTGTGCATTGCCCGAGATTTCCCGTGTCGCAGCCGATTGCTCTTCGACCGCGGCGGCGATCGAACTTGAAATCTCATCGATGCGTTCGATCGTGCTGGTGACGGTCGCCATCGCCTTCGCGACGTTCTCCGTCGATCCTTGAATCGCTTGGATTTCGACCGAAATCCCCTCGGTTGCCTTGGTCGTCTGGCTGGCGAGCGCTTTCACCTCGTTGGCAACCACGGCGAAGCCCTTTCCCGCTTCACCGGCACGCGCCGCCTCGATCGTGGCGTTGAGTGCCAGCAAATTGGTCTGCTCGGCAATCGCCGTGATAAGCTTCACCACCTCGCCAATGCGCTCCGACACGACGACGAGATTCTTCATTGTGTCGTTGGCCTTGCCGATCTCGCTCACGGCTGTCCGCGCCACTTCGGAGGAACTCGCCACCTGGCGGCTGATTTCGCTGATCGAGGCGGAGAGCTGTTCCGCGGCGGCCGCCACGGCGTCGACGCTGCCTGACGCATTGTCGGTGGCACCCGAAGCCTCGCCGATGCGCTGCGTGGCACCTTCCGCCACCTCGGTCATCGATTTGGCATGGGTCTGCAATTGCTGAGCAGATTGGGTGACGCTGTCGACCACGCCCTTGACCGAACGTTCGAAATTGTCGGCGAGAGATTTCATCGCCGCCTTCTTTTCCACTTCCGCGCGCTCGGCAGTGCGCTTTTGATCTTCTTCGAGCTTCAGCTTGTCTTGCTGTCCCTGTTTCAGCACGTCGACCGATCGCGCCAGTTCGCCGATCTCGTCGCCGCGCTCGACACCTGTCACGGCCGCCGCAAAATCGCCGTGTGCGACGTCGGAGGTCACTTTGGCGAGCGCCACGATGGGCTTGGCAATGCGGTTTCCGACCCAGGCGAACATGATGGCACCAAGGATCAGGGCGACGATGACGATGGCGACAATCGTGTAGATGAGATCATTGGCCTGCTTGAGAACCGTCGCAATGGGCACTTCGACGATCAGAGTCCAAATCTCGGTCGGCCCGACGAAGCTGATCGGTGCGAAGACGTAGAAATTGCCGCTGGCTGCATCCTGCACCAAGGTGGGCACGGTCGATTTGCTGGCAATGAAGGCGTCATACATCGCCTTCAAGCCCGTCTCAGGAGCAAAATCTTCCGTTTTGGGGACATCGGCGCCGCTGGCATCCTTGACCATCACGGGCACATCTTTGCCTTCGGCATTCTTCTCGGTCACGACCTGCACGGCGACAGTCTGCCCAAGGCGACTTGCATCAGGGACCGCTGCCCAGATGCCGTTGTCAGACAGCAGCATGACGCGGCCGGTCTCCATCGGCTTGATGGCGCCGAGAGTCTCCGTCAACTTCGTCAAGCGCATGTCGATCGTGGCTATGCCGAAACCTTTACCATCGGCCACCATCGGCACGCTGATCGTCGACATCAGCACGTCTTCGCCTTCGACCGGGTAGATATAGGGCGGCGTCAAAGTCGTGCGGTTGTTTTTCATCGGCGTCAGGTACCAGCCCTCGATCCCTGCCTCGATCGTCATGATGAGCGGATCGACGCCGACCGTCCCGTCTTTCTTGTTGTAATAGTATGGAACAAAGCGACCTTCGGCGTCCTGCTCCGGCGCGATACCCTTAAAGGCGGCGTCGTTGTTGTCATAGCCGTTCGGTTCGAAGGCAATTGTGGTACCGACAAAATTCTGGTGCGCATGGATAATGGGAACGGCCAACCCTTGAATTGCCGTGCGCGGCAACCCAGTTGCCTTGCCGCCTTCCATGGCGCGAGCGATGGTTTCCGCAATGTCGATGGCCGGTTGAATATTTCCGGTGACTTGCCGCGCTGTCCCTTCGGCGATGGCCGTGAGGTTGGCTGCCGCATCGCTCTTGGCTTGGTCGTATGCCATCCATCCAGCAACGCCACCGGCACCCAGGATGCCGATCAGCAGGACGACAATACCCGACAGCAGGACGCGCGCGCGCAAGCCCATGCCGCCGCTCTTCTTCGATGTCGACATGAACTTCCCCCCCAAACGATGGATGTCGCAAGTTTCGGAGGAGATGCTTAATCGAGAGTTAATATGATTTTTGCCGCGCCGCAGCAGCTTCGTTTGTCACACAAGATTCATGACCGGGATCGGTCAGTTTAGATCCAGTTGATGACTATCGCCTGAATACTCACACACGCCGCCCGGCGCGCCGGACTCGTCCTGGGAGTTGTGCCAGATAGAAGGCAGAAACAACGGCTTGTTCTTCTCGATCGGCGCTGTCGAAATGAGGCGCACCTGTTTGCCGTCCTGCGCCTGCGAGTAGACGATACCGAGACCGTAGATGAGTGCTGCTTCTTCGGGCCAAGTCAGTCGCAAGACCGTCACATCACGCTGCTGTTCATCCTTGCCGCTCCAACGGGTAACGGCCGGGAGAATGGCAGGCTTGCCAGCACCGACATTTACCTTGCCCTCCAGACTGACGCCGATCTGGTAGTAGATCTTTTCCGGCCCCTGTTCAGCATCGCCCTCGGGCAACTCCCCTTCGGCCGCAGTCCAGATTTCGACATGCGGTTCCTTGATCCAGGATTTACCGACGGCAGCCTGCTGCGCTGCCTTGGCGAGCGGGTCCCGAATCTGGATGAGGATGGATCGATTTGTCTCGGCTATGACCCGCATCTCCGCCGTCTCGGCATCATTCGACGGCTTGCCATAGATCAGGAATCCGTTGTTGCCGGCGCCGTTCAAGGCGAGGCCACAGCTTCCCAGCGTGGTGCCTTCGGACAGTGGGGATGGATCGACATCGAACGGCATCGGTACGGCATAGGCGGCGACCACGTCCGGCGTCGGGCGCGACTGAAGTGGCTGTGCAAAATCGGCCTCCACGGTGGGACAGCCAATCTCCGCGTCGCTCCAATCCTGGCGCGGCGCCGGTGCGAATGCACGAGCTTCGAGCTTGTTGCGGTCGACGATCGTCAGTTCAGCGGTCGATGGCGAGGCGCTGTGGTAGGAGCAGTCGCTTTCACCAATGAGGCGCAATGGCGACAATTGGAAGGTCTTGGAAGAATCCCAGCGCCACGCCGACCCACCTGACTGTGTATGTGTGAGGCGATTGTCGGCAATGGCGATGTCATCGTACCCAACCATGGCCGAGCCGTATCCGTCATTGCAGAGCGGCAACAGCTTGACCGGCTGCTCGCCATCGGCCAGCAGCCAGATCTCGCGACCACCGTCGCGCTTGTCTTCACTCCCCTCAAGCGCCGCGTCGGTGGACATGCAACCTTCTTCCGGAAAATATGCGGGCCTGTCTTCCATGCCGAGGACCAGATCTGCAATCCGCAATCGCTGCCCCTTGTCGCCCTTGCCGGCATCTGTGATCGATGTGATCTGGCAAGTGGCCCGGTCATAACACACAACCTTCTTCTCCTCCGGCGACAGGTCGGCAGCTGCCGCAGCGACGCAGAAAGGCGCCAGCATCAAGAAGGAGGTGCCAGCCGTGAGGAGAATGGCTTGTGCCGCTTGAAGGGTCTTGGTCACGATAACGATCCTGGGTTTCGGTTATGGGCTGAAATCATTTTTCAGGAAGAATGCTGCAGGAGGCCTTCCGCGACCGCCAAATCTTCCGGTGTATTTGTGTTGAAAAATGGGTCGACGACCCCGCCCGGAAGGTTCACCACGCTGCCGAAATTTACCGTCCGGGTGCGATGCCGGTCACAAAAGGCCTCGACCTTCCGAATGTTTTCGAGACCCAGAGCCCGGCGCAGATCCTTGCGCAGAGCGACGCGCCAGACCGCCACCACCGGATGCTTGCGGGCGTTGCTGGCGGCAATCGCAATTTGTGCACCCTCCTTCACCGCATCGAGCAGCCGCGCCGCGAGATCGGTTGGCAGGAACGGGCAGTCTGTCGAGACGGTCAGGATGTATTCCGTCCCCGGCCTTTGCACCGCCGCCCAATCCATGCCGGCCAGGATGCCGGCAAGGGGACCCGGCTGGCCGCCAATTTCATCGGCGATGACCGGCAGGCCGAATTTGGCAAAACGTCCAGGATCGCCGTTGGCATTGAGAATGAGTTCGCGAACCTGCGGTTTCAGTCCCTGAATGATGTGGCTTATCAGCGGTCGACCTGCCAGCAGACGCAGGCACTTGTCACCACCGCCCATCCGGGATGCCCGGCCGCCTGCCAGCAGGATAGCGATGAGATCGGTCGCGGGGCGCGCATATTTTGATATCTGGTCGCTCATGCCCCGGCATCATGGCGTGGCACGGGCGCGCTGAACAGGGTCAAGTCGGCTCGACGCAACGCCAAAACGACGAAGCGCGCCGACCCGAAGCGTTAACTTGGATCGGCGCGCTTGCCGGAGAGAAGCATGGGCCACCGGGCGTGCCGGCGGCGGAACCTTTAATCTTCCGAATCTTCCTTTTCGCCGCCCGCATCCATCATCGCACCCGCGACGAGGCCGGCATTGGCGCGGATCTTCTGCTCGATCTCCTTGGCGATCGGTGCATTGTCGCGCAGGAACTGCTTGGCGTTCTCGCGACCCTGGCCGATACGCTGGCCACTGTAGGAGAACCAGGCACCGGACTTCTCGACCACGCCGGCAGCAACGCCGAGGTCGATCAACTCGCCCATTTTCGAGATGCCTTCGCCATACATGATATCGAATTCGACCACGCGGAAGGGCGGGGCCAGCTTGTTCTTGACCACCTTCACCTTGGTCTGGTTGCCGACCACGGTTTCCTTGTCCTTGATGGCACCGATGCGGCGGATGTCGAGGCGCACCGAGGCATAGAATTTCAGGGCATTGCCACCGGTTGTCGTTTCCGGATTGCCGAACATGACGCCGATCTTCATACGGATCTGGTTGATGAAGATCACCATTGTCTTCGAGCGGCTGATCGAACCGGTCAGCTTGCGCAGCGCTTGGCTCATCAGTCGGGCGTGAAGGCCGACATGGCTGTCGCCCATTTCGCCTTCGAGTTCGGCGCGCGGCACCAGGGCCGCCACTGAGTCGACGACCAGGATGTCGATGGCGCCGGAACGGACCAGCGTATCTGCGATTTCGAGCGCCTGCTCGCCGGCATCCGGCTGCGACACGAGCAGATCGCCGACATTGACGCCGAGCTTGGCGGCATAAGACGGGTCGAGAGCGTGCTCGGCATCGACATAGGCGCAGGTGCCACCGGCTTTCTGGGCCTCGGCGCAGACCTGAAGGGCCAACGTCGTCTTGCCGGAGCTTTCCGGACCATAGATTTCAACTATTCGGCCGCGCGGCAGGCCACCGATACCCAGCGCAATGTCCAGGCCCAACGAACCCGTTGAAACGACTTCCGTTTCCACGGCCTGCTCATTGGAGCCCAAGCGCATGATCGAGCCCTTACCGAAAGCCCGTTCGATCTGCGACAGCGCGGCATCCAGCGCTTTGTTCTTATCCATATTGTCCTTGCCGTCCCTGTCCGTAATCCGCACGACGTTCTGCGACATCAGTGTCTCTCCCACCTTAGATCACAGCACCCGAACAGTGACAATTCGGCGCCGAATGAGCCTATATGTACATTCTTTGTTCCATCTGTAAAGGATTTAGATCGAAAAGAGAACGATTTCTCGATTTTTATTCTATAACAACAAGATATGGGATGCGCTATTCTATCGTATCAACAAGATCAGCCAATCGCACCGGTTTGCGGCGGACTGCCCACCTCATGCCGAATCGACCTGAGGCCAAGGCAGCTTTCCCCCACCAAGGCGCCCCGGAAAAGGCGCGACGCCTCGGTTTAAGGGCGGTCCCGGTTTACTATCCCCCCCTCACCTGCTAGAAACCGCGCGCTTTTCCAGCAACCATTTTCAAAAAATGACCAGGTTGACGCCATGAAGATCAACGGCAATGCCATTCGCCCCGGCAACATCATCGAACATCAGGGCCGCCTCTGGCGCGCCGTGAAGACCCAGCACGTGAAGCCGGGCAAGGGCGGCGCCTTCCTGCAGGTCGAGTTGAAGGACATCCGCGACGGCACCAAGCTCAACGAGCGCTTCCGTTCGGCCGACATCGTCGACCGCGTCCGCCTCGACGAGCATGAATACCAGTTCCTGTTCTCCTCGGGCGACGACTACACCTTCATGGACAGCAACACTTTCGAGCAGCTGACGCTGAATGCCGACATGATCGGCGAACCGGCGGTTTATCTGACCGAAGGCATGGTGGTGACGGTCGAAAGCTACGAAGGTTCGCCGATCTCCGTGACCCTCCCCGAGACCGTGGTCTGCCTCATCGTTGAGGCCGACGCTGTGGTCAAGGGCCAGACGGCTTCCTCGTCCTATAAGCCTGCCGTGCTCGAGAACGGTGTGCGCGTCATGGTGCCGCCGCATGTCGGCTCAGGCACCAAGATCGTCGTCCGCACGGCCGATTCCGAATATATGGAACGCGCGAAGGACTGATAGCGAAGATGGCCATCCGCTCCGCCCTTATCAACGTCATGTGCAAGGCGGCCGACAAGGCCGCCAGATCCCTGCGCCGCGATTTCGGCGAGGTGGAGCAGCTCCAGGTATCGCAGAAGGGTCCGGCCGATTTCGTCAGCACGGCTGATCACAAGGCCGAAAAGCTGATCAAGGAAGAATTGAAGAAGGGCCGCCCCAGCTTCGGCTTCCTCATGGAGGAAAGCGGCGAGGAGACGGGTTCCGATACCGATTCCCGCTGGATCGTGGATCCGCTCGACGGCACCAGCAACTTTCTCCACGGGATCCCGCACTTCTGCATCTCGATCGGCCTCGAAGTGAAGGGCGAGATCACGGCTGCCGTGGTCTTCGACCCGATCAAGGACGAACTCTTCTATGCCGAGAAGGGTGCCGGCGCGTTCCTCAACGATCGCCGCATCCGCGTTTCGGGCCGCAAGAACCTCAACGAAAGCCTGCTCGCGACCGGTATTCCCTTCCGCGGCCACGGCCATATCGACCGTTTCCAGAAGCAGATGGAAAAGGTGATGCGCGAAACCGCGGGAGTCCGTCGTTTCGGCGCCGCGGCGCTCGACCTCGCCTATGTGGCCTGTGGCCGATACGAAGGCTTCTGGGAGGAATTTCTCTCGCCCTGGGATATCGCTGCGGGAATCCTGCTGGTCAAGGAAGCGGGCGGCTATGTCAGCGACTTCAAGGGCAAGCCGGTCATCCTCGCCACGGGCGAGGTTTTGGCCACGAACAACACCCTCCACGCCCCGATTCAGAACCTGATTGGCCACTGAGTCCCGGCCGCAGCGCGGGCGGAGTCGGCCATTCTCCTGCTAACCACTTATAGCCACATGCTAAAGTGCTGGTTGTAGGGAGAAAATCGGATCGGCTATAGTCCTCGCCAAATTGACCCCATTTTTCGAGCGTGGCAGGCAATGATGAGCAAGAGAGCGCCCTCGGGTTTTAACCGATTTCTCCTGGCCGGCGTGGCGGCCATCGGCTGCTTCTATCTGCAACCGGCCCAGGCCCAGCAGGCCTACTATCTGCCACAGGCCAGCTCCTCGCAGGTAACGGTCAATTACGGTGCCCTCACCCCCTATGGCGGAGCGGCCTCGCCGACCACGCCGGGTGGCTTCCAGCCCTATGGCTATACCCAGGGCACGCGGTTGAGTTCGGCGCCGAAATCGGTCTTCACGCCCTATGGCCAGCCCGCCCCTGTGCAAGGCTTCGCGGTGCCGTCCTATGGCTACGCGGCGGCGCCGACGGTGGCGCCCTTCGTGGCCCCTTACGCCAATCCGGCCTTTGCCCCGGGCTATGCCGGCAACCGCACCGGCCTTCCCGCCAGCACGCCGACCTCGAACGGGTATCCGCAAAGCTATTTGAACGTCCCGGGCGCCCAGAAATATGCTGACGCCCAGCCGACCAAGAAAAAGCGGAAGAAGAAGAAATCGGCCGCCCCGGCCGCTATGCCGCCGTCGACACCCACCGCGACCGAAGAGGCAGCCGCCGCCAAGGTCGCCGCTGCCGAAGCTGTGTTGGAATCGGCGCCCGCCGCCGCACCTGCACCCGCCGCAACACCTGCACCCGCGCCGGAACCGCAGCCGGCCGCTGCCGCCCCGGCCGAGCCCGTGCCGGCACCGACCCCGCCGGCCGAGCCCGACTCGGTCCCGGCCAGTGTTCCTTCGCCTGCCCAAAATGCCCCTGCCACGACGACGCAGGCGGCAACTGAGCAGCCTGCCACCGAATCCACTGGGACTGAATCGACCGGCACCGACGCAGCCGCCACCGAAGCGCCAGCTGGCGAGCAGCAGACGGCCAGCGCCGAAGCACCGGCTGCAACCGCGCCGGATACCGGCGGCAACGCCGCTCTGCCGTCCGGGGCTACCCGGATCGTGTTTGAACCGGGCGCCGACGAGCTGCCACAGGGCGCCACCGCCAATCTCGATGCCCTGGCCGAGAAAATGCAGGCTGATCAGAATCTCAAGGTTCAGGTTCTGGCCTACAGCAGCGGCACGCCGGACGCCGAGAGCCAGGCCCGCCGCAAGGCGCTGGCGCGTGGCCTTGAGGTACGCAAATACCTCATCGGCAAGGGTGTCCGGTCGAACCGGATCGACGTTCGTGCCCTCGGCACCAAGGCCGAAGGCAGCCCGGCCGACCGCGTCGACATCGTTCCGTCCGCCAGCTGATGCGGTCCCTCGGGGCCGCCGCTCGCTTCGTCCAAAACTCGCTGAAGGGTGCCTGAATGAGCCGCCCGATCATGCAGTTGCTGGCAATGCTGGTCGGCCTCCTGGCCGCTATTGCCGTGACTGTGCTGCTGTGGGGTCCGATCTCCGTCGCCTACTCCCACAATCCAGCACTTAATACCGGCATTCTGGTGGTGCTCCTGTTTGGTATCGTCTTCACGATCTGGCAGGTCGTCCGGCTATACAGCGATATCGCCTGGATCGAGGACTTCCGCACTGGTGGATTTGCTCAAAGCTACAACCAGCCCCGCCTGCTGGCGCCGCTGGCGGCGATGCTGAAGGACAAGACGGGTCGCCTCAGCCTCAATGCCTCGACCCTGCGCTCGATCCTCGATGGCGTTCAGTCTCGGCTCGATGACAGCCGCGAACTGACACGCTACCTCACGTCGCTGCTCATCTTCCTCGGCCTCCTCGGCACGTTCTGGGGTCTTCTTGGAACGGTGAAAGGCGTCGCCGACGCGATCACGAACCTCCAGGTGTCGGGTGGCCAGGATGCAACGGTCATGTTCGACGCATTGAAGCAGAGCTTGGCCAAGCCGCTCTCCGGCATGGGCATCGCGTTCTCCTCGTCGCTTTTCGGCCTCGCTGGCTCGCTCATCGTCGGCTTCTTGGAACTGCAGGCAAGTCAGGCGCAAAACCGCTTCTTCAACGAAGTCGAGGATTGGCTGTCCGGCCAGACGCGCCTTGGTTCTGCTGGGACCGGTTCTTTTGCCGAGGTGGGCGATCAGCCGATCCCTGCCTATATCCAAGCTCTCCTTGAGCAGAACGCGGAAAGCATCAACGAATTGCAGCGCGTCCTGCAGCGTGGCGAGGACAATCGTGGTACCTCGGCCGGTGGTTTCAAACAGCTATCGGATCAACTCGCCGTCCTCAACGACCAGCTTCGCGCCCAGCAGCAGGTCACGGCGCGGCTGGCCGAACTGGCGGCCGCAGGCGGCTTCGGCATCGACGCCAACAGCCGCAACCATCTGCGCAATCTCGATGCGCATTTGACGCGCCTGTCGGATGAA
>NZ_JAYRQR010000063.1:0-26689 GCF_041910485.1 Dongia sp.
ATGTTCCAGCGGCAGGCCCGACCGGTCCCGGACAATCTGGGCGGCGATGGCGCCAAGCCCACCGGCCGGGTCGGTATCGCTGGCATTGTGCGGTGTCATGAAGATCCGCGGGTGTGCCCAGAAGGCGTGGCCGGCAGGGAGCGGCTCTTTGGCAAAGACGTCGAGGCTCGCCGCCAGCAGCTGTCCGCTTTCCAGTGCTTTGAGGAGATCGGCTTCGTTGAGATGCCCGCCGCGCCCCACATTGATGAGCGAGGCACCGGGCTTCAGCCGCGCAAAAAGATCGGCATCGAGAATGCCGGCCGTCTCCGGCGTCAGCGGCAGCAGGCAGATGAGTATTTCAAGCCCGTCGAGAAAGGCCGGCAATTGATCGCGCCCCGTGAAGCAGCGAATCCGGTCATGGGATTTCGCCGAGCGTGACCAGCCGCGCACCGGAAAGCCGAACTCGACCAGTTTCTCGCCGGCCGCCAGGCCCAATTCGCCGAATCCCAGGATGCCGACGGGCCGGTCCCAGGAGGCCGGATACCAATGCGGCAACCATTGGCCTTGCGCTTGTGCCTCCTCCAATTCCCAGATGCGGCGATGGTGGCGCAAGGTCTGCCACAGCACATATTCGGTCATGCCTTGCGTGAGGCCCGGCTCCACCATGCGCACAATGGGAATGTTCTGCGGTACTTCAGCGCTGCCGAGCAATCGTTCGACACCGGCACCGAAACAGAAGATCGCCTTGAGCTTCGGCATCGCAGCGGCAAGTCCCGGCACCGGGCGCCACATCAGCAGATAGGAAATGTCGGCAAGGTCGAGGCCTGGCCGATAGGGGACAAGCTCGATCGAGGGAATGCCGGCAGCAGCGGCGGTGAACGTCGCCTCATATTCATCGGCGCCGGCGAAAAGAAGTCTGGTACGCATCATTGTCTCACCATATCGAGATCGACCGCCTCATGGTGAAGGGCGGCCGACAGCAGGGCCTTTGTATAAGCTTCCTGGGGCCGTTCAAAGATGTCCACCGCCGGGCCGCTTTCTACGACCTTGCCCTGTTTCAGGACGAGAACGCGGTGGCTCATCGCCCGGATGACCCGCAAATCATGCGATATGAACAGATAGCTCAAGCGATGGCGCTGCTGCAGATCGCGCAGGAGATCGACGATCTGCGCCTGGACCGACATGTCGAGTGCCGACGTGGGCTCGTCGAGCACGATGAGCTTTGGCTTCAGGATCAAGGCTCGTGCGATCGAGACGCGCTGCCGCTGACCGCCGGAAAACTCATGCGGATAACGATGCCGCGTCTCGGGGTCGAGGCCCACTTCACGCAAAGTGGCGATGACGATTTCCTCGCGTTCCGCTTCGTCGCGGCCGATCCCGTGGATGCTGAGCCCTTCGGCAACAATCTCGCCGATCGAAAGGCGGGGGCTGAGGGACCCGAACGGGTCCTGGAAGACGATCTGCATCTCGCGCCGTAACGGGCGCATCTCGCCGCGCTTCAGCCCGTCGATACGCCGGCCTTCGAAGGTGATTGCACCTTCGCTGTTGATGAGGCGCAGCAGGGCCAGGGCCAATGTGGTCTTGCCGGAACCGGATTCGCCGACAATCCCCAAGGTCTCGCCTTCGCGCAAGGAAATGTCGGCACCGACCACCGCCGGCACATGACCGACCACGCGGCGGAAGACACCCTGCTTGATGGGAAAGAGGACACTGAGCTTTTCGGCCGCCAGCAGTTCCGGTGCTTGCGTTGCGATCGGCAGCACCGCGCCCTTGGGTTCGGCCGCCAGCAGATGCTTGGTATAGTCGTGCTGCGGGCGATCGAAAACATGAACCGTATCGCCCTGCTCGACGATTTCGCCCTGGCGCATCACGGCCACGCGCTTGGCGAATTTCCGCACCACGCCGAGATCGTGGGTGATGAGCAGAATCGCCATGCCGAGCCGGCGCTGCAGATCCATCATCAGATTGAGGATCTGCGCCTGGATGGTGACGTCGAGCGCCGTCGTCGGTTCGTCGGCGATGAGAAGATCGGGCTCGTTGGCAAGCGCCATCGCAATCATCACCCGCTGCCGCTGCCCGCCCGACATTTCGTGGGGGAAGGACTTCAACCGCTGTGCCGCGTTGTCGATCTTGACCAGTTCGAGGAGCTCCAGCGCGCGCTTCCGTGCGGCCGCGTTGCTGGTAGGCCGGTGCAGCTGGATCGCCTCGACCAACTGGCGCTCGATCCGGTGCAGCGGGTTGAGCGACAGGGTCGGTTCCTGGAAGATCATGGCGATACGGCCGCCGCGGATCTGCCGCAGATGCATCGGCGATGCGGCGAGAAGGTCTTCCGTCCCGGTCGGCCCGGCAAAGCGAATGGCGCCCGCAGGATGGGTTGCGGTCGGCGGCAGCAGCCGCAGGATGGAAAGCGCCGTCACCGATTTGCCTGATCCGGATTCACCGACCAGCGCGACTGTCTCACCCTTGTCGATCGCGAAGTCGACGCCATGCACGACTTCGCGTCCGCCGAATGCCACTTTGAGGTTGTCGATTTCGAGCAGCGCCATCACGCATTGCCTTTGCGCGGATCGAACGCATCGCGGATCGCCTCGCCGACGAAGATAAGAAGAATCAGCATGACGCCGATAACGATGAAGCTGGTGATCCCCAGCCACGGCGCCTGCAGGTTTTCCTTGCCCTGGGAAAGCAACTCACCGAGTGACGGCGACCCCGGCGGCAGGCCGAAGCCGACAAAATCGAGCGACGTGAGAGCGGCAACTGATCCGCTGAGCGTAAACGGCAGATAG
Organism: Dongia sp.; assembly: GCF_041910485.1. Taxonomy (GTDB): domain Bacteria; phylum Pseudomonadota; class Alphaproteobacteria; order Dongiales; family Dongiaceae; genus Dongia. The sequence goes on from NZ_JAYRQR010000063.1 coordinate 2,766, forward strand.
GTGAGGGTCGAGACAAGGGCATTGGGCAGGACATGGCGGATCATGATGCGCCAATCGCTGAGGCCCAGCGCCTTCGCCGCCCGGACATATTCAAGATTGCGCGCGCGCAGGAATTCGGCGCGCACGAGACCGACCGGCCAGGTCCATTGAAAGAGCAGCAGCAACCCGAGAAGAGTCCAGAAGCCCGGCACGATGACGGCCGAAAAGATGATCAGGATGTAGAGGCTGGGCAGGCTGCCCCAAATTTCCAGGAAACGCTGGGCCAGAAGATCGATCCAACCACCGAAATATCCCTGCACCGCGCCGGCCAGGACCCCAACCACGGTGGTGACGATGGTAAGCATCAGGCCGAACAGGACCGAGATGCGAAATCCATAGATGACCCGCGCCAGCACATCGCGCGCCTGGTCGTCGGTCCCCAGCCAGTTGAGACCATCCGGTGCGGTCGGAGCAGGTCCCGGCAGGTTCGTCACCACTGTGTCATATGAGAAGGGCACGGGCGGCCACACCATCCAGCCACCGGTTTCAGCGATACGTTGCTTGAGGAACGGTCCGGTGAAGTCGGCCGTGAGACCCGGCACACCACCGAAAGCCTCCTCGCCATAGTTATGGAAGACCGGCCAGTACAGATCGCCCTGATAGGACACGATGATCGGCCGGTCATTGGCGATGAATTCAGCCGGCAAGCTGATTCCGAACAGGATCAGGAAGATGACCAGCGACCAGACACCCCGGCGATTGGTGAGGAAATTGCGCCAGCGCCGGCGCGTCAATGGCGTCACTTTGAAGCCGAGAAGGCGCGTGGTGCTCATAGGTCGCGCGCCTCGAAATCGATACGCGGGTCGACCAGCATGTACATGATGTCGCCGATGAGGCCCATTACAAGCCCGATCAGGGTAAAGATATAGAGCGTCGCGAACATGATCGGATAGTCGCGATTGATTGCCGCTTCGTAGCCGAGCAGGCCCAGCCCATCCAATGAGAAGATGATCTCGATGAGCAGCGCCTCGGCAAACAGGATGCTGATGATGGCACTGGGAAAGCCGGCGATGACGATGAGCATCGCATTGCGGAAGACATGGCCGTAAAGCACCCGTGTCTCGGTCAGCCCCTTGGCGCGCGCCGTCGTCACATATTGCAGGTGGATCTGGTCGATGAAGGAATTCTTGGCAAGGAAGGTGAGGCTGGAGAATCCGCCGATGACCATGGCGATGATCGGCAATGCCATGTGCCAGAAATAGTCGACCACCTTGCCGAAGAGCGACAGCTGGTCCCAATTGTCGGAGACCAGTCCGCGCAAGGGAAAGAAGCTCCAATAGGTGCCGCCGGCAAAGAGAACCACGAGGAGAATGGCGAACAGATAACCCGGTATGGCGCTGCCGGCGATGATCACCGCGCTGGTCCAGAAGTCGAAGGGGGTGCCGTCGCGCAGTGCTTTCGATACGCCCAAAGGTATCGATACGGCATATGAGATGAGCGCCGCCCAAAGCCCGATCGAGATCGATACGGGCAGCTTTTCGACGACGAGATCGACGACCGGTCGGCCTTTGAAGTAGCTGTTGCCGAAATCAAAGGTGAGATAGCTCTTCATCATCATCAGAAAGCGCTCATGCATCGGCTTGTCGAAGCCATACATGCGCTGGATCTCGGCGATGAATTTGGGATCGAGGCCGCGCGCGCCCCGATATTGGCTGCCTTCGCCGGGCGTGGCGGACGGGCCTTGCGTGCCGGTCGATGTTTCGCTGCCGCCGCCGCCGGTGATACGGGCGGTGGCATCGATCGCCGTCCCTTTCAGCTTGGCAATGGTCTGCTCAACCGGCCCGCCGGGTGCCGCCTGGATGACGACGAAATTGATGATCATGATTCCGAACAAGGTCGGAATCATCAGCAGCAGGCGGCGGATGATATAAGCGATCATTGTGTCGAGATTGGGGAAGTAGAGCCCCCCCCTCTCCCTAACCCTCCCCCACGCTGGGGGGAGGGAATCCTAGCCAGCTTGAATGCGGCTGTCATCGCGAACTCGGTGAGCTCCCTCTCCCCCACGTGGGAGAGGGTTGGGGAGAGGGGGTGGATCGACCGGACCCGCACCATCCCGCTCACTTCGCTTTCTTTCGCTTCAGCATCGCGCCGACGATCACCAACAGAACGACCGCACCGCCGGCATAGAGGAGATAGCCAAGCGGCGAGCTGCCGCGATCGGCCGGTGCCGCCGCTACGGTGGCGGGTTCGGTCGCGGTGGCATTGCCGGCCGGCGCACCCGCACCTGGCTCGGCCGCCGCCGGCGCCGTCTTCGCGGCAAGTGCCTGCTCCTTGACCGGATCGATCCACCAGGCGGAAAGGCCGATGCCATAAGTGGGCTCCGGCAATTTATCGGGGCGCCCGAACTTGTTCCAATAGGCGATGCGGAAAGCCCCCATATGCCAATTGGGCACCACGTAATAGCGCCACTGCAGGATGCGATCGAGGGCCCGGCAATAGGCGATAAGCTCTTCACGGTTCGGCGTCGCGATCAGCTCTTCCACCAATTGGTCGATCACCGGGTCCTTGATACCGATCTCGTTGCGGCTGCCCGGCGCATCGGCCGATGCGGACCCCCAGAAATCGCGTTGCTCATTGCCCGGCGAGAGGGATTGCGGGAAGACCGAGGAAATCATGTCATAGTCGAAATCCTCGTTGCGCTTCTGATACTGCGCCGCATCAACGGCGCGCAGCGTCAGCTTGACGCCGAGGCGTTCCAGCGATTTGGCGTAAGGCTGCACAATGCGCTCGAAGAGATCGCCGGCTTGCAGCAGGAATTCGATTTCCAGCGCCTGGCCGTTCTTCATGCGCTTGCCGTTCTCCAGCTTCCAACCGGCCTGGTCGAGAAGTGCCGCGGCCTTCGCCAGATTGTCGGCATTGTTGCCGCTGCCGTCGGTTGCCGGCGGATTATATTCGGTGGTGAAGACCTCGTCCGGGATTTTGCCCCGCAGGGGCTCCAGGATCTTCAGCTCTTCCGGCGAGGGCAGGCCCTTGGCTTCCATCGGCGAGTTCTGGAAATAGGAGCGCGTGCGCGTGTACTGGCTGAAGAACAGCGTCTTGTTCGACCATTCGAAATCGAAGGCGAGGATCATCGCCTGCCTGACCAGCACATCCTGGAAGATAGGCTTGCGCAGGTTCATGGCGAAGCCCTGCATGCCTTGCGGATTGTCGCTTTGGATCGTCTCCATTTTGAAGCGGCCATCTTTCAGGGCCGGCGATTCATAGCCCGTCGCCCATTGCTTGGCCGAGTTTTCAGCGCGGAAATCGAAACTGCCGGCCTTGAACGCCTCAAGGACAACGGTGGGATCGCGGTAATAATCGGTGCGGACGATATCGTAATTGTCCGTGCCGATATTGACCGGCAGATCCTTGCCCCAATAATTGGGATCGCGCTCCATCGTGACCGAGCGGCCGGCCTCGAAGCTCTTGAGCTTGTAGGGACCACTGCCGAGCGGCACGTCGAGCGAAGGTTCGTCGAACTTCTTCCCTTCCCAGAAATGCTTCGGCAACACCGGCAACTGCCCCATGATCACAGGCAGCTCGCGATTGTTCTTGGTCGAGAAACTGAACTTCACGCGGTGCGCATCCAGCGCCTCAGCCTTGTCGACATTGGCGTAATAGAAACGATAGTTGGGCGCCCCCTTCTCCTTCAGGATGTCGAAGGAGAAAACGACATCATCCGCCGTGATCGGCTTGCCGTCCTGCCAATGCGCCTGCGGGCGCAGATTGAAGATGATCCAGGAATTGTCCGTTGCAACTTCCATCGATTCCGCGATGAGGCCGTACTCCCCCATCGAATCGTCATCCACCTGCGTCGTCAGCGTTTCATAAAAGCCGGTGAGGCCCGCCGGGTCGCCGTTGACGATGAAGGGGTTGAAACTGTCATAGGAGCCCACACCCGCATAGCGCACGGTGCCACCCTTGGGCGCATCGGGATTGACGTAGTCGAGATGCTTGAAGTCCGGCCCGTATTTCGGCTTGTCGCCCAGCGTCAGCGCATGGGTCTTGATGCTGTCCTGCGCCTGGGCCGGTCCGACGAGTGCCGCGCCGGCACCGATGGCAAGAGCGAGAGCGAGGGCAGCGACGCGATGATGCATGAAAGCCTTCCCGGAATGCTTAAGCGACGTCTTTTGCCGCGAGCATAGCGGAAGCCTTGCTAAGTCGGAAAGCCTCGATTTTATGGGGATTTAGACAGCTATCAGCCGTTAAGGATGGCGAGCGCCTGATCGAGGATGCGCTTGTCGCCCGCAGCGACCACCGCATCGCCCGATTTGGTGTCGAGGGGCTTCCCCGCCCAATCGGTGATGATGGCACCGGCCCCTTCGAGCACCGGCACCAGCGAGAGATAGTCATAGATACCGAGCGTCTTCTCGACGACGAGGTCGATGAAGCCGGTCGCCACCATGCCGTACTGATAGCAATCGCCGCCATAGGTCGCAGATTTGGCGCTGCCGGCAATCTTTTCGTGCCGGGCGCGATCGGCACCCTGGAACATCTGCGGCAGGGCTGCCGAGAAATAGGCATCCTTGAGCTCGGCGCAGGGCCGCGCCTTCACGGGTGCGCCATTCAGCGTGGTGGCATGGCCCGTGGCCCCGATCCAAAGGTCGGAAAGGATCGGCATGTCGATCACGCCGAGCACCGGCTTGCCGCCCTGCGTCAACGCGATGAGCGTGCCGAAGGTCGGTCGGCCGGTGACGAAGGCGCGGGTTCCGTCCAGCGGGTCCAGCACCCAGACGAACTCGGCATCGGCGCGTTCGCTGCCGAACTCCTCGCCGATGATGCCGTGCGCCGGAAAGGCCTTGTTGATCGCCGCGCGCAAGGCCGCCTCGCATTCGCGGTCGGCCTTGGTCACCGGGCTTTCGTCACCCTTCGAGATGATGTCGAGCCGCGTGCGGTAATAGCCGCGCAGGATCGGGCGGCTGATATCGACCAGGTTCCTGGCAAGCGACAGGAACTCGGCCGGTACCGCCGCTGCAGCTGACATGATGTGCGCTGTCCTGGTTGGCTTATTGCGGCAGCGGCGCGGGTGCGTCCGACTGGTCGCGCAGCCAGCGCAGCAGAGCTGCACGCTCTTCCGGCTTCTTCAAGCCGGCAAAGCTCATCTTGGTGCCCTTGGCATAGGCCTTCGGGCTGGTCAGGAACTGATCGAGATGATCGTAATCCCAGGTGATCTTCAGATTCTTGATCACGTCGGAATAGGCGAAATCTTCTTTGTGCGCCGAGTGGTTGCCGACGATGCCCCAGAGGTTCGGGCCGACCTTGTTCGGGCCGCCGCTTTCAAACGTGTGGCAGGTCTTGCACTTGGCTGCGACCTTTTCGCCAGCGGCCGGATCGGCGGCGGCAATGAGCGGCACCGAGGAGACCGGGGCGGCATCGGCCGGCGCGGCCGCAGCCGGGGCAGCGGCTTCACCTGCGCCACCTTCGGCGCCGGCAGCAGCTTCCTCATGCGAGGCGCCTTCCGGGGCACCGTAGATGATGTTGGAGACCAGACCGACCGAAAGGGTCAGCAGACCGCCGACCAGGACCGCAGCGGCGATCTTGTTGCCTTCCAAAGACATTCGACTTCATCCCTCATGGCTTATGCGCAGCGCTTCAGCCCCGGTTACCCCTTTTCCAGGATGTCTCCTGGGGGATCCGGGACCTACCCCAAACGCCACGCGCGAAACAAATTGGCTGATCAAGGGGCCACAACTCGGCGCGGAATTTAACTGCTTCCGTCGCCTCTGTCCAATGGGCGTAGTGGCTTAGGGGTCGCCGCCCGGTCCCGGCTTGGGACGATTTTACCAAGTCCTTGCGCCTGCCTTTGATTCTCAACCCGAAGCGGCATAATGTCGCGGCCCCGCCACCCCTCCGGCAATGTTAATTGCCTAGCCGTTTTTGCCCCGGATTCCCGGGTTTTCACCACCCTTTTTGCCCGGCACCCGAACCATGACCGATGCCCGCCCCGCCAACCCTGTGATCCTCATCCCCGCCCGGATGGCCTCGACCCGGCTGCCCGACAAGCCGCTCGCCGACATCCACGGGGTGCCGATGATCGTCCATGTCTGGCGCCGGGCGCGGGAAGCCGGGATCGGCCCGGTCTTCGTGGCCTGCGCGGAGCCCGCCATCCAGGCAGCAATCGAGGCGGCGGGGGGCCAGGCGGTCCTCACCGACCCCAACCACCCGTCCGGCTCCGACCGTATCTTCGAAGCCCTCGCCAAGATCGACCCGAAGCGGGAATTCGACGCGGTGGTCAATGTGCAGGGCGACCTTCCCACCCTCGACCCCGCCCTCATCCGCCGCTCCCTCGACCCGCTGGCCGAGGCTGCGGTCGACATTTCGACCCTCGCCGTCGAGATCACGCGCGAGGAGGAACGGACCAACCCCAATGTGGTGAAAGCGGTGGCGGCCTTTGCGCCCGGCGGCAGCGGCATCGCCCGCGCGCTCTATTTCACCCGCGCCACGGCGCCCGCCAATGCCGACGGGAAATCGGGTCCGCACTATCATCACATCGGCCTCTACGCCTATCGCCGGGCGGCGCTCGAAACCTTCGTCAAAATGCCGCCCGGCATCCTCGAACAGCGTGAGAAGCTGGAGCAATTGCGCGCGTTGGAGAACGGCATGCGCATCGACGTGGCGCTCGTTGACACCCTGCCGCTCGGTGTCGATACTCCGGCCGACCTCGACCGGGCGCGGGCCCTGCTGGCCCCCGGGCGTTGATTTTTTCCAGATCTCATAGGGACTGTGCAGTGAACAATGTGATCGCCTTCCAGGGTGTGCCCGGCGCCTATTCCAACCTGTCGTGCCGCGCCGCTTTTCCCGACATGGAGGCGCTGCCCTGCCCGTCCTTCGAAGACATGTTCGCTGCCGTCCATGAGGGGCGCGCGCGCCTCGCTATGGTGCCCATCGAAAATTCGGTCGCCGGCCGCGTTGCCGACATCCATCATTTGCTGCCCGATTCCGGCCTCCATATCGTCGCCGAGCATTTCCAGCGCGTGAATCACCAGCTGCTGGGCGTCAAGGGCGCCAAGCTTGCCGACATCAAGACCGCATCGAGCCATATCCAGGCGTTGAGCCAATGCCGCAACAATCTGCGCGCGCTGGGCATCAAGCCGGTGGTGCATGCGGATACCGCCGGCGCCGCCGCCGACCTCGCCGCGCGCGGCGACAAAACGGCTGCCGCCATCGCCTCGTCGCTGGCAGCCGAGATCTACGGTCTCGAGATCCTGAAGCCCGACATGGAAGACGCCACCCACAACACGACACGCTTCGTGGTGATGGCGCAGGAACCGATCGACCCGGATTCGGACAAGGGGCCGATCATCACCAGCTTCGTCTTCAAGGTGCGCTCGGTGCCAGCGGCACTTTACAAAGCGCTGGGCGGTTTCGCCACCAACGGCGTCAACATCACCAAGCTGGAAAGCTACATGCTCGACGGCCATTTCTCGTCGACGCAATTCTATGCCGATATCGACGGTCATCCCGACCAGCGCCCGGTGCGGCTCGCCCTCGAAGAATTGTCGTTCTTCTCGCGCGAGGTCCGCATCCTCGGCGTCTATCCGGCGTCGAAATTCCGCCAGCAGGATTGATCACCCGGCCAGATCGCCGGATTTGATCAGCGGGGCTGGCTGACGATCGCCAGCAATGTCAGGCTCTTGATTTCGCCCGAGCGCGTCTCCCATTCGATCGACTGACCGACTCGAAGACCGATCAAGGCGGTACCGACCGGCGTCAGCACCGAGATTTTCCAGCTGGCGATGTCCTGATCGCCCGGATAGACGAGCGTCGCCTGATGGATCTCACCCGTGCTGTTGTCGCGGTAACGCAGCTCGGCATACATCGTGACGATGTCGCTGCCGATTTCGGCGCGCGGCAGAATCGTCGCGCGCATCAATTCGCGCGTCAGGAAATCGCCGACGCCGGGTTGATGTTCGACCGCCAGGGCAAGATCGGACAAGCGGGCATGATCCTCGGCGGACAAGGTGATGGGCGGTGGTGTGTGGGTCGGCATGGAACTTTCCTCTCTGCCGATTCGACCGACGAAAGCGGCGGCGCGCGCCCAGCACGGATGCGCGCTGGCGATTTCACCGGTGACGGGATTGTGGCGATTGGCGTTTGCGGAACGGAATCAGGCCCGGAATCCGGGCCGCCGCGAATAGCTCAGGCGCAGCGCCGAATTCCGGGCGTAGCACCCGTTTGCTGCCTGCCCGCGCGAAGCTGAGCGACAGATATATGGATATATCTTGCCATAACCTCTTTTAGATAGGCATGGCTGGCGCCAATTCAAGGCGCTGGCGCAGAGCTTACAATCAGGCCGCCACCGCCGGCGACACACCCAGCTGTTCCAGCACGCGGTCGCGCAAGGCCACGAATGCGGGGGCGGAGCGATGCCGTGCCGGACCCAGATCGACCGGCAGTATTTCGCGAATGCGGCCGGGATTCGGTTCCATGACGACGATGCGGTCGCCGAGATAGACCGCCTCGTCGACATCATGCGTCACCAGGATCGCGGTGATGCCTTCCTGCCGCACGATGCGGCGGATTTCATCCTGCAGCCGCAGGCGCGTCAGCGCATCGAGCGCGCCCAACGGCTCGTCGAGCAGCAGGAGGCGCGGCCGGTTGACCAAGGCCCGGGCGATGGCGACGCGCTGTTGCATGCCGCCTGAAAGCTGTGCCGGATAGGCGTCGGCAAAATCGGAAAGCCCTACGAGGCCGAGATGTTCGGCGGTCGCCGCCTCAGCCGCATTCTTCGACAGGCCCGCGCGGCGCAAGGCGATGCCGACATTGTCCGCCACCGTCAGCCAGGGGAGCAGCCGGTGCTCCTGGAAGACGATGCCGCGTTCGAGCGACGGTCCCGTGACCACAGCACCGTCGACATGGATCGCACCACTGGTCGGCGTCTCAAGCCCCAGGATGAGACGCAGCAGGGTCGACTTGCCGCAGCCCGAGGCGCCGACGATGGCGAGGAATTCCCCCGGCTGCACGTCGAGATCGATGTCGGCAAGCGCGTTCACCTGCCGGCCCTTCAGCGCGAAGCTCTTGGCGACGTGGGCGATCTCCACTGCCGGGCGATGGGTCGAAAGATTCGGGACGGCTGCGAGGGCCAGCGGGTTCTGCGCATTCATCTGCTGCTTCCTTTGCGAAGGCGCCGCTCAATGAGCGCGGCGGATGTGTTGAAGACGATGCCGATGGCGCCCATCAGCAGGATGGCGACAAGGACCAGATCCATTTCAAAGAGCTGGCGCCCTTCCATCAGCCTGCCGCCGAGACCGGGGGCGATCACCATGAAGAGCTCGGCGGCAATGGTCGCCTGCCAGGCATAGATGAGACCCGCATGGAGTCCGGTGAAGATCGCCGGCAATGCGCCGGGCAGGGCGATGAAGCGGATGAAATCGAGCCGCCGGAAGGTGAGGACGCGCGCCAGTTCAACCTGCGTTGCGGGGATGGCGGCAACACCCTGCCAGCTGTTGATGACATTGGGCTGGAACGCCGCCAGCGCGATGAAGACCACCTTGCCCACCTCGCCCGCGCCGAACCAGACGGAGATCAGGGGAACCCATGCATAAAGCGCGATCTGGCGGTGAACGAGCAGCGTCGGCCCAACGATACGCGCGAGCAGCGGTGAAAAACCGAGCAGCAAGCCCGTGCCGACACCGAGCGCGCTGCCGGCCGCAAAACCGCCGAGGTCGCGCAACAGGCTGAAACCGAGATCATGGACCAGCGTGCCGGTCGCCAGTTCACCGACAAGGCGGTGGGAGACATCCTGAAGCGGCGGCAGGAAGTTGCGATCGACGAGACCCGCAACACTGGCCGCCTGCCACCCTAAGAGCAGCAGGGCCGGCATGACGAAACCGAGCCAGGTGAGACGCGACGGCCGGGTCATCCGCGCAGCTCCCAGCGCTGCAGATAGCGCGCGACGCGGCCGAGCAGCCAATCGGTGAGGAAGCCGATGGCGCCGATGGCCACCACGGCGGTCAGCACCAGTTCCAGCTGGAAGAGCTGTCGGCCATAGGCCATGAGATACCCAAGCCCTTCGGTCGAGGCGAGAAGCTCGACGGCGATGAGGGTCTGCCAGGCATTGGCAGCCGCCTCGCGCAGGCCCGTGAAGATGGCGGGCGCCGCCGCCGGCAACACGATATGGCGCAGCGTTTCGGCGGGCGAGAGCAGAAAGACGCGCCCCACCTCGCGGTAGCGTGCCGGGACGTCGCGGATGCCCTGATAGGTGCCGAGCGTCACCGGAATGAAGGAAGCCAGGGCGATGATCAGCGTCTTCAATCCTTCATCGATGCCGATGAGAAGGATGAGGAGCGGAATCCAGCCGACGATCGGCACCTGACTCACCGCCAGGAAGACCGGATCGGCGAGCGCCTTCAGGCCCCGCGACAGAGCCATCCCGGCACCCAGGGCGAGCCCGATGCCGGCGCCGAGGGCGAAACCACGCAAGACCCGTTGCAGGGAAATGAAGCTGTCGCTCCACAGGCCGCCGTCTTGCGCATAGTCGCGCAGGCTGATCCAGACGATCTCCGGCGCCGGCAGAATCTGTTCGGGGAGCCAGCCGAAATGGGCCGATGCCGTCCAGGCGAGCAACAGGAAGAGCGGCAGCAGGAAGCCGAGCAGCGGCCGCGCATTCGGAATGGAGAAATGGGACAGCAGGAACCGCTGGGCGGACCCGGCCCCATCGCCGAGGCCCGCAGCGTACAGGGCTGCCGCGCGCGACGCCGATGGGGACCGGATCTCACTCATCTTACTGCGCCGCCACTTCGACGCGGCCGCTGGCAACCTTGTTGCCTTCAGCGTCATAGCGGGGCCAGTAATCCTCGAGACCGAGCTCCTTCAGCGCGTTCTCGAGATATTGCGGGGCGAACCAGCTGTCGACATCGACCTCCTTCTTGATGAGGCCGTATTGCAGCGCCTTCGCCGCCTTTTCCTTGTAGCGGGCGACGATGAATTCATCGACCACCGCCGTGTTGCGGCGCGCCAGGGGCTGGCCGTCGAAATCGTCGGCGAAGCTTTCGGCCGGCACGCCGGATTTCGCCCAGGCTTCGAACACCGCCTGGCGGTTGGCTTCATCCGAGCCCCAGGCCGCCGCCTTCACGAAGGCGTTGGTGATGCGCTGGGTAAGGTCCGGATGGTTCTTTTCGAAATCGGCCGTGACGAAGACTGCCGAATTGGTACCGAAGATCGGCTTGTCCTTTTTCGAAGCGTAGACGATCTTCACGATACCCCGCTTGGCGAGGTCGAGATATTCCTCGCCGCCGAACGAAGCATCGACATTGCCGGCGGCCAGGGCCGCCGTGGCGTCGCCCGTGGTCAGGCTGACGAACTTGATGTCCTTTTCGGTGAGCTTGTGCGCTTCGAGCACCGCGTCGGTCGCGATCTGCAGGTTGGTGCCGCGGAACTGCGCCACCTTGCGGCCCTTCAGATCGTCGATATTGTCGATGTCCGAATTGGGCGCCACGGCGAGATAGAGCGAGCCGCGCTCGGAGGCCGGCAGCAGGAACTTGGTTTCAAGACCGCGCGACCGGCCGACGATCGACGGCAAGTCGCCGAGGCCGGCAGCGATGTCGAGCTTCTCGGCAGCCAAGGCCTCGTTAAGCTCGGGGCCGGCGCCGCGAAAGTAAGTCCATTCGATCTTGATGTCCTTGTCGTTCTTGAATTCGTTTTCAAGATATTCGCCGACCCGGGCGATGCTGACCGAATCGCCATAGCCATAGGGCCGGTTGTCGACACCGACGCCCGGATAGCCGACGCGGATGGTGAGTTCTTCGGCCGAGGCCTGGCCGCCGATCAGCGAGCCGAGGCCGAGGGCCAGGATGGCGAGATATTTCAACTTCATGGGTAAGCTCCGTCATTGCCGCCGGCGGAAATCGCGCGGGGGGATTCGTTTTCAGTGATGGGTTGGGTGCGTGGGAGAGGGGCCTTCGCCCTAGCTACATCGCCGCCGGTGATGGGACATGGCGGGGGCCCTCGCTATTCCGCGGCCTGGCGCGACGGGCCACCGATGATGCGCGTTACCGAGCGGCGGCCATCGACGCTGACCGGCACCTCGCCGGCGATGGTCGAGCGGCGCACGATGCGGTTCTGATCGCCGTAATCGTTGAGCGCATAATGCTGGGTCGATTGATTGTCCCAGATGGCGACATCGCCCTTGCGCCAGGACCAGCGCACCGTGTTTTCCAGGCGGATGACATGGTCCTGCAGCAGGCTGAAGAGATGCGCCGAATCCGTGTTGGAGTGACCGACGAAACGCTGGATGAAATAGCCGAGCACCAGCACCTTCTCGCCCGTATCGGGATGAATGCGCACCACCGGATGTTCGGTTTCGTATTGGGTGGACGCGAAGACATCCTGATAATGCTTGCGCTCGGCATCATTGGCGCGCGGGCGCTGGGCGGCGCAATCGTATTTGTTGGAATGGACGGCCCAGAGGTTTTCCGCCAGCTGCTTCAATTGCGGCGACAGATCCTCATAGCCCGCCGCCGTATTGGCCCAGACCGTGTCCCCGCCAAAGGCCGGGATCTCGACCGCGCGGAGGATCGAATATTTGGGATAGGCATCGACGAAGGTGACATCGGTATGCCACTGGTCGGCCTTGCCATTGCCGGACGCGGCGTCGAGTTCCAGGATTGCGGTCGACCCGGCGCGGACTTTCTCGGTCGGATGCGGCACCAGTTCGCCGAAGAGCCTGGCGAAGCCTTCCTGCGCCGCATCGTCGAGCTGATGCTGGTCGCGCAGGAAGATGACGCGGTGCTGGCGCAACGCCGCCTTCAGCGCGCCGATATCCTCGGCTTTGAGATCGGTGCCGAGCTTCAAATCCTGCACCTCGGCACCGATGCGCCCGGCAAGGCGGCGCAGTTTCAAACTGTTGTTGTTGGCAACTTCTTTCAGAACGCTGCTCATCTTCATCTCCTCATCTAGCGGGATTGGGTTCTATTCGGCGGCGCGGCGGGCACCCGGGCGCGCCGCATGTTGTGGGAAGGCAAGACCCAGATTTTCGCGCAAGGTCCGGCCTTCATATTCGGTGCGGAAGAGGCCGCGCCGGCGCAACTCCGGCAGCACCAGTTCGATGAAATCGGTAAGGCCGCCGGGCACCGTGGGCGGCATGACGTTGAAACCGTCGGCACCGCCGTTGAGGAAGCGTTCCTCCAACTGGTCGGCGATATCGGCCCCGGTCCCGACCAGCTGCCAATGGCCGCGCGCCCCGGCGATGCGCAGATAAAGCTCGCGGATGCTCAGATTCTCGCACCGCGCCAGATCGACGAAGAGCTGCTGCCGGCTCTTGCTGGCATTGGATTCGGGAAGGTCCGGCAGCGGCCCGTCGACCGGATAGGCCGAGAGATCGAAATTGCCGATATAGGTCGAGAGCAAAGCCAAGCCCACCTCCGGATGGATGAGGTCCTGCAGCTGCTCGAACTTCTCCTGCGCCTCGGCGCGCGAGCGGCCGACCACGGGGAAGACGCCGGGCATGATCTTGAGATCGTCGGCATGGCGGCCATAGGCCGGCAGGCGCCGTTTGAGATCGGCATAGAATTCCTGCGCGTCCTTGAGCGACCGCTGCGCGGTGAAGACCACTTCCGCCGTGCGCGCCGCCAGCTCCTTGCCGACCTCCGATGATCCGGCCTGCACCAGCACCGGATGGCCCTGGGGCGAGCGTGAGACATTGAGCGGCCCGCGCACCGAGAAATGCTTGCCCTGGTGATGGAGGATGTGAAGCTTTGCCGGATCGAAGAAGCGGCCGCTTTCCTTGTCACGCAGGAAGGCATCGTCTTCCCAGCTCTTCCAGAGACCCAGCACCACGTCGGCGAATTCGTTGGCGCGTTCATAGCGCGCGGCATGCAGCAGATCGCGCGTATTGAAATTCTGCGCCTCAATCCCGTCCGAGGAGGTGACGAGGTTCCAGCCGGCGCGACCGCCGCTCAAGGCATCGAGCGAGGCGAAATAGCGGGCGAGATTGAAGGGCTCGGTAAAGCTGGTCGACGCCGTCGCCACCAGGCCGATCCGTTCGGTGACAGCGGAGAGCGCGGAAAGGAGCGTGATCGGCTCGAAGCCGATCGACCATTCGTCGACGCGGCTCAGCGCCTTGATATTGCTTTCACCGACACCGACCCCGTCGGCCAGGAAGATGAGATCGAACTTGGCTGCTTCGGCCGCCTTGGCGAAGGCGACACGGTATTGGAAGTCGGTCGTGGCATGGGCCGAAACATCCGGGTGGCGCCAGGCGGCGACATGATGCCCACCTGGATACATGAAGGCACCCAACCTCATTTGCCTGGGCTTCACGGCCTTGTTGTCGTTGCCACTCATGATCCTGCCTCGTTCCAAGGGCGGCGCGCATCGGCGCCGCTGCAGGACCATCAATCCCTATTCAGCAGCTCGGGAAAAGCGAGCAATTCTGGCAAGCAGCCAAGGAAATCTGGCTGCGCGGGCTTGCGGGTGACTTAAGAAAAACTTGTGACGGTCAGAGCCGCGCGACCGTGAAGCCGCGCCGCTGCAACAGGGTCAGAAGCGAATCCGTACCAGTGAGATGTGCTGCACCGACGGCGACGAAATGCGTGCCGCCGTCATGGGCAAGTGTCGCGATGCGTTCAGCCCAGGCGGCGTTGCGGTCAGCGAGCAGCACCTTGCGCAGACGCTTGTCGCCCACCGCACTATCAGCGCCCTTGAGCATGGTATCGAGCGCGGCGACATCGCCGGCAAGCCAGGCACCGGCGAGCTGGTCGAGCTGATCGGTGGCCGCGTCGATTCCGTCGATCGTCTGGGTGAGAAGTGCCAGCTCCATTTCCGGCGGCAGATCGGCAAAGAAGCGCAGCTGCTGTTCGACCGTTTCGAAGCCCAGCACTTTCTTGTTCGCGGCCTTCGCCTGGTTCAGCAATTGATTGTCGACACCCGCTTCGCCTTGATAGCCCGCCTGCTGCAGCGGCGCCTTGCTGAGCGTCAGCGCTGCGAGCCAGGGGCGGAGCGAGTCGAACGTCACCGGGGCGATGCCCACCTTCTGCGCCGCCGCGCGCAGCTTCTGCCGTTCCGGTACCGAGAGCTTGGTATAGAGCGGATGCGCCGGGTCCTTGCCGTATTTCCAGATGAAGGATTGGTCGATCTGCCCTTGCGTGCCCTCGGCCATTTCCAGCCACAGGGTCCCGCTTTGCGCAAAGGCATCTGCGATCTTGGGCGCGCGCCAGTCCGCATCGGGTTTCAGCAGATGGATGGTGCCGAAGAGATAGAAGGTCGCATTGCCACTTTTCGCCACCCACAGGGCCGGCTCTGCCGAAGCGGGGCTGGCGATGGGCAGGATGGCGAGGAGGCCGAGGAAAGCCCGGCGCATGCAGGTCCCGATCACGTCAAATGCACGCCGCACGGTTGGCCCCTGGCAGTGGAAGGTGTCGGCTTATATGGCGACGCGCCGGGGCTTTGCCAAGGGATCGGTCAATCGAGGTGGCGCCAGCGCTTCACCACGTCGTTGAGGTCTTCGGCCTGCAGCTGGTCCTGCTGCCAGGCGGTGCCGAAGGGGGCGGTGCCGGAGCGCGGGCGATGCTCTTCCGCCAGCCGGTCGAAATCGATCCGGGTCGGCAGCGGGACACCTTCACCCACGGCGATGGCCTGGCCGTTGCGCAAGGAGGGGAGTTCGCCCATCAAGCCTTGGCTCGATTCCGGCAGGATCGCCGCCAAAAACTCCTGGTCCTTGTGGCTGGTCATGCGCAGCGCGAAGATCGTGCTGCATTGGGAGAGGACCGTGGTCGCCAGTTCGGACGGACGCTGGCTGATGAGGCAGAGGGCGACGCCATATTTGCGCCCTTCCTTGGCGATGCGCGAGAGGGCCCGCTTGGTCGGCTCGAACCCGGCATGGGGGTCCGATGGGGCATAACGGTGCGCCTCCTCGCAGACCAGCAGCACGGGTGCCTTGCGGTCGCTCCACAGTGCGAAATCGAAGCTCATGCGGGAGAGCAGCGAGACGACGACATTGAGGATTTCGGAAGGCACACCCGACGTGTCGAGAATGGTGATCGGCTTCCCGCCGACCGGCACGCGGAACAGGCGCCCCAGAATCTTCGCCATATTGTCGCGCGTCACCAGCCCCTGCAGCGCACCTGAACTGCCGGCGCCAGGGAACATGAAAGAAAGGCGCCGGTCCGCCTGCATGTGCTGGAAACGCTCGCGGATGCGGTGATAGGCGGCGGCATCGGCCGGCCGGTCGAGCTTACCCAAAATGCCGTCGATGATCTTGGCGATGTCGGAAAGGCGATAGGGAACGGGCGTGTCGATGGTGATCTGCGCCGCGGCCTCGGGACTTTGCGCGAGGTTGCGCTTGGCCTGCGTTACCACCTGGTTGAGGAGTACCGCGTCGGCATCGGGCTGGGGCGACCCCGTGCCGATCACCATCTCGCGCAGTTCCTCGAAATTGAGCAGCCAATAAGGCAGTTCGAGATCGTCCGGCGTCACCACTTCGGCGCGGTCTTTGAAGGCCGTCGCATATTCATTGTGCGGATCGAGCATCAGCACATGGGCAAATTCATGCTGGCTGAGGATCGCGCGCAGGATGGTGACGAGCGCGCAGGATTTGCCGGCGCCGGTCGTGCCCAGCACGGCGAAATGCTTGCCAAGGAGTTCGCTCGCCAGGATCTCGGCCGGAATATCGTGGTCCTGATGCAGCGCGCCGATGCGGGCGCTGCGCTGGTTGGCACTGAGACGCCGCGTGAAGACGCGCCTCAAATCGTCGGAGGTCGCGGGAGCGAGCTTGTCGTCGAGCGCCGGGAAAGCGGTCACACCGCGCTGGAACGGAGCATCGTCGCCGGCCCGGTGATCGATCTCACCCACCATTTCAAGTTCGGCTCGGCGCAATTCATTGGGCTGGCCGGGATAATCGACATTAAGGGCGGTAACGAAGCCGAACACGGTCGAATGGTCGGTCACGATCTTCACCAGATCGCCAAGATGGGGACCGCGCGTGCCATTCCGGTCGCGCTGTAAAAGCGCCGTCACGCGCGCTCCCGCCACCGCCACGACGCGACCCACGATTCGGTCGGGGCTGCCGTCGGGTACGGCAGCCGAGTCGGGCGCGGTCGGATTGACACTGGTCAACGATACAGCGGTCATCGGCATCAGCTCCGGGGATGAGTATCCAGCAAACGTCTTACCAGCTCGTTTATTCGGCCTGTAGCAAAGGCCATCTACATCCTCAACGAAAAGTATTTAATGTCTATTTTAGAAAAACACAAAATATTGTGAGTTTAGGAATGTAGTGATAAACACTGCCGCGCCGCAGATCCGAAGCGAGGATGGCGGCCTTCTTTTTTCCAGATGGCAGATCATGGCACCGCAACCGCCCGATAGCCGGGTCATCAAAGGGAAGCGCATCTCCCAGGCGGCCCTGCAGCGTCTGGGCCAACTGCATGTCGATTGGGTGGTCGGCCGCCCCACCGGCAAGCGCGCCATGCTGGAAGAATGCGATTTGAGCGGCCTCGACTTCAGCCACATGAATTTCAGCGACGGCGTGTTCATGTTGTGCAAGTTCGCGGATTGCGAGGGGCGCGGCGTCAAATTCACCGGGGCCATCCTGCGGTCATCGGTTTTCGACCGCGCCGATCTCACCAATGCCGATTTCCAGCGCGCCGATCTCCGCAGCGCCTCGTTCCAGGACGCGATCATGGCCGGTGCCGCACTCGGCCGGTCGGACATGCGGCGCGATGCCTACAGCGACGATGCTTCCTCCTTCAAGGGCGCCATCCTCACCCGCGCCAATTTTGCCGACAGCAAAATGAAGGGTGCCGATTTGAGCGGCGCCGTCATGCAGGAGACCAATCTGTCCAACGCCGATCTGCGCGGCGCCTCATTCCGCAGCGCTGAGCTGGCCGGCGTGGTGCTGGCCGGCGCCACTGTCATGGACAGCGATTTCTCAGGTGCATTCCTCGACAAGAACATGGCGGGGAAGATCGATATCACCTGCGCCAAGGGACCGGCCCGCAAGCTCGACAGCGACCGGCTGAGGCGCATGCTGGACGAACATCATCGCTGGGTCATCAGTTTGGGCAATGAAGGCAAGCGCGCCGAGTTGGGCGGCTACGATCTGACCGGCGTCGATTTCTCGGGGCGCAACCTTGCCGCCGCCAATTTCAATGGCGCAACACTGGCCGAAGCACGCTTCGAAGGCGCCTGGTTGATGGCCGCTGATTTCCGCACCGCCAACATGCTGCGCGCGCGGCTCGCCAAGGCGGACATACGCGGCGCCGATTTTTCCGACGCCCATCAGCGCGATATCGATGTCGATGCCTGTGTTGTCGGCGAACTGCCGGGCTGCCCGCTGGTGACGCGGGGCCTTACCCCGAAGCGCGCGGCTAAGGCCTAACCCAGTTACAGCCTAACCCAATCCTCGATCAGCTTGCGCGAAATGGAATCGGCGCGCGGCAAGCGGAAGCTCTCATTCTCCGGCGAGTTCAGCAGATCCATGCGCGTCATCCATTGTGCCGATTCGATTTCGCCATCGTGCAGGTCGAACGCATCGCTTTCGCTTTCGGCGGTAAAGCCCAGCATCAGCGATGCCGGGAACGGCCAGGGCTGCGATCCGAAATAGCGGATGTTGTGGACGCGCAACCCCACTTCCTCGAACACTTCGCGCGCCACCGCATCTTCCAGGCTTTCGCCCGGTTCGACGAAGCCCGCCAGCACCGAATGCATGCCCGGCGCCCACATGCCTTGGCGCGCCATCAAGATGCGATTACCGCAGGTGACGCGCATGATGACGGCGGGGTCGGTGCGCGGAAACTGCACCGTCGCGCAATCGCGGTTGGTGCATTGGCGCTGATGACCCGCGGCCTTGGGCTCGGTCGGCGATCCGCACACACCGCAGAACCGATGCCGCTGGTGCCAATAGGCAAGACCCCGCGCATAAGCGAGAAGTGCGCCGTCGCGCTGGGGCAGCAAGGGGCCGATGCCGCGCAATTCCTGAAAATCGCCCAGCGCCGTCGCGGCCGGCTCATCGAGCCCAGAAACGTCGAGCGCGAAATGCGCCACTTCGCCATCGACACCCAGCAGGATGATGGTGTCGGCATGGGCGATGAGTTCGGCCTGCGCCACCGGATCGAGGCTGCCGACAATGGGGCTGTCCGCGGCCTGCACCAGATGCCGCAGGCGCCAGACCGGATAGAAACGCGAATGCGGATCAGTGAGGCGCGCTTTCAGCCAAGTCTGGTCCTCGCGCCGCTGCGCGGAGCGGTCGAAATCGCCGGTCGCATAGAAATAAGTCTGCATCATGACAATTCGTTAATGGGCGCTTCGTTAACAGGCCTGCGCCGGATGTGACGCAGACCCCTTGACGCCTCGATTTCCGGACACATTTACCTTAACGGCAGGTCTGTCCCGTTTGACCTTTTGAGTGCTTGGGTTGATCATGAACGCAGAAATTCCGCCCAGGACCGGTACTGTTTTACAGGCTTCACTACAGGCATCATTTTTGACATGAGTGTTTCACGTCGGCAATTGCTCTCCACCACCTTGCGCCATGCAATGATTGCAGGCGCGGTCGCGGCTTTTGTCACACCGTTTCCTGTCTTGGCCGATTCGGGCAGCGTCACGCAATCGGCCTCGGCCGAGGCCGGCTTTCCGTTCACGCCGCCGCGCGGTCGCTTCATTTATGCGATCACCCGCGATGGCGATCCGATCGGCACGCAGAAGCTGGATTTCGTCGCCGACGGCAGCAATCGCCTGACCGTCATCACCGATGTCGATATCGATGTGCGTCTGCTGGGGTTGAGTGTCTATAAATTCACGCAGCATATCGAAGAACGCTGGCAGGACGGTGCGCTGCAGGGGATGGTTTCCGAAACCAATGACGATGGCGAGGAACGCAAGGTCGATCTTGCGCGCCAGGGCGATCGCTTGACCGGCAAGTACAATGAAAAGAAGCGCGACGTGCCGGCGGATCTCATCCCCTCGACCCTGTGGCATCCGGACGCCATCAACCAAAAGACCGTGCTCGACACCGTACGGGCCCGCCAGCATCAAGTGAAAGTAGCCGACAAGGGTGAAGTGGCGCTGGTCCTGCCGGTGGGTACCGTCGATGCGCGGCATTATGCCTTTACCGGCGAGCTCAACCGCGATGTCTGGTACGGCAAGGATGGGATCATCCTGCAGGCGGAAATGAAGGCCAAGGACGGTTCGATCATCCGCCAGCAGCTTCTTTCGCGTCCCTGAACGACAGCCAATCCGCTGAATCATTTGAATATTCTGGGCATCGCACCAGACGCGGCGATTCTTCAGTTGCGCAAGGGTGGGCGGTTCTTGCTATAAGCTCGCCCGGGAGGTTGGTGGCGGACGTTTGTCTCGCCAACCCGGTCAGGTCCGGAAGGAAGCAGCCGTAACGAGTTCTCAGGCGGGTCGTTTGCCAGCCTCCCACCCTTCCCAGCCTCCCACCCTATCTTCGACATGCCGTCCAATGCACGATCCGGCATTAAGATTGCTGGCATCCGGCGCCGTTTTTTTGTACCACCTGAGGAGGTTCCAATCCTCCCGGGCGATGTTGATTGCATGAGTGACCAAGACGGGCAGATCAAAGCTTCGGGACAGGATGCGGACGGCCACTACCGGGTCCTCGCGCGCAAGTACCGTCCCAGCGATTTTTCCGGCCTCGTCGGTCAGGACGCCCTGGTCCGTACCCTCACCAACGCGATCGCCGTGGGGCGCCTCGCCCATGCCTTCATGCTGACCGGCGTGCGCGGCGTCGGCAAGACGACGACCGCGCGCATCCTGGCCCGTGCCTTCAATTGCGTCGGCCCCGATGGCAAAGGCGGGCCGACGGCGAGCCCCTGCGGCCAGTGCGAACATTGCCTCGCCATCGCCGAGGACCGCCATGTCGACGTGATCGAAATGGATGCCGCCAGCCGGACCGGTGTCGGCGACATGCGCGAACTCATCGAAGGCGTGCGTTATCGCCCGGTCAGTGCCCGCTACAAAGTCTATATCATCGACGAAGTGCACATGCTCTCCAACAGCGCCTTCAACGCGCTGCTGAAGACGCTGGAAGAACCGCCCGCGCATGTGAAGTTCGTTTTCGCCACCACCGAAATCCGCAAGGTGCCGGTGACGGTGCTGTCGCGCTGCCAGCGTTTCGATCTCAGGCGCATCGAGGCCGACGTTCTTGCCGCCCACTTCGCGCGCATCGTTGCGGCCGAGAATGTCGCGGTCGAACCCAATGCGCTGGCCCTCGTTGCGCGCGCTGCCGACGGTTCGGCCCGCGACGGCCTCTCGCTCCTCGACCAGGCGATCGCCATGGCCGAAGGCACCGTGACCGAGATCCAGGTGCGCGAGATGCTGGGTCTTTCCGACCGCACGCAGCTCTTCGATCTCTATGAAGCCGTCATGGCGGGCGAAGCGCCGCGGGCCCTCGATCTCCTCGGCACCATGTACCGGGCCGGCGCCGATCCGATCGTCGTCGTCCAGGATCTTCTCGATCTCACGCATCTGGTGACGCGCGCCAAGATCTCGCCCGACGTGCTCGCGGCACCCACCATGCCGGAAGCGGAAAAGAAACGCGGCGCCGAATTCGCGCAGAAACTTTCTATGCCGGTTCTTGCCCGCACCTGGCAGATGCTGCTCAAAGGCCTCGGCGAGGCGCAATCGGCACCGCAGGCGCTTGCCGCCGTCGAAATGGCACTCATCCGCCTCATGCATGTCGCTGACCTGCCGACGCCGGGCGAACTGGTGAAGAAGCTGACCAGCGGCCAATTGCCGACGGGGAGCGGCGCACCGGTACGCGGCGGCGGTGGTGCTGGCAATGGGAACGGCAATGGCGCGACCCACGCCGTCGCCGCGAGCTATGTCGGTGGCGCACCGGGCAACGGTCCCACCGCCTTCGGGCAGCGCGGATCGGCGGCGCGCCTGGAAGCCGTGCCGCAGACGATGGCCCCCATTCAGGCGCAACCGACCCCGCAGCCACAGGCTGGCCTTGCCGATCCCAAGACGTTCGACGAGCTCATCGCCCTCTTCCGCGCCAAGCGCGAGGCGATCCTGCTCACCCATCTTTTGAACGATGTGCACCTCGTCCATTTCGAATCCGGGCGCCTCGAATTCCGCCCGTCCGAACGGGCGCCGGGGAATCTGGCGAACCGCATCGCCGCCTGCCTCCTCGATTGGACCGGCAAGCGCTGGCTGGTGTCGCTCAGCAATGCCGCCGGCGAGGCGACGATCAAGCAGCAGCAGGCCTCGATCATCGCCGAACGGAAGGCGGAGGCCGCCGAACACCCGCTGGTGCAGGCGATCCTCAAGACCTTTCCCGGTGCGCGCATCGAAGACGTGCGCGATATCGGCGCGCCCGAACCCGTGGCAGTGCCGGCACCGGCATCTGACTCACACGATCCCGAATCGGGCGATGCCGGTGGCGACGATGCCGCGCTCGATTTCGAAATGCCTTTTGGAGATGACGACCTATGAAGAACCTTGGCCAGATGATGAAGCAGGCCCAGCAGATGCAATCGAAGATGGCCGAAATGCAGGCCATCCTCGAACAGGCCGAAGTGACCGGCCAGGCAGCAGGCGGCATGGTGACGATCACCATGACGGCCAAGGGCGAGCCCAAGCGCGTCAAGATCGATCCCAGCCTCGTCAACCCGGCCGAGGTCGACGTGCTCGAAGATCTCATCAGTGCGGCGTTGCGCGATGCGCGCGCCAAGGCTGACAAGCATATCGCCGACGAAATGGGCAAGATCACCGGCGGCCTGCCGCTGCCGCCCGGCTTCAAGCTGCCGTTTTGATATCTTTGTGGTGAAAGTTCTCAGTCATTTCCCCCTCTCCCTAACCCTCCCCCACGGCCGACGGATGTCGGCATTCGCCGACTGTGGGGGGAGGGAACCAAAGCCAGCATGCCACTGCTGCTGCGGCAAACTCGGTGAACTCCCTCCCCCCAACGCGGGGGAGGGTCGGGGAGAGGGGGGCTTCCAGAGTCCCGCCCAGCTATACCCATGAACGACATCGATCGCCTGATCCAGATCATGGGCCGCCTGCCGGGGCTGGGGCCTCGCTCGGCGCGGCGGGCCGTGCTGCATCTTTTGAAAAAGCGCGAGGCCTTGCTGCATCCGCTCATCGATGCGCTGGGCGAAGTGGCGGCAAACGTGAAGACCTGCTCGGTCTGCGGCAATCTCGATGCCGCCGATCCATGCGCCATCTGCCGCGACGCTGCGCGCGATCCGTCGCTGATCTGCGTTGTCGCCGATGTCGGCGATCTCTGGGCCTTGGAGCGCATCGCCACGTTCAAAGGTCGCTATCATGTGCTGGGTGGTGTCCTCTCGGCACTCGACGGGGTGGGACCGGAACAGCTTTCCATCGGGCCGCTGCTGCGCCGCCTCGAAGGTGGCGCGGTCAAGGAAGTGATCCTCGCCCTCGGCGCCACGGTCGACGGGCAGACCACGGCCCACTACCTATCCGACCGGCTGCAGCCCCTGAACGTCGCCGTTTCGCGCCTCGCCCACGGGGTCCCCGTGGGGGGCGAGCTCGATTATCTCGACGACGGCACCCTCATCCAGGCGCTGAAGGCCCGGCAAAAGCTCTAAACGGGCACCCATCTGGCCCGCGCCTTGCATTTCCGGTAGAATGGCAACCTGAAAAACTGAGGAATTCCGCCATTGTCGGAGCTGGAACCACCCGTGCCGCGCAAGGAGAGGCGTGCCCACAAGCGGCCTTTGCCCCTGCCGCAGCCGAAATTCGTGCCGGCCGGCAACCCTTCCTTGCCCACCTTCGTCAGTTTGATGCTGATGATCACGACCTTCATGATCGTGCTGACCAGCATCTCGCTGCATGAAAATTCGCGCATGCACCAACTGCTCGGCAGCGTCAAACAGACCTTCGCCCTGGGGAACGCCGACAAGACGCCCGAACAGGTGGCGCAAGACGCCCTCGGTGCGGCGGCCGGCGGCTTCCGCACCGCGCTGCCGATGGCCGAGGTGACG
>NZ_JAYRQR010000064.1:0-2132 GCF_041910485.1 Dongia sp.
CGACGGATGCTGCCTCGCCGAGCCCTGGAACAGCCGCATCGTCGCACGCGATCAGGGGCGGATTGTTACCGTGAAGTCGGCGCTCTGGGCCTCCAGTCCCGGCAAGGTGCTCGGCATGTCGCAGCGGTGGAGCGAGGACAATCGGCTGGCGCTGGAGGCGCTGGTGCGCGCCCTCTACCGCGCCGCTCAATGGTGCTCGAACGCGGCCAATATAGAGGAACTCGCCGGAATTCTCGCTGCGCGGCAGTATCTGGCGCTGGACGGCGAATTGCTGCTTCCCGGCCTCACCGGTCTGTTGGCGATTGCGCCGGGTGAGGTGGTGGAGGTCGGCGACCTGCTGCTTTTCGAAGGCCGTGCCGCGACCTTCCCCTGGCAGAGCCACGCGCTGTGGTTCTACAGCCAGATGGTCCGATGGGGTGACTGTCGCCACACGGACCTCAACGCCGCCGTTGCCCGTGACAGCTATCGCCCGGATATCTACAGGAATGCGCTGAAGCCCGTCTTCGCGCCATTGCCCGGCGCCAATCTGAAGGTGGAGGGAGCGCTGGCCGCCCCGCAATATGTCGGCGTCTCGAAAGGCAGACTGATGCTCGGGCCGGATGGCTTCTTCGATTGCAGGATCTTCGATCCGGACCGGATCGAAGCCTATCTGGCGCAAGAGACCGTGGAATGACTGCTGCATTTTTGTGCCATGCATCACGCCGGCGCACATTCGGCAGGCATATTCCAACGGGGTCGCATTTTCGGCCATGCCTGTCGTTCTTGTGTTATCTACATGAAATTTATGTGAAATTTACCGCGCATAAAAACTGGCACGGTTTCTGCATTGCAATAGGCAAGTCCAGAGGGGACGCTGCAAGGCACCCACAAAAGGTGCTGCAAGGACAAGCCGCTGTCGTAGATGTCATGGTCAGGCATCCTTCGACGGCGGCTTTTCCGTTTCGAGCGATACCCGGGCGCATCTGCCGCATCCTCTTTTGCGTATGCCGCGCCGTTTGCCGGTTGGCGAAGGTCGCGTGGTCGACTATCTACGCTTTATGAGAATTCGAAAGAGGATGGCATGACCGCACTCACCAGAGACCAGGTTCTGGAAACCCTGAAGACCGTTCGCGGCCCGGATCTCGAACGCAACATCGTCGAACTCGGCATGGTGTCGGATGTCTTCATTTCCGATGGCAAGGTCTATTTTTCCATCACCGTTCCGGCTGAGCGCGCCCGCGAACTGGAGCCCTTGCGCCAGGCGGCCGAGCGTGCCGTCAAGTCCATGCCGGGCGTGAAGGGGGCTCTCGTCAGCCTTACGGCGGAAAAGAAGCCGGGCGCCCCGTCGGCGGCGCCCGCCCGGCCCCATGCCCATGCTCATGGCCCGGCGGCCGGCGCGCCGCAGCGGCCGGCCAAACAGAACATCCCCGGCATATCGGCGATCATTGCGGTCGCTTCCGGCAAGGGCGGCGTCGGCAAGTCGACGACGGCCGTCAATCTGGCCTTGGCGATGAAGGCCAACGGTCTGAAGGTCGGCATTCTCGACGCCGACGTTTATGGCCCGTCCATGCCGCGGCTTCTCGGCATCGCCGGACGCCCGCAGCAGATCGAGAACCGCATCATCGTGCCGATGGAAAACTACGGCATCAAGGCGATGTCGATGGGCTTCCTGGTCGATGAGGGAACCGCGATGATCTGGCGCGGCCCTATGGTCCAGTCGGCGCTGATGCAGATGCTGCGTGAAGTCGCCTGGGGCGATCTGGACGTGCTGGTGGTCGACATGCCGCCCGGCACGGGCGATGCCCAGCTGACCATGGCCCAGCAGGTACCGCTTTCCGGCGCGGTCGTTGTCTCGACGCCGCAGGATCTGGCGCTCATCGATGCCCGCAAGGGCCTCAACATGTTCAGGAAGGTCGAGGTGCCGGTCCTCGGCATCGTCGAGAACATGAGCTATTTCATCGCGCCCGACACCGGCGCGCGCTACGACATTTTCGGCCATGGCGGCGCGAAGGCCGAGGCTGAAAAGATCGGCGTGCCCTTCCTGGGCGAGGTTCCCCTGACGATCGCCATACGGGAGACCTCCGATGCCGGCACGCCGGTAGTGGTCTCCGACCCCGAAGGCCCCCAGGCCAGGGTTTACCGGGAGATCGCCG
>NZ_JAYRQR010000065.1:0-1522 GCF_041910485.1 Dongia sp.
CAACCTTCGCGGCAACGCCCGAGCAATTGCGCCGCAGGCCTGGCCCCAAGACATCCTGGCCCAATCTGTTCCTGGCCGGCGACTGGACCGACACCGGTTGGCCCTCGACCATCGAAGGTGCCATCCAGTCCGGCTTCACCGCAGCGGCAGCGGTCACGACGTGAGCTTTCGACCGCTTTCCTTGCTGTCGGTGGGAGAGCAGCATGGCGCCGCCGGCATCGTCAGCGGCAATGGTTTGTCGAATTTCTACTGGTCGACGGCGATCGAAGATCTTGAGTGCGGGATCGACAATCGCCTGTTCCGCTTCTCGGCGGACGGCGCGGGCCTCGTCCTTGGCGCCGCATTCGGCGACCTCACTGTTTTTTCCTTCGCTGGAACCGTATCGGATGCGGACATCGCGGCCTGCATCGACCGACCGGGCGCGGTGGAGTTGCATGCCCCGGTGGCCGAACGGGAACGTTATGAGGCATTGGCCGGTGGCCGTTGGCGGCAGACACGGGAGATGGTCATCATGTCGGCCATGCACGAGGCGATATCGTCTGCCGATGGACGCTGCCGGTCCCTGGGGCCATCCGATGCGGATGAGGTCGCTGCCTTCTATCGGCTGCATCATTCGGAAACAGTCTTCGATCCCTATATGCTGGAGATGCCTTTTGTCGGCGCCTTCGATAGGGGCCGATTGGTGGCCTGTGCCGGGACTGTGGCGCAAAGCCGCGCGCTGCGGACGAGCTTGATCGGTCATTTCGCGACCGCCGAGGATCGGCGTGGGCAGGGCTTGGCGACGGCTGTCGGCGGAGAACTCCTGGCCTTGCTGGGTGAGATCGGCTTCGAGACCGTCTACCTGGCCACCACGAGCGAAAACGAGGCGGCTCTCGGAGTATATCGGCGCCTGGGTTTTGGCACCATTGATCGCCGCGCACAGCTCGACCTAACGCCCTGATTCATAAATCTTATCGGCGCTCTGGCTACCCCGGTGGGGATACTTTTCATCGCCCTACACGGCGCGTATACTCCGGCCGATTTTTCCAGCACCAGCAAGGATTTCTCCGATGACGCAAGCCGCTATGAAGGCACAGAAATTTGTCCTGCCCATTAAGGATAAGGGTCTGTTCCGCGAGCAATGCTACATCAACGGCCAGTGGGTCGACGCCGATTCCGGCAAGACGGTTGACGTCACCAACCCGGCGACGGGCGAAGTGATCGGCACCATTCCCAACATGGGCGCCGCCGAAACCAAGCGGGCGATCGAGGCCGCGAACGCCGCCTGGGGCGCTTGGCGCAAGAAGACGGCAAAGGAACGCGCCAATCTGCTGCGTCAGTGGTTCAACCTGATGATGGCGGCGCAGGAAGATCTGGCGATCATCCTCACGGCTGAGCAGGGCAAGCCGCTCGCTGAAGCCAAGGGCGAGATCGCCTATGGCGCTTCTTACATCGAATGGTTCGCCGAGGAAGCCAAGCGGATCTATGGCGACATTATTCCGCCGCACCAGGGCGACAAGCGCATCGTCGTCACCAAGGAACC
>NZ_JAYRQR010000066.1:0-66642 GCF_041910485.1 Dongia sp.
ATCCGGGGGATCGGGCCTTGTGGCCGCCGACCAAGCCTGCCCCTCTCAAACAGGGGCCGATGCATTCGGCCTGCGCCCATCGCTGGACTTGCGCCGAGGGACAACCGAGCGGCTCCGGATGGGGAGCCAGGGTGATGTGTGCACAGCTCTATTAGTACAACATTCCTAGTTCTTTGTCAAGAACAAAATAGGAACTTGTTCAGGGATCGTCAGGCTCGCTGCGCTTATATTGCTGACTGCCACGCATGTTATTACACTCGTCATAACTCGCTAGGAGGCTCGCATGGTGGAACTCAAGGTTCGCCGCTTTGGCAATTCGTTGGGAGTCGTCTTGCCCAAGGAGGTGATCGCGCGCCTCAACACCGAGGATGGCGCGGCGCTATATCTGACCGAGGAGCCGGAGGGTGGGTATCGGCTGGTGCCCTTCGATCCCGCGTTTGAAGAGAAGATGGCAATGGCTGAGGACATTATGCAGCGCTACCGCGACACACTGCATGTCCTCGCCAAATGACAGGGCCGATCTGGATCGAGGAACGTGAAGCCCTCATCCTGCATGAACGTTTGTTGGTCTTGCATGGCGGTGCGCCGGGTGTTCGCGACGCGGCGCTCTTGAGTTCGGCATTGGCGCGGCCGCGACAGTATGCAGCCTATACCGATGAAGCGGACGTCATCTTTCTCGCGGCCCTGCATACGGCAGCCATTGTGCGCAACCATCCTTTCGTAGATGGCAACAAGCGCACGGGCTTCGTGCTCGGAATCCTGTTCCTCGAACTCAACCGCTATCGTTTCACCGCTCATCAGGCCGAGGCGGCCCAAGCCGTTATCGCGCTCGCCGCCGGTACACTCGACGAGCATCAATATGCGGCCTTCCTGGCCGCCAATGTCGCGCGCGATACCGGGCGATAGGACTCGTTACAGCTCGCTCTTCTGATATTGGGCCTTGTCGAGCCAGTCCTTGCGGATCTCGACGCCCCAGCCGGGGCCTTCGGGGATCTGGACCTTGCCGTCCTTGGCGACGAGCACGGGGTCGAAGAGGCCCGGTTCCCACGGATAATAATCGGTGCCCTCGATCGAATACTCGACATAGGGGCCGGCATTCTCGATGGCGCCCATGAGGTGCAGCGTGAAGACGGTGACCAGCGACTGGTTGGCGGAGTGCGGTGTGATGGGGAGGCCTGCCTTCTTCGCCATCTCGACGACTTTGAGCGTGCGGTTGATGCCGCCGAGATAGCAGACGTCGGGCTGTGCCACGTCGACCGCGCGCATGTCGATCGCGAAGCGCCAGAGAGCGAGATCGCAATCCTGCTCGCCGCCGGTGACGTCGAGGTCGAGCGCTTCCTTCACTTCCTTGGTCCAATGATATTCCCAGTAGGGGCACGGCTCCTCGAAATGGATGATGCCGTGCTGCTGCAGCATCTTGCCCACCTCGATCGCCTTCTTCGGCGTGTAGCCGCTGTTGCCGTCGACGAGGAGGCGCACATCGTCGCCGAGCGTCTTGCGGATCAAGGGCACGATCTCGTCGGTGCGGCCGGGCCATTCGTCCTGGTCATGGCCGCATTCCTTGCCCACCCGGAACTTGAAGGCGTTGTAGCCGTGCTGGTCGCGCAGCTTGATGAAGCGCGCGGCTTCATCCTTCGGCGTGATCTCGCCGCGCTTCATGGAACTGGCATAGACCGGGAAAGGGCGTGGCTTGCCGCCCAGCAATTCACAGACCGATTTCTGCTCGATCTTGCCGCGCAGGTCCCAGAGCGCCGTGTCGAGGCCAGTGAGGGCACGCATCAGATAGGAGCCGGGGAACTTATGTTCGCGTTCGGGGATGGTGGTGACGAGGCTCTCGATATCGAGCGCGTCCGCCCCCAGCGCGTAGGGGGCCACCTGACGGTGGAAAATCTGGCAGGTGATGTCGGCATTATAGGTCGAGACCTGGCCCCAACCCTGGCGCCCGTCATCGGTGGTGACGCGGACGAAGCCCACAGCGCGGTTGGTGAAAGTCTCGAGCGACTTGATCTTCATGAAATCCCCCGTTGATTGCGGCGGCAAATCTAGTCGCAGTCGGTGGACCCCGCAATTGACCAGCTGTTCCGCCCTATGACGGTTTCGTGACGGCCGGGGTGGGGCCGTGGCTGATATACTGGCCCCAAGAATGGCGTTTCATTGGGTCTAGGCCCAACCAGTGGCCGGCCCTATGAGTGCTATAGGTACGGGTCTGCTTGCGGCTATTTCGCGAGTGCGGTAAAACCTCGGCAGGATCCGTATCTGGCCATACCCCCCCCCCCCTCTCGCGGAGAGACCGATGTTGCGTGATGTCACGTTTCCGGTAGCAGGCGGCAAGGGGATGGCGCGCGCCCGGGTTTCGGGCGCTGTTCGGAACCATTCCAGCATAAGAAAAAATCGAGTCAGGACCGATCGGGGGCAGGATAGCTTTCCGTCGCCGGCACCTGACCAAGAGCATTCACTTTTTCCGGTCCAGATGTAAGAGTATCGTGCCATCCCCAAAGAAAAGCCGAACACGGGACGAAGGCGGGAAACGCACGGGAATGGCCGTAAGAAGTGAAGAGTAACAGGGATTTTGTAGCGGCCGGGCATCCCGCCCGGTCGTCAACAGGGAGGTCTGAATGACAAAGAAGGTACTGAGTTCCGCGCAGGAGACGATGCGTGCCGCATTGTTCAACCGGCGCACGATGCTGCGCTCTGCGGCCGCCGTCGGCGCCGTGGGTCTCAGCTCCCCCATGCTCGTCAAGAATGCGTTCTCGTCCTCGGGCGAATTGAACCTGCTGATGTGGTCGGACGAATTTCCGGATCCGGTGATTCCGAACTTCGAAAAAGCGACCGGCATCAAGGTCAACCAGACCCCGTTCTCGCAGAATGAAGAGCAGATCAACAAGCTGCAGGCGACGGGCGGCGAAGGCTTCGACCTGTGCCAGCCGACCTGCAACCGCGCGCCGCAATATCAGGACCTCGCGGTTCTGGCGCCCTATGACACCAACAAGTTCAAGCACGCGTCGGACCTAGTGCCGTCGATGATCGGCGCGTCGGAGAAGCTGTGGACCTGGGATGGCGGTCTCTATCACGTGCCGCATTGCTGGGGTTCGGAAGCGATCTCGTACCGCACCGACCTCTACAAGGGCGACCTTTCCAAGCTGTCCTACGGTTCGCTGTGGGCCGACGATGTGAAGGGCCACACGCAGGGCCGCGGCCACTCGTTCCTGCTGGCCATCGGCCTGTGGTGGGATGCCGAAGGCAAGCAGGCCTCGAACCGCATGCTCGACGGCTACAAGGACGAAGACAGCTTCAAGAAGGTCTGGGACCCGATCCTGAAGTTCGCCATCGAACACAAGGCGTGGGTGAAGCAGTTCTGGGATTCGGCCGATAACACCAAGTCGGGCCTGATGGAGAACGATGTCTGGATCGGCCAGACCTGGGACGGCCCGCCGCTGACCCTCAAGAAGGAAGGCAAGCCCGTCAACTACACCTCGCCCAAGGAAGGCGCGATCGTGTGGATCGACGGTCTCTCCATGATGAAGGCCGCCAAGAACACCGATCAGGTTTACGAGTTCATCAACTATCTCCACACGCCGGAAGTTTCGGCGCAGGTGGCCGATGGCTCGAACTACAACCCGGTCGTCACCGGCGGCGACGCGCTGACCTCGGAAGCGTTCAAGAAGAACTTCCAGGACGCCTATCCGGGCGATGCGCTGAAGAACATCTGGCCCTGGCCGGCGGAACCCGCCTGGTACGCGGAAATCCGCAGCCAGTACGTCGATCAGTTCAAAGCCGCGTAACCGCGTCTCGAAATGGCATGGTCAGCCCCGGTTCGCCGGGGCTGACTCATTTTCGGTGGGCCTCTGACAAGCCCGGTCTCATGAAGGCCGGCGCGGAGGCTTTCACCCAACGACAACAATAAAACAAGAACAGGGATACGATATGAGTGCGGGCGTCGAGCTTGACCACATTACGGTCCGCTTCGGTGAGTTCACGGCTGTCGATAACGCGACACTCGACATCAAGGGCGGCGAGTTCTTTTCCTTCCTGGGGCCGTCCGGCTGCGGGAAGACCACGATTCTGCGTACCGTCTCGGGGTTCCTGGAACCGTCCGAAGGGACGGTCCGGATCGGCGGACAGGACATGCGCGGCAGCGGCCCCAACAAGCGGCCGACGGCGCTGATCTTCCAGAACCTGGCGCTGTTCCCGCTGATGAGCGTTGCCGAGAACATCACCTATGGCCTGCGCGTGCGCGGTGCCGACAAGGCGACGCGGCGCAAGAAGGCTGACGAGCTTTTGGAACTCATTGCGCTGCCTGGCCAGGGCGACAAGTTGGTGAGCGAGCTTTCCGGCGGGCAGAAGCAGCGCGTGGCGATTGCCCGGGCGCTGGCCGTGCAGCCCAAGGTGCTGCTGCTCGACGAGCCGCTCTCGGCACTCGATCTGAAGCTTCGGCAGCATATGCGCAACGAGCTGCGCGCCATCCAGCAGATGGTCGGCATCACCTTCATCTATATCACCCACGACCAGGGCGAAGCGCTCACCATGTCGGACCGGATCGCGGTCATGAGCGACGGCGTCATCCAGCAGGTGGCCGACGGCAAGTCAGTCTATGACGATCCGAAGACGGCCTTCGTCGCTTCCTTCGTCGGCGAGAACAACGCCTTTGCCGGCACGGTGACGCGCGCCGAGGGCGGCTATGCGGTGGTCGATACGCCGTTCGGGCCCTTGCGCGGCCGCAACAGCCAGGGGCTGCAGGCCGGTGCCCGCGCGATCCTGTTCATCCGCCCGGAATCGGCGCGCCTCGCCCCCGGTGCCGCGGATGCCACATTCCACTCCAAGGTCAAGAGCGTCGCCTTCGAAGGCAACATGTCCCACGTCTTCCTGGAAGGCATCGGCAAGAAGGACGTGACCGTCACGGTCGGCCGCCGGGATGGTGCCAACATCCCGACCGAGGATGCGGTGGCCGCCATCTCCTACGATCCGGATCTGGGTCTCGTCCTGCCGGAAGGGAAGATGGCCCGTGAGTAGCCGCGCATTCGTCTTCATCGTACCGATCATCATCATCGCCATTTTCTGGGCGATGGCGAAGTTCGAGTACCGCAACAATACCGACCCGACGCGGAAAGGCTTCTTCGAGCGCAACGGGACGGTGCTGGGCATCGTCTTCATCGCGCTCGTCGCCTTCTGGACCCTCTGTCTGGTGGGCCTCCCTTATCTCTACATGGTGGTCGAAAGCTTCCATCCGCAATTGCCGCCGACCAAGCGCGGCGGACCGGACGACATCCTGACCATCGCGCAGTACCAGTCCTTCCTGCTCAACAAGCATGATGCCGGGATCAACTGGCTGCATATCGGGTCGCTGGGCTTCACGATCTTCGTCTCGATCATCGTCACAGCGCTCAATTTCTGCATCTGCTATCCGCTCGCCTATTACATGGCCCAGGCCGGGGCGCCGCAGAAGGTGCGCCTGCTGATGCTGTGCCTCATCGTCCCCTATTGGGTGAACGAGATCCTGCGCGCCTTCGCGCTGCGCCTGTTGCTGGCGTCGAAGGGGCTCATCAACCAGGTGTTGATGTGGTCGGGCTTCACCGATGTCCCCGTAGATTTCCTCGGCAACAATACCGGCCTCTATGTCGGCCTTTCCTACGCCTATCTGCTGGTGATGATGTTCCCGCTCTATAACGCGATCGAGAGCCTGGACAAGAACCAGATCGAGGCGGCGCGGGACCTCGGCGCACCCTGGTGGCGCATCCACAAGGATGTGGTCATCCCCTATGCCAAGCCCGGCATCGCGTCGGGCTGCACCATGGTCTTCATGCTGTCGGCGGGGTCGCTGGCGGCGCCGCAGTTCCTGGGCGGGCCGCGCATGCTGTGGTTCACCGCCATCATCTATGATTTCTTCTTCCAGAACTTCAACTGGGCGAGAGGTGCGGCCTATGCCTTCATCCTGCTTGCCGTTTGTATCGCTTTGGTGATGCTCCTGCTGCGTCTCTTCAAAGTGTCGCTGGGGGAGACGATCCGATGAATTCCAAGACCATCATGAGGGGGATGATCGGGTTCTACATCTTCCTCTTCTTCTTCTATCTGTTCGGTCCGCTGCTGGTGATGAGCGTCACCGCCTTCAACACGCCGGCCTATCCGCAGGCCTATCCGTTCGAAGGCTTCACGCTCGACTGGTTCGTGAAATTGTGGAACCACCGGTCGATGATGGACGGCCTCAAGAACTCGGTCATCATCGGGCTCGGCGTGGTGTCGCTTGCCGTGCCGATCGGCCTTGCCGCCGCCATCATCATGAACCAGATCTATTACCGGGCACGGAGCCTCTATTACCTGGTGACGATCTCGCCGCTTCTGACGCCCGGCGTCATCATCGGCATCTCGACGGTGATCTTCTGGAAGGACATGCTGGGTCTTACGGACTTCACCAAGGAGACCTTCTACAAGGGCATCATCCTGACGATCTTCGGCCAGGCGAGCTTCGTCTCGGCCTATTGCCTGCTGATCTTCATGGCGCGATTGACCCGTTTCGACCGGTCGCAGGAAGAGGCGGCGCTCGATCTCGGCGCTTCCTATCCGCAGGTCTTCTGGCACATCCTGCTGCCGTTCCTCAAACCCGCCGTCATCTCGTCGATCGTCATCGGCTTCCTGTCTTCGTTCGAGAATTACAACACCACCACCTTCTCGATCCTGGCGGACAAGACGCTGGTAACGGTGTTGGCGGGCGAGGTGCGGCAG
The DNA here is from genome assembly GCF_041910485.1 of Dongia sp. Lineage (GTDB taxonomy): Bacteria > Pseudomonadota > Alphaproteobacteria > Dongiales > Dongiaceae > Dongia. The sequence continues at coordinate 6,718 of NZ_JAYRQR010000066.1, forward strand.
GGGACCAACCCGGCGCTGTCGGCGCTGGCGGTGATCATCATCAGCATCTCGCTGGTGGGGGCCATCGTCTTTGAAATCCTGAAGCGGCGTGAGCAGCAGCAGGCCGAGCGCGCCCAGCGCGAAGCCCTCATCGCCGAGCGCGACGAGGTGCCAGCCTAGGGGCCAGAATTGCAACAGGCGGTTGCCATTGGGGCCAGCTTGTGTTGACGTGGTGCCAATAGAGCCAGATCGGTCTGGCCCTATCGGTACCAGTCAGACAGCGGGGGCAGGGCAGTGGGTCACGATAGCCGCGCAATTTTGTTTCACCTGGAGCATGATCGCACGACGACCCTCCAGGCGCAGCTCAGGCGCATGCTGGTCTCGGCCATCCTCGACGGCCAGATCCCGGCGGGCAGTCCGCTCCCCTCCTGCCGGGCGCTGGCGCAATCGCTGAAGATCGCCCGCAACACGGTGGTGCTGGCCTATCAGGATTTGACCGAGGAAGGCTTCCTCATCGCCAAGGAGCGGAGCGGGTTCTTCGTCAATCCGGATATCCTCTCCGCCCGCCCCAAGGAACTGGTGACGCGGCCGGAGGGTGGGGGCAGCGATGCGCCGGATTGGACGGCGCGCTTCAAATGCCGCCCCACCCAGCAGCGCAATGTCGTGAAGCCGGCCAACTGGCAGGACTATCCCTATCCCTTCATCTACGGTCAGATCGACCAGACCCTCTTTCCGCTCGCCGCCTGGCGCGAATGTTCGCGGCAGGCGCTCAGCGTCAATTCGGTCCGGGAATGGGCCAACGACCGCTTTGCCGAGGACGATCCGCTCCTCATCGAGCAGATCCGCACGCGCCTGCTGCCGCGCCGCGGTGTCCGCGTGGGGGCTGACGAGATCCTGGTGACGGTCGGGGCGCAACAGGCGCTCTATCTGCTCTCGACACTGCTCTTCGACCAGAAGACGGTCTTCGGCATCGAGGACCCCGGCTATACCGATGCCCGCAATATTGCGGGGCTTCGCGGTTGCCGCCTGGTATCGCTGCCCGTCGATGAACAGGGACTGATGCTGGGATCGCAGCTCGACGGCTGCGATTATGTATATGTGACGCCGAGCCACCAGTTTCCGACCACCGTCACCATGTCGCTGGAGCGGCGCCACGCCATCCTTGAGCGCGCGGTCGAGAAGGACTTCCTCCTCATCGAGGACGATTATGAAAGTGAGCTCACCCATGCCGGGTCGCCGCAGCCGGCCCTGAAATCGCTCGACCGGCATGGCCGCGTCATCTTCATCTCCAGCCTGTCGAAGACTCTGGCGCCGGGCCTGCGCATGGGCTTCCTGGTGGCGCCGAAGCCGCTCATCGCGGAACTCCGGGCGCTCCGGCGCCTGATGATCCGCCACCCGGCCGCCAACAACCAGCGCACGGTGGCGCTGTTCCTGGCCGACGGGCACCATGACACGCTGCTCCGGCGCCTCTGCAACGTCTATCGCGAGCGCCTGGCTGCCGCCGTCACCGCCATCGCCCGGCACCTGCCGGAATTCACCGTCAATCTCACCGCTGGGGGCACGGCCCTCTGGATCCGGGGGCCCAAGGATTGCGACATGGCGGCAATCGCCACCGCGGCCGAGAAGCGCGGCGTCGTCATCGAGCCGGGGGCGGTCCATTTCCTGGGCCAGCCGGGACCGGCCAATTTCTGCCGTCTCGGCGTTTCCTCGATCCCGACCGAGCGGATCGAGACCGGAATCCGGCTTCTCGCTGAGGCCGTGCGCGAGGTTTCCCGCTAGAATCCTGGCCCAAGTAGGCGCTGGCGCCTGGACCTATGAAGGGGCCAGGACCATGCCTATCGTGTCAGCATCGCTTTTCGACGCCATCCAACGAACGGACATACGACAATGAAAATGACCACGGAAGAGGCCTTCGTGAAGGTCATGCAGATGCACGGCATCGAGCATGTCTTTGGCATTATCGGCTCGGCTTTCATGCCGATTTCGGATCTCTTCCCCAAGGCCGGGATCAAGTTCTGGGACGTGGCGCATGAATGCAACGGCGGCTACATCGCCGACGGCTACACGCGCTCGACCGGCAAGATCGCCATGTGCATCGCCCAGAACGGCCCGGGCATCACCAATTTCGTCACTTGCATCAAGACCACCTACTGGAACCACACGCCGATGCTGCTGGTGACCCCGCAGGCCGCCAACAAGACGATCGGCCAGGGCGGCTTCCAGGAAGTCGAGCAGATGGCCCTCTTCAAGGACATGGTCTGCTACCAGGAAGAAGTGCGCGACGCCTCCCGCATGGCCGAAGTCCTCAACCGCGTGATCCTGAAGGCGATCCGCAACTCGGCCCCGGCGCAGATCAACGTCCCGCGCGACCTCTTCACCCAAGTGATCGATATCGAACTGCCGCAGATCTACCCGATCGAGAAGCCGGCCGGTGGCGCCGAAGCCATTGCGAACGCGGCGAAGCTCCTTTCCAGCGCCAAGTTCCCGGTGATCCTCTCTGGTGCCGGTGTCGTCCTCGGCGGTGCCATCCCCGAATGCCAAGCGCTCGCCGAACGCCTCGATGCGCCGGTCTGCTCCTCCTACCAGCACAATGACAGCTTCCCGGGGTCGCACCCGCTGGCGGCTGGCCCCCTGGGCTATAACGGCTCGAAGGCGGCGATGGAGCTCATCTCCAAGGCCGATGTCGTGCTGGCCCTCGGCACGCGCCTCAACCCGTTCTCGACGCTGCCCGGCTATGGCATCGATTACTGGCCGAAGAATGCCAGCATCATCCAGGTCGACATCAACCCGGACCGTATTGGCCTGACCAAGAAGGTGAGCGTCGCCATTGCGGGCGATGCGAAGCAGGTGGCGAAGTCGATCCTCGCCCAGCTGACGCCGGAGGCCGGCAATGCGGGCCGCGCGGAGCGGAAGGCGCTCATCCACCAGACCAAGTCCGCTTGGTTGCAGACCTTGTCCAGCATGGACCATGAGGATGACGATCCCGGCACCAGCTGGAACCACGATGCGCGCACCCGCCAGCCGGAACGCCTATCCCCGCGCATGGCGTGGCGGGCCATCCAGGCTGGCCTGCCGAAGGACGCGATCATCTCCAGCGACATCGGCAACAATTGTGCCATCGGCAACGCCTATCCGACCTTCGAGAAGGGCCGCAAATATCTGGCGCCGGGCCTCTTCGGCCCCTGCGGCTACGGCTTCCCCTCGATCATCGGTGCCAAGATCGGCTGCCCCGATACGCCGGTCGTAGGCTTTGCCGGCGACGGAGCCTTCGGCATCAGCATGAACGAGATGACCTCGGTCGGCCGCAAGGAATGGCCGGGCATCACCATGGTCGTCTTCCGCAACTACCAATGGGGTGCCGAGAAGCGCAACACCACGCTGTGGTACGACAACAATTTTGTCGGCACCGAGCTCGACCCCGAGCTTTCCTACGCCAAGATCGCCGAAGCCTGCGGGTTGAAGGGCGTCCAGGCGCGGACGCAAGCTGAACTCACGGCGGCCTTGAAGGAATCCTGCGAGGCGCAGAAGAAGGGCATTACCACCTTCATCGAAGTGATCCTCAACCAGGAGCTCGGCGAACCCTTCCGCCGCGACGCCATGAAGAAGCCGGTCGTCGTCGCCGGCATCGACAAGAAGGACATGCGTCCGCAGAAGGGCGCCTGATCCTCTGTGGAATGTTGAGGGGGGCGGACGTCAGTCCGCCCTCTATTTCATTTAGGCGGCATGAAGAATACTCGACCGTTCAGCTCGCCGGGCAATTCAGCTTGATGCGGAACAGGTAGAAGGTGAGCCTGTTCAATCCATTCCAATTGTTAATGCCAATCTTCTTGGTTTCTTTGAGGCAGGTGGCCCCGCAATTTTTCAAGGCCTCGATTTGGCTTGCCAAGATCTTGTCGCAATCATCTTGAGACGCAACCATCAACACAAAAAAGCGATCGACTATTGCCGACGTACCAAAGTCGGCGAGCGATGAAAGCTTCTTCACATCTTTTAGCCATGAACTTCCTTGCTCTATCGGCTTGTTGTTCCAATTTACACCCGCCCAGGCCGTCTTAATCTCGATTGCAATTGAATCGCCTGCTTTTCCAATGATCCTTAAATCACATCGCTTGCCGTGCCGTGCCGTCGCGGCTTCAACTTGGACCAAATATTCTTCTTCGCGGAACGAGGAATAGATGGCGCATTTGATTTGATCTTCTTTCGGTTTGACGTCGAAAGTGCCTGCCTCAACTATACGTTGATACTCTTTGCCTGACGCTTCGAGGGCCTTCATGATCAAGCGCTCTATGGCCTTGGAGGGGCTTTTGGGAAGCGATTTTGCGATGTTCGCCATGTTCTTCTTAAGTGTCGGCATAGCTCGCTTCTGCATCTGATCCCCCTAAAGAATCTTGTGTGACGGGAAGAAGAATATGTAACCAAAAATCAATTAAAAGTAGAATATGACAAATGCATGCGCCGAATGCAAGTTCTAGCTACATGCTGATATCGACCAATGTTCGAAGATGTGAGGGAACTATTGCCAGTCGTAAAGCGCCTTGCCCAGGCTGAGTACGGCGAGGGCGGCCAGGATGACGAGGACCATACGGCGGAAGAGGGCCTGGTCGATGCGGCGGAAGCCGTGGGCGCCGACCCAGACGCCGATGAGGAGGGCCGGCAGCCAGGCGAAGAACTGGGCAAAGCTCTGGGTCGTCAGCAGGCCTTCGAAATAGTGGCCGGTGAGACCGAGGACATCGGTCGATAAAAAGAAAGCGATGACCGAGGCGCGGCTGACGGCGGCGGCGGCAGGCGTCGAGAAATAGAACAGAACGACGGGCGGGCCACCGATGCCGAAGGCGCCGTTGAAGATGCCGGAGGCAGCGCCGGTCGCGGTCGTGGCGGCGGCGCTCGGCGTCTTGGCGAGGCGAAAGCCGCGCAGCATCATGATGGCGGTCCACAGCACAAAGATGGACATGGCAAGCTGCATCGGCACTTCGGGGAAACGTGCGAGCGCGAATATGCCGAAGGGCAGCGCGATCACATAGCCCAGCAGGAGCCAGCCGATCGAGCGCCAGTCAATCTCGCGCCAGATGCTGGGGATGAGGTTGATCGACGCGGCGACCTCCAGCAGGAAGATCGAGGGCACGATCTCGCGCGCTGGCAGCAACAGCGAAATGGCGGTGATGGACAGCAGCGAAAAGCCGAAGCCCGAAAAGCCGCGGACGATGGCGGCCAGGAAGATGGCCGCACTGCTGATGGCAAGGGTCTGCCAGTTGTCGGTGGCGAATGAGATGAGTGTGTCGAGCATGCGGCTCGCACTCTAGCCGAGGCCCCATAGGCCCGGTAGGGCAAGTTGTGACTTTCGATGGGGGCAGCAGAGATTCGGCTGGCCGAAGAATGCCTAGGGCAATTGCTCGAGGGCTGACGCGGCATCGATGCGGCCGGCGCCGAACTCCGGATCGCGGGAAGGCGGGCCAAGGTCGACGGCGGATGCTTCGACGGCCTTTCGCAACTGCGTGACGGTCAGTTGATGGTCATTCGCCATCATCAGGGCGGCGACCCCGGTCACATAGCCGGTTGCCATCGAGGTCCCGCTGAAGAAATCGTAGCTGCCGCCCGGCTTGGCGCCGAGGATGTCGACGCCAGGTGCCGCCACCGAAATATAGTCGCCGCGATTGGCGTTCTTGTAGAGATGATCCTTGGCGTCGGTCGCGGTCACGGCGATAACGCCGTCCTGAGCGGCCGGGTAGGCAGGCGCGGCCTTGGGACCTTCATTGCCGGCGGCGGCGATGACGCTCACTTTATGCATCAGGGCCTCGTTGACCATCTGCCCGACCAGCCGGTCTTGCGGACCGGTAAGGCTGAGATTGATGACCTGCGCGCCCTCCCGCACAGCCGTATCGATGCCTTGCGAGAGCAGAAAGGAAGAACTCTGCGCGGCACCCACTTTTGGGTCGACTTCGTGGAACGCGCGAACGGCAATGAGGTCCGCTGCTGGTGCGACACCATGCAGGGGCCCCTGGCCGACCAGGATGCTGGCGATCACCGTGCCGTGGGTCTCTGCGTTGACATCGCCGCCATCGACTACGTCGATGCCCTTGATGTGCGCGCCGCGCAGCGATTCATGTTGCAGATCGACGCCACTGTCGATGAGGCCGATCTTGACGCCGCTGCCGCCATTGGCCTTTGCCGCGGCTGCGTCCGCGCGGATCTGTTGCAGCGCATATTGCTGGGCGGCAGCATCGCCGGCACTGCTTTGATAGATGTAGTTCTTCTGCACCCAGAGCGGGCGCTGATCGGCAGCGGCGCGCTCGAAGACCTGTTCCGGATTGGCGCCATCGGCGACCCGCATCAGATAGACCCTGAGGCCGAGGCCGCTCATGGTGAAATTGCGCGTCGGCTCGAGTTTGAAATCGCCCGCAAAGCCATCGGGCACGCCGGCGTCGGTGCCCGGGGCGAAGATCACGCAGATCTCGTTGGGGATGTTGTCGCCACCGCCGGCTTTCTTGCGCTTGTCGGACGCAATCTCATCCTCGGTCCCCAGGATATCGGGAAGCGAGGCGGCTGGTCCCTGGTTCGGGTTGGTATTGGGGATGGTCGGGGTCGGTCCCGGAGCTGGACCGGGGCGCACCTGTGCGGCCGCGGGACCAGCCAAGGCGGCGAGCAAAATTCCTGCCAGGAAAAAGCGACGCATCGGACCCCAGCCTGGATCAGCGCTTCTGGGCGCTGGCGACCAGATCGGGCCGCGATTGCAGCTTGGCGATGGCACCGTCGAGCGATGCCGCATCGGCAAGGCCCAGGATGAAGGTCTGGCCCGGTTTCGGCCCATCGATGACGGTGGCGTCGATCTCGCTCAGCATCTGTGCCAGTTGCGCGGTCGTCACGTCGGGGCGGAAGGACACGATGAGGCTCGCGGCGGGTATCGCGACTTCGCCGCCGGCGCTGGCGGTCGCGTAATCACCGCCAGCCTGCTGCGACTTGCCCTGGAACTGATAGAGCATCACGCCCTGCGCGACGATGAGGGCACAGGCAGCGACCAAGGCGAATTGCAGGGCCGGCCGGGGGCGCGCCCAGCTGCCGAGCAGGCGTTCGAAGAAGCCCGGCTCGTTGGCGACGACATAGCGGCGCTGCTTGGTGCTCTCTATCTGCTGCAGCAGCTTGGTGAGATTGGCGCTGCTGGGGCCAGTGACATCCGCGTTGCTTTCGATGACCGCGTTCTGCTGGGCGCGCGCGGTCTCAAGCTGGGAGCGGAGATCCGCCGATCCCTTCAGCATATCGTCGACGGCGTCGCTTTCGGCGCTGCTGAGCTTGCCGGTCAGATACCAGGGTAGCAGCTCCTGTGCATCTTCCAGGCTGAGCGGGCGTTTCTCGTCGTTCCGGGCACTCATGCCACCGCTCCTTTCACTCCGGCCTGCTCGAGCAGCGCCTTCAGGCGCTGGCGGGCATAAAACATGCGGGTCTTTACCGTGTTCTCCGGAAGATCGAGGACTTCGGCGATCTCCTGGACCGAAAACTCCTGATAATAGGCCAGCTGCAGGATCTCACGATGATCCAGCGACAGGCACTCGATGAGCCGCGCCAGCAAACGCGACATGTCCTTGTCCGAGGCGAGCTTGTCCGGGGTCGGGCCGCTATCCTCGATATTGGCCGCCACTTCCTCATCGAGTGCCACCTCGCGCATGCGCCGGAGGCGGCTGACGGCCTTGTGGTGGCCGATCGAAAAGAGCCAAGTGGTGACCGACGATTTCCCCTCGAACCGCCCGGCCTGGCGCCAGACGTCGAGCATGGTTTCGCTCAAGACTTCCTCGGCCAGCTCCCGGTCCCGGACCATTTTCATCAGGAATGCGAAAAGGGCGCGGTTATGGCGCTGGTAAAACTCGGTAAATGCCGTCCGGTCGCCCTTGGCGATACCGTCCAGCAGCTTTCCATCGGAAGTGGCGCCGCCCGCATCCAGCTTCATCGAAACTCTGCCATCCTGTTCCATCCGTCGTCCGAGCCCGCCCTTGGGTTCAACGGCAGGGGATGGGCGGGAAAGTAATCCGACAGCCCCGCCTTGTATAGGCTGCTTGCCAGGGCCGGGTTAGTGGTCTAATCGGGTCGAAAAGGGAATGCTGAAGGGCCCTTTTTTCACCCTTTCCGGAGCAGCCAGAGATGGGCCGCGTCGTCGATTGCGCAATTTATGAAGGTGGCCGGCGCCTGGGCAGCCTGGACATCAACGATCCGGAGCAGATGAAGGTGCAGCCGGGCCGGGTGATCTGGATCGGCCTTTATGAGCCGGGACAGGATGTTCTGACCAAGCTCCAGCACTATTTCGGTCTGCACGAACTGGCGGTCGAAGACGCCTATCGCGCCCACCAGCGGCCCAAGCTGGAACTCTATGCCGAGACCATGTTCGTCGTCATGAAGACGGCGCAGATGGATGAAAGCCATGTCGCGATGGGCGAGACCAGCTTCTTCATCGGTCGCGGCTATATCATCACCGTGCGCCACGGCCCGTCGACGAGCTATTCCGACGTGCGCGCGCGCTGCGAGAATTCGCCGGAGAATTTCAAGAAGGGCGAGGATTTCATCCTCTATGCCCTGATGGATTTCATCGTCGACCGCTATTTCCCCATCGTCGACAGTATCGAGGACGATATCGAACGGCTGGAGGAGGCGGTACTTGACGGGCGCAGCACGATGGATGTGTTGGAAGAGATCACGGTGCTGCGCCGCGACCTCCTGCACATGCGCCATGCGGTGGCGCCGCTGCCGGAAATCTGCCAGCGCCTGATGCGCTATGACATGGCGCTGATCGACCGCAATACGCATCCCTATTTCCGCGACGTATCGGACCACAGCACGATCCTGCTCGACCGCATCGAGAACCTCCGCGAACTCATCAAGACGGTGGTCGACACCAAAATGCTGATGAGTGCCATGAAGCAGAACGAGGTGATGCGTCAGTTGGCGGCCTGGGCCGCCATGCTCGCGGTGCCGACGGCGGTGGCTGGCATCTATGGGATGAATTTCCAGAACATGCCCGAATTGACCTGGAAATACGGCTATTTCGGCGTTATCGGCCTGATCGTGGCCGTCTGCGCTTTGCTGTTCGTGCGCTTCAAGAGATCCGGCTGGCTATAGCGCGTATTTCTTCAAGAGGCGCCGCAGCTGGTGATAGCCGAGGCCAAGCTGCTGCGCCGCCTTGGTCTGGCTGCCGTCATGGCCGGCAAGGGCCCGTCTCAAGAGGTCGCGTTCGAAGGCGGCAACACTGGCAGTGAAATCGCCGACTGGAATCTCAGGCGCGCGTTGTTGGGGGGCGCTGCCGGGGCGCCACGGGCTTTCAAAGGGATCGATCTGGATCTCGGCAATGGGCTGCTCGGAGGGCCCGGCGCGGTAGACCGCGCGTTCGACAACATTCCTGAGCTCGCGCACATTGCCGGGCCAGGCATGATCGAGCAGCGCATGCCGGCATGAGGCGGTGAAGCCCGGAAAGAGCGGGTGGCCGAGGGTCTTCGCCATCCGGATGCCGAACGCCTCGCCCAGTTCCAGAATATCGGCGGGGCGTGCGCGGAGCGGGGGCAGCGTCACCACATCGAAGGAGAGCCGATCGAGAAGATCGGCGCGGAATTTGCCGGCCGCGACACATTCCGGCAAATCGACATTGGTAGCGCCGACAACGCGCACATTCACCTTCAAGGTCTGTTCGCCGCCGACGCGTTCGAACTCGCCATATTCGATGACGCGCAGGATCTGCTCCTGGAGGCGCGGCGAGGCGGTGGCGATTTCGTCGAGGAAGAGAGTGCCGCCATCAGCGCGTTCGAACCGGCCGCGCCGCCGCTGTCTTGCGCCGGTGAAGGCGCCTGCCTCATGGCCGAAGAGTTCGCTTTCCAGCAATGTCTCGGTGAGGGCGGCGCAGTTCACCTTGGCAAAGGGGCCATCCCAGCGTGGGGAGAGGTAATGGAGTCGCTCGGCGATCAGTTCCTTGCCGGTGCCGCGCTCGCCAATGACAAGCGCCGGCCGGTCGAGCTGGGCCAAGCGTGAAACATGCTCCAGCGCCTCCAGGAAGGCGGGGTCCGAGCCGAGCAGTGGTGTCGTGCCGGCAGCGTCAGGATTACTGATGATCTCCATATGGCGAATATAGTCATTAATGGCGAAATTGAATAGCTAATTTCGCCATACTTGAATTGGAAATCCATCTAACTATTTGAAATATCACATGACTGCATTTGGCACGGGGCGTGCTGTTAGAGGGCATCTTCATTTGAGGAGTTCCCCATGACCGACGATACCAGTCCCAGCTTCCGCCGCGGCATCGCCGCCGATCTCGATCGGGCGGTCGATTGGATCCGTGGCTATCTCCGCGGCCGCACGGCCTCCGACTGGGTGTTCTTCGGCTGTGGCATCGCGCTCGGCCATTTCCTCTTCTGATCTGATCCTCCCCCTCCATCACGACCATTCGATTTCGATAAAGGACAAGCAATATGGGCATTTTCTCGCGCCTCAGTGACATCGTGAACGCCAACCTCAACGCGCTGCTGGACCGCGCGGAAGACCCCGAAAAGATGGCGAAACTGATGATCCAGGAGATGGAGGACACGCTGGTCGAGGTGCGCTCGGCGGCGGTGAAGAACATCTCGGAAAAGAAGGAAATTGAGCGCCGCCTGGAGCAATTGGCGACAGCTGAGGCCGATTGGGCCCAGAAAGCGGAATTCGCCATTTCCAAGGGCCGGGATGATCTGGCGAAGGGGGCCTTGCTGGCCAAGCGCAAGCTCGCCGATACCGCCAATGCGATGCGCGGCGAATTGAAGGCAGTCGACGACGCGCTGGCGCGGCATGACGAGGATCTGGCGCGGTTGCAGTCGAAGCTGCAGGAGGCCAAGGCCAAGCAGAAGGCGCTCCTCATCCGCCTCAATGCCGCCCAGAAGCGGGTCCAGGTGCGCCAGACGCTGGCCGATGGCCGGGTCGATGACGCGTTGGCGCGCTATGACGCCCTGCACGCCAAGATCGACGAGCTTGAAGGTCGGGCCGAGGTTTACGATATGGGGCAGGGTAAAACCCTGGAACAGGAGTTTGCAAACCTTGAAGCCGAAAGCGGCCTTGATGCAGAGTTGCAGGCGCTCAAGGACAAGCTCCGCTCCGAGCACAAGGCGTAAGGCCGACTATGTTCTGGCTGAGCGCCATCGCAACCGCCCATCCGCCCGAAGGTATCGTCTATGAGTTTCCTCGAGTTCCTGTCCGTGCCGGCGATCATCTTCATGGTGGTCGTGGCGCCATTGTGGCTGATCTTTCACTACCGCACGATCTGGAAGCGGCAGCAGTCGAACGGCGCCAACGACGAGAAGAGCGTCAAGGAAATGTGGGCCGTGGCACAGCGGCTTGAAGGCCGCGTTGCTAATCTGGAGAAATTGCTCGACGCCGAGGCGCCGGGCTGGCGGGAGACACAGAAATGAAATGCGGGCACGGACATTGGCAGAAAGGTTGGCACCGGGAAGGTGGACCTTCTCCCTTCGACACGTTCAAGAAATTGCGGCGTGACGGGGCGCGGGGGAAGATCAGCGGCGTCTGCGCCGGCATTGCCAATTATTGGGACATCAAGGTGAAGTGGGTGCGGATCGCCGCAGTGCTCGGCCTCATCTTCCTGCCGATGCCGATCCTCATCGCCTATGGCTTGGCGACCTTTTTCATCAAGGCGGAAGAATTGCCGCCGCAGACAGCGAGCCAAGCCGAACCGGCGGAGCCGACCGCCGGGGCGTCGCGTTATCAGGATTTGCCGCCCGATCTTTCCTTCCCGACCTTGCGCGCCAAGTTCAAGGAACTGGAGGAACGGGCCGGGGCGATGGAAGCGCAGGTAACGTCGCAGGAATTCCATCTGCGCCGCGATTTCCGGCAGATGGGCGAAGCCTAGCCGTTTCCCCGCGTCATGCCCGGGTGAAGAGCGGGCATCCACTCCCTCCCCCCGATTGCAGTGGGTCCCCGGGAATGATTCTCCCGGGGATGATGCGTTTGCATCAGGTCAGAGAATCTTGCCCGGAAAGGGGTTGGTGCCGGTGCGGTCTTCGATTTCGACCACCCAGAGATCGGGATCCCGGTTCACCGCCTTGGCGATATAATCGTCGGCGTCGCGCTCGCTGAGGAGCGCGCCGCCCTGCACCGGCAGCCAGGCGATCTCGCCATCGGCATCGCGGGTCTGGTTGAGTAGGCGGCAGCCGGGTCCCAGCAGATTGAGCTTCACCAGAATGGCGCCGCCCCAATCGTCGCCCTTATGCGCGATGATCGCGGTCAGACCCTTGGCGAAACATTGGCGCACATGCGCCTTGACGTAGAGCTCGGTGGCGAGCCTGTCGCTCACGCCTTCTGGGCTTTCAACGCTGCATTCCGAAGATCAGTGAGCGAAGCCTTCGGCGTGATCGCTTCCGGATCAATGCGGAGTTCGAGCAAGGCCGGCTTCCCGGCGGCAAGGGCGCGTTCGAAGGCCGGCGCGAACTCCGCCGTCTTCTCGACCAGTTCGGCATGGGCGCCGTAGGCCTTGGCGAGCGCCACGAAATCCGGATTGTGCAGCTCGGTCCCGCTGACGCGGCCGGGATATGTTTTTTCCTGGTGCATGCGGATGGTGCCGTACATGCCGTTATTGATCACGAGGAAGACGACATTGGCGCCGTATTGCACGGCGGTTGCCAGTTCCTGACCGTTCATCATGAAGCAGCCATCTCCGTTGAAGGAGACGACGATGCGGCTGGGGGCCGCGAGCTTTGCGGCGACACCGGCCGGCACGCCATAGCCCATTGAGCCGTTGGTGGGGCCGAGCTGGGTGCGGAACTTGCGATACTGATAGAAGCGGTGGCTCCAGGTCGCATAATTGCCGGCGCCGTTGGTGAGGATCGCATCGGCCGGCAGGCGCTCGCGCAGCCAGGCCATGATGTCGCCCATCTGCAAATCGCCGGGGACGGGGCTGTGCTTGATATTCTCGACATAGTCGGCGCGCGCCGCTGTGGTCCAAGCATCCCACGCCTTGTGATCGACCGGCGCCATCTTGCGCAGGGCACGAGCGAAGGCCGCCATGCCGCTGTTGATCGGCAGCGTCGCCTGATAGACGCGGCCCAGTTCCTCGACGCTGGCATGCACATGCACCAGTTTCTGTGCGGGAACCGGAATGTCGATGAGCGTATAGCCTGAAGTCGTCATTTCACCGAGGCGCGGCCCCACGGCGATCAGCAGGTCGCTTTCCTTGATGCGCTGGGCAAGCTTCGGGTTGATACCGATACCGACATCGCCGACATAGTTCGCCGCCGTATTGTCGAAGAGATCCTGACAACGGAACGCGCAGCCGACCGGCAGATTGTTGGCCTCGGCAAAGGTGCGGAAGTCGGCGACGGCATCGGCGTCCCAGCCGCCGCCGCCCAGAATGACCAGCGGCCGCTGCGCCTTCGCGAGCAGCGCGCGGAAGTCGGCGATTTCCTCCTCGCCCGGATGTGCGCGGCTCACCTTGTAATGCATCGCATCGCCTACTTCGGCGATATCGGTCAGCATGTCTTCCGGCAAGGCGAGGACGACCGGACCGGGCCGACCGTTGACGGCACGGTGGAATGCCTGGCTCACCAGTTCGGGAATGCGCGCGGCATCGTCGATCTCGGCCACCCATTTGACCATCTGCCCGTACATGCGGCGGAAGTCGATTTCCTGGAAGGCTTCGCGTTCGACTTGATCGCGCGCCACCTGACCGATGAACAGGATCATCGGCGTCGAATCCTGGAACGCCGTGTGTACGCCGACCGAGGCATTGGTGGCGCCGGGGCCGCGCGTCACGAAGCAGATGCCGGGCTTGCCGGTGAGCTTGCCATAGGCCTCGGCCATATAGGCGGCGCCACCTTCCTGGCGGCAGACGACCAGTTTGATCTTGTCCTGGACATCATGCAGGGCATCGAGGGCAGCCAGATAGCTTTCGCCCGGCACGCAGAATGCCAGCTCGACGCCGTGGCTGATGAGGGCATCGATCAGGATCCTGCCGCCATTGCGCGGCTTCACATTTTTGCTCATGGACTGCACCTAGATTTCACAGATCAAAGTTCGGGAATTGCGGGGCTAGGGCTAGCGCCTTTTGCCCCGGCTTGGCAAGGGGCGGCGGGGATCTAGAGTGGCGGCCGGCGGTCCCACCAGGGTTGGAGCTTCTCCAGGGCCGCGCCGAGGCCGAGAACGCCCAGGTCATCATGCCGCCGCCCGATGATCTGAAGTCCGATGGGAAGTTTTTCGGACGTCAGGCCCGCCGGCACGGAGAGAGCCGGGCAGGGGCTGACGAAGTTCCAGACCGAGGTGAAATCGAGAGCGTGATAGCGGCCCTGCGCGTCAAGCTGCCAATATTCGGTATCGTTGCGGCCGACCTTGGCCGCCGGCTGGCACATGGTACCGGTCAGGATCGCCTCGTTGCGGGCGAGGATCGGCTGGATCTCGCCCCACATGCGGGTGCGGACGATCTCGATCTTCTTGAATTCGACCGCGTTCATGGCGAAGCCGTTCTCGATGAGGCGCACCACATTGGGGTCCATCTTGGCCCGATATTCTTCCAGCACATGGCCGAAGAAGGTGGCAAGGTACACGCCCCAATGCGCCGACCACAATTCGTCCTCGTCCTTGCCCCAGGGGAGCTCGACTTCCTCGATGATGGCCCCGGCCTTGGCGAAACTGTCCGCAGCACGGCGCACGGCGGCCTCGACCTCAGGATGCCAGACATGATTGCCGACCTTGAGCAGGAGTGCGAGACGGCGCCCTTTGAGGTCACTCGGCAGCGGGCCGGTGAAATCGAGTGGCGTGGTGAGCGATTGGATGTCGCGATCATCCGGCCCTTGCGTCACCTGCATGAAGAGACAGGCATCGCCGATGGTGCGGGCAAGTGGACCGAAATGCGACAGCTGGTCGAACTGGCTGGGGAGGATGGTGAAGGGGATGCGGCCGAAGCTCGGCTTCAAGCCGACGATGCCGCAAAAGCTTGCGGGGATGCGCACGGAGCCGCCCATGTCGGAGCCTTCGGCGAACGGCACGCAACCGCTGGCGACAGCGGCGCCCGAGCCGCCGGATGAACCACCGGCCGTGCGCTCGGTGTTCCAGGGATTGCGCGTGATGCCCCAGAGCGGGCTTTCGGTGAAGCTCGAATAGGCGAATTCCGGTGTCGTGGTCTTGCCGATGAGGATCCCGCCGGCACCTGCCAACGCCTCGGCGATCGGCGCGTCATGATCCGGTACCCAGTG
Source organism: Dongia sp. (assembly GCF_041910485.1). GTDB lineage: Bacteria > Pseudomonadota > Alphaproteobacteria > Dongiales > Dongiaceae > Dongia. Next base: position 21,894 of record NZ_JAYRQR010000066.1, read on the forward strand.
TTCGTAAGCGTAAGAGCCGAGCGTCGTGCGCTTGCCCTTGGTCGGCGTGAGGTCCTTCAGGGCATAGGGAACGCCATGAAGGGGCCCGCGGAAGTGACCGGCCTTCGCTTCGGCTTCCATCTGCCGCGCCTGGGCCAAGGCCTCGTCGGCATAGACGAAGCAGAAGCAATTGAGGGTCGGATTGACGGTGGCGATCCGCTCGAGCGCATTCTCGACGATGGTGACGGGCGACAGGCTGCCGGCACGGATGCGGGCGGCAAGTTCGGTGGCGGGCGTGTAGCAGAGATCGAGATCGGTCACGGGCGCATCCCATTGCGAACGAAGTTGAGGCGGCCAAGGCCGCGGAAGACGAAAATCAGAAACAGCAGATCGACCAGCACCATCAAGGCGACAAGGGCATGATAGAGCGGTGAGACATTCTGGGCGACACCAGAGAAGACCGCGCCGGGCAGGAGCACCGCATCGCCCGAAAGCGCATTGCTGAGATAAAAGTCGCCCAGTGACAGGAGCGCGGAAAGCAGCGCGCCGAAGACGAGGTAGGGTTTGAGGACCGGCAAGGTCAGGCGGCTGAAGATGGTCCATTCGTCGGCGCCGGCCTCGAGCGCCGTGCGGCGCCAATCGGGATCGACACGACGCCAGCCGATGCACAGGAGGGCCGCCACCATCGGGGCGGCGACGGCGGCTTGGCTCGCGGCGACTAGCGGCAGCCCCAAGGCGTTGCCGCCCCATTGCGCAAGCTTGAGGCAGGCGAGGAGGAAGAGGGCGCCGAGACCGAAGCGCGGCAGCAGAAAAGGAAGGGCCGACAGCAGCAGCAACGGATAGCGCCGGCGTGCCAGCCAGTGCCGCCAGAGTGCGGCGAGAGCCAATCCCCAAAGTGTTGCGAGCAGGCTGACCCCGAGGGCTGTCAGCGGCGTCATCATCAGGGCGGGGGCAATGCCGGATTCCTTGCCGAGCGCTGCGTCGAGCTGACCGATATCGGCGACCAGAAAGATGCCCAGCGCATAATAGAGGCCGATCCCGCAAATGGCCGCGATGGGCGACAGCAGAAACAGCAGCAAAAGCAAAGCGAGGCAACTCAGCAGCCAGCGCGAAACGGGATTGACGCCGCGGGTCATGCCATCACCTTGCGCGCGCGCAGGAACAGCAGCCCCAGGAGGGGCAGTACGGACAGAACGAGCATCAGCAGCAGCATGGTGGCTGCATAGGGCCAGCCTGTCTCCGATTCCAATGCCCGCTGCAACCACTCGCTGGCCTGCTGGTCGTCGACGGTTCCCAGGAGGCGCGGCTCGAGAAAACTGCCAAGAGATCCGCAAAAGGTAACTGCGGCAGCGAATCCTGCCACGAACCAACTCTGCGGCAGCAGGATGCGTCGTAGCAGCGTGAAGGCCGTGGCACCGCATTCGCGGGCTGCGTCGAGCACGACCTGATCGACGCGTGCGAAACCGGCCAGGAGGATGATGGTGGCGAGTGGCAGCCAGGCATGGGTGGCGGCAATGCATTCGGCGATGAAGCCGCCACCGAGGAGCAATGGCAATGTCCCGGACGCGATCAGATCCTTGAATACCAGCATCCAACCCAGAATGCGGATGCCCGGATCGGCGAAACAGAGAATGAGAATGACGGCAAGTAGCAGGCGCCCCAGCCAGCGCCGCGCGCGCAAAACAGCGAAGGCGAGTGGAATGCCAAGAAGAACAGTCGCTACCGCCGTCACAGCAGCAAGAAGCAGACTGTTGAACAGGGCCGCGCGCGCTTCAGGCGAACCAGCAAGCCGGGTCCAGGCGGTGAAGCTCAATGCCCCATCACTCTCTGCCTGAAGACTGAGCCATCCAGCACCGGCGAGCGGGACCATGAGCGCAATCGCTTGCAGCAGCAAGGCAATACCGGCGACCTGCAGGAAGATGCCCCGTGGTGCATTCGGCAGGTCGCTTCCCTTGGCGATCATGGCTCGGCCGGCAACAGGTATGAATCGGTTCGGTTCCAGCCCAGCGTTACGCGGCGACCGCTTTCGAGCGGGAAGGGGGACGGCAAGGGAATCTCGGCCATGATACCTGCCGGCAAACCGTCGACGGCGACACGGATCTGTGCGGCGCCACCGCGCGGCATCACGTCGACGATGCTGCCGTCGGTCAGCATGTCGAAGCGGCGGATGCCGAGGAACGGCCGCACCACTTCGGGCCGCACCAGGAGCAAGGCGGGACCGGCCCCAAGGCCCGGATGGCAGCGTTCGCGCGGCATCTCGCCACCGCCCGATTGCAGCAGGGGGGATCTCACGTCGATCTTGGTTTCACCGGGCACGATATCGACGGGCAGCAAGTTGCAGGGGCCGGCGAGGCGCGCGACGATGGCATTGGCCGGCTTGCTGAACAGCTCGTCGGGCCGGCCGCGCTGCACGTCGCGACCGCCGGAAAGGACGATGATGGAATCGGCGAGAGCCATCGCTTCGGCCAGATCATCGGTGGCGAGAAGTGCTGTGATGCCGAATTGCCGGTGCAGGCGTTTCAATTCCGGCAGGAACGCGCGCCGCGCAGCCGAGGGCAGGGATTGCAGCGGCCGTTCCAGCAGCAGGACCTCCGGTTCGCCCGCCAAGGCGCGGGCAAGCGCTACGCGCAAGGACATGACTGGGTCGAGCGCGCCAGGCAGCAGGCCCAATTGATCGGGCGCAATCCCGATTTCTTCGACGAGGCGCTGCAGGCGGTTATTGCATTCGGCGCGGTCATGGCCGCGCTGTTCCAATGGAAAGGCGATGTTGGCCCGGGCATCGAGATGCGGGAACAGGGCCAGATGGGCGCGCAGCGACATGAATCCGCGTTCGCCCGGCGCGCGCAGTGCGAGGTCCTTGCCATCAAGGAGGATGCGTCCGTGGTGCGGGCGGGCAAATCCGGCGATGAGGTCGATCAGCGTGCGCAGCGATGCGGCTTCCGGCGAGACGACAGCCAACATCTGACCACGAGCGATTTCGGCCGAGAAGCCGTCGAGCACACCAGCGACCGCCCCGGCCGAAAGGTCGCGCAGATCCAGATGGCTGGCCGTGTTCATGCTCGGCCCGCCGGCGCTCAATGATGATGCGCTTCGTGCAGGATCGCCTGGCGCAATCCGGTATCATAGGCGTGGCCGGCGGGTGTCAGGATGCAGGCCATCGGATACATGGAACGGATGAGGCCCTTACGCTCCAGTGCCTTCCAGGCGGCGTCGTTGCCAAGGCCCGTCGCGTCGCTCGCAGAAATCACCCAGGGGCCGAGATGGAAGTGGTCGCCATGCGCATGCGGCAGGCGTTGGATCAGCGTATGGCCGGGCTCTTCCCCGGGCAAGGCGTATCCGTCGAGGCCGGACAGGGCCTGAAACAGGGTCAGCGTCTTCAATTGCAGCGCGTTGAGGTTGAGCGGGTTCTTTTTGAGCGCCATATCGGAAATCCTATGCCGTGAGGTGCTTTTCCATGAAAAGCGAATTGGGATCGAGTTGATAGCTGCCGAAGGGGCCGATTTCACGGAAGCCGGCCTTGCTGTAAAGCGCAATCGCTTCGGGCTGCTTGACGCCGGTTTCAAGGCGCAGGCAGCGCATGCCAACGGCGCGCGCATCGGCCTCGAGCGCGTGGAGGAGGCGGCTGCCGAGTTTCAGGCCGCGCGCCTTTGGGTCGACATACATGCGCTTGATCTCGGCGTAATCGCGCTGGCGCAGAATGGCGCCGATGCCGTGCAAGGCACCGTCGACGCGGGCGACATAGAAGCTTGTTTCAGGCCCCTGCAAGGTCGAGACATCGACCAGATGATTGCTCTCGGCCGGATAGAGGGTGGCGTAATAGGCATCGCCCTCGGCCAGCATGGTGCGCACATCTGGCTGGTCGGGATTTTCGATGCGGATGATCGGTGTGAGCAAGGTCTGCCTCAATCGCGGAAATTGGTGAACTGAAGCGGCTGCTCGATCTTGAGGCCCTTCACAAAGGCAATCGCATCCTGCAGATCGTCGCGCTTCTTGCCGGTGACGCGCAATTCGTCGCCCTGGATCGAGACCTGGACCTTCAACTTGCTGTCCTTGATGTCCTTGACGATCTTCTTCGCCAAGGTCTGTTCGATTCCTTGCTTGACCACCACTTCCTGGCGGCGCGAATTGCCCGTCGCCTTCTGCTCGTCCTTGAATTCGAGGCAGCCGGGGTCGAGCTTGCGGCGGGTGATATGGACGCGCAGCAGTTCCTGCACCTGCTTCAATTTCAGATCGTCATCTGCATTGATGGTGATGACCGCTTCCTTGCGCTCGATCGTGCAATGCGAGCCCTTGAAATCGAAACGTGTGCCGATCTCGCGCACGACGCCTTGGACGGCGTTCTCGACCTCGGCGAGTTCGGTTTTCGAAACGATGTCAAATGACGGCATCGGAACCTCCAGAAATATCCTTGAAATCTGCCACAGCTCGCTTCATTCCGCCAGCGAGCGGGGAATGCGCGGATAGGACACGTAGAGCGTCAGGGCACGCAGGACGAAAAACAGCATGAGCGATCCCCAAAGCCCGTGATTGCCGAAGGCGGGAATGGCGAAATATTGGGCGATGATAGCCCCCAGCGCCGAGACGACCATGCTGTTGCGCATCTCGCGCCCACGAGTGGCACCGATGAAGATGCCGTCGAGGATATAGCACCAGAGGGCGACAAGAGGCGTCGCCACCAGCCAGGGGAGATAGGGGAGGGCTGCTGCGATCACAGCGGGATCGTCGGTGAAGAGGCCGACAATGACCGGGCCTTGCTGCTGCAGCAGCAGCGCCAGGAGCAGCGCCAGAAGGAGTGCCCAGAGGAAGGAACCGGAGACGGCGGCGCGAAGCTGACGCCGGTCGCGGGCGCCGATGGCCTGGCCGGTTAGAGTCTCGGCCGATTGTGCAAATCCATCCAGCGACTGCGCGATGGTGGCCAGCAACGAGAACAGCACTTGGTTGGCGGCCAATGTTTCGTTGCCCATGCGCGCGCCGAGGCCCACGAAATAGACCATGACGAACATGATGGCGAGCGTGCGCAGGAAGATGTCGAAATTGACCGAAACCAGCTCGAACAATTTGTCGAGATCGATGAGCGAGCCGGCATCGTCGCTCAACGGGACGATGCGCAGCAGTCGTCGGGCGACGATGAGGCCGGCAATCGCCGTCGCCGCTTGCGCGAGGGCCGTTGCGATGGCGGCGCCGTCCACACCGAGATGGAATTTGTAGACGAGGAGCCAGCACAGCACGACATTGAGGCCGTTGAGCAGCAATTGCAGGCTTAGCGCCCGGCCCATCCGCTGCAGCCCCACCAGCCAGCCGAGGATCACGTAATTGGTGAGATCGAAGGGGGCGCTGAACAGGCGGTAGTGGAAATAGCGCGCGGCCAGATCGGCGACCGCTTCGCTGGCACCAAAGAGGGGCACGGTCACATAGGCCAGCGGCACCATGAGCAGGAGAATGATGAAGCCGAAGATCCAGGCGAGGGCGAGGGCCCGGTTGAGCGTCGCCTTGATCTCATCGCCATCCTCGGCACCATAGGCCTGGGCCGTGAAGCCGGCCGTGCCGAGGCGCAGGAAGGCGAAAGCCCAAAGCACGAATGTGGCAAGCGATGCGCCGACCGAGATCCCGCCCAGCGCCACCGCCTCGCCCAACTGGCCGATCAGGGCTGTATCGACCAATTGCGGCAGGACGGCCGAAAAATTGGCCAGAATGGCCGGAATCGCCACGGCCAAGATCCGCGCGTGGGTGACCCGGGGCATGTGAACGGCTGTGTCGGTCATGGGACTGATTTGGAAGGGCGGGCGCAATATAGGCACCCTCGGTGCGCACTGGCAAGGGAACCGGCAACGATGGAATTGGCGGATTTCCGCCATTTTCCTTGGCAATTCAAAGGACTAGCGCGCCAGTAAGATATCCTTAAACAATTCCATTTAGTTAACGTTGTGGGATTCCGCGCTTGATGGTTGTCGCGGGGCGCGGGCGGTCGCCCCGGATGAGGTATATTGCCAGGATGCTTGAGGGTCACATTCTTTGTGTCAGCGCCGACGACGCAGTACGCGCCGCGGTCAAAGCTGTCCTCGGTCCCGAGGGGCGACATGTCGATTTTGTCGCCGACCACGCTTTCTTTCAGGGTTCCAAGTCAAGCGACTTACCGGCTGACGTCTTGCTGTTGCGTGTTCGCACCCCGGCCGATGCCGACTTCATTGGAGATTTGCGGGCTCTGTTCGATAGCGAGCGGATGGCGATCGTCTTGCTGGTGGATCCGGGTACCGAAAGCCTGGTCGAGGAGTGCCTCGCCCGCGGGGCCGACGACATTCTGACCTTGCCGCTTCACGGCACCGAATTGCTTGCCCGCGTCAGGAGCCAGCTCAACCGGGTACATGCAGTTGCCGCAACCCGTCTTGAGCGCGAGCGCTTCGCCCTGGCCGTCGCCGGTTCCAGCGATGGGATCTGGGATCTGACGCTGCAGGACGATTCGCTCTTCATGTCGGCGCGCTGCTTTGAATTGCTGGGCCGCACCGGCGAAGATGGATTCCGCCGGTTGGAAGACTGGCTCGCCATCATTCACCCGGACGATGTCGACCAGTTCCAGGTCGAACTGCGCAACCATCTGGAAGGCATTACCCTGTCCCTGCAGATGGAATGCCGCATGCTGCACAAGAACCAGACATATCGCTGGTTCCTGGTGCGCGGCACGGGCCAGCGCAACAACACCGGCAAAGCATTCCGGATTGCCGGTTCGCTCACTGATATCAGTGAACGCAAACTGACCGATGCGATGACGGGGCTGCCCAACCGCATCGTCCTTTACGACCGTCTCAACCAGACCATCGTCAAGAACCGGCGCAAGCAGAATGCCAATTTCGGCATCATCCTGTTGCAGATCGATCGCTTTGAGACGATGCGCGAGGCCTATGGTCAGGTCTTCTGCGATGCCGTCCAGAAGGTCGTAGCGCAGAGGCTGGTCGGCACGTTGCGTACCACGGATACGCTCACCATCATGGGTGAGAACACGATGTGCATCCTCCTTGACGTGATGCGCGACGACACAGACCTGGTGCGCGTGGCGCACCGCGTGCGCGCGGCGGCCGAAGAGCCGATCACGCTGGGCGATGAAAGCGTCCTCTTGAGCCTGTCGATCGGCATGGCGCAGGCCCAGGCGCATCATCAGAGCGCCGAAGATCTGATCCGCGACGCGACGGCCGCCCTCAACAAAGCGCGTGCCGAAGGTGGTGGTCAGGAGGTCGTCTTCGATCCCGACATGCAGCGGCGCGCACGCGACCGACTGCGGATCGAAGCGGAGCTTCATTTGGCATTGAAGCGCGGCGAACTGCTGCTGCTCTACCAACCGATTTTTGACCTGCGCAACGCGCGGCTTGCGGGCTTCGAGGCCCTCGTCCGCTGGCGCCATCCGCAGCGCGGCATGATCTCGCCGATGGATTTCATTCCGATTGCCGAGGAGACCGGCCTGATCGTGCCGATCGGTACTTGGGTCGTCCAGGAGGCTTGCCGCCAGCGCCGGGAATGGACGGATCAGAAGCTGGCACCCGACCTCTTCATCAGTGTCAACGTTTCGTCGCGTCAGCTCGATGGTCCGGCCCTTCCGGAAATTGTGCGCCAGGCGCTGCGCGAATCAGGTCTCTCACCCGCGCAGCTGAAGCTCGAGATCACGGAAAGCGCCGTCATGCGCGATTTCGAACTGACCATGAAGCTGCTGAAACGGCTGAAGGAAATCGGCGTCGGACTTTCGCTCGATGATTTTGGCACCGGTTATTCCAGCTTGAGCCTTCTGCGCCGGTTGCCGGTCGATACGCTGAAGGTCGACCGGTCCTTTGTGAGCGCAATGACCGCCGATACCAGTGGCGTCAAGATGGTCGAGGCCATCTTGCAGCTGGCACGCCTCTTCGATCTCAAGGTCGTCGCCGAAGGCATCGAGAGTGAAGAGGAAGAGCGGCTGCTGAAGGAACGCGATTGCGAATTTGGTCAGGGTTGGCGGTACGGCAAGCCACTGGCGGTAGACGCCTGCGTCGAATTGATGCGCGACCGCGCTCTAGACCCCAAGCGCGCAACCGGCCGATAGTCGACAAGAAAAAAGGGCGCCATTTTGAATGGCGCCCTTTTTCTTTCCCTATTGATTGGCCTGCAGGGCCGCCTGGATATCCCGCTGTCGTCGCCTCTCGGCACGTGTCATGAGGACATGCGAGGCGATAACACCTGTCGCCACCACCGTGATGATGATGGTCGCCAGCGCATTGATCGTCGGGTCGACGCCACGGCGCACCTTTGAAAAGATGAGCTGCGGCAGCGTGCCCGAGCCCGGGCCGTTGTTGTAGATGGTGATCACCAAATCATCGAGCGAGATCGTGAAGGCGAGAAGCCAACCGGAAACCACGGCCGGCGCCACGATCGGTAGGGTAATGACCAGGAACGTCTTCAAGGGCTTTGCCCCGAGATCGAGAGCCGCTTCTTCAAGAGACATATCGAAGACGGAGAAGCGTGACTGCATCACGACCGTCACATAGGACATCGAGAATGTGATGTGCGCCAGAATGACCGTCGAAAAGCCCATCGATGTCGGCCAGCCGAACCAATAGCCCATCTCCTTGAAGAGGAGCAGCATGGAAAGGCCGGTGATGACCTCAGGCATGACGAGCGGTGCCGTCACCATGCCGCTGAAGGCGGTGCGACCGTGGAACTTCCGATAGCGGGCAAGGACGTAGCCCGCCATCGTACCCAGCACCGTCGCGAACGTCGCGCTCACGGATGCAACGATGAAGCTGTTCTTGGCAGCAGTCAGAACAGCCGCATCGCCCAGCAACTCCGGATACCATTTGGTGGAAAAACCACCCCACAACGTCATCAGTTTGTTGGCATTGAAGGAATAGGTGATGAGCACCACCATCGGTCCGTAAAGGAAGATGAATCCGGCGACGAGGACGGCGATGACGAACCAGGAAAGCCGATTGGTCATTTCGGCGCCTCCTGGGCTTTGTTCTGGAAGTATTGGAACAGCATGATCGGGATGACGAGCGCCAGGAGGATGGCAACCGCCACGGCAGAAGACATCGGCCAGTCGCGGTTCTGCGAGAATTCGTTATAGACGACGCGACCAATCATCAGCGCGTCCGGACCGCCCAGCAATTCCGGAATGACATACTCGCCGACGGCCGGAATGAAGACCAGCAACGAGCCGGCAATGATGCCCGGCAAAGAGAGCGGGATGGTGATCACGCAGAAGGCCTTGAAAGGCCGGCAACCAAGGTCGGCTGCGGCTTCCAGCAGGGAGAGGTCCATCTTCTCAAGGTTGGAGTAGAGCGGCAGGATCATGAACGGCAGATAGGCATAGACGATGCCGATATACATCGCCGTGGGCGTGTAGAGAATCTGCAATGGCGCCAAGCTCAGATATGGCTCGCTGGTCACATGCAGAAAAATGAGGAGGTCATTAAAGTTCTGCGCGAACCAATTGTAGTTGATGGCGTCAAGAAACTTATTATAAACGCCTTCCTTACCCAGAATGCTCATCCAGGCATAAACACGGATGAGAAATGAGGTCCAGAACGGCAGGATGATCGCCAGCAACAGCAGTGATCGTGTCGAGGGCGAGCAGCGCGCGATGCCATAGGCCATCGGATAACCGATAAGCAGGCACAGCACCGTCGAGATTGCTGCCAGCTTCAGGGAGTTGCCATAGGCAATGATGTACAGAAAATCTTGGCCCAGGCGCTTGAAATTATCGAACAGCTGTTCATGCGGTACGCTGTCCGGTCCCAGCATGGGGGTGTAGGGCGGCTGCGCGATCAGCGTTTGCGCCAGGCTGATCTTGAGGATGATGAGGCAGGGGACGACGAAGAAGATCGTCAGCCACAGATAGGGCACCAGGATCACGGCCGCGCGCGGGCGCAGGCCCAGGGCGACCATGATCTTGTGAAGTTGCCCCCCAAGCGGCAGCGATGTTTGGTGTGTTGTTTCAGAAGCCATGATGTCGCCTCAGCTCAGCAAGGCGACGGGGCTGTTGGCATGCCAGGTGACATAGACCCGATCATCCCAATCGATCGCGTGCTCGGCGGCGCGACGCTGGTTCGACATGGTCACTTTGACTTCCTTGCCGCTGTCGAGCTTGATCAGATAAACGGAGAGGTTGCCCATATAGGCGATGCCTTTGACGATGCCGGGCGTCGCGTTGCGGCCATCTCCGTCAGGCCGGGTTTTGGAGAGGTCCATCTTCTCGGGCCGGATCGCCACCCAGACCTTGGCGCCGGGCGCCGCCGAGATGCCGTGGTCGATGTAGATCTCGGTTCCGGCCTCGGGTGAGCCGATCAGCACATGGTCGGGTTCGTCTTCGACGATGTTGCCTTCGAACAGATTGACCGAGCCGATGAAGTCGGCGACGAACTTGGTGTTCGGGTATTCGTAGATCTCCTTGGGCGTTCCCACCTGGACGATCTGGCCGCTGTTCATAACGCCGATGCGGGTCGACAGTGTCATGGCTTCTTCCTGATCGTGCGTCACCACGATGAAGGTAATGCCGAGGCGGTCCTGAATGTTCATGATTTCGAACTGGGTCGCTTCGCGCAGCTTCTTGTCGAGGGCGCCCAATGGCTCGTCGAGGAGCAGGAGCTTGGGTTCCTTGACCAGAGAGCGGGCAAGGGCCACGCGCTGGCGTTGGCCGCCGGACAATTGATGGGGCTTGCGGTGGGCGAACTGGCGCATCTGCACCATGTCGAGGATCGAGCCAACGCGCGTCTTGACTTGCTCAGCCGGAACCTTGTCTTGGCGCAGGCCGAAACCGACATTCTGTTCGACCGTCATATGCGGGAAGAGAGCATAGGACTGGAACATCATATTAGTCGGGCGCTCATAGGGCGGAATGTCGGCCATATCGACGTCGTCGATATATATCTTGCCTGAAGTCGGCTGCTCAAAGCCGGCGAGCATGCGCAGCAGCGTGGTCTTGCCGCAACCCGATCCGCCCAGCAGCGCGAAAAGTTCGCCGCGATAGATATTGAGTGACACGTCGTTGACGGCGACGAAATCGCCGAACTTCTTGGTGACATTCTCAATGCGAATATAGGGCTTGGCGTTCGGGTCGTTCCAGACCTGGGTCGTCGTTTCTGCTCTTGCTCTTTCAGCCGCCATGATGCGTCCTGTTTTGATTGCCCCGAAGGGCTGGTGTCTGCGCCTCGACGATGAGTCGATCTTCTCTATGAAAATGGGCAGCACATTTGAAATGTGCTGCCCTGTTTGTTCATTGTCCGGTCTTGACCCGCGTCCATTCCCGGGTAATGACGCGACTGAGTTTGTCGTCCCGCACCACCGACGGGAAGCTGCGCTTCATCACTTCTTCGGTGGGGTAGACGGCGGGATCTTCCAGAATCTCTTTGTTGACGAACTCTTTCGCCGGCACATTGGCATTGGCGTAGTTCGTGTAGTTCGTCGCATCGGCAATCACTTGCGGGCGCATCATATAGTCAAGGAACAGATGCGCGTTCTTCACGTGCGGTGCGTCGGCCGGGATGAGCATGCCGTCGAACCAGACGTTGGTGCCTTCCTTCGGGATCGTATAGGCGAGATTGATTTTGATGCCGGCCTCGGCCGCGCGCGCAGCGGCGGTGGCGTAATCGCCCGACCAACTCATCGACATGCAATATTCGCCGTTGGGAAGTGCCGTCAGATACTGCTGAGAATCGAAATTCTTGATGAAGGGGCGGACTTTCATCACCAAATCCGCGGCGGCGACGATGTCCTCTTCCTTCTGCGACGTCGGATCCTTGCCGAGATAGGCGAGGGCCAAGGGGAACACATCTTCAGGTGAGTCCAGCAGCGTGACGCCGCAATCCTTGAACTTTGAAACGACGTTCGGGTCGAACAGCATGGCAAGGCTGTCCAGCGGCGCGTCCGGCATCAGCTTCTTGATGACGTCGACATTATAGGCAAAGCCGTTGGTGCCCCACATGTAGGGAATGGCGTAGTCGTTTCCGGGATCGGCATCCTTGGACAGGATCTCCATAATATGGGGATCCAAATTCTTGAGATTCGGCAGCAGGCTCTTATCCAGTTTGTGAAAGAGGCCGATCTTGATCTGGCGGGCAAAGAAGGATGAGGAAGGGAATACGACGTCGTAGCCGGTGCCACCGGTCATTAGCTTGGCTTCGAGCGTTTCGTTGCCGTCAAAGGTGTCGTACTGCACCTTGATGCCGGTCTCTTTCTCGAAATCGGCAACCGTATTTTCGCCGATATAGTCCGACCAGTTATAGACGTTGAGTTGTTTGGTGCCATCGCCGGTTGACGGGGCAGATGCTTCTTGAGTCGCTGGTGCTGCAGTGGTGGCAGTGGAATTGCTGGTCGCCTCAGAGGTGGCAGAACTGGTGCTTTCCGTGGACACGCCTGCCTGTTCGTCGGATTTCTTTTCGCCGCAGGCTGTCAGCAGGATCCCAGCCGCCAGCACCGTCGCACCCATGAGGGTGAAGCGACCGAATTCAGTCTTTGCCACGATTTGTACTCCCTACTGTTCACGCCCTTATCACGCAGGTGCCGGCGATGCTCCGGTCTTTTCCTGCGCGATCAATCCCTGTTCATCGATCGTTAATTATTTCTTATATCTGACCCTGCCGGCATGCGGGCTGTCAACCCTCGCAGCAACCTTGGAGATGATGCGAGGCGTCAGACTCGTATCCGGATTCGTCATTGCGCAATAAAGAAACCCCGCGGCATGTGCCGCGGGGCCCCAGTTTTGATGGGATGCTAGCGCTTACGGCGCTTACATCCCGGTTGTTACTGGCCGGTCTTGATTTTTGTCCAGGTGCGGGTGCGGAGTCGCTCGACTTCGGGCGTCGCAACCTTGTCCGGGAAGAGATGGGCCTGGACGTCGGCCGGCGGATAGATGTTCGGGTTGTCCAGGAGTTCCTTGTTGATCATCGGCAAGGCGGCGGCAACCGGGCTGCCATAGGCGACGTAGTTTGCATTGGCGGCGGCTACTTTCGGATCGAGGTTGTAGTCGATCCACTTATAAGCCTGGTCAATGTTCACGGCATCTTTCGGCATGGCGATCGTGTCCATCCAAATGATCGTGCCTTCCTTCGGGATCGCGTAGGAGACCTCGATGCCGTTCTTGGCTTCTTCGGCACGCGCGGCCGCGATACTGAAGTCGCCCGACCAGCCGAGCGAGAGGCAGATGCTGCCAGAGGCAATATCGTTAATGTAGCTGGAGCTATGGAAGTACTTCACATAGGGCCGGACAGCCAGCAGCAGCTTTTCAGCAGCGGCGTAGTCGTCGGCACTGGCGGTGTACGGATCCTTGCCCAGATAGTTGAGGGCGATCTGCAGCACTTCAGACGGTGCATCGAGCATGGAAATGCCGCAATCGGCGAACTTCTGCGCCAGTTCCGGCTTGAATACCATGTCGAGGCTGTTGACTGGCGCATCCGGCATGCGCTTCTTGATCTCGGCAACGTTGTAGCCGATGCCGGTCGTGCCCCAGAACCATGGCACGGCGAACTTGTTGCCGGGGTCGAACGCCGCCAGCAGTTCCATGATCTTCGGATCGAGGTTCTTGTAGTTGGGGATCTTGGCCGGGTCGATCTCCTGATAGATGCCGGCAACGATCTGGCGGCCGAGGAAGGCGCCGGACGGATGGACCAAGTCGTAGCCGGTTCCGCCAGCCATCAGCTTGGCTTCCAGCATTTCATTTGAATCGTAGACGTCATACTGGACTTTGATACCGGTCGCTTTTTCAAAATCCGGCACCGTCTCTTCGGCGATATAGTCCGACCAGTTGTAAATGTTGAGCTTACCGCCAGCGCCGGCCTCAGCCGGGGCAGCTTCGGCCGTTGCCGCAGCGGTTTCAGTCGTGTTGCTGGCCGGTGCGGTCTCCGTGGTGTTGGCCGACGATTGCTGCGTTTCGGCTTCCTTCTTCTCCTCGCCGCAGCCAGCCAGCAGCAGCGCGGAAATGAACGCAATTCCAACCAATCTCGACTTTTGCACCATGGCCTCCTGGTTCTGTTGATGAATTGATCCCGGTCGGGGTCCCGGCGATCCAGAAAATAGTTAACTTATTGAGTCCCTTATAGGCGGCATTGTGGCATCCGGCGGGGTGGTTTTGTCAACAAATGCCCGTGAAAAAGCAGCCGACTGCGTCATTCGCTCCAATTTTGACCGTCCAAGGTCATGAGGACCGTGTAAAGATCCGGCCGTCGGTCGCGAAAGAGGCCCCAGCCGGCGCGCTGGCGGCGCAGCGATTGGAAGTCGAACTCAGCGGTCAATACAGCTTCCTCATCTCGCGCCGAAGCGATGATTTCACCGCGCGCACCGGCGATGAAGGACCGGCCGTAGAAAGTAATGGCACAGGTTTCGCCATCTTCGCGGCCGATCCGGTTCGAGGCAACGACTGGGATCATGTTGGCCGCGGCGTGCCCCTGCATCGCGCGTTGCCAATGCTCGGCACTGCTGTAGTCTGGATCGTTGGGCTCACTGCCGATGGCCGTGGGATAGAGCAGGATATCCGCTCCCATCAGGGCCAGAGCACGCGCGCATTCGGGAAACCACTGATCCCAGCAGATGCCGCAACCGATGCGGCCGAAGGCGGTGTCCCAAACCTTGAACCCGGTGTCGCCCGGATTGAAATAGAACTTCTCCTGATACCCGACGCCGTCGGGAATGTGGGATTTTCTATAAAGCCCCAACATCTCCCCATCGGCATCCAGGATCGCCAACGAATTGTAATAGGCATTGTTGGCGGCTTCGAAAAAGGAGACGGGGAGGACAACTTCAAGCTCACGCGCCAATTCCTGCATGCGCATGATGGTCGGGTGATCGTCGACCGGGTGGGCCAAGTCAAACAACTCCGCCTTCTGGTCTTTGCAGAAATACGGTGTTTCGAACAGCTCCTGGAGCTGAATGATTTGCGCGCCGCGGTTGGCCGCCTGGCGGATGAGTGCCTCCGCCCGGTCGACATTGCTGGCGGCGTCAGCGCTGCAGGCGAATTGCGTCGCCGCTACCGTTACCCTTGCCATGCGGTCTTCCCCAAAACTCTCACACCGACGGCCCCTTTATCAGGAAACATCCGACTGCAAGGATTCATAGCTCTTGCCTGCCGCTGATCAAGCCCTTCGTGGCATGCAGCCCCTCCTTTAGGAGTACTTGCAGGTTGTTCTGGAATCGTCACATTGTGTCGTGGGCGGCGCGCTTTGCGGCTGCGAGGTACAGTTTTGTCCCTGCGGCAAGTGCAGGCGCCCAGAAAATGGTCCTTTGCGACCAATCACGCGGGGCCCCCAGGGTCCCGTCAACGACCGTCAAATCGGGAGGAAATCCAATGCTTCGTCGCAAATTTCTGAAGGGCGCCGGACTGGGTGGCGTCGGCTTGGCCGCCAGTGCCGTCGCGGCCCCGGCCATCGCGCAAAGCGCGCCTGAATTGAACTGGCGCTTGACGTCGAGCTTTCCCAAGAGCCTCGATACGATCTATGGCGCGGCGGAGACCTTCGCCAATTACGTTTCAGATGCCACTGACGGCAAGTTCAAGATTCAGGTCTTCCCGGCCGGCGAGCTTGCGCCGGGCTTGGAGGCCGCCAATGAGGTCGGCAAGGGCTCGGTCGAAATCTGCCACACCTGTTCCTATTACTATTGGGGCAAGGACCCGACATTCGCTTTCGGGACCGCCGTGCCGTTCGGTCTCAACAGCCGCATGCAGAACGCCTGGATGTATTATGGCGGCGGCATCGATCTCATGAATGAGTTCTACGGGACGCACAATCTTTTCGGTCTTCCATGCGGCAACACGGGTGCCCAGATGGGTGGCTGGTTCCGCAAGGAGATCAAATCCGTCGAGGATTTGAAGGGCGTCAAGATGCGCATTGCCGGCTTCGCCGGCAAAGTCATGTCGGGCGTCGGTGTCGTGCCGCAGCAGATCGCGGGTGGTGAGATCTATCCGGCCCTGGAAAAAGGGACGATCGACGCGGCCGAATGGGTTGGCCCCTATGACGACGAGAAGCTCGGTTTCTACAAGGTGGCGCCGTTCTATTACTATCCGGGCTGGTGGGAAGGTGGTGCCTATCTCCACATCATGATCAATACCGAGAAGTGGAACGCGCTGCCGAAGAGCTATCAGGCGATCGTTCGCGCGGCGGCCCAGGCGACGACGGCCGATACGCAGGCCAAGTATGACTTCCTCAACCCGACGGCGTTGAAGAAGCTGGTGGCCGGTGGCGCCAAGCTGAAGCCCTATCCGAAGGACGTGATGGAAGCCTGCTTCAAGTCCGCCAAGGCGGCCTATGAAGAGATTGCTGCCGGCAACGCGGCCTTCAAAAAGGCCTATGAGTCGATGTCGGCCATGCGTGCCGATGAGTATCTGTGGTTCCAGGTGTCGGAACACACATTCGACACCTTCATGATGAACCAGCAGCGCGCCAAGCAGCTCTAAGCTTTGCGCTGACGTAGCTGGCCCGGCGATCCGCAAGGATCGCCGGGCCTTTTCTTATTGCGGCTCCACCTCGATCGTCGGTGGCTCGGAGAGGTCGAGGCTGGGTAGTTCCTCAAGCCCACTACCATCGCCACCGTCGCTGCCGGGAAGCGTGATTTCGATCTTGCTGGGGTCAACGGTCGATATCTCATCTTGGTAATGCGTGACCAGCTTGGGGAACAGCATGACCGCAGCGACCATGATGAGCTGCAGCAGGATGAACGAGACCGCGCCGCGATAGATTTCCGTGGTTTTCACGCCGGCAAGCGTACGGCCGGTGACCTTGTCCAGCCAATTCCCGACCGGTGCCACGGATCGCATGTAAAAGAGTGCGAAGCCAAAGGGCGGTGTCAGGAAGCTAGTCTGCATGTTCACGCCAAGAAGCACGCCGAACCAGATGAGATCAATCCCGAGCTTGGCCGCCACCGGTGCCAGCAAGGGGATGATGATGAAGGCGATTTCGAAAAAGTCGATGAAGCATCCCAGGATGAAAACCAGGATGTTGACGGCGATGAGGAAGCCCCACTCGCCGCCGGGCAGGCTCGACATGAGCTCTTCGACCCAGACATGGCCGTTGACGCCATAGAAGGTCAAGGAGAAGACGCGCGCGCCAATCAGGATGAAAAGTACAAAGCAAGATAGGCGGGTCGTCGAATCCAGGGCTTCGCGCAGGGACACCCAGGAGATGCGCCGTTTCGCAAGCGCCATGACCAGCGCCCCGGCGGCACCCATGGCACCACCTTCGGTCGGCGTGGCAATGCCGAGGAAGATCGTGCCGAGGACCAGGAAGATAAGCGCCAAGGGTGGTATCAAGGTTATGACCACTTCCTGCGCGAGGCGGGAAAGCAGGTTGAGCTTCATCGTCCGATTGGCGACGGCCAGGGAATAGGCAATCAACGCGCCGATAGTGGCACCCCAGATGCCGGCACCGTTAGGGCTTTCGGACAACAGTGCGAAATAGACCGCGACCGCGACCGCCACGCCCAAGACAGTGACGACCAGAAGCGAGGTGGCGCCGCTGCCCAGCGTACGTGCGCTTGCCGGCAGGGCCGGCGCCGCATTCGGGCGGATGATCGTGATGACGAAAATGTAGATGCAGTAGATCCCCGTGAGCATAAGACCCGGAAGGATGGCGCCTGCATACATGTCACCGACGGAACGCCCGAGCTGGTCGGCAAGGACGATCAGGACCAAGGAAGGCGGGATGATCTGGGCGAGTGTGCCCGACGCCGCAATGACACCCGTGGCAAGGGAGCGGTCATAGCCATAGCGCAACATGATGGGGAGGGAGATGAGACCCATCGCCATGACCGATGCGGCAACGACACCCGTCGTTGCGGCAAGGACGGCACCCACCAGGATGACCGCGTAGGCAAGGCCGCCGCGCACCGGACCGAACAGCTGCCCAACCGTGTCGAGAAGGTCTTCCGCCATGCCGGATTTTTCCAGCACTATTCCCATAAAGGTGAAGAAGGGGATGGCCAGCAGCGTTTCGTTATTCATGACGCCGAGCAACCTGCCCGGCGAGGTTTGCAGCAAGGGCCAAGAAAGTGTGATTTCGCCGCCGGAGAGCGGCGCCAGCTCCACGCCGATGAAGAAGAAGAACAAACCGTTGGCGGCCAGGGCGAAAGCGACCGGATAGCCTGAGATCAAGAAAATGATCAGCGCCGCGAACATGATCGGCGCCAGATTGTGGGCGATAATTTCAATCATCGGCCATTCTCCCGATCGCCATGTGGATGGTCCATCCCAGTTGCCGCCAGTTCTGTGGCGACAGTCGCGTGCATCGAGCCATGATCGTCCGGGTCATCCATTTGCCCGGCAAGAATGGCGATGCGCTTGGCGATTTCCGAGAGTGCTTGGAAGAAGAGCAGGACGAACCCGATCAGGATAATTGCCTTTGCGGGCCAGATGATGAGGCCTCCTGAGTTCATCGACATTTCCTGCGTTCGATAAGATTCCAGGAAAAACGGCCAGCACAGCCACAGCATCAGGAGGACGAAGGGCATCAGGAAGACGATGTGGCAGAAGAGGTCGATCCAGTCGCGGGTTCGTTTCTTCAAATGGCTGGAAATGACATCGATGCGGATATGCGCATTCCGCTGCAGCGTATAGGCAGCTGCAAACATGAACACCGCGCCGAAGAGGTACCATTGCAGTTCAAGCCAAGCGTTCGAACTCTCGTCGAACACTTTGCGCACGATGGCGTTGACGGTGCTGACAATGATGGCGGCCAGGATGAGCCACTTCACTTGCCGGCCAATAAACGCGGTCACGGCATCAATGCCGCGACAGATTGTCAGGACACCCTGCATTCTGTTCCTCCCCGAGTCCCACCTCTTGGAGTGGGTTTAGCTATCCGAGAAAGCTAACTAAAGCCTTGATGACCCGCAATCATTCCTGATCTGGCGCCAAGTTCGACTTTGGTATGGGGGCAGGGGAGATGCTTGGGGTTTATCCCTTCGCTGCAGTTGAGCCAGTCAACTTTGGGCTGCCCGGGCCGTGGCGGTCAGTGCCCCCGCCCCAATCAGCAGCGAGCCCCCCACTTTGTTGGCGAAACCGATCATGCGCTCGCTGCCCATGGCGGCACGGGCGCGCGAGGCCAGAAGGGCGTAGGCGAATGCGTTGGCAAAGGCGAGCACCAGGAAGGTGCTTTCGAAAACAAGCATCTGGGTCAGAAAATCCCGTTTCGGATCAATGAATTGGGGTAAGAATGCCACGAAGAAGATGATGCTTTTCGGATTGAGCGCAGTCACGATCCAGGCATGGCCCAGCATGTACAGCGCACCGGCCGCATCCCGGCGCGGCTGGGTGTTCAAGCGTCCTCCCGCCCGCCACATCTTGATGCCGAGCCAGACCATGTAGGCGGCGCCACACCATTTGAGGAGGGTGAAAATAGTGGCCGAGGTCGACAGCAGGGCGCCAAGGCCCAGCATCGACAGGGACATGGCGGTAAAATCTCCGAGTGCCACACCGATCGCCATCGGCAGAGCGGCTCGCCATCCTTGGCCCAGTGCATAGGAAATGACCAGAAGGATGGTAGGGCCGGGAATGATCATCAGCAGGGCGGACGCTGCCGCAAATGCCGCCCAAGTCTCCCATAACATGACTGCCTCCCACCCTGTGGATGGGAAGAGCAAGCCACAGCCTTCACCAATCGTCCAGCGCGGGATTGCCGGGCGGTCAGCCCGTCGGATAATCGAAGCCGAGATCGCGGGCCGCGAGATAGCCGCCTTCGCTGACGCGCGTCCAAGTGAGGGTGGTCTTCCGATATTTCAGATAGGAGGTGACGATGCGCTTGGTCACATCGTCACCGTTGTCGAGAACCTCTTGCACGACTTCGCTCGAGGCGTTGCCGAACGAGATAAGAACGTCGCGCGAGAATTTCTTGAGTTGCACGTCATGTTCGTTGACCAGCGTGGCCAGGGCAGCCGGGCTGCGGCCGCTATATTCAGCTGCCGTCAGCCCGTTCTCCGCCATGCAAGCAGCAGCGACGATCTGCTTCAGATCGTCGGGTAGGGCGGAGAACTTCCCCTTGTTGACGATGCACTCAAGGCCCGTACCGGGCTCTTGGAAACCGGGCCAATAATAGAATTTCGTTATTTTATAGAGGCCTAGGGACAGGTCGTTATAGGGCCCGACCCATTCGGCACCATCGATGGCACCGTCTTGCAGCTTGGCGAACAACTCGCCGCTTGCCATCGGCATGACATCGACGCCCAACTTGCGCAGCGCTTCGCCGCCATAGCCGGGGATGCTGAACTTGCGTCCTTTCAGATCGGCGACGCTGTTCACTTCCTTCAGGAACCAGCCGCCCATCTGCACGCCAGTATTCCCGGCCAGGAACGGTTTGACGCCGGCGGCGTCATAGAGTTCGTCCCACAGCTCTTGACCACCGGCAAAGTTGATCCAGCCGTTGAATTCGTTGGGGATCAGGCCGAACGGGACGGCACTGAAGAAGCCCGCCGCCGGCATCTGGCCGATATGATAGAGCGAGAAGTCATGCGCCATTTCCGCCGTCCCCTGCGAGACCGCGGCAAATCCTTGAAGCGGAGATACCAGTTCACCGCCGGCAAAGACCTTCACTACCAGACGGCCGCCGGACAATTGGTTGATGCGCTCGGCCAGCCGTTCAGCACTGGAACCCAGACCCGGCAGTCCCTTGGGCCAAGCCGTCACCATTTTCCATTCGGTACGTTCCTGGGCCAAGGCGGGCTTTGGAAAAGTGCTGCCCAACGTGGTGGCTGCGCCCGCGGCTCCGGCCGTCAGGGCACCGGTCAAAAAGCGACGACGTCGCATGGCATTCCTCAATCTGGTCGATGGGCGCTCGGCCGTGTCCGGGGGCGGTCGCCCCAAAGCCCGTTAACTGTCTCGCGCCGGAAACTAACAGGTCACAATGGGCAAGAAAAGCGGCCTGAATGGGTCATTTCAAGGTACCTTCCTGAAACGCCAACGGTTGCCAACCGTCCGGACCGTACCGCTCCAACGGCTGAAAGCGGCGCTTATAGTCCATTTTTTGACTGCCCTTCACCCAGTAGCCCAAATAGAGATAAGGCAATCCCATCTGGGCGGCGAGTTCGATCAGGCGGAGAACGACGAAACTCCCCAGGCTTTTGTGGACCTGATCTGCGGCGAAGAAGCTGTAGACGGCAGAAATGCCGTCCGAACTCCAATCGGTGAGGCAGGCAGCGACAAGTGAGCGCGCTGGATCGCGGAACTCGATCATACGCGTGTCGATCGGACTGTCCGCCACCATGCTGGCATAGTCCTGCGGACCCATGCCGACCATTTCACCGTCATTGTGGCGCATGTCCAGGTATCGGCTGAAAAGCTGATACTGCTCCTGCGTCGGGTGCGCCGGCCGGATTTCCGACGCCAGATCGGCATTACGCGCCAGGACGCGGCGAAGGGAGCGGGATGGGCTGAAGTTTGCCACATCGATCCGCACCGGGACGCAGGCATTGCACCCGGCGCAGGCCGGTCGATAGGCAATGGAATGGCTGCGGCGGAACCCGGCACGGGACAGAAGCTCGAACATTTCCGTCGCTTGACCGCCGGAAAGCTCGGTGATGATCTTGCGTTCCATCCGATCAGGCAGATACGGGCACGGGACCTCGGTGGTCACCATGAAGCTGATCGGAAAGCTGCGGCTCTGGACGCTCATGCCTCCAGTTTAGGGCAATCTGGGTGGCCATGCCAATATCGGCGGGGCAGGGGCGTCAGTTCGCCCGTCTCATTTGACCTCGTCGCGGATCGCCAGCGTGCCAACGACAATGTCGTGGACCAGACGGGAACGCGGCGTGAAGAAGCCGACCAGCAGGATTGGGAAGAAAATCGATACGCTGGCGAAAAACATTGCCGTCGTCAGAAAGGCTTGAACGTGGTCGACACGACCGCCATTCCGGCCAATGAGGCGGACGCCGCAGGCGCGCATCCCATATGTGGCGCTGCGACTGCCGCCGACAAGAAAGGTGCTCATGGCCAAATGGATCACGACCGGGGCAAGAACAAAGGCCGGCAGTGACAGCAGTCCCAAAGTGCCCAGGGTTGCTGCGCAATTAACCAACCAGAGCAGACTGGCGATTACCGTGACGATGACGAAATCGAGAAAGGCGGCAAAGGTCCGACGCAACAGGATGCCGTCGTAAAGCCTGGGGTCGTCCAGGTCCAAAGTGGATCGGTTGTCCCCGAGCGAGCCGAGTTCGATGAGCGGCGGCATTCTATTGGTCACGGGCGGCAATCCCCATTATGTGGCTGCCGGTATATGTGAGGGCTGGGCCTGCAGCGCAAGAGCGCTGGCGATCATCACGCAAAAGTCAGCCGCCCGACCCGGATTCATTGCTTTGTGCCGGGGGAACAATCTCCTCTGGCGGCGAAGCCGGTTCGGCCGGCGCGGCTGCCGGCGCTGCGCCCGCAGCGGCTGCATCGGGTGCGTGTACCTCGGAGAGAAGCACGATTGAGATGCGACGGTTTTGCGGGTCGTTGGGATTGTCTTTGATGAATGGGTCGGTATCGGCGCGCCCGACCACATTGCGCACATGAGCCGGATCGATCCCGTTCTCGACAAGCACGCGACGGGCCGCATTGGCGCGATCAGACGACAATTCCCAGTTGCTGCGTCCATCTGTGCCGGCATAGGGCGTGGCATCCGTGTGACCGGAGATGGCGAGTTTGTTCGGCATGTTCTTCACCGCGTGCGCCACCAATGACAGCAGCTTGCGGCTCTTTTCGGCCATCTGCGCGCTGCCGGACGCGAACATCGACTCCTTCTCCTTGTCGAGGAGCTGGATGCGGAGACCTTCGGGTGTCTGGTCGATCTTCAGATTGTCTTCAAGCCCGGATAGGTCCGGCGTCTGGGCAATAACTTGCTGGATCTGCTGTTTGACTTCTTCGAAGCGTTTGGTCTCGGCGGCTTTCAGCGCGGCTTCGGCCTGCTTTTCGTCGACCGGCTTTTCGCCCTGGGTTTGTGCCGATGGCGCCTCGCCTTCATCGGTCTGGCCGGTGCCATCACCAGTCTGGCCGGTTCCATCTTCCTCGACATCGACCTCGGCGGCAGCACCGCCGGCGGTGGTTTCCATGACCTGGGGCTGGCCATCCATGACGGCGACGGTGGTCGAGGATGAGGAGATGGCGATCGTGGGATTGAAATAGTTGCCAATCGCCTTCTTCTGCTCCTCGGTGGTATTGCCAAGGAGCCACAGCAGCAGGAAGAAAGCCATCATCGCGGTCACGAAGTCGGCATAGGCGACCTTCCAGGCGCCGCCATGATGGCCGCCACCCGACTTCTTGATGCGCTTGATGATGATTGGTCTTTCATCCGCCATCTGGCAGACCTTTCAGCGCGAGAGCGTGCAAGCGTTACGGCGCCGGCAGGGCGCTCACCGCCTGCTCGACTTCGTAGAAGCTCGGCCGTTCCGTCGACCACAAAACCTTGCGAGCAAATTCGACAGACACGGCGGGCGGATAGCCCTGCATGTGGGCCAGCAATCCCGCCTTCATGCATTGGAAATATTTGGAATCGGCATTGTCCGTCGCGTTGACCGAGCTAGCGATCGGCGCGAAGACGCCATATGACATCAAGATACCGAAGAACGTACCCACAAGTGCTGCGCCAATCAGATGGCCGAGGACTTCCGGCGGCTCGGTGATGGAGCCCATCGTGTGGATGACGCCCAGCACCGCGGCGACGATACCGAGGGCGGGCATGGCATCGGCCGTGTTCTGGATTGCGTGGCCGCCGACATGAAGCTCGGCATGGTGCGTTTCCAGTTCAGCATCGATGAGCGTTTCGACCTCGTTCGGATTCTCCGTTCCCAACGTCATCATGCGCAGATAGTCGCACAGGAATTCGACCGCATGGTGGTCATGCTGGAACTTGGGGAATTGGGCGAAGAGGGTGCTCTCGTCCGGCTTTTCAACATGCTGTTCCAGTGCCAGCATGCCCTTTGTCTTGGCCAGGCGGAAGATCTGATAGAGCACCGAGAGGAGCTCAAGATAGTCCGGCTTCTTGTAATGCGGACCCTTGAGCGCGCGCTTGAAGGCCGCGCCAACGGCTTTTAGGCCGGTCTTGGTACTCGAAATGATCAGGGCGCCGACGGCGGCGCCCAGAATGATGACGAATTCGGAGGGCTGCCAGAGCACGCCCAAATGGCCGCCATGCACCGCGTAGGCGCCAAAAACGCAGCCGAAGACAACGATGATACCGACAATAACCAGCATGGAATGCCGAGGCCCGCCCCACTTGATTTCGCCCCAAGATGGCCGGTTTTAGTTAATACTTGGTTTAGGAGTCGGGGCAAGGGCTTGAATTGCAGTTCAAATTAGCCTCTTGCCCCTGCTGGATTTCTTGCCGATTCAGGGTTGCGCTGACGGTTCCAGGACAAGCTGTGCGACCCCGCCACCGCCGATTTTGCGATAGACGCCATCGCGCCAGTCGCCAAGCCCATCCTGGTAGTGCGGCGAGAAGGGATTACCGGACTGTCCGCCGGCCAGGGCAAAGAGGGCATCATCCGGCGATGCGAGATCCATCAGGAAGCGCAGGCTGGGGCCATGCACGTGTGGAAGGGCAACACCCTGGCGTGGCGGCCGGATGGTCCCGCGATTGATTGAGAAGAAGTCCCCGTCGGTAGCCAAATCGGCAGACAGGAGATCGCCGAGAATCGGAATCTGCCGATAGACCGGATGGTCAAAGGGTGCCCTGTGGCTGTCGCCCCAGCGCCATTGGTGTGGATCGGCGCCATAGGCGGCGGCCAGATCACGGCGGGTGTCGCGTAGTGCCTCGGCCAGGATGTCTGCGCAACCCTCCGCCGCTGGGGTCTGGATATCGTTACAGGCATGGCCGTCGGCCAGCACGCTTTCCAGCCGGTCGACCTGCCAGAACCACCAATCGTCGAAATGGCCGCGCATTTCGTCGGCGAGAAGCCGCCGTGCGGTCCGATCGATCCAGATGGTGGCGATGAGCGGGGCAGCGGCATCCCGCGCCATGCTACCATCCCAGTGCGCCAGGATCGCGGCAAGGTCTGGATCGGCGGCTGCGGCGGCATCCTGCCAATGGCGGACGAAGTCGAGGGCCGGCGCCGAGTGATTGTCTAGCTGGATCTTCTTCAGCGCATCGAGGGTCAGCCCTTCCTGCGGTGCCAGCAGGCTGCGGATCCGCTTGGCGCGGGCGTCGTCGGGCCAATCCGCGGTAATGAAGGGGCGGTAGCCCTGGGGCCGAATGTCGTTGTTGGCGGTGACCAGGAAGTCGTTGCTGTCGCCGCGCAGCTGCGGCAGCGACGACATCGGCAAGGTGCCGGTCCAATCATATGCGCCGCTCCAGCCGGGGGCCGGCAGTCGGCTATCAGCGAAGAGGTTGCGCCGCACCGGCACGCGGCCGGCCGCGATGAAGCCGGTCACGCCCTCGCTGTCGGCATAGACCACATTCTGCTGCGGCGCGTGGAAATCAACGAGAGCTACTTCAAGCGCGGCCGCATCGTGTGCCCGGTTGACGGCGAGGATACTCTCCGGCGTGCGATCGCCGGGGAGGAGCGCCGTCCACGCGAGGGCCAGGACCGAATCCGGGGGTGGCGGATCGCCGCCGAGATCGGAAACGACCGGCCCATGCCGGGTCGCACGAATTTTGAGCGTGACATCGGCCTCGCCTTTGACCGCGATCTTCTCTTCGCGCGTCGTCATTGTCGCCGGTCCATCAGGCGTCAAATATTGATCCGGCTGACCCGCGACGAGCTTCTCCTCGAAGAGGTCCTGCGTATCGCTATGCGTCGTGGTGAAGGTCCAGGCAACCCGGCCGTTCGTGCCGATCATGAAGAAAGGCAGCCCGGGCGCGGTCGCCCCGGTCCAGGTATAGTCGGGCGTCTCGACCCGGGCGAGATACCAGGTTGCGGGCATCGCCAATCCCAGATGCGGATCGTTGGCGATGAGCGGCTTGCCGCTGGCACTGCGCTGCTCACCGACGACCCAGGAATTCGACGCCTCGCTGAGCGGCTGGCGGAAAGCTGGCAGACCGTCGTCGTTCGATGCCCGTGCCGGCGACGGCGCCGAAACGAGCAGGTCGAAGAGATAGGGCGGCAGCCCACGCTGAAGCGCGCGATTGTCGCTTTCGCTCTTCCAATTGTTGGAAAGGTCGAGCGCCATCAGGCGCCCCCAGACGAGCGAATCCGCCGGCTGCCAGGGCTCCGGCTGGTAGTTGAGGAGGTAGAATTCGGGCGGCAAGGCGCCGGAATGGTGGTCGATGAAGGCGTTGACGCCGGCCGCATAGGATTGAAGCGCGCTCTTGAGGGCGGGGCTCGCGGCGGCGACCTGTTCCTCGGCCGACCGATAGAGCCCGAGCGTACGCATCAGCCGGTCCGTCTCAAGCGTCGCCGTCCCAAGGAGTTCGGACAGGCGCCCGGCACCCAGGCGCCGCATGGCATCCATCTGGAAGAGGCGGTCCTGCGCATGAACGAAGCCCAGTGCGAAATAGGCGTCGGGCAGGGACTGTGCGTTGATGGTCGGTATGCCGCGATCATCCCGCGTGATGCTGACCTCGGCCGCAAGTCCGGGTAGGGAAAGCGTGCCGTCTTCCTGTGGCAGGCTGGTACGCAGCCACAGGAAGCCACCGCCGGAGACGATCGCGATGAGGAGGAGCGCGCCGAGGAAGAGGCGCAGGGACCAGCGCAGGATCAAGGAAAGTCCGCCAGGATCCGCGCCCGGTCCTCGTCAAGTTCCGGCGCACGCGGCCGGCTGGTCGCCTGAGGAAAGCCGGAGAATTTGATGGGCGAACCAGCAACGGCCAGCGGCGCCACGCTGTCATCGTCGACCGGCAGCACGATCTGCCGATGCTGGACCTGCGGATCGTGGATCGCCTGCGCCACGTCGTTGATCGGCGCCGATGGGATGCCGGTGCGATTGAAGAGGTCGAGCCAATGGTCCGTCGTCTTTCCGGTCAGGAACGCCTCCAAAGCCGTCTTCAACTCAATGACATTCTCAGACCGCTTGGCGTTGGTGGCAAAGCGTGGATCGTCGGCGAGGTGCGGGTGCTCGATCACCTCGCAAAAGGTGCGAAACAGCCCGTCATTGCCGCAGGCGATGACGACATGCGAATCCTGCGTCCGGTAGGCTTCGAAGGGCGCAATCGACGGATGGCGGGCACCCAAGGGTTTCGGTGCCTTGCCGCTGGAGTAATAGCGGGCGATGGCGTTCTCAAGGAGGGCCAACTGGCTGTCGAGCATGGCGACGTCGACCGTGATCCCTTCGCCCGAACGGTTGCGGTGATGCAGCGCCGAGACGATGCCGATCGTGGTGAAGAGGCCGGCGCCGAGATCGCCGATCGACGCGCCGACCCGCGTCGGTTCATTTCCTTCATGTCCCGTGATGCTCATGATACCACCCATCGCCTGCGCGATGATGTCATAGGCCGGCCGGTCGGCATAGGGGCCGGTCTGGCCGAAGCCGGAAGTCGAGGCGTAGATGAGCTGCGGGTACATTTCTTTCAGCGCCATCTGTCCGAAGCCGAGGCGCGCCATCGTGCCGGGCCGGAAATTCTCGATCAGCACGTCGGCACGTTTCAGCAGGCGATGCAGGATGGCCTTGTCCGCGTTCTGTTTCAAATCCAGCGCGATCGATTCCTTGCCGCGATTCTGGGCGATGAAATAGCCGGACTTGCCGTTGATGAAGGGGCCATAGGCCCGGGAATCGTCACCCCCATTTGGGTTTTCAATCTTGATCACCCGGGCGCCGAGGTCGGCAAGCAGCATGGTGCAAAATGGGCCGGCCAGGACCCTGGTCAGGTCGATGACGACGATCCCGGCCAGTGGCCCCTGCTGTCGGATGTCTTTGGCCGTCGGCGCCTGGCCGGATTGCGTCATGCTCAAATCCCCTGTTGTCATTCATTTGACTTGTTGATTGGGCATGTAGATAGCTGATCCCGGGGCCGGGTGACAACCGGCGGCCCATCGGCTAGAAGCCGTTCATCTGCCTAAAGGAAGCCTCGGGGGTACGCCATGGCCAAGGAATTCGACAGCGTGCGCAGCATGATCGAGGCGCTGAAGCCGAGCTATCCGGTCTATTGCCTGCGGCCCGATATCATCGGCCAGGCCGCCGGTCGCTTCCTCGACCAGTTTCCGGGGCGCGTCCTCTATGCCGTGAAATGCAACCCGCACCCCGAGGTTCTGCGCGCCCTGCACAAGGCCGGCATCCGGCATTTCGACACGGCCTCCTTGCCCGAGATCGCCCAGGTCCGCGAAACCTTCCGCGACGCTGCCTGCTATTTCATGCATCCGGTGAAGGGCCGGGCGGTGATCGGTACGGCTGCCAAGGTCTATGAAATCGACACCTATGTGGTCGACCATATCAGCGAGCTCAACAAGATCCTGACCGAGACGGGCGGTGCCGAGGGCCTTACCATCTATGTCCGTTTCAAGACGCCGCCGGTCGATGGCGCGCTCTATCATCTGGCGGCGAAGTTCGGTGCCGAAGCGGATGAGAGCGCTGCGATCCTGCGCGAGGCGGCATCGCGCGGCTGCCGCGTCGGTCTGGCCTTCCATGTCGGGTCGCAATGCCTTGTCCCCGGCGCCTATGCCGAGGCCTTGAAGATTGCCGGTGAGATTCTCGAGAAGGCGAAGGTCGATATCGTCGGCCTTGATGTCGGCGGCGGATTCCCCGCCCAATATCTGGGCACCAACATGCCCCCCTTCGAGGATTTCATCCACGAAATCGAGGAGGGTGTGAAGCGCCTGAAACTCCGCCGCGACTGCGTGCTGATGTGCGAGCCCGGCCGTGCCCTTGTCGCCCATGCCGTGTCGGTGGTGACGCAGGTGCAGCTGCGCAAGGACAATCAGCTTTACATCAATGACGGAATCTACGGCTCGCTCTCGGAAATGGTCGATGCCGGCCTTCGCCTGCCGGCGCGGGCGCATCGCCTCAATGGCCAGTTCTCAGGGACGCCGATGGATTTCACGCTCAACGGACCGACCTGCGACTCCCTCGACGTTTTGCCATCGACCTTCTCGCTGCCCGCCGATATCGACGAGGGCGATTGGATCGAAATCGACCGGGTCGGTGCTTATTCAAACGCGCTTGCCACGCATTTCAACGGCTTCACGCCGGAAACCCTGGTGGTTGTCCATGATCAACCGATCGGATCGGTCGCTTGATGGAGCCGCGGCAGAAATCGTTCCTCGGCCTCAGCCCGGCCGGTTTCCACCGTGTCGCCTATGCTGAATGGGGCGATCCGCAAGCGGCGCGCACGATCGTCTGCTGTCACGGTTTGACGCGCAACGGTCGCGACTTCGACGCGCTCGCCAAGGAACTGGCAAAGTCCGCCCGCGTGATCTGCCCCGACATCGTCGGTCGCGGCCGCAGTGAATGGCTGCGCGACCCGGCGCACTATGGCTATCCGCAATATTGCGCCGACATGGCCGCGTTGATCGCGCGCCTGGATGTGACCGAGCTCGACTGGGTCGGCACGTCGATGGGCGGGCTCATCGGCATGACATTGGCGGCGCAGGCCGGCTCGCCGATCCGACGCTTGGTCATCAACGATGTCGGGCCCTTCGTGCCGAAGGCGGCCTTGTTGCGCATTGCGGATTATGTCGGCCTCGACAATCGCTTCTCGTCGCTGACCTCGCTGGAGACGCATCTCAAAAAGGTGCTGGCACCGTTCGGCCCTTTGACCGACGCACAGTGGCAGCATCTCGTCGCCTACGGTCACCGGCGGCGCGACGATGGCACCTTCGGTCTCGCCTACGATCCGGCCATCGCGGAGAACGTCAAGAAGGCGGTGCAGGATTGGGACCTGTGGGCGCTGTGGGACCGCATCTCCATTCCAACGTTGTTGCTGCGCGGTGGGGATTCCGATTTGCTGCTGCCGCAGACAGCCGACGAGATGACCCGGCGCGGCCCGCGCGCCAAATTGGTGACGTTTCCCGGCATGGGACATGCGCCGGCCCTGATGGCGCCGGACCAGATAAGCGTGATCGAGGCATGGCTGACGGCGAGCTGAGGATCCTGCAGAAATTCGATCTGCCGCCGTTCCGGCCGTTACGCCTGTGGCGGGGCGGCGATCTGCAGACCTTGCGCAACTGGCTGCGCCCGCCGAAGGACGAACTCGATCAATGGCCGGGCGAAGGTTATATCTTCACCTGCCATGATGGCAGCGGTGATCGGCTGATCGCGAAGCTCCATCGTCCGACCCATGCCGCCCGCCGCCCGCTGATCCTGCTTGTCCACGGCCTCTCTGGCAGCGAAGACAGTTATTATTGCCGAGTCAGCGCCGCGCATCTCTTGGCCGCCGGCTATCCGGTGATGCGGCTTAACCTGCGTGGCGCGGGGCCCGGGCGCGATTTCGCCAAGACCACTTATCACGCCGGCCGCAGCGAGGACGTGGCGAGCGTCATCCACGATCTCGATCACAAGCTGAAGCGGCACGGCATCGTGGTCATCGGCTTCTCGCTGGGCGGCAATGTCGTTCTCAAATATCTCGCTGAGGTTGGCGCCAGTGCCGATCTCCTCGGTGCCGTCAGTATTTCGGCGCCGATCGATCTCCGAGCGGCCGCGCATTGCATCACCTCGAAGCGCAACCGGCTCTATCATGCGCATCTCATCGAAGGGATGCGCAAGGAGCGGGGCTTGGACGCCAAGGACATCCGCACGATCACCGAATACGATAACCGCATCGTCGCACCGGAGGCCGGCTTCCGCGATGCCGAGGAATATTACGCCGAATGCTCCGCCGCGCCGCGTTTGGGGAGCATTCGCGTGCCGACGCTCGTCATTCACGCCTCCGACGATCCCTGGATTCCCGTCGAGACCTATGGACAGGTGCATTGGGACGACAACCCCTATCTGCATCTCAAATTGCCGGTCTCCGGCGGCCATGTCGGTTTCCACGGCATCGGCCTCGACCGCCCCTGGTACGATCTTGCCATTCTCCGCTTCCTCGACATCTTGCGGCACAAAGCGCACTGACACAGTGTCGCCGCCATAATTTTGCCCCGAGCCATCCATATACAGGCGATCTTCTCAATTCAGGGGACGCTGATGTTCAACAGGATTATCGCTGTCGTGCTTGTCGCTTTGGCTGGCACCGCTGCACAGGCGGCACACGCTGACGTGACCTGCTCGCTGCTCGTCGATGCGGCGAGCGGTGCCGAGCTGCTGCATGAAGGCGAATGCGACCGTGCTGTCACACCGGCCTCAACCTTCAAGGTGCCGCTGGCGGTGATGGGCTTCGATTCCGACATCCTGGTAGATGCCGAACATCCGGCCTGGGACTTCCAGCCGGGATTTGCCGATTGGATGGAGAATTGGAAGACGACTGTGACCCCGCGTTACTGGCTCGACAAATCCGTCGTCTGGTACAGCCAGGAACTCACCAAGAAATTGGGTATGGAGAAGTTCCGCTCCTATGTCGAAGCATTCGATTACGGTAACAAGGATGTCAGCGGCAATTCCGGCAAGGATGACGGCCTCACGCAGGCCTGGCTCGGCTCCTCGCTGAAGATCACACCGCTGCAGCAGGCAGCCTTCCTGAAGAAACTCCTCGACCGCTCGCTGCCGGTTTCAGGGAAGGCCTTCGACATGACCTATGCATCGATGCCGCAAACCAAGCTCGACAGCGGCTGGACCGTCTCCGGCAAAACCGGCACCAGTTTCCTCAGCAATGCCGACGGCTCCAAGGATGCGCAAAAGCGTCAACTCGGCTGGTTCGTCGGCTGGGCGGAAAAAGACGGCCGCAAAATCGTCTTCGTGCGCCTCATCGAAGACAAGACGAAGCAGAAATCCTTCGCCGGCATGCGCGCCAAGCAAGGCGCGCTTGAGTGGCTGCCGGGGGTACTGGGGAAGTTGTGAATTCCTCCAATCCGTCATGCCCGGGCTTGACCCGGGCATCAGCCTGCAACTGAAGCACAGAGCCCAGTCGCAACCGATCCCCGGGTCAAGCCCGGGGATGACGAATGAGAGGGGGGAGGCCTACTTCGCCTTCGCTAGCTTCTCCGCCACTTCGATGGCGGAGTAGGTGAGAATTCCGTCGGCGCCGGCACGCTTGAAGCAGAGCAGGCTTTCCATCACGACGCGGTCATTGTCGAGCCAACCGTTCTGGGCGGCGGCCTTGATCATCGCGTATTCGCCTGAGACCTGATAGGCGAAGACCGGCATCTTGAAGGCTTCCTTCACGCGCCAGACGATGTCGAGATAGGGGAGGCCCGGCTTCACCATCAGCATGTCGGCACCCTCGGCGACGTCGAGCGCGCATTCGCGCAAGGCCTCGTCGCCATTGGCGCTGTCCATCTGATAGGTACGCTTGTCACCCTTGCCGATCGCAGATTTCGAACCGACAGCGTCGCGGAACGGGCCATAGAAGCCGCTCGCATACTTCGCCGCATAGGACATCAGCTTCACCCGCTGATATCCGGCTGCATCGAGGGCATCGCGCAGGCGACCGATGCGCCCGTCCATCATGTCGGAGGGGGCGGCAATATCGACGCCGGCATCGGCCTGTGCCAGGGTCTGGCGGATCAGGACCTCGATGGTCGCGTCGTTGACGATCTCGCCCTTTTGCATCAGCCCGTCATGGCCATGATCCGTGTAGGGGTCGAGCGCCACATCGCAGATGATCCCGATTTCGGGGACGGCCTTCTTGAGGGCACGGACAGCGCGATTGCACAGATTGTCGGCGCGGCAGGCTTCCTCGGCGTCGGGCGACTTCTTGTCGCGCGGCACGACGGGGAAAAGGGCGAGGGCTGGGATGCCGAGCTTCGCCGCCTTTTCCGCGGCCTTGAGCAAGGCCGGAATGGTCAGCCGGTCGACACCGGGCATCGACGGCACGGCCTCTTTCGCCGGGCCGCCTTCCTTGACGAAAACCGGCCAGATGAGATCGTTGACCGAAAGGGCGTTCTCCGCCACCAGCCGGCGCGACCAGTCTTCCTGCCGATTTCGGCGCATGCGGATGCGGGGAAACTGGCCAAACGGCTGGCGCTTGGCATGGGCATCATGGCTGTGCTCGGTCATCGGCGGATCCTGGCGGCGGCTTCAAATCAGAAAGATTACCGTCGGATACAACGTACCGAACCTGTGTGCAACAGGCGCCGGCGCCGCAGGGAGAAGACGGGTGCCGGCGATGGGGCCGGCACCCGGTAACGATGGGTGGTTATTCCGCCGCCTTCGCCTTGCCGGTGGCGGCGTCGAGGGCCTGGCCGATATCGGCGAGAATATCGTCGATATGCTCGATGCCGATGGACAGGCGCACATAGCTGTCGGAGACGCCGCTCGACAGCTGCTCTTCCGGCGTCAGCTGCGAATGGGTGGTCGAGGCCGGGTGGATCGCGAGGCTCCGCGCGTCGCCGATATTGGCAACGTGGTAGAGGAGCTTCAGGGAGTCGATGAACTTGCGGCCGGCTTCCAGCCCGCCCTTGATCTCGAAACCGAGCAGGGCACCGTAGCCGCCCTTGAGGTAGGCGTCGGCGCGACGCTTCTCCTCACCGCCGGCAAGGCTCGGATAGATGACCTTGCTCACTGACGGGTGGCTGTTGAGATAGTTGGCGACCGCCTGGGCGTTCTTCACATGCTCACGCATGCGCAGCGGCAGCGTTTCCAGGCCCTGGATGAAAAGGAAGGCATTGAACGGGCTCATCGCGGCGCCGAGGTCGCGCAGCAAGGTCACACGCGCCTTGATGATATAGGCGATCGGCCCCAGCGGCTTCACGGCCTGCGTCCAGACGGCGCCGTGATAGGAGGGGTCCGGCTGGTTGAGGCCGGGGAAGCGCGCGGCATTGGCTTCCCAAT
Organism: Dongia sp.; assembly: GCF_041910485.1. Taxonomy (GTDB): domain Bacteria; phylum Pseudomonadota; class Alphaproteobacteria; order Dongiales; family Dongiaceae; genus Dongia. The sequence continues at coordinate 55,567 of NZ_JAYRQR010000066.1, forward strand.
CGAAATTGCCGCCGTCGATGATGGCGCCGCCGATCGACGTGCCGTGACCGCCGATATATTTCGTGGTCGAGTAGACGACGATGGCTGCGCCATGATCGAACGGGCGGGCGATGATCGGCGCTGCCGTGTTGTCCATGATCAGCGGCACACCCAGCTTGCGGCCGATATCCGCCACTTCCTTGATCGGGAAGACGCGCAGCTTCGGGTTGGGCAGGGTCTCGGCATAATAGGCGCGGGTCTTGTCGTCGGTCGCCTTGGCAAAGGCTTCCGGGTCCTTCGGATCGACGAAGCGCACTTCGATGCCCTGGTCCTTGAACGTGTTGGCGAACAGGTTCCAGGTACCGCCATAAAGGTCGGTCGAGGAGACGATGTTGTCGCCCGCCTTGGCGATGTTCTGGATCGAGAAGGCCGAGGCCGCTTGGCCCGACGCAACGGCGAGGGCGGCGACACCGCCTTCCAGGGTTGCCAACCGCTCTTCAAGGACGGCGGTCGTCGGGTTCATGATGCGGGTGTAGATGTTCCCGAAGCGCTTCAGGCCGAAAAGATCGGCCGCGTGGGAGCTGTCGTCAAATTGATAGGACGTCGTCTGGTAGATCGGCACGGCGACCGAATTCGTGGCACTGTCGCGGCGGTGGCCGGCGTGCAGAACGATGGTTTCAGGATGCTTGCTGGCAGTCATTTTACGTCTCCAGTGTGTGATATTCTATGCGGCAAGTGAATTATTGTCTCGCAAATTTATGGTAATCTCAAGACGGGTCGGCGTGGCATTGCGCAGCAGGTCCAGGACCGGATCGTGCCGCTCGACCGTGATGCGCAACCGCTCCAGGTCATGGATGTCGGCGCCGCTTGTCAGGCGCGCCTCGGCGCGAAGATTGCCGGGTCCTGGACGAACGCCATCGGCCGCGGCCGCAATCCCCTGCAGGTCCAACCCCGCCTCGACCCTGATTTCGACACCCGCCAATGGGATATCGAGCGCGACGGCGAAGCAGCGATAGCTGGCAGCGAGACTCCCGGCCAAGGCCTCTAGAACGCGTTGTACTTGATCGGCTTCAGGGCGTGCGACCGCAGCGCCGGCCCGGGCCTTCAGCGTTACCTGGGCGCATTTGGGTTCGCGGCGAATCTCATCCTGCAAATGCTGGATGGTGGTGTTGGTATGGTTGGTCATTCGCGTCAGCCCTCCTTCAGATAGGCAAGTCACTCGCCTGGGGCCAAGGCATCGAAGCGCTTTAGCTCTTGGTGACGCGGTGCAAGCTGCCCCTCAAATTCCGCGGGTCCATTAGGTGGACCAGGCCAAAACGACAAAACCCGCCGCGTCAATCGACGGGCGGGCAGCCAAAACCGGTTTCTTTCTAAAACCGCGCTTTAGCTGCATTTATTAAGCGCCCGCAAGCTGAGCTTCAAATCGGCGCAGGGCGGAGAATGGTCCCGGCGGGCCCGGCTGTCAAGCCGGCTTGACGGCGTCCTTCACATGGAAGAAGAACCAGGATCATTTTATAACCGCGCGGGCGCCCTAGATTCATGAGTTCCTTCCAAGACGTCCTTTTCTCCATTGAGAACGGCCACGGCCGCATCGTCCTCAACCGGCCCCAGGCGCTCAATGCCCTGACCCTCGACATGATCGATGCGATCAGCGCGCAACTGGCGGGCTGGGAGATGCGTGCCGACATCAAGGCGATCATCATCACCGGCGCGGGCGACAAGGCCTTCTGTGCCGGCGGCGATGTGAAGGCCGCCTATGAAGCCAAGAAGCGCGGCGATCTCGGCTATCTCGAAGATTTCTACCGGCGCGAATATCAGCTCAACTACCGGCTCGCGACCTACAAGAAGCCGATCATCGCGATCATGGACGGGATCGTGATGGGCGGTGGAGCCGGCATCGCGCTCAATTGCTCGCATCCGGTGGTGACGCACAAGACGCTGTTTGCAATGCCCGAATGCCGTATCGGCTTGTTCCCGGATGTCGGCGCCGGCAGCTTCCTCAATCGTGCCTCGCCGTCGCTGGCACTGGCACTGGGGCTTCTCGGGTTGAACCTACGTGGCCCCGGCATGATCAAGGCGGGGCTCACCAAGCATTTTGTCGGCAGCGGCCGGGTGGGCGAGGTCGCCATCGAGCGGCTGGATGAACTGCAGCTCCCCGTCGAGCAAGCCGGAATCGACCAATTGGTACCCCTCATCGAACCCGTTTTCAGCCTGAAATCCTTCGACGAGATCGTCACCGTGCTGGCGGCGCGGCGCGACACATGGGCGAGCGAGACCCTCAAGGCCCTGCGCGCGCAGTCGCCCACCAGCCTGCGGGTGACCTTCGCGCACCTCACCCGGTCGCGCGGCCGGGACCTCGCCGAGATCCTCAAGACTGACTTCCGTCTCTCGCAGCATTTCATGGCCGGGACCGACTTTTTCGAAGGTGTTCGAGCCCAGCTCGTCGATAAAGACCACAGCCCGAAATGGCACCCGGCCGACTGGGCGGACGTGCCTGCGGCGGCCGTCGAGGGCTATTTTGAACCCGTGCCGGGTATTAAGGACTGGGCGCCACAGACCCGGTGACAGGTCCTAACCACTGTGCCTGACGCGAAAAAAGCGAATTTGGGCAGAGACGAGGCTAGCGCCGGATTAACCATTGCTTTACGATGCATAGCTAGCTTGAGGCCGACTCGCGACCATTATCGGGCGCGCAACGCTACTGGGGATTAGCGGTGAAAAAAGCTTATCTGGAAACGATCGCGCTGGTTGAGCGCCTGCATCGCGAGTGTCTTGAAGTGATCAAGGCAGATCTCGATCGCCAGGGCATCCGGGACTTGAACAACGTCCAGGCCATGATCCTGTTCAATATTGGCAGCGATGTGCTCTCGGTCGGTGAATTGACCAACCGCGGCTACTATCTCGGCTCGAACGTCTCCTACAACGTGAAGAAGATGGTCGAAAACGGCTATCTCATTCAGGAACGCTCACCACATGACCGCCGCGCGGTCCATGTGAAGCTCTCGGACAAGGCGCTGGCTGTCGTGCAAAAGATGCACGACATGTACGATAAGCACTTGTCGGCGTTGAACAATGAGACCTTCAAGGATGGCGAGCTGGATGGTGTCAATCTGACTCTCCGGCGCCTTGAGCGCTTCTGGGCTGCCTCGATGGATTACGCCCCGCGGTAAGGCAGGCGAGGGGGCCAGCGAAGGCCCCCAATTCACCTTTATTCAGTTGCCAGCATCGTCCAGTCGACGGCCGTGCCACGCTTCAAATCGCGCGTCGCGCGCCGGCCGATCACGTCCGGCAGGTGCTTCGGCGCCAATCCTTTACCAGGACGGATCGAGCGCACATTCTCGGCGCCGATGATGTCGCCGGCCTTCACATCCTTGACGACGTAGAGCGACCGGCGCAGCGGACGGATCCCGGCCTCGGAAGCGCTCGGGCCATAATGAACGGTGCCCAGAGCCTCCCAGGCGACATTCACCGCCTCGATCATTTGCGCAAGCTCGGCCGGCTCCAGGCTGAAGGTCGAATCGACGCCACCATCGGTGCGCGCCAAGGTGAAATGCTTCTCGACGACGGCCGAGCCAAGGGCCGTCGCCGCGACCGGCACCGCGGTTCCCATCGTGTGATCAGAGAGGCCCACCACACAGTTGAACATCTCGGAGAGGTGCGGAATGGTGCGCAGATAGCTCTCGGCCGGTGGCGTCGGATATCCGCTGGTGCATTTGAGGAGGATCAGCTCCTTGCAGCCGGCGCCTTGGGCCGCGGCAACCGCCTCGGCGATCTCGCCCACTTCCGAGGCCCCGGTCGACATGATCATCGGCTTGCCGGTCCGGGCGACGTATTGGATGAGCGGGATATCGCACAGCTCCAGCGACGCGATCTTGTAGGCCGGTGCCCCCAGCTGTTCCAGCATGTCGACGGCCGTGTGGTCAAAGGGCGAGCTGAAAACGGCAATGCCGAGTTCGCGGCCAAGGGCAAAGAGCGGCTCATGCCACTCCCACGGCATCGCCGCCTCCTTGTAGAGGTCGAAGAGGCGCGCCCCGTTCCACAAGCCGCCGCTGACGCGGAAATCCGGACCGTCATGGTCGATCGTGATCGTGTCGGCGCGGTAGCTCTGCAGTTTCAAGGCATCGGCGCCGGCCTTCTTGGCCGCGCGCAGAATGTCCTTCGCACGTTCCAGGCTGCCGTTATGGTTGGCCGAGAGCTCGGCGATGACATAGGGGCGACGGTCCTGGCCGATCTCGCGACCAGCGATGGTTACGCGCTGCATCAATCCTCCTTGCGCTGGGACGGGTAAGAATGGAAATAGCCGTCCGCAGCCAATTGGTAGTCTGCCCGAATGAAGAGTGCCAGCGAGGCCAAGTTATCGGGCAGGATCTTGGCATAGAAATGGGCGCCCGGCGCCAGCTGTCGGACTGCCTTCAGCAACGCCGCGCCAACGCCCCGGCGATGATAGGATCGTTCCGTGGCGATCGAAATCAGGAACTCTGGCCGGCCATTGTCCTCGCCGATCCAGTCCAATCGCACGAAGGCAGCGGGTTGGCCGTCCACTTCGGCAATCAAGAACCAGTCCGCGATAGCCGACAATCGCTCCATCAGCCAACGATGATGCTCTTCCGCGGTCGGGATCGCCGGGTTGAGCGCGTAGCGGCGCGTTTCCGGCACGCGCTGCATTTCCATCAGCATCTGTTCGTCGCGGGCCTCGACAACACGCAGGTCCAGCTTGCGCCCATCGCGCAGCGTGGGCGCTGAAAGCAGTGCGACAGTGATGCGCTGTGTGCCGCGACCATCGCAGATGTCGAAGGCTGCTTGCGCCATGCGGCGCTGCAAATCAGGCGAGGCGTGCAGATTGGTCAAATGCGCGGCAAGTTTCTTGGCAACGTCTGCTCGGGCTTCCGTCGTCAGGAAGCCTGCGAGCAGCCCCGCACCCGCTTGTTCGATCACTTGCGCATTGAAGCGTTGGTTTTCAGCAATCCCGACGAGAATTGAGGGGAGGCCAATACAGCTGCGCTCCCAAGCCGACGTACCCGGGGCACCAATTGCAAGATCGGCCGAAGCCATCAACCCGGCCATATCGGCAACGTCCGTCAACAAGCGAGCACGGCCATTGCAGGCGGCAATTTGGGATCGGACCCTTTCGATATGCGGTGCCTGACTTCCCAGGACGACATCGACGCTGAGGCCCGGCATGTCCTTCAGAACGTCGAGCGCCAGTCCGGTGCCATCCAGCGGATCAACGCCGCCGAAGGCGATGAGGACTCTCGACACTGATTTCTTGTCTTTGCTTTCGACCGCCTGCTGTTGCTGCGCGCGCCTTCCCATGAATTGCTGCCGAAGCAGAGCGGCGTCCGGCCCCAGCAGCAGGTGGGCCTTGCGCTTGCCGTTCAAGCTCGCATAGCGGGCATTCCAGTCGCCGGGAGTCGGATTGACAATGACGTCTGCATCCAGCGCCCGGTCTGCAAGATCGTCAAAATAGACAATGCGCGCGGCAAAGCGCCTAGCCGCCGTCGCGAACTCCGACGTGACCGCGTAATCGTCGATAATCAGCACATCGCAAGCGCCTGCCGAGGCAGCAATCTGTGCTGCATGATCTTGCGCATCCTGCCCCTGCAGCCTGATTTGGACACGGGCCGGCACGGTGCTACCTAGAAATTCGCAACTCTTCTCATCGGCCGCCAACAGGCAGCGCCAACCCAGAGATTCCAACCGCATCCAAAGCGCGTGGCAACGCATGGCATGACCGGTACCGATTTTCTCGTCCGCGACCGTTCGAAAGATGACCGTCCGCGTTCCAGGATCGTTGGCCATCGCCGATCCGACGCGGTGGCGAATGTTCGTCACTGCGAGGCCAGGAATTTCGTTGATCCTGGACAAGGCGTCTTGCCAAGTCGGAATCTTGTCACTCGGCAGATTGGCGAACAACTGCCGGAAGAACGTTAGATCTTCTGGATAGTCGAGCGTCCAGCGCTGCTGATTGGCAGGCCAGCCGGGGCCGATCACATTGACGCGTCGCAGGTCCGGACTGCGCCGCATCCAAGGTGTTACATGTTCCCTGTCATAGCCTTCCGTTGCTTCGGAGGCAGCCTGTTCAAGCACATCCCGCGTAAACGCCTCGCAATCGAGGCCATGCGGGAAAAGCCGCGGCATGTTGTTGGCCGCGTAATCCGCATCCTGCTGCTCGCGCGCCTTGATGACTTTCTCGCATACCCAGGGATCGATCAGGGGGCAATCGCTGGTGACCCGCAGGATCACGTCGGCATCGACCATGCGCGCAGCACCCAGATAGCGGCTCAGCACATCCTTCTCGTCCCCTCGGAAGACGACAGCGCCGCATTTTTGCGCCAACTGCACGATCGGGTCGTCGCTGGTCTGGTCGGTTGTCGCGATGACGACGACATCGGCATTCTTTACCGCCTGGAGACGCTGGATCACATGCGAGAGGACTGCCCGACCGCCGATCTCTTCGACAATCTTGCCCGGCAGACGAGAAGAGCCCATCCGGGCCTGCACGATGATCGCCGTACAGGGTTTCTTGGCATTCGCTTGCGGCGTTCCGGAGGGCAGCGCCGCCATGACCCGCTCATTGATGGTCATCTGCAGCAGAGCCATTGTAAGCGGTGTGATGCTGGCCTTGTTCTTGGCGATGAACTCCGGAACATCCTCAAGGCTCAGCAGGCTGAGGCTGTCGTACTCGTCGCTGGCCTTTGACGCAGAAATCGCCTGAATTTCGGACCAGCTCAGATCGGTTTCCACTTTGAAGCACACGTCAAAAACATTGCTGTGGGCGTCGCTGGCAATGGCCAGCGGCCGCACCGCAGTGACCGAGCTTTCTTCGATCCCGATTTCCTCACGCAGCTCCTGCATCAACTGCTTTTGCAGATTGATCGCGCCGGATTGGTCATAGGTGCTCAAATCGACCGAACCTGAAGGCGCCAGTTCCCACAGGCCCGGGAATTGGTAGACAGATCTGCTGCGCAGGCCGATGACGATACCCTCCCGGCAGAGCAGCAGCCCGGTGACGGCGAGCGGTCGAACCTGGGACCATTGAAAAACGGAGGGGTCGCGCGATTGGGCCAGCAGCCAGCGATATTCGGCGCGCCGTCCGGAGATTTTGCTTCCGTTGATCGACGTTACGGAGACGATCTCGCCGTTGAAGAGATCGCCGCCCCGCCGCTCGCTCTCACCCTGCCAGATCGTGGTGGCGGTTTGCTCGATCTCTTCAGGAATATCCTGCGTGACCGAAACCAGGGTGGCAATCGGATTGTCCGTAATGCGCACAACCGAAACCGAGTGAATCACGACCCTCTCCCTGGCTCGAACCGCTGCCTGATATAACGGAGGGCGGCGTCGAGGTCCCTTGCAAAACAGGCGATCTTGGGCGGGAGGATGTCCGGTGCCCGGCTTTCCGTCAACCAGATGACGTCGAGACCGGCTCTGGTGGCCGATTCGATGCCGGATCTGGAATCTTCAACGACAATACAGTTCTGCCGGTCGGCATTCAGCGATTCGACAAGCCGGTTGTATATCTCGGGATCCGGCTTGCTGGCGCGGCATTGATCCGCGCCGACGACGCAATCGATGGCAGCGGTCAGGTCATGGCGAGCCAGCCAGGCTTGGATGACCGGTGTCCGGCTGGCCGAGCCGATACCGATCAGCCAGTCGCGATCCCGAGCCCAGCCGATCAATTCCCGGGCGCCAGGCGATGGCAGGGATAGGCCGACCGCTTCTTCGACCCGCGTCCAATAGGTCTGCCACTCCTTTTCCGCGTCCCGGTGGGGAGCGAACTTTTCCGCCAATGACCGGATCAGTTCGAAGAGATTCGCCCCATTGGCTTGCTCGAAGGTCGGTGCCTTGTCCTCGGCTGCTATTTCGGCCAGGAAGTCGGCATAGGTGCGGCGCAATCCGGGAAGGGTGTCGGCCAGCGTTCCGTCAAAATCGAGCAGGAGCGCGCGGCGTTTGCGATCGCTGTCATGTAGCGTTGGCGCGTGCATTGCCGAAGCCGGCTCAATCCTGTCGAGGTTTCCGGCAGAGAAGCAGGAAATTCTGTCCCACGGGGCCAAGGTCGAGGCGCAGATTGTTTGTCAGTTCGATATTGATCTGCGCGGCGGCAGTGACGAGCGGATGTTCGTAATCGATGATGCCGCCATTGGTCATGGGCAGCAGGACATAGAGCATGAGGTCGTGGAGGCTGCTGACATGGTCATTGCAGACAACGTCCAGCCCACTTTCCTTGGCCAGATTCTCAAGGGCTTCCGCCTCGAAGAATGTGTTGAATTTGTCGATCGGGCGTTCGGACAAGCCGGCAGACTTGCGCAACTGGTCCTGGCGCTGACGCGCCGGCACGGAATTCTCGATCGTCGCGACGTAACCGCCGGGACGCACTTTGGAAACAAGTTGCCGGTAGGCCTGCGACTGCAAATCCCAGGTGTTCAGATTGATCAGGCACCGATTGGTAAAAACAACATCGTAGGACCCGGGCACGTCGCTGAGATCAAGAGCGTTGCCGACCTGATAGGTCAATCGGTCGGACGGGATTGAATCTTCCTGCTGCCGCAGCTTGGCGGCCTCGATCATCTCGGGAATATAATCGACACCGCGCACGTGGCATTTCGGAAAATTCTGGGCGATCCAGCTGCAGTTGAAACCGTTCCCGCACCCAACTTCGAGTATCTCGAGCGGACGGCCGATTTCGCGCTGGGCAAGATCGATGACGCGGCCCAGAGCCGCCACTTCGATCATCTTGGCGGTGCGTCCTTTGGTCGTGGCGCGCAAATCCTTGCCGAACGAAACAGCCCAGTTCCGCCAGTGCCGCTCGATATCACCGAGATTCATCGCCTCTGAACTCATCGCTTCTGACCAATCCTTATTTGAACGTGCTGCCGATGAACTGGCGAAAATGCGCCATCGCGCCGAGCTTTTTCTCGGTCAGCAATACAACTTTCGACCCACAATGATACACGCTGGGCTTGAGGTTGATATCGAGCGTCCGGGCCATGCGTGTCAGGCTTGCCAGGATTTGCGCGTTGCTGAAATCGGGAAATAATGTGCCCCGGACGTTCTTGTCTTTCAAGTTCCATTGATAGTCCCAGGACGTTCGCCAGGCGCTGCATTTCGATCCGACAGACGCGCCGCCCTCGCGCGTCCGGACCAGAGATTCCAGCTGGTCGATGATCTGCTCGGCGCCGAGATGATCTGGGCTAAAGCTCATGCTGTCGACGAAGCAGGACCGCATGGCTGGTGAGTAGTCGATCCGCTGTTTGCCGGATAGGTGTTTGAGGATCATCTCCACACCTTCAGCGATTGAACTGGCAACGGGATTGACGCGGTTGGCCAGATAGCGGGCGACGACGGGGCTGGTTGTTGCCTGAACACACAAGGCTGGCTTGTCGAGGCCGATTGCTTCGACACCGGTCGTGCAGTTGGTGTGAATCAGCAATTCGGACGCCATGATCCAGGGGACCGATGGTCCTTCACGAACCACCAGCAACCTTTTGGAACCGGCAAAATGTTCAGTCCAAGTCTGCAAACGCTCGCTCGGATGGGGGCGCAGGACGATTGAAACATCCGGATCGCTGGCAAGCACTTGTTCGACGATGGACACGATGGCCGTGTGGTTCTCGCGTTCCATGCGGAGGAAGTCGTCGAGGAACTGCCTGGTTTCCGCAGTCGACAGGTCGATCTTTCCCTGGCGCGCTTGCTCTTGAACCATGAATTCCGCCGGTCCCTTTTCGGAATTGGTCCAGCCGAAATTCGTGTTGATGAGAATGAACCGGCCGTAGCGGGCGCGGATGGCATCGGCCTCGCCGTCGTGGATATGGCGCAAGTTGGGCCGGAGCAGGTCCCAGCGCGGGTTGAGCGTCTTGAACACATGGTCCGCAGCGTAAGGAAAGCGGGTCTTCATGGCTTGAGCGTTGGTCTCGCCGCCGATGAAGATGGCATCGGCAGTGCGGACGGCTTCGTCCGCGATCCAGCGAAGCTCGTCCGGTTTGGTGACCAGCCCGGGAACTTCCTCCTCGATTGCCGCGATCAGATAGCCCTTTTCCTTGGCGCGGGCCATCGCTCTTGCGTCGCGCTGGGTCAGCGTCTTGGATAGATAGATGCCGGGGGGCATGTCATCGACATTGCGTTCGATCAGCCATTTTTGACCCAGCACCACTTCAAAGCCGCGGGCCAATGCCAGGGTCGCCAGCAATAGGCGCGAATCAAGCTCGCGGGAGGCAATCTCCATCGGCATGTAGAGAAGGCGCTGCAGACCCGCGACGTTGGGTGAGCGCGCTTCGACAACTCCTGATGGGGTACGCGTCAACTAAAAAATATCCCTATTATCAAGCAGTTAATTGCCGAGCCGGACACCCGGCGACCAGCACGCCAACAACCGTGTGGCTTGGGCTGAGCCTATTTACCGCGACTTGGCGGTATATCGCAAACCTCGGTGTGTTTGGGCTCGCTGGCGATGGTCCAATTTCTCTGTTTTTCCAGCCGCTTACTCACAGCATCTTCTTGAGCGATTCGTGATCGAGCCACTGAGTGTTGATGTCGCTGGCGAAGCGGAAGCCCTCGGCGACTTTCTTGGCGCCGTCGGCGGCGAAGGAGCGGCGTTCCCAATAGGTGAACACCGGTTCGATGACATAGCGGTCGTCGAGCTCGACGGTGGAGCGGCTGTCATCCTCGGTGATCATGACTTCATGGAGCTTCTCGCCGGGGCGGATGCCGATGATGTTGTGCGGGACACCGGGGGCGAGGGCGTCGGCCAGCTCGCTCACCTTCATCGACGGAATCTTCGGCACGAAGATCTCGCCGCCGCGCATGATCTGCATGCTGGAGAGCACGAAGGAAACGCCCTGCTCCAGCGTGATCCAGAAGCGTGTCATGCGGTCGTCGGTGATGGGGATCGTCTTGGCGCCCTTCTTGACCAGATCCTGGAACACCGGGACCACGCTCCCACGCGAGCCGATGACGTTGCCATAGCGCACCACGGCGAAGATCGGGTCATGGCCGCCCGAGAGCGCGTTGGCGGCGATGAAGATCTTGTCCGAGGCGAGCTTCGAGGCGCCGTAGAGGTTGACCGGGTTGGCCGCCTTGTCGGTCGACAGGGCGACGACGCGC